>NZ_JBITDE010000015.1:0-225918 GCF_044453945.1 Kribbella sp. NPDC051587
GAAGTTAAGCCCTTCAGCGCCGATGGTACTGCGATCGGGAGGTCGTGGGAGAGTAGGACGCCGCCGGACTTTCACACTGTTAAGGGCCACCCCGTAAGGGGTGGCCCTTAACATATGTCCGGCTATTTTTTCGCTGCACCGGACCTCCGGGCGATGCTCGCCAGGTGGGCTCCGGGCCTCTCGATGAGGGTCTCCGGGGCGCGGGGCGGTAGGTTAGTGCGGTTACCCCGCACGTCAGCATCGAAGGAGTCACTGTGGCGACGCCACCTCGCAATCCCCGGTCCGGCTCGGGGGACCGTCGCGGTTCCTCCGGGAGCGGTGGCCGTTCCGGCCGTAGTAGCGGGGGACGTCCCGAATCCGGTGGCGCCGGCTACGGCGGTAAGCGCTCCGGTTCTGGTTCCGGGGGCGGTTCGAGCTTCGGCGGTCGTTCGGGTTCGAGTGGTGGTTCCAGCGGTGGGAACCGTTCTGGATCCGGTGGCTCGAGCGGCGGCTCTGGGTACGGCGGCAACCGCTCCGGTGGCGGTTCCGGTGGCAGTGGTGGTCAGCGCAGCTCTGGTGGTTTCCGGGGTGCTTCGAGTCGTGGGGACACCCCGCGTACCGGTGCTCCGCGCAGTGCGCCGCGTAGCGGTGGTGACCGGGACGAGCCGCGTACGGAGAACAGGCGTGGATTCGCCGGCTCCCGTGGTGACGACAAGGGCCGCCGCGATCCGTTCGGTGGCCAGCTGGCCGGCGGGCGTGATGACCGCGGTGGCGACAACCGTTCCGGCGGATACCGCCGCGACGACCGCTCTGGTGGTGGCGACCGCGGTGGTTACAACCGCGACGACCGCTCCAGCGGCGGCTTCAACAGAGACAACCGCTCCACGGGCGGGCGTGACGATCGCCCCAGTGGTGGCGGCTACAACCGTGATGACCGTTCCGGTGGTGGCGACCGCGGTGGATTCCGTGGCGGCGACCGTCCGGCGCGTGACGACCGCGGTGGCTACAGCCGCGACGCGCGCCCGGCGCGCGACGACCGCAGTGCGCCGCGGACTGAGCGTCCGGCCCGTGACGATCGGGGCGGCTACAACCGCGACGACCGCTCCAGCGGCGGTGGCTACAACCGCGACAGCCGTCCCGCCAGTGGCGGATACAACCGCGATGACCGTTCCAGCGGTGGTGGCTACAACCGCGACAGCCGTCCTGCCAGTGGTGGGTACAACCGTGATGACCGTTCCAGCGGCGGTTACAGCCGTCCGGCCGGTGGCGGCTACAACCGTGATGACCGTTCCGGTGGTGGCGACCGCGGCGGATTCCGTGGAGGCGACCGTCCGGCGCGTGACGACCGCGGTGGCTACAGCCGCGACGCGCGCCCGGCACGCGACGACCGCAGTGGGTACAGCCGGGATGCTCGGCCTGCTCGCGATGACCGTAGTGCGCCTCGGACCGAGCGTCCGGCGCGGGACGATCGGGGTAGTGCTCCCGGTGGGTTCCGGCGGGATGACCGGGGCGAAGGCCGTCGGGATCAGCGCTCGGCGCCGCGGGACGACCGTGGTGGCGTGCGCGGCGGTGCTCGCAGTGCGGGGCCGGCGCGTGGTGAGCGTGGCGCCTTCAAGCGGGACGATCGCGACGCCCGCGGTGGGCGCGGTGGACGTGACGACCGGCGCGGTGGGCCGCGACGGGACGACGAGGAGAAGGTCGGTCCGCGTCGCGACGACCCGGTGATTCCCGAGGGCATCACCGGCGCGGAGCTGGACCGTGGCCCGAAGGCCGAGCTGCGCTCGTTGCCACGCAGCCTGGCGGACCTGGTTGCGCAACACCTGGTGGCGTCCGGGCGATTCCTGGACGACGACCCGGAGTTGGCGTACCTGCACGCCAAGACGGCTCGTCGGCTTGCTGCCCGCCTCGGTGGTGTCCGCGAGGCCGTAGCGATCACGGCGTACCTGGCTGAGCACTACGACGAGGCCTTGACCGAGTTCCGCGCCGTACGGCGGATGACCGGCAACCACGAAGTGCTCGCCATGATGGCCGACTGCGAGCGTGCCCTGCGACGCCCGGAGAAGGCACTGGCGCTCGCGCAGGACAAGCACGTTCGGGACCTGTCCGAGCCGACGCAGATCGAGCTGTTGATCGTGACGGCCGGCGCCCGGCGTGACATGGGTCAGGTCGCCGCCGCCATCCAGGTGCTCGAGGTGCCGGAGCTGACCAAGCGCACCCGTGCGGACTGGTTGCCGCGCCTGCGCTACGCGTACGCCGACGCGCTGGCTGCGGCCGGCCGGACCGAAGAGGCCCTGGTCTGGTTCCACCGCGCTGCCGGCGCCGACGCCGACGGCTCCACCGGAGCCGCCGAGCGCGCCGCCGAGCTCGAGGGACTCGAGTTCACCGACCTCGACGAAGACCTCGAGGAAGAGGTCGAAGAGTCCGACGCCAATACGGCCGACGACACCGCGACCGTCCTGGAGGTCGACGAGGTCGACAACGAAGACAACTTCGGCGACCTCGACGACTCCGAAGACGACGAGTCGGACGACGCCCCTGAGGTGGTGGCCGAGGACGAGACCGACGACTCCGACGACGACACCGCGACGGACAACGCCGAGGAAGACGCCGACGAGGCCTCCGAGGTCGTGGCCGAGGACAAGCCGGAGAAGTCCGACCAGTAGACCAGCAACGCACAGACGGAGCCGCCGGGTAACCCCCGGCGGCTCTTTCACATCCGGGGACCAAGCCCACAACCTCGACCGAACCGATCGCCGAGTGTGCCGCCTCCCTGTCGATGTACATCGTTTACCGGCGACACTCTCCTCACAGTGGAGGCGGGGCGGAGGGTCATGGCGTGTCGAGCGAAGCCACCGTGCCGATGGGGATTTGGGTGGGGTGACGGGTGGTCGCGCGTCGAGCGAAGCCACCGTGCCGATGGGGATTTGGGTGGGGTGACGGGTGGTCGCGCGTCGAGCGAAGCTGGCCTGCGGGTAGGGAACTGGGAGGAGCGGACCGCTGGCACTCACTAACTCTGTGCGGACGGGATGGTTCACGCTCAGCGTGCTCTGCGCCGGCGGGTCAGGAGTGGGTTAGTGAGTGGCGCACGTCCGCCCCAACCACCCGCCCCAACCGCCCGCGCCGACCACCTCGCGCCAACGCCCAACCACCTCGCGCCGATCATCCCGCGCCGATCACCTCGCGCCGACGGCCGACCACCTCGCACCGACCACCTCGCACCGACCAGCTCGCCGCCGACCACCTCGGCGCCGACCACCTTGCCGCAGCCTTCTCGACTAGCTCGCGGTCGGGCGGTCCGTGTGGCGGCTGCGTGGGGTGCAGGGGCCGGGGACACGCTGGCGAGGTGCTGTGGGGGTTTGGATGTTGCGGTGGCTGGTGGTGGGCGACGCGCGCGGAGTGATCGGGGGTGGGGTGGGGTCGGGAGAATGGGGCGATGGGAGCAAGCGTGGGGCTGCTGGGGGCGGAGACGCCGGTTGAGGTGCTGATTGGGAACGCGCTCGCCAAGGGTGGCCGGCGGCTCCGGCGAGCGGTGGTGATGGTGGAGAAGGGCGAGGATGACGCCATCCATCAGGTTCGGGTCTCGTGCCGGCGGTTGCGGAGCAATCTGAAGCTCTTCAAGGGGTTCTTGGCGGGTGAGTGGGCCACAGACCTGCGGAGCGAGCTGTCGGAGCTGGCGAACGCCTGTGGTGAGGCACGGGATCTGGAAGTGATCGCAGCACTCGTCAAGGAGACGTCGACGAGTGAGGACGACCCGGAACACGTCGAGCAGATCCTGCAGACCCTCACCGCCGGGCTAGAGCGCGCCGCGGCTCGCTCAGCCGAGGTTGTCGCTGGTGAACGCACCACCACGTTGCTCTGCACGCTGGAGTCAGTGGCGGCCGCGCCCGGGCTCAAACGGAAGGCCGCGAAGCCGTGTGGGGAGGTGCTGCCCGAGCTGCTGGACAGCGCCGTACAGGTGTTTGCGGGGGAGGCGGACAAGCTGCAGCCGTGGACACAGGACGACGACTGGCATGAGGTGCGGTTGCTGGCCAAGCGCGTGCGGTACGCCGCTGACACCTGCGCGACTGTGCTCGGGGACGAGGCACACGCGACTGCAGTCCAGGCGGCCAGGTACCAGGAGTTGCTGGGGCAGCACCAGGACCAGTGCGCTGCTGCAGACGCCCTGACCGCGCTCGTACCGACTGCGGAGCCCGAGCTGGCCTTCACCCTCGGACGGCTTGTGGAGCGGCACCGAGCGGCCCGCAAGCCGCTGCGTGCCGAGTTCCTCGGTTTGTACCACCGCTCGTGAAGGTAAGAGGTCGAAGCTAGAGGACTCTGAACAGCAGGCCGACGCGAGGCTTCGGGCCGAAGGAGGTTGCCTTCTGCGGCAGGATGACGCCTTGGACGGCTGAGCCGAGCACCTGGTCGAGGCGTGGTGCAGTGAGCTCGACAGCCGCTTGGGTGGGCCCAGCTAGCGCTAGGGCGTCGGACAGCGTGTGGTGGAAGGTGATGTCGTCCAGCGGTGCGCCCCAGGCGGGCAGCAGGTGCTCGTGGAGCGATGAGACGACGGGCACGGTCTGACCGTTGGCCGGCCGGACCGTGATCCAGTCGGTGCCGTCGGTGATTGTGAGTCGGTCGGGGAGGTCGACCAGGCGGCCTGGCAGCACGTGCCAGCCCTCGGGGGTGCGGGTGCGCACCATGTCGAGCGTCAGACCGGGTACTACGCGGTGAATGGGATCCAGCGTCAGCGGGTGCCGGTTGTAGTCGACCAGCATCGCCAGGCCGACGTCAGTGCCCGGACGGTTCGGCTCACGGCGACGGCGCTCCAGGTACGCCGCGTAGCGGTGGTGGCCGTCGGCGATCAGCGCCTCGTGCTTGCCGATCTCCTCGGCGATCACTGCGAGGGTCTCAGGGTCTTCGATGCGCCAGATGCGATGTTCGGCACCGTTCTCGGTCTCGGCCTCCACCCACGGCACCCCGGCCCGGGCCGCGTCCACTGCGTCGCTGGCCGCGCCACCGTCGCCGTACGCGAGCAGGATGGGCTCGAGGTCCGCGTCGGTGGCTTCCATCAGTTCGAGGCGGTCGTCGACCCAGTGCGGCATCACGTTCTCGTGGGGGAGCACCACGCGCCGCTGCGGATCCAGTGCGAGTGACCCGACCAGACCGCACAGTACGGCGTCGCCCAGCCGCTGCTCGTAGACGTACAGCGCGGGGCGTGGGTCCTGGATCACCACACCGGCCTCCCGCCAACCGGCGAGGCGCCGGGCCGGCTCGTCGTACCGGCTCGGACCCAGGTTGGGGTCGCGTGGAAGGATGAGCCTCACCATGTTGTGCAGATCAGACGCAGTCAGCCGCCGGACCAGCGCGGGTTCCAGCACGTCGTACGGTGGTGAGGTGACCGCGCCCAGGCCGCTCACCATCCCCGCGACGAACCGCCACGCACGCAGCGGGTCCAGCCGCAGCACGCTCCCCCTCGAATCCAGCATGTCTCGCATCGTAGGACGGGACTCATGAGCACGCATGGCGAAGCGCCCGCGCCGCTGTCAGAGTGTGATGAACCGCTCGCGAGCCGGTACGACGTCGCGCTGCTCGATCTGGACGGCGTGGTGTACGTCGGTCCGGACCCGGTGCCCGAGGCGCCTGACCACCTGCGCAAGGCGGCCAAGGAAGGCATGCGGATCGGCTACATCACCAACAACGCCAGTCGGCCGGCACGGGTCGTGGCCGAGCACCTGGCGTCGTTCGGGCTGGATGTGATCGCTGACGACGTGGTGACCTCCGCACAGGCCGCAGCGAAGCTGATCGCGAGTGAGTACCCCAAGGGCTCGCCGGTGCTCGTCATTGGCGGTGAAGGGCTCTATGCAGCCTTGGAGGAGTACGGGCTCACCGCGGTGCGCAGCAGTGACGCCCGCCCGGTGGCCGTCGTACAGGGCTTCCACCCGGATGTGAACTGGGTGATGCTCGCCGATGGTGCGCATGCGATCAACGAGGGCGCGAAGTGGTTCGCGACCAACCTTGACCTGACCATCCCGACCGCCGCGGGGATGGCGCCCGGCAACGGCACGCTGGTGCAGGCAGTCCGCGCCGCGGTCGAGGTGGACCCGATCGTCGCCGGCAAGCCGGCCCCACCGCTGCTGGAGACGAGTATCGAGCGGCTGAAAGCCAAGAAGCCGTTGATGATCGGTGACCGGCTGGACTCCGACATCGCAGGGGCCCACGCGGTCGGCATTGCGAGCCTCTGGGTCGCTACTGGCGTTCACGACGCGCATGACCTGGCGCGGGCGCCGAAGAACGAGCGGCCGACGTACATCGCGCCTGACCTTGCTGCGCTCGGGCAGAAGCAACCTGGCGTGACTGTCGACGGCAGCAAGCACACCTGTGCGGGCTGGTCGGCTGAGGTCGTCAACGGTTCCGTGGCGGTCAAGGGCGAGGGCGAGCCGTACGACGGGCTGCGCGCGATCCTGTCGGCCGTGTGGACCGCGACAGACGAGCCGGCCAAGCCGACCGCCAAGACTGCCAAGTCGGCGACCCGCAGCAGCCGCCGTCCGCTGCCGAAGCCCGCACCGGCGCTCGGCACGATCGCCATCGACGCCGCTCTGCACCGCATCGGGCTCGAGAAGTGAAGCGATCCCTGGCTGGTAATGCAGGGCAGAGGCGCTACCGTTGCTGGAACGAAGCGAGGAGGCAGTCATGGTGATGGACGCACTGCGCGGCTACGTACAGCTGGCGAACGGCCTGACCGAGGTCAGCAAGCAGAAGGCCCAGGCGGCGGCGAAGGCGCTGCTGCAGCAGACCGGCGCGGACGCGCTGACGTCCGGGCTGACCACGAAGGTGGGCGACCTGGCCGACGAGATCGTTGCCACCAGCAAGAGCAACCGTCAGCTGCTGCAGGCGATCGTGACGAACGAGGTCGAGGGCGCGGTCGCGCGGCTCGGGTTCGTCCGCACCGAAGAGGTCGCAGCACTGGCCCGCCGGGTGCAGCAGCTGGAGACTGAGCTCGCCGAGGCGCAGGCCCAGGCTGCAGCACCTGTTCCGGTAGCGGCACCGGTGGCGCCCGCCAAGAAGGCTCCGGCCAAGAAGGCGGCCCCGGCCAAGAAGGCCGCCGCCAAGAAGGCCGCCGCCAAGAAGGCAGCTCCGGCCAAGAAGGTCGCTGCCAAGAAGGCGCCCGCCAAGAAGGCGCCCGCCAAGAAGACGGCAGCGAAGAAGGCCTGACGTGACCGAACACCCTGGCGAGCAGTTCCCCCCGGACGTCGACCCTGACGTGGAACCGGACTACGCGCCGGAGCGCGGCGAGGAGCCCCAGGCCCAGCCCGACTACGACTCGGAGCCCGGCGCCCAGAACGACCAGTACGACGAGAACGGCCAGTACGGCGCGGAGCCGGCCCGAGTGGACCCGGCCGAGGTGGAGTTCGGTCCGGAGTTCGCCCGCGAACCCGACGAGCAGCACGAGCAGCCGTTCGAAGCAGAGTCCGCCCAGGACGAGTCGCCCCAGGACGAGTCCGGGCACCCGCTGGTGGAAGAAGTGATGGCCCGGCTGGACGATCTGCGGGAGAAGCCGGTCGGCGAGCACGCCGAGGTGTACGCCGACCTGCACGAGCGGCTGCAGACCGCGCTGGTCGAGGCCGACTCCGACCAAGGCGACAGCAGGTAAGTGGCCAAGGGAGTCAAGCGGTCGCGGTTGGACGCAGAGCTGGTACGGCGTGGTCTGGCGCGCTCGCGTGAGCAGGCGAGCGAGCTGATCGCGGCCGGCAAGGTGAAGGTGTCCGGCGCGGTCGCGTCGAAGCCCGCGACCGGTGTGGGGACCGATGCGGCGATCGTCGTCGACACCTCCGAGACCGACGACCCGGGGTACGCGAGCCGCGGCGCGCACAAGCTGATCGGTGCGCTGGAGGCGTTCCCCGAGGTCCAGGTGAAGGGCCGGGTCGTGCTCGACGCGGGTGCGTCCACCGGTGGGTTCACCGACGTGCTGCTGCGCAACGAGGCAGCGCGGGTGTTCGCGGTCGATGTGGGCTACGGGCAGCTGGTGTGGGCGCTGCAGACCGACGACCGGGTCACCGTGATGGACCGGACCAACGTCCGCACGCTGACACTGGAGCAGATCGGTGGTGAACCGGTTGATCTGGTGGTCAGCGACCTCAGCTTCATCTCACTCACGCTGGTGCTCCCGGCGCTGCTCACAGTGGTGAAACCGGACGGCGAACTGATGCTGATGGTGAAACCGCAGTTCGAGGTCGGCAAGGAGCGGCTCGGCAAGGGCGGCGTGGTCCGGGACCCCGAGCTGCGCGCGGACGCCGTACGGGGTGTTGCCGCCAAGGCGCAGCAGCTCGGCTGGGGGATCGCGGGGGTTGCGGCCAGTCCACTGCCTGGTCCGTCGGGAAATGTCGAGTACTTCCTGTGGATACGGCGTTCCGCGCCGCCGCTGGATGAGACGATGCTGCAAGACGCGATCGAGCGTGGACCGCAGTAGTAGGGGAGGCAGGCAGAGTGGCTGAGCCACGGCGCGTGCTGGTGGTGACACACACCGGCCGGGACGAGGCGGTGGAGGTGGCGCGTGCTGCGCACCGGCTGCTGACAGACGCCGGTCTGCTCGTCCGCCTGCTCGCTGACGAGGCCGAAGCGCTCAAACTCGACCCGGTCGAGATCGCCGACAACCCCGAGAAGGCGGCGCTCGACGTCGAGCTGATCATCGTGCTCGGCGGCGACGGGTCGATCCTGCGCGCCACCGAGCTGGCCCGCCCGCACGGTACGCCGGTGCTCGGCGTGAACCTGGGCCATGTCGGGTTCCTGGCCGAGGCCGAGGTCGACGACCTGGAGCGGATCGTCCAGGTGGTGGTGGACCGTAGCTACACGGTCGAGGAGCGGATGACGCTGGCCGTCGACGTCCGTCACGACGGCGAGCTGATCTTCGAGACCTGGGCGCTGAACGAGGCGAGTGTCGAGAAGGCCGCCCGCGAGAAGATGCTCGAGGTGCTGGTCGAGGTCGACAACCGTCCGCTGTCCCGCTGGGGCTGCGACGGTGTCGTCGTCGCGACGCCCACCGGCAGTACGGCGTACGCGTTCTCGGCCGGTGGACCGGTCGTCTGGCCCGAGGTCGAGGCGATCGTGCTGGTACCGGTCAGCGCCCACGCACTGTTCTCGCGGCCGATCGTGGTGGCGCCGTCGTCGCGGTTGTCGATCGAGCTGGTGCGCACCTGGAACGGGCGCGGCGTGCTGTGGTGCGACGGCCGGCGGATGGTCGAGGTGCCGCCGGGGGCCGAGATCGTGGTCCGGCGCGGAGCCCGCCCGGTCCGGCTGGCCCGGGCCCACAAGGCCCCGTTCACCGACCGGCTGGTGGCCAAGTTCGACCTCCCGGTGCTCGGCTGGCGTGGTGCCGCCGAACGCAAACGCAACCCCAACGGAAACGGGAACTGAGTCATGCTTTCGGAGATCCGCATCACCGGCCTGGGTGTGATCGAGGACGCGACACTGGACCTCGACCCCGGGTTCACGGCAGTGACCGGTGAGACCGGTGCCGGTAAGACGATGGTCGTGACCGGCGTGAACATGCTGCTGGGCGGCCGGGCCGACAGTGGTCTGGTGCGTCACGGTGTACGGCGGGCTCGGGTCGAGGGACGGGCGACGAATGTCCCGAAGTCGATCGTGCAGCAGGCCGAGGACCGTGGCGGCGAGCTGGATGACGACGACGAGTTGCTGATCGCGCGCGAGCTGTCGTCGGAGGGGCGCTCGCGGGCGTTCCTCGGCGGGGCGTCCGTGCCGGTGTCGGTGCTGGCCGAGGTGTCCGGCGACCTGGTCGCCATTCACGGACAGGCTGACCAGTGGCGTCTGCTGCAGCCGGCTCGGCAGCGCGAGACGCTGGATACCTTTGCTGGTAAGCCGGTTCTGGTGCCGCTGCAGGAGTACCTGACGTCGTACAAGCGGCACCGTGAGGTCGAGGCGGAGCTGACAGAGCTGACCACGCGGCAACGCGATCGGCTCGCCGAGGCGGACCGGCTGCGGTTCGGTTTGGAAGAGGTTGCGAAGGCGGAGCCGCTGCCCGGTGAGGACACCGAACTGGCGGCCGAGGAAGGGCGGCTCGCGTACGCCGACGGTCTGCGGACCGCGGCCACGAACGCTGCCGACGCCCTCGCCTCTGAGGACCTCGAGTCGACGCGACCGGGCGACGTACTGGGCTTGCTGGCCCTGGCCAAGCAGTTGCTGGACGGTGAACGCGACCACGACGCCAAGCTGGCCGGGCTGGCAGACCGGGCCGGTGAGCTCGGGTATCTGGCCGCAGACCTGGCTGGCGAGCTCTCGTCGTACGCCGCCGACGTGGACACCGACCCGGCGCGGCTGTCTGTCGTGAGCGAGCGCAGGTCGTTGCTGACCACGCTGATTCGCAAGTACGGCGCTGAACAGGGGACTGTGGATGAGGTGCTCGACTGGGCCAAGCGGTCCGCCGAGCGCCTGGCTGAGCTCGACGGCAGTGATGAGCGTGTCGAGCTGCTGACCGCGGAACTGACTGAGCTGGACGCGACGCTGACCGAGCTGGGTCGACAGGTCCGCGAGGCGCGGGTCGAGGCGGCCGAGCGGCTCGGCGTACTGGTGTCGGAGGAGCTGACCGGGCTGGCGATGCCGCACGCGACGCTGTCGGTCGAGGTGCACGAGACCACGGCCGGTCCGTACGGGATCGACGAGATCGAGTTCTGCTTCGCGGCGAACCCGGGCAGCCCGGCCCGCCCGCTGCAGAAGTCGGCCTCCGGTGGTGAGTTGTCGCGCGTGATGCTGGCGCTCGAGGTGATCCTGTCCGACACGCACAAGGTGCCGACGCTGGTGTTCGACGAGATCGACGCCGGAATCGGTGGTCGCGCGGCGGTCGAGGTCGGTAAGCGGTTGGCGCGGTTGGCCGAGAAGGCTCAGGTGATCGTGGTGACGCACCTGCCGCAGGTGGCCGCGTTCGCCGACCGGCACGCCGTCGTACTGAAGAGTGACGACGGTTCGGTGACCACGAGTGGCCTGGTCGCACTGGATGACGATGCCCGCTTGAAGGAACTGTCCCGGATGATGGCCGGCCTGGAGAACTCCGACGCGGCCCAGGCACACGCCGAGGAACTGCTCGCGCTGGCGGCCGAGCGGCACACCAAGCCCAAGAAGAAGAAACGGTAGCCAGGACCGGGTCAAGCGCTCGTTACAAAGGATGAAATGGCCCGCGGGCGGGGTCATGAGCCGGAACGGCTCTGGTGACGTGGCAGGATGAGAGCGCGATGAAACTGCCCAGCCTGCGGAGAGCACGCCCGACTGAACTGCCCGGAACCACCGGAGTGGTCCGGCTGGATCGGCGTACCAAGAATCTCACCAAACGGCTGAAATCAGGCGAGATCGCGGTCATCGACCATGTCGACCTGGACCGGGTCAGCGCCGAGGCACTGGTGGACTGCAAGGTCGCCGCGGTGGTGAACGTCGCGGATTCGATCAGCGGCCGCTATCCGAACCTCGGCCCGGAGATCCTGGTCGCCGCCGGGATTCCGCTGGTGGACGGGATCGGCCGCGAGGTCTTCTCGGTCCTGCACGAAGGTGAGCACGTCCGGCTGCACGACGGCACCCTGTACCGCGGTGACGAGGTCGTCGCGAAGGGTGTTGCCCAGGACAGCCAGACTGTGGCCGAGCTGATGGACGAGGCCCGGGCCGGGCTCTCGACGCAGCTCGAGGCGTTCACCGCGAACACGCTGGACTACCTGCGCCGCGAGCGCGACCTGCTGCTCGACGGTGTCGGCGTCCCCGAGATCCACACGCCGATGGACGGCAAGCATGTGCTGATCGTCGTCCGTGGCTACGACTATCGCGAAGACCTGGTCGCGCTGCGGCCGTACATCCGGGAGTACCGGCCAGTCCTGATCGGTGTCGACGGCGGTGCGGACGCACTGGTCGAGAACGGGTACGCCCCGGACCTGATCGTCGGCGACATGGACTCGGTCAAGGACGAGACGCTGAAGAGCGGCGCCGAGGTGGTCGTGCACGCGTACCGCGACGGCCGCGCGCCCGGCTCGGAGCGGCTGGAACGGCTCGGCGTGGACTCGATCGAGTTCCCGGCCACCGGCACCAGTGAGGACGTCGCGATGCTGCTGGCCGACTCCAAGGGCGCCTCGCTGATCGTTGCGGTCGGCACCCACAACTCGCTGGTGGAGTTCCTGGACAAGGGCCGCTCCGGGATGGCCAGCACCTTCATCACCCGCTTGCGCGTCGGCGCCAAGCTGGTGGACGCGAAGGGCGTCGGACGGCTGTACCGCAGCCGGGTCTCGACGTTCCAGATCGTCGCGCTGGTCGCGGCCGGTCTGTTCGCCCTCGGGATGGCGATGGTCGCCATCGACGCCGACGCTGTGCTGTGGTCGATCCTGCGGGCGCGCTGGAACGACTTCGTCTACTGGATCCGGGAGCTGTTCACGTGATCGACTTTCGCTACCACATCGTCTCGATCGTGGCGATCTTCTTCGCCCTGGGCGCGGGGGTGGTGCTCGGCGCCGGGCCGCTGAAGGGCACCGGCAGCGACATCATCGCGAACCAGGCGAACATCGACCGCCAGAACCTCGTCGACGCCCGGGCCAAGAACGACGAACTGCAGGCGCTGAACAAGTACCACCAGGACTACGAGGCCAAGGTGACGGCCGGGCTGGCCACCGGCAAGCTGACCGATCGCAAGGTCGCGATCATCACGATGCCGAACGCCGACAACAGCGTGGTCGACAGCCTCGACGACGAGCTGCAGAAGGCCGGCGCTCAGGTCACCGTCCGGGCCGCGCTGAACGCGAAGCTGTTCGATCCCGGTCAGCGGCAGCTGGTCGAGCCGCTGATCACCCAGCTGGCCACGGCCGACGTCGACTTCCCGAAGGACTCCACGACCTACGAGCGGGCCGGGCTGATCCTGGCGCGGGGGCTCGCGGCCAAGGAGGGCGGCAAGCCGGTCGACACCGACTCGACCCGGATCCTCAGCGGGCTGACCGATGCCGGACTGGTGTCGCTGAAGCCGGCCACGATCAAGGACCGGTCCACGCTGATCGTGGTGGTGGCCGGCAAGCCGGCCGATCCGCCGGTGACCAACTCGGCGTACACCGACGCGGTGGACTTCGCCGCGGGTCTCGACGCGGGCAGCGCCGGTGTGGTGGTGGCCGGGACGCCGGACACCGCGCAGGATGGCGGACTGCTGAAGGCCTTGCGCAGTGACTCCGACGCCACCAAGATCGTTTCCTCGGTGGACGTGGCCGATCT
Organism: Kribbella sp. NPDC051587; assembly: GCF_044453945.1. NCBI lineage: Bacteria > Bacillati > Actinomycetota > Actinomycetes > Propionibacteriales > Kribbellaceae > Kribbella > Kribbella sp. NPDC051587. The sequence continues at coordinate 13,198 of NZ_JBITDE010000015.1, forward strand.
GCCCGCCGGGCAGATGACCGTCGTCTTCGCGCTCGTCGAGCAGGCGACCGGCAAGGCCGGTCAGTACGGTGCTTTCGGCGCGAAGGACGGCATCGCGCCGGCCGCCGTACAGGTGAAGGACAACTGACGTGGGATTTCTGAGCGCTGCCGTTGCGGCGGCTGCGACTGCCGCACTGGAGAAGGCCGCGGAGAAGCTGCCTAAGGAGAACCGGCAGCCGTTCGAGCGGACCAACCACCGGGGCGAGACCGTCACGCTGCTGGAGGGACCGGTCGCCGTACTGGGCGCCCTGGCCGGCGTCGCTGCCGCACCGTCCACTCCGGGCAAGGTGAAGGCCGCCGCACTGCTTGCCGGCTCGGTCTCGGGAGCTGTTGGCGCGTACGACGATCTGCGCGGAACCACGCAGGCCAAGGGCTTCCGGGGTCACCTGTCCGCGTTGAAGCGCGGTGAGGTGACCAGTGGTGCAGTGAAGATCCTCGGCGTCGGTGCGGCCGGTCTGGCCGCTGCGGCGCTGCTGCCGCGCAAGTCGTCCGGTGTGAAGGCACTGGTCGGCGTGGTTGCCGACGGCGCTCTCATCGCCGGTACGGCGAACCTGACCAACCTGCTCGACCTACGCCCCGGCCGCGCGCTCAAGGCGGTTGCCGCAGTCAACGCGCCGCTTGCTGTCGTCGACGGCCCAGCTGGTGCAGTACTCGGAGCAGCCGTCGCCAGTGCGCCGTCTGACCTCGGCGAGCGTTCCATGCTCGGCGACTGCGGCGCCAACGGCCTGGGAGCCATCACCGGTACGGCGCTCGCCGCGTCCCTCCCGCGGTGGCTCAAGACCCTCGTCCTGGCAGGCGTCGTCGGCCTGAACCTGGCCAGCGAGAAGGTCAGCTTCACCAAGGTGATCGCAGAGAACCCGACGCTGGACAAGATCGACCAGTGGGGCCGACGCCCCCGGTGAAGTCGCGCATTGCGCAGGCCGCCCTCTTGGTGGCCGGTGTCACCGTCCTTGCCCGGGTGGTGGGGTTCGGGCGATGGCTTGTCTTCTCGAAGACTGTGGGCGCTGGCTGTCTGGCTGAGGCCTATACGACGGCCAATCAGCTGCCGAACATCCTGTTCGAGATCGTGGCCGGTGGTGCGCTAGCGGGTGCGGTGATCCCGGTGCTGGCTGGTCCGGTGGCTCGGGGCGACCGCGGTGCGCAGGGGCGCATCATCGGGGCGCTGCTGTCGTGGTCGTTCCTGTTGCTGGCGCCGTTCGCGATTCTGTCGTGGGTGCTGGCCTCCAGCTACACCGACGCGTTGCTGGACCCTGGCCCTGACTGTGCCGGGTCCGCGGCGACTGCGACGAGGATGCTCATCATCTTTGTGCCGCAGGTGTTCGGCTATGCCCTCGCTGTGATCGCTACTGCGGTCCTCCAGTCCCACAAGAGGTTTGGGGCAGGTGCGTGGGCACCACTGGTCTCCAGCTTGGTGGTCGTCGGCACCTACTTCGTGTTCGCGGTCATGGCTCCTCAGGCGGACAGTGCATCGCGCGGTGCGAATGATCTGCTCGCGTGGGGGACGACAGCGGGCGTTGCTGCACTGGCGTTCACAGTGCTGATCCCGATGCTGCTACTGCGCCTACCGATCAAGCTCACGCTCAGACTCGGCCCCGGCGTCGGTCCGGTACTGCGGAAGCTCGCACTCGCCGGACTGGCCGTGCTGATCGCTCAGCAGCTCACTTTCGTCGTCACCACGTACCTGGCCAACCACCGTGGTGTTGCGGGCAGCATCGCCGTCTACACCTGGGCCAACGCGGTCTACCTGCTCCCGTACGCCGTGCTCGCCGTACCGATCACCACTGCGGTGTTCCCACGTCTTGCTGCCGCGTACGAGGCGGGGGAGCAGTTCGACCTGTACGCCGCTGCCTCGACTCGTGCAGTGATGCTGGCCGGTGGTGCTGGCGCAGCGCTGCTCGTCGGGACCGCCGTACCGGTTGCACGGATCTTCGCGTACGACGATGGCGCCGTACAGGAGGCTCAAGCGACCTCACTCGGTCATGGGCTGATGGCGTTCGCTCCGGCCGCTATTGGGTTCGCCGTACTGATGCATGTCGGGCGGGTGCTCTACGCGCGGCACTCCGGTCGCCAGGTCGCTGTGGTTACCTCAGCTGCCTGGGCGCTCGTCGCTGTGTCGGCCGTCGTCCTCACTGGGCAGTGGGATGCAGTCCCGGCCCTGGCGGCCGCCATGTCGATCGGCATGGTCCTCGGAGCTGTCACCCTGGTGGTGGTGCTCCAACGGGACGCGGGCGGCGCCGTACTGGCTGGTCTGGCCCGGGCCACGCTGGCTGCGGTGGTCGGCGCCGTACTGGCTGGTGCAGCTGGTTGGGCCGTCGCACTGCCGGCTGCTGATGCGGGAGTCGGTACGGCGGTGCTGTTCTCGGTGCTGTCCGGTCTGGCCGTCGTCATCGTGTACGCCGGAGTTGCCGTCGTACTGGATCGTGGGGATGCCCGCGCGCTCCTCCGTCGAAAGGTTGTGGCATGAAGATTGGCCTGCTGCTCGCGGAGTCGCGAGGCGGGATCGGTCAGCACGTCGCCTCCTTGGTGCCGCGATTCCTGAGCGCGGGGCATGAGGTGGTGGTCTGCGCGCCGCCCGGTACGGCTGAGCACTTCGACTTCGGCGCCGCGACCGTCGTCACCCAGGCACCGGCACTCCGCGGGTCGGACATCATCCATGCGCACGGCTACCGCGCCGGGATGACCGCACTGCGTGACCGGGCCAAGCTGCGCCCACTGGTCGTCACCTGGCATAACGCGGTGATCGCTCCGGGCCCCAAGGGCCTGGTGATGCGTCTGGGACAGCGTCTGGTCGCCAAGGGTGCGGACCTGACCCTAGGAGCCTCCAGCGACCTCGTGGAGCTTGCCAAGAGCCTTGGAGCGCGTGACGCCCGCCTCGCGCCGGTCGCCGCGCCCACGATGTCCCAGCCGACCGTGTCCGCTGCGGATATCCGCCTGGAGCTCGGTCTCACCGACCAGCCGCTCATCCTCACCGTTGGCCGGCTCGCTCCACAGAAGGACTACCCGACGCTGCTGTCCGTGGCGGCCCGGGTGCACGAGTCCAACCCGCAGGCGGTCTTCGTGGTCGTCGGCGACGGTCCGCTCCGTGACAACCTGCAGGCGCGGATCGACGCCGAGCAGCTGCCAGTGCGGCTGCTGGGTCACCGCAGCGACGTGGCGAACCTGCTCGGCGCCGCTGACGTGTTCCTGCTCACCTCACACTGGGAGGCGCGCGCTCTGGTCGTCCAGGAGGCGATGCAGGTCGGCGTACCGGTGGTGGCGACCGCGACCGGCGGTATCCCCGAGCTGGTCGAGGACAGCGCCGTACTGGCGTTTCCCGGCGACGCGGACGGACTGGCCGACGGGGTCCGGGCGATCCTCGCCGAGCCCGGTACGGCGAACGCTATGCGGACGCGTGGCCGGGAATTGGCCGCGAGATGGCCGGACGAGGACGCCGCGGCGAAGAATCTGCTCGACATCTACGCGGGTCTCGTCGCGACCACCCCTTGACAACAGGTAGGCTGGAGGCCCGTGGACAGGGTTTCGAACTCGCAGCAGACCAAGCACGTTTTCGTCACCGGTGGCGTCGCCTCCAGTCTCGGCAAGGGGCTGACGGCGTCAAGCCTCGGCAGTCTGCTGACGGCGCGCGGCATCCGGGTGACCATGCAGAAGCTGGATCCGTATCTCAACGTCGATCCCGGCACGATGAACCCGTTCCAGCACGGCGAGGTGTTCATCACCAACGACGGCGCCGAGACCGACCTCGACATCGGTCACTACGAGCGGTTCCTGGACCGCGACCTGTCCCAGGTCGCGAACGTGACCACCGGGCAGGTCTACCAGCATGTGATCGCCAAGGAGCGCCGCGGCGAGTACCTGGGCGACACCGTCCAGGTGATCCCGCACATCACCAACGAGATCAAGGAACGGATGCTCGCGATGGCGGGCCCCGATGTTGACGTCGTCCTGCACGAGATCGGCGGCACGGTCGGTGACATCGAGTCGCTGCCGTTCCTCGAGGCCGCGCGGCAGGTCCGGCACGACGTCGGCCGCGACAACGTCTTCTTCCTGCACATCTCGCTGGTGCCCTACATGGCACCGGCCGGTGAGCTGAAGACGAAGCCGACCCAGCACTCGGTCGCCGCGCTGCGCTCGATCGGTATCCAGCCGGATGCCATCGTCTGCCGCGCGGACCGGCCGATCCCGGACAACGTCAAGCGCAAGATCTCGCTGATGTGCGACGTGGACGTCGAGGCCGTGGTGGCCGCCGCGGACGCGCCGAGCATCTACGACATCCCCAAGGTCCTGCACGCCGAGGGCCTGGACGCGTACGTCGTCCGGCGGCTCAGCATGCCGTTCCGCGACGTCGACTGGACCCGCTGGGACGAGCTGCTGAAGGTCGTCCACCACCCGAAGGACGAGGTCACCGTCGCGCTGGTCGGCAAGTACGTCGACCTGCCGGACGCCTACCTGTCGGTCGCCGAGGCGCTGCGGGCCGGTGGTTTCGGCAACGACGCCAAGGTGAACCTGCGCTGGATCGCCTCCGACGAGTGCGCCACCCCCGAGGGTGCCGCGAAGCTGCTCGGCGACGTGGACGCGATCTGCATCCCCGGTGGGTTCGGGGTGCGCGGGATCGAGGGCAAGATCGGCGCCATCCGGTACGCCCGCGAGAAGGGTGTCCCGATCCTCGGCCTGTGTCTCGGGCTGCAGTGCATGGTGGTCGAGGTCGCCCGCGACCTGGCCGGTCTGACGGACGCGAACTCGACCGAGTTCGACCCGGACGCCGAGCAGCCGGTGATCGCGACCATGGAGGAGCAGAAGGACATCGTCGCCGGTGGCGGCGACCTGGGCGGCACCATGCGCCTCGGCCTCTACCCGGCGAACCTGGCCGAGGGCTCGATCGTCCGCGACCTGTACGGCGCCGCCACCATCCAGGAGCGGCACCGGCACCGCTACGAGGTGAACAACGCCTACCGCGACAAGCTCGAGGCCGCCGGCCTGGTCTTCAGCGGTCTGTCGCCGGACCACGAGCTGGTCGAGTTCATCGAGCTGGACCGGGCCCAGCACCCGTACTTCGTCGCCACCCAGGCGCACCCGGAGCTGCGCTCGCGGCCGACCAAGCCGCACCCGCTGTTCGCCGGCCTCGTCGCGGCCGCCCTGGTCCGCCAGCGCGAGTCCCGGCTCCCGGTCGAGGACCCTGCTCCCGCTGCCGCCGCGAAGAAGCCGGCTGCCAAGACCAAGGCCGAGACGGTCAAGGCGTGATGGAGCACCCGGAACTCCGCTTCGGCGCCGGACTGGCCGACGTACCGGAGAAGTGGCCGGTCTCGGCGTCGGAGACGGTGCACTCGACGGGCCGGGTCATCTCGGTCCGCCGGGACACCATCGAGCCCCCGGACGGCGACACGTTCGTCCGCGACATCGTCGTACACCCGGGTGCCGTTGGCGTGGTGGCGCTCGACGAGCGCAACCGCATGCTGCTGGTGCGCCAGTACCGGCATCCGGTCGGCTACCGCCTGCTCGAGCCACCCGCCGGCCTCCTCGACGTACAGGGCGAGCAGTACCAGCTGGGCGGCGAGCGTGAGCTCTGGGAGGAGACCGGCACCAAGGCCGCCGACTGGCGCATCCTGGTCGACGCCTTCACCTCACCCGGCATGACCACCGAGGCCATCCGCATCTTCCTCGCCCGCGACCTGTCACCCGCCGACGAGACCTACACCCGCCTCCACGAGGAGGCGGACATGGAAACCGTCTGGGCGCCGCTGGTCGAGGTAGTCGGCGCCGTCCTGGCCGGCCACCTCCAGAACCCCTTCATCATCATGGGCGCCCTCGCCGCCTGGACCGCCCTCAACGGCCCCGGCTTCGAGTCCCTCCGCCCAGCCGACTCCCCCTGGCCGGCCAAAGACCTGTAAGACTTCCCCGCGTGCTACGCAGTCGCTCCTTCGTCGCACCTGCTACGCGCGCACCCGCCCGCCCCACATTCCACCGGGCTACCGCCCAGCCCCTGCGGGCTACCGCCCAGCCCCTGCGGGCTACCGCCCGCCCCGACTACCCGTGGCCGGCGCCGCCTGTGCACATCCGCGGTGGCGCTGACGCGCGTACCGACCCTGTCTACGCGAGGCAGTCGAACGCCCAATCCCAGCGGAACTCCCGCACGATTCGCCCACGCGTGCCTGACACAACTGGTTCGAGCGACTCGGTCGAGCCGGTCTGAGGGTCAACCATTCGCACACCTGCTTGCCGCAACACCGCGACCGACGCAGCCCAGGCAGGATGGTTGGTGAGCTCCGCACTGGCGTACGGCACAGCGACCGTCGGCGTCCGTGAGCCGAGAGCCGCGCAGAGCGTGGTCAACGGATACGAACTCGCTATCCCACCAGCCCAGGCATTGAGGGTGTGAAACGTCGCCGGAACCACCAGCACGGCATCCGCGGTCGGTGTGCGCCTGGGCTCGTGAGGCTTCCGATTGCCCACGACGATCGGCACATCAGCCAGGTCCAGGTCCTCGAGCCAGGGCATCGCGGCGTCGGTAGGTACGACATACGGCGTCCAGCCCAGCTCGCGGGCAGCCCGTACGCCGTCCTTCAGCCGTGCCGCAAGCGGCGCCCCACAGGTCACAAGAAGCAGAGTGCGGTCGCCCACGGAAACTCCTGCAGCTCATCGACCGAGGAGCTGGTAGTCGCTCCTGATCCGCAGCAGCTCTCGCCGTGCGTCGTCTCCGGTGGATGAGACATGGTCGAGTCGATCGAACAGCTCGTCGTACACCGTCACGTCGCCACTGGAATCGAGGATCGCTGAGGCGATCTCCGTCCCGATGAGAACGGCCGCGGAATCGTAGATGTGGAAGGCATGGGTGCAGAAGACCTCGACAGGTGTCGTCCACGGGATCACACCCAGACGGAGGTTCGGGCGGCGTGACGCCGTGATGATGGCGTCGAGCTGATCGACCATCACCTGCGGGTTACCTGCCTGCCATCGCAATGCGCCTTCGGTGAGGACGAGCCTGAACTCCTTCGTCTCGTCGTCCAGCGCGCTGCTGCGGCTCGAGCGGGCGTCGACTGCGGCGTCGCGCTCCTCGTCGGCGAGGCCGGCACCGAAGACGAGACTTGCATAGGCGCGTGTCTGCAGGAGCCCAGGCACCATCGCCGGTTGATAGCTGCGCAGCAGCGTTGCCTTGGACTCCAGCTGACCGATGTGGTGCTGGAGCCGTGCAGCGCCTCGAGTCATGACGACTCTCGACAAGCGACTCGAGGACTTCAGGTCGGATGCCAGCCCGACCAGGTTCTCTCGCTCGTCCGCGGATACGCCGTAGACGTCACACAATGAGCGAACATCCTCGGGGCTTGCTCGCAGCAGCCCGTTCTCGAGCTTGGAGATCTTCGACTGGCTCACGCCGGCCCGGCGGGCGGCTTCGAGACCGCCAAGGCCAGCACGGCGCCGAAACTCACGCAGCACCGTGGCCAGATCGAGAGCACCCGAGGTGTGGTCCGCACCAGTCATGCGTGGCTTGGCTTCTCCGGTTCTTGTTGGTTGGCTCGCCGGTACTCGGGATGATCGCTCCACCAGATACTGAAGGTTGTGCTCGCAGCGAGGGCGGCGTCGCGGCTCCGACGATACGGTACGACGTCCTCGGCGAGGCTTGCGCCGAGGTAGACGCCCCGCTCGTCGTAGTGCATGCGCAGGACTGTGTCGTCGTCCATCAGCCAGAAGTCCTCGAGCGGGTCGACCTCGATCGGCAACCGCTGCTCCGAGAGATCGAGAATGTGGATCTCTTCCCCGGCCGCCGCATTCGGCAGATACCCCCACTCGCATTCGTAGCGAAGGTAGTCGGTCAACGGCGTACGCAGGACGTGGACGCGATGTCTGAGCTTGCCGGCCGCTCGTTCGGCACGAAGCTGCTCCAGCCACGGTCCCTTGCGCTCGGGATCCGGATCCGGTTCACCGGCGAGATAACGCGCGACGTCGCCGCCGTCCGACCCGACGTCGTAATGGTCAAGAGTTTCGAGGCGGAACGCGCTGCGACGGAAACCCTCGAAGATCGCGTCCACCTGTTCCTCGGGCAGCATCAGCGGCGCTCCCACAGGCTTCTAGGGAAGCGAACGACGGCTTCACCCGGCCCCGCCTTCGCGAGGAGGTCCTGATCGTTCTCGACGATCGAGCCGACGACATAGATCGAGTCAGGATCGGTGTCCGTCGTCCAGGCCGCCGGACACGTCTTGTTGTCCGGGCAATCTCCAGCGATCCGCCGTAGCTGAGACATCCATGCTCTCCTTCGGCCAAGGGGTGATGACGATACGAGTCTACCGTGATGCCAATCGATATGGAATATGGGCTACAGGGTTTCGCAAATTCGCTCGATATTCCACTTTTTATGTGGAATATTCACTGCCATGGCCGACGGTCCTGCTCAGATCACGCCAGCGGTTGGCTACCTGCGGCGGTATCCGTCGATGACCTGGGTCGAGCTCGACCAGGCGGTGGTGCGACTCGCGATCTTCGCCAGGCGGCAAGGCTTATTTCTGAGTGAGGTCTTCGTGGAGCAACTCGCCACAGATCCGGTCGCGTTCGACGCGCTCGTGCAGGTGGTCAAACGGCGCGACATTCCCGTAGTTGTGGTGCCGACGGATGCGCACCTGAGTGCGGTGGGACGTGGTGAGACCAAAGGGCAGCGACTCGAGCGCGAGACCGGTGCGTGTGCCTTGATCGCGGCGGATCACTCCCAGGAGCCGGTGGGCGGGCGTACTGATCCCTGCGTCTGCGCCCGTCCGCCGTACCAAACTCCGTTGAGTGCTTGACCTTGTGCGGGTGGTGAGGGTATTTGTTGCTGACAACGATGTCACGCCGCTCTGTTCCGACGTCTTAGGTGGGGAATCCTTATGTCGCGCACCGCCCTGCGCCGTCGTACTGCTGTGCTTGTGAGTGTGTTGTCGGTTGGCCTTGCGCTGACTGCGACTGCTCAGGCCGCGTCTGGTCCACCTGTGCCGAGTTGGCCGACTACGAAACCACCTGCTGATCCGGCTGTGGCTGGGCTGCGTGGGGTGGAGGCTGTTGGCTCTAGCGGCATCACTGGTACGTCGGCCGATCCGACCGAGCATGTGGACCCGCTCATCGGTACGTCGAACCTGGGGGACGTGTTCCCGGGTGCGGTGTCGCCGTTCGGGATGTTCTCGTTCAGCCCGGAGACGAGCCGGGGGAACGCGTACCGGACTGCTGCGCCTGGTGGGTACCTGTACTCGGCTACGAAGATCCGTGGCTTCAGCCTGACGCACATGAGCGGTACTGGGTGTGCCGGTGGATCGGGTGACATTCCGATCTTCCCGTACGTCGGGGACGTGACCAGCTCGCCGCAGAGTGATGCGAAGGACGAGGTCTACGCCAGCACGTTCAGCCACGCCAATGAGGTCGCCAAGGCCGGGTACTACAAGGTCGGACTCGACTCTGGCGCTACGGCGGAGCTGAGCGCCACACCGCGCACTGGATCGGCTGAGTTCACGTTCCCGGCGGACAAGGCCAAGTCGCTGCTGTTCCGGACGTCGAACTCTGAGGTCGGCTCCAGCGACGCGCAGATCAGCATTGACCCGAAGACGCGCACTGTCTCCGGTGAGGTGACCAGTGGGAACTTCTGCGGCTATCTGGCCAGTGTTGGCCGCCGTAGCTACTACACGCTGCACTTCGTCGCGCAGTTCGACCAGCCCTTCAAGAACACCGGGACGTGGACCGACACGACAGTCACCCCGGGCAGCACGTCCGCACGCGGCGGTACGACGTACGGGACCGACGGCTGGATGCCGCCGAACAAGGGCTCTGGTGGGTACGTCGGTTTCGACAGCAGCAAGGTGACGATGCGGATCGGCATCTCCTACGTGAGCAAGGCCAACGCACAGGCCAACCTGCGTGCTGAGAACCCACATGGTTCGTCGGTGACCGCGACTGCGGCTAAGGCCAAGCAGGCTTGGCGAAAGCAGCTCAACCGCATTGAGATCAGCGGTGGCAGCACTGACCAGCGCACCACTTTCTACACCGCGCTGTACCACGCACTGCTGCACCCGAACGTGTTCAGTGACGTCAACGGGCAGTACTGGGGTTTCGACCAGAAGGTGCATCGCGTAGCGCGCGGTCAGGAGGCGCAGTACGCGACCTTCTCCGGGTGGGACGTCTATCGCTCGCAGGTGCAGCTGCTGTCGTTGCTCGAGCCAGACAAGGCAGGTGACATCGCCCAGTCGCTGCTCAACCAGGCCGATCAGAACGGCGGCGTCTGGGACCGCTGGACTCACGCCTCCGGCAGTACGGCGGTGATGACCGGTGACCCGGCTGCACCGGCAGTGGCTGGCATCTACGCATTCGGTGGCACGAACTTCGACGTACGGAGTGCCCTGAAGTCGCTGGTGAAGGCTGCGACGGTTCCGACCGCGAAGGACCTCAGCTCGGCCGGCAAGCCGGTGATGTCGATCGGTCAGCGGCCGTCGCTCGACAAGTACCTGGCGCTGCACTACATCCCGACCAAGTCCAACGCCTGGGGCGGTGCCGTCGAGACGCTCGAGGACACCACCGCGGACTTCGCGATCGCCCAGTTGGCCCAGCGGACCGGGAGCAACACGACGTACAAGCAGTTCCTGAACCGGTCGCAGTACTGGCAGAACGTGTTCAACCCGGAGAACGGCGGCTACGTCCAGAACCGGGACGAGAACGGCGCCTGGCCGGGCTTCACACCGGCGACGGGTGACGGGTTCGCCGAGGGCAGCAGTGCGCAGTACACGTGGATGGTGCCGCACAACCGCGCCGGTCTGGTCGATGCGATCGGTGGCGTGGACAAGACGAACCAGCGGTTGGATGCGTTCTTCAAGAACCCGGACGGCACCTGGGCGCTCACCAAGGCGGGCGACCTGCACGCCGAGATGGACAACGAGCCGTCGATCAACACACCGTGGATCTACAACTACACCGGCAAGCCGTACCAGACGCAGGAGACGCTGCGGCAGGCCATGACCCAGCTCTGGAACACCAGCACCGGTGGCATTCCTGGCAACGACGACCTGGGCGCCATGTCGTCCTGGTACGTGTGGACCGCGCTCGGGCTCTACCCCGACGTACCGAGCCGTTCTGAGCTCCAGGTCGCAGCACCGCTGTTCCCGCGCGCAGTCATCCACCGCGACCGCGGCAAGACCATCCGGATCAACGCTCCGGGCGCAGACGCGCCGTACGTGCAGTCTTTGAAGGTGAACGGGCGGACGTCGTCCAAGGCGTGGCTGCCGGAGAGCTTCGTGCAGCACGGCGGCACTCTGGACTTCACGCTCGGTACGACGGCCAATGTGGCCTGGGGTTCGAAGCCGGCCGACGCACCGCCGTCGTGGCGCACCGGTGAGATCCCGTTCCAGACGTCCACGGATCTGAGCCGCGTGGTGATCGCACCGGGCACCACCAGTGCGCCAGTGGCGATCAAGGCGCACCGTCTGAGCGGTACACCGCAGAACGTGACCTATACGGTGCAGACGCCGCCCGGTCTGACCGCCAACCCGGCCACTGGCTCGTTCCGCGTCGAGCAGGACGGCAGTGCGCCCGTGACCATCACAGCTGCACCCGGTACGCCGGATGGTCGCTACCCGGTCACGGTGTCGGTCAAGGCGGCTGACGGCACTGCACTGCCGCAGGTGGGCTTCACCGTGGTTGTCGGGCTGCCGAACTCGTTCTTCGTGCTGCGGGAAGGCACAGCGGCTTCCGACGACGCTGGTGACCACACCGAGGCTGACTACGACGGTGGGGGAGTGAGCTACTCGCGGCAGGCTCTGGCCGCGGCCGGGCTGACGCCCGGTGGCACCGGCGCCGTACAGGGGCTGACGTTCACGTGGCCCGACGTACCGGTGGGAGACCCGGACAACGTGCCTGCGGACGGCCAGCTGCTCAACCTGAACCTGCCGGCCGGTACGACGAAGCTGTCGTTCATCGGCAGCGCGGTGAACGGGAACCAGCAGACGACCGCCACGCTGAACTTCAGCGACGGCAGTACCCAGCCGATCGACCTGTCCTTCAGCGACTGGACTCTGGGCGGTGGTGGCGACACTCTGCACTACGGCAACCTGATTGTCGCGACCACGCCGTACCGGAACGAGTCCGGCGGCGGGCGTGACAACGTGACGACGCACATCTTCGCCACGGCACCTGTGACCTTGACCCAGACGCCGGTCAGCATCACGCTTCCGAAGAACCGCGATCTGCGGATCTTCACTGTGGCAGTGGGAGGAAACTGATGAAGGTTTCGGCTGTGATCGCAGGTGCGACGTTGATGGTGGCCACGCTGCTGGTCGCCACTCCGGCGCACGCTGCACCACCGACCGGCACCAAGGGGCCGTGCGGCTACACCTCGACCCCGGACGACCCGCCGGCCCGACCGGTCTCGCTGCCGCCGGACCCGCAGCACACGCCGGACAAGGGCATCGTCAAGGTGGTGGTCGCGACCAACCAGGGGCTGATGCTGCTGTCACTCGACCGCGCCAAGGCGCCGTGCACGGTGCAGAGCTTCCTGCACCTGGCCAAGAGCCGCTTCTACGACTTCACCACCTGTCACCGGCTCACGCTGTACCCGACGCTCAAGGTGCTGCAGTGCGGCGACCCGAGCGGTACCGGTGAGGGCGGTCCGGGCTACTCCTACAAGGACGAACTGCCGACCGGCCTGCCGAACTGGCCGACCGACCCCTCTGGCGCCAGCAAGGTCTACGCCCGTGGTGTCCTCGCCATGGCGAACGCCGGCCCCGACACCAACGGCAGCCAGTTCTTCCTGGTCTTCGCGGACTCGCGGCTGCGGCCCAACTACACGATCTTCGGCACGGTGGACCGCACCGGGCTGAAGACGCTGGACAAGGTCGCCGCGGGTGGCACCGTCGTCAGCGACGACAACCCGGACAACCTCGACGGTCCGCCGGTCCGCAAGACCGACATCCTGATCGCCCGCTCACTCGGCAGCTGGTAGCTCGACCGCCTCGCCGCCGCCCTCAGCCAGGGCGGCGGCGACCAGCCGCACGTGCTCCTGGTGCTGCTCGGACGGGACGTTCGGCAGCAGGTCGTCCCAGATGGCGAGCATCGCGCCGCGCAGCTGCATCTGCCCGAGCGGCCGCGCCAGGAACCACACGTGGAAGTGCTCGCTCCCGTCACCCCACCGGCTGAAGTGCGTCCGCCCGACCGCTTCGAGACGGCTGATCGCGCCGCTCACCCGCTGGATCACGCCGCCGAGGGTCGCCGTGAGCTCCGGCGGCAGGTTGTCGAGCCGGTAGTGCTGCCGAGGCTCGAGGACGGCGACGAACGGCAGCCCGTGGTTCTCGAACGCCTTCAGGTGCCACTGGTCGTCGCGCCAGATCACGAACCTGCCCGGCTCCGTGCAGGTGTAGCAGGGCTTCCCGCCCGGCTCACCGGCGCGCAGCGGTTCAGGCAGCTCGGGATCGGCCAGCGGCACGACCTGGAGGTCGCCCTCGAACGGGAACAGCGGGTCGCCGATCAACTCCGCGGCGGACAGACGTTCGCCGTACGGGAGGTTGCGGTGGTACTGCGACGGAAGTTCGGTCATGTGCCGCAGTCTGCCGGGGTTGGCCGCAACAGGTCATCCCAATTGCAGGAACCTGCCGAGGCACTACCGTCCCGCGCATGGGGCTGGAGTGGGATCCGAAGCTGGGGGCGGCGGCTGCGGAGTGTGTGGCCGGGTTCCGGCCTGTCTTCGGGGAGTTCGTCGCGCGGGCCGGCAGTGGTGGGCCGGAGCGGATCAAGGTCGCCGCCGAGAAGCTGCTGGACTACGTGAGCGCCCGGTCGATCACCGTCGATCGGCGGCTCGAGCACCGGGAGACGTGGATCGCGCTGCGCACCGCAGCCGAGCTGGCTGTGCGCTACCTGGACGCCTGCTGGACGCCGGCCGGAGACGTGGTGCACTGCTGGGTCGAGTACCTCGGTGTGGGCTTCGGGTTCGAGCAGCAGAACGACGAGGAGCTGCGGCTGGAGGACTGGACGAAGGCCTTCGAGCTGGCGGTGATCCTGCGCGATGAGGAGCTGGTGCTCCGGCTGATCGAGTTCACCGACAGCTTCCCGGTCGACGACCTGACCCCTGACATCCGCGGCTACTTGGCGATCACCGCAGGTGAGCCGCTGGACCCTGACGCACCACCTGTCCTCCGAGCGATCGCTGACCACGATGCGGCCCAGTTCACTCAGGAGCTGGCCCAGGTACTGCAGCAGCGACCAGTTGCGACGGCTGACACTCTGCGGGACCTCCTGCCGTGGTCAGCGCTCGCCATGTCGTCGTACGCCTTCAAGGCCGACCTCGGCATCGAGACCGGCGCCCTGCCTCGCCGACTGGTGGAAGGCACTGGCTACCGTTCTGGGTATGGCGACTGATGACGTGAAGCGGCCGAAGCTCGCGGAGCTGTTGGACCTCGAGGCGCACCCGGAAGGTGGTTGGTACCGCGAGACCTGGCGGTCCGAGGTGACGTTCCAGCCCGACGGGTACGACGGTGAGCGGGCCAGCGCGACGGCCATCTACTTCCTGCTCGGTCCGGGGGAGGAGTCGGTGTGGCACCGGGTGCGGTCGGCAGAGATCTGGCTGTGGCACTCCGGCGGACCACTGACACTCCAGTACGGCGAATCGCCGGAGCAGGCGGTGTCGGTCACGCTGGGATCTGATGTGGCGGCCGGACAGCAGCCTCAGGTGGTGATCCCGGCCGGCGCATGGCAGGCAGCCAGGCCGGCCGGGGATCAGGAAGTGCTCGTGTCCTGCGTGGTGTCGCCCGGCTTCGACTTCGCCGACTTCACCATGTGACTCATTTAGCTCAGTACGGTCGCGAGGGCTTCGTAGCCAGGCAACAGGTCGATTCCCTCGCGACCCAACTGCTGGACTGCGACATGGTCGGCTCCGGCCTCCAGGTGGGCGTTCAAGCCCTCGGCGATCTCCACCGCTGACCCGTGCAGCACCAGGGCGTCGACGAGCCGGTCGCTACCACCGTCGGCGACGTCTTCATCAGTGAACCCGAGCCGCTTCAGGTTGCTCACGTAGTTGCTCAGCGCGAGGTAGTTGGCGAGGTAGTCACGGGCAGTCGTTCGGGCGATGTCCACATCCGTTTCGAGCACAACTTTCTGCTCGGGTGCGAGCAGCACTCCGCCACCCAGCGTGCGCCGTGCCTCCCGGGTGTGCTCCGGAGTGGTCAGGTACGGCAGTGCACCGGCGGTGCGGCTGCCGGACAGCTGCAGCACCTTCGGACCGAGCGCGGCCAGTGCCCGCCGCTCGACCGGCACCTTGGCGTCGTCCAGCTCGTCGAGGTAGGACACGATCGTCTCGTACGGCGACTTGTACTCAGCACTCCGTTCCCGGTGCCCGATGCCCACTCCGAGCAGAAAGCGTCCCGGCGCGGAGTCCTCGAGGCGGTGGTACGACTCCGCCACGTCCTCGGCCGGTGACTTCCACATGTTCACCACGCTGGTGCCGACAGCAACAGAGCTCGTTGCGGCCAGCAACACCTCGGCGTCGCGCAGACCGGCTCCCGGGGACGCGCCCAGCCACAGCGCGCCGTACCCGGCTTGCTCCAGCCCGGCCGCGAGCTCCGGACCCCAGTGCTGCGCACCGTGCCAGACCCCGAAGCGTCCCAGTTCGATCGCCACGTCGTACCCCTCTCGTCGTCCCACTGTCAGGCGCAACCCGGGGCGGTCGGGCAGTACTGCCAGGTTCAAGCATCTCCGATGGGAC
The DNA here is from genome assembly GCF_044453945.1 of Kribbella sp. NPDC051587. Taxonomy (NCBI): domain Bacteria; kingdom Bacillati; phylum Actinomycetota; class Actinomycetes; order Propionibacteriales; family Kribbellaceae; genus Kribbella; species Kribbella sp. NPDC051587. The sequence continues at coordinate 28,925 of NZ_JBITDE010000015.1, forward strand.
GGCGGTCGCGTCAATGATGGTTGTCACGTCAAAGGTGACCCGACCGCTACTTGCCGGTCACATGTCCATCAGACCAACCGATCAGGTGGTATGGCCTGAGCAGGCATACACTCGGCACCGACCTGGCATCATCCGCTCACCGCCGGGCCGCGGTCACAACGATGTGCGCCGTCCTCCTGGAAGGAAAGAAGGGCAAGCAGTGAAGGTCGGAGTTCCGAAGGAAGTCAAGAACCACGAGTACCGGGTGGCCATCACGCCGTCCGGTGTGCACGAGTTCGTGCGCCACGGGCACGAGGTTCTGATCGAGCAGAACGCGGGCAGCGGATCGCTGATCCCCGACGAGGAGTTCGTCACGGCCGGGGCGCGGATCGTGCCCACCGCTGACGAGGTGTGGGGCGAGGCGGACCTGATTCTGAAGGTCAAGGAGCCGGTCGCCGAGGAGTACCACCGGATGCGCAAGGACCAGGTGCTGTTCACGTACCTGCACCTGGCCGCCAGCAAGGAGTGCACCGACGCTCTGCTGACCGCCGGCGTCACCGGCATCGCCTACGAGACGGTCCAGCTGCCGGACGGCTCGCTGCCGCTGCTGGCCCCGATGAGCGAGGTCGCCGGCCGGCTCGCGCCGCAGTCCGGCGCCTACCACCTGATGCGCAGCGGTGGTGGGCGTGGTGTCCTGCTCGGCGGTGTCTCCGGCACGCACCCGGCCCGCGTGGTCATCCTGGGCGCCGGTGTCTCCGGCATGAACGCGGCCGCGATCGCGCTCGGGATGCAGGCGCAGGTCCAGCTCTTCGACCGCAACATCGCGCGGCTCCGCCAGGCCGACCAGATCTACCAGGGCCACCTGCTGACGATCGCCTCGAACGCCTACGAGATCGAGCGTGCGGCCCTGGAGGCCGACCTCGTCATCGGTGCGGTGCTGGTGCCCGGTGCCAAGGCGCCGAAGCTGATCGACAACGAGCTGGTGAGCCGGATGAAGCCGGGCAGCGTGCTCGTCGACATCGCGATCGACCAGGGCGGCTGCTTCGAGGACTCGCGTCCGACCACCCACGCGGACCCGGTCTACCAGGTGCACAACTCGCTGTTCTACTGCGTCGCCAACATGCCCGGCGCGGTCCCGAACACGTCGACGTACGCGCTCACCAACGTGACGCTGCCGTACGCGATCGAGCTGGCCAACCTGGGCTGGCGCGAGGCGCTCAAGCGCGACCACAGCCTGGCGCTCGGCCTGAACACCTACGACGGTCAGGTCACCTACGGCCCGGTCGCGGAGGCTCACGACGTCTCCCAGCTCAAGCTGGACGAGGTCCTGGTCTGAGCATCAGCCGTGCGGTTGGTGCTTACCTCGACCACCTGACGGTCGAACGCGGTCTCGCCGCGAACACCCTGGCGTCGTACCGGCGTGATCTGCGCCGGTACGACGCTCACCTGGCCGGGACCGGTATCACCGGGCTCGGCCAGGTCACTGAGGCAGTGGTCAGTGACTTCCTGATGCGGTTGCGTGAGGGCGACGAGGACCATCCGCCGCTCACGGCCTCCAGTGCGGGCCGCACCCTCGTCGCAGTGCGTGGCTTTCACAAGTTCTGCCTGCGTGAGGGGCTGACCGCAGTGGACCCGGCTGCGGCCGTGAAGCCGCCGGCTCCGCCACAGCGGTTGCCGAAGGCGCTGTCCGTGGACGAAGTGACCCGCATCCTGACTGCCGCGGCCGGTGCGGAGGCGGAGCCCGCCGTACTGGCCACTCGGGACGCTGCGCTGCTGGAGTTCCTCTATGGGACCGGTGCGCGGATCTCGGAGGCTGTGGGGCTCGACGTGGACGACGTCGATCTGGAGGTCGGTGCAGTGCTGCTGCGCGGTAAGGGCAGCAAGGAGCGGGTGGTTCCGGTTGGGACCTACGCGCTGAAGGCGTTGTCGGCGTACCAGGTGCGTGGCCGTCCTGACCTGGTCGGGCGGGGCCGCGGCACGCACGCACTGTTCCTGAACGCGCGCGGTGGTCGGCTCTCGCGGCAGAGTGCCTGGACGGTACTGCGGCGCGCGGCGGAGCGGGCCGGGATCGCGAAAGAGATCTCCCCTCACACGCTGCGGCACTCGTTCGCGACCCACCTGCTGGACGGCGGCGCCGACGTACGGGTGGTGCAGGAGCTGCTCGGCCACGCGTCGGTGACCACGACGCAGGTCTACACGCTGGTGACCGTCGACAAGCTTCGTGAGGTCTACGCAACGTCCCACCCACGCGCGCTTTAAGGTTCATCGCGTGAGTGAACAGACGGGGGCGGCCGAAGAGCGGCATGCCAGTTGGCTGGAGTTGTTCTTCGACCTGACGGTGGTGGCCGCGGCGGCGCAGATCTCGCACCGCCTGCACGGCGCCGAGACGATCGGCCAAGTCGCCATCTGTGCAGCGATGTTCTACGCGGTGTGGAGCGTGTGGACCGCGACCAGCGTCTATGCGAACGTCGCGGGCGAGCGGACCCGCCGCCGTACCGTGTTGTGGACGATGCTGGGCATCGGGGTGATGGCCGCGGCCGCTCCGGGTGTCTGGCCGGGACTGCTGCCCGAGCACGAGGCTTCCGAGCTCAGTGCGCGAGCATCCGGGGACACCCGAACCATCGCATTCACCATCGCGTTCCTGCTCTGCCGCGGTCTCGCCTCCCGGTCGGCCAGTAGTGACGGCAAGGTCATCGGCTTCTGGCCGGCTACGCAGGGTGTGACGGCCGCGCCGTGGGTCGTCGCTCTCGTCGTGAAGCCGGAGACGGCGTACTGGCTCTGGCTCGGGGGGATCGCCGCGGACCTGCTGTTCTCGGTGATGGGTGCCCGCAACCCCAAGGCGATGGAGCAACGCGCGGACAGCATCCGGCGGGACCAGGACAAGCAGCAGCGCCGGGACCGGTTGTTCTACCGGTTGCCGTTCGGCCGGCCCGACGACGTACCGGTGCAGCCGCCGCTGATCTCGATGGCGAAGGTCGAACGAGGGCATCTGGACGAGCGCCTGGGACTGTTCGTGATCATCGTTCTCGGTGAGGCCCTGGCACAGGTGGTCGCGGCCGATACGGCGCTGGAGTGGGACTGGCGGGTGGTGCTGGCGTCCCTGGCAGCGTTCTGGCTGCTGGTCGAACTGTGGCAGCTCACCACGCTGTACGGGTTCACCCCGGCGCCGCGCAGCACCACCCCACTGCAGCCGTGGGCCGCACTGCTCGCCCACCTCGGCGTCACCGGCGCGATCGTCGCGATGGCGGCCGGACTGGGTGGGCTGATCGCGGAGTCCGGTGAGCACCCGGAGACCAAGGAACGCTGGTACCTGTTCGGCGGCCTGGCCCTGTACTGCGCGATCAGCGGAGTGGCCGGGGTGATCGGCCGGGTGCGGCTGCGGTGGTTCCTCGGCTGGCAGTTGCCCTGCCTGCTCGCGGCGGTGCTGATCGCGGTGCTCGGGCACGGATTGCCGGGCTGGGCGCTGGCGGCGCTGGCGGCCGTCGTACCGACCTGGTTGGCCGGCTACACGCGGCTCGTGAAAAGGTAGGGCCCGGTGCAGGGCTTTCCGGAACGGTGTGCAATGATCTGCTCACGGTCGGTCACCACGACGGGGTGATCGGTCTACTGTGGAATGCCGACCGGAAACCGCTCGACCCGGGTGCGGAGTGGCCGCTTGAGAGTGCTTGAATGCACGCTTACAGTCGCAGGCGTCGCCCGTATCGGTTGAAAGGTTTGGCGAGTCATGAACGAGTCGACATTCCCGGGCACCGAGCAGCACCTCGAAGGCGCTTCGCAAGAGCCGCCGGCGGTGACACCTGCCGAACCAAGCGCGCCGCCCCAGCGCACCACGTTGACCCCACCCGAGAACTATGCGGCGATGCCCAGGCCCACGGCCAAGCTCACCGCGGAGGACCTTGCACCTGTGAGCGATCCCAGCGGCCCGCGCAAGATCGGGCCGACCGGCCGTCCGATGCCGGACCTGCCGGAAGTCCTGCCGCCGACCAAGACCGGTCCGGCGCAGGTGATCGCCATGTGCAACCAGAAGGGTGGCGTGGGTAAGACCACGACCACGATCAACCTCGGTGCCGCGATCGCCGAGACCGGCCGCAAGGTGCTGCTGATCGACTTCGACCCGCAGGGGTCCGCCTCGATCGGGCTCGGCGTGCAGCCGCACGACCTGGAGCTGTCGGTCTACAACCTGCTGATGCAGCGCGACATCACCCCGGCCGAGGTCATCCAGGCGACCCGGGTGCCGAACCTCGACCTGCTGCCGGCCAACATCGACCTGTCCGCGGCCGAGGTCCAGCTGGTCCAGGAGGTCGCCCGGGAGTACACGCTGCAGCGCGTCCTCGAGTCGATCATCCCCCACTACGACGTGATCCTGATCGACTGCGCTCCGTCGCTCGGTCTGCTCACGGTGAACGCGCTGACCGCGTCGAACGGCATCGTCGTACCGCTGGAGTGCGAGTTCTTCGCGCTCCGTGGGCTGGCCATGCTGACCGACACGATCGGCAAGGTGCAGGACCGGCTGAACCCGAAGCTGGAGATCGTCGGCATCCTCGGCACCATGTTCGACGGGCGCACCACGCACGCGCGTGAGGTGCTCGACCGCGTCGTCCAGGCCTTCGACGAGCGGGTTTTCCACACTGTCATCCGGCGCACCGTGAAGTTCCCCGAGACCACGGTCGTCGGCGAACCGATCACGACGTACGCGCCCTCGTCCCAAGCGGCCACGCAGTACCGCGACCTTGCCAAGGAGGTGCTCGCGCGTTGTCCCGCCGGGTGAGCCTGCCAGGTGCCAGTGAACTCTTCGGGGGTGCGGCACCGCAGCAGACCAGACCCGAGAAGCGCACCACCACTGACGGACCGGCTTCGAGTTCCGTGCGTTCGCGTACGGCGGTCGCCGACGACCGGAAGTCCAGTGGACGGATCCGCCACGACACGAAGATCACCGTGTACGTGACGGAGGAAGAGCTGCTCGGATTGGAACAGGTGCGGCTGGCGCTGCGGGCCGAACACGGCCTCAGCGCGGACCGCGGCCGGATCGTGCGCGAGGCGATCGACGTCCTGCTGGCCGACTTCGTCGACCACGGACCGGACTCGGTGCTGGTACGGCGGCTCAAGGCGTCGGAGTGACCGTGTCCTCCGACTCTCTGCCGTTGGACCTGTCGGCCGGTGACAGCACCGTGCCGATCGTTGCCGAGGGCAAGGGGTTCGAGGTTCACCTGGTGAACTTCGACGGACCGTTCGACCTGCTGCTGCAGCTGATCAGCAAGCACAAGCTCGACATCACCGAGATCGCGTTGTCGGTGATCACCGACGACTTCATCGCGCACATCAAGGCTCTCGGGTCTGATTGGGATCTCGATCAGACGTCGGAGTTCCTGCTGATCGCGGCGACGTTGCTCGACCTGAAGGCTGCTCGGTTGTTGCCGAAGGGCGAGGTCGAGGACAGCGAGGATCTCGAGCTGCTCGAGGCGCGGGACCTGTTGTTCGCGCGGCTGTTGCAGTACCGGGCTTTCAAGCAGATCGCGGCGCTGGTGCAGGAGCGGATGGCGACGCAGGCCAAGAGCTTCCCGCGCGCTGTCGGCGTGGAGCCGCGGTTCGCGGAACTGCTGCCCGAGGTGCTGCTCGGTCTGGACCCGAACGGCCTGATGCTCCTTGCGCAGAAGGCGATGGCGCGCAAGGACATCGTCCCCGAGGGGGTATCCCTCGCCCACCTGCACGCGCCGGCGGTCACGGTTCGCGAGCAGGCGCTCGTGATTGTCGACCGGCTGCGGCGGCAGCGCACCACGACGTTCCGCATGCTCGTGTCGGACTCTCCGGACACAGTGACCACGGTCTGCCGGTTCCTGGCGCTGCTGGAGCTGTTCCGTTCGGCCGACGTGGCGTTCGACCAGGTGACGCCGCTCGGCGAACTCACCATCCGCTGGACCGGTACCGACGACGGCGAGATCGCCGTCAGCGACGAGTTCGACGAGGAGAGCCTCCCGGCCTCGGACGACGGCGAAGCCCCCGTTGTCACCGACGACGACTCCTTCCTCGAGCCCGGCGACTCCCTGACCGAAGACACCACCCCTGAGGCCCCCGCCCAGCCCGAACCACCCCACGAGACGGTGCCCCAGTGACCGAACACCCCCCAACAGACGAGCTGGACCCGCAACCCCCGTCGAAAGACGCGGACACGGTCACCACCTCCGACGTGGACGAAGTCTCAGCAGACGAAGCGGACGCACCCTCAGCGGTCGACACGGGTGCGGACGAGGATGCGGTCACCACCTCCGACGACCTCTCCACCGACACCCCCTCAGCGGAGGACGTGGACCCGGCGGACGCGGACGAGCCTTCAGCGGTCGACGCGGGTGCTGACGAGCTCACCACTGACAGCTCCTCAGCAGGGGATGCGGACGGACCTGCTGGTGAGCCCACGTCGGCTGACGGGCCTGCTGATGCTGCACCCACCTCCGAGGCCGGTACGCCGGACGGCGCCGCCCCGGATGCCGAGGACGCTCACCGGGAGACCGACGTACCGGGTGAGGACGCCGAGCTGGCGGACGTCGTACCGGGTGAGGACGCGGCACCGCAGGACGTCGTACCGGGTGAGGACGCTGAGGCGGCGGACGGCGTACCGGCTGATGAGGATCATTTGCCGCCGGGGCAGACGGAGGTGCCTACCGGCGACGAGGTGGTGATCGATGACGACACCATGCGGCGGGCGCTTGAGGCGATCTTGATGGTGACGGACGAGCCGTTGCCGGTGCTGACGTTGGCGCGGGCGGTGGGGCGGCCGACGGGTGAGGTGGCTGCTGCGCTGAGTGGGCTGTCGGCTGAGTACACCGAGCAGGGGCGTGGGTTCGACCTGCGCGAGATCGGTGGTGGGTGGCGGTACTACACGCGCCCGGAGGCTGCGGCGTTCGTTGAGCGGTTCGTGCTCGACGGGCAGCAGGCGCGGCTCACGCAGGCGGCGCTCGAGACGCTGTCGGTGGTTGCGTACAAGCAGCCGGTCAGCCGGGCGCGCGTCTCCGCGATCCGTGGTGTGAACGTGGACGGCGTCATGCGGACGCTGATCGCGCGGGGGCTCGTGGAAGAGGCCGGTTCGGATACCGACTCGCAGGCGACGCTCTACCGCACCACGTCGTACTTCCTCGAGCGGATGGGCATGCAGTCCCTCGACGACCTCCCCGAGCTCGCGCCGTACCTGCCCGACATGGACGACATCGAGGATGAGCTGGCCGCCCAGTCCCTCCCGCCGGCCACGGAGGAAGCAGCACCCGACGGTACGACGCCCGCCGAGCCCGAGCCCGAGGACGACAACACTCCCCTCGAGAACGACCTGGCCCCGGAGCCCGCCGCCCCAGCCCCCGAAGACGACGACGAGGACGACGAGTCCGAGTACGGTGAGACCGGCGTGGACGGCTCCGTCGACCTGACCCCCGAGGACGACGACGAGAGCGACGAGTCCGAGTACGGCGCGACCGCGGCCGGACCGGACGACGAGGCCTCGACCCTCAGCGACGACGAGGCCCCGAGCACCGACGAGCCTGCCGCGGACAGCGCCGACGACTCCGATGCCGACGGCTCCGGCGACTTCAGCGCCGAGAACTCCGGCGACGAGGTCGACGAGACTGACTCCGAGGAGAGTACGGACGAGACCGACTCCGACGGCGACGGGTCGCTGGGCTCGGGGGATGCGCCTAGTCGGTGGTACCCGTACGACCAGACTGCCGAGGAGATCGACTCCGCGGCCGACGTACCGAATGGTGATGGAGAGTTGCGTGAGCGGGGTGAGTGAGGACGAGGGGATTCGGCTGCAGAAGGCGTTGGCGCAGGCCGGGGTCGCGAGCCGGCGGAACGCCGAGATTCTGATCGAGCAGGGGCGCGTCGAGGTCGACGGCGCGGTGGTGACGGAGTTCGGGAAGCGGGTGGACCCGGCGGTCTCGGTCATCCGGGTGGATGGTGAGCGGATCCCGCCGACCAGCGCGCACGCGTACCTCGTGCTGAACAAGCCGCGCGGCGTCGTCACCACGATGTCCGATCCGCAGGGTCGTGCGTGCATCGCCGACTACGTGCAGGATCGCGAGGAGCGGCTGTTCCACATCGGCCGGCTCGACACCGACACCGAGGGTCTCCTGCTGCTCACGAATCACGGTGAGTTCGCGCACCGCCTCGCGCATCCGTCGTACGAGGTCTCCAAGACGTACGTCGCCGAGGTCGAGGGCAACGTGAAGCCGGGCACCCTGCGCCGTCTCCTCGACGGCGTCAACCTCGAGGACGGCCCGGCCCAGGCCGACACCGTCAAGGAAATGAGCAGCATCCGCGGCCGCACCCTGGTCCAGATCACCCTGCATGAGGGCCGCAACCGGATCGTCCGCCGCATGTTCGACGCCATCGGTCACCCGGTCAAGCGCCTTACCCGCACCGCCATCGGCCCGGTCCGGCGCGGCAACCTGCACACCGGCGAACTCCGCGAGCTCGACCCCAAGGAACTCGGCCAGCTCCTCGACATCGTCGATCTGTGAGCACCTCGCCGCAGACCACAAAGGGATAACGCCGGGCGGCGGCGCGCCTGAGACAGCGCACGGTTGTCGGAGGCGGGACGTAGTGTGGTGGATGTGAACCGGCGAATCTTCGGACTGGAGAACGAGTACGGCGTCACGTGTACCTTTCGCGGTCAGCGCCGACTGACCCCCGACGAGGTGGCGCGGTACCTGTTTCGGCGGGTTGTGTCCTGGGGGCGGAGCAGCAATGTCTTCCTCCGCAACGGGGCACGCCTCTACCTCGACGTGGGCTCCCACCCGGAGTACGCGACCGGCGAGTGTGACTCGGTCACCGACCTGATCGCGCACGACAAGGCCGGTGAGCGGATCCTCGAAGGGCTGCTGGTCGACGCACAGAAGCGGCTGCACGACGAAGGCATCTTCGGTGACGTCTACCTGTTCAAGAACAACACCGACTCGGCCGGTAACAGCTACGGCTGCCACGAGAACTACTTGGTCAGCCGGCACGGCGACTTCGCCAAGCTGGCCGATGTGCTGATCCCGTTCCTGGTCACCCGGCAGTTGATCTGCGGGGCCGGCAAGGTGCTGCAGACGCCGCGCGGTGCGGTGTACAGCGTGAGCCAGCGGGCCGAGCACATCTGGGAGGGCGTCTCCAGCGCGACCACGCGCTCCCGGCCGATCATCAACACCCGCGACGAGCCGCATGCGGACGCCGAGCGGTTCCGCCGGCTGCATGTGATCGTCGGCGACTCGAACATGTCCGAGACCACGATGCTGCTGAAGGTGGCCAGCACCGACCTGGTGCTGCGGATGATCGAGGCCGGCATCGTGATGCGCGACCTGACACTCGACAACCCGATCCGGGCGATCCGCGAGATCAGCCACGACATGACCGGTCGCCGCGAGGTGCGGCTGGCCAACGGTCGTGAGGCGAGCGCACTGGACATCCAGGGTGAGTACCTGAACAAGGCGCGCGACTTCGTCGACCGCCGCGAGCTGGGGACCCCTGCCGTGGAGCGGGCGCTGAACCTGTGGGAGCGCTGCCTGAAGGCGATCGAGTCCGGCGATCTGTCCGGGATCGAGCGCGAGATCGACTGGGTGATCAAGTACCGGTTGATCGAGCGCTACCGCCAGCAGAACAACCTCGGCCTGGCCAGCCCCCGGGTCGCCCAGCTCGACCTGGCGTACCACGACATCCACCGCCCGCGCGGGCTCTACTACCTGCTCGAGCGTCGGGGCGCGGTGACGCGAGTGGTCGACGACCTGCGCGTCTTCGAGGCCAAGTCGGTGCCGCCGCAAACCACGCGGGCGCGCCTGCGCGGCGAGTTCATCAAGCGGGCCCAAGAGCGCCGCCGCGACTTCACCGTCGACTGGGTGCACCTGAAGCTGAACGACCAGGCCCAGCGCACGGTCCTCTGCAAGGACCCGTTCAAGTCCCACGACGAGCGCGTCGAAAAGCTCATCGCCAGCATGTAGCCAATGCCTTAATCGAGTGCCCGGCCGATCTGGACCGTCTAGAAAGACTGCATGACGATCGAGATCCGGCCGGTTACTCATGCTGAGGCCAAGGAGTACCTGCGGGTGCTGCCGTGGGTGAACGGGTTGCCGCAGGAGGAACCTGAGCCTTCGGCTTGGTACGCCGGGCGCGCGGCTAATCCGCCGCAGCGCAAGGCGACGCCTGAGCAGCTCGACCGGTACGCCGATGAGCTGTTGACCGACTGGTTCCGTCCGCAGGCGGCGTTCGTGGACGGCAAGGTCGCCGGCGGGTCGGCGATCGTGTCGGTGGAGCTCACGTTGCCCGGTGGGCGACAGGTCCCGATGGGCGGCGTGACCTCGACCGGTGTGCTGCCGACGTACCGGCGTCGTGGGCTGCTGCGGAAGGTCATGGGTGCGATGCTCGATGACTGCCGTGAGCGGGGTGAGTTCCTGGCGGGGCTGAGTGCGAGTGAGGCGACGATCTACGGCCGGTACGGGTTCGGTCCCGCGACCTTCCAGCACCGGTGGGAGGTCCGTCGTACCGACGTTGCTTTCCAGACGCCCTTCACCGACCCGGGACGGTTGGATTTGGTGGAGGGTGCTGAGGCAGCGGCTGTGTGGCCGGTGCTGCATGAGCAGGTGCGCGCTGTGCGCGTCGGTGAGGTCAGTCCGCTGCCAGGCAAGTGGAGTGGTCTAAGTGACGCGTACCACCTCGTCCACCGTGACGCTGCAGGACAGGCGGACGGCGCAGCGATCTTCCAGCTGCCCTGGTCGCCGGATCCCGAGTACGCGGGTGAGCTGCAGGTAGAGGCCTTCGAAGCGCTCAACCACGACGCCTACCGCGCACTGTGGGGTCTACTGCTCGACTTCGATCTCACCAAGCGGGTGGTGGCAGCACGGAGACCAGTGGACGAACCACTCCGCTGGATGTTGACGAACTCGCGGGCACTCAAGCTCGCCCGCACGCGTGACAACCTCTGGCTGAACATCCTCGACGTACAACGCGCATTAACAGCCCGTACCTACGCAGCGACCGATTCACTGGTGCTGGAAGTCGACGGTGTGCGGTGGCGCCTTGAGACCAACGAAAGCGAAGCAGCCTGTACGGCGGCGCCCGGGGCGGCTGCGGACGTCAGCCTGACCGTGAGTGAGCTGGGATCGCTGTATCTGGGCGGAGTCCGGCCCAGCGAGTTCCGAGACGCCGGCCGGCTCACCGAGCACACCAGCGGCGCTGTGTCTCGGCTTGACGCTGTGTTGCGACCAGACCGCGCTCCGCACAACGCGGTGGGCTTCTGAGCGGTGTGACTGTACGTGGTGTGACCCAACGGTGACGCATGCGGCCGGTGGCGTGGTTGCGTGTGCAGGCTAGGGTGGTCCGCGTTGTTGCCCGTCGATCGAATGGCGCAGACCGCGCCGGGATGTTTCGAGGTGCTGGTTCGTGCGCAAGTTGCTGAGTCTGGTCGCAGTCGTGGCCCTGGGGTCTTCGATGGTGGCCTGCGGTTCCGACAAGAAGGACGAGTTCGGGGCCGGTGGGGTCAAGGTGACGTCGGACTTCGGTCAGAAGCCGACCATCACGCACCGCGAGGGTGAGCCCGACAAGGCTCTGGTGACCGAGGTCCTCAAGGAGGGCGACGGTCCCGAGGTGAAGAAGGGTGAGCTGCTCACCGCGAACTACCTCGGCCAGATCTGGCGCGACGGCAAGGTCTTCGACAACTCCTACGACCGTGGCGCGCCGTCGTCGTTCCCGATCGGTACCGGCGGCGTCATCCCCGGCTGGGACGAGGGCCTGGTCGGCAAGAAGATCGGCAGCCGGGTGATGCTCTCGATCCCGTCCGACAAGGGTTACAAGGCAACGGGCAACGAGCAGGCTGGTATCAAGGGTGACGACACGCTGATCTTCGTCGTCGACCTGGTCGGTGCCGCGGCCAACGACACCAAGCTCGACGCCGAGCCCGCGACCTCCGCAGACACCAAGATCAAGGTCACCGGCGAGCTGAACGCCGAGCCCAAGGTCACCGTGCCGGCCGGCACCAAGCCGCCGGCGAAGCCGGGCAAGCCGGTCGTGATCGCGCTCGGCAAGGGCAAGCCGGTCGAGAAGGCCAGCCAGCTGATCGGCCGCTACGTCGTCTTCGACTACACCGGCAAGAAGCAGGCCAGCACCTGGGACGGCCAGCCCGCCAGCCAGACCGCACCGGCTCAGCCGGGCGCCCCGACCGACCAGCTCCAGGTCGGCCCCGGCCCGGGTGGCCAGGCCGGTGCACTCGACGGCCTCGCCGGGATCCCGGTCGGCAGCCGCGTGCTCGTCGAGCTCCCCGCGACCAAGGACGCCAAGGGCAAGGCCGTCAACGCCTTCGCCGTCATCGACATCCTGAACGCCTTCCCGGCCCCGAAGCAGCAGCCGCAGCCGGGCCAGTAGTTCTTCCCGAGGACGGCCTGACCACCTGAGGTGGTCAGGCCGTTTTTGCGTTGTGGCGGAACCAGCGGGTGGTTTCGGGGGTGAAGGTCAGTAGGAGCGCTGTGAGCACTGCGGTGATGTGCACGCTGCGCAGTACGACGGTGAGGACGAAGTCGGCCGTCCAGTTGAGGCTGGCGAGGTCGTGGTCGAGGAGCCAGCCGATGGGGCCGACCACGAGGGAGGCGATGCCGACGGTGCCGAGGAGGCCGGCCAGGAGGTAGCGGGCCCAGTTGACGCCGTACCGGAAGTAGCGGTCGATGACGACGAAGAGGCCGCCGTAGATCAGGGTGCGGATGGCGATCTGGGCGGCGATGCCTGTCATGGGGGCGTGGTCGCCGACGGCGCCGACGACTCCGACCACGGACTCCGCGACGCCGGTGGCGACGGCGAGCAGCCACAGCATGGTGGCCCACCGCGCGGTCAGCGGTGCTTGGGAGGGAGCGAGGACTGTCATGCTCCCAGAGTCGCCCGGTACGGCGTCGCGCTCAGGAGCCCTGTGACCACACTCCGAGTGGTGCTACCTCTACTTCGGTACGTCGACCAGACCGGCCGCGTGGCGACCCGCAGCGGCCGCGGCCTCGAAGTAAGCGCGGTCCTCGTCGAGTGAGCGGCCCATGGTGGACAGCTTCACCGGGGCGGCCAGCATGGCGTCGTACAGGCCGTCTACACCGACCCGTACGACGCGGTGGCGAGCTTTGAGCGGTTCGGCCGCGTCACGGACCGCATCACCGAAGTCGCCGTCCAGATCCGGTACGACGACGTCCGCCCGCTGCAGTGCGACCCGGCCGTACGCCGTGAGGCTGTGATGCGAGATCCCGCGATGACGTGGTCGCGGATCAGCCTCGGAGATCCGCAGCGACGCCACCGCCCGACCACCGAGCGTCTCGACCGCATTGACCGCCTCACCCGACTGGACTCCGCTGAAGCCCCAGCGAGTCCCCGTCCCCAGGTTGCCCGGTCCCTGCGTCAGTACGACGAGCTCCGCCGCCAGCACGTTCACCGCGGTCAGCAGCCCGGTGTGAACCGTGACGGCTTCCCGGTCACCGCCGTACGCCTGGCCGACCGTCACAGTGCCGCTCAGCCAGCTACTGTCGCGCAACGCCGCCACAGTCCGCGAGAACGCGATTGGCAACGCCCCACCGTCAGTCATCACATAGACGACCCGAGTGTTCGGCCGCGCCTCATAGACCCCAGCCAGTACGGCGGGCAGCGCGGAGTGCAGGTCAGCCACGACCACCGGCGTACCGAAGAGGTCGTCGGCATCGCGCAGTACGTCGTGGTCCGGCGACTCCTGGTCGTCCGCGCCCATGACCATCGCCTGCAACGGTGTGTAGCGCGCCTTCACCAGATGACCGCCCTCTGGCGGGTCCTCCGGCAGCCGGTCGGGTAGGGCGACCACCATGGCGTAGCCGCCGGTCCCGAGCCCCTTGTCGAGCGCTCCGACGTTCAGCAGCACGCGGTCACCCACCACCGGCGTACCGACGAGCTCTGGGTAGGCCAGCGCCCGCACGGGCTGCTCTCCGACCAGCACCGTCAGCTCGACCGCACCTGTCCAACTCCGACCGACCTGCGACACCACACCATCACGCCAGCGAATCACAGGCCGACACTAGTCGTCCGAACACCTGTTCGGTGGGGGAGGAGGGTTTTGGCCGCGGAAGGCCGTAAGGTGGTCGGGTGTCGGCGCGCAAGAGTGAGCGACTGCTCAACGTGGTCATCTGCCTGCTGGTCGCGCGCACCTACGTGACGAAAGAGCGTATCCGCGAGGTCGTCGAGGGGTACGCGGGCCAGACCGACGATGCCTTCGAGAAGATGTTCGAGCGCGACAAGGACGAGCTGCGCGACCTCGGCATCCCGATCGAGATGGGCACGATCGACAAGTTCTTCTCCGACGACGTCGGCTACCGGATCCGCCGGGACGTCTTCGAGCTGCCGGAAGTGCAGCTCGAGCCGGACGAGGCCGCCGTACTGGGCGTCGCGGCTCGCGTCTGGCAGCACGCTGGGCTGTCCGAGGCGACCACGTCGGCAGTGCTCAAGCTGAAGGCGGCCGGAATTCAGACCGACCAGTCTGCGCTGAGCGCGATCGAGCCACATGTCGGAGCGTCGGAGCCGGCCTTCGACACCGTCTGGTCGGCTGTGGTCAGCCGGACGGCAGTGCGGTTCCAGTTCCTCCGCAGCGGCGCCACCGAGCCCATGACGCGGACTCTGGAGCCCTGGGGCATCGTGTCCTGGCACGGCCGTTGGTACGTCGTCGGCCGCGACCGGGACCGGGAAGCGACCCGCATGTTCCGGCTGTCCCGCATCGGCGCTGACGTGAAGACAGTCGGCGACGCAGGAGCGTTCACCGTCCCGGAGGGCACCGACCTGCGCTCGCTGGTCTCAGAGCTGGCACCGCCGCGTCCGACGTCCGAGGCGAAGGTCCGGGCCCGCACCGGCTCGTGTGTCAGCCTGCGCCGTCGCGCCAATGCCATCGAGCCGTACGAGGAGGGCTGGGACCTCCTCCACGTCCCGTACGCCGACTCCGCCGTACTGGCTGAGGAGATCGCGTCATACGGTCCGGATGCCGTGGTCGAGGGCCCTGGGGACGTGCTGGACGGTGTGCTGTGGAGACTCCGGACGGTGGCCGGTGTCTAACGCACGTGACCAGGTACAGCGGCTGCTCGCCCTGGTGCCGTACCTGCGGGAGAACGACGGAGCTCGCGTCGACGACGTCGCGAAGGAGTTCGGCGTCCGGCCGAAGCAGATCCTCGCGGACCTGAAGGTGCTGTGGTTCTGCGGTCTGCCCGGCGCTCAGATGGGCGATCTGATCGAGATCGACATCGAGTCCGCCGAGGGCGAAGGCGTCATCCACATCAACAACGCCGACTACCTGGCGCGGCCGCTGCGGCTGGCCGCTGACGAGGCGCTGGCGCTGCTGACCGCACTGCGGACGCTGCGCGAGGTGACTGCCGGTCACGACCGCGATGCGGTGGACCGGGCGATCGCCAAGCTGGAGACAGCTGCTGGTGAGGCTGCCGCGGCGCACGAGGGCTCCGCCGCCCACGTGCACGTCGAGCCGACCCGACCGGAGATCGCCGAGACGGTCAACCGCGCTCTGGCTGGGAAGAGGCGCTTGCACCTCACGTACGACGTACCGTCGCGGGACGAGACCACTGAGCGCGACGTGGACCCGATGCGGCTGGTTGTGTCCGATGGGCGCAGCTATCTGGAGGCGTGGTGCCGGCTGGCGGAGGACGTGCGGCTGTTCCGGCTGGACCGGATCGCCGCGGTCAAGCTGCTCGACCTGCCGAGTGAACCGCCGCCGGAGGCGACTCCGCGGGACCTGTCCAACGGCATGTTCCAGCCGTCGGAGCGTGACCTGCTGGCGACGATCCGGCTGGCGCCTCCGGCCCGCTGGGTCGCGGAGTACTACCCGAACGAGTCGGTCGAGGAGGGGCCCGAAGGCTCGCTCATCGTCAAGCTTCGGGTCGCCGACATCGCCTGGCTGCAGCGTCTGGTCCTCCGCCTCGGCGGTGCGGCCACGGTGCTCGATCCGCCCGACCTGAGCAGTCAGATCGCCGAGACGGCCCGCGAAGCGCTCTCGGCGTACGACTTCTAGCCCTGGCTGAGCAGTCGCTCCAGCGGGACCCGAAAGCGGGGTGTTACCCGGACTCCGGCCAGCCACGTGGTCCAGCGAGCGGCCTCTGCCTCGACCATGGTCTGCGTCTCGCGGCCGACGTCATCGAGCATCTGGAAGCGCACCTCACCTGACTCCGGCTGGCCCCAGCCGCCGATGATCCGGCCGTCGGCCCAGACCGTCGGACCGATGTTGCCGGTGCTGTCGAACAGCCTGGCCTTGTGCTCGCCGAGGTACCAGCCGCGGTCCTTCCAGCCCATCGGCGTCGGGTCCAGCGCCGGCAGGAACGCCACCCACGGCTCGACCGGAACCTCGGGCTCCTCGTCACCAGGCAGCACGTAGCCCACTTGACCGTCCAGATCGACCTCTACGGCCTCCACCGCCGCCAGTGCCTTCTTCGTCTGACCACCTGTCCAGCCGGTCCACCACTGCAGGTCTGCCGCCGTACCGGGCCCGAACGACGTCAGCCACGCGCGTGCGAGCGTCACTCGGGCCTCCTCGGCCACGGGCTTGTCGCCCAGACCACCGGTCAGCCAGTCCGCCGCAGGAGACCACTGGTGCTGGCTGCTCAGCCAGGTGCCGAGAGGCCGGCCGCGGACGATCCGGCCCTCAGCAGCGAGCAGGAACAGCACCCGGCTGGTCACATACGGCGCAGCGGCGTACGCCTTGCCCTCAGCCATGTTGAGCCGGGTCCGCAACCGGGGCTCGTCCGCTGACAGCTCCTGGGCAGTGGCCGAGCCCCGGAGCGCCAGCGCGGTCGCCGTGGACTCCTCGACGGTCTGCAGCCACGTGCCGCAGCTCTCCGCATCGTCGGCCACTCCGGCCTCAGCGAGGTGCTTGACAAGCAGTCTGCGCTGTTTGACCGCAATGTCGTCCGCACAGGCGGCCTGGATGACCGGCCCGAAAGACGTCGGTACGACGAACACGGTCCGGCGCATGCCCAACATGCGGATGAGTGAGCGGTCGTCGTACAGGGCACGCTCTGTAGCTGCGACGTCACTGCCTGGCACTCGCGCAGCCACGGACAAGTGCACGGTGGCCGGATCCGTGGCGTGCAACGCGACCATCGCGGCAGCGGCCTCAGCCGCGTCCGCCGCCTGGTTCGACGCTGCGAGACGGTGCCGGCGCCCGATCCGCGCCCGCCGCTCCTCGACCCCGATCTGCCGCATCCCGCCCTTTCGAGTCACCGGTGGACACCTGGTTTTACCATCACGTTCCGACACCGTTGTCGGCCGGGACGCCCCGGCCGAGGTGGGTTGCGGCGAGGGACCGGCTAGGCTCCTTGTTATGTTCTGGCTCTTGCTCTTCCTCGCGGTCGTGGCGGTGTGGCTCCTGGTCCTCGCCCTGCTCGCGAAGAAGTTGTGGGGCAAGTCCAAGGCGCTGCTGCGTGAGTTGGGTGCCGCTCAGTCCAAGCTGGACGGTGCGATGTCGTCACCGGCCGCCGTCCAGCAGCCTCGCGCGGACGACCGGGTCCGGGCGTAGTATCCGTCTCGAAACTCCGGCGTCAGCCTCGAGTAGAAGTTCTGTGAAAGGGAGACCGACATGAACCCGCTCATCACGATGCCCTCGGGCGCCGAGTGGCTGGTCGTCCTCGCGATCGTCGTGCTGCTCTTCGGATCGACCAAGCTGCCGCAGCTGGTTCGCCAGCTGGGGAAGTCGAAGAAGATCTGGGAGGACGAGGTCGGCACCCGCAAGAAGGACGCGGAGCTGACCGACGAGGCCAGTGTGCCGCCGGCCCAGGCCCCGGTGCAGCAGGCGGCCCCGCAGGCGCAGACCCAGCCGAACCAGGCCAACAGCCAGGCGCCCGGCGACGGTCTGCCGCCCACGCACACCGCCAACTGAGCCCGAGTAGTACGTCTTGTCGATGGTGAGGTTCGGACGGCGCAAGGAGAAGAAGGAGCGCCGCCCGAAGGACGAAGAGGGTCGGATGACCCTGCGCGAGCACATTGTCGAGCTCCGGAACCGGTTGCTCATCAGCGTGCTCGCAATTGTGGTGTGCACGATCGCCGCCTGGTTCTTCTACAACGAGGCGTTCAACTTCCTCACCAAGCCGTTCAACACCGCGATCAGGCCGTACGCCGAGGCGCGGGCGCTGAAGCCTCAGCTCACGCTCCAGGGTGTCGGTGATCCGCTGACGTTCCGGATCAAGGTCTCGGCGATGATGGGTCTGGTCGCATCCGGCCCGGTGTGGCTGTTCCAGCTGTGGGCGTTCATCGCCCCCGGCCTGCACCGCAACGAGAAGAAGTGGGCGTACCTGTTCGCCGCGATCGCCGCGCCGCTGTTCGCCAGCGGTCTCGCGGTCGCGTACTGGACGCTGCCGAAGGGTATCGAGATCCTGCTCGGGTTCACCCCCGAGGCGATCCAGAACCTGGTGGAGATCAGCAAGTACCTCGACTTCGTGATCCGGACGATGCTGGTCTTCGGCATCGCGTTCCTGATACCGCTGGTCGTCGTCCTGCTGAATATGCTCGGCATCGTCCCGGCCGCCGCGCTCGGGAAGTTCCGGCCGTACATCATCCTGGTCATCTTCGTGTTCGCCGCGGTGGCGACGCCGTCCGGTGACCCGTTCACGATGTGTCTGCTGGCGGTCCCGATGTGTCTGCTGTTCTTCGTGGCCGAGGTGATTGCCCGCATCAACGACCGCCGTCGTAAGGTTCGCGGCGAAGAGCTCGAAGCCGCCTAGTGGGGCGCAGGATCGCGCTGGTGGTCAACCCCACCAGCGGGCGCGGCCTGGGTGCTCGGGTGGCTCCGGTGGTCCGGGCGCGGCTGGAGTCCGCCGGGCTGACCGTCGACAGTTACGAGACCACCTGCGCCGAGGACGTCGGCCGGATCTCGGCCGACGTGGTCAGCAGCGGTGCGGATGCGGTCGCCCTGATCGGTGGCGACGGCACGATCCACCTCGGGGCGCAGGTGCTGGCCAAGTCCGGGATGCCGTTCGGCGTCATCCCGGCCGGGACCGGTAACGACTTCGCCCGCGGCCTCGGCGTACCGCTGAAGGATCCGGCTGCGGCGGCCGACCTCATCGTGGCCGGCCAGACCCGCACGATCGACCTCGCGGTGGCCAAGGACGAGTTCATCACCACCGTCGTGGCCGGCGGCTTCGACTCGCTCGTGAACCGGCGGGCCAACGCGATGAGCTGGCCCAAGGGCAATGCCCGCTACACCGTCGCCACCTTGGCCGAGCTGCGCACGTTCACGCCGCTCGAGTACGTCATCACGATCGACGACCAGGTGATCGAGGGCCCGGCGATGCTCGTCGCGGTCGGCACCGGACCGACGTACGGCGGGGGACTGCAGATCTGCAAGGGCGCGGACATCGCCGACGGACTGCTCGACATCACGATCATCCAGCCGGTCTCGCGGCTGACGCTGCTGCAGATGTTCCCCAAGCTCGGCAAGGGCACGCATCTCGGGCATCCCGCCGTGCGTACGTACCGGGGGCGGTCCGTGCGGATCGAGTCGCCCGGCATCACCGCGTACGGCGATGGTGAACCCCTCGGCCCGCTCCCTGTGGACATCACCATCGCGCCGGGCGCACTCACCGTTCTCGCCTGATCGCGCTCGGCTCACAAACATTTGTTCGCGAACTATTCTCAACTCTGCTCTCCATCTGATAGTAAAGCTTCCTATCAGTTGCAGTCCTCTGGAACGCCCCCTCGGAGGTACACATCATGGAGAACCGCCCCACCCGCAGGAGTGCGCTCCTGCTCGGTCTCAGCCTCGCCGCCGTCCCGGCCGCCGCGACGCTCGCCACCCGGCTCGCCCCGGCCGCCGACGCCGCCGTCCAGGCCGTCAACCTCGACGATCCCGCGAAGAAGGAGATCGCGATGAAGATCGTCTGCAGCGCGGAGAACTCCTCGCTGGACTGGAAGGCGCAGTACAAGTACATCGAGGACATCGACGACGGCCGCGGCTACACCGCGGGCATCATCGGGTTCTGCTCGGGCACGCACGACATGCTCGAACTGGTCGAGCTCTACGCGAACCGCAAGTCCGGCAACATCCTGGCCAAGTACCTCCCGGCGCTGCGCCGGGTGGACGGCAGCGACTCGCACTCCGGTCTCGACCCGAACTACACCAAGGACTGGGCCACCGCCGCCAAGGACACCGTCTTCCAGCAGTGCCAGAACGACGAGCGCGACCGGGTCTACTTCAACCCGGCCGTCTCCCGCGGCAAGTCCGACGGCATCCGCGCCCTCGGCCAGTTCTGCTACTACGACGCGATCGTCATGCACGGTGACGGCGACGACGGCACCAGCTTCGGAGGGATCCGCAAGCGCGCCCTGGGCAAGGCCAAGCCGCCGGCCCAGGGTGGCAACGAGACCACCTGGCTGAACGCTTTCCTGGACGCCCGCGTCTGGGCGATGAAGCAGGAAGAGGCTCACAGCGACACCAGCCGCGTCGACACCGCGCAGCGCGTCTGGCTCCGCAACGGCAACCTCGACCTCAACACCCCGCTCGACTGGAAGGTCTACGGCGACAGCTACCACATCGGCTGACGTCCCCTGCTCAGCTGCCGGACCCCACACCACCAGGGTGGGGTCCGGTGTTTTTGTGAAGACGCCATGAAGCGCCGCGTGGTCAGATAGCCGCATGAGTCGTGAAGACCGCGCAATCGCGCGTCAGGTGCTGGACAAGGGCAAGGTCGGGCAGTCCCACGAGGAACTGCGCGCCGACTTCAACGGCCGGTTCTCGGTCCTTCCGCTGGGCGATGACGTCACTCTCACGCCGCGCACGCTCGGGGGAGTGCCTGCGCTCGATGTGGTGGTGGAGGGCGCTCAGGGCGACGGAGTGATCCTCTACCTGCACGGTGGCGCGTATGTGGTCGGCAACGCGCGGACCGGGGCGAACCTGGCCGCACCGCTGGCCCGGCGGGTCGGCGTACCGGCTGTGTCGCTGGACTACCGGCCGGCGCCGGAGGACCCGTTCCCGGCCGCGGTGGACGACGCACTGGCCGCGTACCGCGAGCTGGCGGGGCAGAACGTCGTACTGGCTGGAGACTCAGCTGGTGGTGGGCTGGCGCTCGCACTCCTGCTGGCTGCGCGGCGCGAGGGCTTGCCGCTACCTGCTGGCGCCGTGCTGTTCTCGCCGTGGACCGATCTGACCCTGAGCGGTGCCAGCATCGATGCGCGCGCTGACTTCGACCCCCTGTTCAGCAGGGAGAACATGGCGGAGTCGGCTGCGTTGTACGTGAGCGAAGCGGAGGCTGGTACCGAGCTAGCCAGCCCGGTGCTGGCGGATCTGACGGGGCTGCCGCCGCTGCTGATTCAGGTCGGTACGGCGGAGGTGCTGCTGGACGACTCGCTCCGGCTGGTGACGCGAGCGGCGGAGTGTGAGGTCGATGTGAGCCTGGATGTGGTTGCCGGTGCGCCCCATGTCTTCCAGTACTTCGCCGGGATGATGCCGGAGGCCGACGAAGCGCTGGATCACGCGGCCGCGTTCCTGAAGGCCCGCCTGGCGCGGTAAGTGCGTGGGTTTTTGGGGGTGGGCTCGAATAGTGTGGGGGGTATGAGTACTCCGTCCGAGAAATATGCAACCTTCCGCTCGGACCAGGAGCACCCCGCGGTGAAGGAGTTCCGCGGGCTCTACGACTTCGCGCTGGATGAGTTCCAGCTGCGCGCCTGTGCGGCGCTGGAGGACGGTCACCAGGTGCTGGTGGCCGCGCCGACCGGCTCCGGGAAGACGCTGGTCGGTGAGTTCGCCGTCCATCTGGCGCTGCAGCGGGGGCAGAAGTGCTTCTACACGACGCCGATCAAGGCGCTCAGCAACCAGAAGTACTCCGACCTGGTCAGCCGGTACGGCGCCGACAAGGTCGGACTGCTGACGGGGGACAACTCGGTCAACTCCGAGGCCCCGATCGTCGTCATGACGACCGAGGTACTGCGGAACATGCTGTACGCCGGTTCGTCCACCCTGCTCGGCCTGTCCTACGTGGTGATGGACGAGGTGCACTACCTGGCGGACCGGGCGCGGGGCGCGGTCTGGGAGGAAGTGATCATCCACCTGCCGGACTCGGTGTCGGTGGTCTCGCTGTCGGCGACGGTCAGCAACGCCGAGGAGTTCGGCGACTGGCTGGCGACGGTCCGCGGTAACACGGTCGTCGTGCTGGAGGAGAAGCGGCCGGTGCCGCTGTTCCAGCATGTGATGGTCGGGAAGCGGCTGCACGACCTGTTCGCCGGTGAGACGCCGACGGCGGGTGCTGGTGCGCAGGCGCAGTTCGGCCCGTCGGCCGGCCGTCCGAATCGCTCGGGCAACCCGGCCAAGGCGGCGACCGGCGGTTCGACCGACCTGCGCGACATGGTCAACCCGCAGCTGGTCAAGATCGCCCGCGACGACAACCGTGTCTTCCGTGACGACTCCCGCAAGCCACGCCGTCGCCGTGATCTCCCGAAGGGGCGGCCGCAGCGGTCGCACTTCACGCCGTTCCGGTCGGATGTGGTGGAGGAGCTGGACGCGGGCGCACTGCTGCCGGCGATCTTCTTCATCTTCTCGCGGAAGGGCTGCGAGGACGCGATGCTGCAGTGCCTGCGTTCCGGGCTGCGGCTGACCAAGCCGTCGGAGCGCGACGAGATCAAGCGGGTGCTGGCCGAGCGGACGATCGACCTGCCCGACGAGGACCTCGGCGTCCTGGGGTATCACGACTTCTCCGAGGCGCTCAGCCGCGGCATCGCGGCGCACCACGCGGGCATGCTGGCCGCGTTCAAGGAGGTCGTCGAGGAGCTGTTCGCGCGCGGCCTGATCAAGGTCGTGTTCGCCACCGAAACGCTTGCCCTGGGCATCAACATGCCGGCGCGCACCGTCGTACTGGAGAAGCTGTCCAAGTGGAACGGTGAGGCGCACGTCGACATCACCCCGGGGGAATACACGCAGCTCACCGGGCGGGCCGGACGGCGCGGGATCGACGTCGAGGGGCACGCGGTCGTGCTCTGGCAGCCCGGGTTCGACCCACGCGCTGTGGCCGGGCTCGCGTCCACGCGAACCTACCCACTGCGGTCGTCGTTCTCGCCGTCGTACAACATGGCCGTCAACCTGGTCCGCCAGGTCGGGCGGACGCGGGCCCGCGACATGCTGGAGCTGTCGTTCGCGCAGTTCCAGTCCGACCAGGCCGTGGTCGGACTGGCGCGGCAGGTGCAGCGCAACACCGAGGCACTCGAGGGATACAAGGAGTCGATCGACTGTCACCTCGGCGACTTCCTCGAGTACGCCGCTCTACGCCGCCGGATCGGGGAGCGTGAGTCCTCGGGATCGAAGGCGCGCAAGCTGGACCGCCGGGTCGAGGCGCAGGAGTCGATCGAGAAGCTTCGGATGGGCGATGTCATCCGGATCCCGGCCGGTCGCAGCGCCGGCTGGGCGCTGGTGCTCGACGCCGGGATGCGGTCGGAGCGCGAAGGACCGCGACCGACCGTGCTGACGCTGGACCGGCAGGTGCGGAAGCTGTCGATGATCGACTTCCCGACTCCGGTCGAGGCGATCAGCTCGCTGCGGATCCCGAAGAAGTTCAACGCCCGCAACCCCCAGCAGCGCCGTGAGCTCGCGCAGGTGCTGCGGGTTCGTACCGACATGCTCGGCGAGGACGGCCCGCCGTCGCGGACCCGCGGCCGCGATGTCATCAGTCACGCGGACGACCCGGAGCTGCAGGAGATGCGGGCCCAGCTGCGCGCGCACCCGTGCCACGGTTGCTCCGATCGCGAGGACCACGCCCGCTGGGCCGAGCGCTACTTCCGGCTCGACCGGGAGAACCGCGACGTCCAGCGCAAGATCGAGCAGCGGACGAACACGATCGCCCGCCAGTTCGACCGGGTCTGCCAGGTCCTCGACGCCCTGCACTACCTGGAGGGCGACAAGACCACCGAGGCCGGTGACCGGCTGGCGCGGATCTACACCGAGCTCGACCTGGTCGCGGCGGAGTGCCTGCGCCAGGGCGTCTTCGACGACCTCACCGTGCCCGAGCTGGCGGCAGCGCTGGCCGCGCTCGTCTACGAGTCGCGCTCGAAGGACGAGCCGACCTCACCCCGGCTGCCGCGCGGCGACGTCCGCCCGGCCCTGGAGAAGATGGGCAAGATCTGGAGCGAGCTGTCGGCGCTCGAGCGCGACATGCGCGTCGACTTCCTGCGCTCGATGGACCTCGGGTTCTGCTGGCCGGCCTTCCGCTGGTCCTCCGGTGCCTCCCTGGCCGAGGTCCTCTACGAGTCCGACCTGGCTGCCGGCGACTTCGTCCGCTGGACCAAGCAGCTGATCGACCTCACCGAGCAGGTCGCCGACGCAGCAGGAGACAACTCCGCGCTGCGCCACACGGCCCGCCAGGTGGTCGAGCAGATCCGCCGCGGCGTCATCGCCTACGCAACGGTGGTGGACGAAGGCTGACCTATTCCGTGGGCGAGCAGACTTTCGGCCGTGTCGGCGATGGTGTCCTCGATAGGGCGTGCTCGCCAGCCCAGTAGCCGCTCGGCTTTCGCGCTGGTGGCGTTGAAGTCCTGCCCGAGCTGGGGACGCAGGACGCGCATCAGTGGGATGAATCGGCTCATCAGCCGAGCGAGGAAGAGCGGCAGCTCGCGGGTCGGGGCCTTCGCCGCGCGGTCGCCGAGCCGCTCGCGCAGGATGCGGGCGACTTCGATGATGCGTAGGCTGGGGCCGGCCGAAGCGATCCAGCGTTCGCCGGCCGCGGCCGGGTCGGTCATCGCGCGCAGGTGCAGGTCGGCCACGTCGCGCACATCGACCCAGCTGGAGGCGAACGGCGGACAGGCCGACATCTCGCCGGTCAGCATGGTGCGGATGGTCCGTAGCGACGGCGGGTCGTCCGGGCCGAGCACAGGCCCGAGCACTCCGGTGGGATGGACGGCCGCGAGCTCGAGCCCGTTGCCTTCATCCCGCACGAACTGCCAGGCCGCGCGCTCCGCGAGCGTCTTCGAGCGCTGGTACGGCGGGATGTCCGCGTCGATGTTGGTCCAGTCCTCCTCGGTGAACGGGGTGGTCCGTCGCGGATGTCCGTAGCCGACGGCTCCGAACGCGCTGGTCAGCACCACGCGACGAACGCCGGCATCGCGCGCAGCCCGCAGTACCCGCAAGACCCCGTCCCGGGCGGCGGACACCATCGCATCCTCACTGTCGACCCCGTTGCGCAGTGTCGGCGAGGCGACGTGCAGGACGTACTCACAGCCGTCGACCGCTTCGGCCCAGCCGTCATCGCTCTGGAGATCGGCCCGGACGACGCTCAGTCGCTCTGTGGTTGCCATGGGCAACTGTGGGCGCAGGCCCGCCTCGCGGGACAGGTCGCGCACGGTCGTGCGTACGTCGTACCCGGCCTCCAACAGCGCGCGGACGCACCAGCTTGCGATGAAGCCGGACCCTCCGGTGACCAAGACCTTGCTCATGCGAGTGCCATCCCTGGGATCCGGGCCCGAATGACGGCGAGCTCGGCTTCGTCCGAGATGCCTTGCCAGTCGTAGCGGGCGGTGTAAGGAGCTTCAAGAGCCTGTACGTCGTCCTCGGTCAGGTCGACGTCGAGCGACTGCACGGCCTCGTCGATCTGCTGAATCGAACCGGCCCCGACCAGCGGTGCGGTGACGACCGGCTGCCGGCGGAGCCACGCGAGTGCGATCTGAGCCCGGCTCACGCCGTACCGGGCCGCGACCTGTCCGACCGCGTCGATGATCGCGCGGTTGGATGCCTCCTGCTCCGGCGAGTACAGCGTGTCGGCGAAGGCGCCGTCGGTCTCGGAGCGCGCTGTCGCTCGCGCATCGTCCCAACCGCGGGCGAGCCGGCCGCGGGCCAGCGGCGACCAGATGATCGTGCCGACGCCCTCGTCCAGACAGAGCGGGATCATCTCCCGCTCCTCCTCGCGGGCGAGCAGGTTGTAGTGGTCCTGCATCGACACGAACCGTGCCCAGCCGTGCTGCTTCTGCAGGTGCAAGGCCTTCGCGAACTCCCAGGCGTGCATCGAGGACGCACCGAGGTAGCGGACCTTGCCGGACCGGACGAGGTCGTTGAGCGCCTCGAGCGTCTCTTCCCACGGCGTGGTGTGGTCGTTGCGGTGAATCTGGTACAGGTCGATGTAGTCCGTGCCGAGGCGGCGCAGCGAGTGCTCGACCTCGGTCATGATCGCCTTCCGCGACAGGCCTTTCCCGTTCGGGCCGGTCCGCATCGGGTGCCGGAGTTTCGTCGCGATCACCACGTCGTCACGGTCGGCGAAGTCCGCGAGCGCCTGGCCGAGGATCTCCTCGCTGGACCCGTTCGAGTACATGTTCGCGGTGTCGAAGAAGTTGATGCCCGCGTCCAGCGCGTGCCGGATCAGTGGCCGCGCCTCGGCGGCGCCCTTCGACCAGACCGGATGGCCGCGGTCGGGTTCGCCGTACGTCATCGCTCCGATGGCGATCGGCGACACCTCCAGGCCCGTCGTACCGAGCTTGATGTACTGCATGATGCTCCTCTAAGCTATGCGGAGAGTTCTCCGGATACATTAGTGGAGAGCTCTCCGCTTAGCAAGTGAGGGACTGTTGTGGTTCGTTCTGACGCCCGGGAGAACCGGGCTCGCATCCTTGAGGTGGCCCGCGCGGCCTTCATCGAGGACGGCGCCACCTCGATGAACCAGATCGCTCAGCGGTCCGGGGTCGGAGCCGGCACGCTGTACCGCAACTTCCCGACCCGGGAGGCGCTGGTGCTCGCCGTCTATCAGGACGAGGTGGAGCGGATCCTTGCCGCCGTACCGGAGTTGCTGGCCGAACTGCCGCCAGTCGAGGCGTTGCGGCAGTGGACGACCGGTCTGGTCGACGCGATGCGCCGCAAGCACGGGCTCGGCGACGCCCTCGGTCCCGCCGCGACCCAAGCGGTCACCGAACAGACCTATGAGCCGGTCATCGGTGCCATCACCGCGCTACTCGACGCGGGGAAGCGTGACGGCAGCATCCGTGCCGATGCGGACGCCGGCGACTTCCTCCAGTTGACCGCCGCGCTCTGGCGCGCGTCCGACGACAGGTCGCCACGCATGCTCGCGCTGATCCTGGACGGACTCCGCCCGCAGTCGCGCTGATCGACCCCGCAGGTTTATAGGGTCGATGGCATCCGCCTGCCATTGAAGGAGTCGTCTCTGTGGAACTGTCCCGCCGGAGTCTGGGAAAGCTTGCTGTCGCATCTGGAGTGACCTGGGCCGGGGCGGCTGCCTCGGCCGATGCTGCGACCTGGAAGGTGACCGGGACCGCCGTACCGGCGCTGGCCGGGTTCGACAACCAGATGAAGACGTTCATGCAGGCGCGTGGGGTGACGGCCGGCCAGTTGGCTGTTACGTACAAGGGGCGTCTGGTGCTGGCGCGTGGCTACAGCGCCAGTACGGCGGATGTGCAGCCGACGTCGCTGTTCCGGATCGCGAGCCTGTCGAAGTCGTTCACGGCCGCTGCGATCCTGCGGCTCGAGCAGGACGGCAAGCTGACGCTGTCGTCGAAGGTCGTTGACCTGCTCGGCATCACCGCACCTGTTGACCCACGCTGGTCGGACATCACGCTAGGGCGACTGCTGCAGCATCTGGGTGGTTGGAACCGTGACGTCTCCGGTGACCCGAACTTCAAGGACGCT
Source organism: Kribbella sp. NPDC051587 (assembly GCF_044453945.1). Taxonomy (NCBI): domain Bacteria; kingdom Bacillati; phylum Actinomycetota; class Actinomycetes; order Propionibacteriales; family Kribbellaceae; genus Kribbella; species Kribbella sp. NPDC051587. The sequence goes on from NZ_JBITDE010000015.1 coordinate 56,496, forward strand.
GCGATCTCACAGGCGCTCGGCGTACCGATGGAGCTGCAGCACGCGGACGTCATCAGGTACATGACCGGACAGAAGCTGGACGCCGCACCGGGCGCCAAGTACGCGTACTCGAACTTCGGGTACCTGCTGGCCGGGCGGGTGATCGAGAAGCTGTCTGGGCTGAGCTACGAGGCCTATGTGCAGCAGAAGCTCCTTGCACCGTTGCAGATCAAGCGGATGGCACTCGGGTGGAGCATTGCCAAGCACGCCGGCGAGACGTCGTACGAATCGCAATACACCGGGCGGACTGTGCTCAACAACACCGGCGCGACGGTCGCAGCGCCGTACGGGTCGTTCAGTATGCGCATCCAGGACGCCAACGGTGGCTGGATCGCCAGTGCGCCGGACCTGGTCCGGTGGGCGAAGATGTTCGACGCACCGGGTGCAGTGCTGAACAGTACGTCGCTTGGCCGCGTCTGGGCGCAGCCGGAGACGGGGATCGATCCGACGGGCTGGTACTACGGTCTCGGGTGGCAGGTGCGATCAGTCACCACAGGCGGTACCGGCCGCAACACGTGGCACACCGGGAGCATGCCGGGTACCTCTACCATCCTGGTCCGCACGTACAACGGTATGAGCTGGGCTGCGCTGTTCAACCGGCGCGACGACCCGTCCGGCAAGTCGTACGGCGACATCGACCCGGCCATGTGGACCGCGGCCAACGGGGTCACGTCCTGGCCGACGCACGACCTGTTCCCGCAGTACTTCAGCTAGCCATCACCGCCGGCTTCACTGGCTCCATGGCCGACGGCACTACCGTCCAGCCTCCCTGGTCGCGGTGAGCTGTTAGCTGAGGCCGCGGAGGATCACGGCGAGCGTGCGCTGCCGGAGGTCCGGCGTCCAGGAGGCTTGCTGTGCGGCGTACGTCGCTGCCGTCAGTAGCGCCATCACCTCGTCGACCTGAGCGGTAGGCCGAGCCGCGCCCGCTGCCTTGGCCTGGTCGAGCAGCCGCGCGACGCTGTCGGTCAGACCTCGCAGTGCGTCGCCGATGTCCAGTCGTGAGTCGCCGAGTGCGGTGACGACCATTCTGGTCCGGACGGCCTCGTCGACGACGGCATCGAAGAAGTCCGCCAGGGTCGACTCGTCGGCGAGGGTGGTCAGTCGCTCCAGTGACTCCTTCATGATCGCGACGAGCAGGTCGTCCTTGGTCGGGAAGTGCCGGAACACAGTCCCGACCGCCACTCCGGCCTGCTGGGCCACCTGCTCGGTGGTCGCCTTCGGGCCGTGTTCGGCGAACGCCTCGGAGGCCGAGCTCAGGATCGCGGCGCGGTTCCGTGCCGCGTCGGCGCGCAATCCCATTCCGGTCCTCCCTTGAAAGCTGAGTAGGCACTCACTATAGTCCGAGACAACCTGAGTATCCACTCATCTTTGGAGGTTGTGATGGTTGACCTGCGGACGATCATCGAGAGTCTCGGCCAGAGCTGGACCGGTGATCCGGCGGCCATGGACGACCTGCTGGCCGACGACGTGGTGATCGAGTCGCCGTTCGCGGCCGGTGGGGCGGCGCGGTGGGAGGGGCGTGACGAGTGGCTGGCGTTCGCCGTGCCGGCGCGGGCCGGGTTCCCGGTGCGGTTTGACCGATTCACTCCGTTGGCCGTGCACGAGACGGTGGACCCGGAGGTCGCCGTACTGGAGTACGAGCTGGCTGGCGTGCATCCGGGTACCGGCGAGCGAGGCGCTGCCCGGTTTGTCGGCGTACTGCGGGTGCGGGACGGGCAGATCGCCGGCTGGCGTGAGTACCAGAACACTTATGCCATCGTGCAGGCGTTAGGTTGAGGCTGATTGCATAGCCGAGTGGGAGGACTGTGGGATGCCGGAGATCGTGGAACTGGCGGAGCGGCCGTATGTGGCGCTGCGGGGGACCGTGCAGATGGACGGGATCAGTGCGTTCGCGGACCGGCTGCGTCAGGTGATCGGCTGGCTCGCGGCGCGAGAGATCGCACCGAACGGTGCGGCGTTCTTCAAGTACGACGTAGTGGACATGGAAGCCGGTCTGGTGATGGAGATCGGGTTCCCGGTGGACGATCTGCACGCTGGAGAGGGTGAGATCGTCACTGGGGTGCTTCCGGCTGGTCGGTACGCCACTGCGATGTACCACGGTCACCCGGACGGACTGGTGAAGGCCACGGGTGAGCTGCTCGACTGGGGCTCCGCAGAGGGCGTGGAGTGGGACGCTGACGGTGACAAGTGGGCCGCTCGGCTGGAGGTCTACCTGTCTGACCCGCGTGAGGTGCCGGACATGGCGGACTGGGATACCGAGCTGCAGTTCAAGCTCAAGTAGTGCCCACAGTCCTCGCTGGCGTCAGTCGACTCGCTCCGGAGCGCGTGCGGCATGTCGCCTCGCCGTTGATCGAGCTCGGCTGCGCACTCCACGTGCTGGCCGAACCTCGGCATCACAACCGCCTGGAGTGGGCGTCCGACGTACCGCTGCCTGCTGAGTTGCGTTCGGAGTTGTCGCAGTGGACGTGGACTGTGCGTGCAGTGCGGGCACGCTTCTTCGCGACGACTACGTCCACTGGGGTGCCGTCGTGGGCAGATGAGATCGCTGCCCTGCGTGCGCGTTCGCCCGAGTCGCTGGCTGCTGAGCTCGTACGACCGTTGCGGGGTCGGCCGTTGAGTAGTCGCGAGGTCGATCTCGACGCCGTACGGCACTGGTCGCGCAGTCGCGGTCGTGAGGTCGCTGCGCTGGTGGAAGCCTTGCTGGACTCACCAGCTGAGCCGGTACGGCGTTTCCTCGACCTGCTGGATGCTTGTTGGTCCACCTGGTTCCACGAGGTGTGGGAGTCGTCGCGCGATGCGTTAGCCGCCCGTGGACGCCAGGACCGCGACTACGCGGTGCGCGACGGCGTACTGGCGATGCTGCAGTCGTTGGACAGCTCGGTCGCCATCCGCGACGACGACAGCGCCGTGGTGCAGAAGGTCCAGAACAAGCGCATCGACCTGTCGGACCGCTCCCTGCTGCTCGTCCCCAGCAACTACATCGCCCCACACCTCTTCCTCGGTGAGATCCCCGGCGAACCTCTCACTGTCATCTACCCCGCCACCGGCCGCGGCCCAGCGGTCCCCACCGCCCAGCAGGTCCGAGCGCGGCTGGAGGCCCTCGCCGCCCCCGACCGCCTCCAGGTCTGCCGAGCCGTAGCCAGCGAACCCCGTACCGCCGGCGAGATCGCCGCCCTCTGGAACCTCCACCCCACCCAGGTAACCCGCCACCTCAAAGCCCTCACCCGCGCCAACCTGGTCACCGCCGAACGCCAAGGCCGCTTCGTCACCTACCACCTCAACGAAGCCACCCTCCACTCCCTAGGCCCCCACCTCCTCACCCTCATCCTCAGATAACCCCCGCGGCCGACTACGCGAGCTCCTTCGTCGCCCGCTACCCCTCCACGCTCGCGCCGCTCACTAGACCTGCTCGCTACCGCTCGCCCTGACCACGGGCGGCGTGCGGCGAGCGTGGTCGACTCGGTCAGTGCGGTGTACGGAGAGGTCGAACCGGCCGACAGGGGCAGGAGGAGTGGTCATAGGCGTGGAGCCTCAGGTAGTCCGTACCGAAGGACGGGTAGTCGTGCCACTCCGCGTCCTCTACCGGCGCATCCCACCGTGCGCCAGCCCCTGCGGCCGACCACTACCCGTTCTTCCGTACGCTCGTGATCGTCATGGGTGAACATGCGATCCACATCGAGCCGTACGACGCAGACTGGCTGCGGCAGTTCGCCGCGCTGGGGGAGAGGCTTCGGGGTGCGTTGGGGGACGTGGCGCTGCGGATCGACCACATCGGGTCCACGGCGGTTCCGGGGTTGGCGGCCAAGCCGGTGATCGACGTACAGGTGTCTGTGGAGGCGCTGGAGCCGGTGACGCCGTACCGGGAGCCCTTGCAGGGCTTGGGATTCGTCTACCGGGCGGACAACGTGGAGCGCACGAAGCGGTACTTCCGGGAGGCGCCTGGCGCGCATCGTACTCACATCCATGTGCGGAAGGAGGGGAGCTTCTCGCAGCAGTTTCCGTTGTTGTTGCGGGACTTCCTCCGCACACACCCTGAGGCGGTGCTGGAGTACGCGGCGTTGAAGCGGGAGCTCGCTGACAGGTTCCGTGACGACCGGGCGGCGTACGGCGCGGCGAAGGTGCCGTGGTTCTGGGAGGCGATCCAGCGGGCTGATGCGTGGGCGCAGCAGACGGGGTGGGAGCCAGAGCCCAGTGATGCTTAGTACTTCACTCGGAAGTTGCCGACCAGGGTGATCTGGTTGTTGTCGGGGTCGGTGAGGGGGCAGAGCCGGACGCCTTTGTTGGCGTCGATGATCTCTCCGGGGTCGATGCCCAGTTCGCGGATCTCGCGGACGCCCTCGGCGAGGTCTGAGACGGCGAGGTTGAGGAGGCTGTGGCCAGCGCGGGTGGGGTCCTCGGTGACCTGGACCCAGCCGTTGTCGGTGATCTGCCACTCGATGAGGGTGGTCATGGGGTTGTTGTCGGGTTCGCGGCCGAACAGCTTGGTGTACCAGGGCCGGCTGGCTTCGAGAGAGCTCACTGCGACGACTGCCAGGACATGCTCAACGTGCGCCATGTTCAGTGCTCCTTGAACTCGGTAGCGAGGGTGTCGAGCTGTTGGGCGGTGCCCTGCTCGCGCCACTCGGGTTGCTCTTGGCCGGGGAGGTAGATGCCGTGTTCGGTGAGTACCAGCACGGTTTCGGCGCCGTCCGGCTGGAACTCGACGCTGGTGACAGATGTGGTCGACAGCTGTGAGCCGGCACGCAGCGTGGACGTGGTGATGATGCGTTCGTTCAGCACGATCTCGGCGTACCGGGCCTCGTAGGTCAGCGAACGGCCCTCGCCGTCGAACCCCTTGACCACCTCGAGTCCGCCGACGGTGAAGTCCTGCGCGTGCTCCGCGCCCTGTGCCATCCAGCGCCCGCGCGCCGCTGGGGTCGCCCAGGCCTCGAAGACGCGCTCGACCGGTGCCGGGTACCGGCGTTCGAGGGTGAACGTCGAATGCGTGACTGTCATGATCATTTCCCTTCCAGATAGTCGCCGAGCTGATCGAGCTGCCGTTCGCGTTCCGTGCGTTGACCGGACAGCCACCGCTCCGCCGTACGCAGAGCAGTCGATCCGATCCGGCAACTGCGGACGCGGCCGACTTTCTCGGTGACGATGACGCCCGCGTCCTCCAACACCTTCAGGTGCTGCATCACCGCCGGCAGTGACATCGCGAGCGGCGCGGCCAGCTCCTTCACCGGCGCCGGTCCGCGGACCAGCCGTTCCACGATCGCCCGCCGAGACGGGTCGGCGAGTGCATGGAACACCCGATCGAGCTCGCCATGGTTAATCATGTCCTTAACTATTGGCGCAGACCTCGCGAAAGTCAAGTAGTCGGTTAACTGTTTGGGCTGAGCTCGCGACCGTACGACGAGGGCTCAGGCTTGGTCGGCGATCTGCTGCACGTAGTCGACGAGGAACGGATCGTGCTCCTCGAACGGGTAGGCGGTATAGAACGCGTTCACTGCTGCCTGTGCATCGGTGAAGTGGCACCGCGGCCAGAGGGCGATCATGTCGTCATGATCCGGTGCGCGAGCGGCTAGAAGCTTCATGAGGAACACCATGTCCGGCGGCGGAGCGAGAACGGTCAGGTGACTGGTCCGGTAGCGGACTTCGCAGTCGTCCATGTGCAGTCCGGCGGGAGCGAACATGGCGGCCGAGTCATTGAGTCGGTGGCGGCAGTGCGGATGGACTCACGCGGCGTCTCGCCACAGGTCGTGGGCCGCCAGCCAGATATTGCGGGCCGCCAGCTGTGGAGGTGTCTGTGTGCGAGCCCGCTTGACCCGTGCAGGGGTGCCTGGCGTATCCCATGGGGTGGCGGAGGCTGGAACGGCTCGAGTCCAACGGGGCCTGTCGATGCCTGCGTCGTCGGCCAGCTTCTCGGCGATGCCCGCGAGCAGCGAGTCGAACATGGCGTCGCCGGTACGGTGCGGCGGTGACTCGATGGCCGGCCCTGTCAGCTCTTGGTGCTGGGTGAGTTGGTCGATGAAACCTCGCAGGCGCGTCCAGTTGATCTTGCGTGCCGCCGCGTCAGGGACGTGGGCGTCGGCCAGTTCTTCGATCCGTGGCTGCCGCGAACGGGTGGTGTCCTGGAGGGCGACGGTCAAGGTCAGCCCGGCGGCTGCGATCAAACGTCCGAGCATCGTGATGGTCGGGTCCGTCGAGCCGGCTTCGATGCGGGAGACGGTGGAGGTCGGAACGCCTGCTCTGATCGCAAGCGCGCTGCGCGACAGGCCCGCCTCCTCGCGCGCGCGGCGAAGAAGCTCACTGGCATTCACTTTTGTAGCATATATGCAACCCCAGAGTCCGGCAACCGCCTTACCGCGTCTGGGGTTTCAGGAGGTTGCGGAGGGAGCGGGCGGCGGTGAAGCCGGCTCGGTTGGCGCCGATGGTGCTGGCGGAGGGGCCGTAGCCGACCAGGTGGATGTGGGGGTCCAGGGCGGTTCGGGTGCCTTCCATGCGGATGCCGCCGGAGGGCTCGCGCAGGTGTAAGGGGGAGAGGTGGGCCAGGTCGGCGCGGAAGCCGGTGGCCCAGAGGATCGTGTCGATGTGTTGGTGGCGGCCGTCGGGCCAGGTGGGGCCGTCGGGGGTGAGGTTGTCGAACATGGGGAGGCGGGTGTAGACGCCGCGATCCCAGGCGGGCTGTTCTTGGGGGCGGAGGTGCAGTCCGGTGACGCTGACGACGCTGCGGGGTGGGAGGCCGGCGCGGACACGCTCCTCGACCTTGGCGACGACCTGTCGACCCAGTTCGGGGCCGAACTCCTCGCCGGTGTGCCACTCCGGTGGCCGGCGCGTCACCCAGGTGGTGGTGGCGACTTCGGAGATCTCGGCGAGCAGCTGTACGGCGGATGCGCCGCCGCCGACCACCAGCACCTGCTGGCCGGCCAGCTCGGCGGCGCCGCGGTAGTCGGCAGTGTGCAGCTGCCGTCCCTGGAAGGTCTCGATCCCTGGGTACCAAGGGATGAACGGCCGGTTCCACGTGCCAGTGGCGTTCACCAGAGCTGCAGTCCGGTACGTCGACTGGTCGGTCCGCACCTCGAACCCGCCCTCGATCCGCTGCACACTCTCCACCGCCACCGGCCGCACCACCGGCAGCCCGAACCGCTTCTCGTACGACGCGAAGTACGACGGCACGAACTCGTTCGCCCGCTCCGGCCCCACGCTGTCCGGCACTGGCGCACCTGGCAGGTTCGCGATCCCGTGGACGTCGTGCATGGTCAACGAGTCCCACCGGTGCTGCCACGCACCCCCTGGCTCCGGATTGCTGTCCAATACGACGACCTCGTCGTACGGCGTGAATCCCAGCCGCACGAGGTGGTACGCAGCCGACAGCCCTGCCTGGCCGGCGCCGATCACCACTACCTGAAGCACACCACCCACAACGCTGACGCGGCAGCGCATCTTCCCGCCGCCGGGTCAGCGCGACGGTTTACTCCGCCTCGATCAGGCGGTCGATCTTCTCGTGGTAGCGCTGGCCGGCCTTGCCGCCAATGATCGCGGCGAGCAGGGTGACGACGATGACGGCCACGGCCGCGATCACGCCACCTGTGGCGAGGGTTCCGTTGGAGAGGGCCACGTCCGGACGCTGTACGTCGGTCAGCCAGTCGTACTGGCTGTTGAGCAGTGCTCCGGCGCCGGCGGCGAGGACGGCGACCAGCACTGCCACCATCCAGACCCCGAACCCGTTGCGGGCCCCGTCGAAGCGGGCCAGCCGGCCGGCGACGTACCCGCCGCTGTAGAAGGCCACTGCGATCACCACGATCGCCATGACGGCGGCGGTGAGTCCGGCGGCGGCAGGGGAGGCCTCGGCGTCACCGCGGTTGTAGTCCAGGATCTCGGCGGTCAGCATGGCCACTGCGGAGACCGCGGCGGACAGCAGGACCGACATGGCGATCGCGATCAGCCAGCCGAAGAAGGCTGCACCGAACTTGAATCCCCGATAGACCAGTAGGGCCGCGTCAGCGGCCGGTGGGCGATCCGGTGCGACCAGGGGCCGGTCCGGGACGGTCGTCACGTTGCTCATCGTCCGTTCTCCTCACAGGTGAGCTTCTCGCCACCCGTACCCGTACGTGAGCGCCCTAACACTGTCCAGCCACAGATTTAACCTGGATAGCGGCGTGGCGTGAAGACGAGCGGTCCGGCCGGCCGATCGACAGTGCGCGTCTGTGACGAGCCGATGAGGAGCAGGCACCGCATGTCGACAGTCTCCGGGTCCAATGAGCCCAGAGTGGTGACAGTGACTGTCTCCTGACTTCCACCCACGTCACGCCCCACCACTACAGGTGTGTCGGCGGAACGGTGTTCCAGCAGCAGGTCTCGCGTGGCGGCGACCTGCCAGGTGCGGGACTTCGAAGCCGGGTTGTAGATCGCAATCGCGAGATCTGCAGCCGCAGCAGCAGACAACCGCTGTGCGATGACCTCCCACGGCTTGAGCCGGTCAGACAACGACAGCACACAAAAGTCGTGGCCCAACGGCGCACCGACCCGGCTGGCCACGGCCTGCGCCGCAGTCATCCCAGGCAACACCTGTACGGCGATGTCCGCGTACTCCGGTTCCGACGCGACCTCAGTGACCGCACTGGCCATCGCGAACACACCCGGGTCGCCGGACGACACCACAACGACCGCAGATCCCTTTCGGGCAAGGTCCAACGCGAACGCGGCCCGCTCCGACTCCACCCGGTTGTCCGACCCATGCTTGCGTTGCCGCGCGCGGTCCGGCAGCCGGTCGACGTACGGGCTGTAGCCGATCAGGTCGTCCGCTCCGGCGATCGCCGCCCGCACCTCAGGCGTCATCCACTCCGGCCCGGCAGGCCCCAGGCCGACGACCGTCACCGAACCCTCGCGTGCAGTCCGTACGGCCGGCGCACTGAAGCTGTTGTTGATCGGACTGGGCAGCAGGGCCAGCGAAAAATACGGCACCTCGTCCGGATCGACCTCGGACAGGGGAGCGATCCGCTGCGCGTCAGTGGTGGCACGCTCGACGTACCAGGCCTCGTCAGCACGCCCAGCCAGCTCGAAAGCCTCACGTACGTTGCCAAAAGTCCGGCCCAGCTTCATCACCGCAGCAGCGTCCGTGTTCCGCAACCGCTCTGCCAGCACGTCCGGCGGCAGCGTCCCCGGCAGCACCGTGAGCACCTCATCGCGCTCACACAACGGCCGACCCAGTACGGCGGCCGCCGCGCTCACCGACGTCACGCCCGGAACCACCTCACACTGGTACCGGTCAGCCAGCCGCTTGTGCATGTGCATGTAGGACCCGTAGAACAACGGATCCCCTTCAGCCAGTACGACGACATTCCGGCCCGCGTCGAGATGAGCCGCGAGCCGATCGGCGCACTCGGCGTAGAACTCGTCCATGGCGCCCTGATAGCCACCGGGGTGGTCAGTGGTCTCAGTGGTGAGCGGATAGACCAGGTGCTCCTCGAGCTGCCCGTCCCGCAGGTACGGCGCGGCGACCGAGCGCGCGATGCTTCGTCCGTGCCGTGCACTGTGGAACGCGATCACGTCCGCAGCACCGATCAGACGCGCAGCCTTCACCGTGACCAGCTCCGGATCACCCGGCCCGAGTCCTACGCCCCACAGCTGTCCGGTCACTCTTCCTCGCTCGCAATCGCATTCACAGCGGCGGCGGTGATCGCACTGCCACCACGACGCCCCCGCACCACCAGATACTCCAGACCAAGCGTGTTCGCTGCCAGTGCCTCCTTGGACTCGGCAGCTCCGATGAACCCGACCGGAATCCCCAGTACGGCGGCCGGCCGCGGCCCGCCCGCTGCGATCACCTCAAGCAATCGGAACAACGTGGTTGGTGCGTTGCCCACCGCGACGACCGCACCGGCCAAGTGATCGGCCCAGAGGTCCACTGCGGCAGCACTCCGTGTCGTCTGCAGCTGCGCAGCCAGCTCAGGAACACCGGGCGAGCTCAGCGTGCAGATCACCTCGTTGTCAGCCGGCAGCCGCCGCCGCGTGATCCCAGCAGCGACCATCTGGGCGTCACAGAGGATCGGTGCGCCGTTCTGCAGGGCGGTACGCGCGTTCTTGACCACGTTCGGCGACCAGGCCAGGTCAGCGACCAGATCGGTCATGCCGCAGGCGTGGATCATCCGGACGGCGACCTGGGCGACGTCTGCAGGCAGGTGGTCGAGCGCCGCCTCGGACCGGATCGTCGCGAACGACCGCCGGTAGATCTCCGCGCCGTCGCGCACGTACTCGCTCACCACTGCTCCCTCTCTGGAAAATTGGGCACTGCACCATCGACCAGATACCCGTTGCCGACGGCAAGTATGTCGACAAAACCACCTGCCGGTTTCCCGCACCGGCGTTCACACCCGGACCAGTGCACCCGGCGCCCGTCGCGCGTCAGCCCCGGCATGATCCGCCAGGCGTCGCTGCGGACATCGGCCAGCGCCTTCGCACAGCCGGGGCGTCCCGCACACGCTGTCACACCACTCCACACCGAGTCAGGCGTTGTGATCAACCCGACTGCTTCCAGCGGCTCAGTAGCCACCGCAGGAAGCACCACGGATCGCCACGGCGTCACGCGCACCCACTCTGCGACCTCAACGAGCACCGCGGCCTGCTCCTGCGTCAGAGTGCCCAGCGGAACAGTGGCAACGAGGGCTGTTCCATGCTGTCCAGCCTCAATTGGCGCACCGGTCACCGGCAGCTCAGAAGAAGCCTGCAAGCCGAGCTGCTCGAAGATGCGCGTCGCTCCGTCCGCTACCTCGGCGACGCGCCACTCCGCACCCTCCCGCAGCTCCAGGAAGGCTGAGGCCACGGCCAGCATCAGCTCGACCACCTCATCCCAGCCGACGCGCACGCCGTGCGTACCAACGCTCAGCAGCGCCTCACGGGAGTCGATCGCCTGGACCAAGACATCTGCCCCGGAGTCGGCCAGATCGCCGCGCCCGTCGTCCAGTGCGAACAGGAACCGTCCAGGTAACTCAGCCAACGCCGGATCGGCGCACAGGCCCCGGTCCACCGCGGCCGCGAGCGGCAGCACGTCGTACCGGCCGTCGAGACCGGACAGTGGAGAGACGAGGATGTTGCGGACGCGCTCGTGCGTCAGCGAGGGGAGGAGGCCGGCGCCGTACAGGCGGTTCGATAGCTCTTGCGGCCCGTCTGGTCGCAGAGCGCGGATCTGAAGATTGCCGCGGGAGGTGAGCTCCAGGCGACCGTCGCCGAGGTCCAGCGACGCGGAACGCAGGACGTCGAGCTGGGTGACGCTCAGCAACCCACCGGGCACGCGGATCCGGGCCAGGCCGCCGTCAGCTGCCTGGTGCACTGCCAGCACACCTGGGCACCTGTCCGCTGAAGTCCTCACCACACCGCGATGCTACGTGGCGGACGCCTGTGTCCTGGACCACGTCACGACTCCCACGGTCAGAGCCACGCAGACGCCGCCCGCGACCATCGTGGCGGAGACCGACCAGGTGTCCACGATCAGGCCGCCCAGCAGCGCCCCAAGGGACAGCACTGCCTGGAACGATGAGGTGAACAACACAGTCGCCGCCTCCCGCGCCTGCGGAGCCGCAGCGGCGAACATGCTCATCGTGCAGACCGGTACGCCGCCGTACCCGAGTCCCCAGACGATCAGCAGTGTCGCGGCTCCCGGCGTTGTGTGGCCCAAGAGCGGTAGCAGCAGCATCGCAACAGCCATCAGCCCAGCACACGTGGCGAAGGTCAGCCGTAGGTTGCGGGCGGCCGCCGTACCGGCGATGAGGTTTCCGGCCAGCCCGGCACCGCCGTACACGAGCAGAAGCAGGCTGATCCGGTCTGAGTGCAGGAACGGCGTCACGTAGGTGTACGCGGCGAAATGGCCGGTCACGACCAGGCAGGTGGCTAGGAGCGCTCGCTTGCTGCGTCGGAGAGCGCCACGCACAACGGACAGTCGGGTGACCTGCAGGGGTGGCAGCGGCGGGACGGTTACGGCGAGGGCGACCATCACCAGAAGCGACAGGCCGCCGAGGGCAGCGAACGAGGCACGCCACCCGAGCAGCTCGCCTAGGAAGGTCCCACCCGGTACGCCGAGCACTGTGCCGAGTGGAACCGCCGAAAAGATCACCGCGGTCGCGCGGGCTGTCCACCGCTCGGGAACGAGCCGTCTGGCCAGTCCGGCGCCGATGGACCAGAAACCGCCGATGGTCAGGCCGACGAGGAGGCGGGCGAGCAGTTCGAGCCCGTACGACGGTGCGGCGGCCGCCAGGAACCCTGCGACGGCGAGCAGCCCCATCAGCGAGCACAGCATCAGCCGGCGATCCAGACGCGCCGTCGCCACTGTGATGACCGGTGCGGCGACAGCGGCGACCAGGCCGGGCGTCGTCATCAGCAAGCCGGTCCGGCCAGCAGTCAGGCCGAAGTCGGCGCCGATCGGCGTGAGCAGACCGACCGGCAGGATCTCGGTGGTGACGATGGTGAAGATGCCCAAGGTCACCGCGGCCACTCCAAGCCGATGCGTGGTCTGCGTTCGCGTCATCGCTAGTGTCATGATCTCAACTCAACCCGTCGAGCAGGAGACGGGCTGGCGGCTTTGCGACGCGCAGATGGACGTCGTATTTCCGCTACCAACAAGGACTGTCGGGCCACCTCGACGCCTAGACTCGAAGCATGGCCAGCACCCGAACCGTTCCCGACCTCACCAGCTATCTGAAGCGCGCCGGTCATGTGCTGGAGACGCAGCTGCACGCGGCGCTGGGCGAGATCGGGCTGACGACCCGCATGCAGTGCGTATTGAGCCACGCGCTGGAGGGGGAGCGGACGCAGATCCAGCTCGCCGAGCTGGCCTACCTGGACAAGACCACGATGGTGGTCACGGTCGACGCCCTCGAGCAGGCCGGGTACGCCGAGCGCAAGGCGTCGGCCACCGACCGCCGGACCAGGATCATCGCGGTCACCGAGGCCGGCGCGAAGATCGCGCATGAGAGCCAGGCGATCGTGGACCGCGTCCACCGCGAGACCCTGGCCGCGCTGACCGCCGAAGAGCGGGCGCCGTTCGTGGCGGCGCTCGAAACCCTGCTGAACGATCGCCTCGCGACCCCGGTCGACGCACAGCCCGTCCGCCGTGCAAGGGAGCGGACGAACTAGTCTGCCCGCATGCAGATCGTGGTCATCGGTATCGGGGCGGGCGATCCGGAGCAGCTCACCCTGCAGGCAGTGGCGGCGCTGAACCGGGTCGACGTGTTCTTCGTGCTGGACAAGGGTGATGTGAAGCAGGAGCTGGTCGATCTGCGCACGGAGATCCTGCAGCGGCATGCGACCGGCAAGGAGTACCAGGTCGTCGTCGGCCGGGATCCCGAGCGGGACCGGTCCAGTACGGCGTACGTCGAGGCTGTCGACGACTGGCGACGCCGCCGGGCCGATGTCTGCGCCGAGCTGATCGCAGCGAACCTCGGTGCGGACCAGGTGGGCGCCTTCCTGGTCTGGGGCGACCCGTCGCTCTACGACAGCACGCTGGCGATCCTTGACGACATCCTGGACCGCGGTGAGCTCTCCTTCGACATCGAGGTGATCCCCGGCATCAGCAGCGTCTCCACACTGGCCGCCCGGCACCGCGTTCCGCTCAACCAGGTGGGACGTCCGGTGCAGATCACCACTGGTCGGCGGCTGGCCAAGGAGTGGCCGGAGGGTGTGGACGACGTCGTGGTCATGCTTGACGCCCACACTGCCTTCACCGCACACCTCGATCAGGACGCCACCATCTACTGGGGTGCTTACCTCGGTACGCCGGACGAGCTGCTGATCGCGGGTCCCGTCCGGGAGGTGGCCGCGGAGATCGAGAAGGTGCGTGCCGAGGCGCGGGAGCGCAAGGGCTGGATCATGGACACCTACCTGTTGCGCCGCCCCTAGACCAAAGGTGGTGGTGCTCTGAACCTCCGGCGGAAGCGGTAGGCGACCGGTCCGGCGGAGGGTGTCGGTATGACGAAGAAACTCTTGGCATTGCTGACCGCGGCGCTCGTGCCGGTGGCAGGTGCAGCCGTCCTCAGTGCTGCCGCACCAAGCGAAGCTGCCACCGATAACGCGGCATCGAGGACAGGCGTTCAGCCCGACGTCGTCCGCACCGACTCTGGACGGGTGCAGAGCAAGACAGTTGGACAGGCGCGTGTCTTCGACGGGATCCCGTACGCCGCGCCCCCGGTCGGCGCGCTGCGCTGGAAAGCACCACAGCCGGTGCAGCCGTGGACCGGTGTCCGTGAATCGAAGCTAGGCAATCCGTGTCCGCAGCAAGCCAACTCTGAGGTCCCAAAGGGCTCTACTGCTGAGGACTGCCTCTATCTGAACGTCACCACGCCCACAGCTCCGGCCAGGAAGCCACGAGCAGTCATGGTGTGGATTCCGGGCGGCGGCTTCTTCGAGGGCGCCGGCAACAGCTATGAGGCCTCAAAGCTCGCCGCGCGTGGTGACGTGGTCGTTGTGACGGTCAACTACCGGCTGGGCATCTATGGATTCTTCGGCTACCCGGGTCTGCCTGGCTCCGGCACGTTCGGGCTGCAGGACCAGCAGGCCGCCCTGCGTTGGGTACAGCGCAACGCGCGTGCCTTCGGTGGTGACCCGCGCAACGTGACTGTCGCAGGGGAGTCCGCCGGTGGCATGAGCGTGTGTGCGCAGCTCACCTCGCCGACCTCGACCGGCCTGTTCAGCAAGGCGATCATGCAGAGCGGCTCGTGCAACTTCAACTGGGGTGACAACAGCCAATACCCCGGCCAGGCGGCGGACTCGCCCTGGCATCCAATCCGCGATGTCCAGGCGAACGGCAAGGAGTGGGGCGCCGAGAAGCTCCCTGACCTGCACTGCAAGCCCGGCCAGTCCGCCGTCGACTGCCTGCGGACGATCGATTCCGACGTACTGATCGACGACATGTTCCAGTTCACCCAGCTCGGGTACGGCGGGAGCGCCGTACTGCCGTTGAGTCCAGCCAAGGCGTTGCAGGCCGGGCTGTTCCACCGAGTGCCGATCATCTCCGGCAACAACCACGACGAGGCCGCTGCGTGGTTGTCGGCCTTCGGGGAGATCAAGGACTACCCGAAGCTCGTGACCGCCATGGTCGGAGCGAAGAAGGCTCCCAAGGTCCTGCGCGAGTACCCACTGAGCAGCTACGAATCGCCGGCTGCTGCGTGGTCCGCAGTCACCACCGACCGGATCTGGTCGTGCACACAGGTCAGCAGCGGTCAGCAGGCCGCTCGCAAGGTGCCCGTCTACGCCTATGAGTTCGCTGACAAGCACTCACCGCTCGCTGCGCCCGGACTGGGTGCCGCACACGCCGCCGAGCTGGTGTACCTCTTCCGCCCGGGTGGGATCGACTTCCCACTGACAGCCACCCAGCAGACGCTGTCGAACCAGATGATCGACTACTGGACGGCGTTCGTCCGCACTGGCAACCCGAACGGACCTGGCCGCCCGGCCTGGTCCCCGACCGGCCAGCACGAGGTCAAGGGACTCTCACTGGCTCCGACGGACCAAACCGGCATCCACCCGGTCAACCTGAGCACCGAACACCACTGCGCCTTCTGGGCCGGCCTCAGCTAGAGCGCTTGCGCACCAGGTCGATTCCGCGCATCAGGAACGGCGAGAGCAGCAGAAGCAGCAGCGCGTAGAAGCGGACACCCGGAACGAACGCCGCCAGAACGAAGGCGAGCAGGGTCAGCCCGGTCAGCACGAAGGAGTTGGTGAGCTCCCGACTGGTGACCGGGTCGTTCGGGTTCTCGATCTCGGGGTGTCCCTTGATCATCCAGGTGAGCGCGGTCTGGCTGGTGCTGAGGGCAAGGATCGTCCCGCTGTAGAAGCCGGCGGTGAACTGTGAGCTCTCGAAGCTACCGACGATCTCGGTCGGGAACGGCAGGATCACGATGAACAGGAGCCAGAGCATGTTGAGCCGCATCATGCCGGATGTGTAGGCACGGACGTGCTCGAAGACCTGGTGGTGGCCCAGCCAGAAGTTCCCGATCACCGCGAAGCTCAGCAGGAACGAGTAGATCTCCGGCTTGTGGTCGGTGATGACCTGCAGGGCGGTGTGGTCCTCGGCCTTGTATTCGGCGACCACCTCGACCAGCGGAAGGATCAGCAGGGTCAGCGCGATCGCCACAACGGCGTCGGTGAACAGGATCAACCGATCCGGATTCCTCGTCTTACTCACGCGGCACAGAGTACTGATGCCTTCCCCGCCCCACCGGGCCCGGTCGACCAGTCCCGGTCAGGTGTCCGGCAGCGAGACCGTCGACAACGTGATGCGGTCCTTGCCGGGGGCGGCGCGCAGGTAGGGCTCCACCAGGGCCTGCAACCCCCGGCGGAGGGTGTCCAGGTCGTCGCTGTCGACGTACAGCGACACCTGGTTGTAGCCGAACTGGTCGCGCCGGCTGTCGAGGTGCCCGTGCTCCACGATCCGGTCGTAGTCGGCGGTCAGCTGGGTGAGCATCAGCAGCAGGGCGCGCCGGTGCTGGTCCGGCGTCATCGCGCGGGCCTCGTCCTCCTCGATGTGCGCGACATCCGTGGACTGGTCGACGGTCAGGGTGCGCTCGACGGCGCCCCGGATCCGGCGCTCCCGGACCACCGTCAGCACCCCGCCGTCGATCAGCGCCGCGACGTGCCGGTAGAGCGTCGTCGCCGCGACGTCGGGCAGGTCGTGCCTGAGGTCGGTGGTGGTGACCTCCCGGCCCAGCACCCGCTGGATGATCCGCCACCGGATCGGGTGCAGCAGCAGGTCGGCGAGCGGCGTTGAGGGTTCGGTCATGGTCTACCCCTATTGATTCCAAGTGTGGAAATAATATCGTTAGTGGTTCCAATTGCCTTCGACCGAGGAGACTGCCGTGTCGCAAAGCTCAGGAATCTCGCGGCGTACCGTCCTGGCTACCGCAGCCGCCGCTGTACCCATCAGCGCACTGGCAACCACAACCGCCACCGCCACGCCTACCGCTACCAAGCCGACCCGTACGACGCCCGCCGCGGTCGGCCGGCTGTTCGACAAGATCGAGGCCGGGATGGCCAAGTACGCGATCCCTGGCGTCGGCCTGGGCGTTTGGTACCGCGGTCACGAGTATGTCCGCGGTTTCGGCGTGACGAACGTCGACAGCCCGTCGCCGGTCACCGGCGACACCGTCTTCCGCATCGGCTCCACCACGAAGACCTTCACCGCGACCGTCATCATGCAGCTGGTCGAGCGTGGCCTCGTGCACCTGGACGCACCGGTGCGGCGCTACCTGCCCAACTTCGCCACCGCTGACCCGACGGTCGGACCGCGTGTCACTGTCCGGCAGCTGCTGAACCACTCCGCCGGCTGGCGGGGCGACACGTTCGTCGACACTGGCGACGGCGACGACGCACTGGCCCGGTACGTCGCTGCGCTGTCCACGGCGCCGCAGTTGACCCCACTGGGCAAGGTCTTCTCGTACAACAACGCAGCGATCGGTGTGGCCGGGCGAATCGTCGAGGCGGTCACCGGGAAGCCGTACGAGACCGCTGCGCGGCAGATGCTGATCGACCCGCTCGGTCTGGCGCACAGCCGGTACTTCCGTAGCGAACTGGGCGGATTCAGCGTTGCCGCACCGCACAACATCGTCAACGGGAAGGCGGTCTACGAGCCGGCGTTCGAGGCGATGCCGCGCAGTCTGCACTCGTTCGGCGGTCTCATCTCCAGCGCACACGACCAGTTGCGCTATGCGCGCTTCCAGCTCGGCCACCACGGGTTCCCGCGGCTGCTGGGCGACCGGACGCGTGTAGCGATGCAGTCCAACCCAGGACCGGGCGGCACGCTGTTCGTCGAGCTGGACGGCGTCGGCGTCGGCTGGATGCTGCGGCCGACCGCTGAGGGCGTGAAGGTGGTTCAGCACGGTGGCGACTGGTCCGGTCAGCACTCCGGCTTCCTGATGGTGCCGAAGCGCGACTTCGCCCTCACTGTGCTCACGAACTCGGAGAGCGGTCCCGCGTTGACCGCGGAGCTGTTCGCCGACGACTGGGCGCTGGCCGAGCTGGCCGGCGTACACAACCTGCCCGCCGTACTGCGTCCGCTCACGCCGAAGCAGTTGGCGCCGTACGAGGGCACGTACACAGCTACCCAGGTCGGCCTTGACGGGGTGGAGAGCTCGTTCGGCATCGACCTGACGGCCGACAAGGGCCAGCTGCTCGGATCCGCCGACGGGCAGCCTGCACTCCGTTTCGGCTTCTACCGTCATGACTACGTGCTGTCGCTCGGCCTGGACGGCACGCCCGACTACACCCGCGCCAACTTCGTCCCCGGTCCGGACGGCAAGCCCGCCTTCCTCCGGTACGGCGGCCGCCTGTTCCGCAAGCAGACGGCAGCCACCCGCAGCGCCGGAGGTCGTCAGCTCAAGAGCCTCGCCGAACTGACGACTCCCGCCCGCTGACCAACAGCAGCAGGTCCTGAGCGGTGCCGGTGACCACCTCACCGGCACCGTAGGACCAGTCCAGGTCCGTAGCGCGCAGCTCGGTCTCAGACAGGTCCACCCCGAAGTACTTGAGGTGCTTGGGACCCAGCCCACCCAGAACTACACGCAGCCGATCCAGCGGCACGCGGCGATCGATGCCCAGCGCAACGGTCATGTCGAGCCCGTGGATCACGTCATGGGACAAGGCGCCTTCGTAGCCACCGCCCGGCGGCTGCCAGGGGTGGTGGATGTTCTCCTGCAGACAGCTGAGCAGCTCGGCATTGCTCAAGGCTGCAGTGTCGGCACGCGCCGCACGTTCCGAGAACCGGTTGAAACGGCCACCTGCCTTCGCAATCCCCAGCAGCACGCGGGGAGTGGAGTACCGGTACGCCATGGTGATGTGAGCAACCACTTCACGCACTCGCCAGCCCGCGCACAGACTCGGCTTGTCCCAGTCGTCTGCGTTCAATCCACTCAGCATCTCGGCCAGATCGGTGCGCTCCGCGGCCACGAGGTCTCGAATCTCCGTCATACCCCACCGACGAACACCTCAGCTCCGGACAGACACCTCGGCCAATCGTTTCTGCAGGTACTTCCGGTCGGCGTCCGTCGTGGCCAACTCGATTGCCTCCGTGTAGGCGGCGACAGCCTCGGTACGGCGGTTGAGCCGGCGGAGGAAGTCCGCCCGAGCCGCCGGGAGCAGGTGGTAACCGGCCAACGAGCCAGCTGCCAGTTGGTCAACCAGTGCAAGGCCGACGCCCGGTCCGTCCGCCATGCCCAGCGCGACGGCGCGGTTGAGCGCGACGACCGGCGTCTGGGGGAGCTGCCCGTAAAGCGCGGCGATCTGTGGCCAGTCCGTGTCGGCTGCGGTCCGGGCGATCGCATGACACGCGGCGATAGCGGCCTGCACCTGGTAGGGGCCAGGCATGCGCCGTTGGAGAGTACGGTCGAGCAGCTCCTCCGCCTCGGTGATCAGCTCGCAGTTCCAGCGCGTCCGGTCCTGCTCGTCCAGAGTGATGAGGACACCGTCGGGGGAGAGGCGTGTCTCGCGGCGAGAGTCGTGGAAGAGCATCAGGGCAAGCAGTCCGGCGGCCTCTGGCTCTTCTGGCATCAGCTCGACGAGCAGTCTGGCCAGCCGGATGCCCTCCTGGCTCAGAGTGCTGCGGCTGACATCGGAGTACCCCTCGTTGAAGAGCAGATAGAGCACCGCGAGTACGGCGGGAGTCCGCTCCGGCAGCAGATGCGCCGGTGGGACGCGGTACGGGATTCCGGCGTACTGGATCTTCTGCTTGGCCCGGGTGAGCCGCTTCGACATGGTGGTCTCGCCGACCAGGAACGCCCGCGCGATCTCCGCCGTACTGAGTCCGGCGAGCGTCCGCAACGTCAACGCGACCCGCGCCTCCATCGCCAGCGCCGGGTGGCAGCAGGTGAACATCAACCGCAGCCGATCGTCCGGTACGTCGTACGCGGGAGGAGGCTCATGAGTCATCGCAGCGACCTCCTGAAGCTTGGCGGCACCCACCGCCTCGCGGCGGAGCCAGTCGATCGCGCGGTTGCGCGCAGTGGTCGTCAGCCAGGCACCTGGCTTGTTCGGTACGCCGTCGCGCGGCCAGCGCTCGAGAGCCGCAGCGCACGCTTCCTGCGCGCACTCCTCGGCCAGCTCCCAGTCACCGGTCATCCGGATCAGCGTGGCGACCACCTGGCCCCACTCCGCCCGGAAGACGTCGGCGTACGTCACAGCACCGGGCGGATCTCGATCGTTCCGTAGCTCGCGGCCGGGTGCTTGGCGGCGATCTCGATCGCCTCGTCCAGGTCCGCGCAGTCGATCAGCACGAAGCCACCGATCTGCTCCTTGGTCTCCGCGAACGGGCCGTCGGTGAGCAGCAGCTCCTTGTCGCGGACCCGCACCGTGGTGGCCTCGGACGGCGGCCGCAGCCCGGCACCTCCGGTGACGACGCCCCGGGCCTCCATCTCCTCCGACCAGCCACCACAGCCCTCGTTGGCATGCGCCTCGGCCTCCGCGCCGCCGGCGATCATCAGCAGGTACTTCACAGCCGTCCTCCAACTCGTCGCTGTGTCGTTCATTTGGGCAACCGAACAGTTCACCGACGAACGCCCGGATCGGAAACAGACACGACCTACACTGCGACTATGCCTGACCGTACTCAGACCATCGCGTACCCGGCGCCCGGATCGCGGCCGTCTCGACGGGACGAGGAGCCGCTGGCACCTCATGTCATCGTGCTGTTCGGTGCCACCGGTGACCTGGCCAAGCGCAAGCTGCTGCCGGGTCTGGCGTATCTGCAGCAGTCCCGGTTCGCGCCGGACGTCCGGATCATCGGGTCGGCCACCGAGGACCTGACCGTGGACGAGTTCCGCGAGCGCGCCCGGCAGGCGGTGGAGACGTACGGGACCCACAAGATGAGTGACGAGGAGTGGGCGCAGTTCGCCGGCCGCCTCGACTACGTGCCGGTTTCAGCCGGTCCGGGACCGCTGGCCGACGCCGTACGGGCTGCTGAGGAGCTGCTAGGTGCGGACACCCGCCGCCTGCACTACCTGTCGGTGCCGCCGAAGGCCGCCCAGGCTGTGATCGCCATGCTCCGCGACGCCGGACTGGTCGACCGGGCCCGGGTGGTGATGGAGAAGCCGTTCGGCGACGACCTGGCCAGCGCCATCAAGCTGAACGACTTCGTCCACGAGACCTTCGACGAGTCGCAGGTGTTCCGGATCGACCACTTCCTGGGCAAGGAGGCGGCGCTGAACATTCTCGCCTTCCGGTTCGCCAACGGCCTGTTCGAGCCGATCTGGAACCGCAACCACATCGACCACGTGCAGATCGACATCCCCGAGGAGCTCGGGCTCGACCAGCGGGCCACCTTCTACGAGCCGACCGGCGCGTTCAAGGACATGGTCGTCACGCACCTGATGCAGGTGATGTCGTTCGTCGCGATGGAGCCGCCGACCGCCCTGGAGCCGCGGGCGATCTCGGAGGAGAAGAACAAGGTCTTCCGGTCGATGCTGCCGATCCAGGCGACCGACGTGGTCCGCGGTCAGTACTCCGGGTACCGCAACGAGGAGGGGGTCGCGCCGGACTCCGACACCGAGACGTTCATCGCGCTGAAGGTCGAGGTCGACAACTGGCGCTGGGCCGGGGTGCCGTTCTTCCTGCGCACCGGCAAGCGGATGGCGCAGGGACAGCGGATCATCTCGATCGCCTTCAAGGAGGCGCCGAAGACGATGTTCCCGACCGGCTTCGGAACCGAGGGCCCGGACCACCTGACCTTCGACCTGGCCGACTCGTCCCGGGTCTCGCTGTCGTTCTACGGCAAGCGGCCCGGGCCGGGGATGCGGCTGGAGAAGCTGTCGATGCAGTTCTCCACGCAGGAGACCAAGAGCGCCGGCGACGTACTGGAGGCCTACGAGCGGCTGATCCTGGACGCCATGCGCGGCGACCACACGCTGTTCACCACCGCCGAAGGCATCGAGTCACTGTGGGAGCGGTCGGCACACCTGCTGGACGACCCGCCGCCGGTCAAGACCTACCAGCCCGGCACGTGGGGCCCGAACGCCATTCACCAGCTGATCGCGCCCCGCGCCTGGCGGCTGCCGTTCGAGCGCGAGTGGCGCGAGAACAAGCCCAAACCCTAAGCGTGTACGGCGGCCACTGCCTCGCGGATCGGACCGCGGTGCAGTCCGCCGTGACCGGGCAGCACCACGTCGGCGTCCAGGTCCACGAGCGGCTTCAGCGCGGTCAGTAGATCTGTCGGGTCGCCGTGCTGGAACAGCGGCGGGATCAGCTGTGGGCCGACGGCCGACACGATCTTGTGCCCGGTGACCAGCGCGTCTCCGGTGATCACTGCGCCCGCCGACGGCACGTAGTACGCCGAATGGCCCGCAGTGTGACCGTGAGTCGGCACAGGGACTGGCTGGCCGGGCAGGTCGAGTGCGCCGTCCGACGGGAAGGCCTGCACGTGCGGAGCCGCCACGTCCTGCAGGGCGCGGTTGCGGATGATCCCCACGGCCCACGGCAGCACCCGCGGCCGCCACAGATTGGCAACGAGCTTGGCCGGAGTGAGCTGGTCGAGGTAGTCCCGATGCGCATGGCCCACTTCAGCGGCATCGGCGTACGTCGGAGTGCCGTACCGGCTGTGGAACGGGTTCACCGCGCCCACGTGGTCGGCGTGCGCGTGGGTCAGCAGGATGGCCCGCACGTCCTCGGGCTGCCGGCCGATGGCTCTGATCGAGGCCTCCACCGCGTCGATGTCTCCCGGATACCCGCCGTCGATCAGCGTCAGGTCGGTCCCGTCACGCAGTAGCACCCAGTTGACCAGAGAGCCCTGCACAAAGAAGACGTCGTCCGCTGCTTCCACCAAACCGCTGTATTTCACGGAAGAGATGGTACGGGGATTGTCCCCGGCGCCAGGTAACGTCCGGTGCCGTGAACGTCGATGAACGCATTCAGGAGCTCGCGGCCCGGATCGTGGAGCTGCGCGACAGCTACTACCAGGGCTCGCCGGTGGTCGCCGACGCGGAGTACGACGCGGTCGAGGACGAGCTGCGCACCCTGATCGCCGCGAACCCGGAGCTGACGCCGGACCCGAACCCGCTGGACCAGGTGGGCGCTCCGGCCGTGCTGCACGCCCCGATCCGGCACTCGCGCCCGATGCTGTCGCTGGAGAAGGCGACCAAGCCCGAGCAGGTCGAGGCGTTCTTCAGCCGGTTCCCGGGACAACCGGTAGTGGTGATGCCCAAGCTCGACGGGCTCTCGCTGGCGCTGGTCTACGAGGACGGCAGGTTCGCCCGGGCGATCACCCGCGGCGACGGGACCACCGGTGACGACGTGACACCGCTGGTGCGCGCGCTGGCGGACGGCGTACCGCATCAGCTCGATGCGCCCGGCCGCGTCGAGGTGCGGGGTGAAGCGGTGATGCTGCGGTCGACGTTCGCGGCGTACAACGAGGCGCACCCGGACAAGCCGCTGATCAACCCGCGCAACGCTGCGGCCGGCACCCTCCGGGCGAAGGACCCCGCCACCGTGTCCGAGCGACGGCTGCAGTTTCTCGCGTTCGACTTGCAGACCGACCCGGACAGTACCGAGGCCGATCTCGAGCGTGGGCTCAAGACACTCGGCTTCACCGCCGCCGACATGAAGCACTGCACGGACGCCGCGTCGGCGCAGGAGGTGATCACCGGGATCGAGCAGCACCGCAACGCATTGGATTACGACCTGGACGGCGCCGTACTGCGGCTTGCCGATCGCGACGCGTATGCCGCGGCCGGGACGCGCTCGAGCTCGCCGCGCGGTGCGCTCGCGTTCAAGTTCGCGGCCGAGGAGAAGACCACGATCCTGCTCGAGGTCCGCTGGGACGTCGGCAAGACCGGCAAGATCGCGCCGGTCGCCTGGCTCGAGCCGGTCTTCGTCGGCGGTACGACGGTCACCCGCGCCACGCTGGCCAACCAGGAGGTGATCAAGGCCCGCGGGATCAAGATCGGCGACACTGTCCTGGTCCGGCGAGCCGGGGACGTGATCCCGTTCGTGGCCGGCGTGCTCGACGAATCCCGCCGTACCGGGGCTGAGATCGACATCGTCCCGCCGACCAGCTGCCCGTCCTGTGACGAGCCGTTGACCGAGCAGGGCAACAGCCGCGAACTCTTCTGCACCAACGTCGCCTGCCCTGCGCAGACCGTCCGCCGCCTGATCCACTGGGCGTCCCGCGCGGCCGCCGACATCGACGCGATCGGCGGTGTCTGGATCGAGCGCCTGGCCGAAGCCGGCGACCTGGAGAACCCCTCGGACTTCTACGGCCTGACGAAGGAACGGCTGCTCGAGTTCGACCGCGTCGGCGAGGTCTCCGCCACCCGCATGGTCGACTCCATCGAAGCCAGCAAGCAGGTCGGCCTCCGCCGCGCCATGATCGGCCTGGCCATCCCGATGGCCTCCGAAGGTACCGCGGCGCGCCTGTGCCGAGCCGGATTCCCTTCCCTCGAAGCGGTCATCGAGGCCGGCGAAGAAGGCCTGGTCGCCGTCGACGACATCGGCCCCAAGGTCGCCGCATCCTTGATCGAGCACCTCAACCGCCTGCAGCCCGAACTCGAACGCCTCCGCGCCGCCGGCGTCTCCCTCGACGTCCGGGAAGAAGACCTCCCACCCGTAGTCGCCGCCGGCGCACCCCTGGCAGGCAAGACAGTCGTCGTCACCGGCTCCATCTCCGACCCCCGCACCGGCGAAAAAGTCGCCCGCCCCGCCTTCCAACGCCTCTGCGAACGAGCAGGCGCCACCATCGCCTCCTCCGTCTCCGCCAGCACCGACTACCTCATCACCGGCGCCGACGTAGGCGCCGCCAAGATCACCAAAGCCGAAAAACTGGAGGTAGAGGTCGTCGACCAGTCTGAGATCTGGAAGCAACTCCTCGACGCCGGTGTGGCCTAAGCCTTAGAGCTCGACGCCCCTCCTCTAGACACCTCTCAACCGGCTGTGAGGTCGTTCACAAGTCGTCACAGCCGAGCGGTGCGCGGGGTCTCGTGGGCATGAGCGAAAAGAGCGAGAACAACAGCAAGGTTTGGTTCGTCACCGGCTCGTCGCGTGGCCTCGGCCGCACCTTCGTCGAGGCCGCTCTGTCCCGGGGCGACAGGGTGGCCGCAACGGCCCGGAGCACCGAGAGCTTCGACGACCTGATCGCCGTGTACGGCGACGCGGTGCTTCCGCTCGCGATGGATGTGACCGACAAGGAAGCAGTCTTCGCGAGCGTGCAGCAGGCCCACGCGCACTTCGGCCGTCTCGACGTCATCGTGAACAACGCCGGCTACGCCCAGATCGGCGCGATCGAGGAGCTGTCCGAGCAGGACCTTCGCGACCAACTGGAGACCAATGTCTTCGGCGCGGTGTGGGTGATCCAGGCCGCGCTGCCGCACCTGCGTGGGCAAGGCTCGGGGCACATCATCCAGCTCTCCTCGGCGGCCGGGCTGATCGCCTCACCACTCGGCGGCGCCTACCACGCGTCCAAATGGGCCCTCGAAGGCCTGAACGAAGCCCTCGCGGGTGAGGTCGCCGAGTTCGGCGTCAAAGTGACGATCATCGAGCCAGGCGGCTTCGCCACCAGGAAGGGCAAGAACCCGGATCCCCTCAACAACGGCCACCTGGCTGCGACCAACCCGGTGTACGACGGTCTGCGCCACCGCCTCGGTGCGCTCGCCGGAAAGCAGCCCGCCGGTGACCCCGAGGCCGCGGCCCAGGCCCTGCTCAAGATCGTCGACTCCGACGCCCCGCCCCTGCGCATCCTGTTCGGTCAAGGCTTCTACCCCATGATCCAGCAGGCCTACACCGACCGCCTCAAAACCTGGGCCGACTGGCAAACCCTCTCCGCCCAAGCCCAAGGAACCCACCCATAACCCCCAGCCACCCCAGCGGCCACCCAACCGCCAACCTCAGCCACCGCACCAGCCACCCGACCGCCGACCTCAGCCACCGCCAGGGGGCAAGGGGCAAAGCCCCAAACCACAGCCGGCCCCAGCCAGGCACCTGATCCCCAGCCACCGCAGCGGGGGGTCCGGGGGGCGCAGCCCCCTCCGGGGCGGGGTCTGGGGGCTCCGCCCCCAGAAAGCACAAAAGCGATTCATAGTCAGCGCCCTCCGCTGACATGAATCGCCCAGAATCGCGCGCCCCCGGCAGGATTCGAACCTGCGCACCCGCCTCCGGAGGGCGGTGCTCTATCCCCTGAGCTACGGGGGCTCAGGAACGAGGTGAACATTAGCAGCATGTTCATGCCATCTCCGAATTGGGGCTCGCGGTGTGGGGTAGAACTCGGCCATGCGCAAACTGGGGATCGCTCTCGTGGTCATGATGGTTGCCGTGATGTGGCCGGCACAGGCTCATGCTGTTGATGGCTGGCGGCTGGTGGGGTCGGACAACGCCCGTCCGTTGGATGAAGGTCAGGGACTCGCCACGGTGACGCGTGGCGGTACGACGCAGTACCGGTACACCGGGAGTGCGACGATCCCGCTCGATCTGTTGGTGGGCGGGTGGAACCACGTCGGTGACCCGGGTTCGGCACAGGGCTGGTACGTCGAGCCGTACCAGCGGGACGACCGGGGCGGGAAGCTGTTCCGGGTGCAGTCGCCGACGGGTGTGTGGTCGAACTACAAGCACGCACTGGAGTCCTGGGAGGCGACGAACAACAGTTGGTCGGCGGTCTCGCCGGACACGCGATGGATGGTGAACGGTGAGTGGGGCACGATGGACCGCCTGCTCGTCTTCCCGATGCCGGGGGTCGGTGCCACCAACCCGGCCCAGAACCTCCCGCTGGCGTCCCGGATCAACCTCGATCACCAGGTGCGCGACGTACAGGGCTGTGACTTCGTGACGGCCACGCGACTGCTCTGCTCGTCCGACGACCCGGCCGGAACCCTCTTCGGTACGACGAAGCCGCTGCTGCAGGTGGACCTGGACGCACCGGTCGGCTCCGCCGACGTGACCGGCCACGTGACGTCGCTGGGCCAGCTGCCGCTGAAGAGCGGGTGCACCGGGAACTTCGAGGTCGAGGGCATCGACTACTTCGAGCAGGACGGCACGCTACGCGTCATCGTGCTGTCCCCGAGCATCTGCATCACCACCGACAGCAAGACCTACCGCTTCCAGCGGTAGATCTTGTCGGGCACAGTCGGCGAAGGTGAGAAGCGAGCCGTCGACTGTGCCCAGCTTGCCGTCAGCACGCAGGCGGACCGCCATCACCCAGTAACTGCGCGCGGCCGTGTGATTCACGCTCGGCGCGTACCGCTCGAGTGCCTGGCAAACGAGTTAGTGGGTGATGCAGGTCCACCCCGCCGCCGACCCAGAGCGCTCCGTCGCTGTGCTGGACGCCGGTCGTCGGGCGACGTTGAGCACGGTTCAACCGTTTCGGCGGTCGCGATGTGGTTGGTGGGTGCACAAGGTCGCGGGGTGGGTGCTTCGCCGGGGCGGCAGTACGGGGTGACCCTGACGGGACCCTGGAAGAGCGGTGCGGCGGGATCGGACCGGGTACTGGCGGCGTCATAGTGGTTGTAAGCCCCACCACGAAAGGACGTCGGTACTCATGGCTAGCTCTCTGGTACGCCCGTCGAACGGTCGCTGGATCGGCGGTGTTTGCGCCGGACTGGCCCGCAGGTTCGGCATGTCGGCCAACACGATGCGGTTGATCTTCGTGGTCAGCTGTCTGCTGCCCGGTCCGCAGTTCCTGATCTACATCGCCCTCTGGATCATGGTGCCGGCGGAGAAGTACTAACCTGGCTCTCCATGAGAGCAGGTGTGAAGACAGCCGCTCTGCTCTTGCTGAGCATCGCTGCGGCCGGTTGCGGGGTCAGCCCCGCCAAACCGGCCGCAGCCGAACTCCGCACCACCGCCCCACCCTGGGAGGCCCCGCGTGACGCGGTCTCCTACATCGACAAGGCCGGCTTCGAGCGCCTCCCCCTCGACTTCTCCGGCCCGGCGCCGTACACCCTGCGCCTGAAGATCACCCTCGACGGTCAGCCGGTCCAGATCCCCGCCGGCATCGGCGTCGACCGCGTCCGCGCCGAACAGGCCGCCGTCCACACCCACACCACCGACGGCCTCATCTACGTCGAGGCCAAAACCACCTCCGAGCACCCCACCCTCGCCCAGTTCTTCACCCTCTGGGGCCTCAAGTACGACGAAAAATGCCTCGCCGACGCCTGCCGTCACCTCAAAATCACCGTCGATGGGCAACCGGCGCCGTGGGACGTCCCGTTCAGCGGTGGCGCCAAGATCACGGTGAGTGTCGATCGCTGACCGGGGCGGTGGGGTGGGGAAGGGATCAGCACAGCTCGTACCGGGCTGTGGATGGTGGTTCCGGGGAATGGACGGTTCGCCATTAGGCTGGGGCGGTGACTCCGGAACAGCTCGCTGAGAAGATCCTGCAGGCCCTGACCGCGCTCGCTGCCGACGGCGCTATCGCCGTCGAGGGCGGGCTGCCGCGCGAGCTGAAGGTCGAGCGACCCAAGAACCCCGAGCACGGGGACTACGCGACGAACGTGGCGATGCAGCTGGGCAAGCGGGCGGGGATGAACCCGCGGGCGTTCGCCGAGCTGCTGGCGGCCAAGTTGACCGACGACGAGGCGATCACCGAGGTGTCGATCGCGGGTCCGGGCTTCCTCAACGTCCGGGTGGCGGCCGATGCCCAGGGCAAGATCGCGCAGTCGATCGTGGACGCGGGCCCGGCGTACGGGTCGAGCAACACGTTGCAGGGGTTGGCGGTGAACCTGGAGTTCATCTCGGCCAACCCGACCGGTCCGCTGCACCTGGGGCACACCCGGTGGGCGGCGGTCGGTGACGCGCTGGCGCGGGTGCTGATCGCCGCCGGGGCGAAGGTGACGCGCGAGTTCTACGTGAACGATCGCGGCAACCAGATGGACAAGTTCGGCGCGAGCCTGATGGCCGCGGCCAACGGGCAGCCGATCCCGGAGGACGGTTACCACGGTGAGTACATCGGGGAGCTGGCCCAGCGGATCGTCGCCGAGGTGCCCGGGATCACCGAGCTGCCGGAGGCCGAGCAGTCGGTCGCGTTCCGCGAGGCGGGGTACGAGCGGCAGCTGAAGGAGCAGCAGGATCAGCTGGAGCACTTCCGGACCAAGTTCGACGTGTGGATGTCGGAGCGCAGCCTGCACGAGCAGGACGGTGTCGGCCACGCGATCGAGAAGCTGCGTGAGCAGGGTCACCTCTATGAGGCCGACGACGCGCTCTGGATGCGGACGACGGACTTCACCGACGACAAGGACCGGGTGCTGATCCGGACCAACGGTGAGCCGACGTACTTCGCGTCCGACGCGGCGTACTACGTGAACAAGCGCGAGCGCGGCTTCGAGGTCTGCATCTACCTGCTCGGCGCCGACCACCACGGCTACGTGAACCGGCTGAAGGCGATCGCCGCCTGCGCCGGTGACGACCCCGAGCACAACATCGAGATCCTGATCGGCCAGCTGGTGAAGATCCTCAAGGGTGGCGAGGAGATGCGGCTGTCCAAGCGGGCCGGCACCATCGTCACGCTGGCCGAGTTGGTCGAGGAGGGCGGCGTCGACCCGCTGCGCTACACGCTCTGCCGTTACCCGGTCGACTCGCCGCTGACGCTGGACATCGAGGAGATGACCAAGCAGGTCAGCGAGAACCCGGTCTACTACGTGCAGTACGCGCACGCCCGGCTGGCCTCGATCCTGCGCAACGCCGACGAGCTCGGCATCAAGCTGGACGAGTTCGAGCCCGGCCTGCTCAGCCACGAGCGCGAGGGCGACCTGCTCCGTGCGCTGGCCGAGTTCCCGCGGATCGTGGCGACGTCGGCCGAGCTGCGCGAGCCGCACCGGGTCGCGCGCTACCTCGAGGACACCGCCTCGGCGTTCCACAAGTTCTACGACAGCTGCCGGGTCCTGCCCCGCGGCGACGAGGAGGTGGAGCCGGTGCACAAGGCTCGCCTGACCCTGGTGTCCGCGACCCGGACCGTGCTCGCCAACGGGCTCGACCTGCTCGGCGTCTCCGCCCCGGAGCGGATGTGAGGGCCCACGAGGCGGGCGCCCTGCACGCCCAGGCCGGCCACCGCGCGCCGCCCTGGCTGAGCGCCCCGCGCGACGTCAACGATCTGGTTCCGCAGCTGTGGTCCTCCACCGCGAAGAAGACCGCCGAGGGATCCCTGGTCGTCGGCGGCGTCGATGTCCGCGACCTGGTTGCCGAGCACGGCAGCCCGGCGTACGTGCTGGACGAGGACGACTTCCGCAGCCGCGCCCGCGCGTTCAAGAACGCGTTCAAGGACTTCGACGTGTACTACGCCGGCAAGGCCTTCCTCAGTACGACGATTGTCCGCTGGGTGATGGAGGAGGGGCTCAACCTCGACGTCTGCAGCGGCGGTGAACTCGCCGTGGCGCTCCGCGCCGGTGCGGACCCGAAGCGGCTGGGATTCCACGGCAACAACAAGTCCGAGGCCGAGCTCACTCGTGCGCTGGATGCCGGGGTCGGCCGGATCATCGCCGACTCCCTCTACGAGATCGACCGGCTGATCGAGCTGGCCCGTGAGCGCAACGTCGTCGCGCCGGTGATGGTCCGGGTCACCGCCGGCGTCGAGGCGCACACCCATGAGTACATCGCGACTGCGCACGAAGACCAGAAGTTCGGCTTCTCGATCACCTCCGGCGCCGCCTTCGAAGCCGTTGCCCGGGTCAACGAAGCGCCCGAGCTGGAGCTGCTCGGCCTGCACTCGCACATCGGCTCGCAGATCTTCGACTCGTCCGGGTTCGAGGTCGCCGCGAAGCGCGTGATCGCCTTGCACGCAAGGGTTTCCGAGGAGCTCGGCGTGGACATGCCGGAGCTCGACCTCGGTGGTGGTTTCGGCATCGCCTACACCACCCAGGACGACCCGTCCGACCCCGCGCAGCTGGCCACCGAGATGGGCAAGATCGTCGAGCACGAGTGCCGCGCGTTCTCCGTCGACGTCCCGAAGGTCTCGATCGAGCCCGGCCGCGCGATCGTCGGCCCGGCGATGTGCACGGTCTACTCGGTCGGCACGGTCAAGGAGGTCGAGCTCGACAACAACGCGGCCCGCACCTACGTGTCGGTCGACGGCGGGATGAGCGACAACATCCGCGCCGCCCTGTACGACGCCGACTACTCCTGCACGCTCGCCAACCGGTACTCCGACACCACGCCGACCCTGGCCCGCGTCGTCGGCAAGCACTGCGAGTCCGGCGACATCGTGGTCAAGGACGAGTTCCTGCCGTCCGACGTCGGCCCCGGCGACCTGATCGCCGTACCGGGGACCGGTGCCTACTGCAGGTCGATGGCCAGCAACTACAACCACGTACCGCGCCCTCCGGTGATCGCGGTCAAGGACGGTCGGACGCGCATCGTCGTACGGCGGGAGACCGAGGACGACCTGCTGCTTCTGGACATGGGGATCGAAGGATGAGCGACAAAGCGCTGAAGGTGGGCCTGCTCGGTTGTGGTGTGGTCGGTACCGAGGTGGTGCGGATCCTGACCGAGCAGGCGGATCACTTGGCGGCCCGCGTCGGCGCCCGGCTGGAGATCGCCGGCATCGCGGTACGGCGGGCCGGGCGCGAGCGCGACATCGCGGTCGACCCGTCCCTGATCACGACCGACGCGCAGGCGCTGGTCTCCCGTGGTGACCTGGATCTCGTGATCGAGGTGATCGGCGGCCTCGAGCCTGCCCGCACCCTGATCCTGACGGCGCTGGAGAACGGTGCCTCGGTCGTCACGGCGAACAAGGCGCTGCTGGCCGAGGACGGCCCGACGCTGTTCGCCGCCGCGGAGAAGTACGAGCGCGACCTGTACTTCGAGGCCGCCGTGGCCGGGGCGATCCCGATCCTGCGGCCGCTGCGCGAGTCGCTGGCCGGTGACGACGTGACCCGGGTGATGGGCATCGTCAACGGCACCACGAACTTCATCCTGGACAAGATGGACTCCACCGGCGCCGGGTTCGACGAGGCGCTCGAGGAGGCCCAGGCCCTCGGGTACGCCGAGGCCGACCCGACCGCCGACATCGAGGGCTTCGACGCGGCCGCGAAGGCGGCGCTGCTGGCGAGTTTGGCCTTCCACACCAGGGTTTCGATCGCCGACGTGCATCGCGAGGGCATCACCGAGGTGACCGCGACCGACATCGCCTCGGCCCGGGAGATGGGCTGCGTGGTGAAGTCGCTGGCGATCTGCGAGCTGGACGAGGCGACCGACTCGGTCAGCGCCCGGGTGTACCCGGCGATGATCCCGCTCACCCA
Organism: Kribbella sp. NPDC051587; assembly: GCF_044453945.1. Taxonomy (NCBI): domain Bacteria; kingdom Bacillati; phylum Actinomycetota; class Actinomycetes; order Propionibacteriales; family Kribbellaceae; genus Kribbella; species Kribbella sp. NPDC051587. The sequence continues at coordinate 88,697 of NZ_JBITDE010000015.1, forward strand.
TCCGTTGGCCAGTGTTCGCGATGCGTACAACGCCGTTTTCGTGGAATCCAAAGCGGCCGGCCAGCTGATGTTCTATGGTCGTGGTGCCGGCGGTGCCCCGACGGCCAGCGCTGTCCTCGGGGATCTTGTCTCCGCCGCGCGCAACCGGCTCAAGGGCGTGCCGGGGGTCGGCGAGTCGTCGTACACCCAGCGGGCCGTCCGTCCGGTGGGTGACGCGGTGACCCGCTACCACGTGTCCCTGGACGTGGCCGACAAGGCCGGTGTCCTCGCGGCAGTGGCCCAGGCCTTCGCGGAGCACGACGTGTCGATCCAGACCGTTCGCCAAGAGGGCCGGGGCAGTGACGCCGAGCTGGTCGTCGTCACGCACCGCGCGACCGACGCCGCGTTGTCCGCGACCGTGGAGGCCCTGCGCGACATGGACATCGTTCGTGAAGTCAGCAGTGTCATGCGAGTTGAAGGCGAGTAAAACAATGGCCCACCAGTGGCGAGGCGTGATCGAGGAATACCGCGACCGGCTTCCGGTCTCGACGGACACTCCCGTGGTCACGCTCGGCGAGGGCGGTACGCCGCTGGTGGCCGCGCAGTGGCTGAGCGAGCAGACCGGGTGTGAGATCTGGCTGAAGGTCGAGGGGAACAACCCGACCGGCTCGTTCAAGGACCGCGGGATGACGGTGGCGATCTCGCTGGCCGCGCAGGCCGGTGACAAGGCGGTCGTCTGCGCGTCGACCGGCAACACCTCGGCCTCGGCCGCGGCGTACGCCGTCCGTGCGGGGATGCTGCCGCTCGTGCTGATCCCGGCCGGCCGGATCGCCAAGGGCAAGCTGGCCCAGGCCGTCGTGCACGGCGCGAAGCTGGTCTCGATCGACGGCAGCTTCGACGACTGCCTGCGGATCGTTCGCGAGCTCGGCAAGCACTACCCGGTCGCCTTGGTGAACTCGGTGAACCCGGTCCGCCTCGAGGGCCAGAAGACCGCGGCGTTCGAGGTCTGCGACGCGCTCGGCGACGCCCCAGACCTGCATCTGCTGCCGGTGGGCAACGCGGGCAACATCGCGGCCTACTGGAAGGGTTACCAGGAGTACGCGAAGGACAAGCTGGCCACGAAGAAGCCGCAGATGTGGGGTTTCCAGGCCGAGGGCGCGGCGCCGATCGTGCGCGGCGCGATCGTAGAGAAGCCGGACACCGTGGCAACAGCGATCCGGGTCGGCAACCCGGCGTCCTGGACGCTGGCCGAGGCTGCCCGCGACGAGTCCGGTGGTCGGATCGAGATGCTCACCGACGACCAGATCCTCAAGGCCCAGGGTGAGTTGGCGGCCAACGAGGGTGTCTTCGTCGAGCCTGCCTCTGCGGCCGGGGTGGCTGGTCTGCTGCACGCGAAGGCGCAGGGCTGGCTGCCCGGCGGCTCCACCGTCGTGATCACGGTCACCGGCCACGGCCTCAAGGACATCGACACCGCCCTGGACCACGCTCGCGTTAACGAGAGCCCGGTCACACCCGCGGACACCGACGCGGTCGCACGCGTGGCCGGTCTGGTCTGAGATGGGCGAGAACGGTCGGCCGTGTGACCAGGTTCGGGTTCGGGTCCCGGCGACGAGCGCGAACCTCGGCCCCGGCTTCGACGCCTTCGGCCTCGCCCTGAGCCTGTACGACGAGTTGGTCGTCACCCCGGGCGGTTCCGGGGTGACCGTCCAGGTGACCGGGTGCGGCGCGGACGACGTACCGCTCGACGAGTCCCACCTGGTCGTCCGGTCGATCCGGGCCGGGCTCGAAGCACTCGGCGTACCGGTGCCCGGGTTCACGCTGCGATGCGAGAACCGGATTCCGCACGGCCGCGGGCTGGGGTCGTCGTCCGCGGCGATCGTCGGCGGGCTGGCCGCGGCGTTCGGGCTGGCCGGTGAGCCGGTGGATCGGGAGCGGCTGCTCCGCTTGGCCAACGAGATCGAGGGCCATCCGGACAACGTGGCTGCCGCCGTGTACGGCGGATTCACCGTTGCCTGGCTCGATGGTGAGGACGGACGGGCAGTTCGGCTGGACCCTGCGGACAGTCTTGGCGCGGTCGTCTACGTCCCGGCGAACCGCGTGCTGACGAAAGAAGCGCGCGGGTTGCTGCCGGGCGTCGTACCGCATGGTGATGCCGCGGCGAATGCCGGGAAGGCTGCCCTGCTGGTCGTCGCGTTGACGCAGCGGCCCGAGTTGCTGCTGACCGCGACCGAGGACCGGCTGCATCAGGAGTTCCGGGAACCGGCGATGCCGGAGAGCCTGGCGCTGGTGCACAAGCTGCGGGGGAGTGGGCTCGCGGCGACCGTCAGCGGGGCCGGTCCGACGGTCATCGTCCTCGGCGGTACGGCGTGCCCACCGCCTCCGGACGGCTGGGAACGGCACGACCTGCGGATCGATCCAGTCGGCGTACAGGTCTGGTCGATGGAGGCCGGGTGAGGCTAGGAATAGCCGGGAACTGACACGCGTTGTATCCCCTGAGTCAGCCGGACGACCCCTCGGGGTGCTAGTCTCGACTCACCCGATCCCCTCCAGGTGATCGGTGAACTCTCGTCACGATCCGGGCTGTGCTCCCGGCACGCTGTGTTGTGTGGCGACCCCCCTGTGAACGTGATCTTGCGCCGCCTGCGCCGGGGATGTCCGGGGGGACTCAGATCAGAGCGAGAGTCTCTTGAACCCCACGTGCCACTTCGTTCGGCCGTGGGCGCTGAAACGGTCGATGGTGCTGTCGCACCTCGACGATCCGTGTGGGAAGGACCTCACGTGACAGAAACTGTTGAAGCCGCCAGCTCCGACGCCGGTACGACGCGTCGGCGCAAGGCTGGTGGCGGCCTCGAAGGCATGCTGCTCCCCGAGCTCAAGCAGCTCGCCGGGACGCTCGGCATCAAGGGCACCGGCGCACTGCGCAAGGGCCAGCTGATCGAGGCGATCAAGGCCGCCCAGCCGGGCGGCTCCGCGGGTGGTTCCACCGGCGGATCCCGGGCGAAGGCTACCCAGCCGACCCTGGACGAGGCGTCCGAGGCGCCTGCGGCGAAGGCCCCGGTGAAGCGTGAGGGCGGCAGCCGTCGCTCCCGTGCCGCCGCTGCGGCCACCGCCGAAGAGACTCCGGCGGTCGAGGCGCCGAAGACGGCAGCCCGCCAGCCGGTGCAGGAGGCGGCTCCGGTCGTCGACAGCGCTCCGGCCGAGGCCCCCGCCGTACCGGCTGCCGCGCCGAACGGCGCCGAGCAGTCCACCGAGCGTGAGCAGAACCGCGACGGCCGCGACCGCAACCGCGACGGCCGCAACCGCGAGAACCGCGACGGCAACCGGGACAACCAGGGCCGCGAGAACCAGGCCCGGGAGAACCAGAACCGGGACGGCAACCGCGAGAACGGCCGCGAGCGGACCAACGACCGCGACCGCAACAACCAGAACCGCGACGGCAACCGGGACAACCAGTCCCGCGAGCAGAACCGTGAGTCCGGCCGCGACAACCGGCAGCAGGACCAGGCCGGCGAGGAGGGCGACGGCCGTCGCCGCCGTCGCCGCGGCCGCGACCGGGACCGCAACCGCGACGGCCAGCCGGTCACGTCCGGGCGCGACTCGGGCCGTGACACCGGGCGCGACTCGACCCGCAACCGTGGTCGTGGCGAGCGGTTCGACCCGGAGCCGACGATCAGCGAGGACGACGTGCTCGTCCCGGCCGCCGGCATCCTCGACGTGCTGGACAACTACGCCTTCGTCCGGACCAGCGGCTACCTGCCCGGCCCGAACGACGTGTACGTCGCGCTGTCGATGGTCAAGCGCTACGGCCTGCGCAAGGGTGACGCGATCACCGGTGCGGTGAAGCAGCCGCAGGAGGGTGAGCGCAAGGAGAAGTTCAACCCGCTGGTCCGGATCGACACCGTGAACGGGTCGGACCCGGAGGTCGCCAAGCAGCGGCAGGACTTCAACAAGCTCACCCCGCTGTACGCGACCGAGCGGCTCCGCCTGGAGACCGAGCCGGGCGTGCTCACGACCCGGATCGTCGACATCGTCAGCCCGATCGGCAAGGGCCAGCGCGGCCTGATCGTCTCGCCGCCCAAGGCCGGTAAGACGATGGTGCTGCAGGCGCTGGCGAACGCGATCACCACGAACAACCCTGAGGTTCACCTCATGGTCGTGCTCGTCGACGAGCGGCCCGAAGAGGTCACCGACATGCAGCGCACGGTCAAGGGTGAGGTCATCGCCTCCACCTTCGACCGCCCGGCCGACGACCACACCACGGTCGCCGAGCTCGCCATCGAGCGCGCCAAGCGGCTGGTCGAGCTCGGCCACGACGTGGTCGTGCTGCTCGACTCGATCACCCGGCTCGGCCGCGCGTACAACATCGCGGCCCCGGCCAGCGGCCGGATCCTGTCCGGTGGCGTCGACTCCTCGGCGCTCTACCCGCCGAAGCGGTTCTTCGGCGCGGCGCGCAACATCGAGGACGGCGGCTCGCTGACCATCCTCGCCACCGCGCTGATCGAGACCGGCTCGAAGATGGACGAGGTGATCTTCGAGGAGTTCAAGGGCACCGGCAACATGGAGCTCCGGCTGCGCCGCGAGTTCGCCGACCGGCGGATCTTCCCGGCCATCGACGTCGTCGCCTCCGGCACCCGCCGCGAGGAGCTGCTGATGTCGAAGGAGGAGACCCAGGTCGTCTGGAAGCTCCGCCGGGTGCTGTCCGCGCTCGACGGCCAGGCCGCCCTGGAGCTGCTGATCGGCAAGCTCAAGGAGAGCAAGTCGAACATCGAGTTCCTGATGCAGGTCAACAAGACCACCCCGTCCACGGGGAGCACGCACAGCACCACCAACGGCGACTGATTTTTGCCCCGATTACCGGTTTGCCGCCTCCGGGTGGCAAACTGGTTCGTCGGTTCCGGTTCACGTTCACGCCGTGGACGACCCGGAGCACCTGATTCCTAGGAGACTGTCTTGAAGAGCGACATCCACCCGACGTACGTGGACACCACGGTGACCTGCACCTGTGGCGCATCGTTCACCACGCGCTCCACCGCCGAGAGCGGTTCGATCCGCGCCGACGTGTGCTCGCAGTGCCACCCGTTCTACACCGGCAAGCAGAAGATCCTCGACACCGGTGGTCGGGTCGCGCGCTTCGAGAAGCGCTACGCCAAGAAGTAGTTACGAAACCTCTGGGCGAGGTGTGCCTGCGGAAAACGCAGGCCACCTCGCTTTCGCGTGTTGTGCGGCTTCGCCGCGAGCGGGGGCTTCGCCACCCGCACCCCCTTTGCGCGGGGCTAGTGTTGTTTCGTTGTGAGAGGAGGAGTGCGGCCCATGTTCGAAGCGGTTCAGTCGCTCAAGGCGGAGTACGCCGAGCTGGAACGGCAGATGTCCGACCCGGAGCTGCACTCCGACCAGGCCAACGCCCGGCGGGTCGGGAAGCGGTACGCCGGCCTGGCCCCCGTCGTACGGACGTATGACGAGTGGTTGCAGACCGCGGACGACATCGAGGCGGCCAAGGAGCTCGCGGCCGAGGACCCGGCGTTCGCCGAGGAGGCCGTGAAGCTGTCGGCCCGGCGGCACGAGCTGGCCGAGAAGCTGCAGATGCTGCTGGTGCCGCGCGATCCGAGCGACGACAAGGACGCGATCCTCGAGATCAAGGCCGGTGAGGGCGGCGACGAGTCGGCGCTGTTCGCCGGGGACCTGCTGAAGATGTACCTGAAGTACGCCGAGACGCAGAACTGGAAGACCGAGATCATCGACGCGGCCGACTCCGACCTGGGCGGGTACAAGTCGATCACGGTCGCCGTGAAGGCGAAGGGCACGCCGGAGCCGGGCGAAGCGCCGTACGCGAAGCTGAAGTTCGAAGGCGGCGTGCACCGCGTGCAGCGGGTGCCGGTGACCGAGTCGCAGGGCCGGATCCACACGTCCGCGGCCGGTGTCCTGGTGCTGCCCGAGGCCGAGGACGTCGACGTCGAGATCGACCAGAACGACCTGCGGATCGATGTGTTCCGCTCGTCCGGTCCTGGTGGGCAGAGCGTGAACACGACCGACTCCGCCGTCCGGATCACGCACTTGCCGACCGGCATCGTGGTATCGATGCAGAACGAGAAGTCCCAGCTGCAGAACCGCGAGCAGGCGATGCGCGTACTGCGCTCCCGGCTGCTGGCCGCGGCGCAGGAGGCTGCCGACCAGGAGGCGTCCGACGCCCGCCGGCTGCAGATCCGGACCGTCGACCGGTCGGAGCGCGTCCGCACCTACAACTTCCCGGAGAACCGGTTCTCCGACCACCGGGTGGGCTACAAGGCGCACAACCTCGACCAGGTGCTGGGCGGCGACCTGGCACCGGTCATCCAGGCGCTGACCGACGCAGACCTGACCGCACGCCTCGAGGCCGTCGACTCCAAGTGAAGGCTCTGATCGCCGAGGCCGCGGACCAGCTCCGCGCGGCCGGGGTCGCGTCGCCCGAATACGACGCGGCCGAGCTGCTCGCCTTCGTCACCGGCTCCACTCGCCTGCATCTCCGAGAGCCTTCTGAGGCCGAGCGTCGTACGTACGCCGAGCTGGTGGCTCGGCGGGCCGCTCGCGAACCGCTCCAGCACCTCACCGGTACGGCGGCCTTCCGCTACCGCGAGCTGGTCGTGGGGCCTGGCGTCTTCGTCCCGCGGCCCGAGACCGAGGTGATGGTCGGCTGGATCCTGGACCGGATCGCCGACGTGAAGTCCCCGCTGGTGGTCGACCTCTGCTCAGGCTCTGGCGCGATCGCCGGTGCCGTGGCGACCGAGCGCCCGGACGCCGTCGTACATGCCGTAGAGCTGTCTGCGGAGGCCTGCATGTGGGCACGCCGCAACCTGGCCGGTACCGGCGCCACGCTCCACGAGGGCGACATCGACGGCTGCCTGCCTGAGCTGGACGGTCTGGTGGACGCGGTTATCAGCAATCCGCCGTACATCCCGCTGACGGCCTGGGAGTCGGTCACCGCGGAGGTCCGCGACCACGACCCGGCGCTGGCGCTCTGGTCGGGTGACGACGGTCTGGACGAGATCAAGGTGGTCGGCGTGACGGCGGCCCGGCTCCTGAAGCCCGGCGGCTGGTTCGCGTGTGAGCACGCCGACGTCCAGGGCGAATCCGCTCCTGCCGTCTTCGCCGCGACCGGAAACTTCACCGAGGTCCGCGACCAGCTGGACCTGGCCGGCCGCAACAGATTCGCGACCGGCCGCAGGGTCTAGAGGGGCGTTGGCTAGATCAGGGCGTTCGATCCGAACGCCGCTGCTGCGAGTACCAGCAGGACCCCCGCGAGCACCAGCTCGGCGCGAGATCCCTTCACCATCCAGAAAGCCCGGAACCGGTCGACGGCGTCGTACAAACCACTGGTCATCACACACTGCTTTCGCACTGGGGCGGTGGGCGACTGTCTTGCACCCGCAGAGGCATGTAACCCCTCGTTGTTCGCGCTAAACCTCCTCGATCCAGCACGACACCGGAAAGTGATCCGCGCCACGCAGGGCGGAGACCTCGACGGTGGTGACCGGTACGTCGGAACCGGCGAAGATGCGGTCGATCGACCGCCCGTCGGGCGTGGTCGCCGGCGGCGGATCCGGGAACGTGTCGACCAGCCCGAGCGGAGCGAGCAGCTCACCCGGGTTCCGCATGTTGAGATCACCGCCGAGCACGAGACGCCGTACGCCGCGCTTGTCGAGCTCCTGCTTGAGGTACGCCGCCGTCGCGCGCCCGAACTCCAGCCCGGCGCCCTCGGTGTAGCTGTACGGCGTGCCTGCCTCGTCCCGCGCCATGTGGACCGGGCAGAGCTGGCCGCCGACGAGGTCGAGCCCACCGGTGCGGACGGCGAGGAACCCCTTCGGATGCGGTTCCAGCAGCTCGCCGGTCTTCCAGTGCAGGAAGGGGAACGGTGGGTTCGGGAGGTCGATCCGGCCGAGGTCGGTCAGCGGGTACGCCGACGCGATGCCGACGCCCAGCCGTCGTACGCCGGGGATGTGGGCGGGGGAGAAGGCGTGCTTGAGGCGGTAGGGGAGTTCGGGGGTGAGGCGGTCCAGTTGGTCGCCGTCGGGGTCCAGTTCGGTGATGACGACCACATCGGGGCGTTGGGCGGCCAGCGTCCGCGCGAAGTCGGCGGTGCGGTCGGCGTCGACGTACCGGCCGGTGGCGTCCACGAAGCGGCCGCCGGCGACGTTGGCGAGGCTCAGCCTTGTGATCACGGTCGAAAGTCTCGCTCTCGGCGGGGTCTTGGCGCAGGATGGCGCGGGATCGTGTTCGGTTCGTCGCCCACTGCCGGTAGCCCGCCGGCAGTCGGACCGGGCGTGAGTGAGGAGCGAATCACCGATGTCCGTCCTGTCCAAACTGGGGGTTGTGGCCGCGACGGTCGCGTTGGCGATCAGTACGCCGCTGTTGGCTCCGGCGCAGGCTGCGCCACCTGGTCCGAAACCGAAGACCGAGGCTGAGCTGTGTGCGGGGATGCAGCGGCTGGTGCTGTCCGGCACCGACCAGTGCACGCGCGGGCCTGAGGTGCTGCCTAACGCCGATCTGAGCGAGAAGGCGCAGCCGCTGCCCAAGGCGGTTGCTGACGCCACTATGGCTGCCAACGCGATCGTCTGTGACGGTAACGGCGTTGCTGGCAAGCGAGTGCAGGTCCTGTACGCACGGGAGTCGCAGCAGGCGAGCCGGTTGCAGCTGTTCCTGCCGTCGTTCCGTGCGTGGTCTCACGAGATCGACGCGGCCTACAACGACAGTGCGTTCCAGACTGGCGCCAGCCGGCACGTGCGGTTCGTCACCGACGCGGTGTCGGGCGGCTGCCAGATCAACGTCAAGGAAGCCGTCGTACCGACCGGTGGCCTCGAGACCTGGGACTCGATGGTCACCGCCCTGCAGAACCTGGGCTACAAGGACAGCACCCGCAAGTACCTGGTGTACGCCGACGCCCAGAAGGTGTGCGGCGTCGGGACCCTGTACGGCGACGACCGGCCGGGCCTGGACAACGCGAACAACAACAACACCGGCTACGCCCGCGTGGACGCGTCAGCGAACTGCTGGGGCTTCAACGCGGCTGCCCACGAGCTCGGCCACAACCTGGGCGCCGTACAGTCGTCTGCCCCGCACTACAACGGGCACTGCAACGACGAGTACGACCTGATGTGTTACGGCTCGGATACCCGCGTGGTGTGTGCCGACAAGGACAACGACCGGCTGCTGGACTGCAACAAGGACGACTACTTCAACACCAACCCGCCGGCCGGCAGCTACCTTGCCACGCACTGGAACCTCGCCAACAGCGACTGGCTGATCAAGAGCGCCACTCCGGACCCGCGACCCGGCCCACGCCACGGACAGGCCTACGAGTTCGTCAGCCCGTCCACTGGCGAGGCGATCGACATCGTGAACGGTTCCGTGGACAACCTGGCCTACCTGAGCCACCGGCCGCGCAGCGGAGCGACCAGCCAGCAGTGGCGGTTCCTCTACGAGACCGGCTGGCAGCTGCAGAACGTCAACAGCGGCAAGTGTGCAGACAGTGCCTTCAGCGGTACGACGCCGGGCACGAAGGTGCTGCAGTACTCGTGCAACGGCCAGGACGGCATGCGCTGGACGCTGTACCCACTCGGTGGTGACGTCTACAGCATCATCAACACACTGAGCGGTCTGGCCATGACAGACGCGGGTCCGCACCCGGCCGCGCTTGAGCAGCAGCCGTTCACCGGTGCGGCCTCGCAGCAGTTCCAGCTCAGGCCGGTGAACCTGCCCAACGGCACGTACCACGTCCGCAGTGAGCTCGGTAAGGACCTGGACGTCATCAACTGCACCGGTACCGACATCCGGATGTGGGACCGCGTGGCCGGCAGCCCCTGCCAGCGCTGGCAGGTCACAGCAGTCAACGGCAACATCTACAAGATCATCGACAGCAACACCGGCAACGCGGTCGAGGTCAGTGGCTGTGTGACCACGGATGCCAAGCCTGTGCAGCTCGCACCCAGCTCCGCCAACACCTGTCAGCAGTGGCGACTCAGCGCGCTCTCCAACGGTGCCTGGCAGGTCCTGGGCGTCGGCAGCGGCAAGTCACTCGACGTTGCGGGCTGCAGCCCGGCAGCAGGCGCCGACGTGATCATCTGGCCGTTCCACGGCGGCGCCTGCCAGCGCTGGTACTTCGACCCGGCCTAACCGTTCGAAGCGACGTACGCGTCGATCTCCGCCGTCAGAGTGTCCTTCACCGAGTCCTCGGCGAAGGACACCTGTACGGCGGTCTTGGCGAGCTCGCCGACCCCTGCGCTGTCCAAGCCGAGCAGGTCCGCCGCGACGGCGTACTCGTTGGTGAGGGTGGTGCCGAACATCGGCGGGTCGTCGGAGTTGATCGTGACGACCAGTCCGGCCTCGACCATCGCCTTGATCGGGTGCACGTCGTACGACGCGACCGCCTGCGTGGCGAGGTTGGAGGTCGGGCTCACCTCGAGCGGGATCCGGTGCTCACCCAGGTAGTCGACCAGGGCCGGGTCCTGGGTGGCCGACGTACCGTGGCCGATCCGCTCGGCCCGCAGTACCCGCAGGGCGTCCCAGATCGTCTCCGGGCCGGTCGTCTCACCCGCGTGCGGCAGGCTGTGCAGCCCGGCGGCGATGGCCTGGTCGAAGTACGGCTTGAACTGCGGCCGCGGTACGCCGATCTCCGGGCCACCGAGGCCGAAGCCGATCAACCCGTCCGGCCGGACCTTGGTCGCGATCCGCAGCGTCTCCTCGGCCGCCGGCAGCCCCGACTCACCGGGGATGTCGAAGATCCAGCGCAGGGTGACGCCGAGCTCCTTCTCCGCCGCGGTCCGGGCGTCCTCGATCGCCTCGCAGAACGCCTCGGCGGCCATCCCGCGCTTCACCGACGAGTACGGCGTGACGGTGAGCTCGGAGTACCGGATGTTCTGGCCGGCCATCTCACGGGCGATCTCGTAGGTCAGCAGCCGGACGTCTTCCGGCGTCGTGATCAGGTCCACGACGGACAGGTAGATCTCGATGAAGTGCGCGAAGTCGGTGAAGCGGAAGTAGCCGACCAGCGCGGCCGCATCGGCCGGGACCGGCGATCCGGGATGCCGGGCGGCGAGCTCGGCGACGATCCGCGGCGAGGCGGAACCGACGTGGTGGACATGCAGTTCGGCCTTCGGCAGCCCTTCGAGGAACTCACGCGTCACAGTCATGCCGGGGATCCTAGGGAGTTTGGGCCGGGCTCGCTGGAAACTTGACATTTTGCTGTCAGGTTTGCCTGCGATGTGGGCCGGTTTAGGCGGACAGGTGCGTGAGTGGCACGATTCGGTGCGTGAGTGAGCGCTTCGATTTCACGGGTGACGAACTGGCCCCGGCGTACCGCGCGGCCGTGGATGCCATCGAGGCCGGCGACCTGGTCGTCCTGCCGACCGACACCGTCTACGGCCTGGCCGCGGACGCCTTCAAATCCGACGCCGTCCAGCGCCTGCTGGACGCCAAGGGCCGCGGCCGCGACATGCCGCCGCCGGTGCTGATCTCGGTGGTCGAGTCGCTGGACGCGCTCGCCACCGACGTCCCCGACGCGGGCCGCAAGCTGTGCGAGAAGTTCTGGCCCGGCCCGCTGACCGTGATCTGCCACGCGCAGGGCTCGCTGATGTGGGACCTGGGCGAGACCCAGGGCACCGTCGCGCTCCGCGTCCCGGACCACGAGAACACCCGCGAACTGCTGTCGCGCACCGGCCCGCTGGCGGTCAGCTCCGCCAACAAGAGCGGCCAGCCCGCGGCCCTCGACGTCTACGACGCCGAGGAGCAGCTGGCCGACTCGGTCGCCGTCTACCTCGACGGCGGCGAAGTCAGCGGCGGCCAGCCCTCCACCATCGTCGACATCACCACCGACGTCCCGCGCGTAGTCCGCCTAGGAGCCCTCTCCCTGGCCCAACTCCGCGAAGTAGTCCCCGAAATCACCGCCGAAGACACCCCCGCCGACAAGGCGCCCGTCGACGCCACGGGGGAGGGAGCGCCCACCGACCTCGCAGACAACCCGGCCGACCCCACGCCGACGGACTCTGCCCTCCCCACCGACACCCCGACCGCATCCGCCACCTCCGACGACACGCCGGTGGAGCCAGCGGACGGGAAGCCGACCGGAGCGGTTGCTGGTGAGGCGGCGGACGAGGCTCCGGCGGTCGAAGCATCCGCCGTACCGGCCGTGGACGAGAAGCCGGTGGACGAGGCGCCCGTCGTACCGGCTGTGGACGAGACGCCGGTGGGGGAGGGGACGCCTGCCGAGCCTGTCGCCAATGAGGGACCGGTGGAGCCAGCGGACGGGAAGCCGACCGGAGCGGTTGCTGGTGCGAAGCCGGTTGACGAGACTCCGGCGGTCGACACATCCGCCGTACCGGCCGTGGACGAGAGGCTCACGGACGAGGCGCTCGGCGTACCGGCTGGGGACGAGAAGCCAACCGAAACGGTGGCCGGGGCGTCCAAGCAGGACGAGAAGAAGCCTGCCGATCCTGATGTGAGGCCTGCGGACTAGTGCGCGAGTACCTGCTGGTCCTGTTCGTGGCGATGGCCACGACCTTCCTGCTGACCGGCGTGGCCCGGAAGATCGCGCTGCGGTACGGCGCGGTGGCCAAGGTCCGGGCCCGTGACGTCCACAAGGTCCCGATCCCGTACTTCGGCGGTGTCTCCATCCTCGGCGGCCTGATCGCCGCCTTCGCGGTCGCCTCCAGCCTCCCGTTCCTCGGCGACAGCCTGCAGGTCGCGCACGACGGCCGCGCGATCCTGATCGGCGGTGCGGTCATCTGCGCCGTCGGCGTGATCGACGACCTCTACGAACTCGACGCGATCACCAAACTCGCCGGCGAGGTCCTCGCCGTCGGCGTGATGGTTGTCCAGGGCATCCAGTTGTACTGGCTCCCGCTCCCGGGCGGCGTCGTCTCCCCGTCGGCCGCCCTGCTCGCCGTCCTGACCGCGGGCATCCTGCTCGTCTCCTGCAACGCGGTGAACTTCGTCGACGGCCTCGACGGCCTGGCCGCGGGCGTCACCGCGATCGGCGCGCTCGCGTTCTTCACCTACTCCTACCTGCTGAACGTCGAGCAGGACCTCGACCGCGCCACCACCTCGACCCTGATCACAGTCGCCCTGGCCGGCGCCTGCCTCGGCTTCCTGCCGCACAACTTCTTCCCCGCAAGGGTTTTCATGGGTGACTCCGGCGCCCTCCTGATCGGTTTGATGCTGGCGGCATCGACCATCAGCCTCACCGGCCAGATGGACCCGTACGCCGTCCCCTACGAGGTCGGCGGCTCCAGCCTCCTCCCCGCACTCCTCCCACTGGTCCTCCCGATAGCGGTCCTCGCCATCCCCGCCCTCGACCTCACGATGGCCTACGTCCGCCGTACCAAAGCCGGCCGCTCACCCTTCGCCGCCGACAAGCTCCACCTCCACCACCGCCTCATGCAACGCGGCCACTCCCACCGCCGAGCCGTCCTCCTCATGTACCTCTGGACCACCCTCATCGCCTTCGGCGTAGTAGTCCTCGGCCTGGTCCTCACCTGGTGGACCGCCCTCATCGTCCTCACCATCGCCGTCATCGCCGTACTCCTCACCACCGGCCTCCCCCGCCGCCGCGCCGCCAAGCCCCTCGCCAAGGTCTGATCACTGCCAGTTGTGGCAATCGCACGCGTTGTACGGGTTTGTACCTGTCTGGTTCATGCGTTCGCTTGACAGGGTCGTGCCGTTCCCTCCAACGGAAAGGTGAGACTCATGAAGCGAGTACTGGTACGGGCGGTCGCGGCGGCGGCGCTTGGTGCGGCGGCGGTCGGGGGTGTGTCGGCGGCAGCCTTCGGTACGGCGGATTCGGCGCAGGCGTGTGGATTCTCGGTGACTCCGCCGGACTCCAACTCACTTGAGGTGTGGGTGAGCGGTTCCCGGCGCGGGTGCACCGACACGGTGCGAATGACCCTCGAACTCAGAAAGAGCGGTGTCCTCGATCGTCCGGTGGCAACGGCGACCAGGACCGGCGTCAATTTCGATCTGACCGCCCGCGGCCGCTGTGCACAGGCCGGCCCTGGCGAATACTACGGCGTACTGAAGACCGGCGCCCGGACAATTCAGGGCCCAAAGCAGCTCGAATGCTGACCTAGCAGCAATTCAATACTGCATCAGTTGCCTGTTCCTGCAATTCTCGGTGCCATTGCACATTGTGGCAATCGTGCGCTTTGTATGAGTTTGTACCTGTCCGGTTCGTGCGCTTTCTTGAAACGATCATTTCGTTCCCATCCAACGAAAGGTGAGTTTCATGAACCGAGTACTGGTACGGGCCATCGCGGCGACAGCCATCGGCGCGGCGGCGGTCGGAGGCGTATCGGTGGCGGCCTCTGCGGCCACGGATTCCGTGCAGGCCTGCGCGAAGTACGTCGCACCCCCGGACTCCCAGGTCAACGGCTATGTCTGGGTCAGTGGTAGCCGGCGTGGATGTACCGACACCCGCAGGCTGAGTGTCGAGCTGTACCGGAGCTACTGGGGTGTCGACCCGCTCATCAAGAACAGCAGTGCCACCGGCGTCAACTTCGAGGTAACGGCGAAGAGCACGTGCTCCGAGGCCGGTGGGCATGGCGAGTTCTACGGCAAGGCCGCCACCTCCGGTGGCGGCGGAACGACGCAGGGAGCCAAGAACAACGAGTGCTGATGCACGCGCTGTTCTGAATGACACCGTACGGCGTCCGGGAGTTGTCCCCTGTCCAATTCCCGGGCGTGGTACGGCCTATTCTCCTGCAATTCCGTCCGGCGGTTCGGCGCGTTGCATGGTGCCGCCAATGACGAAGGATCGATATGTCCCGATTTCGCTTGTCCCGGCTGAGTGTTCCGTTGCTGGTGCTGGCTGTCGCGCTGCCCACCGCGGTGCTCACCGGCCGCAGGATGCTCGATTGGCGCTACGCGACCTGGGCCGAGACGACTCGGCTGATGGCTGCGACGCTGACCGTCGTGCTGCCCGTGGTAACGCTTGCAGTGCTTGTCTACGTCGCGCGCCGAAAGGTGGCGGGGGATTCGCCGGCGCGAGTCGTGCGAACCGCGATGGCAGCCGCGCTGGGCGGATGGCTGCTAGGCCTCGTCCCGCTGCTGAGCTGGTCGCTCCGTACGGCGGGGGACTCGCCTTCCGTGCTTCTCGCGATCGGGCCGGCCGTGTGGGTCGTCGCGATCGCCACGGTGATTGCCGTTGCGGTCCTGTCGTTCCGGCCGGCTGTGGTCCTGGCGATGGCCGGGCTCGGCTGGGTTGTCGTCATCGGCGCGGTGCGGATGGTCGGCGACGATTCCCGCTGGCTCCGGATCCCGCCGTTCGCCGGAATGTCCGAACAACCGTCCGGCCAAGCCGGCTGGAATCCCTGGCTCGCTGTTGTGCGACTGCTGGTCGCCGTGGCGATCGGAGCGGCCGCGCTGGTGTGGCTGCGCGCAGACCGCTCTCGCCGTACGTCGGTTGCCTGGGCACTCGCCGGTGTGGTGGTTGCGGCGCTCGCCGTCCCGGTGCAGGCGGTCGTGGTGGCGACCCCACGGGTTGTTTGTCAGGACGGACGTGTCCAGGTCTGCTTGCTGACTGAGCACGGTCCTGATCTTCCGCAGGTTCACGCTCAGGTCGAGCGGGTAGCCGCTGCGGCCGGAGCTGAGCTCTTTCCCTTCACGCTGGCGAGTGAGGTGGTGGCGAACGGACCGACCTCGATCCAGTTGGCGGTCGGCACCAGCAGCAAAGGCTCGAACACGATGGATGTGGCGGGTCAGTTGGCTGCTTCGATTGCTCGGATCGACCGGTGTGCGCCGGTTGAGGACGGGCCGGCCGATCCGGCGTACCGGCTGGTGGCCTTCTGGTTCGTGGAGCAGGCGGGGGTGCCGGCGGGCGATTTCGTGGTGGATCCGGGGCTCAGTGGCCGGTTGGCGAGCTGGCGGAAGCATCCGGTGGAGACCACGGCGGCGTTGCGGGCACTGAGCGGGCGGCTGGACAGTTGTGGACTGACGATGGAGGCCCTGAAGGACGTTGTCTGAGTCCAGGTGGGGACCAGACCACTGGGGTATGTGGGCTACCGATAAGGTGTGGTTGTACAGCGGCAGGGGACTCGTTTTGCTGACCGTGCAGACTTTGTGCTAGTTTTCACAAGCACCAGCAAAGAACTTTGACACCCCTGACCCCGCCCACCCGACGATCTGGCCGCGAGACCAGGTCGCCCGCAGGACGGAACCACCAGATGGCTTCCTCGGCCCACCCCCCGAAAGTCGCCGGCCAAGTCACTCGGCACCCGGCGCTGGCAATGCTGCGCGGCGCATTGGTCGCGGCGCTCGTTGTCGGTCTCAACGCGGCCGCCGTGTCGGCCGTCGCTGCCGGCCTCAAGGGTCTGTGGGGCGCGCTGCTCGGGTTGCTGATGGTCATCGTCTTCTCCGGTCTCGGGCTGTTCGCGCTGCACCTCTCCCGGCACACCTCACCGCAGATGCAGCTGGCGATGGCGATGGCGTCGTACACCGGCCGGATCGCGATCTTCGGCGGTCTGCTGGCCCTGGCGATCAGCTCGGACAGCCTTGCCAAGCACGTGAATCTGACCGTGCTCGGCATCGTCGCGATGGTGGTCGTGCTGGGCTGGATGGCCGGCGAGATGTGGGCCTGGTCGCGGCTGCGGGTGCCGATCTACGACCTCGACAACGAGGTGAACCCATGACCACTGCCAGTAACGATGTCTGCGTTGTGACAGAGGTCGCGGGTGCCGATGTGACCCGGCGTGTCGCGGGCTGGTACCTTTCGGGTGCCAATGAGCGAGCACAAGGATCCGAAGCCATCACCCCGCAATTCGGGCGACGGCTGGCGGGTCCTGTCCTACTTGATCGGCGGTGTCCTGGTCTACGGGGGCATCGGCTTCGGGCTGGATCGCTTGTTCGGCACCCAGTTCTTGGTTCTGGTGGGCATCGTGCTCGGTGCCGGGCTCACCATCCTGCTGTTGAACTACCGGTTCGGGTCGCGGTCCTGATCCCTTCGGGGAACGGTCCGATCCGCACCGGGTCTGACGTTGTTGACCGCCATGCCCTGAGCCGCCCTGCCCTTTGCTACAAGGCGTCCGACTTGAGCACGACGCGAGAGGAGACCCGGTGATCACCGGCGTTCCGACCGAGTTCACCCCGCCCGGTCCACAGAGCTTCGACACCCCACCGATCATCGAAGGCGTGGACTGGTTCACCAAGCCCGTCCTGGTGGCCGCGCTGACCGTTGTCGTCATCATCTGGTTCTTCTGGGGTGCGTCCCGCAAGGCTGCGGTGGTGCCGAGCAAGCTGCAGTTCGCCGGCGAGCTGGGCTACAACTTCGTCCGCAACTCGATCGCGCGCGACGCGATCGGCAGCCAGGACTACATGAAGTTCGTGCCGTACCTGTGCGGCCTGTTCTTCTTCATCCTGCTGAACAACGTTGCCGCCAGCATCCCGCTGTTCCAGTTCCCGACCTTCAGCCACATCGGCTGGGCGTACGTGGCCGCGATCATGAGCTGGGTCATCTACAACGCGGTCGGCATCAAGAAGAAGGGCCTCTGGGGCTACTTCAAGCACCAGACGATGCCCGTCGGCGTCCCCGGCTGGCTGATGCCGCTGATGATCCCGATCGAGTTCATCTCGAACATCCTGGTCCGGCCGGTCTCGCTGAGCCTGCGGTTGTTCGCCAACATGTTCGCCGGTCACATCCTGCTGCTCGTGTTCGTCCTCGGCGGCGAGTACATGGTGTTCGAGTCCGGCAGCATCGCCCTCGGCGGCGTCGGCATCATCACCTTCCTGATGGGCCTCGCGATCGCCGGGCTGGAGCTGTTCGTCCAGTGCATCCAGGCCTACATCTTCGTGGTCCTGACCGCGCAGTACATCGGCACCGCACTCGCCGACGAGCACTGATCCGCAGTACCCGCACCACCCACAGACCCGTAGTAAACGGAAACCCGGATAGCCCCTATCCGTACTGAAAGGAAACACCGGAACCATGGTTTCTCGACTGGCCCTTGAGATGGGCGGAAACATCGCGGTCCTCGGTTACGGCCTTGCGGCGATCGGCCCGGGCGTCGGCGTCGGCCTGATCTTCGCGGCCGTCATCAACGGCACCGCGCGTCAGCCGGAGGCTCAGAACAAGCTGCAGTCGATCGCGTGGATCGGCTTCGGCGTCACCGAGGTCCTCGCGATCATCGGTATCGCCCTGGCGTTCGTGTTCCAGAAGGCCTGACCCACACCCCTGACTGACAGGATCACGACATGTTGACGTTGGTGCTACCGCTGGCTGAAGCAGCGGGCGAGGAAACCCCTAGCCCGTTGATGCCGCACACCGCCGAGATCATCTTCGGTTTCGTCTTCCTGATCCTGCTGGCCATCGCCTTCGCCAAGGTCGTCGTTCCGAAGTTCGAGAAGGCGTACGCCGATCGGACCGCGGCGATCGAAGGCGGGATGAACGAGGCCAAGCAGGCCCAGGCCGAGGCGAAGGCGGCTTTGGAGAAGTACAACGCGCAGCTGGCCGAGGCCCGCTCGGAGGCTGCGAAGATCCGTGAGGACGCGCGTGAGCAGGGTGCGCAGATCATCGCGGAGATGCGCGAGCAGGCGAACGTCGAGGCCGAGCGGATCGTGACGCACGCGCGGACCCAGATCGACGCCGAGCGGACGCAGGCGGTCGCTTCGTTGCGCACCGAGGTCGGGACGATGGCGACCACGCTGGCCGGCCGCATCGTCGGGGAGTCGCTGGAGGACGAGGCCCGGCAGCGCCGGACCGTCGAGCGCTTCCTGTCCGAGCTCGAGGCATCGGAGTCGGCGCGCGCGGCCGTCGGAACGGACGGCTGATGCGCGGGGCATCGAACCAGTCGCTCGCCAAGGCCCAGGAGGCCCTGGCGAGTGGTGCGGTCGCGGAGGGGCTGGGCGCCGAGTTGTTCTCGGTGGCACGGCTGCTGGACGGCACCGGTGCACTGCGCCGCGCGCTGACCGACCCCGCCCGTTCGCAGGACCAGCGGGTGTCGCTCGTCCAGCAGTTGTTCGGCGGCAAGATCTCCGCCCAGGCGCAGGAGATCCTGACCATCGCCGTGGCCGGTCGCTGGGTCAGCGGCCGGGACCTCGGCAACGCGCTGGACGAGCTGAGCGTCGAGGCCGAGGTGGCCTACGCCGACAGCAACCGCAAGCTGGACGACGTCGAGGACGAGCTGTTCCGGCTGGAGCGGATCGTCGTGGCCGAGCGGGGCCTGAGCGACAAGCTCAGCGACCGCAACATCCCGGTCGCCGCCCGGCAGGAGCTGCTGGCCGGACTGCTGCGGGGCAAGGCCGACCCGGTCACGGTACGGCTCGCCGAGCGGGCCGTCGACGGCCGTGGACGCAGCTTCGCCGCGTCCCTGCGGTCCTACCAGGTCGCGGCCGCGGCCCGGCGCAGCGCCAGCATCGCAACGGTCCGGGTCGCCACCGACCTGTCCGAGGCGGAGCGCACGCGCCTGGCGCAGGCGCTCGGACGCCAGTACGGCCGGGACATCCAGCTGAACGTGATCGTCGACCCGAAGGTGATCGGCGGCGTGCGGGTGGACATCGGTGACGAAGTGATCGACGCAACCATCGCGGCCAGGCTCGACGAGGCGCAACGGCGCATCGCGGGCTGATCGCCCCCCTTAACGACACAACAGCGGCGCTAAGGGCGGCAAACCTCTTAGAGCCACAACAGGCCAGCAAGGGTCAAGGAAGCAGGAAACACGAAATGGCTGAGCTCACGATCAGGCCGGAGGAGATCCGGGACGCCCTGGATCGGTTCGTCACCGACTACCAGCCGGCCGAAGCGGCCCGCGAAGAGGTCGGCACTGTTATCGACGCCGGTGACGGCATCGCGCACGTCGAGGGCCTGCCCTCGGCGATGACCAACGAGCTGCTCGAGTTCGAGGACGGCACCAAGGGCATCGCGCTGAACCTCGATGTCCGCGACATCGGTGTCGCCGTACTCGGTGAGTTCGGCGGTATCGAGGAGGGCCAGCAGGTCCGTCGTACCGGTCAGGTCCTGTCCGTGCCGGTCGGCGACGGCTACCTCGGTCGTGTCGTCGACCCGCTGGGCGCCCCGATCGACGGCCTCGGCGAGATCGACGGCATCGACGGCACCCGGGCCCTGGAGCTCCAGGCCGCCGGCGTGATGGACCGCCAGGAGGTCCGCGAGCCGCTGCAGACCGGCATCAAGGCGATCGACGGCATGATCCCCGTCGGCCGTGGCCAGCGCCAGCTGATCATCGGCGACCGCAAGACCGGTAAGACGGCGATCGCGGTCGACACGATCATCAACCAGAAGGCCAACTGGGAGTCCGGCGACCCGAAGAAGCAGGTTCGCTGCATCTACGTCGCCATCGGCCAGAAGGGCTCGACGATCGCCTCCGTGCGCGGCGCGCTCGAAGAGGCCGGCGCGATGGAGTACACCACCATCGTCGCCTCCCCGGCGTCCGACCCGGCCGGCTACAAGTACGTCGCTCCCTACACCGGCTCGGCCATCGGCCAGCACTGGATGTACCAGGGCAAGCACGTCCTGATCGTGTTCGACGACCTGAGCAAGCAGGCCGAGGCCTACCGCTCGATGTCGCTGCTGCTGCGCCGCCCGCCGGGCCGTGAGGCCTACCCGGGTGACGTCTTCTACCTGCACAGCCGGC
Source organism: Kribbella sp. NPDC051587 (assembly GCF_044453945.1). Lineage (NCBI taxonomy): Bacteria > Bacillati > Actinomycetota > Actinomycetes > Propionibacteriales > Kribbellaceae > Kribbella > Kribbella sp. NPDC051587. The sequence goes on from NZ_JBITDE010000015.1 coordinate 109,276, forward strand.
TGCTCGAGCGCTGTGCGAAGCTGAGCGACGAGCTCGGCGCGGGGTCGATGACGGGCCTGCCGGTCATCGAGACCAAGGCCAACGACGTCTCGGCCTTCATCCCGACCAACGTCATCTCGATCACCGACGGCCAGATCTTCCTGCAGTCGGACCTGTTCAACGCCAACATCCGCCCGGCCATCGACGTCGGTATCTCGGTGTCTCGAGTCGGCGGCGCCGCGCAGGTCAAGGCGATGAAGAAGGTTTCCGGAACGCTGAAGCTGGACCTCGCACAGTTCCGCGCGATGGAGGCGTTCGCGATGTTCGCCTCCGACCTCGACGCCACCTCGCGCCGTCAGCTGGACCGTGGCCAGCGGCTGGTCGAGCTGCTCCGGCAGCCGCAGTACTCTCCGTACGCGGTCGAGGACCAGGTCGTCTCGATCTGGGCCGGTACCACGGGCAAGTTCGACGACGTACCGGTCGCCGACGTGCTCCGCTTCGAGCGCGAGTTCCTCGAGTACCTGCGGCGCGACAGCAAGGTGCTCGACGGCATCCGTGAGTCGAACCTCTTCGAGGACGACGCCCAGCAGGCCGTCACCGACGCGCTGGCCGCGTTCAAGCCGACCTTCCAGACCTCCGACGGGCAGCTGCTCGTGGGTCGCGAGGAGACCGAGGCGATGGCCGAAGAGGACGTCGAGCAGGAGCAGATCGTCCGGCAGAAGCGGGGCTGATCGTCCATGCCGGCAACCCAACGCGAGCTGAAGGATCGTCGTGACTCGGTCACGACGATCAAGAAGCTCACCCGTGCGATGGAGCTCATCGCGGCGTCCCGGATCGTCAAGGCGCAGCAACGCGCCCAGGCGGCCGGTCCGTACGCGCGTGAGCTCACCCGTGCCGTGTCGGCGGTGGCCACGTTCTCGAACGTCGACCACCCGCTGACCACGGAGAAGCCGAACCCGAAGCGTGCCGCGGTGCTGTTGATCACCTCGGACCGCGGCCAGGCCGGCGCCTACTCGTCCTCGGTCATCCGCGAGGGCGAGCGGCTGAACCAGATGCTCCGCGAGGACGACAAAGAGATCGTGCCGTACCTCAGCGGCCGCAAGGGGATCGCGTACTTCACCTTCCGGCAGCGCGAGGTCGCGCAGTCGTGGAGCGGCGATTCCGACGCGCCGTCGTTCGCCCGCGCCCGGGAGATCGCCGACGCCCTGATCGAGTCCTTCCTGACCCCGACCGAGGAGGGCGGCGTGGACGAGATCCACATCGTCTTCACCCGGTTCGTGTCGATGCTGACGCAGAAGCCGGACGTCATCCGGTTGCTGCCGCTGGAGGTCGTCGAGGGCGAAGAGGCTCCGGCCGCGGACGACGTACTGCCGCTGTACGAGTTCGAGCCGTCCGCCGAGGACGTGCTCGACGGGTTGCTGCCCAAGTACGTCGCCAGCCGGATCCACTACTGCATGCTGCAGGCGGCGGCCTCCGAGCTGGCCAGCCGGCAGCGCGCGATGAAGTCGGCCACCGACAACGCGCAGGATCTGATCGAACGACTGACCCGCGAGTACAACCAGGTGCGGCAGTCGGCCATTACCCAGGAAATCAGCGAGATCGTCGGTGGCGCCAACGCGCTGGCTGACGCCAACGCCGGGAGCGAGTGAGAGAGATGACAGCGACGGTTACCGAGAAAGACAACAACGGCACGGCCGGTGCCGTGGGCCGGGTTGCCCGGGTCATCGGCCCGGTCGTCGACATCGAGTTCCCCGCGGACGCGATGCCGGAGATGTACAACGCCCTCGAGGTGGACATCACGCTGGCCGAGGTCACCACGACGATCACCCTCGAGGTTGCGCTGCACGTCGGCGACAACATCGTCCGGGCGATCTCGATGAAGCCCACCGACGGTCTGGTCCGGGGCGCCGAGGTGCGCGACACCGGTGCCGCGATCTCCGTCCCGGTCGGCGACGTCACCAAGGGCCGGGTGTGGTCCGTGACCGGCAAGTGCCTGAACCAGGACGAGTCCGAGTTCGAGATCACCGAGCGCTGGCCGATCCACCGCAAGGCGCCGGCCTTCGACCAGCTCGAGTCGAAGACCGAGATGCTCGAGACCGGTATCAAGGTGCTCGACCTGCTCACCCCGTACGTCCAGGGCGGCAAGATCGGCCTGTTCGGCGGTGCGGGTGTCGGCAAGACCGTCATGATCCAGGAGATGATCTACCGGATCGCCCACAACTTCGGTGGTACGTCGGTCTTCGCGGGTGTCGGTGAGCGGACCCGTGAGGGCAACGACCTGATCCACGAGATGGAAGACGCGGGCGTGTTCAAGGACACCGCGCTCGTCTTCGGCCAGATGGACGAGCCGCCGGGCACGCGTCTTCGCGTCGCGCTGTCGGCCCTCACGATGGCGGAGTACTTCCGCGACGTGAAGGAGCAGGACGTGCTGCTCTTCATCGACAACATCTTCCGCTTCACGCAGGCCGGTTCCGAGGTCTCCACGCTGCTCGGCCGGATGCCGTCGGCCGTTGGTTACCAGCCGAACCTGGCCGACGAGATGGGCGTTCTGCAGGAGCGGATCACCTCGACGCGTGGTCACTCGATCACCTCGATGCAGGCGATCTACGTGCCCGCCGACGACTACACCGACCCGGCGCCGGCCACCACGTTCGCGCACCTGGACGCGACCACCGAGCTGTCGCGAGTGATCGCGTCGCGTGGTCTGTACCCGGCCGTCGACCCGCTGACCTCCACGTCGCGGATCCTCGACCCGCAGTACATCGGCCAGGAGCACTACGACGTGGCCGTCCGGGTGAAGCAGATCCTGCAGAAGAACAAGGAACTGCAGGACATCATCGCCATCCTCGGTGTCGACGAGCTCTCCGAAGAGGACAAGATCACCGTCGCGCGGGCGCGCCGGATCGAGCAGTTCCTCTCGCAGAACACCTACATGGCGGAGAAGTTCACCAACACGCCGGGTTCGACGGTGCCGCTGAAGGACACCATCGAGTCGTTCAAGAAGATCGCGGACGGCGAGTGCGACCACATCGCCGAGCAGGCCTTCTTCAACGTCGGTTCGCTCGACGACGTCGAGCGGCGTTGGGCCGAGCTCCAGAAGGAGCTCTGACCTGATGGCCGACGACACCGGCAAGCACCTCGAGGTTGCGCTGGTCGCAGCCGAGCGGGTGGTCTGGGAGGGGCAGGCGACGATCGTCATCGCCCGCACCACCGACGGCGACGTCGGCATCCTCCCGGGGCACGCCCCGTTGCTGGGTCTGCTGCAGGGTGGCACCGTCCAGGTGCGGACCGTCGACGGGGAGTTCCTCGTCGCGGCCGCCCCGGACGGCTTCATCTCGGTGGCGAACGACCGGGTCTCGATCCTGGCCGAGAACGCCGAGCTGGGTCACGACATCGACCTGGAGGACGCTCGTCGCGAGCTCGAGCAGGCGCTCGCGACCGGTACCGCCAGCGAGGCCGACGCCGACGAGGTCCGGGCCGCGGAGGCCCGGGTCCGGGCTGCCGAAACAGCATCCTGAAGTTCCGCGGGTGGGGTGGGGCCGATCACGGCTCCACCCCACCTGTCATAATCGAAGAACGTCACTGACAGTACGGGTTCTCCGGCGGTGCCGGGACGCACGGGCACCGGAAATGGGGTCGGCAGGGTATGGGAACAGTCCTCGATGTCGTCGGGGTCTGTTTGGCTGCCGCCGTACTGTTCGTCATCGCTTTCGCGTGCCGCCGTCGCTGGTTGACCAGGGAGGGCGGCACGTTCGATTGCAGCCTGCAGTTGGCCGAGAAGGACCACGGCCGCGGCTGGGCCCTCGGCCTGGCCCGGTACGTCGGTGACGACCTGCAGTGGTTCCGCGTCTTCAGCCTCGCCTGGTGGCCCAAGCTCACCGTCAACCGCCGCCAGCTCGAAGGCATCAAGACCCGCCGCCCGATGGGCAACGAGCCCCTCGTCACGTACGCCGGTCACGTCATCGTCGACGCCGAGCTCCGTGACCGCACCGTCCACTTCGCGATGACCGAAGAAGCCCTCACCGGCGTCCTCGCCTGGATGGAATCGGCACCCCCCAGCACCCAGACCTACCTCTGACCCCTAGCTGGCGCACCTGATGCAGGTGCGCGCCGCCGGGCGTGCGAGCAGCCGCTCCGGGGAGATCGACGCGCCGCAGCGTTCGCACCGCCCGTAGGTACCGGCATCCAGCCGCTCTAGAGCCGCCTCCACATCAACCAGGTGCGCAGCGGCGGAGGCGAGCAGTGAGCTGGTCTGAGAGCGCTCGAAGGCGATGGTGGCACCCTCAGGATCATGCTCGTCGTCAGTGGCCGTGAGGCGACTGGCCTCGACGATCGTGCTGACGTTGTGCGTCAGCGACCCGATCAGCTCGCGGGTACGCTCGCGGTCCGCCACGAGGAGCCCGCGGACTTCGGTCAGGTCAGCTGTCACCCGTCCAGCCTCTCACCCAGCTCAACACCCGCGATCTAGAAGGCGCAGGTGTACAGGCTGGTGCCTGTGCTGGGCAGGAGGCGGGGGAGGGGGTAGAGGCCTACGGCGGCGAAGGTGAGGCCGGCGTCGTGGGCGATGGCGCGGGCTTCGGTGAGGATGCGTTCTTCTGCGGGGTCTTCGACCATGAGGGCCAGGCGGTGCGGGTGGCCGTGCAGGTCGGGGCTCCCGGCGCGCAGCGACTCCACTGAGTAGGCCAGGTGCACCAACTCGGGGTAGGTGCTGACTGTGCGCACCGAGGCGGTGGCTGCCCACGCGGCGTCTTCACGGGCCAGGATCTTCAGCGCATCGGTCGGGGTGCGACCAGGAGTGCGTCCGTGGGCGGTGTCGGCCAGGCCGGTCAGGGCGCGGATGAACTGGGCGTTCAGCCCGACAGACCGGCTGCGTTCGTAGAGGAGACGCCGTACCATCGCTGCTCGCTCGTGGACGACGGTCTGCCACTGGGCCCACTCGTGGTTGTCGAGCCGTGGCCGGCCGCGGTCGTCGAGCTGGGACAGCAGGTAGTGCAGCGGCGGCAGGTCCCAGTGGAGCACGGGTTGCCTGAGTTTCGACGTACGGCGGAACGCTCCGGCCAGCCCCGCGGTCGCGGCGCTGATGGTGGTCTCGTACGTCGACAACCGGGTGACGGCCGGTCCCTGCACGGAGAGCTTGGGGGAGCCACCGAGGGAGAGCCCCGAGAACAGTGCGATCTCAGTGAAGCTCTGGTCGCGGATCCACGGCAGCCCACTGCTGTGAACCCAGTGCTGTGTTCCCGTGCCGTCGTCGACACAGAGGTACCAGCCACTGTCGTCCGACACCGCGGCCGGTTCGAGCACGAACCCACGGACGTCTAGGGCGTCGAACAGCGTCGTGAGCTGGGCGCGGGCCAGGCGCACCGACCTGGTGTCCGGAGCCCGGTGCAGGGTGTAGCGCGGTGTCAGCGGCACGGTGGGCTCGGTCGAGACGCCGGCCAGGTCCTGCCAGCTGATCGGTTGGGACATGATCGCCGTGCTCATCCGGCCTCCTCGGTGACCTGGAAGCCGTTGTCGACGTCCGAGATCACTCCGGTGCGCCAAGCGAAGGCGACCGCGTGTGCGCGGTTGTTGAGCCGATGCCGCCGCATCAGCTGCTGGAGCACGTTCTTCACCGTGCGCTCGGAGTACTCGAGCTTGGCCGCGATCTCCTCCGTGCTGTCGCCCTCGGCCAGCAGCCGCAGGATGTCACGCTCTCGAGCGGACAGCCCGGACATCGTCAGCCCGTTGGGCTCCAGCACATCGCGCTGTACCCGCTCGAACTGCGCCAGCAGGTTCCCCTGGAGCCGCCTGGGCAGGTAGGCCTCACCCCGTCCGACCCCGAGCACCGTCTGCACCAGCTTCTCGCCACTGGTCCGGTTCCGCTGCAGTACGGCGGCGACGCCGTACTGCAGGACCGAGAGTCCGTCGAGCCGGAACTGGTCGCCGACGACGACACAGCGCGGTGGCAGTTCGAGGCGGGAGGCGGCCCGGGCCTTGCTCACGAAGGCGAGTGCGCGGTCGGTGATCGACTCCCCGATCACCACCAGTACGGCAGCCCGCTCGGGGCCGTCCTCGGTGAGAACGGTCAGCCGGTTGTCGGCGCGCAGCAGATCGTCGGCTCCGCGGGCGGAGACCGGATCGGAGGCGTGCACCGCGACCGTCGTCGTCATCGACGACCGCCGCCGGTCCAAAAACGAGTCCATGATTAGTGCCTCCTCAAGAAACGTTCGGCACCTTTATCGGCGCCCCAGACGCCCGCTGGCGGCGTTGTCGTCGTCGCGAGATGCTCCGCATCGCTCTCCTCCTCCGCCTTGCCAGCGAACGACTGGACCACCGCTAAAGGCACCAACGCTCCTTGAGGAGGCACTAGATGACTCCCGTCCGCAGGGCGTAGGAGACGGCGTGCGCGCGGTTGCGCAGCCGGATGCGGGTCGTGAAGGCGTAGATGATGTTCTTGATCGTGCGCTCGGAGTACCCGAGCTCGTGGCCGATCTGCTGCGTGTCCAGGCCGTCGGCCATCAGCCGGAGGACGTCGACCTCACGGATCGACAGTCCGGACGCGCTGTCGCCGTGGCGGTCGCGCACCTCACGCTGCAGCCGCTGGATCTGATCCACCGGATCGCTCTTGGCGCTCGCCGCCGCGATGACGGCGCGGAGCAGCTCGTCCTCGTCGGCCGCCTCCCGGGACACGATCGCGGCGACCCGGCACGTCAGCGCCGGCAGCAGTTGTGCCTCGTCGATCTCGCCGACGATCAGCACGATCGGCGCCCGAACAGTGTCCGCCGCCGCGCGCAGCAACTGCAGTGCCTCACCGGCCAGCCGCTCGACCGCGACGATCACGACATCGACCGGTACGCCGTCGGCGGTGTTCACCACGGCGATCTGCGGCAGCGGCCGCAGCACCACCTTGACGCCGGTCAGCGTGAAGGGGTCGGTCGCGTAGACGGAGACCCGGATCGGCTGCATACCTGCATCATTCGCGGGTCCGCTTCATGAACTCTCTAGGCGATCCGCGACCTGTTCGCGCGAGGTCGTCCCGAGCTTGCCGAGCAGCCGGGCGACGTGGGCCTGCACGGTCCGGTGCGGCATCCCGAGCTGCTCGGCGATCGCGAGGTTGGAGTGGCCGGCCGCCACCCGGCGCGCGATGTCGGCCTCCAGCGCGGAGAGCGTCCGCCGCGGTGTCAACGGGTCGCGGTAGACGCCGTACCCGGCCAGCCGGCGCATGGCGCGTTCGAGATCCCAGTTCGCCGACAGGTCGACGTACCGGCTGGTGCACTCGGCGAATGCTTGCCGGGCTGCCTCGCGATCACCGTTGTGTGCAAGCAGTACGGCGGCATCCTCCAGTGCGGTGGCGTGTTCGACGACCCGACCACACTGGCGGTAGTGCTCGGCGGCAGCGAGGACAGGGACCGGGTCCTGGCCTGCGAGTCCCTGGCACCACTGGTACGCCGCGGCGGCCCGTGCTGCCGGCTGCTCCCGCGCCGCCTCCGCCGCGCAGAGCACCAGAGCACGCCGTACGTCGTCGGCCGCGCCCACGTCGAGAGCGAGCCTGACGACCATCGGCAGCCACTGGTGCCGCAGCATCAGAGGTGCGTAGGCCGGGTCGAGCAACGGCTGCAGTACGGAGAGCGCTCGCGCACCTGCACCCCTCTGCTCGTGCATCTGCGCTCGCGCGACCAGCAGGAAGTCGACGTTCTCCCGCTCCTCATCGGTGGCCGGTACCTGGTCGCCGATCGCGTCGAGGATGCCTGCGACGCGCAGCCGGTCGCCACGCCGCCCGGTGATGTACGCCGCGACGCCGTGCAGGAGGAGCATCGCCGCCGGGGCCTCGCGCCGGCCGGGCAGGGTGATCGCCGTGGTCTTCTCGAAGAGGGCATCGAGCTCGGCGAGAGCCTCGGTCCACCGGCCGGTCCAGTAGTAGTGCACAGCGGCGGGAAGCTGGAGCTCGTTGCCGATCGAACGGGCGGTTGCGAGCTTCCGGGCGCTGCTCAAGGTGTCGTCGGCCGCGGCCATCCGGTCCAGGTTCTGCAGGGTGAACAGGCGGTTGTCCAGCAGGTCCAGCCGTAGCTCGACGAGGTGGTCGGCGTCGCCGACGACGGCGATCGCCGCGTCGATCTCGCGCAGTGCCGTTGCGTGATCGCGCCGGATACAGGCGATCCGCCACAGCGTCTGCCGGGCGTGTGCGGTCAGGTAGCGCCCACCACCCGCGGCCAGCGCCTGCTGCGCAATCGCCTCGGCAGCGTCGAGATCGTCGAGGCGCCCACTGGTGAAGTTCGCCAGTACGTAGCGGTGCCGTTGCCGCCACTCCTCCGGTACGTCGGGATCGTCCACACTGCTCGCGAGGACCTGTGCGGCGCCTTCGGCGTCACCGGCGCGATACCGCAGTACGGCGAGGAGCTGCTGCAACTCAGCGATGTTGGACGGGTCCTTGGCGAGGTCCAGCGCAGCCTGCACCTCGGCGACCGGCTTCTGGTCCAAGCGGAAGAGTACCCGCGCCAGAGTCACCGCCAGCGTCTCGTTGCCGGGCCGCACCGCCAGCGCCTTCGACAGCAGGTCCGCGGCGAGTACAGGTGCGCGATTGGCGACCTCAGTGCTGTTGTCGATCAGCCACTGCACCGCCCACTCATCAGGTGTCCCAGCAGCCGCTAGCTGCTCGGCCACTCGTGCTGCTGAGGCCCCCACTGCTGCCAGTCCCTCAGCCACGCGCCGGTGTCGTCCGGCGCGTTCTGCTACCGGGACGTCATCGAGGAAGACCTTCACCAGCAGGGGATACAGGAAGCTCAGGTGGGTCTTGTTGTCGATGAGCGCGGTGGAGGCGACGGCCTCCTCGAAGACCTCGACCAGCTCCGACGGCTGGCGTCCGAGGACCGCGGCGGCCTCGGTGACCGTGAACTCGGGACCGAGCAAGGCCATCCATTGCAGCAACTCGCGCGTCGCGGGCGAGAGGAAGTCGCCGATCCGGCGCGCGGTCAGTTCCAGTACGTCGGCCTCCGTAGCCCCCACATGACCGTCCACCAGATCCGGCGTACCGGTGCTGGTGTCCAGAGTGTCGGTCCGGATTGCCAGCCGGACGAACTCGATGATGCCGTGCGGATCTCCGTTCGTGGCCGCCACAGCCTCCCGTAGCCGGGGACCCGGCTCGGCCCCGAGCATTCGCCGTACCAGCTCGACCCGGTCCTCGATGCCGAGCGGTGGCAGCTCTGCCACCAGACCGCCCGCGGCGGCGATCGTCCGACGCAATCGCGCGAGTTCTGCAGTGCGCGGTACCGGCCGGGCGGCTGCGATCAGCAGCAACGGGTTGTGCTGGGACGCTATGACCAGCCGCTGCCACATCAGCACGCTGGCCTCGTCTGCCACCTGCAGATTGTCCGCCACCAGTACCAGCGGCCCTTGTGAGCAGAGCTCCTCCACCCGCGCAACCAGCTGCTCAGTCGTGGCGGCGTGGCCTCCCAGACAGTCGACGATCAGCTGCAACGGCTCGGCCCCCGCTGCCGCCTCTGCCCAGCCGATCGGACAGTCCACGTCGGCGAGTGCCTGGAAGAGCAGTTCGGACTTGCCGATCGCCAGCGCCTCGATCCAGGCCGCTCCTCCCTTGCCTGCTTGGAGATTGCCGAGCAGCTCGCGTAACTGTCCCAGTTCGCGGTCCCTACCGACGTACAGGACCTGCTCCTTCTGCTCCAGCCGGCGGGCGACCCAGGTGGGGAGGACCCGCAGAGGTGCTGAGCGGCTGAGCTCGGGGTCCTGCGCGAGGATGCGCGCGTGCAACTGCTGGAGCTCGGGGCCTGGCTCGGTGCCCAGCTCCTCGATCAGCTGAGTCCGCGCGTCCCGGAAGACCTTCAGAGCGGCCGCATGCTGACCAGCTCGGGCCAGCGCGAGCATCTGCAGCTCGCGGAACCGTTCACGCAACGGATACTGCTGAGCCAGTGCGCCAAGCTCAGCAGCAAGCCACGCATCGGCACCGAGTTCGAGGAGCGCCTCAGCTCGCAACTCGTGAGCTGCCAGCCGCAGCTCACTCAGCCTGATGCGCTCCTGCTCGGCATAGGGCCCCGGTACGCCGGACAGCGCGTCGCCGTTCCACAGCTGCAGTGCCTCTCCCAGTACGGCGACCCGCTGCGTGCAGTCGGTCTCGCTCCGGGCCTGGTTGACCAGCTGCACGAATCGGAGGGCGTCGACGCGCTCGGGCCTGATCCCCAGGCTGTAGCCGTTCGGCCTCCTGGCCAACAGCTCACGCTCCGGGCCGAGTGCTTGCCGCAGTCCGGAGACGTACGTATGCAGGTTGCCCGTTGCGCTCGCTGGTGGCTGCGATCCCCAGACGGCAGCCACCAGCTCGTCCTGCGTCACCAGACCGCCGGCATTCAAGGCCAGCAAGGCGAACACTGCACGTTGACGGGTCGGCCCGAGCTTCAGACCGCTGCCGCCTCGTGCTGCGGACACCGGCCCCAGCAGACTGACACTCAGCTCGTCACCGCTGGTCGGCATGGCCGCACTCCGATCCAGCACTGGTCAGCGCCTGCATCCGCGTCCGGAGCCGCCAGATGTCGCTGACCGCACCGATCGTGCGATACCGCCGTACGGCGTCGTCGAGCGCCCGGTCTGCTTCCTCAGCTCGGCCCTGCTTGGACAGGAGGCACGCGTGGTCCGCAGCGGCGTGGCTGGCCAGCAACGTGAGCCCTTCAGCATTGCGCAACTGAACGGCGGCCGCGTGTACCCGGTCTGCATCTGCCTCGATCAGGCCGAGGCAGTACTCGCGCACTGCCTCCTGATCAGGTGACAGGTGCTCAGAAGGCAGTGAAACAAGGAGGTTTCGGACCCGCTCGACCTGAGCAGTACTGCCACCCCACAAGGCGAGAGCGATCACACGCGGCAGCCACCGTGACCACAGAGTCAGTCCGCTCACGGCGGGCCACAGCAGGTCGGTCGCCTGCTCCAGCTGCCCTGACCACTCCGCCCGCATCGACTGCGTCATCAGCAGCACCTGGTGTGAGTCGCCGTACCGGGCGTAGGTGTCGGCCGCGAGCTGCTCGTGCTCGGCAGCGGCGTCCCAGTCACCACGGTGCGCATCTATGAGAGCGACGCTGCCATGGCTGAACCCAGCACTGTCCGGCGACAGGTACGACGGCCGTGAGACGTCGCTGGTGAGCAGCACCTCCGCCTCGGCCACTGTGCCCCGCCAGTTCCCGGCCCAGTAGTGCTGGCCGGACAGCAGCCGGTGCAGGTCACCAGGCATCGCCCGGTACGGCGCCATCCGCCAGACCGCGTCCGCGTCGAGGAGGTCCGGCGTACCGATCTCGGCAGCTGTCTCGTCGTCGAGGAACTGGAAGCCGGCAATGACTGGGGCTCCGGACCGCGGTCGGACGTCGCCCCAAGCGAGTGCCTGGGTGAGGTGCCACGCCCGCGGTTCGTCGGCCAGTCGCTCGAGCAGCCGTTGGTGCCGGCTCAGCCACAGCTCGCGGACCTGCTCGTCGTTCAGTGCCTCGGTGACTTGTTCCAAGGCTTCCTCGATGCGGCCGAGCCGGTGGTTCACGTACGCGAGCACCCAACGCATCTCGGCGGACAGATCAGGCTCACTCGTCCGCGCCAGTACGGCGGACGCTTCGGGCCGCGGGTCCCAGCCCTGCCAGAACAGCAGCCTGGCCAGCATGGCGGTCAGCTGAGTGTCGGGGCGCGCCGAGCCGGAGCGCAGCAGGTCGATCGCGATCCCCGGCCGCTCGGCCGCCACCGTGCCGATGTGTACCTGAACCCAGTCCTGGGCCCAGGGCGCCACGGCCGGCAGCGCCGCGGCCAGCTGCTCTGCAACCCGTACGGCGTCCGCCCCGGAGCGGGCCAGCTTCTCGGCGTACTCGTGGTGCAGTGCGACGCGCATCGCCTGTGGAGCGTGTTCGTACAACGCGGTCCGCACTACCGGCTGTTGGAAGCAGACAGTCTCTCCGCTGGCTGTGAGCACACCGAACTGCTGCGCCTCTTCGATCAGCTGGTCCGCGTTCGGTCCGTCGAGTTCCGCCTTGCTAAAGGTCGTTCCGAGCAGCGCGGCACGTTGCAACAGGGCGCGAGTGGGTTCGGACAGGGATGACAGCTGATCGTTGAGCCAGGCTGTCAGCTCGCGGGACGGACACCGCTCCTTTCCCGGCCCGGCAAGGTCGGTGGCGATCGCGCGAAGGTAGCCCGGGTGCCCGGCACCCGCCCCGACCGCTTGACGGTGCTGGATCGACAGGGGCTCGCCCAGTTGCCGCGCAGCCAGCAGGACTGCGTCGTCCGCAGTGAGCGGTCCGAGTCCGATGACAAGGCCACTGTGGACTTTGCCCTGCATGGGTCGGCAGGCGGCGATGAGCAGGAGCGGGAGTTGGTCGGTCAGCTCACCGAGTCGGTGCCAGACCCGGACCGGCAACTCGTCCGCCCACTGAAAGTTGTCAGCGACAACGATCAGCGGACCCTGCGCGCAGAGCCGGGTCACACTGGCTACTGCCTGCTCTGGGGTGAGGGTCTCGGACACGGTCGCGTTGAGGAGCCGCGTCGGGGTCTCCCGGTCCACCTCGTCGGCTGCTGCCCAGAGCAGCTTGGCAGTGTTGTCGTGCAGCGCCTCAGCGAGCAGCGACGTCTTGCCGATCCCTGGCGCACCCTCGATCCACACCATGCCACCACGTCCGGCGAGTACGCCGTCCACCGCCGTACGCAACAGCTTCAGCTCGGCCTCCCTGCCGACGAACAGCTCCGGACGACGGATCGGTGTGGGGAGGCTGCGGAGCAGCTGCTCGTGCAGTCTGCGCAGCTCCGGACCAGGGTCGATGCCGGAGAGCTCCCCGAGGGTCGCTGCCGTCGTCTCGTAGACCGCCAGTGCCTCGGCGGTCCGGCCGCTGTCGTGCAGGGCACGCATCAACAGCGCGGGTAGCTTCTCACGCAACGGATGCTCGCGGCAGAGCACGGTCAGCTCGCCGACCAGTTCGTCGTACCGGCTGAGTTCTAAGAGGAGCTCCGCCCGGTCCTCCACGGCAGTGAGCCGGAGCTCGGTCAAGCGGACCCGCTGGGTCTGTGCGTAAGGTCCGGGCACACCTGCGAGCGGCTCACCTCTGTACAGCGCGAGTGCTGCATCGAGCTCTGCCAAAGCTCCCGGTACGTCGCCCGCCGCTCGGCGCTGCGCCGCGGACGACCGCCGTACGTCGAACTCGTGGACGTCGACGTGATCGCGGCCGAGCCGCAGTGTGTAGCCCGGCCCGGTCGACGCGAGCACTCCAGCACCGGAGCGCGGCGCCAGCTCGGGATCGATGATGCGGCGAAGGCCGGAAACGTAGGTGTAGATGCTGCCGTTCGCACTCGCCGGCGGCGCCTCGCCCCAGACAGCGTCGATCAGCTCGTGGCGGGACACCGGGTGCCCGGCGGACAGCGCCAGTACGGCGAGCACCGCGCGCCGGTGTGCCGAACCAAGCTCCAGCTCGTCCTCGCCGCGCCAGGCCCGGACGGGTCCGAGGACCCGGATCCGCAGGTCGGTCTCCACGTCAGCCATCCTGTCCCATCGGTGGATCTGATGTCGTCCTGCCCAAGATGCTTCGGTCCGGCGCTTTGGTTGAGAGCGAGTTGGTGAAATCGGGCAGCCGCGATGTCTGCTCGGGCAGGCTTGGGACCGATCCCGGGTCCGGCCCGGTGGTCCGGTGGCAGCATCGCTGACCATGGCGGCTCAGCAATCGGACGAGATCGGGTTCCTCGAGGAGCAGTACCGCGCGCAGTTCGCCGCGCTGCACGAGACCCAGCGCAGGCTGCGTGAGATCTCCTGTACGGCGAGCGCGCCGCGGCAGACCGTGGTCGTGACGGCCGGACACGGCGGTGTCGTCCAGGAGATCAAGTTCCCGAACGGCGCGTACAAGCGGATGACGCCGATCGAGCTGGCGAGCGCCGTACTGAAGACCATCGCCGACGCGCAGCAACAGGCGACCCGGGCCGCCGCCGACGTGATGGCGCCCTCGCTGCCGCCCGGCGTCGATGCCCAGAAGCTGTTCGCGGGCGAGGTCGACATCACCACGCTGATGTCGCGGGAACCCCCGAGCGCGGCGAGTCGTGAGGACGGTGCCTGATGCCCAAGAAACCCGGTGGTGGCAACGAGAACGGCGGCGGGAACGGCGCCACCGGTGGCAGCGGAGGTTCGTCCGGTGGCGGCTCGGGCGCGTCCGGAGGCAGCCACGACGAGGTCTCGGTCTACAGCACCGGCCTGCGCCTCTCCAGCCGGTCGTTCGACAACCTCAGCCACTCCTTCAAGAGCGCTGCCGCGCACGGCATGGACCTGACGAAGTACCGGCCGCTCGTCGACGGTTCGACCGACGAGAGCTGGACGAACTTCGAACCCGGCTACGTCAACGGCGGGACGACGTACGCCAACGCGATCACGCTGATGTCCACCGCCGTCGGCCAGCTCGCCGAAAGCCTGGTCCAGTTCGCCGCCTTCTGTGAGCAGGTCGAGCAGAACAACCTCTCGATCGGTCAGCACGCCTTCGAGGTCAAGGAACAGTCCTGACCGGTGGACATCACGTTCGACCCTGACTTCGACTGGCTCTGGGTCCTGATCGCAGGCCAGAAGGCGCCCCGGGTCGACGTCGCGGCGACACGTCAGCTGGCCCAGAGCTGGACCGAGAGCGGCGGCCGGCTCGCCGGGCTGGGCAACGAACTCCAGGCGCTCGCCGGCGCCGTCGAGCGCTCCGTCGGCGGCAAGGTCGGCCGCGTCTTCCGCGAACGCGTGAACGCGCTCGCCCAGACCCTGCCGGACCTGCACGCGCTGGCAGGGCAGCAGTCGCAGTCGCTGATGAAGCTCGCGCTCGATGTGGAGCAAGGCCTCTACTCGATGATCATCGAGATCGCGTTCTTCGCGGATTCGATCGTCTGGGCGCTGTCGAACCCGTTCACCGCGCCGCTGGTCCCCGGCTTCATCACCGCCGCCCGGCTCTCGATCGCGCGGATCCTGGCGAAGCTGCACTGGGCCATCCGGCTGCTGGTCGAAGCCCTCGAGGAAGGCATCGAGGAGGTCATCCAGGGCGCGATGGCGCAGATCCTGCAGATCATCGAAGGCAACCGCACCTGGGAGACCTGGGACACCCGGAGCACCATCATCGAGTTCGTCGCCGGTGCCGCGGCCGGCGGCCTGATGAGCGGGATGCACCAAGCAGGCAAGAAGTTCGTCCCCAAGTTCGAGAACACGATCGTCTTCCACGGCCTCACCGAAGGCACCGCCGAAACCATCGTCGGCGCCGGCGCGGCCGGCATCCTCGGCGGTTCCTTCGACGACCTCTGGACCGGTGGCGTCGGCGGTTTCTTCCAAGGCGCCGCCGAGAAGAAGGCCCACAACCTGGGCCACCAACTGGACAAACACCTCAACCCCCAACCCCCCAACCCCCTCAACAAACCCACCCCCAACACCCCCCGAGGCAACCCACCTACCAACCTCCCACCCGGCGGCGACCCGAGTGGTGGCCCGAACGGTACGACGGGCGGCGGCTCAGGCGGTGGCCCAAACGGTGCACCCGGCGGCAACCCAGGTGGTGCGCCTGGCGGCGGCCCGAACGGTGCGCCGGGCGGTAACCCAGGTGGCGGTCCAGGTGGTGCGCCAGGTGGTAACCCACGCGGTGGTCCAAACGGTTCGCCGGGTGGCAATCCGGGTGGTGCGCCAGGCGGCAACCCGCGCGGTGGTCCAAACGGTTCGCCGGGCGGTAACCCCGGTGGTGCGCCGGGTGGTAACCCGGGCGGTAACCCCAGCGGCGGTCCCAACGGTTCGAACCCTCCGCAGAATCCCCAGCCACGCCCCGACCCCCATCCCGAGCCCGAGCCTGGGCCGGAGCCTGGACTCGAGCCTGGGCCTGGATCCGAGCCGGAGCCTGGACTCGAGCCGGAGCCGGAGCCGGAGCCTGGACCCGAGCTCGAACCCGAACCCGAGCCTGGATCCGAACCCGAGCCTGGACTCGAGCCGGAGCCTGAACCCGAACCCGAACCCGAACCCGAGCCGGAGCCGGAGCCGGAGCCTGGACCCGAGCCCGAACCCGAATCTGGGCCCGAGCCGGAGCCGGGACTCGAGCCTGGACTCGAGCCTGGACTCGAGCCTGGACTCGAGCCTGGACTCGAGCCTGGACCCGAGCCTGGACTCGAGCCTGAACTCGAGCCGGAGCCGGAGCCCGAGCCTGGACCCGAGCCCGAGCCCGAACCCGAATCTGGGCCCGAGCCGGAGCCGGGACTCCAGCCGGGGCTGGGGGTCGAGCCGGGGCCGGGGGGCGAGGCGGGTTTGCAGGTGTTGCCTGGGGGCCAGTTGCACGGTGGACCGGAGCGGCTGGGCGGCCTTGCGCAGTCCGGTGCGTTCGGCAACCAGGGGCAGTTGCTGGGCGGGCCGCGGGGCGACTTCACCGGGGACTTGTTGACCAGCGGTCCATCTCCGCAAGGCTCCGTCCCCAGGGGCCTCGCCCCGGACGGGTCAGCCGTGCAGAGACTGCAGGGCGGTCCCGCCACGCAGCCCCCGTCCCCGCCGGGTCTGTTGACCACGCGGGGTCCCTCCACGACACCAGGACCGTCCATCAAACCGGGCCCGTCTACTGGGTACGGCGGTTCCACGATGCGTGGGGCGGGGGTACGGCGTACTGAGTCCGGCCCGGCGGACCAGGGGATGTCGACGGATGAGCCCGTCGTACCGCCGGCGTTTTCCGTTAGGCCTGCACGACAAAAGCAGATGCAGGTGGGTCCGGCGGCTCGGCCGAGTCCTGATCCCGACGAAGACGTGTACGGCGAGCCGCACGGGTATGAGCGGCGTGAGCTGGAGAGGGTTGAGCCGCAGCAGCGTGGGCTCAATCGGGTGGTGCCGGGGCGTGATGAGATCCGGTCGGCCTTCGAGGTACGGCGGGCGGTCACGGTCGATGACCGAGGTGAGCGGGTGGAGACCGCTGAGCTGACGGTGTACGTCGACCTCGACCCCGACGGCCACTTCACGCAGGAGGAGCGCGCCGAGGAGCTCACCAAGGCCCAGCGGGCGGTCGACACGTACCTCAACCGCCCGAACCTGCGCACGGGTGGCGGCGTCCTGCTGCGGTTCCGGATCCTCCCAGCGAGCCCGGACACCAGGACCCATCACAAGGTCAACCTGCACGACGGTCCGGACCAGGAGATCAACCAGACCAACTGGCGGCGCGGCCAGTTCCCCGTGCAGACAGCGCACGAGGTTGGCCATATGTTCGGCCTGACCGAGGAGTACGCCGGTCAGCTTGAGGTCGACGGCACGTTGATGGGCCGCCACACGGAGATCGGGCCGGACGGCGAGCTGCGCCCGATGGCCGTGATCCGTACCCCACCACGCGTCGGCCAAGTCGCAGGTCTGTTCATCGACGGACCTCCTACGGACAGCCGGGTGACCGGCCCCCTCAAACCCGGTACGCGGCCGCCCCGCGCCCCGGGTCCTTCGCTGCGGAATGTCAGCGAGGACACCGACCTTCCCGTCGTACGGCGCCCGCCCGTGCCGCGTGGACAGGTCGAGCCGGCGACCCTGGTTGTGCAGACGACGCTCGACCAGAACTCGGACAACGACGCGCAACTGTGGGCTATCGCGGACGTGATCGCCCGCGAGCTGCAGAACCCGCCGGGAGAGGTCGAGGTCCGGATCCGGATCGCGCCGGAACTGAACGAGCATGCCCCGGCGATGCTGGCCAGGATCGAGGGGGCGTTCGACGACGGGCTGCGCCGGCTGGGCCTGGACCCGGGCGTCGTACGGCCGAATGTCCAGGCGTCGGACACGCTCGCGGACCCGACGCCTGATCAGACACAGATCCTGTCGATCGAGGTGTTCCGCTCGGCTCCGCATCCGCTGGACGAGGACCCGGACGCACCGGTGGCCCACGCGCCCACGCCGGAGCCGGACGCTGCGCCCGAGGTGTCACCGCAACCGGATCCGGTCCCGTCGCTGCAGGTCGCGCCGGTGGAGCTGCCGCGGACCGATGTGGCCGTGGCGCCGACGCGGTTCGAACCACATGGGTGGGACTGGCCGGTCGGTGTGAAGCAGGTGAATTTCAGCAGAGGTGACCAGCCACAGCTGGTACCCGACAGCCAGGCCGAGCTGGCAGAGTTCGCCGACTTGTTCGCGCGGAACGTCGCACTCCTGCTGGGGCACAACCAGGAGCTGCCGGACCTGCGGCTGGAGGCTACGCGCGGCTGGGGAGCACCGCCCGTCACCCTGATGATGGACCAGGTCGTGGAACACCTGGAGCGCGCACTCGAGGAGCACGGCGTCGATCTGCAGGGGCGGCGACTGCCCGTCACTCGTGTCGAGTACGACAACCACAGCAGGGTCCTGTCACCAGCGGTGACGCTCAGCATGCACAGTACGACGTACTCGAGCCTCCCCGCCTTGCAGGCGGCCCGCCGGCTGGAGCTGCCCTTCGTGGCGAGGCGGCCCTTCCTGCCGGTCGCGTTGGAACCACGACTCGAGGCCATCGCGACAGGGCTGGTGCAGCGGGTTCTGCACGATCCGACTGCCCCCGTGCAGTTGCAGCTCGACGTCCGCAGCAACGCCGGTCTGAGCCCAGGCCGGATCCAGCAGGTGCAGACTCTCATCGAGGGCGCCGTCCGCAGGGCGCTCCCCGCGGATTCGAACCTCACTGTCGACGACATCATCACCAACCACGTCGTACTGCGGGTATCCGAGGTTTTTGAAGCGCCGCAGGTGCTGCTGATCGAGCTCACCGGCCCGCAGCACCCCCTGGACGAGGCACACCACCCGGGGTCGCGATCCGTCTCCTGGGAGTCCGGCCAACCAGGGGCCGCACCGACCCTGGACCCACCCCCGCGATCGACCTTCTGGTTCCACACCCTCAACCAGGACGAGAACCTGGGCATCGGCGACGACCGCGACACCCTGGTCGCCCTCGGCCGCCACCTGGGCCGCACCCTCGCAAGCCTCGACCCGAACACCACCCTGTCCCCGCTCAAGATCAAGATCATCACCCCGAAGGTCTTCACCCCAGCCGTCAAAGCGCGAACCCAGAACTACCTGCGCAGCATCCTCTCCGAAGGACTGCGCCTGGAGGGCATCAACCCCAACCGCGTCCCCATCACCTGGAACGTCTGGGGCCGCACCCCATTCACCCCCCTCGACGGCGTAGCCCTCATCACCCTCCCCACCCCACCACCCGCCACCGGCCCGTTAACCCGACCCCCTGTCGACCACCAACCTCCGCCGGCGTCCAACCCGCCTCGCCCCAGTGCGACGACCATCAACCCCCTAGCCCACCCGCCCCACTCCAGTACGACGACCATCGACCCCCTCGCGCGTCCCGCCGTCGGCCAGCCGCCGGTGTCCAACCCACCTCACCCCGGTACGACGACCGTCGACCCGCTTGCCCGTCCCACGGCCGACCAGCCGCCGGTGTCCAACCCACCTCACCCCGGTACGACGTCCATCGACCCCCTCGCCCGTCCCACCACCCGACCCGTCGCCGGCCCGCGCCCGGACCCCTACTCGCCCGAGGCGGAGTCCGACGACGACCCCATGCTCTGGGGAAGCCCGGTCGACGGCCCTCACGACCCGGCCCCCTCCACCCCAGCCCCACATCCCCACTCCACCCCCGACCCCAACCTCGCCCCCGAACCCGGCTCCCACCTCGACCCGGACGCCAGCTCCCACCTCGACCCGGACCCCAGCTCCCACCTCGACCCGGACCCCAGCTCCCACCTCGACCCGGACCCCAGATCCGACTCCGAGGACGAGTCCATGCGTTCGGGAAGCCCGATCGCCGGTCCCCAAGGGATGGACCCCTTCGCTCCCGACCCCAACGTCGCCCCCGGTTCAGAGTCCGACTCCGATTCCGACGTGGACCTCGGGCCTCAACGCAGCGGGGTCGAGTTGTCCGAGCTCATGGATCTGGACGCGATCGAGTGGCTCGACCACCTAGAGGTCGATCCGTTCGCCGACGGCGAGCCCGGTGACGTGGAGACGGGGCTGGGCGAGGAGACGGGGCCGCGCCAGGGGAGGCAGGAGCCGGAGTCGGAAGGGGAGGACGACGTACCGGGGGAGCTCGAGTGGCTGTACGACGACCCGTTGGCGGGGATCGACTTCGACGCGCCGTTGGGCGGGCCGTCGTTCCTTCCGTCGCCGGCGGGTGGGGTGTTCGATCCGTCGCGGCCGGCGTTGGATTCGGCGGGACAAGCCGGGATCGACCGGGTGGCTCGGGAAGTGGCTGGGCTGGTGGGGCAGGGGCAGACGGACGTGGAGGTCGTGGTGCGGCTGCACGGGCCGGCGAACGACGGGCACCAGGTGATGGGGCGCACGATTCTGGTCGGGCTGCGGGTGGCGATCGATCGTGAGCTGGAGTTGGCCGGGTCGTCGTTGCGGTCCGGGGATCTGAACGTGCAGGTGACGCCGGACATCCGCGAGGATGCCGCGCCGGCCGACCACGGCAGGTGGGAGTTGCGCTACCGGATGCCACAAGCGGTGACCATGGACGCCGACGTCGTACCGCTGACGGAGCTGGTCGGGCCGGATGTTTCGGAGACGCAGCACGTCATTCTGAAAGATGCCGACGGCAACGTTCGTGGCGTCTTCTTCCCCGGCGCCGACCACGAGGTCCCGATCGTGCAGCGAGCGTTCCAGCAGCGGACGTTCGAGCCCGGTGACTTCGCGGTCCTGGTACACGGCAACGACCAGGGCCTCAACGTACGACGGGCAGCGGACGGCAAGGTGGTCCGCCTGTCGGAGACCGCCGTGCTGCAGATGCTCTCGACCGCGAACCTTCCGGGCTGGCAGCAGAAGCTGAACCTGCTCTGGCTGAGCTGCTGGGTGGCCGATCCCAACTTGGGAGATCGCCTCGGCCGGATCGCGAATCTCCTGCAGGCACAGGGTTTCCAAGGTCCCGTCACGGGCCCGACCACCCAAGTAGACGTCGTCGAGGACGGAACTCTCAGACTCCCGAAGGACGGCCAGTTCGT
This sequence comes from Kribbella sp. NPDC051587, assembly GCF_044453945.1. Lineage (NCBI taxonomy): Bacteria > Bacillati > Actinomycetota > Actinomycetes > Propionibacteriales > Kribbellaceae > Kribbella > Kribbella sp. NPDC051587. Next base: position 130,165 of record NZ_JBITDE010000015.1, read on the forward strand.
CACCATCGGACCGGACGGACACCGCACCACCCACGGCGGTGAGGGCCAGAGCGGGATCGACCTGCAATGGGTCACGCTCCAGCCCGGCGATATCGAGATGACCGACCGGCCCGTCACGTTCCCCAAGACACATCGCGCCGGCGGCGGTACGGCGTTTGTCTCGGACACTGCGATCAACCAGGGCTGGCCGGAGCAGCTGTACCGTCAGCTCGCGCTGCAGTCGTGGGACGATCCCACGCCGTACTTCGTCCTGATGGAGACCAGCGCCGTCGACGTCCCCACGATGGCCGCGGCGATCCGGTCGAGTGCTGAGTTCCAGGCATTGGATCGGCAGACAACGATTCACGTTGTCGCCATGGATGCCCAGGGCAACGGCGTACAGACGGTGAAGGAGCTCGCCGCCGCGCTGCGGGGGCCGGACGACCCCTATCGACGCGTCACTGTGCTGACCACCGACCAGGACCTGGCGACCACTGCGCTCACACCGCATGACGAGGATTTCACCCTCGTCGCCGAGTCCCGGACGCAGGACATCGTCGCTCCACGGCTCGATCGTTCCGATGGAACCGTGCACGGATTCGACCTGTCGGGCAACGAATGGGCCGACGACCCCGATGTCATCGCGCGGACCGAGCACTCGGACCGGATCGTTGAGGTGCGCGAGGAGATGGGTCGCCGTGGCTCGCCGCACCCGTCGCCCGCGTCCACACGGCTCGACCCGGGCCGGACACGTCCGCTCCGGCTGTATCTGGAGACCTCGGACCCGGGCCGCTTCCTGGTCCGGACCGTCGAGCTCGCCCCGCCGATCGAGCTGACCCCGCCCCAGCTGGCCGCCCATCTTGCCGGAAACCCGCAGTTCCGGGAGGCGGCCGGAGGCGCGGTCCGTCCGCCGCTCGTGGTGATGACCAAATCCGACCAGGCGGCCGACGCGCTGGCGCTGAATCGCGAGCTACGCAACGAGTTGGCAAGGATCACTGGTGGCGAGTGGGAGATGCACAGCTCGGCCGGTGAGTTCCTGCAGCATCACAACGGCATGGTGGTCGCGGCGGAGACCAACCTCGACGAGCACCTGTCGCTGCCTGCCAATGCGGTGCAGACGTTCATGTCCGGATCCGTCATCGGCTTCCCCACTGCCGCCGAGTTCGGCTGGACACAGAACGACCTACAGCAGTTCGCAAACAACATCGCAGGTACCGGTGGACCTCTGTTCGTCATCCTGCCGGGCCGCGGTGGCAGCGGTGGACTGGTCACCCAGCACAACGGCATCGCCTCCGAGATCGACGGCGACTGGCTGGGCGAGCAGCTCAGCACGCACCCCGCGATCCAGCAGGACCGGCCGATCGTGATCGTCAGCCCGCACTCAGGTGACCGCAACCGGTTCGGCGGCTTCGGGTTCGACGTCGCGACCTCGCTGCACAACAACGGCCTGTACCCCAAGGTGTTGGCACTCCAAGGCGACACGGACCTCAGCACCATCGACGACCCCACCCGGTACGTCGATGTGTCCGGGCTGCGCGCCGGTGACCTCGAGACGGCCGTGATTCGCGGCGGTGAGGGTGAGCCACGGGTCCTGCTGATGCGATCGCCCGGTGACGATCAGGCGCTCGCGACACTCACCGAGTGGGCTGAGAACACCACCGATGAACAGATCAGCACGGTCGAGCTCGATGACGGTACGGCGGTGGCCACGCCCTGGAGCGATGACGACGAGCCGCCGGTGATCGTCGTACTGCGGCGTGAGCAAGGGGGATACCTCGTGCAGACCAACGCCGGGCCGCGAGTGGTGTCGGCGCAGGAGGCGATCGACGTACTGCGTGATGATTCAGACCTGCGCGACCTGCTCGGCAACCGTCCCGAGGACGGGTCGCCGGCGGTGGTCTGGGTGTCGATCAACGGGCCGCACCTCGACCCCGAAGTGCTTGCAACGGGTCTCGCCTCGGGCGGCTACCACCGCAACTCGTCGTGGACGACCGGACCGCTGCGCTTCGAGCCCGACGGCCGGCTGGTCTCCGGATCGCAGCAGTTCGGTCACCGGCCGGCCGGTGACCCTGATCCGAACGGGTTCCTGGCTTATCCGAAGGTGGACAGCAAGCAGGAGGTTCGCGGGCAGATCTTCCCGTCGAAGCCGTTCGACCTGGTGGACGACGCCGCGGTGATGGCGCTGGCGGAGGATGTCGACAGCCGGTTCCACCTTTCGCTGGATCCGCTGCCGAACGTGGAGTCCGTGGACCTCGAGGAGATGACCGGACAGGTTGTTCTGAGCGAGGCCGGTGCGCTTCCGGTCTGGGCGGTCGGCGCCCACGCCGGTCCGGAGGGAATCGGTGTTGCGCTGGCCACCGGTCATCCGCACGAGCGGGGCGACCTCATCCGCATCACCGGGCCGAGCAGCAACGCGGCGATCGTCAACAGCCCGCACCTGCGCCAGACCCACCCGAACGGAGTCGCCGGGGTCGCACTGGCACTCGAGATGTGCAACATGAACGTCGAGTCGAACGGACCCGGTACGGCGACCCAGGGGTACTCGATCGTCCAAGCCAGCCAGGGTAATCCGGCCCGTTGGCAGTTCGCGAAGACGCTCGCGGCGACGACCCGGCTCGTGCTCACTCCGCAGGCCGGCATGGTCTACATGCTCGCCGACCGCGGGAAGTTCGTGCCTGCGGTCGCACCCGGTACGACGTCGGCCGAGCCAATCCCGCTGAAGGACCTGACGGCCGACCAGGACACCAAACTCACGCTGACCTTCGGCCCGGCCGGCTCGAACCTCGCTGTCGAGCAGCGGTCAGAGCTCGCCGAGCACGTCCGCGGCTTCATCCGGGCTGTCGCTTGGCGTCAGCATCGCCTGCCGCGCGAGGAGTGGGCGGCCGGCCTGCCGAAGTTGACGATCACCGGTGGTGGGACGAGCCAGGCGCCACGCGAACCGCGGGGTGGCCCACTGCGTGCGGTCGCGCGGACGACGACTGTCGAGCAGCGGGTGCGCGCGATGATGGTGCGGGAGGCCAAGATCCTGGCCGAGCGCGACCTGCCGGTCGACCTCACCGTTGTCCCGCCGGTCGTTCAGGTGCCGGACCAGCACACGCACTACGGCCTGGGCCCGCACGAGGTGAGCGTCGCGGTGACGATGTCGTCCCGCCCGGACGATGCGAAGGCCGTTGCCGACGTCAACCTTCCCGCGATCCGGCAGCTGTTCCGCAAGGGTCCCGGACCGGCAGTCGGCGCCGCCTTCAGTGGTCCCGCGGATTTGCAGATCCGCAGCACCACGCCGCCGCCTCCGGTTGCCCTCCAGCATCCGGAGGGCGACTACTTCCTCACCGCTGACGGTGTTGTCGACGCACGCGGTACGGCGGTTCTGGACGCGCATGTCGAGGTGTCGGAGGGCCGAATCGACGTGGCCGAGGGTCGGCGCGGCTTCGGCTTCGGACCCGACGGCGAACTGCTCGACCGCCGGTACGAGCTCGACGGACAGTGGGTCGTTCTCCCGGTGGGCGGCAATGGTCACGTCATCGGCGACCCGTCGTACGACGTACAGGCCGCGCCCGACGGCGGATTCCGGGTCACCGGGCCGGACGGCCGGACCCAGCGGTTCGACGACGACGGCTTCTTGGTTGCTGAGGGCATCCAATTGACCGGCACCGGGGGGCTGGTCAGTCATGGGTTCGCCGAGACCGATGGTCAAGGCGGACTCACGCTGGTCGACGTGCACGGGACGCCGATGCCGAACCGGCGGACGACGGTGTCGCCGGACGGTGAGATCCGGATCGTCGAGGGCCGTCGCGAGGTCGACTGGTTCGGGCCTGACGGATCGCACCGCGCGACCGGCGTCAGGGTCGCGGATCCCGACCACCAAGGTGCGGTCTACCGGCGCAACAACACGCTGGTCGACGACACGGGCCAACAGCTCCCTGGGACGGTCACACCGGTCGACGGCGGCTTCCAAGTCACCGAGGCGAACGGGGTCGGGCGCCGGTTCAACGACGCGGGCCAGTACGTCGAACGGTGGATCCCACTCGGGGGTCCCCAGAGTCAGACCTTCCTGGTCGACGGCGTCGGCGACCCCAGACTGGAGCCGACACAGCCGGACGCCACGATCGAGTGGCTGCCCGACGGCGGCGTCCGCATCGTTGCCAACAACAACTTCCACCGGTACGCCGACGACGGCCGACTGCAGTCCACCGGCCACGGCATGCCGTGGGCCGACGAGCCGGGCTACCTGGAGATCCCCGCCCCGGACGCCGACGAGGACATCCGCGCAACCGGTCCCCAACGAGTCGGCAACGACTTCGAAACTCCAGTCGAAGGCCGCACCGTAACCATCGAGCCGCGCGACGACAACCACCCGCCGGCCGCCGGGCAGACGGTGACGACCGAGCCCGGGGGTGAGATTCGGGTGACGCGGCCTGGTGGATACGACGTGTTCGGGGTCGACGGGAGTGTGCATCGGGAGGTCAGCCGGCTTGCCGGTCAGGGCGGTCAGTTTGTCCGTACGCCGGAGGGGGTGGTCTGGAACGGGACCGTGCCGCACCGGATCACCACTACCGACGACGGCGGCGTACGGGTCGAGTTCGGCCATCCGCGTGCCGGTGAGTACCACGTGTACGCACGCACCGGGAAGCTGGTGGAGCAAGGGCTTCCGATCGCCATGGACGGGCAGCCGACCGAGTTCCGGTTCGTGGTGAATCACGCTGCTAACACCTGGCAGCGGGTCAGCACGGCCGACGGCACTCCGGCGACTGGTCTGTTCGACCGCGGCACGGTGGACCCGGCCGGGACGGCGAACGGGCGGATCGTGCTGAAGAGCAAGCCCGGCACCACGAGCGTCGACGTCTTCGAGCGGCGACTCCTGCCTGGCGGTGAGACGCTCGACACCGTTCGCCGGACCGGTGACGGGTTCGACCGATTCAACCGGCGGACGACCTGGACGACGTACGACGCAGCAACCGGAGACGTCACCAACCGGGGCCAACGGCACTTCAGCAGTAGCGGAGTGTCGTGGCACGACATCGACCATGCCGGGCAGACGGTTCGCGCCTACGAGCAAGGACTGAGCGGTCAGGTCCTGGCGCTCAAGAACGTGGGCACCTGGACCTGGTACCGGTACGACGCTTCCGGCGGGCAGGTCGCCTCCGGTCGTCGTCAGCCGGAGTCCTTCGGCAACGGCTGGGTCGACCGTGTCGAAACCGGCCCGGGCATCACCGAGGTGGCTCAGCAGAAGTGGGGGAGCTGGCATGGTCCCGGTCGTGCTCGGAAGTACCAGGAGTTCGTGCTCACGCCAGGAACGCCGTACCCAGGCCGCCCGGGCACGTACGACATCCGGGCGCCACAGCTCAACTCGCCCGGCAAGGAGGAGATGCTGCCCGGTGGCGCGAGGCTGATCACGAGCCGGGCCGGCGAGCAACGGCCCCCGGTCGTCTGGCGGAACCTCGCGGGCGGCCATCCGCCGCCGCGGGGCAGTCTCGGATCCATTGCCTCCGACAACCGTTGGCAGGTCTGGCGCTGGCAGACCACTGGTCCGAACGCGGACAGTGGCAGCCGGTTCATGGGCGCCGATCTGATCACCAAGGTCGATGTCGATGCCGACGGCAACTTCGTGCGGATGACGATGAAGCTGCACAACGGCACTGAGCTCAAGGTCGGCGACTACGTCGTGGCCCCGGTCCGTCCGCATCCCAACCCCGACGCGCTGCCGTGGAAGGCCGGACCGGAGAGCGGCTGGCGGGTCCCCATCGGCGACAGCAACTGGCAAGACGTCGTCTGGGCCGGCGGCCGGTGGCAGGTCGTCCGCGAGAGCCGGCCGGACGGCGTACGGGAGTTCCTCAGGCCCACCGACCCCAACGTCTGGGTCGACCGCAACTTCCACGGTGAGCTGACCGGCAGGTCGGACCGCACCCCGACCCCGAACCGGTACGTCGTCGCCTCCGGCAAATCCGACTCACCGAACTGGACGTGGCACGAGACCGGACCGGGTGGCGCCGGCGGCAAGCGCGTGCACTTCCGCGGCTTCCGCGACGAACAGCAAGGTTTCAACGGCGAACGCCTGAGCTGGGACAACTCGTTCCGCGACTTCGATGCCGACGGCAACTTGGTCCTCGAGCGCCGCTACCTCGACGGCGGCCGGTACGTCGAGGCCCGGCCGCGGCTGGGTGGTTGGCACAGCTTGGAGTTCGACCAGTCGGGGCAACGCGTCGAAGGCGCCGAACCGCTCGATCGACTCTGGTCCACCGGCAACGGGAACTGGGGCCCCTGGCGCCCAGGCGCGGTCTACAGCCGCGACCAGGTGCCGGCAACCGATGAGCGGGGTCCGCAGGTTCTCCGGGAGACCCCGGAGCATGTCGGCGGCGGCCAGCTGCGGATCCGCCAGTACCTCCAGATCGACGGGGTCACGGACTTCAACCAGTGGCAGGAGTTCGACCAGGGGATCGTCGTCAGGCAGCGGGTGCGAAACGGGGACAACTACCTGGAGACCGACGGCTGGCGTGGTCAGTTCAACCTGTTCGACGCCGACCAGCTGGTGATCGCCCAGCGCGGTCAGGACGGGCTGGTCTTCGAGCGTCACGACGGGCAGCTGGAGCTGACTGGCAGCGAGTTCGAGTACCGGGGTCCGCTCACGCAGCTCCGCGGTTGGGCGCGGCCGATCCGCGCCGAGCAGCGAGCGCCGTGGTCCTCGGAGACGATCGCCGGTCCGAGCGGTGCGCGGGAGGCGCAGTACGTGCCGGGCTGGCGGGTCGCGACGGAGAAGGCACTGCTGGAGTTCGGTCAGGACTTCGCCCTCGAGCTGACCGCCTACCTGACGGCGTACGGAATCACGGCGGGTGCCCAGCAGCGCGCCTTCACCGGCGAGGACGCGGCGAAGGCGGCGCTCAATGCCGCGATCGGATCGTCGGTCAAGGTCGCCGCGGGCGTGGTCCTCGAATCCAAACTCGGCGGCGCCCTGCGCGACCTGAAGTACGGCTTGGCCAGCCTCGATCGGGCCAGGCCCCGGACGGCGGTCCCGCAGGACCGGAACTGGGTGAACGACTGGGCCGGCGCCGAGTTCCCGACGCGCTGGCGGTCGGGGGTCTTCGACTTCGCCTTCGGGGTCACCGTCGGCACCCTCGGTGGGTTCGCGAACGGCACCGTGAACGCGGCGGTCTTCGGCATCACCGATGCCGTCGGCAACAAGATTCACCTGACCGGCCTGGCGGCGCTCGGTGAGGGCGGTCTGGGGGCCCTGTCGGCACTGACCTCGGGCGTCGGCAGCGCCCTGGCCCGCAACCTGACGGTGGGGCTGGCCGGCGGCCGGCTGATCCACCGGCAGGGATTCGGCGAGTTCTTCGAGCAGATCCCGTTCCGGATCTTCGAGAAGACGATCAGCGGCCTCTACCTGCTGCCGAAGTTCCGCACCAACCTCCACCCGACGACCGAAGGACGATGATGACAGCGACACCCATCGAGGACTGGTTCCTGCTGGTCGACCCGTCGTGGACGCCGGCCACCGCGGACGCCGTACCGCCGGTCGAAGTGGTGGTCGGCCTGTGGCCGCTCGAGGAGGAGGGCCGGCTCGGCCAGTTCCGGACCAACCCCGACTACCTCCCGCTCGGCCCCGACTCACCGTCGGACCCGCTGGACGCCGTACTGCGGCTTGTCCTGGCCGAGCGTGTGGGCGCCGAGCACATCCAGCTGATGCTGCGCGACACGTTCTTCGACATCGCGACGTACGACGATGCCCGGCCGCTGCTCACGCTGTCGCCGGACGGGGTGCGGTGCGTGGTCGTGGCCACCGGCGAGGTGCACCGGCAACGCGTCAACGCACCCGCGTGGCGGCGGATCGACCTGGACGATCTCGTGGTCCTGCTGGCCGACGAGGTGGATGTGCTGTTCAACCCGTCGGCACCAGCGTCGATCCGGCTGAGCGGTGACTTCATCCGCGAGACCCTGTTGCTGGACGACGACCAGGCGACGGAGCTGCTACGGGGGTAAGTCAGGGCATCCGGCGTGGGTGGATGGGCAGAGAGCGTGCAGATCTCTGGCTGGCGGCCGCCCCCGGATGCTGGGATGTGTCCCGGAACCCAATCAGGTAAGGGAGATGTCCCATGGCAGTGTCCACAACCACCCCGGGCATGGCGCAGGCCGCCGGCCACCTGGCGACCACCCAGGGCGTGGCGACGAACGGCCTGAACAATGTCAACGGTGAGCTGGCCGAGCTGAAGGCCACCTGGACCGGCGACGCGTCGGCCGCCTTCGACAACTCGATGAAGGCGTGGCAGGACGACTGCCAGATGATCATCAACAAGCTGCGGGAGATGCAGGAGGTCCTGCACGGCAACCGCAAGATCATCACCCAGGGCGAGCAGCAGAACACCCAGACCGCGGGACAGATCCCGACCGGCCCCGGCATCTTCGTCCCGAAGGGATAACCCATGGCCACCTATTCGTTCAACCCGACCAAGGCCGACCGCACCCGCGACGTGATGGGCATCGTCACCAAGCAGCTGATGGACGAGCTCGAGACGATGAACACCAACGTGCTCAAGGTGATGCAGGACTGGACCGGCGACGCCCGGATGCAGTACGACATCGCCAAGCAGCAGTGGGACCAGGCGGCGCAGCGGATGCCGGCCAGCCTGAACGCGGCCGAGGTCGCCCTCCGGGACATCACCAACGGCTACCTGCAGATCGAGCACAGCGGCGTCAACGCCTGGGGCGGGTACAGCGTCAAGTGAGGGGCTGAGGACCGATGGACGGGAACGGCAACGGCGAGGTCAGCCAGGACGACAAGGACAAGGTCGCGAAGGCCGGCAAGGACGAGGAGGAGCACAACTCCCACACCATCGACCACCCGCCTCCCTGGACGGGAGGCGAGCCGCTGCCCGAGGGCAACTGGAACGGTCCGCCGGGTGAGTACTTCACCGGCCGGATCAAGCTGCCGCCGGTCCCCAAGCACGACGGGAAGTCCGGTGTCCCGGTCCAGGTCAGCACCGAGGCCCTGAAGCTGTACGCCGGGAACCTGCGGGAGCTGATCAAGCCGCTGAAGGAGCTGCTGACCGATCTGGGGACGGTCGAGCTGAGGCCGGGCTCGTTCTTCGACGCGAACGCCCTCACTGTCCGGGTGGTCGGCGACACCGCGAAACCCGGGCTGGTGGGGACGACGGTGAAGTTCATCAACGACGCCATCTCGGCCGTCACCGTGGTCGCTGACCAGCTGGAGAGCCTCGCCGGCGCCTACACGACCGCCGAGGAGCTGAACGCGGCCACCGGCAAGGACGTCACGGACTACATCGAGAACGCGAAGACGTTCATCACCAAGGCCCTCGGGACCGGCACCCCCGGCTGATCCCGCACTGTCCCATCCGCTCCGCTCACCCGAAGGTTTCGCAGCATGGCCGACGCGCCCACAGACCCCGGACCCGGCACCAAGCAGCAGGGCGACGGTTCGGTGATTGCCACCGGCAGCGGCGGGGACAAGGCCGACTACGGGACCCGGGACTGGAAATGGATCATGGCCGTCATCACCGGCAGCGCCGCGATGAATGCCAAGGACCTGGAGGAATTCCAGACGAACCAGACGACCCGGTCGGACCCGCAGTCGTTGTGGAACGGGGCGGCGACCCTGCGCAAGACCAAGGAGTGGCTGGCCGCGATCGGCCGCAACATCGACGATCAGACCAAGGCACTGGTCGGCGAGGACGGGCCCTGGAAGGGTGAGGCGGCCGAGTCCTTCGCGGCGCTGGCGCGCAAACTCGGCAACGGGTTCACCGCCCACGCGGTCCAGATCGACGGTGGTGCGGAGCGGTTGCAGCCGGCGCCGGAGAATCTGTGGAAGGCCGGCAGCTCCCTGGCCTGGGCGATCAAGCAGGTCTACGACATCGACAACTTCTACGCAGGAGTCGCGGTGGACATGGCGAACTCGATGAAGCCGCCGGACACCGACATCATCATGAAGGACCCTGACGGCGACCGGGTCCACGTCGGCAGGTACCCGGCCGTCGCGGACGCGATGACCACCGCCATGCGGGAGGTCCTGGTCACGCTCGCCAAGGAGTACGCGAGCCAGCCGTACAACATCGAGCTGGTGATCCTCCCTGCGCCCGGACCGAAGCCGAAACCGAAACCGAAGGGGCCGGGCGGAGGCGGCGACGGGGACGACAAGTACGAGGCCCTCGCCCGCGGCATGCTGATCCCGAAGGAGCAGGCCGCGCACGGTCCGGACTACCAGTGGAAAGAACCACCGGAGTACAAGGCGCCGAAGTACGAACCGCCACCCAAGTTCGACCCGGACGCCTACAACGCGCCGAAGTTCGAGGCACCGAAGTACGACAAGGCGAACTACGACCCGAACGACTTCAAGGCACCGCCGTACGAGCCGCCGGCCTACGACCCGGACAAGTTCAAGGCACCGCCGTACCAGCCGCCGGCCTACGACCCGGACAAGTTCAAGGCACCGCCGATCCAGGGGCCGGCGTTCGACCCGAACCAGTTCAAGACACCGGAGTACAAGGCCCCGAAGTATCAGCCGCCGCCGAAGTTCGACCCGAAGGACTACGAGCCGCCCAAGTACAACCCGCCCAAGTACAACCAGAAGGCGTTCGACCCGCCGGAGTACAAGCCGGGGCAGATCCCGCCGTTCCATCCCGGCCAGGTGCCGCCGTACAAGCCTGGCCAGAACGGGCCGGGCGGTGGTGGGTCGAAGTTCCCTGGTGGGGTGAACAACAAGGGGATCGACAAGCCGAATCCCCAGGACTGGAAGGCGGGGAGCGGTTCGAACGGCTCCAATGGCTCTGGCCAGAACGGTTCCGGGCAAGGAGGTTCCGGGCAGGGCATGGGCGGGATGCCGATGATGCCGCCGATGTCGCCGTCGAACACCAAGGAGGGCGCCGAGCGTTCGGACGCCTCCGGGCTGCTGAACGGCATCGACGTGCCCTGGAAGGGCGTCGAGCCACCTGGTGTCGGCGATCCCAACCCGGTCAACGGCACCGCGGGCGGTTCCGGCCAAGGACAGGGCCAAGGTCTCGGCGGGATGCCGATGATGCCGCCGATGTCGCCGGCCAACACCAAAGAAGGCGCTGAGCGCTCCGACGCCTCCGGCCTGCTCGGCGACTCCGAACAGTGGGAGGGCCTGGACCTCGAAGGCGTCGGCGACCCGATCGCCGAAGCCACTGCGGAGAGCACACCCGAGGAGTGGGCAGCCCCGGCGGCCGAGCCCGTCCACGAGCAGGCGGTGTTGCCCGTCGTACCGATGCTTCCTGCTGTTCCGGTCCGCGAGAAGAAGCAGCCGGAGCGGTCCGAAGCCTCTGCTTTGCTGAGGCAGGAGCCGCCTGAGGATCGGGTGGCGGTCGTGGCCTCGGCGGACGGCGAGGAGGACTTCAGCGCGTGGGAGGTCGCGGGCGGCGGCCTGAGCTGGCTCAGCTCCACCCCTTCGACAGAAGAAGAACCTCCGCCGGCCTGGGGACATTCGGCCGGCCGCAGCACCGGCGTCCGTCCTGCCGAAACGACCGGTACACCGGCTGTCGCTATCGCCGGTCTGATTCCGCCATGGATTCCGCCGGAGAAGACACTGAGCAGCAGTGGTGTGGAGTTCGACCAGGAGGAGTTGGAGGCGCGACGGCGTGCGGCCTTGAAGGAAACCGAGGCGGAGCAAGAGGACGAGGAGCAGGAGCGGACGGCGGCTGACCTGTTGCGGCAACAGACCTCGGCCTGGGCGGTCGAACAGCCGAAGGCGCCGGGCGTGATCGAGTGAGCACGGTCACGATCAAGCGCGGGCCGCGGCGGTCGGGGCCGCCGATGCCGGAGGGCTCGGAGGAGTTGCAAGAGCCGCCGGTGATGCCGGAGCCCGCGACCCACGACTTCCAGTCGGTGTTGATGTTCGTTCCGATGATCGTCGGCCCGATCGGGATGATCCTGATCTTCTCGTCGATCGGGTCCGGCGGTGCCTCGCCGTTCATCCTGATCATCTCCGGCACGATGGCGATCGGCATGGTCGCGATGGCGATCGGCCAGCTGTTCCGCACCGCGGGCGAACGCAAGCGCAAGCTGAACTCCGAGCGGCGCGACTACCTGCGCTACATCGACCAGTTGCGCCGGCGGGCCCGCGACACCAGCAACGAGCAGCGCGCCGCGGTGGTCTGGAACAACCCCGACCCGTCGTGGCTGTGGTCGATCGCGGGCGGTCCGCGGTTGTGGGAGCGGCGGGGGAGTCACGAGGACTTCGCCCGGGTCCGGATCGGGCTCGGTACCCAGAAGGCGGCGATGGAGTTCTTGCCTCCGTCAACGATGCCGATCGAGGACCTCGAGCCGCTGTCGTCGATCTCGCTGCGCCGGTTCAGCGAGACGTACCGGACGGTGAACGGCATCCCGATCGCGCTCGGCCTGCGCAGCTTCACCAGCGTCGAGTACGCCGGTGACGCGCGGGCCGCCGTGTCGTTGCTGCGGGCAATGATCGGTCAGCTGGTCACCTTCCAGGTGCCCGACGAGCTGCGGATCGCCGTACTGACGACACCGGAGAACCGGTCGGAGTGGGACTGGGTGAAGTGGTTGCCGCACACCGCGCATCCCACCTTGCGCGACGCGGCCGGCGAGCTCCGGATGCTGACCTGCGACCACGAAGAACTGATCGACCTGCTCGGTCCGGAGGTGACTGATCGTGGGGAGCACGACAAGAGCGTGTTGCCTGGTGTCGCCGAGCCGTTCGTCGTGGTCATCGCGCATCTGGCCAGGATCCCCGAGAGCTCGCCGCTGCGCGGTCCTGGGCTGCGCAACGTCGTCCTGCTTGATGCGACTGGCGCCGTACCGGGTGGTGAGAAGGTCGTCCGGCTCACCTGCACCGACGATCAAGTCAGCTACCCGACGGGTGACGAGACGGGCAGCGCGGTGCGCGATCAGCTCGGGCTCGCCGAGGCGGACACGCTCGCGCGGCTGATCGCGCCGAAGCGGACCAGCGGGACGGTCGATGTCGTCGACCAGCCGTTCGAGAACGACTTCGAGCTGACCACGTTGCTCGGGATCAAGGATGCCTACACGTTCGACGTGAATGCGCAATGGCGGCAGAAGCTGCCGCAGCGCGCCCGCCTGCAGGTCCCCATCGGTGTGACCGAGGACGGTGAGGTCATCGAGATCGACCTGAAGGAGTCGGCGCAGGGCGGGATGGGGCCGCACGGCATGCTGATCGGCGCGACCGGGTCGGGCAAGAGCGAGCTGCTGCGCACGCTCGTCTGCAGCCTCGCGGTCACGCACTCCTCGGAGATCCTGAACTTCGTCCTGGTCGACTTCAAGGGCGGCGCGACGTTCATCGGGATGGAGAAACTCCCGCATACGTCGGCGGTGATCACCAACCTGGCCGACGAACTGCCGCTGGTCGACCGGATGCAGGATTCGCTGAACGGCGAGATGACGCGGCGCCAGGAGATCCTCCGCGAGAGCGGCTACTCGTCGCTGTTCGAGTACGAGAAGGCTCGGCTGTCTGGCGGCCAGCTGCCGCCGTTGCCGACTCTGCTGGTGATCGTCGACGAGTTCTCGGAGCTGCTGGGCAGCAAGCCCGAGTTCATGGAGCTGTTTGTCAGCATCGGCCGGCTGGGCCGGAGCCTGGGTGTGCATCTGCTGCTGGCCTCGCAGCGGCTCGACGAGGGCCGGATCCATCGCGTCGAGGGGCACCTGTCCTATCGCATCGCGCTGCGGACGTTCTCCTCGATGGAGTCCCGCAGTGTGATCGGCGTCGCGGATGCCTACGAGCTGCCGTCGGGACCGGGCAACGGCTACCTCAAGATCGACACGACGAACCTGACCCGCTTCAAGGGCGCCTACGTCTCGGGGCCGTGCCTGACGGCGGCCCCGGACGGCAGCGTCCTCAGTACGGCGGATCTCCCGGCCGGCGAGATCGTGCCGTTCTACACGCAGCCGAACCCGTCGATGCACCAGATCCTGCCGCTGGAGATGACTCCGAAGCCGGCCGAGGAGAAGCCGGTCGCCGAGGATGCGCCGAGTGTCGCCGAGGTACTGATCGGCCGGTTGACCGGCGCGGGCCCGTCGGCTCGCCAGGTGTGGCTGCCGCCGTTGTCGGCGTCGCCGAGCCTCGACTCGCTGCTGCCGAGCGTGGTGCCGCATCCCGAGCTGGGCATGAGCGTTGACGACCCGGCAACGCGCGGTCGGCTACGGGTTCCGGTCGGTCTCGTCGATCTTCCGTACGACCAGGTGCGGGAACTGCTGGTCGCCGACCTGTCCGGTTCCGATGGTCACGTCGGCATCGTCGGCGCTCCGATGTCCGGCAAGTCTGCTTTGCTGCGCACGCTGATTCTCGGCCTCGCCGTCACGCATACGCCGGAGGAGGTGCAGTTCTACGGGCTGGACTTCGGTGGCGGCGGCATCATGTCGATCAGTGGGCTGCCGCACGTCGGTTCGGTGGCGACTCGCATGGAGCGCGACCGCGTCGTACGGACACTGGAAGAAGTCATCCAGGTGATGGAGCTGCGCGAGGAAGCCTTTGCCCGGCACGGCTTCGAGTCGATGGCCGACTATCGCGTCGCGCGCCGGGAAGGTCGCGTCCAGGACGCGCACGGCGAGGTCTTCCTGATCGTCGACGGCTGGTTCACGCTGCGCCAGGACTTCGGTGACCTCGAGACCAAGCTGACGGAGATCGCGGCCCGCGGGCTGTCGTTCGGCATCCACCTGATCGTGTCGTCGAGCCGGTGGTCGGAGATCCGGCCGTGGCTGCGCGACGTACTGGGGACTCGGTTCGAGCTGCGGCTGGGTGACTCGATGGAGTCAGAGGTGCAGGGCCGCAAGGCGGCCACCGTTCCGAACCAGCCCGGTCGCGGTCTGACCAGCTCCGGTTATCACTTCCTCGCTGCGCTTCCGCGGCTGGACGGTTCGTCGGAGACCGAGGACCTGGCGGTGGCGACCAAGTCGTTCGTCGAGGAGGTCCGCACGTTCTGGACCGGCCGCAGCGCGCCGGGTGTCCGGCTGCTGCCGACCCGGCTGCCGATGGCCGACCTGCCGAAGCCGGAGAACAACGGACTGCGGATCAGCCTGGGCCTGGACGAGCAGCGGCTCAACCCGGTCTGGCATGACTTCAACGCCATCCCGCATCTGTTCGTGCTGGGTGATGCGGAGACCGGCAAGACGAACGCGCTCCGGCTGATCCTGCGCTCGATCGTGAACGGGTTCGCACCGGGTGATGCCAAGGTGCTGATCGCGGATGCGCGTCGCGACCTGGACGGCGTACTGCCTCCCGAGTACAGCGTCGGGCACGTGGTCAGTTCGGACGCGTTGACCGAGCTCGCGACCCAGGCAGCCGTGTCGATGCATGAGCGCGTGCCTGGGCCGGACATCTCGTCGGCGCAGTTGCGTCGGCGGGACTGGTGGGAGGGACCGCAGCTGTTCGTGGTGGTTGACGACTACGAGTTGCTGGCGGCTTCGGGCATGGGGACGCCACTGGAGATCCTGCTGCCGCTGCTGGCCCAGGGCGCCAATATCGGCTTCCACCTGATCGTCGCGCGCAGCAGTGCCAACGCGATGCGCGGAATGATGGATCCGGTCCTCCGCCGGTTGTGGGAGCTCGGCTCGCCCGCCTTGCTGTTCTCGTACCCCAAGGAAGAGGGCAAGTTCCTCGGCGAGGCCCCGCCGCGCACTCTGCCACCCGGCCGCGCCCAGCTCGTTACCCGGCGCGGCATCCAGTTGATCCAGACCGGCTTGGTCGCTGTCAGGAACGAGGGCCCGTGAGTACGCCTGAGCTGTGCCGCATCGTCGTACTGGGGCCGAGTGGTCGCGCCGACCTCGCCGTACCGGTCTCGACGCCGGTGACGGCGTTGCTGCCGACGCTGGTCCGGCAGATGGTGCGAGACCAGAAGGGTGAGGAGTACGGCGCCTGGGTGCTGCAGCGGCTGGGTGAGCAGCCCTTCGACGCGAACGGTACGCCGGAGACGCTGGACTGGCTCGACGGTGAGGAGCTGTACCTCGCCCGGGCCGAGGACCCGTTGCCGGAGCTGGACTTCGACGATGTCGCCGAGGGGATGGCGATCGCGGTCAACCGGCAGGGCAACCGCTGGAACGAGACGGTGAACCGCCAGCTCTTCCTGAGCCTCGCTGCAGCTGTGCTTATAGCCATCGGCGTCGTGCTGGCCGAAGGCACGGGCCGTGCGGCCGGTGCGGTCACCTCAGGCGCTCTCGCGCTAGTCCTGTGTGTGTCGGCCGTGCTGATCGCGCAGCGGTTGGCGGACCGGTCGCTGGCAGCCATTATCGGTACGGCGGGCTGCTGGTATGCCGGACTGTCGGCGCTGATCGCCGCATCCGCTGGCGGTGTGCGCTCGCTGGCGCCGACCGCAGTACTGCTCGGTGGAGTCCTGCTGGCGGTGTTTGCGGTGGTGCTGCTCGCTGTCCAGCGGCTGGCGGTGGCTGAGTTGCCGATCCTGCCGTTCGGTACTTCTGCTGTGCTGGGGATCGCTGCGATCCTTGCGGTCTGGCTGCACCTCGGCCTGGGGCAGAGCAGTTCGCAAACGGCAACAGTGGTGATGTGCGTGTTTCTGATCCTGCTGCTGTTCGCACCGCGGCTGGCGACGCGTGCTGCTCGGCTCCGCGGCCCGCAGCTGCCGCGCAACGCCGACGAGATGACTGTGGACATCGAACCGATGCCTGCGGCTCAGGTCGTCGAGCAAACCGCCAACGCCGACCGCTACCTCAGTGTGCTCGCCATCGGTGCCTCAGTGGTCTGTGCGGTTGCCTTCGGCTACCAGTTGGCCGCACCTGGCTGGCTCGAGTACACGATCGCCGGACTGGTCGCGGGACTTGTGCTGCTGCGCTCACGGGAGTTTCTGAACATCAGCCAGCGGCTGGCGCTCGCACTGGCCGGCACGTGGGGCGCCGTACTGCTTGCGATGCGGCTGTTGGCCGGAGTAGGCGACCTGGGCCGAGTGCTCGGCGTACTGGGGTTGCTGTTGGCTGCGCTGATGCTCGTGCTGGCCGCACGGCGTCCGGCGCCGCGTCGGATGCTTCCGATCTGGCCGCACCTGGGTGACGTGCTGGAGAACCTGTCCTGCATCGCATTGGTGCCGTGTATCGCGCACATGCTCGGGCTGTTCGCGTGGGCCCGTGGACTGGCCGGGTAGCGGATGCAGACCAAGAAGGACCGGGTCCACGCGTACCAGACGCTCGTCGGGCGGATGGGCGCTGCACTGCTGCTGGGCGACACGAACTACGGCGAGGTGCCGGCCCGGCGCGCGCTGTTCGGACTGATCTTCGGTGTGGTGTTCGCGCTGTTCATCGGGGTGGCCGTCTGGGTTTATGGACTGATCAACCCCGGCGGCAACGTGGCGTGGAAGCAACCGGGAGTGGTCATCGTGGAGAAGGAGAGCGGTGCCCGGTTCGTCTACCGGGACGGCGTCCTGGTCCCGGTGCGCAACCAGGCGTCCGCGATGCTGCTGCAAGGGGCCGGGGCCAAGGTGAAGTCGGTCTCGCGGTCCTCGCTGAAGGACGTGGAGCGGGCACGGGGGATCGGGATCGAGAACGCGCCTGATCCGTTGCCGGCGGCAAATGCATTGGTGACTACGCCGTGGCTGCTGTGTCTGCCTGCGACGGGCGGCGTCGTCGTACCGGGGTCTGGACTGATGAGCATGAACGCCAATCCGGACGCTTCGAGTACTCGGCTGAGTGAGAGCGAGTACTTCTGGGTCGCGTCGCCTCGTGGTGAGCAGTACGTCGTACTGCAGGGTGTGAAGCTTCATCTGGACGGGCCGGCGGTGGCTGTTGCGCTTGGGCTCGGTACGGCGAAGCCGCCGACCGCTCCGGATGCGTGGCTCGCCGCATTGCCTGACGGTCCATCAGTTGCCCCGGCTGTGATCCCTGGGAACGGGACCGCCTCGGTCGGCGGCACGTCGTACCCGATCGGCACTGTCTTCCAGCAGGGCTCGAACTTCGTCGTACTGCGGCGGGACGGGCTGGCCGCGGTGTCGCGGACCGAGGCGTCGCTGCTGCAGGTCGCTCACGGCAGAGGTGCTGTCGCGATCGATGCGGCTGCGCTGGCTGCTGCACCGCGTTCTGCTGATGACTCGCTGACCAAGCGGCTCCCAGACCTGCTCTCGATGAGGTCGACGCCGACTGGGCAGCGGGCGTTCTGTCTGCGGCAGGAGCCGCAAGGAGCGGCTGTGATCAGCCAGGCGGTCACTACTGAGCGCAGGTTCGCGTGGTTTGGGATGAGCGCTGAGATCGGGCCCTACCTCAAGCAGGGCACTGGACTGCTCGCCGCCTCGGTCCCGGCGCCGACGGCCAAGGGCGCCAAACCGGACCGGTACCTGATCACCGATCAGGGCCTCAAGTTCCGGCTGTACGACGACGCCGCGATCAGCGCCCTCGGGTACGGCGGTGTGGTGCCGCAGCCGGTCGCCGCATCGGTGCTGGCCGCAATGCCGGAGGGGCCGGTCCTGAGCCGGGCCGCCGTGGGTGTGTTCGAGAAGGGACAGGGCTGATGAGGCTGTTGACCAAGGTGCATGATCTGGGCGCCGACCTGAGCATGGGTGGCCCGATGACCGGCAGCCCGATCGGCAATGCCTACGTCGTCCACCCGCGTGACCGGCTCCGCGACGAGATCCGGGACTTCGCTCTGGGGCTGGCCGCGGACCCTGAGCACGAGCTGGTGGTGGTCGACCTGCCGGCGGACAGCTCGATCCCGGTCTGGGAGTCGGCGGCCAGTCTGCTGCCAGGTCGCCGCCGCGGCATGCGGCTGGTGATCGGTGGGCGGTCCCGCGAGACGCTCGCTCTCGCCAGCCAGTGGCTGTCCGATCGGCTCAACCGAATGATCGTCGCACCCGATGGCGCGGTCCTGCCGGGGGTCGGTGGCTCGGTGTTCGTCGATGCCGGGTGGCTGCGCTTCCGGCCGGGGCGGACGCCGGAGCATTCGGGGAAGAGGTTCCCACGGCCGGTCTGGGAGAAGGCGTCGGCGCGGGTCGAGAGTGTGCCGACCACTGCGAGCAGTCTCACCGAGCCCCTGCCGTGCGGCGTCTGGCTGCGCCCGCGCGGTCCGGAGAGTGCTGTGCAGCCGTACCGCCAGTGGCTGGTCGAGACGCTGCCTTGCCAACCGGACGTGTACACGGTGGTGCTCGGATGTCCCGGCGGACCGTCGGTGACGTTGGACGACATCAAGCAGTTCTGGACCCGGCTGCCGGAGGAGCTGCGGTCGAAGCTGCGGCTGGTGAAGTTCGGTCCGATCGCACCGTCGTCCAACCGGATCGCCTACGGCCAGCTGATCGCAGACTCCGTCGGAGCCCAAATCATTTGCTACACGGGCGTTCCCGTCGGCTCCCGTCACCAGCCCGACGTCCGCCTCCTCCGCAAAGACGGCACCCTAGGCTGGAAAACCTCCCTCCAAGCCATGCGCTACACCCCCTCCATCCCCGGCGAAGTCCCCTTGCCTCCGACCCCCGCCACCTACCACCAACCGCTCTCCGGACTGCAAGAGCTAGCCCCAGCCGTCTACACCTACGCCGAAGACTCCGTCCTAGAGGTAGTCCAGTCCGGTCTGTGGCTCCGCCCACCCACAGTCGTCCCACGCGCTGTGGCAGTCCGAGCCCTCCAACCAGACGGCGCCCGCCACCTGGTGCTCGTAGGCGACGGCAACACCCAAGCCCCACCCCGCCTCCAACACCTGGCCACCACCCTCCTAGACCACCTGGACCCCGCCACCCGAGCCCTAACCACCCTCACCCCCGCCGAATCAGCAACCCCCGACCGCATAGAACTAACCGGCCCAGCCCCAGCCACCCTCACCCCTGCCGAGCCGGCGACCCTTGACCGCGCAGAACCAACCGACCCAGCCCAAGCCACCCTCACCCCTGCGGAGTCGGCGACTCCTGACCGGATAGAACTAACGGGCCCAGCCCCAGCCGCCTTCACGACCTCGCCCTCAGCTGGCCTCACAACCCCACCCCCGGGCGCCTTCACGACCCCAGCCCCAACTGCCTTCAGCACCCCACCCTCAGCCGGCCTCACCACCCCACCCCCGGGCGCCCTCACGCCCCCACCCTCAGCCGGCGTCAGCACCCCACCCTCTGCCGCCTTCACCACCCCAGCCCCAGCTGCCTTCAGCACCCCACCCCCGGGCGCCCTCACCACCTCATCCCCGGGCACCCCCGGCCCCGGTGTCGGGCCAGATCAGGTGGTGATGGCTCCGGCGACTGATCCGTCACTCGCGCTGGATGCGGTACCGCTCCGGCTGGAGTCCGCTCCGCCTGAGGTCCCGTCGGTTCTCACTCCGTCTGCTCCGGCACCCGCCGGCACCGCGCCCGCCGCCACCCCTCCCGCCGTCACCACACCCGCCGACGCGGCAACCGTCGTACCGGCACCAGCCGACGCGGCAACCGTCGGACCGGCCGGGCCGGGGCTGGCGACCGTCGTGCCGGCGCGTGCTGCGGCGGGGTTGCAGCCGACGCCGGAGGTGGCTGCGGCGGCGTTGGTACCGAAGCGGGGGTTGGATGAGGAGCGGGCGTGGTTGCGCCGGACGTTGGCGCGTGAGTACGCCGCGGTGGCCAACTCGGTCACGCGGGTGCTGTCGGAGCACCCCGGCTTCCAGGGCGCGCTGGAACGCTCGTCCGGGGGTGTACTGACCGACGCGGTCGCCATCCGCCTCTACCTCTCCGGTGAGGGCGACCACCTGGACCAGTTGTTGCGCTCAGCAACAGTCGGTCCACACGTCCCCTTCGCCCGCTGTGTCGTCTCGGGACTGAGCAGACTGCCCTCCCACCGCGGTGCGGCCGTGTACTCGACCTCGGTCGCACCCGAGGAGTGGCAGCTCTACCGCAGCCGCAAGCTCTTCACCGAGTGGGGTTTCGTCAACGCCCTCAGCGCCCCCTGCGCGACCCAGCAGCACGAACACGACGTGGACGTCGCAGTGTGGTCGATGACCGCCCGCCGGATGAAGCTGCTCGAACTCGACGAGCACCCGATCACCGACCGCGTCCTGTTCGTCCCTGGCACCAGCTTCAAAGTACTGGACCTCACCGAGCCAGCCGACGGACAACGCGGCCAGATCCTCCTACGTGAGCTCGCTGCTGGTGAGATCGACGCGTCCGGTCGCGTGGACAGCAACCGCGCCTCACTCGACGATCTCGCGCTCAAGTCCCTCCGGCGCTGCCTGGAGACCTGGGCGGGAGCCAAAGGAGAGCACCGCGTCCCACCAACAGCCGCCTCTCGCTTCGGCTTGCTGCCCGGTCTGGTGCGCGCCACACCCGCGTCGCAGAAGGAGAACTGATGAGCCGGCAGCTCCTGCTGGTCTCCGCCGACAGCCCTGGCGCGCACGCGACGATCAGCGCCGCACTCCGCGAGGCCGGTGACGGCGCGACCATCAAGGTCATGCCCGGTCGCTACGAGGAGAACCTCCTGGTGTCCCGGATGGTGACCATCACCGCTGAGGAGGGACCGGGCACGGTAGAGGTGATCGCCCGCACCGGCAGCGTGGTCGTCGTCACCGCAGACGCCGCTCAGCTCTCCGGTCTCGTCCTCACCTGTACCGACGAGAGCCTTGCAGCGGTCGACATCCGGCACGGCGAAGCAGCGCTGGACGACTGTCGAGTGGCGGGCGCTGCGTGGGCCGCCGTACTGGCGCGCGGCCAGGGCTGCGTCGTACTGCGTGGCTGTGCCGTCACCACTACCGGTGGAGCCGGCCTGGTAGTGACCTCGCCGATGCCAAGCCTGATTGAGGATTCTCAGATCACTGAGGTTTCGTCGTCCGGTGTGGTCGTGGCTGAGGAGGGCTCGCTGGTTCTCCGTCGCGTGACCGTGCGGAAGCCGGGCGGCAACGGCATCTGCGTGAGCGGTCGCAGTACGGCGGTCATCGAGGACTGTGAGGTCGTCGCGGCGGGGAAACCTGCGGTGGTGATCGAGCAGGAGGCGAGTGCGGAGATCCGCGACGTCACGGTCAGCGAAAGCACCGGTCTGGATCTCTACCTGTGCAGCACAGGCGATGTGGTCATCTCCGACTCGTCGTTCAGCGGTGCGGGTACACAGGCGGTGCACATTGCTGGAGGTGCTGCCCCACGGCTACGTGGTTGCCGGTTCGCGTCAGCCGGTCGCAACGCGGTCTACGTGACCGGTGGCTCGGCACCGCAGTTCGATGACTGCCGGGTGGTGGACAGCCCGATCGGTGTGCAGGTCGACGGGGAGTCCCGGCCGGTGTTCGCCAGGCTCCACGTCGAGGGAGCGGCACAGGGCGCCGTACTGGTTCAGGGCAAGTCACGGTTGGCCCTGTCCGACTCGGTCATCGACGCGGGTGATGCGGTTGGGCTGATGCTCGCTGACGATGCACGGGCCGAGGTGACTGACCTTCGGGTGAGTGGCTCGGCAGCGCGTCTGATCACGGTCGTGGCTGGTGCACATGGTGAGTTCACCTCCACTCTGTTGCGTGGTGGAGGTGTGTGGGCTGAGAGCGCGACGCTGACGATTCAGGACAGTGAGGTGGTCAGCCCGGCCGCGGATGGGATTGGCGTGGGCGCGGGCGGCGTTGTACAGGCTGTCCGGTGCCGGGTGCGCTCAGCACAGCGCCATGGCGTGCATCTGCTCAGCGGAGCCCGTGGTGAGGTACGGGGCTGCGAGATCACCGACTGCTTGGGCGACGGCGTCCTGGTCGACACCGACGACGCGACTGTCACCGACTGCACGATCACCGGTAGCGGCGACCGCCCGGTCCGTGGTGAGCCCGAGCCTGTGCAGGCTCGGGCGGTCTCCACTGACCCGTCGTCGATCGGCGATGCGATGGGGGCTGCGCTGGAGGGACCGCTGGCGGAGCTCGATACGTTGATCGGTCTTGATGGTGTGAAGCATGAAGTACTCGGGTTGATCAACCTGATCAAGATGACTCAACTTCGGCAAGAGATGGGCCTGCCGATGCCGCCGATGAGCCGGCACCTCGTCTTCGCCGGACCACCCGGCACCGGCAAGACAACCGTCGCCCGCCTGTACGGCGCTGTGCTGGCTGAGCTCGGCATCCTGGCGCGCGGCCACATGATCGAGGTCGCCCGCGCCGACCTGGTTGCTCAGTACATCGGCGCGACCGCGATCAAGACAGCCGAGGTGGTGAACAGCGCGATGGGCGGCGTGCTGTTCATCGACGAGGCGTACTCGCTGGCCAGCCAGTCCGGTGGCACCGGTCCGGACTTCGGGCTGGAGGCGATCGAGACGTTGATGAAGATGATGGAGGACCATCGCGACGATCTCGTGGTGATCGTCGCGGGCTACTCCGAGCTGATGGAGCAGTTCCTCGAATCGAACCCCGGTCTGAAGTCCCGGTTCTCGCGCACGATCGAGTTCCCGAACTACAGCGTCGAGGAGCTCGTCACGATCGCCACGAACCTGTGCAACAAGCACTACTACGAGCTGACCGACGATGCGGTCGACGCGCTCACCGACTACTTCGAACGCGTGCCGAAGAACGACACCTTTGGCAACGGCCGGGTCGCCCGCAAACTGTTCGAGGCCATGGTGAACAACCAGGCCTCGCGACTCGCGCTCGAGCCGCCGTCGAAGGACACCGAGCTCAGCAGGCTGACCGGCAAGGATCTGGCGAGTGAACTGGCCGCACTGGGTGAGGTGGCGCCGCGCGCGGCTGCACCGGATGCAGACACCGACCCGGTGGCCGCCGTACAGGCAACGCTGGGCTGGCAACGGCTTGCAGCACTCAACGGTCTGGAGGGCGTGCGGGACGCGGCGGGTCGCCGGCTGATCGAGCTGTGTGGGTTCAAGAAGGGCCTGGGCAAGCAGGCGAACCTCATCCTGTCCGGGCGCCGCGGACTCGGCCGCACAGCTGTCGCAACCCACTACGCACAGACTCTGGCCGAGCTCCGCCTGGTGCCCAGCGGCCACCTGACCCACCGGTCGATCGGCCACGACCTCTGCCCGCGCTGGCCCGGCCAAGCCGCCAGCCTGGTGGCCGCCGCCTTCGAGGACGCGAACGGCGGAGTCCTCCTGCTGGACGCTGACGGCGAGTGGCTCTCTGACCTGCCTGAGGTCCGCACCGAACTCTTGGACGCTCTAACTGACGCCATACAACGCAATCCGGCCGGTCCGGTCGTTCTGCTCTCCGGCGACCTCACCTCGCTGCACCGCCTCCCCAACACCTTTGGCGAGTGTTTCGCCGACCGCTGGGAGTTCAGCGAGTACACCGTGGACCAGCTGACCGCACTCGCCGTACAGCAGCTCGCCCGCCGGGGCCACCGCGTCCCAGACGATGTGGCCGCAGCCCTGCGAGACCTACTCGCCGTAGGCCAGCCCACCGCGTGGGACGCCCACCGCCTCGCGCACCAGTTGGCCACGACTGCAGCCTCACCCACGCTGGCGGCCGCCGACCTGCAGGCGATCACTCGCTCGCTCCGGCCGGCCCGGCACGAGGGCCTCACCTCGGTCGGCTGAAAACCGGTGGACACGGATGTGACGATGCAAGGCATGTACGCGTTTTTCTTTCCGGCGGCCTGACCGGCCGCCGGTTCGGTTGAGGCCTTTGGCCCGAGAGCCGGTGATGCGGGACTGACCAGCTGGTCGCTCCCGATTGCTCACCGGGAGAAAACGCATGCCCTTGGTGCTTGTGCGCACTGTGTCGGGGTTGGAAGGTCTGGCGGCTGAGGAGATCGCTGCCGGAGGACATCGAGTGGTCGATGTGTCGAAGAGACAGTTGATCATCGAGGCCTCGGACGAGCTGCTGGGTAGGCCGCCGCGGTTGGCGGATGACGTGTTCCTGGTCCGGGACGCCGTACCGGATCCGGGGCGGACGAAGGACGGACTGCGGTCAGTGTCGTTGACAGCACAGGCGCTGGGGCCGTTTGCGGTGTCGGCGTCGTTCGTCGGCGAGCGGAACTTCAATCGGTACGACGTTGAGGATCACGTGGGCGCGGTCTTGGGCGGTGAGTACCATTCACGCCGTGATGGGGCTCGTCCGCCGGCTCAGCGATCCGAGTGGCGGGTGGTGCTCGACGGGAAGACGATGTGGATCGGAGTGCGCCCGTACGACGTACCGCTGCACCGCCGCGCGTGGAGACAGCGAACCGTCGTCGGCAGCCTGCATCCGCCGGTGGCCGCGGCCATGGCGCGGCTGGCCCGTATTGAGCCGGGCATGCGAGTGCTGGACCCGTTCTGCGGTGCCGGAACCCTGCTGGTGGAAGCACACGCGCTAGAGCCGGCAGCGTCGTACCGAGGGATCGACCGGCGGGCTGAGGCGGTTGCGGCCGCGCGGGCGAACTCGGCCGCCGTACAGGTGCAGCTGGGAGATGCGGCGCGAGTGAGTGGTCCGGTGCACCGCATCGTCACGAATCCACCCTGGGGCGTGCGACTCGCGGTGGGCGACCTCACGCCGTACTGGCGGGCCTGGCGACGGGTGCTGGCACCGGACGGAGTGGTGGTCGCGTTGCTCAGCCAGGAGCAGGCCGCACTGCTGGAAACGAGCTGGACGGTGCAGGCGGCGTACGACCTCAGTGTGGCTGGGCGACATCCGCGGATCGTTGTGCTGACGCCGCAACGCATTTAGGTTGCAGCGTGCTGTGACCGACGTCACCATGGGACGCAAGGTCAAGGGGGAGTCGGATGAGCACGTCCGGTGAGGGCAAGACACTGATTCAATCCGTCGATCCGAGGCGGCTGGCCGGCTCGGCGATCGTGGGCACGCTCACGTTGGAGGCGATCCTGCTGTTCTCGGCGGGCGCCACCAACGCGTTCACGGCTCGGCAGGTGCCCAGCCACGTGTTGGCGGTGATCGTGGGAACGCTCGGAGGTTGGATCTTCGAGCTGTTCCGCCAGCTGCTCACTGCCACGTCGAACTCGCTCAACGAGCTGGGCCGGCTCAACGCGAGCCTCGGCGCGTTGACCGAGCGCATCGACTATCAGGAGACCGCCCTGGGCATGCTGACCAGCTGCCCGCGCCACAACGACGCACTGTCCAAGCTGATCCGCTCCTCGATGAGCGACAACTTCCGGAACATCCCGTACGTCGGTCCGGCCGCGTACCTCGGCTATCTGCGCAGTGCGATCGAGCACTCGGACGGGTACGAGGGGATCCAGCGGAACACGCTGCGCTGGTACAAGGACGAGCGCGGGGCGACGGCGTACCTGATGGAGCTGAAGAGCAAGCGGATGAAGTTCAAGACGCGGCTGTTCGTGATCGACGACGACCAGGCCGAGCAGATGGAGAGCGATCTGGCCGACGAGGAGCTGCTGGCGTACTACTGGGAGCACACCGGTGACGTGGCCAGCTACTGGATCACCGTCTCGGACTACCGGCGCAACTACCCCTCGCTGATCATTCCGCGCGACTTCGCCCTCTACGACAAGACGCTGCTGATCACGTACGACGAGGGCAAGCAGATCCTCGGCTTCGACGTACTGGATCCGGGGCATTCGCCGCAGGGGCAGATCTTCCGCACGCTGTACGAGCTGACCCGGCACGAGGACGCCGCCTTCCGCCGCGTTCCGTCCCTTCCGGAGCGCCGCCTGAGCGCTTGAGGGGCGTGAGGGACAATGGTCGGTGATGACGCTGACCGAGAAGTTGCCGGAGACCGCTGAGCCCGACGCGCTGTACGACGCGTTCGCCACCTGGGTGGGGGAGCAGGGGATCTCGCTGTACCCGGCGCAGGAGGAGGCGGTCATCGAGGTGATGACCGGATCGAACGTGATCCTGTCCACCCCGACCGGGTCCGGCAAGAGCCTGGTGGCGACCGGTGCGCACTTCGCGGCGCTCGCCCACGGCGTGCGGACCTTCTACACCGCGCCGATCAAGGCGCTGGTCTCGGAGAAGTTCTTCGCGCTGTGCGACATCTTCGGCGCGGACAAGGTCGGCATGCTGACCGGTGACGCCTCGGTGAACGCGGGCGCCCCGATCATCTGCTGTACGGCGGAGGTCCTGGCCAACGTCGCGTTGCGTGAAGGAGCCGCGGCCGACGTCGGCCAGGTGGTGATGGACGAGTTCCATTTCTACTCCGAGCCCGACCGCGGCTGGGCCTGGCAGGTGCCGTTGCTGGAGCTGCCCAACGCCCAGTTCGTGCTGATGTCGGCGACGCTCGGCGATGTCGAACGGTTCAAGATCGACCTGTCCCGCCGTACCGGCAAGCCGACCGCGATCATCTCGTCCGGCGAACGCCCGGTCCCGCTGGTCTACAAGTACGTCACCACGCCGTTGCACGAGACGCTGCAAGAGCTCCTGGTGACCAACCAGGCGCCCGTGTACGTCGTGCACTTCACGCAGGCGTCGGCGCTGGAACGCGCGCAGGCGCTGACCAGCATCAACGTCTGTACGAAGGAAGAGAAGGACAAGATCAAGGAGCTGATCGGGCATTTCCGCTTCAGCTCCGGCTTCGGCAGGACACTGCAGCGGTTGATCATGCACGGGATCGGCGTCCACCACGCCGGCATGCTTCCGAAGTACCGGCGGTTGGTCGAGCAGCTCGCACAGGCCGGCTTGCTGAAGGTCATCTGCGGTACTGACACGCTCGGCGTCGGCATCAACGTCCCGATCCGGACGGTGCTGCTGACCGCGTTGAGCAAGTACGACGGTCGCCGGCAGCGCATCCTCAAGGCGCGTGAGTTCCACCAGATCGCGGGCCGCGC
The DNA here is from genome assembly GCF_044453945.1 of Kribbella sp. NPDC051587. Taxonomy (NCBI): domain Bacteria; kingdom Bacillati; phylum Actinomycetota; class Actinomycetes; order Propionibacteriales; family Kribbellaceae; genus Kribbella; species Kribbella sp. NPDC051587. The sequence continues at coordinate 157,696 of NZ_JBITDE010000015.1, forward strand.
GGGTCGGGCGGGATACGACACCTCCGGCACCGTCGTCGTACAGGCGCCGGATCATGTCGTGGAGAACGTCCGGCTGATGGCGAAGGCCGGTGACGATCCGAAGAAGCAGCGGCGCGTCCAGCGCAAGAAGCCGCCGGAGGGTTTCGTCACCTGGGGCGAGGACACCTTCGACCGGCTCGTCGTCGCCGAACCCGAACCGCTGCAGTCGCGGATGCGGGTCAACCACGCCATGCTCCTGAACGTGATCGCCCGCGACGGTGACGCGTTCGCGAGCATGCGGCACCTGCTGCAGGACAACCACGAGGACGCGAGGTCGCAGCGACACCTGATCCGCCGCGCGATCCAGATCTACCGCACGCTGCTGACCGCCGGTGTGGTCGAGCGGCTCCCGGAGCCCGACGAGTTCGGTCGCTACCTGCGACTGACCGTCGATCTGCAGAAGGACTTCTCGCTCAACCAGCCGCTGTCGACCTTCGCGCTGGCCGCACTCGACCTGCTGGATCCCGAGGATCCGTTGTATGCCTTGGATGTGGTGTCCGTGGTCGAGGCGACGCTCGAGGACCCGCGCGCGATCCTGATGGCGCAGCTGCACCACGCCAAGGGCGAGGCGGTGCAGGGGATGAAGGCCGACGGCATCGAGTACGACGAGCGGATGGAACTGCTCGAGGAGATCAGCTGGCCGAAGCCGCTCGAAGAGTTGCTCGAGGCAACTTTGGACATCTACCGCCAGACCCACCCCTGGATCGCCGAGGCCGGCCTGTCGCCGAAGTCCGTGATCCGGGACATGTTCGAGCGGGCGATGACGTTCGGCGAATACATCCAGTACTACGGTCTCGCGCGCTCCGAAGGGATCGTCCTGCGCTACCTCAGCGACGCCTACAAGGCGCTGCGCCAGACCGTCCCGCCGGACAAGACGAACGAAGACCTCACCGACCTGATCGAATGGCTCGGCGAAGTCGTCCGCCAGACCGACTCCAGCCTCCTCGACGAATGGGAAGAACTCACCAACCCCGTCACCGCCGAGGTCGAGGTCACCCCCCAGGGCCCGCGCCGCATCACCCTCAACACCCGCGCCTTCCGGGTCCTCGTCCGCAACGCCATGTTCCGCCGCGTCGAACTCGTAGCCCGCCACCGCTGGGCCGAACTGGGCCAACTCGACACCGACTCCGGCTGGGACGCCGCCCGCTGGGCCGAAGCCGGTACGGCGTACTACGCCGAACACGAGGTCCTGAACACCGGCCCGGCCGCCCGCGGTCCGGCCCTCTTCATGGTCGAAGAACACCCCGGCTACTGGGAAGTCCAGCAGATCATCGACGACCCCGAAGGCAACCACGACTGGCGCATCAGCGCCTCCGTAGACCTCGCCGCCTCCGACGAAGCCGCCGACCTCTCCCTGGAAATGGTCTCCTTCAAACCCCTCTAACAACGTCCGAACGCCCGCACACGGCCCCTCCGCCCCTTCGGACGTTACGCACGCTGTTGGGTTAACGTCCGAATGATTGGAGTGCGTGGTCGGCGTGTTTTCGGACGTTGGCTCGGCTGGATGCGGTCGGGTCGCTTTGCGGATGTCTGCTGCCTACGGTTCCGCGAAGCTGTGGCTGGGGCCGACTCGGCCGCCGGGGGCGGTCGACTGAAGCCTGCGGGTGGCGGTGGTCTGTGGCTGAGGTGGATGGTGCGGTCGGCGACCGCGGTTCCCGTTGCTTGTAGTGAACGGGCTGTGGCTGAGGTCGTGGTGCGGTCGTCGGTTAGGTGACGGTCGCGGGGGCTGGGGTGTTTTGCCTGTCGATTCAGGTCAGTTTCGTTCCCCGTCCACCGTCCACCCATGCGGCCGCAGTTGGCGAGCGGGGGGTCGGACAGGTTGTTTCTTGTTCAACCCCACCGGCAGCCGTGCGCACCCCCGACAGCACCCGCCGACGGGAGGGTGGGGGTGGAGGTTCGCTGGGTGGTTGGGGAAATGGGGTCGCGTGGTGGGGTGCTGGGCCGAATACTGCTGTGCATGGGTGATGGGGTGCACAGTCCGCGGAGTGTTGCGGAACTGCTCGACGGGATCGCGCGAGGTCGGCGGTACCGCTATGTGACGTTCTGGGGGCACCGCCCTCGTCGGCCCGGAGCCGTTGACGCGAGTTGCTTCAGCCAGTGGTTTCCTGCGGCGTTCACTGTGGACGACGTCCGCTATCCGACTGCTGAGCATTGGATGATGGCCGGCAAGGCACGGCTGTTCGGTGACGACGCGGCGCTCGAGGCAGTGCGTGGGGCGCGGAGCGCCGGAGCTGCCAAGGCTGCCGGCCGGGCTGTGCGCAATTTCGATGAGGAGACCTGGCGGCAGCACCGGATGGAGCTGGTGGTGGACGGTTCGATCCACAAGTTCAGCGCCCATCCGGAGCTGCGTGACTATCTCCTGGGAACCGGTTCCCGCGTCCTGGTCGAGGCCAGCCCGGTCGATCGCGTCTGGGGCATCGGCCTGGCGGCGAACGACGAGGCGGCGTCGGTCCCGGCTCGGTGGCGGGGGAGCAACCTGCTGGGGTTTGCGTTGATGGGGGCTCGGGATTACTTGGTGGGCCAGGGGACGTCTACTTCTACTTCGGCTTCGTAGTCGATGCCGGGGACGTCGAAGCCGTAGAGCTTGCGGATTTCGGCGTGGAACCACTCGTGGTCGGCGAGGGTGGCGATGGTTTCGGGGGTGACGGACTGCCAGGCGGCGTGGACGGCGGACTGGGTTTCGGGGGTCAGTTCCCAGCGGTCCAGGCGGATGCGGTTGTCTTCGTCGAGGTCCAGGGGAGTGGCGCCGGTGAGTTGGGACCAGAGGCTGACGGACTGCTCGATGGGGGTCTGCATGGCGTCGCCGAGGGTTTTGTGCAGGAGGCTGGTGTAGAGGCCGATGCCGGGGATGGCGGAGGAGGCCTGGGTGACGGCGGCGCCGTTGACCGAGGTGTAGGCGGTGACGCCGTTCTTGGCCAGGGTCAGGGCGGTCTGTTCGAGGTCGGCCTTGGCGGCGCCGATCGAGCCCTGGCGGTAGATGGCGCCGGTGATGTCGGAGCCGATGTAGGTGAGGGCGACGGTGCGGAAGCCCTCGTTCAGGAGGTCGCGCTCCTGCAGGGCGGTGATCCAGCGGGACCAGTCCTCACCGCCCATCACCTTCACGGTCTGGGCGAGGTCGTCATCCGACGCCGGATCGACGGTGACCTCGGTCAGCTGCGGCTCGGCGCCGTCGTACGCGAGGGACTTGGTGGTGTACGGCTCGCCGATCGTCTTCAGTGCGGACTGGTAGGTCTCGCCGGTGCGCGGGTCGGTACGGCGTGGGGCGGCGACGCTGTAGATCAGGTGGTCGATGCCGCCGAACCGCTCGGCGATCTGGTCGAGGACCTCGGTCTTCGTGGTGTCGGCGAAGGCGTCGGCGTTCACGAAGCTGAAGTCGCGACCGAGCTCGGCCGCCAGCGCGGCGGTCTCGGCCGTCCGGTACCAACCAGCTGTCGCCGTACGACGGGCGGTCGCGTCCTTCTCGAACGCGATCCCGATCCCGTCGACGCCGAACTGCGCCAGCCCGGCGATCGTCGTGGCCAGCCCGTAGCCCGAACTGGACCCGATCACCAACGCGACCCGGCGTTGCGCCGGACGAGGCTCGACGGCGGCGGCCAGGTCTCTGACCACCTGGACACATCCGGCCGGATGCGAGTCCAGGAACAGGAAACCACGGCCTACTGGCTTGACCACGCGCTCACTCATGCCAGGACCCTAACCCGCCGATCGGCGTTACCGGCCAGGAGTTCCGCAAGAGTGCCGGGAAAATGCCGGCTCAGTTCCAGTACACGTCCGCGTCGTCGGGCTCGACCGTGACATCGGCGCCGAGGCGGCGCAGGTTGCCGGCGAAGTCGGTGTAGCCGCGGTGCACGTGGTGCGCGGCCGAGACCAGCGTCTCGCCCTCGGCCGCGAGGCCGGCCAGCACGAGTGCGGCGCCGGCGCGGATGTCCGACGCGACGACCGGTGCCCCGGACAGCCGCGGTACGCCGCGGACCACCGCGTGGTGACCGTCGGTCTGGATCTGGGCGCCGAGCCGGGTGAGCTCCTGGGCGAACGTGAACCGGCCCTCGAACAGATTCTCGGTCACCATCGCCGCGCCGTCACTCAGCGCATTCATCGCGATGACGAAGGCCTGCAGGTCGGTCGCGAAACCGGGATACGGCAGCGTGACCACGTCGACCGGCTTCGGCCGGTCGTCCATCCGGACCCGGAAGCCCGGGTTCAGGACCTCGATCTGCGCACCGGCCTTGTGCAGCTTGTCCAGCGGCAACTCGAGGTGCTCAGCGTGACCGTTCGTGATGGTGATGTCGCCCTTGGTGATCGCTGCGGCGAAGGCCCAGCTTCCACTGACGATCCGGTCCGGTACGACGACGTGCTCGACCGGCTTGAGCAGCCCGCTGACCCCGGTGATCTCGATCCGCGGTGACCCGGCTCCGTCGATCTGTGCGCCCATCGACACCAGCAGCGCCGCGATGTCCTGGATCTCCGGCTCACGCGCGGCGTTCTCGATCACCGTCGTACCGCGGGCCAGCACCGCCGCCATCATGATCGTCTCGGTCGCCCCGACGCTCGGGAAGTCCAGCCAGACCTCGGCGCCGTGCAGCCCCTGCGGAGCCTCGGCGATCACGAAACCGTGCTCGATGTGCACCTTCGCGCCCATCGCCTCCAGGCCGGCCACGTGCATGTTCAGCCCGCGCGAGCCGATGTTGTCCCCACCTGGCAGCGCGACCTCTGCACGGCCGCAGCGGCCCAGCAGCGGGCCCAGCACCGAGATGGAGGCCCGGAGCTTGCGCACCAGGTCGTAGTCGCACTGGTAGCCGATCTCGGCCGGTACGGCGATGGTCGCGACCCCGGCGTCCGCATCCACGGTGACCGAGCAGCCCAGGGTGTCCAGCAGTTGCGCCATGAACGTGACGTCGAGGATGCCCGGCACCTGCCGCAGCGTCGTCGTCCCCTCCGCCAGCAATGCCGCCGCCATCAGCTTGAGCACGCTGTTCTTCGCCCCAGCTACCTCCACAGCTCCCTCGAGCCGTGCCTCACCCGCGATCCGAAACCGTTCCACTGGTCGACTGTAGCGTTTAGACGGAGCGGGCTTTGCGTAGAGTCCCTGCCATGGCTGTGAACTTGACGCGGATCTACACCCGCACCGGTGACGCAGGCGAGACCCGCCTGGGCGACAACTCGACCACCTCGAAGACGGATCCGCGACTGGCGGCGTACGGCGACGTGGACGAAGCGAACTCGGCGATCGGGGTCGCCATCGCGGCCGGACACCTGAACAGCACCCTGGTGTTGCTGTTGACCAGGATCCAGAACGACCTGTTCGACGTCGGTGCGGACCTGTGCAACCCGATCACGCCGAACCCGGCCTACGAGCCGCTGCGGATCACGCAGGAGTACATCGACCGCCTCGAGGGCTGGTGCGACGAGTACAACGGCCGCCTCACCAAGCTGCGCTCGTTCATTCTGCCTGGTGGCGCAGTGGGCGCCGCGCACCTGAACGTGGCCCGCACGGTGGTCCGCCGGGCCGAGCGCACCGCGTGGTCCGCGGTCGAGCAGCACGGCCCGACCGTGAACCTGCTGGCCATCACCTACCTGAACCGGCTGTCGGACCTGCTGTTCATCCTCGGCCGGGTCGCCAACCTGTCGTCGGGTGGCGACGTCCTCTGGGTGCCCGGTGGGGAGCGGACCTCTTAAGCGAGCTGCCAGTTGAGCGGCATCCGGAGCAGTCCGGCCGGTGGGAGCCCCAGCGCGCTGTAGACCCCACTGGCCAGGCCGTCCAGCGTCAACGGCTGTGCTGTGACGGCCAGATCGTCCGTAGTGGTCGGTGCACGTAGCTGATCGAGCAGGTTGCGGTGCGGCACGGTAGCGACCCGGATGTTGTCGCGGTCGAGCCCCGCACGGCTGCAGGCCAGCGTGAGTGCGTGCTGGAAGCCGCCTAGCTCATCGACCAGCTTGCGGTCGAACGCGTCCGCCCCGGTCCACACCCGGCCGCGCGCCAGCGCCTCTAGCTGCGCCTCCGGCAGTCCGCGGTCCAGGGCGGCTTTAGCGACGAAGTCCTGGTAGATCCGGTCGAGCGTCTCCTCCAACCGGTCCCACTGGTCGTCGCTGAACTCCTCCTGGGCGGAGTACATGCGTGCGTTCTCGCCCTCGGACACGGCCTGCTGCGAGATCCCGATCCGAGCCAGAGCATCCCGTACGACGCCCTTACCGGTCAGCACGCCGATCGACCCGGTGATCGTGCCCGGCTGCGCGACGATCACGTCAGCCGGCATGGCGACGAAGTACCCACCAGATGCCGCGACACTGCCCATCGAGGCGATCACCGGCTTCCCAGTGGACCGCAGCCGCAGTACCTCGTTGCGGATCGCGTCAGAGGCGACGTACGAGCCACCTGGGCTGTCGATGCGCAGTACGACGGCCTTGACCTTGTCGTTGTCCGCAACTGCACGCAGAGCTGCGCCAACCGTGTCAGAGCCGGACCCTGGTCCGCCCAGCGGGCTGTTCGCGTTCCGGCCGACCGTGATGCCGCCCGAGACGCGCACTACCGCGACCAGCGGCTTCTCCGGCCAGGGGAGTCGGCGCTGCAGCTCAGCCAGTGTGCGCGGCCCACGCCGTACATAGCGCTCGGCCAGCAGCCGCTCGGTCTCGCCGAGCGTCTTCTCCAGCTCGTCGTACACATCCGACCGGTAGCCGAGCCGATCGACCAGTCCGGCGTCCAGTGCAGCCTGGGCATGCAGTGGCGCGCTGTCGACCAGCTCACGCACCCGTTCCGGCGACAGCCGGCGCCGTACGGCGATTCCGTCGACGATCTGCTCGTAGACCGACTCAGCGAGCCGCGCGGCCATCTCACGGCCCGGACCGGTCATCTGCTTCTCGGTGAAGGTGTCTGCGGCGGTCTTGTACTCACGCCGCTTCCCGAACTGCGGAATCACGCCGGCCTTGTCGAGCGCACCGCGGACGAACACCGCCTGCATGGTGACGCCGGTGATCCCCACGTCACCCGACGGCTGCACCCAGATCTCGTCGAACGCCGTGGCGAGGTAGTAGGGCACCGTGCCGCCGCCGGCCTCACCGAACGACTCGGTCCACGCGACCGCGGGTTTCCCCGACGTACGGAAGTCAGCCAATGCGTCCCGCAGGTCCTGCACCTGGGATAGCGTCAGGCGCGCACCACCCAGATGTGCCACCAGCCCGGCGACAGACTCGTCCCGCGCCGCCTTGCGTAGCGCTGCGACCAGTTCACGCAGTGTCGGCAGGTGCCGCGCACGGAACGCTGCCACCGGTGAGGCGGGCGGCGTCTCGAGAACACCTCGGGTCAGATCCAGCTCCAGCAAAAGGCCCATACCTCGACCCTAGACCGGGCTCACAAGCAACGCCTGGCCCTGCGACGCGGACCTGGCGGCTCACGGCCCCTCAACCGTGAGCCGCCAGGAGTTCTGGGCTACTTGACCTCGTACGCCCGGGTGATCGTCTGATCGACGGAGTTGCCGGCTGCGTCCCGCGCCTGAGCCCGGAGCGTGACGAAGCCGGACATCTGGTCGACGGCCGCCTTCCAGACGGCCGCACCGGTACGTCGTACCGGCACTGGCTGCCAGGTCTTGCCGTCGTCGAAGGACGCCGACAACTGCAGGCTGACGATCGGCCGCACCGGCGCCTTGAACGCCGTCTGCACAGTCACCGGGAACTCGAACGGCCCTTGTGGTGCACGGTTCCGCTCATCCAGCTCCGGTGTGTACCGCACGTTCAGCAACGGCAGTGCGGTGTCCACACCGTCCGGAGTGCGCTGGGACCGGAACGTCCAGCGCGAGGAGATCTCCGGTGACAGCTTGGTCCAGTTGTCCGCCCGCTTCGTCACCTTGGTCAGCTGGTACGTCGCCGCCGACTCCGGTACGGCGAACGTCTGGATCGCGAGTGAATCGGATGCACCGATCTCCGTGCCGTTGCGGATCAGCGTGGTGTGCTCCGACGCTAGTCCCGCATCTCCCAGCCGGTTGGGCGTCCCGTCGGCGAAGGACGGCACGTAGACGCTGACGCTGTCGCCGTCCCGTGAGACCCACGGCAGTGCGTCGCGGCCGGGGTTACCGATCCGTGGGTCGGGCAGGCTCGGCCCGAACACGCCACGCTGCCAGTCGACCTTCGTGGTGCGCCCGGCCGGGTAGGCCTTCGCTTCGGAGTCGAGCAGCGTCAGGTACTCGTAGCCGTTCTCCGGCGTGTAGCGGTAGACCTCGTTACTGAAGGACCACAGCACATTCTTCGCCGAGTAGTACTCGGCGCGGTGGAACGGCAGGTTCATCCCGATCGCCGGTGTGAAGACGAAGGCCGGGACCGCGTGACCACTCGGGTCGCGCTGTGGCAGAGAGGCGAAGCTGTAGTTGTCGGCCCGGTAGCCGGGCTCTCCGGCGTACGACGCGTCCAGGTGCGCGTAGTCACGCGGATCGGTGACGACTGACGGGTTGGCCGGGATTTGCCCGGGCCAGACAGCGGAGTCGTGGTAGAAGTACGGGCTGTCCAGGTACAGCTCGCCTCCAGGGTCCTGCCCGTCTGGCATGCCCGCCCAGGCCACGTGGGCGAACGCCGTGTACTTGCTCGGCGCGTGGGTCCGGTTCGGGACGACGTACATGACGGGGGTGAAGCTCGCCGTACCACCGTTGGCGACACCGACACCGCTCGAATAAGTCGTGCCGTCGATGAGAGTGCGCGCAGCACCGACACCACCGGTCGCTGCGGTCGCATCCGTCACCGGCGCCCGTACGGCGATCTGCCGCGCCTTGCTGCCGTCGAGAGTGATCGGACCGGCCGCACCGAGTACTAGGTCGGGTTCGGTGAAGTAGGTGACCTCGCCGAAGCCAGCACCCTCGTCGTTGATCTTCGCCGTGTAGCCGTCGACGATGTAGTGGCCCGCTGGGAGCTTCACCGAGTCGCCTGCCGCCACCGAGGAGGCGATCAGCTTGTTCACGTCGACCAGGTAGGTCCCGGAGACATGGGTGTCGTCGTTGACCGCCGGTGCGCCGGTGTGGTCGTACACCACCACCTTGTGGTCGTAGGTGGTGACCTCCTTGCCCACACTGACTGTGGTGCGGACCGTCTTGCCGTTGCTGCTGGCAACCAGCCAGGCGGCGTACGCACCCTCGGCCTCCGGACCAGAGGTGTTGGCTGTGACCTCAACGGTCGCACTGCCGTGTGCGGGGACCAGGAGGGAAGAGGCGCTGAGCTTGAAGAGCTTGGCGCCGTTGAGCTTGAGTGCGAGCCGCACGGGCTGCGGACTGCTGTTGGAGTAGGTCACCGGCTTGGTGACTGGCTTGTCGTCGTTGTGCGGCGCCGGCTGCAGTCCCAGGTTCAGACTGCTCGGCATCGCGAGCACTGGTTGCTTGAGCGCGGCTGCGACGTCCACGCGTCCTGCACCCTGCGTGTAGATGCCCTGGTCCTTCAGCCCGAGTGAAGAGCCCATCAGGGCCGCCTTCAGCTGCGGTGCCTTCCAGTCCGGGTGCGCCTGCGCCAGCAGCGCGGCAGCACCAGTCACGTGTGGCGCAGCCATTGAGGTGCCCGACAGTTCGGCGTACGACGCGTTGATCGCGAACGGGTCCAGGGGAGTGTTCGCAGCGCGCGCAGCAACGATCCGGCTGCCAGGCGCGGAGATGTCCGGCTTGACCGACAGGTCGCCGAGACGCGGTCCCTGACTGGAGAACTCGCTGTGGCCGTCGGACTTGGTCACCGACGCAACCGCCAATGCGGAGTCGGCCGCAGCCGGTTCGGACACCGTCGACGCAGCACCGAAGTTGCCGGCCGAGACGACGAACAGCGTGCCAGTACTAGCGGTCAGCCGGTTGAGCGTCTCGGACAGGATGTCCGTGCCGTCGGACGGACCGCCACCGATGCTCATGTTCACCACACGCGCGCCGGACGAAGCGGCCCACTCCATGCCGGCGATGATGGCCGACGTCTCGCAGTTGCGGTTGCTGCAGACCTTGCCGATCATCAGATCCGCATCAGGTGCCACGCCGCGGTACTTGCCGCCTGACGCGGCGCCCGTACCGGCCACCGTCGACGCAGTGTGCGTACCGTGCCCGACCACATCGACCACGTCGTCGCTGGTGAAGCCCTTGGTCGCGATCACGCGGCCCTTGAGGTCCGGGTGCGTGGCGTCGTACCCGCTGTCGAGTACGGCGACCTTCACGCCCTTGCCGGTCAGTCCGGCCTTCCACGCCGCCGGTGCGCCGATCTGCGGCACACTGCGGTCCAGGTTCGGCGTCACTCCGCCGTCCAGCCAGACCTTCTTCACAGTGCCGGCCAGTCCGGTACGGCGCTTGGCCTGCGGACTGTTGAGCCAGCTCCACCACAGGTCTGTGGCCTGAGCGCGTTCCTGCCCGATCGCGACGGCGTCGATGATCGGCAGCTCCCGCTTCACCTGCGTGCCCTCTGGCAAGGCGGAGCGGACGGCGCGCGCCGCACCGTCGTACTGGATGAGTAGCGGGAGCCTGGGCGACGACTTGTCATCCAGACCGAGTTCGCCGAGCAGAGCGATGTCGAACAGGCGTGGGTCGACCACTCCGGCGTTGACGAGCGGCATGGCGTCCAGCGGGACCACCAGCTGTTGTTTGCCCAAGGCAAGCTTGTGGAACGCCATCCGGTCCCGGCCGGGACCAGGGCGGACGTCGACGGGCACGACACCCGTGCTGGTCTGCCGGGCGATCACCTTGTCGCCGGTCACCAGCGTGAAGGTCAAGGGAGCGTTGTAGAGAGCCGCTGGGGACCGCTCAGCCCCAACAGCGGGTGGGACGGTCGCAGCCAGTACGACGAGTGCCGTGGCCGCTGCGGTGGCCAGTACTTTTCGGGGACGGAATCTGGGCAAGAGGTTCACCTCGGTGGGAAGGGCGATTTCCGGGCAGGGTGAAGCGCGGTCACGGCTCAGACAGAGCCGTGACCGGAGGGGTCTCAGGGGTGGGTCAGCGACGAGCGGTGGAGGGCGGGGTGGGGTCGTCGTTGGTCCAGCCGGACTCGAGCGCGATGTCCGCGCCCTTGTTCGGGCCGAACATCTGCGAGGCCAGCAGGCGGCCGTGCACCGGGTCGATGATGTAGTCGAGCCGGCCACCGCTGTACAGCGTCGGGTTGGCGCCCGGCTTGAGCCGGCCGAAGTCGGTCTTCAGCGAGATCTTGGTGCCGGTGCGGCCCAGCGGGTCCTTGACGTTCTGCTCGATGGTCACCCCGGGGATCATCGACAGCACCCGCAGTACGGCGCCGCGCAGCTTCGGCGGTGACGGTGCCTCGAACAGCAACCGGCCGGCCGCGGAGTAGGCGGTGAAGTTCATCGCCTCCGCGTTCGCCGGGTCGGCGCCCTGGGCGAGGATCGCGCGCAGCTTCACCGGATCGGTGGGCAGGGCGGCGATCTGCTGCGCGCTGAGCGGCTTCTCACCGCTCAGGTAGTAGCCGACCGGAACGTTCTCGAAGGACATCTTGTTGACCACCGGCTTGGTCCCGGTCGTGGTGATGGGGTCCGCCAGCTCACTCTGGTTCCAGGACGTCGGCGAACCCTGCGCACGCCACTTGGCCTCGTCGCCAGGGGTGGCCGGCTTGTAGCCGAGCTCGACCCAGCCGTACCAGGACTCGACGCCAGGCTTCATCGGCATCCACCGCTCGTCGATGCTCTCCCGCTTCAGCGTGTACTTCGGGTTGCCGACCCGAGTACCGGTGTCGATGTGCAGGGTGCGGACCCGGTAGTACTTGCCGGACACCTTCTCGTCGGCCTCCTGCTGGACGGCCGCAGCGATCAGCACCTCACTGGCGCTGGCCAGACGTGGCGGCGTCAGCGTTGCCGGCGCCACCCCGACGTCCCCAGAGCTGGGGCCCTGCAACAGCGGTACGCCAAGAGCGACCACTGTGACCACCGCAGTGGTGGCGGTGACCGCACCACCGATCCAGGCCAGTCTGGTGCGACTGCGGTGCTTCTCCTCGTGGATAAGCGCCTGCAGCTTCCGGCGGGCGGCAACCGACGCCTCGGTGCTGGGTCCGTCCTGTTCGGGGAAGGCATTGCGGATCGACTTGAGCTCGTTCATCAGGAGTCAGCTCCTGTCGGATCGGTGGGGCCGAGAGATTCGCGGATGACGCGCCGCGCTCGGGACAGTCGCGAGCAGACCGTGCCGTACGCGATTCCGAGGGCTGCGGCGACTTCGTCGTACGTGAGCTGACCTAGTGCGACCAGTAGCAGGACCTCACGGTCCTTGGCGGAGACCTTGGCCAGTGCGGCCGCTAGCTCGCGGCTGACGCCCTGTGCGGTCACCTGTGCTGCCACGCGTTCCTCGTGACCACTGGTCGGTTCCGGGAGCGGCAGCTTGCTGGTGGCCCGCCAGGCGCGTACCTCGTTGCGGCGGTGCCGCCGGATCAGATTGGTCGCGATGCCGTACAGCCAGGCCCGGACCACGCCGTTGCGGCTGTTGAACCGCTCCCGCTGCCGGAACGCGATCAGAAACGTCTCCGCGGCCAGGTCGTCGGCCAGGTCACTGCCGAGCCGCCGGGCGACGTACGAGTGCACCTGCCCGAAGTACTGGTCGAAGATGTGCGTGAACCGCTCCGGCTCCCGCACCGACGCCTCGAGCACCAGACTGTCCTCGTCCACCGAGCTGCGGGCAGACTGCACCCGGCCGGGGAACGCGATGGCCGCCAAGGCCACGTCGGGCGTCATCGAACTCCTCACATCTGCTGGGTCGCCGATCGGCTCGCCCTGTTCTTGCCCGATGTCCCCAGACCCCTTCTCGTGACCCCCGTCACACAGCAGCCCGGAGCTGGGCATGCCGGCGGGTAGACGCGCGAGGAGGTCCACTGGATGACAGCAGCGGACAGAATCAGTGCGTGTCGAGCAGTCCGCGCGCAGCGGCCTCGTCCTTGGGCCAGACGTAGACGGTCCACCCGTCCTTCGTCCGGGCCGTCGTGGCCTTGATGCCGAAGTCCTTGAGCTTCGAGACGGTGATCCGGGCCTCGTTGTGGCTGTGCACGGTCCGGACGTCGGTCAGCAGCCCGAACGAGTCCCGCTCGGCCGGGCGGTCGTCGACGCGCCGGACCAGGGAGCCGCGCCTGGCCTTGGAGAAGGCCCAGCGGCAGAGCAGCACCATCAGCCCGGCGAACGCTATGGCGACCACGGGGAAGAGGAAGTACCGCTCGGCGAACACATACCCCATTCTGCTCCGAAACAGAATCTCGTGCGGTCTTGGCAACCATCCGTGTCTGCATGGAGTCTTTACGGACACACGACGCTGTGCACAGCGGCCGATCACTCGGGGGCCGCCGGACGAGCGGAGGGCACGGACATGCACGCACCGACCCATGACAACGTCATACATCTGACCGGCATCCTGGACGTCCGCACTGTGGGCGACGTCCGCCAGACTCTCAACCACCTCATCGACACCTCCCACGGCGACGTCATAGTCGACCTGGAAGAGGTCGATGCCGTCGACGCGACCGGTCTGGGTCTGCTGGTGGCGACCCACCGCCGTACCCAACTCCTCGGCCGGCAACTGGTCCTCTGGCACCCGCTCCCGTCCGTGGTGCGGATCCTGGCGGTCACCCGCCTGCACCGCATCCTGCACGTGGAGCGGACCCCCCTTCCGATGACCGCGTAATGTGATGCTGTATGGCCTTGTGACGTAGGCCCCTGGTGACACGAGTCACGAGAGGGCGACTCACAAGGTCACACAGTCCTACTCTCGGGTACATGGCGACTGGCGAGCGGGACCGGCCGTGGGTGATGCGGACCTACGCGGGGCACTCCTCCGCGGCCGAGTCGAACGCGTTGTTCCGGCGGAACCTGGACAAGGGGCAGACCGGACTGTCGGTCGCGTTCGACCTGCCGACCCAGACCGGGTACGACGCCGATCACCCGCTGGCCAAGGGTGAGGTCGGCAAGGTCGGCGTACCGGTGGCGCACCTGGGTGACGTCCGGGCGCTGTTCGATCAGATCCCGCTGGCGCAGATGAACACGTCGATGACGATCAACGCGCCGGCCATGTGGTTGCTGGCGCTCTACCAGGTCGCTGCGCAGGAGCAGGGGGCGTTGCCGTCCGAGCTGACCGGTACGACGCAGAACGACATCGTCAAGGAGTACCTGTCCCGCGGCACCTACGCCTTCCCGCCGGACGCCTCGCTGCGCCTCACCACTGACCTCATCGCCTACACGGTGGCGAACGTCCCGAAGTGGAACCCGATCAACATCTGCAGCTACCACCTGCAGGAGGCCGGGGCCACTCCAGTGCAGGAGCTCGCCTTCGCGCTCAGTACGGCGATCGCCGTACTGGACCGGGTTCGAGACGGCGGTCAGGTGGAGCCGGAGCAGTTCGGTGACGTGGTGCAGCGCATCTCCTTCTTCGTGAACTCCGGGGTGCGGTTCATCGAGGAGATGTGCAAGATGCGCGCGTTCGTGCGCCTCTGGGACGAACTGACGCTGGAGCGGTACGGCGTGACTGACGCCAAGGCCAGGCGGTTGCGGTACGGCGTCCAGGTGAACTCACTCGGCCTGACCGAGGCGCAGCCCGAGAACAACGTGCAGCGGATTGTGCTGGAGATGCTCGGCGTGACGCTCTCCAAGAACGCCCGGGCCCGCGCAGTGCAGCTGCCGGCGTGGAACGAGGCCCTCGGCCTCCCGCGGCCGTGGGACCAGCAGTGGTCGCTCCGCATGCAGCAGGTGCTCGCGTACGAGTCAGACCTGCTCGAGTACGACGACATCTTCGACGGCTCGCATGTCATCGCAGCGAAGGTGGACGAGCTGGTCGCCGGGGCGCGTGACGAGATCGACCGCGTGCAGGCGATGGGCGGTGCGGTCGTAGCCGTCGAGAGCGGCTACCTGAAGAGCGCTCTGGTCGGCTCACACGCGGAGCGCTGGCAGCGGATCGAGTCCGGTGAGCAGGTCGTCGTTGGTGTCAACAAGTTCGAGAACACCGAGCCGTCGCCGCTGACGGCTGACCTGGACACGGCGATCCAGACTGTCGACCCGGCTGCCGAACAGGCCGCTCTGAACTCACTGCGCGAGTGGCGGGCGCAGCGCGATCAGAAAGCGGTCGAGACCGCTCTGGCCAAGCTGCGTGAGACTGCGAAGGGCACCGGCAACCTGATGCCCGCAACGCTGGAGTGCGTCCGGGCCGGCGTGACGACGGGGGAGTGGTCCGGCGTACTGCGGGAGATGTTCGGCGAGTACCGCGCACCCACTGGTGTGTCGGGATCAGTGGGAGTGTCTGCGGGTGGCGAGGCGATCGCCGCAGTGCGGGAGAAGGTCACTGAGACCTCTGACGAGCTGGGTGGCCGGCTGCGGTTCCTGGTCGGCAAGCCTGGGCTGGACGGCCACTCCAACGGCGCTGAGCAGGTAGCGGTCCGCGCGCGTGACGTCGGCTTCGAGGTGATCTACCAGGGCATCCGGCTGACGCCCGAGCAGATCGTGGCGGCTGCAGTGGCGGAGGACGTGCACTGTGTCGGGCTGTCGATCCTGTCCGGCTCCCACATGGAGCTGGTCCCGGCCGTCGTGGCAGGCCTGCGCGAGGCCGGGCTGGAGGACGTGCCCGTGGTGGTCGGTGGCATCGTCCCGGACGCGGATGCCAAGGCCCTGCTCGCATCTGGTGTCGCTGCCGTCTACACGCCGAAGGACTACGATCTGACGGGGATGATGTCCGACATGGTCGACGTCATCCGCCACGCCAACAAACTCGAATAGAGCTTCCCCGGAGGTACCGCCCATGCCTCGGTCTGCCATCCTCACAACGGTCCTCGCCACGATCGCGGTCCTCGCTCCGCCCACTGCGGCGGTGGCAGCGGCAGGCTGTGACGCAGCCGCGGCGGGCTACACCACGGCTCTGCAGATCAATCTGCCCACGTCGGCGACCTGGCTCAATACGACGCCGCCGTACACGGTCAACAACACTGCGGCGATCGGGTCCAACTTCGATCGCGTCGGCTACTGCCTCGAGCTGAACGGTCCCAAGGGCGTGCAGTGGGTGTGGACGGCGATGGACCCGTTCACCAGTGATGCCAAGCGACTGGGTCTGCAGACCTCCGCAGGTCAGATCTTCCGGCAGCAGGTCACCGACCTCGAGGTGAGCTCCAACGTGGCCGGCGTGACGAACGGGACCGGTCAGACCGGCTACATCGAGATGTGGCCGAACCAGTACAGCGGTGCGGCCGCCGGTCAGGTCCCCAACGCCTCCGCGAGCACGTACGACGCGGATGACAGCCCGACCACGGTTCTCGGCCATGGCTCGTTCCAGATCCACCAGATCGGTGGGACCAAGCCGTCGTCCGTGCCGGCCAAGCCGGTGCTCTCGATCAACCGGTTCTCCGAGGCGACCGCCAAGACCCTGGCGCTCGGCATCGGCACGAACACCACCGGAGCACCCGACTGGACGCTGACCGACAACGCGGCGTCGTACACGCAGCGCAAGCTGACTGTCTACGCCCGGCCGTCGCTGGTGAAGCTGACCGAGATGCCGCAGGACCTGAAGCTGGTCCCACGCGACAGCGACAACGGCGCGAACCCCGCAGTGGCCGGCCAGGTCACGGCGACCGGGGTGGATCACGTGGAGCTGCGCGTCACCGGCAACGGTGCGACGCAGACCTTCACCGCTCCGGCCTCTGCGCCGTTCCGGTTCACGCCACGCATCCTGGCCGGCCGGTGGGACTACACCTTCGAGCTGAGAGCCGTCGGGCCCGGCATCGACCGAGTGGTGGCCAAGCGCACCGGAATAGTCGCCGGCGACGTGTACGTCGTACAGGGTCAGTCGAATGCCGAGGCGGCCAAGCGGTCCGGCGACGCGAATGTCGAGGAGTCCCAGTACCTGCGCAGTTTCGGGAGCTCCAACGCCGACCCGACCATCTCTGGTGCCGACCGGGTCTGGCACTACGCGACCGGGGAGGTGACGCAGCAGTCCGGCTCAGCTGGTCAGTGGGCGATCCGGATGGGCCGACGGCTCGTCGACACCTACGGCGTACCGGTGGCGCTGTTCAACGGCTCCCACGGCGGTAAGCCGATCAGCTTCTTCCAGCGCAACGACACCACGCCGAACGACCTCACAACGAACTACGGCCGGCTACGCAGTCGCTTGCAGGCGTCGGGAGTGCTCAGCAAGGTCAGGGGCGTGCTCTGGTACCAGGGCGAGCAAGACAGCGACAACGCGTCCGTCCACATCGCCGGCTTCACCTCTCTGCTGGCGGACTGGCGCACTGAGATGACTACGGCGAAGTACTTCGCCTACCAGGTCCGCACGTCCCCCTGTAACAACACCACGACCGTCAACCTCCGCGAGGCACAGCGCAAGCTTGGCGACACGCAGGGCGTCACGATCCTGTCGACCAACGGCCTGTCCGGTCACGACGGCTGTCACTACGCCTACGCCGGTGGCTATCGCGAGATGGGCGACCACACGTTCGCTGTCGTCGCCAGAGACCTGTACGGCGGTCCCTCGGCCGGCGTGGCTCCGCCGAACCCGTCGAGCGTCACCAAGAGCGGTACGACTCTCACAGTGAAGCTCCGGTCGACTGACCCGCTCATAGTGGACTCCGGCGTGGGAGCCGACTTCCGGCTGGTCGGCTCCACTGTCACGGTCACCTCGGTCGTCTACCAAGCCGATGGCTCGCTCAAACTGTCCTTGTCCGGTACGCCGACCGGTGCGACGGCACTCATCTACCAGGGTCATCTGAAGGCGGGACCCTGGATCACCAACGCCACCGGTACCGGGCTGCTGGCCTTCGACCTGGCCATCACCTAGGCGCTCTGCTTCTCCTTGACCAGGTCCTCGACGGCCTTCGGGATGGTGGTCTCGAAGTCGAGCAGCTTGGCCCAGGTGAGCGTCACGGTGATCAGGACCATGTCGGTGTAGAGGTCCTTCACACCGGCTACCCAGCCCTGGTACTGCTCCTCGTCGGCCATCACCTTGCGCCCGGCGACGATGTACCCCTCGGGGATCCCGTCGGCCAGCTCGACCTCGGCGGTTCCGCGCAGCAGCAGCACCTTCGGTGGGAAGGCCGCCGTGTCGATCGTCAGCGCCACCTTCGGGTTCTTCTTCAGCGCGGCGACCTTGGCCGCCTTCGGCGCGGTGGCGATCAACAGCTTGCCGCCGTCCATCCAGTAGCCGATCGGAACCACCCGCGGGTCCCCGTCCAGGCCGTTGTAGGCGAAGCGGGCCGGCTCGGTGCCGTTCAGCAGCTGCTGGGAGTAGGGCTTGGCCAGGATCTCGGAGATCTGCTCGGGGTTCATGTCGGTTCCTTCCGGTTGGTGTTCTCATGATGGAGACGGAGCCGGATCGCGGTCCTCGACATCAGTAGGTTGGGGAATTGTGGAATCTTTCGGATTCGGTCCCGGGACGGTCCAGATCGCCGACGACGGCGCGGTGGCGCAGGTGCTGCACCCTGATGGCCGCCAGGTGCTCCAGAGCACCTGGGGCAAGGGCTTCGTCATCACGGACCGCGGCAGCCACCGCTTCGACCAGCCGGTCCTCACCAGGTGGCGAAGCAGCGGACTCGACCTCCTCCACCAGCTGGGCGACCTGGAGCTGCGTGTCGGCCGCCGCTTCGGCGAGCACTGGACGGAGACCTACGAACTCCGCAATCCGACCGCTGAGCCAGTAGCGGTCGGCTCACTCGCGATCAGTACGCCGTACCGGGACGTCTATCGCTCTAGTCGCGAGAGCCTCACTGGTGCGGTCCACGCGCACATCTGGACCGGCGGTGCGGACGCATGGGCCTGGGCGGTCCCGATGGACGGCAGTGGTCCCGGACTAGGGCTGCAGCTCAAAGAGGGCGAGCTCTGGGCGTACTCCGTCGAGGGACGCGACACAGACAGCAGTAGCAACACCCGCGGCCTCCTCTACCTGCACGTCACGGACCACGCCCGTGCCCCGCATGCGATGGGCGGTCAGCCGCTGATCACGCTGCAACCGGGAACGTCGTACCGGTGGACCTGGCAGCTTGGCTGGTACGACGACCTGCCGGCGTTCCAGGTGGACCGCCAGCCACGTCTCGACGCCGACCGGTTGGCTGCCGAGGTGGGCGAGACGATCGAGGTGCGCGGCCACGGCCCGGTCACCAGCGACGAGCCCGGTCTAAAGTATGTGGAGGCCGACAACGCGCGGATCGCGCTCCTGTTCCACGAACCGCTGCGAGTGATCGCGGAACGGCGTACCCGCTTCATCCTCGACCACCAGCGCCGCCCGGAGCTCGCAGACAGCCGCCGGTACGCCTTCGTTCCCTACGACAACGACAGTGGCCTCACGGTGCAGACAGGGGCTTGGCGAGACTGGTCAGACGGACGTGAGCGCGTCGGTATGGCCCGTCTGCTGCAGGAGGTCCGCGACCGCGGCTGGGGTGATCGGGCCGAGCTGGATGAGGCGCTGGCCTCCTATGAGCGTTTCGTCCGCGACTATCTGGTCGACGAGGACGGCACAGTGCATGAGGACAGCGTGGAGCAGGAGCACATCCGGCTCTACAACTTCCCGTGGTTCGCACGCTTCCTCCTGGCGCAAGGCGATCGCGCTGGTGCGATCCGCGTGCTCGAGAAGTACTACGAGCTAGGCGGCGACCACTTCCTCGCTTTCGACCTTGGACCGCTGTTGAGCGAGCTGGGTCTCCACGAGCACCTGATCCGGCATGCGCGCACGTTCCTCGAGTACGGCGACGAGCTACCGCCGCACGAGGTGAACTACGAGCAGTCGATGGTGGCGCCGCTCCTCGAGCTCCTGGTCGCGGCCTACCGGATTGCGCCGGACCAGATCGATGGTGCGGAGCTCACGCGCCGACTGCCGTGGCTGACCGCCTTCGCGGCCGATCAACCCGACGTACGGCTGCGGCACGTACCGATCCGGCACTGGGACGGCTACTGGTTCGGACGGCTCCGGCTGTGGGGTGACGTCTTCCCGCACTACTGGTCAGTGCTCAGTGCGACCGTGTACGACGCTTGGCCGCGCGAGCTGGTCAGCCCCGAGCAGGCGGCATGGCTGGACACGGCGGCGGACGCCATCCTGCGAGCGAACCTCTTCGGCTTCTCCTCCGACGGTACGGCGACCTGTGCGTTCGTCTACCCGAGTTGTGTCAACGGCCAGCCGGCGCACGTCGCGGACCCGCTGGCCAATGATCAGGACTGGGCTCTCGTCTACGCCCTGCGTTCTAACGATAGAAAGTGGTAAAAGCATCAGAAGAACGTGAGAGATACCACCGGCAGTTTACGAAAGTTATCTACCTAAGCAGGGGTGTCGAATGGTAACTTCACGCCAACGCCACCCGCCCTGGTGGCCGACCGTGGTGGGGGATGTCGCGTGGTTGCCAACGTCACCGCCGGCTTCGGCCGGCAGCCGCAGGACCTGTCCGAACACGAGAAGCTCGTCCGCGAGCTGCTGCCCGACGATGTGGCCGAGGCCTATCTCGAGCTGACCCGAACCGGCGCTCGCGTCACCCACGTCGGTGACCCGATCGACCAAGAGTTGCTGAACCGCCAGCTGGCGTACCTGCAGCCCGCTCCCGACGCTCTGGTGATCAGAGCCGTCGACCCGCTGATCGCTGTCACCGGTCTGCTGACGCAGGTGCATCAGGAGCTGACCAAGCAGCACGGCAGACTGCTGCAGGGGTACGTGGCCGCTGCCGAGATGCATCAGATGCAGCTGCACGACCGGCGGTCCGACCATGTCCCGTCGATGCTCGCCCAGATCATCTCCGACCCTGACGAGCTCACCGCTCGCTGGACGACGTCCATCCAGACCGTCCAATGCACCTACCGGTCGATCGTCACCCCTGACGGTCCAGCGCGGGTGCTGCCGGCGCCTGTCAACGCACAGTGCGACAGCATGCAGTTCCGCGAGCTCTGCACACCGGAGTACCTGGCTGACGGCGGTGTGCAGACAGCACTCGACGCCGGGGTCGTCGTACGCACGACTCGCACGCTGCCGACCAGCATGGTGATCGTCGACGACCACTTCGCACTGATCGGTCTGGCCGCCGGTGGCAGTACCGGCGCGCTGCTGGTCCGCTCGGCACCGATGGTCGCCGCATTGACGCAGTACTATGACCAGCTCTGGGAGAGCGCCACACCGGTCATTCAGTCGCAGACCAAGGGACTTGGTGCCACTGAGCGAGAAGTCCTTCGGTTGCTCGTCCATGGTCTCAAGGACGACGCGATCGCCCGCCACCTGCAGCTGAGTGTCCGGACGGTACGCCGTCATATCGCCGCGATCATGGACTTCGTCGACGCCCCCACCCGCTTCGCTGCCGGCGCCGCCGCGCACCGTTTGGGCTTACTGGGCTGAAGGGTGGGCCGCTGCAACGGCCCACCCTCTTCGCTCACTGCAGGCTCGGGAGGAGCTTCTGCAGGGAGTCCATCATGTGCGTGTGCAAGCTGGTGCCGTAGGAGATGCGGTGTGCACCGGCAGCGACCAGCTCGGCAGCCTTCAGGCCGTCGGGTGCAGCGTGCGCGTTGATCGGGCCGCCGATCTCAGCGACCAGCTCCGGCAGTACCTCGACCGGTGCGAAGATCGGGTAGATGCAGTCCGCACCCGCCCGCCGGTAGATCCGCCCGCGGGCAACAGCGTCCGCAGGCGTGCCCTGCACCAGGAAGGTGTCGACCCGCGCGTTGATGACCAGGTCAGCACCTGCGGTCGCTCGTACCTCAGCCAGGTAGTCGGCGAACTCAGCAGGGTCGACCAGTCCACCGGGCGTCGAGTCCTCGAGGTTGCAGCCGACCGCACCGGTCTCCAGCAACCGCTCCGCGAACTCCTTGGCCGGCAGGTTGTAGCCAGCCTCCATGTCCGCCGTCACCGGTACGTCGACCGCCCGGGCGATCCGGGCGACCGCGGTCAGCATCTCCGCGGCCGGGGTCAACTGACCGTCGTCGTACCCGAGGACCCGAGCCATCGCACCGCTACTGGTGGCGATGGCCGCTGCGCCGCCGGCCGCGATGACCTTGGCGCTGACCGGGTCCCACGCGTTCGGCAGAATCAGCGGGGGCCCGGAGTGGTGCAGGGCCCGGAAGGCTTCAGCGGTCATGGCTTGTAGTGGCCGGGAGCCATCTTGCCGGTGACGCCGACCCGGTTCCACGCGTTGATCATGATGATCAACGCGATCAGCTGGGCCAGCTCCTTCTCATCGAAGTGCTGTGCGGCCAGCTCATAGACGTCGTCCGGCACGTGGCCGTCGCTGACCAGGGTGATCGCTTCGGTCAGTTCCAGGGCGGCCTGCTCCTGCTCGGTGAAGAGGTTGCGCGACTCGCGCCAGACCGGCAGCAGGTTCAGCTTCTGCTGGGGGCCGTCGCCGTGCAGGTAGTCGAGGCTGTGCATGTCGGTGCAGTAGGCGCAGCCGTTCAGCTGGGAGGCGCGCGCCCGGATCAGGTTGGCGAAGTTGGCGTCGAGGCCGACGCCGGCGGTCTCGTCCAGCGCGATCAGCGCCTTGTAGAAGTCCGGGGCCACGGTGGCCAGCTTCACCCGTCGAGTTGTCGTTGTGCTCATGTCTCCAACCTAGGTCGGGATCGGCCCAGGTGTATGGTCCACTTCCATGGAAGATCCAGGGGCCAATTTCGGAGCCGATCTGCATCTGGACCTGGCCGCCTCGCGCGGCCGCAACGACCTGGTCCAGGCGCTGCACGCCTCGATCCGGAGCGGCCGGCTCCCGGCAGGCACCCGGCTGCCGTCGTCGCGCTCACTGGCCAAGGACCTGGGCATCGCCCGGAACACGGTGGCCGATGCCTACGGCCAGCTTGTCGCCGAAGGCTGGCTCACAGCCCGCCAGGGCTCCGGCACAGTCGTTGCGAGCCGCGCCAACACCACACCGACTCCGGCCGCGACCGTGGCGCCGGTCCGCACCTTCCGCTACGACCTGACCCCGGGCTCACCCGATGTCTCGACGTTCCCGCGGGGCGAGTGGCTGGCCGCCGCACGCAAGGCCTGGCCGGCTGCTCCGAACGAGGCGTTCGGCCTCGGCGATCCCCGCGGCCGGATCGAACTCCGCCGTACCCTCGCCGACTACCTCGCCCGCGCCCGCGGGGTCCGCGCCGACCCGGAGCGCATCCTGATCTGCTCCGGCTACGTCCAGGCCCTCAGCCTGCTCTGCGAAGCAGTCCGCAACCTCGGCGGTACGACGGTCGCCACCGAGGAGTTCGGCTATGACCTGCACCGCGACGTCATCCGCGCCCGTGGTCTCAAGCCCGTCCCGCTCCCACTCGACCAGTACGGCGCCGACGTGTCCCACCTGGCCGGACAGGCCGCACTGCTCACTCCGGCCCACCAGATGCCCACCGGCGTCCCGCTCTCACCAGAACGCCGTACGGCGGCTGTGGAGTGGGCAGCCGAGTCAGGCGGAGTGCTGATCGAGGACGACTACGACGGTGAGTTCCGCTACGACCGGCAGGCCGTGGGAGCCCTGCAGGCGTTGGACCCTGAGCGGGTCGTCTACACCGGCACAGCGAGCAAGAGCCTCGCCCCGGGCGTCCGGCTCGCCTGGATGGTCCTTCCACAACACCTGCTCGAGCCGGTGATCGCAGCCAAGCGCGTGGCCGACTACCAGACCGCCACACTCGAGCAGTTGGTGCTCGCCGAGTTCATTGCCTCCGGCCACTACGACAGGCATGTACGGCGTTCGCGCTTGCACTACCGCCGTCGCCGCGACCGCCTGGTCGAGCTGCTCGCGGAACGCGCTCCGAACGTCCAGGTCGCGGGAATCGCGGCAGGCATGCATGTGCTGCTCGACGTACCGGGTGATGCCGAGGACATGGTCGCGCGTGCCGCCCGCCAAGGGCTCGGCCTAGCCAGCATGAGCACCTACCACTTCGCCCCGACCCCGGCGACCCGCCAAGCCGTCATCGTCGGCTACGGCACCCCACCCGACCACGCCTACCCAGGCGCGCTCGACCTGCTCTGCCAGGTCCTAGGCGTTTAAGAGCGCCAGGACCTCATCCGCACAACCCCAGGACAGCGTGACGCCCGAGCCGCCGTGCCCATAGCAGTGGATGACGTCGTCGACGCGCTCGCAGCGAACCGTCGGCCTGGACGGCCGCAGCCCGACCCGTGCTCGCAGAACCGTTGCCTTGCGCAACTGAGGCGCCAGCTTGGCGGCCCGCTCCAGAATCGCCGAGCTGTCGTCAGGATTGACCCCCAGCGTCCAGTTGCCCGGCTCACTCGTGCCGCCGACGATGACGTCGTTAGAGCGCGGGAGCACCACGATGTCCTCCGCGATCAACCACTCCGAGATCCCACACGGCGCAACGCTCAGCACCTGCCCGCGCACCGGCGTCACGGTCTGGTCGGCCGCGGTCAGCCGCGCCCCGAGACCCGTGCAGTTGACCACGAGATCCGCCGTACTGGGCAGGCCGGACAGAGCCGCGCGGGTCAGCGTGCCGCCGGCGTTCTCAAGCCGTTTCACCAACGCAGGCAGGTACTGCGGCATCTCGACCACCGGTGCGGTGAAAGCCCACCCGTCCGCGTACCCGACCGGCGGCGACGCGACCCGCGTCAGGTCCGGCAGGACGTCGGCCCACGCCGGGTCCGGTGTCCGCTCCACCAACAGCTCACGCCCGTGCCGCAGCTGCACTGACCGCTCATGCTCGGCCAGCTTGGTGAATTCGTCGTACGACGCCTTGGCCCAGGCAGCAACGCGGTCGGCCGGCTCAGCGAGGTAGGGACCCCAGACCGCGCCGGCCACCGCAGATGTCGTCTCCAGCGGTAGATCGCGAGCGAGAACCGCCACCTCGTAGCCACTCTCGGCCAGCCTGACGGCACACGTCAGTCCGATGACACCGGCACCCACCACAATCACGCGCATACGCACAGTGTTGCTTAGTAGAGGTCAACCGCCAACGAGTAGAAGCGGGTGATCTGCGTCTTGCCGTTGTTGTCGTCCGACAGCAGGTACAGCTGCCGCCGTCCACCGGGCAGGTAGCCGCCGAGCGCGAGAGCCTCAACGTTGTCCAGCAGCGGGTTCGGCTGCGGCTGGAGAGCAGTCGCGCCGGACGGCGGGCAGTTCACCAGGTCGAACAGCAGCTTCTTCTGCACGAACACCTTGTCCGACGCATCGGCGAGCGAGGCACGCGACGTGACATCGGCTGCGTGCCGCAGTGACACCGTGAAGACCCGGATCGTGTTGCCGACCCCCGGCACGAAGGTGCGCTCCATCGAAACCAGTTCGGTCGGGCTCACCCAGGCCAGCTCGACCAGCGACAGACCGGGGTCGGTCTTGTACGCGTACTGCGAGGCAACGCGGTAGTCGTGTCCGGAGAAGCCCACGTAGTGCAGGATCCGGTTCCGCCCGCGACCATCGGCGTCGCGTCCGTCCGGCGCCAGCGGCTCTTCCATGCCCGCGAACACCGACCGCCCGTCCCGGCTGGCCGCCAGCGACTCGAAGGTCCCGTTCGAGACCGCCTCACCGGCCGGCGCCACCTGGAACCGTGACGGTACCGGCAGCGATCCGATCTGCAGACCATCGGAAAGCCGGAACCGCCGGATCGACGGCTCACGCTCGGAAGTCGCCAGGATGGTCCGGTTACCTCGCTCGACGACGAGTCCCTCACCATCGAAGTCCTGCGCGTTGAAGGGCGTCCCGTCCGGCCGCTTGAGGATCGTCATCCCGTCCACGCTGACGGTCGGCTTGCTGCTGACCCGCAGGTTGAAGACCCGCGCAGGCGAGGTGAGCACGTTGTCCACCAGTGCGACCGCACTGTGCGGCCCGGTGACGTTGAGTGCGGACAGTCCCGCGACCAGCTGGCCGTCGTACGTCGTCTTGTTCAGTGCGTCGCTGAACCCGAGGAACCGGGCATCAGGTGAACATGCGCCACCACCAGCCGGCGGATGGGCTACCGCGGTGAGTGGAGTGGCAAGCGCGGTGAGAACAACAGCAGCGGCGAGCGGCTTCTGCCAACGCATTCAAGGCTCCTCAGTCAACGACAGATGAACATCAGCGCACCAGACAGGGCCGCTTCGGATCGAACGCCCAGTCCTTGATCACATACTGCATGGCGGCTGCGTCATCACGTGCACCGAGTCCATGTTTCAGGTACAGCTCATGGGCTGCCTGCAAGGCGTCGCGGTCCAGACCGACCCCGAGCCCAGGGGCCGTCGGTACGGCGATCTGTCCCTCGACGATCTGTGGTGGCGCAGTGGTGAGCGCCTGCCCGTCCTGCCAGATCCAATGCGTGTCGAGTGCCGTGATCCGGCCGGGAGCCGCGGCGCCGACCTGCGTGAACATCGCCAGCGAGATGTCGAAGTGGTTGTTCGAATGCGAACCCCACGTCAGCCCGAAGTCGTTGCACAGCTGCGCGACCCGCACCGACCCGGCCATCGTCCAGAAGTGTGGATCCGCCAACGGGATGTCGACGGCGTCCATCCGGACCGCCTGCGCCAGCTCACGCCAGTCGGTCGCGATCATGTTCGTTGCCGTGCGCAAGCCCGTCGTACGGCGGAACTCGGCCATCGTCTCGCGTCCGGAGAACCCGGCCTCGGCCCCGCACGGATCCTCGACGTACGCGAGCACGTCGTCCAATCCGTTGCACAAGGCAACAGCCTCCCGGAGTGACCAAGCGCCGTTCGGGTCGACCGTGATCCGCGCCTGCGGGAAGCGCTCCGCCAACGCACGCACAGCCGCGATCTCGGCCGAGCCCTCGAACACGCCGCCCTTCAACTTGAAGTCGGCGAACCCATAACGCTCCTGAGCGGCCTCCGCCAGCGCGACCACGGCGTCCGGCGTCAACGCAGGCTGCCGCCGCAACTGCGACCACCGATCATCCCCGGAGTCGTTCAGATACGGCAGATCCGTGTGCCCCGAATCGCCCACATAGAAGAGATAACCAAGCACCGGTACGGCGTCCCGCTGCTGACCGTCGCCGAGTAGCTCAGCCACCGGTACGCCGAGATGCTGTCCGAACAGGTCGAGGAGTGCCGACTCGAGCCCGGTCACCGCGTGGACCGTCGTACGGAGGTCGAAGGTCTGCAACCCGCGGCCGCCCGCGTCCCGATCTGCGAACGTGTCAGCGACCGAGCGGAGCAGACGGCGGTAGCCGGCGATCTCCTGCCCCACAAGGAGTTCGGCGGCCTCGGTGATCGTCGCTGCGATGTTCGTGCCGCCCGGAACCTCGCCGAGCCCGGTGTTTCCGGAACTGTCGGTGGCGATCACTACATTGCGGGTGAAGAAGGGGCCGTGTGCGCCACTGAGGTTGAGCAGCATGCTGTCGTACCCGGCCACCGGCACGACCTCGACGGAGGTGATGGTTGGTGTCATTTCACGCGCCCGATCAGCTCGGTGAGCTGCGCGAGTTCATCGGCCGACAGGTCTTGCAGCGGCGGCCGGACCGGCCCGGCCGACCGGCCGATCGCGGTCAGACCGGCCTTGACGATCGAGACGGCGTATCCCTTGGTGCGGTCGCGGATGTCGAGGTAGGGGATGACGAAGTCGTTCAGCTTGCGATAGACGGCGTCCCGGTCCTGCGCGCGCACGTCGGCGTAGAAGCCGAGCGCGAACTCGGGGACGAAGTTGAAGATCGCCGACGAATAGGTGCTCACCCCGAGCTGCAGCAACGGCAGCGCGAATGTCTCCGCGGTCGGCAGCCCGCCGATGTAGGTCAGCCGATCGCCCACCCGCGCGTAGGTCCGGGTCATCATCTCGATGTTGCCGACGCCGTCCTTCAGGCAGACCAGGTTGTCGTTGCGGTCGGCAAGTTCTGCGACCGAGACGTCGGTGAGGATCGCGTTCGCCCGGCTGTAGACGGTCACACCGAGACTGGTGCTGCGGCAGACCGCCGACACGTGCTCGACGAGTCCGCGCTGGCCGGCCTCGGTCAGGTAGGGCGGCAGCAGCAACAGCCCATCGGCGCCCGCGGCCTCGGCGGCCCGCGCCTGCTCGATCGCCGCGAACGTCCCACCCGTCGCCGGCGCGATCACCGGCACCCGCCCAGCCACCTCCGAGACGGCCGTCCGGACGACGGTGTCGATCTCGGCCGGCGTCAGCGAGAACCCCTCGCCGGTCCCACCCGCGGCGAACAGCCCGGCGACGTCGTACTGGCTGAGCCACGACAGATGCTCGCGGTACGCCGGTTCGTCGAAGCTCAGATCGGGTCGGAAATGCGTGACGGGAAACGAGAGCAGACCGGTCTTCAGCTGGGCAGCGAGTTCGACTGGAGTCACGGTAGTCAGCGTAGGAACGCCGATGGATACCTGTCCAAGATTGTTTTTGGATCCATCAATGCTCCGAGAGCATCGCCCGGACCCGCCGCAGGACCGGGCTGGTCGAGTCCCGAGCCCAGATCGCGTGCAGCTCGACCGGTGCACCGGCGAGATCGAGCTGCTGGAAACGCACCCCCGGTACGCCGAGATCGCGCGCCGAATCAGGGACTAGCGCGATTCCGCGACCAGCCGTCACGAGCAGCACGACGGTGAGCACCTGTTGCACCCGCTGGGTGATGTGGTGCTGGGAGCCGGCCAGGAATCGGACGGTCAACTCATGGAAGTAGCCGGCGCGCACAGAGTCGTAGCTGATCAGCTCCTCCCCGGCGAAGTCGGCCGCCGTCAGTGGGCGGTCGACCGCAGCCAGCCGATGATCGGCGGGAACCACTGCGCACAACGGTTCCCGCGCCACGACCAGCGAGTCGAGGAGTTTGCCGTCGTACGGTGGCCGTCCGAGCGCCAGGTCGAGTTCACCGTGCAGGAGGCCGTCGAGCTGGGCCGATGTGACCCGCTCGTGCAGGACGACCTCGACCTCCGGCAGTTCGTCGGACATGCGGCGCAGGAACGGCCCGAGCGTCCGGATCGCCGACACGGCGGTGAAGCCGAGCCGGAGCGTCCCGGCCGCGCCTTGATCGACCCGCCGGGCCAGATCGCCCGCCGACTCCACCAGTGCCAGCATCCGCCGTGCTTCACCCAGAAACGCCTGCCCGGCCTCGGTCAGCACCACTCGACGGCTGTCCCGCTCGAGCAGTTGCGCACCGACCGCCCGCTCGAGCTTCTGCACCTGCCGGCTCAGCGGCGGCTGCGTCATCGCGAGCCGCTCGGCGGCCCGCCCGAAGTGCAGCTCCTCGGCGACCGCCACGAAGGCGCTCAGTTGATCCAGCGAGAACATGATGCCCGCAAGGTACCAAGTTCGTACTTGCCAAGATGGAAAGTTCGGCGCACACTTTCCAACATGGAAAGTAACGGGAGGCCCGACCCCGCGGAAGCGGCCGCGGCGCTGGATGATCTGCACCGCTCACAGACGAAGCTGGCGGCCGGTCTGCGCCTGCCGTCCGGCTTCTACACCACGATCGGGCTCGCGATCAGCGCGACGATCTTCCTGTTCGCCCGCGGTCTGGCCGCCGGTCCGGAACAAGCGCCCCTGACCCTGGTTGCGGGCCTCGTCGTCTTCGGGGTGGTGGCCGGCCTTCAGGTCCTGCGCTTTCGGCGGCTCAACGGCGCCTTGGTGGGGAGCATGGTCAGCCAGGTCGTCCTGGGGAAGGGGACGCTGTCGTCGGTCATCTATGCCGCCGCGCTGGCCGGTGCGGTGTGGGCGGGGTATGTCGGCAGCTGGTGGTTGAGTGCGCTCTGTGCACTGGCCGGTGGTGCAGGTTACGTCGCCAGCGGAATGCGCTGGATGCGGCAGTATCGCGCTGACCCGCAGCTTTACGGGCGCGGCGGCGAGATGGCCTGGTGGGTCTCCGCGGTCCTCGGGCTCGTGGTTGCCGGCTCGATCATGGTCGTCGGGAGCCGCTGATGGCTGATCTGGACACGCATCTGCAAGCACCGGCCCGGCTTCGGCTGATGAGCCTGCTGGTGACCGTCACCGAGCTGGAGTTCGTCACCCTGCGCGAGCAACTCGAGGTCAGTGACTCGGTGTTGTCCAAACACGTCGCGGCTCTCGCTGAGGTTGGCTACGTGCGGAGCCGCAAAGGCAGTCACCAGGGCCGCCGGACCACCTGGATCTCGATCACCAGTACCGGCCGAAAGGCCCTCAGCACGCATGTCGCCGTACTGAGGGCCATCGTGGCGAACGTCGAGTGAGGGCGCGTCACTTGGCTCCACGCCTACTGCGCTGCACTCGGCACGGCACCTCGCCGCACTGGAGGAAAGGCCACGATGAACCACATCGAGGCCTCCCCTCCAGCACGCCGAGCTACCGCACCGAGCACATGCTCGCTACGGCGCGGAGCCAAGCGACACGCCCACTACTCGACCGTGACGGACTTCGCCAGGTTGCGGGGCTTGTCGACGTCGTGGCCGAGGGCGACGGCGGCGTAGTAGGCCAGGATCTGCAGCGGGATCGTGAGCAGGATCGGGTCGAGCTCCGGCTCGTTCTTCGGCACCACGATCTTCGCGGCCACCCCGTCCGGTACGTCGACGCCCGGGTGAGTGACGACGTACAGGGGGCCGGAGCGGGCGGCGATCTCGTGCAGGGCACCGATGTTGCGGTCGAGCAGCTCGTCCTGCGGGACGATCGCGACGCTCGGGACGTCCGGCGAGATCAGCGCGAGCGGGCCGTGCTTGAGCTCGGAGGTCTGGTACGCCTCGGCGTGCCGGTAGGAGATCTCCTTGAGCTTCTGGGCGCCTTCGCGGGCGACCGGGTAGCCGCGGGTACGGCCGACGAAGAACAGGCTCTCGTGCTGGGCGAGCCGGCCGGCGATCTTGGCCAGCTCCTCCTCCTGCTCGACGATCGACTGGATGTGCTCGGGGAGCTTCTTCAGCCCCTCGATCAGCCGGCGGCCGTCGGCTGGGGAGACGTCGCGGATCCGGCCGAGGTGGATGCCGAGCATCGCGAACGCGACGGCCATGTTGGTGAGGGCCTTGGTCGAGGCGACCGAGACCTCCGGGCCGGCGTGCAGGTACACGCCACCGTCGACCGCGCGGGCGATGCTGGAACCGACCGCGTTCACCAGGCCGATCACCCGGCCACCCTTACGCTTCAGTTCCTGTACGGCGACCAGGGTGTCCAACGTCTCGCCGGACTGGCTGACCGCGATGTACAGCGTGTCGCGCTCGACCACCGGGTTGCGGTAGCGGAACTCCGAGGCGGGCTCGGCGTCGGCGGGGATCCGGGCGACCTCTTCGATGAACTGCGCGCCCATCTGACCGGCGTAGTACGCCGAGCCGCAGCCGAGGATCTTGACCCGCTTGATCTCGCGCGCCTCGCGGGCGTCCATGTTCAGGCCGCCCAGGTGGACGGTGTGGAAGCGCTCGTCCAGGCGGCCCCGCAGCGCGCGGCCGACCGCGTCCGGCTGCTCGTGGATCTCCTTCATCATGAAGTGCTCGTGCAGGCCGCGCTCGTACTCGTCGGCCTCCCAGTCGACCGTCTTCGCGGTCTTGGTGGTCGGCGAGGCGTCCTGGGTGAAGGTGCGGTAACCGTCGGCCTTCACGGTCGCCATCTCGCCGTCGTCCAGGTAGACGACCTGACGGGTGTAGCGGATCAGCGCGGCCGCGTCGGAGGCGACGTGCATCTCGCCGTCACCGATGCCGAGGATCAGCGGGCTGCCGTTGCGGGCGACCACGATCCGGTCCGGGAAGTCGAGGTCGATCACGGCGATGCCGTAGGTGCCCTCGATCCGGCGCAGCGCGGCCATCACCTTCTCCTCGAGGGTGGCGCCGTCGGACTGCTCGATCAGGTGCGCGAGAACCTCGGTGTCGGTCTCGGAGCGCAGCTTGACGCCGGCCTCCTCGAGCTGGGCGCGGAGCGCGCCGGCGTTGTCGAAGATGCCGTTGTGGACGACCGCGATCCGCTCGTTGCCGCTGGCGTGCGGGTGCGCGTTGTCCTTGCTCGGACCGCCGTGGGTCGCCCAGCGGGTGTGACCGATACCGAGCTTGCCGCCGAACCGCTTCGGCAGCGAGGCCTCCAGCTCACGGACCCGTCCGGCGTCCTTGTGCACCTTCAGCTCGCTGGTGCCGAGGACGGCGACTCCGGCCGAGTCGTACCCGCGGTACTCCAGTCTTGCCAGTCCGTCCACCAGGATGGGCGTGGCCGGCTTGGTGCCGACGTACCCGACGATTCCGCACATGTGTTGGTGCCTTTCGAAGGTCGTTGGTTGCTGTCAGCCGTAGACGATCCGTCGCAGCTGACGGGCAGAGAGTTCGGGGGAGCGCACGGGCCAGTGCCGGAGCTCGGTGCCGACGCGGGCGAAGATCTCGTCGTTGCGGGCACCGTAGGTCTGCAGCTCCCGATGACGGCGCCGGACATACTCCTCGGCCGTCTCGGTGAAATACGCCAGGACGTCGGCGACCACGCGCCGCGCATCGTCCGCGGAGAGTCCGGTCGTCCGGCTGACCTGCTCGGCCAGCTCGTCCACCGGGCCTGCCGCCGCCTCACTGATCACGCCCCAACTCTGCAGCGCTTCAGGGTCCAACACAAAGGATCTGCCCGAAATCGGGCAAAAATCCTGACAAGTCAACCTAGAACAGCCGCAGAACGTCCGATTCCATCCCGCGCAGCAGGTCGTAGTCGACCGTCACGCACTCCAGGCCGCGGTCGGTGGCCAGGAACTGGGCCTGCGGCTTGATCAGCTGGGCCGCGAAGATCCCCCGGACCGGGGCCAGTAGGGGGTCGCGGTTGAGAAGCTCGACGTACCGGGTCAGTTGCTCGACGCCGTCGATCTCGCCGCGCCGCTTGATCTCGACCGCGACGTGCTTGCCGTCGGCGTCCCGGCACAGGAGGTCGACCGGGCCGATCGCGGTCGGGTACTCCCGCCGTACCAGCGTGAAGCCCTCGCCGAAGGTGTGCACGTGCTCGGCCAGCAGTTCCTGCAGGTGTGCCTCGACGCCGTCCTTGATCAGGCCGGGGTCGGTCCCGAGCTCGTACGCCGTGTCGCTGTGCACCTCCTCGAGGGTGATGCGCAGCTCCTCGCCGGCCTTGTTCGTGACGCTCCAGATGTTGTCCTCGACCACCAGCTTGCAGGGCGGCGACATCCAGTTGAGCGGTTTGTACGAACCACCGTCGGCGTGGATCAGCACGGAGCCGTCCGCCTTCACCATCAGCAACCGCGGCGCCATCGGCAGATGGGCGGTCAGACGGCCGGAGTAGTCCACGGAACAGGTTGCAATCACCAAGCGCACGAGGAGTGACGCTACAGCACGTCCGTGCGAAGGTGGTTGGCATGAACCTGATGTGTCCGGCGCGGATTCTGCTGCTGCCAGGAGATGTGCAGGACGCGGCGGTGGGGGAGCGGATCGCGCAGGTGTACGCGGCGACCTTCGACGCGTCCGCGGGCGCGCGGCTGGCCGAGCAGCTCGGTGTGAAGCTGACAGTCGTGCCAGATCTGGTACGGCGACCTGACGTGGAACTGCAGTCGATCGCGGACCAGCACCGGGGCGAGACTGTCGTCGTACTCGGTGTGGATCTCGGTCTGAAGTTGCCTGCGGTGGTGGAGCACACCGGTGACGGCTGGACCCGGGTGGCGACCGACAACGAGCGGACGGTGGCGACGTACGAAGAGAAGGCGGAGGCCTTCCGTGAGTCGATCCCCAAGGAACCGCACCATCAGCTCATCGACCTGCTCGCAGACCTGGTCCCGGTAGGCGCCCGCGTGCTCGAGTTGGGCAGCGGTACCGGACGCGACGCGGCTGAGCTTGAACGGCGAGGCTTCGTGGTGCGGCGGACGGATGCGACCGAAGCGTTCCTCGAGATGATGCGAGCCGACGGCCACGATGCCGATCGCCTCGACGCCCTCGCCGACGACTTCGGTGGCCCGTACGACGCCGTCTTCGCCGACGCGGTCTTTCTCCACTTCGCGCGGACCCAACTGGCCGCCGTACTGCGGAAGGCTGTGCACGCGGCGCCGGTGCTGGCCTTCAGCACGAAAGAGGGTGCCGGCGAGGAGTGGTCGAACCGGTTCCTCGACCTGCCGCGGCACTTCGTGATGTGGCAGGAGGAACCACTCCGCGAGTTGCTCGCCAGCGCCGGCTGGACGGTCCGCGAGTTGATCCGCACCACCGGTCCGAGCGGTGCTCACTGGTTCTCGGTCTCGGCGACCCGCACGTGATCCGCGCCGGCATCGTGCTGTTCTCAGCCGACGGGATCGCGGTGATCGAGCGCGTCCGCGACGGACTCACCTACTACGTACTGCCCGGCGGTCAGGTGGATCCGGGCGAAACGGTGGCTGAGGCGGCTCGGCGGGAGACGCTTGAGGAGCTCGGCTTGCATGTGCGGATCCTCGGTACGGTCGCCGTGGTGAACTTCCGCGACAGCAACCAGCACTACTTCCTCGCCGAGGCGCTCGGCGGCGAGTTCGGTACGGGTGACGGCCCCGAGATGGACAGCCCCGTCGACTCCGAGGCAGGCAGCTACCGGGCGATGTGGCTGCCACCTGCCCGGTACGGCGAGCTGAAGCCCAAACCGATCGGTGCGGCACTGGCCGCCGTACCGGATCCGGAAGCGCTGGCGAACGAGTGGTTGGACACACCGATGGTTTTCGACGAGCCAGGGTGACTCAGCTCATGGGCTGACCAGTCGCGGACTGGCATAGTGCCTGCATGGCTCGGGAACTGCAGGTCGTCGGTGTGGTCGGACTCGGCACGATGGGTGCCGGTATCGCGGAGGTGTTCGCGCGCCACGGTCTGACCGTGGTCGGCGTGGAGCGTGACGACGAAGCGGTCGAGCGCGGCCGCGGTCACATCCAGCACTCGACGGACCGGGCGGTGAAGCGCGGCAAGCTGTCGGTCGAGGACCAGCAGGCGCTGTTCGACCGGGTCACGTTCGCCACCTCGATCGAGGCGCTCGCGGACTGCGACCTCGTGATCGAGGCCGTGATCGAGCGGCTCGAACTGAAGCGCGAGATCTTCTCCGCGCTCGACAAGGTCGTCCGCGAGGACGCGATCCTGGCCACCAACACGTCGTCGTTGTCGGTCACCGAGATCTCGGTCGCCACCCAGCGCCCGCGCCGCGTCGTCGGCATGCACTTCTTCAACCCGGCGCCGGTACAGGAGTTCGTCGAGGTCATCAAGACCGTCGTCACCGAGCCGGACGTGGTCGAGGACGTGCAGGCGCTGGCCCGCCGCCTCGACAAGGTCCCGGTGGTCGCGGCCGACCGGGCCGGCTTCATCGCCAACGCGCTGCTGTTCGGCTACCTGAACCATGCCGTCTCCATGGTCGAGTCGCACTACGCGACCCGCGAGGACGTCGACGCCGCGATGCGCCTGGGCTGCGGCTACCCGATGGGTCCGCTGGCGCTGCTCGACCTGATCGGCCTCGACACGGCGTACGAGATTCTCGACACGATGTACAAGCAGGGCCGCAACCGGCTGCACGCGCCGGCCCCGATCCTCAAGCAGATGGTCACCGCCGGCCTGCTCGGCCGCAAGACCGGCCGCGGCTTCTACACCTACGAGTCCCCGGACTCGCCGGTCGTCGTAGACGACGAGCAGACCCCGCAGGTGAACGGCGACGACACCGTGATCCGGCCGATCCGACAGATCGGCGTGGTCGGCTCCGGCACGATGGCCGTCGGCATCATCGAGGTCTGCGCCAAGGCCGGGTACGACGTTCTGTACGTCGCGCGCGGGACCGAGAAGGTGGACAAGGTCCGGGCCGGTCTGGAGCGCTCGCTGGAGAAGGGTGTCCAGCGCGGCAAGCTCTCCTCCGAGGAGCGGGACTCGGCTCTGCGCCGGATCACCGGCGCGGCGCGGCTCGACGATCTGGCCGGTGCCGACCTGGTGATCGAGGCCGTGGTCGAGGAGCTGAGCGTCAAGCAGGCCCTGTTCGAGAGCTTCGACGAGATCTGCAAGCCGACCGCGATCCTGGCCACCACCACGTCGTCCTTGCCGGTGATCGACCTGGCGATGGCGACCAAGCGGCCGGCCGCCGTGGTCGGCCTGCACTTCTTCAACCCGGCGCCGGTGATGAAGCTGGTCGAGGTTGTCAGCACGGTCAGCACCGCGCAGGACGTCGCCGACACCGTCGCCGCCGTGGCCGTTGCCGCAGGCAAGCATCCGGTCCGCTGCGGCGACCGGGCCGGCTTCATCGTGAACGCGCTGCTCTTCCCGTACCTGAACGACGCCGTCCGGATGCTCGAGGCGCACTACGCCGGGGTCGACGAGATCGACGCCGCGATGAAGCTCGGCTGCCGCCTGCCGATGGGCCCGTTCGAGCTGCTCGACGTAGTCGGCCTGGACGTCTCGCTGGCCATCCAGCGCACGCTCTACCTGGAGTTCCGTGAGCCCGGGTTCGCCCCGGCGCCGCTGCTCGAGCACCTGGTCACGGCCGGCTACCTCGGCCGCAAGACCGCCCGCGGGTTCCGGGACTACGCCGGCTGACCGGGACCGTCACGATTTACGGCTCGCTGTCGCCGTAGTCCCCGCAGGGGCCGCCGCCGATGGCTTCGGGCAGGGTCGTCGGTCGGTGGTCGGGGCGGATCAGCGGGTTGTAGAACGCGGCGATCTCGGTGCTGGCCTCGGGAACGTAGTGGAAGATCAGCGACCGACGGAACCGGTCGGCGCTGCTGTTCGGGCGCGAGCCGTGCACGACGCTGCCGTGGAAGAACAGCACGTCCCCGGCCGTCATCTTGGTCTGCACCTTCTGCAGCCCCTCGGGGATCGGCACCTCGGCGTTCGTGAACGACTCGGTGAGATCGGCCGGCTCGGGACACACCAGCTCGGTCCGATGCGACCCCGGTACGACGGCCAGTCCGCCGTTCTCGGCGTCCACATCGTCGATCGCGATCCACGCCGCCAGGCAGGTCTCGGGATCGGCCCGCAGGAACATGTTGTCCTGGTGCAAGGCCTGACCGCGCGCACCCGGCGGCTTGAAGTAGAACATCGACTGGGCGGCGAGCGGCGGTCCGATCAGCGCCGTGACCACATCGAGGATCCGGCTGTCGAGCATCAGCTCGCGAGCGATCCGGCCGGCCTCGACCTCGGTACGGCGATGGGGGTGCACGAACCGCGGGTACCGGGCCAGCGGGTCGCCGTCCGGGATGCCATCGTCGAAGTCCATCGACCGATCGGTCTCGACCTGCTCCATGAACGCTGTCCGCACGCGGGCGACCTCGTCCGGAGCGAGGAGCTGCGGGACCTGGACGATTCCCTCGGTGGCGTAGATCTCGGCAACTGTCATGCCTCCAGGATCGGCTGCGTCGTGTTGCCGGAGCGATAGCCTATTGAGCTGTGAACCTTCGAGATCCTGCTGAGTCGCCGACACCCGAGGTGCGCCGGCTGATGACGGGTGAGTTCGACGAGGGACCGGAGTACACGACTTATCGCCGCCGCGGGACCACCGACTGGCTGCTCGTGCTCACCCTCGACGGCGCCGGCCACTTCAGTGCGGTGCCCGCCGTACCGGGCACGATCGTGCTGGTCCGTCCCGGGACTCTGCACGACTACGGGACGGTGGGGGAGCGCTGGCATTTCCTGTACGCCCACCTGCATCCCAAGCCCGAGTGGTTGCCGCTGCTGGACTGGCCGGAGGTTGCCCCCGGCATCCTTTTCCTTCAACCCGCGGCCGTGGATCGGATTGCCGACTACCTGCGGGACGCGGTCCGGTATCAGCGCAGCGTCTTGCCGCAGGGCGAGCAGCTCAGCGTGAACGCCCTCGAAGCCGCGCTGCTCTGGTGCGACACCCAGAACCCCAAGGCCGTCCGCATCGACGACCGCCTGCTCCGTGTGATCGAGCTGATCGACCTCTCGCTGAAGAGCCCGCTCGACCTGCCCAAGCTCGCCCGGGTCGCGAACCTCTCGGTCTCGCGTTTCGCTCACCTCTTCCGCGACCAGCTCGGCGTGACCCCGCAACAGTTCGTCGAGCGCCGCCGCCTCGACGCCGCGGCCCGGCTGCTGGAGCTCACCACTCGTTCCATCGCCTCTGTCGCCGCGGAGGTCGGGTTCTCCGACCCGCTCTACTTCTCCACCCGCTTCCGCCGTCACACCGGCACCAGCCCCACGGCGTACCGGCGTTCTTCTTGAGAACAGGACGTAGTCGGCTGCCTACAGGGGCAGTCCACGGAACACCTCCTGTCCTTCGGCAGGGGATCCGAGGCCGTACGCTTCTGCGCATGACTTCGCGTGCCAGATTTATTCGACTCCGTGTGGTGGCGGCGGCCGTGTTGATGCTCGGGCTGGCTGCCTGCGCTCCGGAGGACGAGACGAGCGGTACGCCGGCGCCGACCGGGGCCGATGCCTGCGGCAAGGACAAGCTGGCGCTCCGGACCGCCGGGACGCTGGCCGTCGGGACGGACAAGCCGGCCTACGAGCCGTGGTTCAGCAAGGACGACCCGAGCAACGGTCAGGGCTACGAGTCGGCCGTCACCTACGCGGTGGCCGAGAAGCTCGGGTTCGCCAAGGCCGAGGTGAAGTGGCAGACGGTGCAGTTCAACGCCGCGTTCGCGCCCGGTCCGAAGAAGTTCGACCTCGACGTGAACCAGGTGTCGATCTCGGACGCGCGCCGCAAGGCGGTCGACTTCTCGTCCGGGTACTACGACGTCCGGCAGACCGTGATCACCACCGCGGGCAGCAAGATCGCGAACGCCAAGTCGGTCGCCGAGCTCGCCGACGCCAAGCTCGGTGCGCAGGTCGGGACGACCAGCTACACGGTCGCGAAGGACCAGATCAAGCCGAAGCAGCAGGTCGCCGCGTACGACACCAACGACCTGGCCGTCCAGGCGCTGAAGAACAAGCAGCTCGACGGCATCGTGGTCGACCTGCCGACCGCGTTCTACATGACCGCGGCGCAGCTCGACAACGGCAAGATCGTCGGGCAGCTGCCGGCGACCGGGACCGCCGAGCAGTTCGGCTTCGTGCTCGAGAAGGACTCGAAGCTGACCGGCTGCGTGTCCCAGGCGGTCGACGCGCTGAAGGCCGACGGAACGCTGGCCAAGCTGCAGAAGCAGTACCTGACCGAGGAAGGCGCGCCCGAACTCTCATGAGTGAGTGGCAACCGTCCGCTCTGCAGCAGGAGCGGATCGCCTTCCGCCGGCGGCAGGCGCGACGGTCGACGCTGATCGCGGTGGGCAGCTCGGTCGTCCTGCTGGTACTGGTTGCCGTCGGCATCGGCTCGACCCCGGGCTGGCCGCGGGTCCGGGAGACGTTCTTCAACGCCGACCGGGCCTGGGAGGCGTTGCCGACCGTCGCCCAGGGGCTGTGGCTGAACATCCGGGTGATGCTGATCTGCGCCGTACTGATCGTCATCCTCGGCCTGACGCTCGCCATCATGCGCACCCTGCGCGGACCGATCTTCTTCCCGCTCCGCGTCTTCGCTGCGGCCTACACCGACGTGTTCCGCGGTCTGCCGCTTCTGCTGGTGATCTTCCTGCTCGGCTTCGGCGTACCGGCGCTCCGCCTCAGCGGCCTGCCCAACGACGCGGTGATCTGGGGTGGCGCCGCGCTCGTCCTCACCTATTCGTCGTACGTCGCCGAGGTCTTCCGCGCCGGCATCGAATCGGTCCACCCGTCCCAGCGAGCCGCCGCGCGGTCGCTCGGACTCACCTACCGCCAGACGCTGCGCTTCGTCGTACTGCCGCAAGCCGTCCGCCGCGTACTCCCACCCTTGCTGAACGACTTCGTCAGCCTGCAGAAGGACTCCGGCCTGATCGCGGTCCTCGGCGTGATCGACGCGATCCGCGCCGCCCAGCTCGAAACCGCGATCGACTTCAACTTCACCCCGTACGTCGTCGCGGGGCTGCTGTTCGTCGCGCTGACCATCCCCTTGACCCGGCTGACCGACTACGTCGCCCGCCGCCAAGGCTGGTACGGCGGGGGAGGGGGACCCGTATGACGCTGCTGTCCCTGCGTGGAGTGCGCAAGTCCTACGGCTCCAATGTCGTATTGCATGACTTCGATCTCGAGGTGGACGCGGGCGAGTGTGTCGTACTGATCGGCGCGTCCGGATCCGGCAAGTCGACGCTGCTGCGTTGCGTGAACCTGCTCGAGGTCGTCGACGACGGCGTGATCGAGTTGGCCGGCGCCGACATCACCGATCCGCGGGTGAACGCGGACAAGGTGCGCTCCGAGATCGGGTTCGTCTTCCAGTCCTACAACCTGTTCCCGCACCTGACCGTGCTCGACAACATCACCCTCGCTCCGATCCGCGTCCACGGCGTCGACCGCGCCACCGCCCGTACCCGAGCCCTCGCCATGCTCGACCGCGTAGGCCTGGCCGACAAGGCGGCCGCCAAGCCCGACGAGCTGTCCGGCGGTCAGCAACAACGCGCCGCGATCGCCCGAGCCATGGTCAACTCACCCCAACTGCTCCTGCTCGACGAGGTCACCTCAGCCCTCGACCCCGAACTCGTCGGCGAAGTCCTGGACCTCCTCCGCGAGCTGAAGGAGGAAGGCATGACCATGCTCGTCTGCACCCACGAAATGGGCTTCGCCCGGGACGTCGCCGACCGAGTCTGCTTCCTCCACCAGGGCCGCCCTCTCGAAGTTGGCCCACCGGCGCAGGTTCTCGACGCTCCCCGTGAGCCGCGGACGCGCGAGTTCCTGAGCCGTATCCGCAGCTAGCGCGCCGACAGGTACTGCAGGACGGCCATGACTCGGCGGTTGTCGTCCTCGGACGGCGGGAGGTCGAGTTTGGCGAAGATGTTGTTGGTGTGTTTGGAGACGGCCTTCTCGGTGACGAACAGGGCGGCGGCGATGGCGGCGTTGGAGCGGCCTTCGGCCATCAGGCCGAGGACCTCGGACTCGCGCGGGGTGAGCCGGCCGATCGGTTCGTCGCGGGTGTTGCGGGCCAGGAGCTGACCGATCACGTCGGGGTCCATCGCGGTGCCGCCGCCCGCGACCCGTCGTACCGAGTCGAGGAAGTCGGCCACGTTGGAGACGCGGTCCTTCAGGAGGTAGCCGACCGCGCCACCGCCGCCGGTCAGGAGCTCTCGCGCGTACAGCTGTTCGACGTACTGGGACAGGACCAGGATCGGCAGGTTGGGGACCTGCTTTCGGGCCTCGATCGCGGCCCGCAGGCCCTCGTCGGTGAAGGTCGGGGGCAGCCGGACGTCGACAACGGCCACGTCCGGCCGGTGCTCCACCAGGGCGGGCACCAGCCGGGGACCGTTGTCGACCGCCTCGACGACCTCGAAGTCGTGCGCCTCCAGGAGACGGATCAGGCCGTCCCGGAGGAGGGCGTGGTCTTCAGCGATGAGGACTCGCAAGGCAGCTCCATGATCACGGTGGTCGGCCCGGCGCTCGGGCTCACCACGGTCAACGTACCGTCGAAGGCGGCCAGCCGCCGCTCGATACCGTACAGACCGCCACCGGGGCGGACCACCGCACCTCCCACGCCGTCGTCGCCGACGATCATGTGCAGCTTCTCCTGCTCGTGGGTGATCTGGATCCAGGCGGTGGTCGCGGCCGAGTACTTCACCGCGTTGGCCAGGCACTCGGCCACCGCGAAGTACGCCGCGGACTCGACCGGCGCCGGAGGACGACCCGGTACGTCGTACATGACGTCGACCTTGAACGGGCAGGACATCGCGAGCGCCCGGACCGCTCCGTCGAGACCGCGGTCGGCGAGCACCGGCGGGTGGATGCCCCGGACCAGGTCGCGCAGCTCGGACAACGCCGTGCTGGCGGACTGACGGGCCTCGGTCAGCAGCGCGGCGGCCTGGGCCGGGTCGCGGGCGACCATCTCCTCGGCCATGCCGAGGTTCATGCTCAGTGCGGCCAGGCGGGCCTGGGCGCCGTCGTGCAGGTCGCGCTCGATCCGGCGCAGCTCGGCCGCCTGGGTGTCGACGGTCTCGGCGCGGGAGGTGGCCAGCTCCTGGACCCGCAGCGCGAGCTTGGCGCTCTCGGTCGGGCCGAGCAGCGAGCGGGCGATGTACGCGTTCGCCTTCAGCAGCCGCTCACCGGCGGCCTGCCAGATCATGAACCCGATCAACGCGATCGGCATGAGCAGGAAGCTGGTCCAGAAATTGACCGTGAACAGCCCACCGAGCGGCTGCGTGAAGACACCCTCCGGGGTGACGCCGACCAGCAGCGGGTAGATCGCGTAGAAGAGCGTGCTCAGGAACAGGACCGCACTGGTGAGGCTCAGCGTGAAGCCCACCACCGCGTTCACCAGCAGCCAGACGATGTCACGCCAGGTAGCGGGGTCGGACAGCGTCGTCCGCAGCCACATCAGGATGCCGGGCAGGGGCGGCTTCTTGTACGGGCGGGGGATCGGCTCACCGATGAAGCCGGCCAGCATCGTGCGGTGACAGTTCGCGAACCAGCGGGTGGCCGGGACGAACGCGAGCAGCAGCGGGATGCCGACCCAGACGGCGATCAGCGGGATGGCCACCACGTTCAGCACGAAGAACGCGATTCCGAGCTGCGCCATGATGGCCAGGGCGAGCGCGATCCACGGCTGTGCGAGTTTGGGGTACCGCATCGGCGGCGCCGCGGGGGCAGTCGCAGTGGCAATGGTGGTCATGCACCCATCATGACCGAGGGTGAGGCCGTAGCCAGTGGTGCTAACCCCCCTTCTTCCCCGGGGGATTTCCCCCGGTGGATTCGGGGGATAGCAGGCCTGTGCGCGGCGGCCGCGCCGACAAAGCTTGCTGCATGACGACCACAGCGCACAGTCCAGACACCCGCGGGAGCGGATTCGCGCCGCTGCTGCGCGAGATCAAGGCCGCCGGACTCCTCGAACGCCGGACGGCGGCCTATGCGATCTCGATCGGCGTGAACGTGGCGCTGACGGCCCTCACCTGGATCGCGATCGCCGCGGTCGGAAGCTCCTGGTGGGTGCTGCTGCTCGCGATCCCGCTGGGCATCCTGACCACCCGGGCCGCGTTCTTCGGCCACGACGCCGGGCACCAGCAGATCACCAACTCGCGCCGGCTGCACGACTGGATCGGGATGCTGCACGGCAACTTCGTCCTCGGGATGAGCTACGCCTGGTGGAACGACAAGCACAACCGGCACCACGCCAACCCGAACCACACCGACAAGGACCCGGACGTCGGCGAGGGCATCCTGGTCTGGACCCGGCAGCAGGCCGAGGGCCGCAAGGGCCTCGAGGGCTGGCTGAGCCGCAACCAGGCCCGGATCTTCTTCCCGCTGCTCACGCTCGAAGGGTTCAACCTCAAGGTCTCCAGCATCCGCTTCCTGCTGCAGCGGCGTCGTACCGAGCAGGTCGAGATCGGCCTGATGGTCGCGCACCTGGTCTGCTACTTCACCGCGCTCTTCGTGCTGTTGTCGCCGGCGCAGGCGTTGGTCTTCGCGCTGCTGCACCACATGATCTTCGGCCTGCACCTGGGCAGCGTCTTCGCGCCGGGCCACAAGGGGATGGAGATGCCGGGTGAGGACAGCGAC
Source organism: Kribbella sp. NPDC051587 (assembly GCF_044453945.1). Taxonomy (NCBI): domain Bacteria; kingdom Bacillati; phylum Actinomycetota; class Actinomycetes; order Propionibacteriales; family Kribbellaceae; genus Kribbella; species Kribbella sp. NPDC051587. The sequence continues at coordinate 200,871 of NZ_JBITDE010000015.1, forward strand.
TGGGGACACTTGGAGAAGCAGGTCCTGACCTCGCGCAACATCAACGGCGGCCTCGCGACGGACTGGATGATGGGCGGACTGAACTACCAGATCGAGCACCATCTCTTCCCGAGCATGCCGCGAGCCAATCTGCGCTTCGCCCAGCCGATCGTCCAGCAGTACTGCGAAAAGGTCGGCCTGCCGTATCTGAGCACCGGACTAATTCATTCGTACCGAATGGGGTTGCGGCACATGCACGAGGTCGGCCGCGAACTGCGGGAGGAAAAGGCGTTCGCGCGCTGAAAACTCCTTCTCTTACTGAGATTGCTCGATTACCTTCACTTCTCTCGGGGCCGCCCACCTTGTGAGGAGACCTGCATGACCGAAACGTCCGGTGTGAGCCGCCGCGGGCTGTTGGGCGCGGTTGCCGGCGTCACCGCCGCGACCGCGATCCCCGCCGCCCCCGCCTGGGCTGCGGACGACCAGCGGCCCGGTGCACTCAGTCATCCCAAGCTCGACAGGTACGACCGCCAGATCGTCTCCGGACTCTCCTCGGACCGGGCCCTGCGGCACCTGCGGGTTCTGTCCGAGGACATCGGCCCGCGGATCGGTGGGACCAGCAGCGAGAAGCGGGCGGCCGACTACATCGCCGACCAGCTGGACAGGTTCGGGTACCGGACCAAGCTGGAGCCGTTCCCGGTGGCGGACAAGTTCCTCGCCCAGATCGAGGACGTCCGCGACATCCTGCCGAACGACCTCTGCTGGCAGGCCGGAGCCGCTCCCGGCGGCAAGCTCGACGTGACGGTGGAGGGGCCGGTCCGGGATGTCGGCCCAGCCACCGCGCCCGTCTGGCCGGCCGACGTGGCCGGCTCGATCGTGATCGCGGATGACACCGCAGCCGCGCGCCCGGCCTTAGTCGCGGAGGCCGCGGCGCGGGGTGCTGTCGGAGTCATCCTGTTGCCGGCCGACCTGGTGTTCCCACGCCGGGCGTCGGCGTTCTCACCAGCCGGCCTGACCGACGCACCGATCCCGGTGATCGGAGTCGCGCAGGTGCAGAAGCGGTTGCTGCGTGAGGCGCTCGCGGTGGTGACCTCACTGCCGCTGCGGATCAGCACCAAGGCCCACCGGGGTCTGACCTCCAACAACGTGATCGGTGAACGTCGCGGCCGCAGCGGCGCCAACGGTCCGATCGTGATGGTCAGCGGTCACTACGACTCGGTCATCGGCGCACCAGGGGCGAACGACGACGGCTCCGGGACCGTCCTCACGCTGGAGATCGCCCGGGTGATGAGCAGGCTCAACACCAACGCAACCCTGCGGTTCGCACTGTGGGGTTCGGAGGAGCAGGGGCTGATCGGATCGCGGTACCACGTGGCGCAGTTGCCGCAGGACCAGCGCGACCGGTACAAGGCCGTGTTCCAGAACGACATGGTCGCCACCAGCTGGGACCCGGCCGTCACCTACTGGATCCTGTCGTTCACCGGTCTGGCCAACACCGCGACCGACGCCGTACGGGCTTCTGGTCAGCGGCTCGGCTACGACCCGCAGATGGTCGGTCCGGTACTGCGCGGTGCGTCGGACCACCAGTCGTTCCAGGAGGTCGGCATCGCGTCGGCGAACTTCTCCTGGCGCGGTGAGATCTCACCGGCTCACCTCGAGCCGCCGTACCACTCGCCCGAGGACACCATCGCCAAGAACGTCAGCCTGGAACGCCTCCAGGTCTCGATGGAGCTGATCGGTACGGCGGCCTACGCCACCGCACGTCTGTAGTTGCACTGCCTGCACCGGGGTGACATGGCTCATACGGCTAGCCTTGAAGGGCTATGTCGCCCCGGAGCAGGAAACCGTCGAAGTGGCAGCGGCCCGTCAGCGACCGGCCGCTACTGGGTGGTTCCCAGTCGCGGGAGAACCGCTCGGACGGCGAGTGGAACGTCCGGCGCGTGTCGGGCTCCGCGACCGGCAAGTCCTACCGTTGCCCCGGCTGCGACCAGCTGATCCCGCCGGCCACGCCGCACGTGGTGGTCTGGCCGGACAATCCCAGCCTGCTCGCCGCCCTCGGTGGCGCCCAGTCCCTCGACGAACGACGCCACTGGCACACCGCGTGCTGGGGCCGTCGGCGCTGAAAGTAGGTCGTTGATGAAGCTCCCGGTCACGTCGTACGGCGAAACCGGTACGCCGGTCGTGGTCATGCACGGCCTCTTCGGCTCGGGCCGGAACTGGATGACGGCCGCCCGCCGGCTCGCCGGGCAGCACCGCGTCTTCGCGCTCGACCTGCGCAACCACGGCTCGTCGCCGCACGTCGACACCATGAGCTACCCGGAGATGGCCGACGACGTCCGGGAGACGATCGAGAGCCTCGGTACCGGCCCGGTCACCCTGGTCGGTCACTCGATGGGCGGCAAGACCGCCATGCTGACCGCGCTGCTCTACCCCGCAGTGGTCGAGCGACTGGTAGTCGTCGACGCCGCTCCGGTCACCTACCCGCCCGCGTTCGTCGAATACGCGCAGGCGATGCGCAACGCCGATCTCTCGTCAGTGCAGCGTCGCGCCGATGTCGACGCCCAGCTGGTTGACGCCGTACCGACTCCGGGGACGCGGGCCTTCCTGCTGCAGAACCTCATCCTCGACGACACGGGTGCCCGCTGGCGGCCCAACCTGCCGGTGATCGAGGCCGCGCTCCCGCAGATCTCCGGCTGGCCCTCCGGTCTCGAGGGCCGGCACTACGACGGGCCGACGCTGTTCATCTACGGCGGCAAGTCGGACTACGTCCAGCAGGATCACCGCGCCACGATCGCGTCGTACTTCCCGCGCGTCCAGTACGCCGAGGTCCCGGAGGCCGGCCACTGGGTGCACGCCGAGCGTCTCGACGACTTCCTCGCTGCCCTGGTGCCGTTCCTGCCGTGACTGTTAGGCGTTGACTAGATCTACTGTACGGCGGTAAATTTTCAACACGGCTCGCTCGTCGGGGGTGTTGATGATCCGTTCGTTCGCGGTGGGAGACGGTCCCGAGCTGGCTGTCGTCTGGACCGCCGCGGCGCCGGCCGACCCGATCGGGTACCCACGGTTCCGCGACCTCTTCCTGCTCGACCGGAACTTCGACCCGGCTGGCCTGAAGGTTGCCGTCAGCAACGGCCAGATCGTCGGCGCCGCGTACGCCGTCCGCCGGTTGATCCCAGTCACCGGCGCGGACCTGGAGCCGGCTACTGGGTGGATCCCCTTCTTCTTCGTGCATCCCGACGCGCGCGGTCGCGGTCTCGGCCGGGCGCTGCTCACGGCCGCCATGGACTGGCTTCGCGAATCGGGATGCGCCGAGGCCCACTTCTCGTCGTACACGCCGAACTACTTCCTGCCCGGCCTCGACCGCTCGCGGTACCCGGCAGCTGAGCGCCTGCTGACCTCGTTGGGCTTCGAGCCCCAGTACGACGCGGTCGCGATGGACCGGAGTCTGGTCGGGTACGCGATGTCGGCCGAGGTGGGCAAGCGCCTCGACGAGTTGGTGGGGGAGGGCTACAGCTTCGGTACGCCGACCGGTGACGAACTGACCGAGTTGATCCACCTCGCCGGCGCGGAGTTCAACCCGGACTGGGCTCGGGCGATCCGTGAGGCGGTCGTGGCCGGGATGCCGCTGGACCGGATCGTGGTCGCGCGTGGTCCCGGTGGACGCATTCTCGGGTGGGCTCAGCATGCGACGTACGAGGGTGTGATCGAGCGGTTCGGTCCATTCGGTGTACTGGCTGAATGTCGTGGTACCGGCCTCGGCAAGCTGCTGCTGCACCTCACACTGACGCGCATGGCCGCGCTCGGCGCCCACAGGGCGTGGTTCCTGTGGGCAGGCGAGCAGTCCGCCGCCGGCCGCCTCTACCTGAGCACCGGCTTCACCATCACTCGCACCTTCACCATCCTGCGCGCCAACGTCTGACGGGAGTCACCCATGACCAGAACCGTGCTCGCCATCGGCGCCCACATCGGCGACATGGACCTGACCGCCGGTCCGACCCTGGCCAAGCTGATCCTCGACGGCGCCAACGTCACCATCGTCGCCCTCACCCCCGGCGAACGCAGTCATCCGCGGCTTGCGCCGGCCGAGTACAAGAAGCAGAAGATCGCCGAAGGCGAAGCGTTCGCCACCGCCATCGGCGCCGACTTCATGGTCCTCGACCACAGCGAAGGCTTCCTCCCCGACACCGACGAGGCCGCGATCGAACTGGCCACGATCATTCGCGACCAGCAACCCGACACCCTCATCACCCACTGGCACCACAGCACCCACCGAGACCACGAACACGCCGCCCGCCTCACCGCCCGAGCCCGCTACCTCGCCGACCTCGCACTCGACCCCACCGAGCTAGGCCCCCTCGCAAACCTCCCCAGGCACGCCACCCGCACCCTCCTCCACACCGAGAACTGGCAAGACATGGACGGCTTCCATCCCACCCTCTACGTCCCCATCCCCGACGAAGCCTTCTACCGCTGGATCTCCGCCATCCGCCACCAACCCTTCGCCCGCGGCGAACACGGCTTCCGCCACATCGACTACTACACAGCCCTCCTCACCACCCGAGGCTGCCTAGCCGGCTATCCCCGAGCCGCCGCCTTCCACGCCACCCCCACCCCCGAACTAACCAAACTCCCCGCCCCCTGAGACCCGGTACGCCGAGCAGCCCCACGCCTCGCCCACGCCCGACCGGGGCGGTGTGATCGTATTCCGTCTAGTCAAATTGCCTGGATACCGTCTAGTTGCCTAGACTGATTACGTGCAGGCGACCAAGACCTACGACGCCACCGCCAGACGTGAGGGCCGCTGGTGGATGGTCGAGATTCCCGACCTGAACGGTGTGACGGAGGCCCGCAGGCTTGACCAGGTCGAGCAGGCCGCGCGCGAGTACATCGCAGTGACCGCTGACCTTCCGCTGTCCCAGGTGGCGGTCACGTTCTCCGCCATCGAAGCAGCAGGGCACGACCTCCTCGATGCCAAGGCTCTGGTCGAGGACCTCCGTGCGCAGGCAAGGAAACTCGAAACCCTTGTCGCCGACTTCAGCCGTGAGCTCGCGGCATCACTCACTACTGCCGACATTCCGGTACGCGACGTCAGCAATGTTCTCGGCGTCTCCCATCAGCGCGTATCGCAATTGGTCCAGGAAGCAGAAGAGGTGCCGTCGCACCTCGCGGAAGTGGTGCGCCAGGCCAACGCCGACTACCGGCATGACCTTCTGATCCGAGGCAAGGACGGGCGACTGCATCGCATCGTCGAGGTTGTGCCATCCGAACAGGGGAAGATATGAAGATCAGGCGGTTTCCTGGTGGGCTCGTTTACAGTAAAGGCATGGATGACCAGCAGGTCGCCGAGCTGCGACGACGCTTTCCGTGGTTTGGTTTGGCCAGCATCGATGAGCCCGACCTGTCAGTGCGGTATCGCGAGATCCTCGCGGACGCCCGCAAGGACCGTGAGATTGTCGAGGCGATCGAGGCTGTCCGGCGGGGTGCATGACTGCGCTGCTCTGTGATTCGGGCCCGTTGATCGCCATGTTCAATGTCGGCGACGTGAACCATGAGCGCTGCGGGAAGTTGTTGTTGGGATGGTCGGACAAGCTGTTCGTTCCTGAGCCTGTGCTAGGTGAGACCTGCAATTTTCTCCGCAACAACGTGCGCAACGGTCCGTCCCTTGAGGTTCAGTTTCTTGAGGCAGTGACGGGGCGAACTGAAGATTTCGAGGTGGTCGACCCGGCTCCTGAGGATCGACTGCGTGCTGCCGAGCTCAGCGCACAACTCGTCTCGGGGCCGCTGGGTTATGTCGATGCTGTGATCCTGGCGCTGGCCGAGCGGCTGAAGGTGCCGGCGATCGCGAGTGTCGATTTCAAGTTCCTCGGGATGGCAACGCCAGTTTCCCGTCTGCAGCCATTGCGGTGGGTTCTGCAGGAACAGTGACACGCTGGGCGTAGCCGGGGCGTGGGGCGATGGGCCCCACGCACCGAAGGGACTACGAGGCGTCGGCTTTGCGGACCCAGACTTCGCGGATGATGAGGAGGATGGCGGCGGCTGAGGGGATGGCCAGGAGGGCGCCTACTACACCGAGGAGGGCGCCGCCGAGGAGGGCGGCGATGACGGTGACGGCGCCGGGGATGTCGACGGCTCGGCGCATGATGCGGGGAGCTACGACGTAGTTCTCGATCTGTTGGTAGATGATGCCGTAGATGAGGCAGGCGATGCCGGTCCAGAGGCCGCCGGTGAAGCCGATCAGGGCGACGATGACGACGCCGATCAGGCCGCCGACCATCGGGATGAAGTCGCAGAACATGACCACGATCGCGAGGGCGACGGCGTACTCGCGCAGGCCGACGATCTCGAGGAAGAGGAACATCATCACGCCGGCGATCAGGGCGACCAGGAACTGGCCGCTGACGTAGCCGCCGACGCGGGTGAGGACCTCGTCGCCGAGGATCGAGACGCGGGTACGGCGGGTGCGCGGCACGAGGCTGTAGGCCGCTCGCTTGACCGAGGGGAGCGAGGCCAGGAAGTACAGACTCAGGACCAGGATCGTGAAGGTGTTGAACAGGGCGTTGGCGACGACCTTGCCGACGCCGAGGATGCCGCCGAAGGCGCGCTGGGCCAGCGCCGGGTCCTGGATGTAGTCGGTGGCCTTCTGGATGAAGTGGTACTTGTTGTTGAGCTCGGTGATGGTCTTCGACTTCTGGAGCAGGTTGAGCCACTCCGGGGCGTTCTTGATCAGGCCGTCGATCTGGTCGGTGACGACCGGGACGATCGCGAAGCCGACGCCGGCGACGGCGAGGATCATCAGCAGGAAGACGACGCCGACCGAGAGGCCGCGCTTCAGGCCGCGGCGCATGAACCACTCGACCAGCGGGTTCAGGCCGACCGCGATGAACATCGAGACCAGCAAGAGGATCAGCACCGAGCTGGCGCGGCCGAGGGCGTTCCACAGGCCCCACGCGAACAGGACGCCGAGGGCCGCGAAGAACCCGAAGACGAACGGGTTCGACCGGCGGATCGGCGGACCGGGCATGCCCATGCCCTCGTCGGGGTGACGCTCGTCGATCAGTAGTTCGCCTGCGAGGTCGTCGTCGGTGGACTCGAGCTCCTCGGCCTTCTCGACGGTGGCGACGGCCTTGTTCGCCGCGGCCTCGGCCTGCTTGGCCGAGGTCCCGGCGTCGTCGGCCGAGTCGTCCGCCTGGTCGGCGGACTCCTCGGCGTCGTCGGCGGACTTCTCCGCGTGCTCGGCAGCGGCCTCGGCGTGCTCGGCGGCCGCTTGGGCCTCGCGGGTCGCCGCGGCGAGTTCTTCCGGGGTGGTCGCTGTCGAGTTGTCGTCGCCGGCTGGCGTCACATCGTGTCCTTCGGGGATCGCGCGCTGGTCTTGCGGTCCACCGAATTGTCCTGGGCGTCGAGGTCATCGAGGCGGAACTCGTCGATCCTCGTCGAGTCGACCGGCTGGTCATCGGCCTCGGCCTCGACGTCAGCCTCGGCCGGCCCACCCGCGGACTTGCTGGTCAGCTTCTCGGCGGTCTTCGGGTCGACCCGCAGGCTGGTGTCGATCCGGGTCTCGTCGACCCGCGCCTCACCGGCGTCCGATCCGACGAACGGGCTCGAACCGGTGAACGGCCCGTCGTCGTCGAGCGCCGGCTCCGCGGCCGCCGTACCGGCGCCGAAGGCGTGGCTGTCGGTGCGCGGCTTCGGCGCGAAGGGGCTGTCTCCGGTCGGCTTCGAGTCCGCGACCGGCTCCGGCTCGACAGCCGGCGAGGTGAACGGGCTGTCGGTCGACGGCGTGAACGAGCTTCCCGCCGTACCAGGTCCGCCCGCCGACGGGGAGAGGCCGTCAACGGAAGCAGATGCCGGGGCCGAGCTCAGCGCACTGGAGTCCGGCCGGCTGAAGGGGTTCACGTACGGCGTCGCAGCCGCCGTCTCGGAGTCGAGTTCGGCCGCCTGGCGGGCGATGTTGCTGGCGATCTCGTTCAGGCCGGCGATCTGGGTCAGGATGCCGTCGCGGCGCTTGGCGAGCCGCTCGGTCTCGCGGGCCACGATCGTGCGCGACCGCTCGGCCTCGTCGGCGGCGTTGGCCAGTTCGGACTCGGCGCGGGTACGGGCGGTGCTCAGCACCTGCTCGGCCTCGCGGCGGGTCCGGCTCAGGGTCCGCTCGGCGGACTCCTCGGCCTCGGCGCGGATCTTGCGGGCCTGCTCGGTCGCCTCGGCCACCCGGCGCTCGGAGGCCTCGGCGGCCTCCTTCATCTGGGTGGTCAGGTTCTCGGTGTCGGCCGCGATCTGCTGGTGCTTGTCGGCCAGCTCCTTGGCCTGCTGCTCCCGCTCGTCGGCCAGCCGGGCGCGCAGGGCGGCCGACTCGCGCTGGATCGCGGTCCGGATCTTCTCGGCCTCGTGCAGCGCGCCGTTCTTCAGCGTGCTGGCCTGCGATTCGGCGGTCAGCGTGAGCTGCTCGGCCTTGCGCCGCGCGGCCTGCAGCACCTCGGCGCCCTCGGTCTCCGCGGTACGGCGGAGCTCGGCGGCATCACCTTCGGCGGTACGACGCATGCTGTCGGACTCGTTGAGAGCAACCGTCCGGATGTCCTCGGCCTCGCGCTCACCGGTCGCCCGCTGCGCGGCAGCCTCCTTGGCCGCGGTGGTCCGCAGCTCCTCGGCCTCCCGACGAGCCTCCTCGAGCGCCTCGGCCGCCTGGTCCTGGGCGAGCCGCAGGATCTGCGCGGCCCGGTCCCCGAGACCGGCGTACGACGGGTTGGCGCTGGCCTCGAGCTGGCGGCGCGTCTCGTCGAGCTGCCGCTGCAGCGGAGCAACGCTGCCCTGCAGCTCGTCGGCCCGCGTGCGGACCTCCACGAGCTGCATCTCCAGGGCGCGAACGTAGTCGTCCACGGCTTGCTTGTCGTAGCCACGCCGACTGACCGGGAAACCTCCGGCCGCGGTTGCAGTGCGGTCGAAGAACGGCAGGCTCGACTCGTCAGGCATTCCTGAGTTTCCCTTCTGGCGGCTCAGCTGAATCCCCCAGCTTAAGCCTGTCAGACGGAGGCCCTGACCAGCCAATCGGGCCCCCGCCTAAACAACTCAGCGGTTGCGGAAGCGGTCGATCGCCTGCTGGTGCTTCGCGCGGAGTTCGGGGTCCCGGACGCCGAGGCCCTCGGTCGGGGACAGGGTCAGGACGCCTACTTTGCCCTGGTGGAGGTTGTGGTGGACGTCGTACGCGGCCTGGGCGGTGTCCTCGAGGGCGTAGACGCGGCTGACGGTGGGGTGCACCATTCCCTTGGCGATCAGGCGGTTGGCCTCCCAGGCTTCGCGGTAGTTGGCGAAGTGCGAGCCGACGATGCGCTTCAGGTTCATCCACAGGTAGCGGTTGTCGTACTCGTGCATGTAGCCGGAGGTCGAGGCGCAGGTGACGATCGTGCCGCCCTTGCGGGCCACGAAGACCGAGGCGCCGAAGGTCTCGCGGCCCGGGTGCTCGAAGACGATGTCGGGGTCGTCGCCGCCGGTCAGTTCGCGGATCCGGGCGCCGAGGCGCTTCCACTCCTTCGGGTCCTGGGTCGACGGGTCCTTCCAGAACTTGTAGCCCTCGGCGGACCGGTCGATGATCAGCTCCGCACCCATCGCGCGGCAGATCTCCGCCTTCTCGGGCGACGACACCACGCAGACCGGGATCGCGCCGCCGTTCAGTGCGAACTGCGTCGCGTAGGACCCGAGTCCGCCGGAGGCGCCCCAGATCAGTACGACGTCGCCCTGCTTCATGTTCGCGCCGTTGGAGGAGACGAGCTGCCGGTACGCCGTGCTGTTGACCAGCCCAGGGGATGCGGCCTCTTCCCAGGTGAGGTGGTCCGGCTTCGGCATCAGCTGGTTGGACTTCACCAGCGCGATCTCGGCGAGGCCGCCGAAGTTGGTCTCGAACCCCCAGATCCGCTGCTCGGAGTCCATCATCGTGTCGTTGTGCCCGTCGGGGGACTCGAGCTCGACCGACAGACAGTGCGCGACGACCTCATCGCCAGGCTTCCAGGCGTTCACGCCCGGGCCCGTCCGCAATACGACGCCGGCCAGGTCGGAGCCGACCACGTGGTACGGCAGGTCGTGGCGGGCGGTCAGCGGCGACAACTTCCCGTACCGCTTGAGGAACGAGAACGTCGAGACCGGCTCGAAGATCGACGTCCAGACGGTGTTGTAGTTGATCGCGCTCGCCATCACCGCTACCAGCGCCTCACCCGGGCCGAGCTCGGGCGTCGGGACGTCGTCCAGATGCAGACTCTTGCGCGGGTCCTTCTCCTTGGTGTCCAGACCTTCGAACATGTCCGCCTCGTCGGCGTGCACGGTGATGCCCCGGTAGTGGTCCGGTACGTCGATCCCACCTACCGCCGCACTGTCGCCGGCGAGGATCGCATCGAGGATCTGCTTCACGTCGTACCTCCTGCAAGGAGCGGACTGGTGAGCGGACGTTACCGTTGAGTATGCCTCCCGGGCTGTGCCTTGTGACACAGTTCGGGACCGGTGAGACCACCGTCACTTTTCCAGTCCACCGTTGTCAGTGGTCTTACTACCGCAAGCGCGTGTGCAACCGCACTTGGGTGAACCCGTCGCCGGACCGCAACTGGGCGAGATCGCACAGCTGATTGGCCAGCCAGACGCCGCGGCCGCCGAGTCCGTCCAGCGGCGGCATCACCCGGCCGACGAGCAGGTTGTCGATCCGGCCCTGGTCGGCCACGTCGCAGACGAGCGAACCGAACTCGATCCAGACCGACAACGCACCACGGCCGCCGCCGAAGCGGATGCTGTTGGTGCAGACCTCGTGCAGGGCCAGCCCGAGGTCGTCCATCCGGTCTCGCGACACCCCGTGCGACGACGCATGCCCGTTCACCCACTTCCGCACGTCGCCGAGATCGGCCAGCCCGAACTCCCACCGCTCGGCCCGATCCGGTACGTCGTTCAGTGGTGTCCGGATGGTCTTCTCGGCCAACGCCTCGGCTCCCGAGTGGGAAGCGGTGGGGTCGACTCCGGTGATCGCCGCGAACGGACAGCAGAGGCGGAAGCCCGAGTCGCCGCTGAAGGCGAGGTCGGTCAATCCCTCGTGCAGCAAGGCTTCGTCGTACTCGGCCGTGCTCCGGCCCGGGTACATGGACTCGCTGAGGCCGTAGACCGGGCGGCCGCCGGACTGCGTGAGGACGTCGCGCCAGAACGGGATCAGCCGGGCGGGATTACGTCCGGTGGTCGTCATATCGATAAAACGCAGCCGCGCGGCCGATGCTCCGAGGGCGTCGCGCAGCACGGCGATCCGGTCCGGCGGGAGTACCGCCACGATCGCCGCGTCCGTCGCCAGGCCGTCGTGAACGAACGGCGCCGACAGTCGCACGAACTCTTCGTCGCCCGAGTAGACGAAGGCTTCGTGCTGGAAACCCGCCGGCGCACCGTCGAGAGAGTCGGTGGCGCTGTCCTTCAGCACTCGAACAGCGTAGTCCGCAAAATCCAACTCTGAAGGGGATAGAGCGCGCCGTCACCGGCTGTTGGTGAGCCGTAACACTCAGGCGGGCTGCACAAGCTCGACCAGCACCCCGCCGGCCGACTTCGGGTGGATGAAGTTCACCCGCGAACCGGCGGTACCGCGGCGCGGTTCGTCGTACAGGAGCTCGGCCCCACGCGAGCGCAGTACGGCGGAGACCTGGTCGATGTCGCGGACCCGGTAGGCCAACTGCTGGATGCCCGGTCCGCGCTTGTCCAGGAACTTGGCGATCGGCGACGCGTCCGACAGCGGCGCGAGCAGCTGGATCGACGAGCCGGAGGTGCCGACCGAGAGCATCGCCTCGCGGACGCCCTGCTCCTCGTTGATCTCCTCGTGCGCGACCGTCATCCCGAAGACGTCGGCGTAGTGGCGCACGGCCGCGTCGAAGTCCGGTACGGCGATGCCGACGTGATCGATCGCCTCGAAGAGCTCGTCCATCCCTTCACCCTAAGACGGTGATCGGGCAAGACGTCGTTCGTGTGACCCGTTCGACAGACACGTACCAGTGCCGCCGCAGGTATCGTGACAGCATGTCTGACACGCAGAACCAAAGCGTCATCGTGGCCGGCGCGCGTACCCCGATCGGGAAGCTGCTGGGCGGTCTGAAGGGCTTCACCGGAGCTGAGCTCGGTGGGTTCGCGATCAAGGGCGCGCTGGACAAGGCCGGCGTCGCGCCGGACCAGGTCGAGTACGTGATCATGGGCCAGGTGCTGCAGGCCGGCGGCGGTCAGATCACCGCCCGCCAGGCCGCGGCCAAGGGCGGCATCCCGATGGGCGTCCCGGCGATCACCATCAACAAGGTCTGTCTGTCCGGCCTGAACGCGATCGCGCTCGCCGACCAGCTGATCCGCGCCGGCGAGTACGACGTCGTCGTCGCCGGCGGTATGGAGTCGATGACGAACGCGCCGCACCTGCTGCCGAAGTCCCGCGAGGGCTTCAAGTACGGCCAGGTCGCCCTGAAGGACTCGATGGAGTTCGACGGGCTCTGGGACGCGTTCACCGACCAGCCGATGGGCGCGCTCACCGACCAGGCCAACAACGAGGGCATCAAGCTGACCCGTGAGGAGCAGGACGCGTTCGCCGTCCGCTCGCACGAGCGCGCCGCGGCCGCCTGGAAGAACGGCCTGTACGTCGACGAGGTCGTGCCGGTCGAGGTCCCGCAGCGCAAGGGCGACCCGATCGTGATCAGCGCCGACGAGGGCGTCCGGGCGGACACCTCGCTCGAGGTGCTGGCCAAGCTGCGGCCCGCGTTCGGCAAGGACGGCACGATCACGGCCGGTTCGTCGTCGCCGATCTCCGACGGAGGCTGCGCGGTCGTCGTGATGAGCAAGGCCAAGGCCGAGGAGCTCGGGCTGTCCTGGATCGCCGAGATCGGGGCGCACAGCTCGGTCGCCGGTCCGGACTCGACGCTGCAGAGCCAGCCCGCCAACGCGATCGCGAAGGCGTGCGCCAAGGAAGGTATCGAGCCGGCGGCACTCGACCTGGTCGAGATCAACGAGGCCTTCGCCTCCGTCGGGATCGCGTCCACGCGTGAGCTCGGGGTCGACGCCGACAAGGTGAACGTGAACGGCGGCGCGATCGCTGTCGGCCACCCGATCGGGATGTCGGGCGCACGGCTCGTGCTGCACCTGGCACTCGAGCTCGGTCGCCGTGGCGGCGGCGTCGGCGCGGCCGCACTCTGTGGCGGTGGCGGTCAGGGTGATGCCCTCATCGTTCGTGTGAACAAGAGCTGATGCCACGCCGCACCCCACCGGTAGCGGAGCTGGTCGAGCGTGCCCGGGAGGGAGACTCCCGGGCCGTCGCCCGGCTGATCTCGCTGGTCGAGGACGAGTCACCGCTGCTGCGCGAGGTGATGGCTGCACTCTCCCCGTACGCCGGTCATGCGCACATCGTCGGAATCACCGGCTCACCCGGCGTGGGCAAGTCCACGTCCACGTCCGCGCTCGTGACGGCGTACCGGGGCACCGGGAAGCGGGTGGCCGTCCTGGCGGTCGATCCGTCGTCACCGTTCTCCGGTGGGGCGTTGCTGGGTGACCGGGTGCGGATGCAGGACCACGCGCTGGACAAGGGCGTCTACATCCGTTCGATGGCGTCCCGCGGTCACCTGGGCGGCCTGTCGTGGTCGACACCGCAGGCGTTGCGAGTGCTGGACGCGGCCGGGTTCGACGTGGTGTTCGTGGAGACGGTCGGGGTCGGGCAGTCCGAGGTGGAGATTGCCGGGATGGCCGACACCACGATCGTGCTACTGGCACCTGGGATGGGCGACGGGATCCAAGCGGCCAAGGCCGGCATCCTCGAGGTCGGCGATCTGTACGTCGTGAACAAGGCCGATCGTGATGGCGTCCAGAACGTCACCCGAGACCTGCGGCACATGCTGGCGCTGGCCGAACGGGCCGAAGGTGCGTGGGTGCCGCCGATCCTGAAGACAGTGGCCTCGCGCAACGAAGGGGTCGACGAGGTCGTCACCGCGATCGAGGACCGGCTGACCTGGATGCGCGGCAACGGCGTCCTGGACGACCGGCGACGCTCCCGGGCCCGGGACGAGATCGAGGCGATCGCAATGACCGCGCTGCGGACCCGGTTCGCACATCTGCACGGGGACGCGCGGCTCGACGTACTGGCCGCGAAGGTGGCCGAGGGCAACACCGATCCCTACAGCGCGGCCGACGAACTCATCGCCGCTTTGTGAGTTAGGTCTCGCCAGTGCGACAGAGGGCCACCTTCTGTCACACCGTGTAATCGGGCCGTGAAGGGTGGGCTACTGTCCCGTATTCGGGCAAATGTGCCACTATGCGGTCACGGTCTGCGATCCACGTCTCATCACGGCGCGCCGCCAGGTGCCATGCCCCCGGATCCGTTACACAATGGAGCTTGTAGCTGGTGAGCATTGTGCGGTGGGCTGTGTTCAGTCAGTGACAATTCGTGACGGTCCGTGATACAAACTCACAACACAGTCGACCCAGTGGTTGGAACGAGGAGTGGTGACATGCCGAAGAAGCTGTTGATCTGGGCTCTCATCGCCTTTGCCGGCTTCTATCTGTTCACGCAGCCGACGAACGCCGCCGACGCGGTGGGGGGCGCCTTCTCCGGAGTCGGTGATCTGTTCGGGAGCGTGATCACGTTCCTGACCGCGCTGTTCAACTGATCTGACGCCCAAGTGTCCCGTGACGAGCGATCGTGCGGGACACTTGTTGTACGGGGTCAAATTGACGCGTGACAGGGGAGTGAGCGGATGGCCGGAATTGGCCTCTTCCGGATGTTCGATCCGAAGGTACGGCGCCATCTGATCTCGGACGAGGGCGAAGTCGTCATCGACGAGGTTCGGCAGCACTGGGTCGTGTTCACGGTCCCGATGCTGGAGGTGCTGCTCGCGGCCGGTCTGCTGATCACGATGGTGACCACGCCGATCGGCGGGCAGCCGGTGCTGCTGGCGATCTGCCTGGTGCTGCTCACGCACTCCTTCTGGACCTTCCTCACCCATCACCGCGACCGCTTCGTCGTCACGAACATGCGGGTGATGCGGATCCGCGGCGTCTTCTCGCAGACCGTCGCGACCACCCCGATCGCACGGGTCCTGGACATCACGCTGCAGAAGCCGATCATCGGGCGGATGCTCGGCTACGGCCACTTCGTCTTCGAGTCCGCCGCGCAGGACCAGGGCTTCCGCGAGATCAAGTGGGTCAGCCGGCCCGACGACCGCGACCTGACCATCCAGCGCGTCATCCAGCGCACCGGCCTGCGCGCCTCGGCCAGCGTCGACGTGGTCCAGAGCGACGAGGACTCCGACGACGACGGTACCGGCCCGATCGGGATGGACTCGGCCCAGGAGGTCACCACGACCACCGCGGCCCCGGCGCACCACTCGCGCCCCGCGCCGAGCAGTTCGCCGTCCGCCTCGAAGTCGATCTTCAACAGCGATCGTGGGAACTGGACCGACGACTGAACTCCCCGATCCGACGTTGCCGATGGCGGTCTTCGGCCGCCGTCGCGGGCTCGGATCGCGACAGCTCCTCGACGGCCTCGCGGTAGCGGTGCAGGCGCGCCAACAGCTCCGCCCGTACGGCGTGAGTCCGCGAACCCTGTTGTCCTTCGAGAAGGGTCAGCCCGGCCTGCGGGCCATCGGCTTCTGCGGTCGCGACGGCGTGGGCCAGCTCTGCGGCGGGCGTCGGCGCGACGGAGAGCAGGAGGTCGTAGAGGCGGACGATCTCGCGCCAGTCGGTGATCGAGTACGCCGGTGCGCGCGCGTGCTCGGCCGCGATCGCGGCTTGCAGCTGGTAGGGATCGGCCTGCCGGTCTGAGCGTTCCAGGGAGTCGTTCAGCAGCGCGATCCCGCGGGTGATCGCCGCCGCGTCCCACAGCGTGCGGTCTTGCCGATCGAGCGTGACGACCTCGCCGTCAGCATCGAGTCGTGCCGGTCGGCGTGCTTCGGTGAGCAGGAGCAGCGCCAGTACGGCGGTTGGCATCGGCTGGCCGGGGAGCAGTCCGTGCAGGAGCTCGGCCAACCGGATCGCCTCAGTACAGAGATCGACGTCGTACGCCGTCTCGCCGGTGGCCGGCGCATGACCCGACGTGTAGAGGCCATGGACGACCGCGCACACCGCGGGCAGCCGGTCGGGCAACTCGCTCGCCGGGGGAACGCGGTACGGGATGTTCGCGGCCGCGATCTTCTGCCGGGCCCGCGTGAGCCGCTTCGCGGTCGCTGCCTCGGTGGTGAGCATGACCGCGGCGATCGCGGCCGACGAGAGACCACACAGGGTCCGCAGCGCGAGCGCGACCCGCGTCGGCGGCGAGAGCGTCGGATGGCAACACGTGAAGATCAACCGCAGCAGGTCGTCCTGGACGGCTTCATCCGATGCGAGCTCGGGGCGGGTGAGCTCCACGAGCTCGGTCCCCGCCCGTTCCTTGTCTCCTCGGGCGCGCTCGCGGCGCAGGATGTCGATCGCCTTGCGGCGCGCAGTGACCGTCAGCCAGGCGCGCGGCTCCGGTGGTACTCCTGTGACCGGCCAGGCGCCGAGAGCCGCCAGGGTGGCTTCCTGGACGGCGTCCTCGGCGAGCTGGACGTCGCCGACGGTCCGGATCAGGGTGGCGAGGATCCGCGTGCCCTCGATCCGGATCGTGTCGGCGATCTCGTCGTACATGATTTATTTGGCGTTGATGACCGGACGGACCTCGACCGCGCCGTTCCAGGCGGCCGGGAGCTTGGCGGCGATCGCGATCGCTTCCTCCAGGTCCTCGGCCTCGATCAGGTAGTAGCCGGTCAGCGCTTCCTTGGTCTCGGCGTACGGCCCGTCGGTGGTGACGACCTGGCCGCCGCGCGCACCCTCGACGCGGACCACGGTGGCGGTTGTCGTCGGGTGCAGGACGGCGCTGGCCTTGATCTGCCCGGCGTTCTCGATCGCGAACTGCCGGTACTCCGCGAGCTCGGCGGCCTGCTCCGGCGCGAACCAGTCGACGTCGGCGGTGTAGGTGAGGACGAGGTACTGCGTCATGATGCGGCTCCTTCGGTCAGGACCACTCTGATCCCTCGGGAAAGGAACGAACAGCACCTCGCCATCAGGACACTCCTATTGAGTCGCTTCCGTGAGCCGCCCCCGGAACGCCTGTACGACGTCCTCCGAGCCGGCGATCTGGATGGCCTCGTCGCCGGTGCGGCCCCACAGCCACAGGTAGACCGAGCCCGCGTCACCGAAGATCTCCGCCGCCGCGTCACCCTCGGATCCCTGCGTGACGGTCACACTGGTGGCGTCAGCGCCGACTGTCCACGACCGGCCCTCGGCCGTGATCCGGACCGCCGCGTCGATCGGGTGCTTGGTCCAGTTCTCGTCCCACCACGGACCGCCGAGGCTCGGATAGAGCACCTCGTCGATCCCGTCCAGTGCGAGTTCAGCGGCGATCGGCGTCACGACGTCGTACGCGAGCTCCACGTCGATCCGGTGCACGACGGTCTCCAACGCCATCCGCCGGAACCAGAAGCCCGTCGTACTGTCCTGTGGGCTGAACGTCCAGGTCTGCTGCGAGGTGCCGACCTTCCGGAGTGCCACCAGCAGAGCGGCCAGGGACTCGTCGAACAGCTCGAAAGCGTCGCGGTCGTCGACACCCTCCGGCGGCCACGGTTTGGGTAGCTCGCCGAGCCGGAGCACCTCGATCTTGTGCAGGTAGACCTGCGCGACATGCCGCACGACGGTCTCCACCGTCCAGCCCGGGCAGCTCGGCACCGGCGCTTCGAGGCCGAACTGGGCGACCTCACGCAGCCGGGCGGCCTCGGCGGTGAGTTGTTCGAGGTAGTACTCCGCTGACAATCCCATGTCCGGAACCCTCCCACAGGCCGCCGACAGTTACTCTTCAGTTCATGGCAAGGAGACGGGCGTTGCCGTTCGATCCGATCGACGAGGCGTCGCGGCAGTGGGGTCAGCGCTGGGGCGCGGTCGAGCAGATGCGCGCGGTCACGTCGTTGATGCGGGCCCAGCAGATCGTGATCGGCGAGCTGGACGACATCCTCCGCAAGCACGGACTGACGTTCGCGCGGTTCGAGGCGCTGGTGCTGCTGACGTTCTCCCGGCGTGGTTCGCTGCCGCTGGGGAAGATGGGCGAGCGGCTGCAGGTGCACCCGACCTCGGTGACGTCGATCGTCCGGCGGCTGGAGGCGGCGGACCTGGTGCTGCGGATCCCGCACCCGGACGACGGCCGCGCCGTCCTGTGCGAGATCACCCAGGAGGGACGGGACCTGGTCGAGCGGGCGACCGCGGATCTGGTCGCGGCGGACTTCGCGCTCAAGGGCCTGAGTGACGACCAGCTCAAGATGCTCTGGTCCGTGCTCGAGCCGCTGCGGCAGAGCGCCGGCGACTTCAGCTGACTCTGCGCACCGGAAGTTGGCACGCTCTTGCGGTTGGAAATAGTTGGACGTCCAAGTATTTTGGGTCCATGGACGCCGAGCAGATCGCAGCCGGCCGCAGCCGGTGGCAGCAGCGGTACGACGCCGCACGCAAGCGGGAAGCGGATTTCACCACGCTCTCCGGCACCGAGGTCGAGCCCGTCTACGGCCCGCCCGAGGGGGCGACCGATCCGCGGATGGAGCGGATCGGCTGGCCGGGCGAGTTCCCGTTCACCCGCGGTCTGCACGCCACCGGGTTCCGCGGTAAGCCGTGGACGATCCGGCAGTTCGCCGGCTTCGGCAACGCCGAGCAGACCAACGAGCGCTACAAGATGATCCTGAACGGCGGGGGCGGCGGCCTGTCCGTCGCCTTCGACATGCCGACGCTGATGGGCCGCGACTCCGACGATCCGAAGGCGCTCGGCGAGGTCGGCCACTGCGGTGTCGCGATCGACTCGGCGGTCGACATGGACCGGCTGTTCAACGGCATCCCGCTGCAGGACGTCACCACCTCGATGACGATCTCCGGCCCCGCCGTACCGGCCTTCGTGATGTACCTGGTCGCCGCCGAGCGGCAGGGCGCGGACATCTCCAAGCTCAACGGCACGCTGCAGACCGACATCTTCAAGGAGTACATCGCGCAGAAGGAGTGGCTGTTCCCGCCGGAACCGCATCTGCGCCTGATCGGCGATCTGATGGAGTACTGCGCAGCCAACATCCCGGCGTACAAGCCGTTGAGCGTCTCCGGCTATCACATCCGTGAGGCGGGATCGACGGCCGGCCAGGAGCTCGCCTACACGCTCGCCGACGGCTTCGGGTACGTCGAGCTCGGCCTCGACCGTGGTCTCGACGTCGACGTCTTCGCGCCCGGTCTGTCGTTCTTCTTCGACAGCCACCTGGACTTCTTCGAGGAGATCGCGAAGTTCCGCGCCAGCCGCCGGATCTGGGCCCGCTGGATGCGCGATGTGTACGGCGCCAAGACGGACAAGGCCCAGTGGCTGCGTTTCCACACCCAGACCGCTGGTGTCTCGTTGACTGCCCAGCAGCCGACACTGAACGTCGTACGGACTGCTGTGGAAGCCCTGGCTGCTGTTCTCGGTGGCACGAACTCGCTGCACACCAATGCGCTGGACGAGACGCTCGCCCTGCCGACCGATCAGTCGGCCGAGATCGCGCTGCGCACGCAGTCGGTGCTGATGGAGGAGATCGGCGTCACCAACGTCGCCGACCCGCTCGGCGGCTCGTGGTACGTCGAGGCGCTGACCGACAAGATCGAGGCCGAGGCCGAGGAGATCTTCGCGCGGATCAAGGAGATGAGCCCGGACGGCACGATGACCGGCGGCATCCTGCGCGGCATCGAGGACGGCTGGTTCATGGCCGAGATCGCCGACGCGGCCTTCGAGTACCAGCAGAAGCTCGAGAAGGGCGAGAAGAAGATCGTCGGCGTGAACACGCTGACCGACACCGTCTCCGGCGGGCTGGAGATCCTCCGGGTCAGCCACGAGGTCGAGGTCGAGCAGTGCCGGGTGCTCGCGACGCGCAAGTCCCACCGCGACGAGGACCTGGTACGGCGTACGCTGGCTGCTCTTGTCGAAGCGGCCAGGGGGACTGGCAACCTGATCGAGCCCATGCTGGAGGCGGCGCGTGCGGAGGCCACGATGGGGGAAATCTGTCACGTTCTTCGGGACGAGTGGGGCGAGTACCGGGAGCCCGCCCGCTTCTGAGGTCGTCGTAGCGGCAGAACCCTCGGCCGCGGCACGCGTTCAGGCGGCGGCCGGTCCGCCTGACGGGCGAGCGGTCGTGGTCTGTGGTTCGGACCGCACGATGCTGCGGGTCGTCACCGAGCTCGTGAGCTCGGGCGAGCGGGTGGTCGCAGTCGTCAACCCGGCCTCGCGGCACTACGACCGGATCAGCGAGCTCGGCGCCCAGGTGATGGGCGTCCGGGTGATCAGTGAGTCGTTGCTGCGCCGGGCCGGGATCGACGCCAAGGACGGCGAGGCGTCGACCGCGCGGGCCTTGGTGTTGCTGGACACCGACGACGTCCACAACGTGCACACGGCGTTGACCGCCCGCGACATGGATCCGGGGCTGCGGATCATCGTGCAGATGGTGAACCCGCGGCTGGGCAAGCAGTTGCACAGCCTGCTTGGCGACTGCGTGGTCATCTCCGGCCCGTCGCTGGCCGCGCCCGCGTTCGTAGCGGACGCGCTGGAGGACGACGAGCTCACTTGGCTTGACATCGGCGACCGGCGGTTGGTCGCCGGACAGGCCGATCTGATCCGCGAACCCCATCTGACCGTTCTGGCCGACACGACCTCGTCCGCGACGCCCGTGCTGCTGCCCGAGGCGAGCGCGGATCCGAGTGGCGACATTGTGCTGGGCACCGGGATCCGCACGGTCTGGCGGACTCGCGACGTCCGGCGGGCCGGCTGGATCATGGCCCTCAGCGACGTGCTCGATCGCCGGGTACGGCGGATCGCGGCGGTGATGGCGATGCTGGTGATCATCGGAACGGTGCTCACGCATTTCATCGCCAGGATCGACTGGCTGCGGGCGCTCTACCTGGTCGCCGGGGCGGTCACCTCCGCCGGGATCGAGGACAACGTGTTCTCCGACGCGGCCCCGTGGGCGAAGGTCGCGGCGGTGATCGTGCAGCTGACCGGCATCGTGCTGGTGGCGCTGCTGACCGCGGTCATCGTCGACTCGCTGATCGGTGCCCGGCTGTCCCGCGTGATCGGTGGGGTCCGCGGCCGGCCGCGCAACCATGTGGTCGTGTGCGGCCTCGGTACGGTCGGCGCCCGGGTGCTGGAGATCCTGTCCGAGCGTGGAGTCGCGGTGGTCGGCGTCGAGAAGGACGACGATGCGCCCGGCGTACAGACTGCGCATCGGCTGCGGATCCCGGTCGTGATCGGCGACAGTAGCAACGAAGAGACGCTGCGATCTGCTGGGGTTCAGCGGGCGCAGTCGGTGCTGGCGCTGACCGACGGCGACATCACCAACCTTGAGTCCGCGATGGTGGTCCGGGATCTCAATCCGGACGCGCGGATCACGATGCGGATGTTCGACCACGACCTGGCCCAGCGGGTCGAGCGACGGCTCGGGCTCGGCCACAGCCGCTCGGTGTCGATGCTGGTCGCCCCGGCGATCGCGGCCGCGGCGGCCAACCGGCGCAGCCAGGTGACCGTCCCGGCCGGTCGGCGCGTCCTGCTGCTCACCGAGGTGACCGTGGAGCCGGCCTCGGTCGCGGTCGGTCTCCGGCTCGGTGAACTCGACGAAGCCGGTGGGCTCCGGGTGCTCGCCCACAAGCACGACACCGACCCCTGGGACTGGACCCCGGCGTACGACCGCCCCCTGCGTGGTGGCGATCGGATCGCGGTCGCTGGGACGCGGAGCGGCCTGGCGCGACTACTCCTGGCTACCCGGGCTCCCAACGCTTGAGTAGCGTCGGAGAGGATAGACCTGTGAACGTACGCGGTGGGCGCCCCTTGGGCGCGAGCGGAATGCGAGGGCAGTGGTGAGCCAGTCCAACTTCTCCCGTCCCGGAGCGATCGATCTGTCCGCCTTGCGGCGGCCGGCCGGAGCCCCCGGGCCCGGCGCCGGTGCAGGTGTGCCCGGTACGGCGGCCGGTGGTGCTGCCGGCTCGTACGTGCTGAACGTCAGCGAGGCGACGTTCCAGAGCGACGTGATCGAGCGGTCCCTGCAGGTGGCCGTGGTGGTCGAGTTCTGGTCGCCGCGGGCGCAGGGCGCCGCCCAGCTCGGCGAGGTGCTGACCAAGCTCTCGACCGAGTACGCCG
The DNA here is from genome assembly GCF_044453945.1 of Kribbella sp. NPDC051587. Taxonomy (NCBI): domain Bacteria; kingdom Bacillati; phylum Actinomycetota; class Actinomycetes; order Propionibacteriales; family Kribbellaceae; genus Kribbella; species Kribbella sp. NPDC051587. Next base: position 223,003 of record NZ_JBITDE010000015.1, read on the forward strand.
GTAAGTTCCTGCTGGCCCGGATCGACATCGACGCCAACCCGCAGCTGGCCCAGGCGGTCGGTGTGCAGTCGGTGCCGCTGGTGATCGCCGTACTGCGTGGTCAGGTCGTGCCGCTGTTCCAGGGCGCGCTCGGCGAGGCCGAGGCCCGCCAGTACCTCGACCAGCTGATGACGGTCGCCGTGGCGAACGGCGTCTCCGGCCGGGCCGAACCGGTCGGACCGGCCGCGGAGGCTCCCGTCGAGGAGGAGGACGCGCCGAACCCGCGCTACGCCAAGGCGGAGGACGCGGTCGGCGCGGGTGACCTCGAGGGCGCGATCGCGGCGTACGAGGAACTGATCAAGGAGACGCCGAACGACGCCGAGGCGAAGTCGGGTCTGGCCCGGGTCCAGCTGGTGAAGCGGACCCAGGAGGCGCCGGCCGACATCCGCACGCGGGCGGCCGACAACCCGTCCGACATCGAGGCGCAGCTGCTGGTCGCCGATGTCGACCTGATGGGCGGTCACGTCGAGGACGCGTTCGCCCGGCTCATCACGACCATCCAGACGACCGCGGGGGACGAGCGCAACACCGTTCGCCTGCACCTGCTGGAGCTGTTCGACGTCGTCGGCGCCGAGGACGAGCGCGTCGGCAAGGCCCGTCGTCGCCTGATGGCCGCGCTGTTCTGAGTTTTAGCGGTCCAGGATTGGATCGGTCGTGAGGGTTTCTGACACCCGGGCGAGGAGCGCACGCAGTACGTCGCGCTCCTCGTCACTGAAGGCAGCGGCCAGCCGGCGCTCGACGCCGGTGGCCCGCTCATCGGCCTGATCCAGGGCCTTCCGCCCGGCCGGAGTCGGGCGCGTCTCGATCACGTGCTTGTGCAGTGGGTGCGGCGTGCGCTCGATCAGGGTGGACGCCTCCAGGTTGCGCAGGATCGTCGTCATCGTCTGTGGGGTCACCAGACAACGCCGAGCCAGCTCAGCGGCTGAGATCCCGGGCTGCTCGTCCAGCACGAACAGAGCGGCGTACTGCGGCACTGTCAGGCCGGCCGGCTTCACTGCGGCCGCCTTCGCCGCCTGCAGGTCTTGCTCGACCCGCTTCAGGTGACTAGCGAGCCGCTCGTCGAAGGACATCCGCATACCACTCATCGTACGAACACCTTTCGGCATATATGCATTGACGCACATCAGAGCTCTGATTAGTCTCTGTACTCGTATCCGCCTGAGAGGGGTTTTTCGATGGTGCGTTTCACTGCGGCTCTCGCCGCAGTTCTCGCTCTGACCTCGCCGGTCGCGCCTGCTGTGGCCGCGCCGGTGGGGATCTCGATCACCGGCCACACGGCCGACCGTTATCCCGAGGGGATTGCCTGGGACCCGACCCGGCAGGCCTTCCTGATCGGGTCGATCGCGACCGGCCGGATCTCCGTCGTCGGCCGCGACGGCGTCCCGCATCCGTTCGGCGTCGCGCCCGGCATCTCCACCTTCGGGCTGCACGTCGATGCCCCGCGCAATCGCGTGCTTGTCACGTACGGCGATATCGGGTCGGGCGAGCGCTCGTCCGAGGCAACGTCGTACAAGCAGTCCGGCATAGCCGTCTACAACCTGCGGACCGGTCGACTGCTCCAGCGCGTCGACCTGAACACCGCGCGGCTGAACCCGGCCGGCGGCAAGCACGGCGCGAACGATTTCGCGATCGATGCCGTAGGCAACAGCTACGTCACCGACCCCGCCGGGGACGCGATCTACAAGATCGACCCGACCGGCCACGCATCGGTGCTCGTCCGGGATGCACGGCTGCGCAGTGACTCGATCGGGGTGAACGGGATTGTGTGGGACCCGGCCGGGTTCCTGCTGACGGTTCGCTACGACACCGGCGTACTCCTGAAGATCACGCCGCGCGGCCACTTCTCAGAGGTTGCCGTAGGCAAGCGCTTGGTCGGTGGCGACGGCCTGGCGATCACCCGCGACCGCCGCCTGATCGCCGTCACCAACAAACTCGGCGCCCCGGGCACCGAGGAGCTCACCGTCCTCTCCAGCACCGACGGCTACCGCACGGCGCGCGTCCGCTCGGCCCAGCCCTGGCCCGTCGCCGCCCCAACAACAGCCGCGATCACCCCGAGCGGCGTCTACGTCCTCAGCGGCAGTGTCGACGTGTTGCTGAGCGGCGGTTCAACAGACCGCTTCACCATCCGCCGCGCCAACGCCGTACCAAACAACGGGTAGTACTCGCCCGCCACCCCAACCCCTAAGCGCGAGCCGCCCCTGCGAGCGCCTCACCAACCAGGGACTACCCGTCCGTCGGTACACCCGAGCAGAACCAACCCCAGCCTCTACGGCAGGCCCGCACCACCTCGCGCCCGCACCCCGAGCAGAGGGGGCGCGCAGAGGGAGTGCGCGGCCCCGCGCCCACACCCCGAGCAGGAGGCCCGCGCCACTTCGCGCCCACACGCCGAGCGAAGCCCCGCGCGCCCTCGCGCCCACGCGCAGGCCCGCGCGGCCTCGCGCTCACGCGCCGAGCAGAGGATCCCGCGAGGTCTCCCGCCCACAACCCCGCGCAGAGGACCTGCGCGGGGTCGCACATGTACCCCGAGCAGGAGGCCCGCGCGGCCTCGCGCCCTCGCGCCCACGCGCCCACGCGCCGAGCGAAGCCCCGCGCGGCCTCGCGCCCACACCCCGAGCAGGAGGCCCGCGCCGCGCGTGTCCACCCCTCGCGCGGCACCTGGTGCCCACACCCCGAGCAGGAGGGCTGCGCCACCTCGCGCCCACCGGTCCGCGGCACCTCGCGCCCACCCCGGGGCGATTTGAGGGGATATCCCTTTGGGTTGCCCCTTCTCTCCTCAAATTTCGGCTCTCCTGTCGTATGTGTGGGTCAGTTTCGTGCGGGGAGGGTGGGGTGGTGGCGTCCGAGGCGGAGCATGGCGAGGGCGATGAGGGGTTCGGC
>NZ_JBITDE010000016.1:0-185305 GCF_044453945.1 Kribbella sp. NPDC051587
TCACCTCACGCTCCCGCACGTCCAACCGTTTCCCCGGCATCACTACCTCCAGTCATCACACCAGATCATGTGCAACAACCGGATGAGGCCAAGGCGCCGACGGTGGCTGGTGGGTGCGCAAAGCCGCCGTCCCCAACGACTTTGAGCACGAACCAACCATTCGCGCGGTGGAATCGTGGTTGATGGGTGCACAACGCCGGGCGCCCGGTCCACCTACCGGAACGGCCAGGCCGGGCTGGGTTGGGAGCGGAACCGACCGGAATCGACCAGCAGATGTCCCCAGCCCCGGGCCACCACTGGTGTCCGGAGACAGGAGGGCGGGGCCGGAGACGGTGTGTAACCGGTCTCCGGCGGTCAAAAGGTGTCTCGGCTCACCAGCCGCGTTCGCGCCATTCGGCTAGGTGGGGGCGTTCGGTGCCGAGGGTGGTGTCGGCGCCGTGGCCGGGGTAGACCCAGGTCTCGTCGGGGAGGGTGCCGAAGAGTTTGGTGTCGACGTCGTTGAGGAGGGACTCGAAGCGTTTCGGGTCCTTCTCGGTGTTGCCGACGCCACCGGGGAAGAGACAGTCGCCGGTGAAGACGTGCGGGGCGCCGTCGGGGTCGTCGTACACGAGGGCGATCGAGCCGGGGGTGTGGCCGACCAGGTGGATGACGCGCAGGCGGCAGTCGCCGACGGCGATCTGGTCGCCCTCGTCGGCGAGCTGGTCGGTCGGTACGTCGATGCCTTCGGCGTCGAAGCGGCCGGCGACGGTGGTGGCGCCGGTCTTGGCGACGACCTCGGCGAGCGCCTGCCAGTGGTCGCCGTGGCGGTGGGTGGTGACGATGCGGGCCAGGCCCCCGTCGCCGATCAGGGTGAGCAGCGTGGCCGCGTCGTTGGCGGCGTCGATCAGCACCTGCTCGTCGGTCTGCCGGCAGCGCAGCAGGTAGGCGTTGTTGTTCATCGGGCCGACCGCGACCTTGGTGATCATCAGCCTGGCCAGTTCGTGGGTCTGTGCGGGTCCGCCGACCTCGACGTTTCCGTGGTACTCCGGCATGCGAGCTGCTCCCTGGAATCTAGGTGGGTACCTGATCCTCGCACCTGGGCGGATTTGCGCGACAGTACCGATTTGCGCGGGACCCCGGTTCCGATCGAATATACTTTCGAAACGGTTGCTCCGCTCGGCAGCTTGGAAGTTTTTGTCGGTGGGCCTCGTTAGCATCACGGGGCATGCCCCGGTCAACCCCCGAGAACGTCTGAGAGTGAGCTTGTGTCTGACCGTCTGATCGTGCGCGGAGCACGTGAGCACAACCTGAAGGACGTCTCGGTCGACCTGCCCCGGGACGCGATGATCGTCTTCACCGGGCTGTCCGGCTCGGGCAAGTCCAGCCTGGCCTTCGACACGATCTTCGCCGAGGGCCAGCGGCGCTACGTCGAGTCGCTGTCGGCGTACGCGCGGCAGTTCCTCGGCCAGATGGACAAACCCGACGTCGACTTCATCGAGGGTTTGTCGCCGGCCGTCTCGATCGACCAGAAGTCGACCTCGCGCAACCCGCGCTCGACGGTCGGCACGATCACCGAGGTCTACGACTACCTGCGGCTGCTGTTCGCCCGCGCGGGCCGGCCGCACTGCCCCGAGTGTGGCGAGGCGATCGCGCGGCAGACCCCGCAGCAGATCGTCGACCGCGTCCTGGAGCTCGACGACGGGACCCGTTTCCAGGTGCTGGCCCCGGTCGTTCGCGGCCGCAAGGGCGAGTATCTCGACCTCTTCCGCCAGCTCAGTGGCCAGGGTTTCTCCCGGGCCCGGGTCGACGGCGAGATCATCCAGCTCACCGAGCCGCCGAAGCTCGACAAGCAGAAGAAGCACACCATCGAGGTGGTCGTCGACCGGCTCGCGGTGAAGAGCTCGGCCAAGCAGCGGCTGACCGACTCGGTCGAGACCGCGCTGAACCTGGCCAGCGGTCTGCTCCTGCTCGACTTCGTCGACCTCCCGGAGAAGGACCCGGGCCGGGAGCGCCGATTCTCCGAGAAGCTCGCCTGCCCGAACGATCATCCGCTGGCGATCGACGAGCTGGAACCACGGTCGTTCTCGTTCAACTCGCCGTACGGCGCCTGCCCGGCCTGCTCCGGTCTCGGCACCCGGATGGAGGTCGACCCGGACCTGCTCGTCCCCGACCCGGAGAAGTCACTCGACGAGGGCGCGATCCAGCCCTGGTCCGGCGCGAACGTCTCGCAGTACTTCGAGCGGCTGCTCGGGGCGCTGGCCAAGGATCTCAAGATCAAGACCAGTACGCCGTTCGCCGAGCTGCCCGCGAAGGCGAAGAAGTCGCTGCTCACCGGCCACGACAAGCAGGTGCACGTCTCCTACCAGAACCGCTACGGCCGCGAGCGGTCCTACTACACGACCTTCGAAGGCGTCATCCCGTATGTCGAGCGCCGGCACGCCGAGGCGTCCAGCGACACCAGCCGGGACCGCTTCGAGGAGTACATGCGCGAGGTCCCGTGCCTGGCCTGCAACGGCGCCCGGCTGAAGCCGATCTCGCTGGCGGTCACCCTGGGCGGGAAGAACATCGCCGAGATCAGCGCGATGTCGATCGACGAGGTGCACGACTTCCTGCGAGGGATGGAGCTGTCGCCGCGCGAGAAGCAGATCGCCGAGCGGGTCGTGAAGGAGATCGGCGAGCGGCTGCGGTTCCTGCTCGACGTCGGACTGGACTATCTCGCGCTGAGCCGGCCGGCGGGTTCGCTGTCCGGTGGTGAGGCGCAGCGGATCCGGCTCGCCACCCAGATCGGTTCCGGCCTGGTCGGCGTGCTGTATGTGCTGGACGAGCCGTCGATCGGTCTGCACCAGCGCGACAACCGGCGCCTGATCGACACCCTGGTGCGGCTCAAGGACCTGGGCAACACCCTGATCGTCGTCGAGCACGACGAGGACACCATCGACCACGCCGACTGGGTCGTCGACATCGGCCCGGGCGCGGGTGAACACGGCGGCCAGGTGGTCGTCTCGGGCACGGTCGAGGACCTGCGCAACCACCCCGACTCGATCACCGGTGCCTACATCTCCGGCCGCAAGGAGATCCCGATCCCCGCGGTCCGCCGGCCGCTCACCGAAGGCCGAGAGCTCACGGTGTACGGCGCCCGGCAGAACAACCTGCAGGACATCGACGTGACCATCCCGCTCGGGGTGTTCGTCGCGGTCACCGGTGTCTCCGGTTCGGGGAAGTCGACGCTGGTCAACGACATCCTGTACACGTCCCTGGCCCGACAGATCTACGGCGCCCGCACGGTGCCCGGCCGGCACACGAAGATCTCCGGCATGGACCAGGTCGACAAGGTCATCCACGTCGACCAGTCACCGATCGGTCGGACCCCGCGGTCGAACCCGGCGACGTACACGGGTGTCTGGGACCACGTCCGCAAGCTGTTCGCGGAGACGCCGGAGGCGAAGGTCCGCGGCTACCTGCAGGGCCGGTTCTCGTTCAACGTCAAGGGCGGCCGCTGCGAGGCGTGCTCCGGTGACGGCACGCTGAAGATCGAGATGAACTTCCTGCCGGACGTCTACGTTCCCTGCGAGGTCTGTCACGGCGCGCGGTACAACCGCGAGACACTCGAGGTGCACTACAAGGGCAAGACGGTCGCCGACGTCCTGGACATGCCGATCGAGGAGGCGGCGGAGTTCTTCGCCGCGATCCCGGCGATCGCCCGGCACCTGACCACCCTGGTCGAGGTCGGCCTCGGCTACGTCCGGCTCGGCCAGCCGGCCCCGACGCTGTCCGGTGGTGAGGCCCAGCGCGTGAAGCTGGCCTCCGAGCTGCAGCGGCGCTCGACCGGCCGCACGGTCTACGTGCTCGACGAGCCGACCACCGGTCTGCACTTCGAGGACATCCGCAAACTGCTCGGCGTTCTCGGCGGGCTGGTCGACAAGGGCAACTCGGTGCTGGTCATCGAGCACAACCTCGACGTGATCAAGACCGCCGACTGGATCATCGACCTCGGACCGGACGGCGGCCGTCGCGGCGGCACGCTGGTAGGGGAGGGGACGCCGGAGGAGATCGCCGCGAACCCGGCGTCGTACACGGGTGAGTTCCTACGCGAGATCCTCGAAGGCCGCGCGGCCAAGCCGAGCGCCAAGGTGCTGGCCGCCGAAGCCAAGGCCCTGCCCGCGAAGAAGACGGCCGCGAAGAAGAGTGTGGCTCCGGCGAAGAAGGCTGTCGCAGCCAAGAAGACAGCGCCGGCCAGGAAGACCACAGCCACCGCGGCGAAGAAGAGCACCGTCAAGAAGACAGTCGCGAAGAAGGCACCGGCCCGGAAACGGGCCGCCGGATAACGCGCGGTGCTTGACCGAGGCAACCAATTCCGCCGGACCGGCAGCGCGGGTCGGTGACCGGACCTTTCGATCTGCACGGAAAGGTCCGTGCGGGTGAGCGGCGGTGCGCCGGTGACCCGTTGCTCCGACTATCGTTGCGGTCGCGGCGCAACCATGACTTTTCGGAGGAGAGACCGTGAGCGGACAACGCTGGGACATGGGCCAGGACACCCTGAGCCAGTTGGCGAAGAAGACCACGAGTGGAACCCAGGATCTCGGTGGCCTGGTGAAGCAGCTGGTCGCCGCTGCCCAGCCCCTGGAAGGCAAGATGAACGGCGCCGGAAAGCAGATGTTCGACGGCTTCAAGTCACAGGTCGACGGCATCGCCGGCGCCCTGAACGCGGGACTGGCCGCGATCAACGAAGGCCAGTCCGGGATGGACGCCGCCTTCCGCGGTGGTGACAGCGAGATGGCCGACACGGCGAAGAAGAACCAGGGCTCGGCAGACTTCAACGCCGCCAAGTTCGGTAAGCGCTGAGAGAGGGACTGACGATGGCAAACCGCAACAGCTACGACACCGGCGCTTCGGGCGAGGTGCAGTCGACGATCAACAACCTCGCCGGTCAGATCTCCAGCCTGATCGCCGCCCACCGCCAGAACGTCACGGCAGCCCTGTCGGACGCGTCGGCCAGCGGCGTGACCGAGAACTACCGCGCCGTCGAGGACCGCTTCAACAAGGCGGCCGACCAGACGCTCGCGATCATCAAGACCCTCAAGGACACGATGGCGCAGAACGACTCGACCGCCGCCGCGACCCTGAAGAAGGCATCGTCGGCCGTCGACGGCATCGGCGGCTGACCTTCGCGTCCGCCGGCTCCGGGTATCTCGCTGCGAGCTGCCCGGATCTGTCGTCGGCCGGTGCTCCGGCAGACCTGAGGAGTGACTGAGTGGACTGGAACATCGATGTCGAGGCCTCGAGCAAGGTCCTCACCGACACCGGCAAGGCGGCCGAGCCGTTCGACGGCCTGGCCAAGGACTACGGCACCCGGCTGCAGACCATCGCCGATGGCATGAAGTACGACGTCTTCACGGTCGTCGCGGCCGCGGTCGGCGAGTACGCGCAGCACTGGTCGCCGACCATCGAGGCCGCGGCCAAGCAGATCGGCGCGTCGCTGACCGGCGCCCAGAACGCCATCAAGGCCTACATGGACGGCCAGAACGAAATGGCTATGAACGCCCAGCAGATGGCCGGCCGCAACGAGATGCCGGCGGTGCCCGGCGTCAACGCGGGCGGAAGGAACCGAGCCGTATGAGCGAGCAGGAATCAGCGCTGGCACCGGACGACGTGGCCCAGGCCGGCCGGGTCCGGCTGGCCGAGTGGCTGACCGCCGCGGCGCCGGGCCCCGACCTGGGGACGACGGTCGAGGACCTCGCCACCTGGCCGGCGTACCAGGCCGAGGAGTTCCTGGTGTTCGTGCCGCCCGGCTTCACCAACCGGATGTTCCTCCTGGGCGATCACGGCATCACGTCGTTCGCCCCGAGTGAGCAGACCCTGGCGCAGGCGATGGACGCGGCTCGCTCGCAGTCCTGACGCCCGGTACGGCGCTCTGAGATCGCCGTCGCCGGAGTGGAACGCCTTACCCGTAACAGAACGTCGTACCCGAAGTTGTTCGTCGACCCCACGTGTGACCGAGGACTGAGCTGACATGATCCAACCCGAAGGCATCCCGATCGCGGAGCTGGACAAAGTGGTCTCTGCCCTCGACCACAACGTGCCCGGGCTCGGCGGCCTCGGCCAAGGGTTCACCGACGTCGGCAACAACGTCCACAACACCTTCCACCACCTCGGCGACCACTACCAGGCGCCCGAGCGTGAGGTGCTGATCAACTCGACGTGGCGGGTACAGAAGAACCTCACCGAGTTCGGGCCCAGCCTGCCGAAGATGTCGGTACACCTGGAGCATCTGGCCGGCGAGGTGCGCGGCAAGCTCGGCTTCCTCAAGGGCATCCGCGACGAGGCCTACGAATGGCATCGCCGCAAGAACGGCAACCCTGAGTGGCAGAACGACCAGGACATGATCGACGACAACAACCGGATGGTTGAGGACGTCACCCGGGTCATGACCAAGGAGCTGCCGGAGCTCTGCTTCAACACGGCCAACGAGATCGTCAAGCTGCACGGCGGTAAGCCGTGGGACCCCAAGACCGGGGCCAAGGAAGGCGAGAAGGTCGAGGAGAAGAAGGACGACGGCGACCCGCCGCCGCCCGCCTGGGGTACGCCGGAGGAGCGGGACCGGCCGCTCTGGCAGGACATCGCGATGGCTCCGGTCGACTTCGTGGTCGGTGTCGCGACGGTGGTCGGAGAGACCGTCCAGGGGATCCTGACGCTGATCCCGGTGTTGCCGCTGCTGAGCATGATCGGGCCGCTCAAGGACTGGGCGAAGAACACCCTGCACTGGGACATGCCGACCTGGGACGATGCGGGGAAGGCCTGGGTCGGTCTCGGCACCATGGTCGGGCAGATAGTGACAGCGCCTTACCAACTTGCGTGGTGGGGCTTCGACAAGCTCACCGGCCTGGACACCCGGCCCGACGCGGTCAAGGCGTGGGGCGAGACCGGTCTCACCATGGGCGAAGGCATGCTCAAGGGCTTCGTCGCCTGGGATGAATGGTCGAAGAACCCGGCCAAGGCGTTCGGTATGGCGCTCACCAACGTCGTCGCGACCGTGGCGAGTGGTGGAAGCGCGGGCGCGGTGAAGACGGCCGCGATGGCAGGCAAGTTCGGCGCCGCGAGTCTCGCGGTGTCGAAGGTCGCCGGGATCGCCGAGAAGCTCCAGCTCGCCCGGATCGCCGCCCACGACGGCGCACTCGGCCTGGTGACGAAGATCCCGAAGGTCGGCGACGTCGTCACCGGGCTCTCGAAGATCCCGATCGTCGGTGAGACGTTCAAGATGCAGGGCGTGCCGAAGGTCGACGTACCGTCGGTCGACACGCCGCACGTGGGCGACACCTCAGGCCCCACGACGGCCGGCAGCCACACGCCGTCGGTGGACACGCCCCACGTGGACACACCGCACGTCGATACACCGCACCTGGACACGCCATCGGTGCACACACCGTCGGTGGATACGCCGCACGTGGACACACCGTCGGCGCACACGCCAAGCGTCGACGCTCCGGCCACCCACGCCGACCCGTCGGCTCCGGCGACGCACCCGGACTCTGTTCCTACGCACGCCGATCCGTCGGCACCGGCTCCCCACACGGACCCGGTCCCGTCGACGCCGGCCGCGCATTCGGACCCGATGACCTCCACCCCGGGTTCACACGCCGACCCGGGCACGCCGCAAACGCCTGGAACCCAGCCGACCAGCACCCCAGGCTCCACGAACACGCCTGGAACTACGAACACGCCGAGCCCGACTCACACGCCTGGGACTACGAATACGCCGAGCCCGACCCACACGCCTGGTTCGACGAACACGCCTGGGACCACGAATACGCCGAGCCCGACCCACACGCCTGGTTCGACGAACACGCCCGGGACTACGAACACGCCGAGCCCGACCCACACCCCGGGTTCGACGAACACGCCTGGGACCACGAACACTCCGGGCGCTGTGAACACGCCTGGGACGCACACTCCGGCTGCGACGCACACTCCTGGTGGGCAGACGACGCCGAAGCTGGACTCGCTCGACACCACGCCGGGTCACACACCAAGCTCGACGCACACGCCGAGCATCCACACGCCCGACGTGCACACACCGGCGGGTACGCACACGCCGACGACGCCGGACGTGCCGCACACTCCGACCGGCACGCACACGCCCGGGACCAGCACGCCTAACCCGACGCACACCCCGGATGCGCCGACGCAGACTCACACGCCAGACGCCCCGGCTGCGACCCACACGCCGGACGCCCCGGCGGCGCGGGCGGGCGACCCTGTCGTCGCGCCACCGCCAGTGCAGGCCGGCATGCCCGGTCATGCCGGCACTGGTGGACCGCACTCGCCTGACGCGCCCCGCACGCCGGGTGGCTCGCGTACGCCGGACGCACCCCGTACGCCGGATGCGCCGCGCACTCCCGAAACTCCGCGCACCCCGGGCCGTACGCCGGATGCGGACGCACCGCGCACCCGTGGTGACTACGACCAGCCGAACGCGCCACGCCATGCAGACGGCGACCCGAACGCTCCCCGCCGTACGCCGGATGAGCCGACCGCGCCGAGGCAGACGATCGGTGAGCGGCTCGACGGCAAGGAGCCCACGATCGGGCAGCGCCTGGAGCCCGACGGCCCCGTCCGTCCGACCCCGCGTCAGTCCATCGCCGACCGCCTGGACGGCAAGGAACCGACCATCGCCGAACGCCTCGACGGCGTCGAACCAGTCGGCTCCCGCACCCCCCACACACCCGACGGCACACACACCCCGGACGGCACACACACCCCGGACGGCACCCGTACGCCGGACGGGACGCACACGCCTGATGGGACTCGGACGCCGGACGGCACCCGTACACCGGGCGGAACGCGCACGCCGGACGGCAGCCGTACGCCGGACGGCACTCGGGCTCCTGATGGGACTCGGACGCCTGACGGCACCCGTGCGCCCGATGGCACGCGGACCCCGGATGGCACTCGCGCACCTGATGGCACGCACACGCCGGACGGCACTCGGACGCCGGACGGTACGCGCACGCCGGACGGCACCCGTACGCCCGACGGCACGCGGACCCCTGATGGCACGCGCACGCCTGATGGTGCTCGGACGCCGGACGGGCAGCCGGTGCGGGCTCGGGGCGAGGACCCGTTGTATCCGACGGGGGACCGGCGGCACGAGGGCCGGGAGGCGCCGGACTATCGCGATCCGTCGCGGACCGGCGAGACCGCCGGGCGGCCCGATCCGGACGGGAACCGGCCGCCGTGGCACGACCCGAACCACCGGGAGCCGGAGCCGCACTTCGACCCGAACGACCCGAAGAACAAGCCGTTCGACCACGACCCGAAGAACCCGCAGCAGACCCCGACGCTGTGGGACCGGCGCGACCCGGCACACGATCCGGCCGCCGTACGGCGCGACCCGCAGCACCCCGACGGCGGCAACGACCCGCACTGGGACAACCCGCTGAACCGTCAGCGCGAGATCGACGCGATGAAGCCGGACTACCTGCGCCCGGAACCGGGCAAGCCCCGGACCCAGATCGATCCCGACCGGTTCGTGCACCCCGACCCGCGGGACCCCCGTCGCGGCGAGCTGCGCGACGCGGTCGGCGACCCGCCGCACCGCAACCCCGAGAACTGGGTCGACAAGATCAACCCGGACCACCAGCGCAGTCCGCAGTACCAGATGAACTGCGCCGAGGTTTCGCGGCAGGCCGCGGACATCCTCAACGGTGGTACGCCGGAGCTCGCCGCCGGCCGGAAGCTGGCCAACGGCGAGGATCCCGAGGGCACCCTCGAGTGGATGGACCTGGAGAACTTCCCGCCCGAGAACCAGATGCGGGCCGATCCGTCGCGCCCGGCGGAGGAGTTCACCAACGCTGCCTACAAGCGCCTGCACGACGCGCTGTCCGGCCGCACGCCGGGTACGCACGCGAACGTGTTCGTGACCTGGAAGTCGCACATGCCCGGCATCCCCGGTGGTGGGCACGTGCTGAACGCGTTCGTGGACGAGGCGGGCAACGTCAAGTTCCTCGACGCGCAGCCGACCGGCGGCATGATCAAGGACGCGTTCCCGCCCGGCCACACCGGCCCGCATCCCGCGAACCCGTACGCCGGTGACATCACGTCGATCCAGTTCGCGGTTCGTGAGCCGGGTGGACGCTGGGAGGGCCCGCGCCGCCCGTCGGACATGCCGCCCGCGTCGCAGATGTCGCACCTGCGCCCGTCGACGTTCCGTGGCAACGAGGTTCCGGATCTCGCCGGCGTCAACACCCCGGACCTCCACCTCCCACCGGTCGGCGCGCACGCCCCAGGCAGGTTTGGATCCGGTGGCGACACACCAAACACCGGCCAGCCCTCCATCGCCGACCGCCTGGACGGTCTCGACCGCCCATCGCCCGGTCGCCACGCCGCCGACGCGCCGCACACCCCAGACGTAGACACGCCCACCGGCCACACGCCAGAAGCCGGTACGTCGGGTACTCACGCGCCCGGTGGACACACGCCGGACACGCATGCTCCCGACGGCCACGCGCCGGACACCTCTGGGCCCGACAGACACACGCCGAACGACGCCCATGCGCCCGACGGCCGCACGCCAGACGCCGACGCACCGAACACCCAGCCGACGCCTGCCCACAACACCGGCCAGTCGTCGATCTCCGACCGCCTCGACGGCCTGGACCGTCCATCGCCCGGCCGCCACACCACCGACCCGCACACCCCCGAAGCCCAAGCGCCCGGCACTCACACGCCGGACACGCATGTGCCGGATGGGCGTACGCCGGACACGCGTGTGCCAGGTGGGCGTGCGCCGGAGACGCACGTGCCCGATGGACACACGTCGGACACGCACACCCCAGACGGCCACACGGCCGACGGACACGCGCCTGACACGCACACGCCGGACGGGCGTACGCCTGACGCGCACACGCCCGACACGCACGCTCCGGACCCGCACCTGCCGGGTGAGCGGACGCCGGACACGCGGGTGCCGGATGGACATGCGCCGGAGGCTCACACTCCGGGCGAGCATGCACCCGATACGCAGCATGCACCTGACACGCATGCGCCTGACGGACGTACGCCGGGCACGCATGTGCCAGCTGGACACGGGCCTGCGGGGCATACGCCTGGCTCGCATGTGCCGGAGGCTCACGCGCCTGGCGGGCATACGCCGGATACGCACGCGCCGGATGATGGTCCGTTCCGGGGGTCTGAGCTGGGTGAGGCCGGGTTCCGGGCTTCGGATGCGGATGTTGCCGCGTTGCGTGCCGAGGGTGAGATCCACCCGGGCAAGCTGGCGGAGATCCGGCAGCGCGGTCGTGAGCAGATGGGCGACCAGTTCGACGAGCTGTCGGCCACCGAGATCACGTCGCTCGAGCGGATGCTCATCGGTCACGACCACCAGGATGTGAACGACGCCTACCGCGCCGGCGACACGTCGGTGGAGCGGAAGCCGGTGGTTCGGGTCGCCGCGTCGACGCTGAAGAAGCTGCCCGATTTCCAGGGCGAGATCCACCGCGGTATCAGCTTCCGTTCGGCGGACGACCTGGAGAAATTCCTCAACCGGTACCAGCCGGGCCGGACGGCGACGGAGCCCGCGTTCACGCACTCCGCCAAGAAGCAGAACGGTGCGGACGACTTCAGCGGTGGCCAGTACGACGCCGGCCGCGTCGTACTGCACATCGACGCGCGGCACGGTAAGGACTTGTCGTTCATGCGGGATCCCGCGATCGGGATCGACGAGGTCATGCACGGACCGCACACGCCGTTCTATCCGACGAAGCTCGAACTGGACCCGGAGACCGGGGTCTGGCATGTGCACGTCCGCGACCACGGTGGTCCGGTCGAGCTGCCGCCGGGCCACACACCGGAGCCGATCGTGGTGGACCGGCCGCAGACGAACTCGTACTGGTCAGACCCGGCGACCCACCGGCAGAACCCGGCGAACGCTGGTCTGCCGCAGGAGCCGTTCCGTCCCGACTACGGTCCGCCACCGGGGTACCCGGTCCATAACCCCGGTCCGGCGACGCACCCGACTCCCGACTACGGTCCGCCGCCGGGCTACGGCCCGCAGCACCCGGGCAACCAGTTCGGTCCGGCCGGACACCACCCGGACCAGCACCCGCAAGGCCAGTACGGCCCCACGGGTGAGCCGGCCTGGGGCCCGAACCGGCCCCAGGAGTTCCCGCAACAACCCCACAACCCGCAGCAGCCTGGCTATGACCCGCGGCAGCCGCACGATCCGCGGAACCCGCAGCCCGGTTATGACCCGCGGCGGCAGGATCCGTACAACCAGCCCGGCCAGCCGCATGACCCGCGGCAGCCGCAGCAGCCGGGGTTTGACCCGCGCAGACAGGATCCCTACAACCAGCCCGGGCAGCCGCATGACCCGCAGCAGCCTGGCTACGATCCGCGGCGGCAGGACCCGTACAACCAGCCTGGGCAGCCGCATGACCCGCGGCGGCCGCAGCAGCCGGGGTTTGACCCGCGCAGACAGGATCCCTACAACCAGCCCGGACAGCCGCATAATCCGCAGCAGCCTGGCTATAACCCGCGGCAGCCGCATGATCCGCGGAGCCCGCAGCCCGGTTATGACCCGCGGCGGCAGGATCCGTACAACCAGCCTGGGCAGCCGCAGCAGCCGGGGTATGACCCGCGCCAGCCGGATCCGTACAACCAGCCGGGACGACCGGGTGAGCCTGGCTTCGGGCCGCGCGGGCCGGAGCAGTTCCCGCAGCACCCGGGGCAACGGCCGGGGGAGCCGGGCTATGACCCGCGCAATCCGCAGCAGCCCGGGTATGACCCGCGACAGCCGCACGATCCGTGGCAGCCGCAGCCGGGACACGCCCCGCGCCAGCCGGACCCGTACAACCAGCCTGGGCAGCCGCACACCCCGCAGCAGCCTGGCTACGACCCACGCAATCCGCAGCACGGGTACGACCCGCGGCAGCCGCAGCCTGGCTACGGACCGCAGGCACGCAACACGCCCGACGGACCCTCGTACGGCGGTCAGCCACACAACCAACCGCCCTACGGCGGTCAGCCGCATCACGGCGACCAGCCGTCGTACGGCGGTCAACCGCAGCATGGGGAGCAGCCGTCGTACGGCGGTCAACCGCAGCATGGGGAGCAGCCGTCGTACGGCGGTCAGCCGCAGCATGGGGAGCAGCCTTCGTACGGCGGTCAGCCGCAGCACGGCGATCAGCCGTCGTACGGTGGTCAGCCGCCGCATGGGGAGCACGTGGCACCGGACACTGTGGTGGGGTCGGGTACCGGGGCGAACTCGGCGTACCCCGTGCGGTCGCCGAAGGTGAACGAGTTCGTGTCGAACGAGGACCCGCACCTGGAGCCGCTGTACCGGCGGATCCGGGAGGCGAGCGACGACGTGCCGAAGGTCGCGGACGAGCTCGACCTGCACGACTTCGACGACGCGAAGCTCGCGGAGATCGAGGAGGTCGTCGACGTCGCGAAGCGGAACATGTTCGTGAACAAGCACGACGTGGCGGTCGGTCCGGGGGACATCCGGCGCGGCAACTTCTCCCCGCTCGACGGTATCGGCGAGATGTGGAAGAAGGCGATGGACGGGCGGCCGCTGGACCGCTTCGAGCGCAGCTACCTGCGGTCGATCGTCGCCCACGAGTACGTGGAAGCGAAGCTGCTCGAACTGGGACAGCCGTACAAGCTGGCCGATCCGAAGATGTGGGACGCGGACGGGGTGTACCAGGGCGGGAGCCGGCCGGGGCCGCACGAGCTGGCGCCGTCGGCCGGTGAAGGCGGTGAGGTGGATCTGCTGAACAGCTGGGACCAGTACGGGCTGACCTCGCCGATTCCGCGGCCGTTCAAGTCTGGGACCATGTCGAAGGCCGATCTGGATGCGATCGTGCAGGCTGCGAAGGAGCAAATGGGATGGTGACCGACACGGCCGCCGCGGAGGCGATGGTCGAACGGCTGCTCGCCGTGAAGTGGGACGGCGACATGGCGTTCGCGCGCCGGCAGTCCCGGGCCCGGTTGGCCCGGGAGTTCCTCCGGCGTACGGCGCAGTGGGCGGCGACCGTCGGTGCCGAGCCGGGCTGGCCGGTCAACGACCTGGCCGGCGCCCTGGACCCGTCGCTCGCGATCGACCCGGAGCTGCTCAACCGGCTCGCACCGGACGACACATCCAGCGACCCGTATCCGGTCCCGCCGGCTCTGGGCGCGGCGATCGTGCGCTGGGCGGCCCTCGGTGACCTACCCCGGCAGCAGTTCCCGCAGTTGCAGGATCCCTACGAGCCGATCCTCGAGATGTTCGCTCGCGGCGGCGCGTTCAAGCGCGCTCCCGGCGAGCTGGACCTGGGCTTCATCTCCATCCAGGTGCGGACGGTCGCCGATCGGGCTGCATTGGAGCCGTTGCCGATCGATGCGGCGTCGCTGGACGCGCTGGATCAGGAGAGCTGAGTGTCGGGCACCTATGGAACACAGGTCATCGAGTCCGTCGCGGTACGGCGGCGGCGGTTGCGCGAGGCTTGGTTGTTCGGGGCCGAGCGGGCCAAGAACACGCTGAACGAGCAGACCGGCAGAATCCTCGCCAGCGTGATGATCGCAGCGCTGGCGTGCGCGGGCTGTGCGGGCGTGGCCTACTTCAAATCCGCACAGGCCAAGGAGAACCAGCAGCAACAGACCCCGAGCGGGCCCGTTAACCCTTCCCCGACGAAGTAGCTACCGCCCGAACAGGTGGCGGAACCACGTCCGCCGCGGTTGTGGCTTGAGGGCGGCCGGCAGTACGGCGGCCGGGGGAGTGGCGAGCGTCACGGGGACCTGCACCATGAGGTCGCCCTGCAGCCAAAAAACGTCTGGTGAGCACTGGTCGGGCGCGCCGCGGTAGCTGTCCGCGACCCAGGCGGCCAAGGCGTCGGCGCGTGCCTGACCTGCGTCCGCCGGGCAGTACGCGACCGTGCTCAACCGCGGTACGCCGATCAGCACGCCGGCGCCGATCGATGCCTGCGGCAACAGGTTGTCCCGGTCCACGACCGCCATCGACACCAGCGGATCGCCGTCGCGGCGCAGGACCGAGATCCCGTTCTGTTCCGTGGGCACCAGGTCCGCGATCTCTTGCAGGCTCAACTGCACCGGCGACGGTACGTCGGGATCTCCCAGCCCGAGCATGGATCGCCGGACGACGGTGAGCCGTCGCAGCTCGGTTCCGGTCTTGATGAACACGACGACCTCGAAGTGGTCCCCGAACGGAATCAGGGCATCCGCGACCGGGCCCGCGGTCCGCGCCGACCAGCCGCGCTGGACGAGCAAAGCACGCTGGCGCTCGGCGACATCGCCGTACCGGTGTTCGTCGGTGGCGAGCTCACCCTCCGCGACGACGGCGCGCAGCCAGGCCTCGATCTGCTCGGCCCAGCGCGCCTGTGGTAGCTGTAGGCAACGATCGACGATCTCGCCGACGCTCACGACAGCAGACATCTGCAGCGCACCACGGCCCCAGCCGACCTCGACGGTGCGTTCGGCGGAGTCCACGACACAGCCCGGCAGCCAGATCGGCGCGAGCTCGGCGATCACGTCGACCACCGCTGAATCGTCCATGCCTGTCATCGGTTGACCTCACCCACCACTACAGTGTCTCGCACGTCCGTCGGTAAGAAGTAAGAGTCCCCCCGCGCACCGCGCGGCACGCCCAGCGGAGGAATACCTTAGTGGCAAGCCGGATCGTGCACCGCCCGGCGCGGCGTACACCTCCACCCGGGGTCCAGCAGCAACGTGTGATCGAGACCGCACCGAGCCTCGGCGGAGGTGGTGGCGGCGGTGGTGGCAACGCGATGCAGATGCTGCTGCCGATGGTGGGCAGTATCGGATCCGTCGCGATGATGACGATGGGCCGGTCCGGGCCGATGGTGATGGTCGGTGTCGGCCTGCTCGGACTGACGCTGGTCGGTTCGATCGGCGGCATGCTGACCTCGCGCGGCAAGGGTGGCAAGGACCGCAAGAACCAGCGGACCCGCTACCTGGACTACCTGGAGCGGATGCGTGACGACTTCTCCAAGGAGGAGCGCAAGCAGCGCACCCAGGCCCTTGAGCTGAACCCGCCGCCGGATGCGCTGCTCGACTGCGTGGCCGATGTCACCCGCCTGTGGGAGCGCCGCCGTACCGACAGCGACTTCCTGCAGCCGCGCTGTGGCAGCGGCCGGGTTCCCGTGGTGCCGGCGTCGGTCGGTCAGGGCGGCTCGGCGATGGAGCCGCCGGACCCGTTCATGATGGCCGAGGCGAACGCGCTGGTACGGCGTTTCACCGAGATGCCCGATATGCCGCTGACTGTCCCGCTGGACCATGTCGGCAACGTCAGCATCGTCGGCGACCGGGATGGCGTCGTCCGGGTTGCTCGGTCGCTGCTCGTGCAGACCTCGGTCTTCCACGCGCCGGAGGACGTGTCGATCGCTGCCGCCTACCCGCAGCGGGCGCTCCCGGACTGGCAGTGGATGAACTGGCTGCCGCATGTACAGGACCCCGACCGCAAGCAGGGCCCGATGCTGTTCCGGCGGATCGCCGAGACGCCGTACGAGCTCTCGCAGTTGTTGTCCGGTGACCTGAGCGAGCGGGTGCAGTGGGCGACCGAGTCGCGCCGCGGCTCCGTCAACTTCGACGACCGCCGCCGGCTGACCCGCCGCCTGCTCGTGCTGCACGACACGTACGGCGAGAACGCGGCCGAGGTCCGTCCGGGCGCTGACGACCAGCTCGTCCCGGGTGAGCTCGGTGTCACGGTGCTGCACCTGGTTGCGGACCGCCGGCAGGAACCGAGCTCGGTGACGATGCGGATCAGCGTGTACGGCGACGAGGTCCGGATCGAGGACCTGCGTGGGGCGTACCCGATGGTGGCCAGCGGGCGGGTCGACCGGATGGAGGCCGCGATCGCGGAGAGCATCGCGCGCGAGATGGCACCGCTGCGACTGTCCGCCGAGTCCCTGGACGAGGACGGGTCGCACGACGACGTCGACTTCATGGGCCTGATCGGCATCTCCGACATCGGTCAGCTGGACTTCAAGCACCTGTGGCAGCAGCGCTCCGACCGGGCGTTCCTGCGGGTACCGCTGGGCGTCGACGACAACGGCGCCGTCGTACTGGTCGACCTGAAGGAGTCCGCTCAGCTCGGTATGGGTCCGCACGGACTCTGCGTCGGTGCGACCGGCTCGGGCAAGTCCGAGGTACTGCGGACCATGGTGATGGCGCTGATGGCCACCCACAGTCCTGAGGACCTCTCGTTCGTGCTGGTCGACTTCAAGGGTGGTGCGTCGTTCGCACCGTTCGAGCGCGTGCCGCACGTCTCCGGCATCATCACCAACCTGCGCGACGACGCCAGCCTGATCGAGCGCGCCTACAAGAGCCTCGAGGGCGAGGTGCAGCGTCGCCAGCAGGTGCTGAAGGACGCGGGCAACATCGCCAACATCACCGACTACCGCCTGCACCGCCGGCAGAAGCCGGAGATGGCGCCGCTGCCGCACCTGTTCGTGATCATCGACGAGTTCGGTGAGCTGCTGAACGAGCGGCCGGACTTCATCGACCTGTTCCTGTCGATCGGCCGCATCGGCCGTTCGATCGGCGTCCACCTGCTCCTGTCCAGCCAGCGCGTCGAGTCCGGCAAGCTGCGCGGTCTGGAGACCTACCTGTCCTACCGGCTCGGTCTGCGCACGTTCTCCGAGGAGGAGAGCCGGACCGTGCTGGACACCACCGACGCGTTCCATCTGCCGCCGCTGCCGGGCTTCGGGTTCCTGAAGGTCGACACCAGCGTCTACCAGCGGTTCCGCGCGGCCTACGTGTCGGGTGCGTACCGTCCGCCGAACGATGTGGTCATCGAGGACGAGGGCACCGAGGCGCGCCCTATCCCGATCCCGGCGTACCAGCAGACCGACGCCGAGCTGGAGGCAGCCAAACCGGTCGCCGACAACGCGACGGAGCGTACGACGGGTCCGACCGAGCTGAACGTGTTCGTCGACCAGGTACGGCGTGCGGCCGACCAGGTGCTGAAGATCTGGCTGCCGCCCCTGCCGACGGCCTGCACGCTGGACGCCTTGGGCGGCCGGGCCGACTTCGTCGACGGACGCGGTCTGCAGCTGGCCGTCCGGGTGCCGCCGATGCAGCCGCCGGTCGGTGTGATCGACGACCCGGCCAACCAGCGCCAGGAGGTCTTCCGCCTCGACCTGACCCGGGCCGGTGGGCACGCCGCGATCGTGGGCGGTCCGCAGGCCGGCAAGACGACCGCGCTGCGGACCATCGTCACCTCGCTCGCCCACACGCACACGCCGCTCGAGGTCGCGATCTACGCCCTCGACCTGGCTGGTGGCGGCATGCAGGCGCTGTCCGAGCTGCCGCACGTCGGTGGGGTCGCGCTGCGCACCGATCGCGAGCGGATCCGGCGGACGGTCGAGGAGATCCGCGGCATGATCGATCAGCGGGAGCGGGTCTTCCGCAACCACGCGATCGACACCATGGAGGCGCTGCGCCAGGAGCACGCGGCCGGCCAGATCCCCGAGCTGCCGGCGGCGGACGTCGTCCTGGTGATCGACAACTTCGGCGCGATCCGGACCACCTTCGACGAGCTCGACGAGCCGATCACCGACATCCTGCAGCGGGGCAGCAGCTACGGCGTCCATGTGGTGACGTCGATGATGCGCTGGAACGACGTCCGGATGCAGAACCAGGCGATGTTCGGCACGATGCTCGAGCTGCGGCTGAACGACCCGACCGACTCCAATATCGACCGGCGGCTGCAGGAGGTCCTGCGCAAGGCCGGTCCGGGCCGGATGCTGGTCCCGGGCGGGAAGCTCTACGGCCAGCTCGCGCTGCCACGCGTCGACGGCGTCGCCCGCGACGAGAACCTGGCCGGGATCCTCGAGGCCCAGGCGTTGACGGTGCGGTCCACCTGGCAGGGTCCGCGCGCCCCGCAGGTCCGGATCCTGCCGCTGCAGCTGCCGCGTAACCAGGTCGGCGACGACATCCGGCAGCCGGCCGTCGTACCGATCGGTGTGGACGAGCGCGGACTGGCGCCGGTCTACCTGGACCTGGCCGGGCGCGATACCAACCTGGTCGTGTTCGGTGACAGCGGTTCCGGCAAGACCAACATCGTCCGGCTCGTCGTCCAGCAGCTGATCGACCAGCACACGTCCGACCAGCTGGTGTTCGCCGTACTGGACCCGCGGCGCGGTCTGCGCGAGTTCGTCCCGGAGGCCTACACCGGCGGCTACGCGCCGACCGGTCGGGTCGCGGCCGGGCTCGCCGCCGGAGTGTCGCAGGAGCTGGCCAAGCGGATGCCGGACGACACCGGCGCGATCCCGGAAGAGGGCCAGGGCGGCCCACGGATCGTCGTACTGGCCGACGACTACGACCTGCTGACGTCGGGCGGTCAGTCGCCGATGGATCCGTTCCTGCCGTTCATCGCGGCCGGCCGGGACATCAAGCTGCACTTCATCGTGACCCGCCGCGCCGCGGGTGCGTCCCGGCAGGTCTACGAGCCGTTCCTGTCCGCGGTGATGGAGTCCGGAGCAGCCGGTCTGGTGCTGTCCGGCGACCGCAGTGAGGGCCAGCTCTTCACCGGTGCTTACCCGGGCGACTACCCGCCCGGCCGTGGATTGTTCGTACGACGAGGCGACGGGCCGGAGCTGGTCCAGACGGCGCTGGCCGACCCGGCCCAGCCTGCCGCGCAGAGCAGTGGAGGAGTCTCATGACCTACGACCTGGTGGCGCTCGTCGACGGGCGTCCGTCGAGCGACGACATCCTGGCCGGCCTGTCCGCCGCCGGCAACGACCTCGGCGTCATCGCGGTCAGCGACGGCGCCGTGGTCCAGCTGTGCGCCCCGGACAACGAGCCGCTGGTGTCGATCGAGCTGCCGATCCTGATCCAGGTGCCCGGCGAGGTCGAGCGGATGCTCGGCCCGACGGTCGGCGTGGTGGACACGCCCGCCTGGTGGGTGGAGATCCGCGCGACCGCCCAGGAGGGCGCCCGCGAGATCGCGGAGAAGTACGCGCACACCCTGATCGAACGGCTGGGTGGCAAGGTCTGGACGGCGGCGGGGATCCGCACGCTCGAGGACGCCAACGAGGGGACCGACTGAGATGCCCAACGAACTGATCTTCAGCCCAGGCGTCGACCTGATCACCGACAAGGTCGCCGTCGTCATGCAGGACCGCCCGGTGATCGGGATGTCGGCCTGGCTGAGCGACGCGCTGACCTCGGCGAGGATGGCCGGTCGTGACCTGCAACTGGTCACCCCCAAGACCACCGCGCTGACCTACCCGGTCCGGACCAGCATCTTCAAGGGCATCTTCTCCAAGTGGGTCGTCACCGACGACGACGGCGAGTACTTCGACGGCCTGAACGGCGTCCGGCTGAAGTGGAACGGCGAGATGTTCATCGCCCGAGCCACCGCGAAGGACGGTCAGGCGACCTCGGACCTGCACCCGGACTATGTGGTCAAGGAAGACCCGTTCGGTCAGCTCCAGTTCACCGTGCGGGTCCGGCACCGGGCGGTCGAGAGCCTGGTGATCGGCAAGATGGCCGAGCGGTTGTTCACCGTGGCGAGCGGGAGCGGACCGGCCGGCTGGTCGACGTCCGAGCCGGTGACGCAGCCGTGGAGCCCGGAGGCCCTGACCGAGTACTGCCGCGACCGCGCGCCGCAGCCGACCTGGCTGATCCTCGCCGGGCAGCCGGGCAAGGAGTTCAAGCCGGCCGTCGGCACCCTGGAGGTACGCCGGACCATGTCCGGCGTCGACGAGACCGTGACGCTCGCGGTCACCCAGCCGGGCCTGGACTTCCCGAACGTGAACCAGGTCGGGGAGTGGATCGACGAGATCGCCGACAACTTCGAGCTGATCTCGGCGATGGTGATGGGCTCGTACGGCACGGCCGAGGGCACCTACCTGCCGCGGTTCGTCGGCATGGCCTGCCCGATCGGGGTCGGCGCCGGCAACGAGGCGGTCCGGTCCTCCAGCGTCGCGGAGATGGTGAAGGTCCCCGGGATCAGCCGGGCGATGGCGATCGGGCCCGCGCACACCCCCGCGATCTGGTACCCGATCGGCGACGGCCGTGAGCCGCGCGACTGGGAGACCTACGCCACGCTGATGAAGAAGCTGATCCCGGCCGACGCCTTGGCCGGTAAGCAGTGATGCAAAGGAGCTTGGAACGATGAGTACGTACAGCCGGGTGACGGTGATCGGTCAGCGCCGTCGGCTGGATGCGGTACTGCCGGCGGACGAGCCACTGGGCGTCCTGTTGCCGGACCTGCTCCGGATGCTCGACGAGCCGCTGCAGCAGGCGCCGCAGCGGCGGTTCCTGACCACGGCGACCGGCGTCCTGGTGCCGCCGGAGGGGACGCTCGCGTCCGCGCAGATCATCGATGGTGCGGTCCTGCGCCTCGCGGCCGAGGGTGAGCTGCCGCCGCCCCCGACCGTGTACGACGTGACCGAGGAGGCTGTCGAGGACCTCAAACGACGCGGTACGACGTTCAAGCCCGCGCACCGGCGGATCCTCGCCGGGACCGGGCTGGTGTTCTCGCTCGTCGCCGGGGCGATCTCGCTCCTGGTCGCGGCGCCGAACCCGATCGCGGCCGCCGCTTTGCTGGTGCTGGCCGCCATCTGTGCGTTCGTCGGTATCGCGCTCGGGCGCGCGGGCAACAAGGTGATCGCGATCCCGCTGGTCATCGTTGCGTCTGTGCTGCTGGCGGTGTCGGTCGGCTTCTGGGTGCTGGATGCGGGCGCGGATCTCGGTCTGACCGTGACGGTCGGTGCTTTGTGTCTCGCCCTGGGTCCACTGTTCTTCTCCGCGGCTGGACTGGCCGGCGGTGGCCTGGTGGCCGGTGCGACCTCGGTGCTGTTCGTGCTGGTCTGGATGGTCGGTGTCGCGACCGGTCTGGCCGCGGATCGGGTCGGTGCGCTCGCCGCGCTGCTGGCGGTGCTGTTGCTGGGTCTGCTGCCGCGGATGGCGCTCGCGCTGTCCGGACTGGCTGGTCTGGACGACAAGCGGGCCTCTGGCCAGGAGATCATGCGCGGTGACGTGCAGAGCGCTCTGAACGCGGCCCACCTCGGTCTGGCGCTGGCGACGGTTCCGATCGCGGTGTCGTCGGGCGTGGCCGGGATCATGCTGCTGAAGGCAGGCGGTCCGTGGGCGGTCGCGCTGGCTCTGGTGCTGGCGTTCCTGCTGGCGTCGCGGTCGCGGCTGTATCCGTTGGTGCAGGAGGTCGCCGTACTGTTCGCGGCGGCGTTCACCGTCGTGTCCGGGTGCGTGCTGATCGCCGCAGTGAACGGTCAGGGCGGTGCGTTCATCGCACTGGGTCTGCTGGTGCTGGTCGCGCTGTTCTGTGCCTTCGGTCTCGGTTTCGCACCGGCGGAGCATGTCCGTGCGCGGCTGACGCAGCTGCTCGACTATGTTGAGGTTGGCGCGATCATCGTGACGGTCCCGCTGGCGCTGGGTGTTTTCGGCGTCTACTCCAACCTGCTGCACGCATTCTGACGACCGGATGGAATGACTGAATCTGACTGGCAGGGTGACATGCTGCGCCGGATGTCGGCGGAGCAGTCACCGGCCGAAGAGCCGTCCCGTACCGACCCGCCGCCGCCGGCCGACCAGCCGGTAGCGGAGGAGCCGCCAGCTCCGCCTGCCCCTGCTCCTGAGCAGCCGCCGGCACCGGAGTACCAGCAGCAGGCTCCGCCGCCGTACGAACAGACGCAGTACCAGCAGGCGCCGTACCAGCAGCAGCCTTATCCGCAGCCGGGGTACGAGCAGTACCCGCCTGCCCAGCCGCCGCCGTACCCGCCGCAGCAGCAACAGCCCTACCCGCCTGCTCCGCAGCAGCCCTATCCGCCGCAGCAGCAGTACCCGGAGCAGTACCCGCAGCAGGGCTACCCGCCGCCACCTCCGCCGCAGTACCAGCAGCCGCCGCAGTACGGACAGGCGCCGCCAGTCGAGCCGCCGCCGTATGCCGTGCCCCAGTACCCTGCCCAGTACCCGCCGCAGGAGCAGTACCCGCCGGCCCAGTACCAGCAGCCGCAGTACCAGCAGCCGCAGTACCAGCAACCGCAGTACCCGGATCCGCAGCAGCCTTACGTGGATCCGCAGTACCAGCAGCAGCCCCCGCCGTACCACCAGCAGCACCCGGGGCAGGCGCCGTACCAGGAAGCACCGGTACAGCCGCCCAACACCGGCTGGGGACCACCACCGACGCCACAGTCGGACCAGATCGGTACGCCGATGCCAGGCGAGGGCGACTCAGTGTTCCGCCGCTTCCGCCGGTTCGCCTCCGAAGCGGCGTACCTGGTTGGTGCGTCCGGCCGGATCCAGCGCGACGTGGACAACATCGCCACCATCCGCCGCCCGATCGCGATCATGCGCCGGGTCGGTGTCCTCAGCCCGGTGACGAACGCCGGTACGTCGACAGTCAGCGCCCTGCTCGCGATGATGCTCGCGAGCCAGCGGTCGGACCGGGTCGTCGCGATCGACGCGGACCCGGGTGGTGCGGAGCTGTCGCGCCGCCTTGAGCTCACCGTCGGCGCCGGGCCGATCGAACCCGTCAGCCTGGTGCGCAGTGAGGGCAACGCGGACGCGGTCCGCAGGTCACTCGCCGAGGCGCAGGGCCAGGGAGCGCGTGACGTCGGGCTCGCCGTGGTCGACTGCCCGGGCAGCATGTACGACGAGGTCAGCATGGAGATGGCGTCGTCGGCGCACTGCATCGTGCTGGTCGTCCCGTCCGTGGAGCACGTCGCGAACTACTGCCTGCAGCAGCTCGACCAGCTGACCCCGGACGGCCAGAACGTGCTGCTGACCCGCGGAGTCGTGGTGATCACGATGGTGCAGCGGGCTGAGCCGAGCACGGTCGACTGGCTGATCGAGGCGTTCCGGCAGCGTGGTCTCGAACCGCTCGTGCTGCCGTACGACGCGCACATCGCCCAAGCCTGGCCGGTGCATGCCGAAGAGGTGCAGGACGAGACCCGTCGCGCCGTACTGGATCTGTCCGCCCGAGTGGTCCAGACAGTCACCGGTGCGGCCGGCTGAGAACCAAAAGTCTCAAATGCCGGTTCAATCGAGCAGTGGATTGAACCGTTCGGCCCGCCCAGCCGTTTGTCAGAGCGTTCAACTATTTTTGGCCGGCAAGCTCCTGGAGGTCCAGATTCATGAGCGATGACACGATGGCACCATCCACCTCGCAACCAGCCGCCGAACCGGACGGGCTGACGCGCGATCGGAGGTCGGTGCTCCGCTGCGCGGCGATCGCCGCGCTGGTGGGTGCCAGCGCCCCGATCCTCGCCGCCTGTGGCGGCGGTGACAGCACCTCGGGCTCCGCCCCGACCACCGGTGGCACCAGCTCCGGCCCGGGCGCTCCGAGCAGCGGACCGACCAGCGCGCCGACCACCGGCGCCAGCTCCGGCGCTCCGACCGGCAAGGTGCTCGGCGCGGTCTCCGACGTACCGGTCGGTGGCGGCAAGGTGTTCGCCGACGCCAAGGTCGTCGTGACTCAGCCGACCGCCGGGCAGTTCAAGGGCTTCTCCGCGATCTGCACGCACCAGGGCAACCCGGTCGGCTCGGTCGAGGGCGGTCAGATCATCTGCCCGTTCCACCAGAGCCACTTCAGCATCACCGACGGCGCTCCGGTCAGCGGCCCGGCCCAGTCGCCGCTTCCCGCGGTGAACGTCGCGGTCCAGGGCACGAACGTCGTCCAGACGGCCTGACCGCCATTTGGCTGGCTAGGCAGCCAAATCGGGGGTTCTCCACTCGTGTTCAGAGTGCAGAACCCCCGATATCGGTGGCTTGCCAGGGAAATTGGTCAGGGCTGGGCCGGGTCCACCTTGCCGGCGAACAGCAGCTTGTTCGGCGAACCGGTGCCGGGCTCGCCGACCTTGTCCGGCGTGGAGGCACCGACGAGTGCGGTCGCCACGTCGGCGGGCTTGGCGTCAGGGTGATCGGCCAGGTAGAGCGCGACCGCGCCCGCGACGTGCGGCGTGGCCATCGACGTACCGCTCATCCTCGCCGTCGAGTCCGGACCGGTGATCCCGACCGACAGCACGTCCACGCCGGGACCGAAGAGGTCGACGCACTTGCCCCAGTTCGAGAACGATGCCTTCTGGTCCTGGTCGTCGGTCGCACCGACGGTGATCGCGCTCGCTTCGCGCGCCGGCGACGACGTACAGGCGTCCGCGCTTTCGTTGCCAGCAGCAACGGCATAGGTAATGCCGGAACCGACCGACGCCTTCACCGCCGCGTCCAGCGCGTCGTCGGCCGGGCCGCCGAGGCTCATGTTCGCGACCGCGGGCTTCTTCGCGTTCTTGGTCACCCAGTCGATCCCGGCGACCACGGTCTCGGTCGTCCCGGAGCCCTTGCAGTCCAGGACGCGGACCCCGAAGATCTTCGCGCTCTTCGCGACCCCGTACGTCGTGCCGGCGATGGTGCCGGAGACGTGGCTGCCGTGGCCCATGCAGTCGACGCCGTTCTGCCCGTCGCCGACGGTGTCGGTACCGACCGACGCACGGTCGCCGAAGTCCTTGTGGGCCGCGTAGATCCCGGTGTCGATCACGTAGACGTTGACGTTCTCGGCCGCGGTCGTGGGCACGTACTTCTTGTCCAGCGGCAGGTTCCGCTGGTCGATGCGGTCCAGGCCCCACGGCGGGTCGTCCTGGGTGACCGTGAACTTCTGGTTCTGCTGCACGAACGCGACCCGCGAGTCACCGGCGATCTTCTTTGCCTGCTCCTCGCTCATGCTGGCCGAGAAACCCTTGATCGACGAGTCGTACTGGTCGCGGACCTTCACGTCGTACGTGCTCGACAGGCTCTGGTTGGTGGCCCGGGTCTCGCCCTGGGACCGCTGACCGGCGAGGACGACGATGTAGCTGCCGGGGACCGCGGTCGGACTGCCCGCACCGCGGATCGTGACCTCGGCCTGCGCCGGCGTCGCCGCCGTACTGGCCGTGGCGATACCGGTGACGGCGAGCGCCGAGGCCGCGAGTGCGCCAAGGACGACGCGTGGTCTGACGAAGTTCAAGGCTGTGGAGTTCTTCAGGGACATGGGCGGAAACTCCCTCGAGTCGACGCAAGGCCTTGTTGCCTCACGCAAAGGACCTGCGGATCTACCCTGGTCCACACGCTATGTAACGCGCCCATCCCAGCTTGGGGTCAACTCCGCCGTATGACCCAACCCGCAACACGACCGCCGATCAATCGCAAGGTCAGAACCGTCCCCACCGGATCGGCCGCGCGCTCCCGCCGTACCGATGGATGACGTAGTTGTGCGCGCGGGCCCACCGCTCGGCACCGCGCGCGAGCGCCTCCGAACCGCAGTTCAGGAAGTCCTCGGCCAACTGCCGATCACCCCACAGCCGCAGCAGGTCGAGCAACGGCCGCTCCGAGCTGGCCCGGCCGAGCTTCACCGCCAGTACGACGATCAGTCGCCGGTCGCCCGGATTGGCGATCGCGGTGCGAGTGAGGGCAGGCTGGAAGAACCGCTGATGTGCCCGCCGCAGCTGGTTGTAGCTCTCCCGGGCCGCCGGACCGTTGTTCGTCCAAGCGCCTTGCAAGGTGAGCTTGCGGGCCGTGTTCAGCAGCATGCGCTCGTACGAGCCGAGCTTGCCCATGTCGTCCGGCGTGAAGCCGAGCTTGTTGACCAGCGTCTCATTGGCGCCCTCGGCAACCAATCGGCGGATCGCTGCCTCGTGATTCTGGTAGTACGCCATGTGCAGGACGGTGTTGCCGTCGGAGTCTCGGACGTCGAGCGAGTAGCCGGACTGGACGAGCTTGTCGAAGCGCGTGGGGTCCTGATCATCGGTTACGGCGCTGAAGAGGTCGACTCGTTGCCAGAGTGCGCGCCTCGCGGAGCGCTGCCTCAGCAGGCCGGCCAGGGTGGAGCCTTCCCCGGTACGGCGGGCGGTGGTGACAGGTTGCGGTCAGGGGGTGAGGCGACTCTGGTGGTTGGCGTACTTGCGAGCGGCGAACTCGTACGCCTCTGTGATCAGGGGGAGCAGTGGGTCGAGGGCAGTGGGAGTGACGATGGCGACCCAGTACTGGGAGGCGTAGAAGGGGTGTGGCATCAGGGTGTCGCGGGCGGCGTAGTCGTGGTCCGACACCAGCACCCAGTCGGCGTCGCGCTCGGTCGGCGGCACACCGAACAGCCCCGTGTACGTCGCCTTGGTCAGGCCCAGGTTGAGTCGCCAGGCACCGGGCTCGTCCAGCCGGGACACGCGTTCGTAGTGGTCGCCGGTGACGATCGTGGCGAAGGGTTGCTGCCGCTCCGGCGGGAGGTCGGCGGCCGGGTCGTAGAGATGGAACAGGTCGCCCTGAGCTTCGAGAACGCGCACTCCGTCGTACCGGCGGATCAGCTGATCGAGTTCGTCAACAGTCATGCCTTCAAGTCTGTCATTGAAGTAGCAATAGAGACTTGGTCCAGATTCCGGTTTTGTCGGCGGGCCGAACTAGGGTTGTCGGGTGGCTGATCCATCGTCCTACCGACCCGCGCCCGGGTCGATCCCCGACTCACCCGGTGTCTATCGCTTCAGCGACTCCGCCGGGCGGGTGATCTACGTCGGCAAGGCGAAGAACCTGCGGGCCCGGCTGTCGTCGTACTTCCAGGACCTGGTCAACCTGCACCCGCGCACGCAGGCGATGGTGACGACCGCGGCGAAGGTCGAGTGGACCGTCGTCCGGACCGAGGTCGAGTCGCTGCAGCTGGAGTACTCCTGGATCAAGGAGTTCGACCCGCGCTTCAACGTGAAGTACCGCGACGACAAGTCGTACCCGTGGCTGGCGATCACCCTCGACGAGGACTATCCGCGGGTGATGGTCGGCCGCGGCCAGAAGAAGAAGGGCATCCGGTACTTCGGTCCCTACAGCCACGCCTGGGCGATCCGCGAGACCGTCGACCTGCTGCTGCGCGTCTTCCCGATGCGCTCGTGCAGCAAGGGCGTGTTCAACCGGCACCGTCAGATGGGCCGGCCCTGTCTGCTCGGCTACATCGGCAAGTGCGCGGCGCCCTGCACCGGTCAGGTGACCCAGGAGGAGCACCGCCAGATCGTCGACGACTTCGCCGCGTTCCTGTCCGGCCAGACCGCGACCTACGTGCGCCGGCTGGAGAAGGAGATGAAGGCCGCGGCGGCTGAGTTGGAGTATGAGCGGGCCGCCAAGATCCGCGACGACCTGGCCGCCCTGGACAAGGCCCTGGCCAAGAACGCGGTCGTCCTCGGTGACGGCACCGACACCGACGTGATCGCGCTCAGCGAGGACCCGCTCGAGGTCGCCGTCCAGATCTTCTACGTCCGCGGTGGCCGGATCCGCGGTGAGCGCGGCTGGATCGCCGACAAGGCCGACGGTACGGCGACCACCGGCGACCTCGTCTCGCGGTTCATCCAGCAGACGTACGCCGGCGACTCGGGCGACGCCATCCCGCGCGAGATCCTGGTGCCGACGATCCCGGACGACGTCGAGGCGCTGACCCAGTGGCTGGAGGAGACCCGGGGGACCCGGGTCGCGATCCGGGTCCCGCAGCGTGGTGACAAGAAGGCACTGATGGAGACCGTCGAGCGGAACGCGCTGCAGACGCTGACCATGCACAAGACCAAGCGGGCCAGCGATCTGACCACTCGCAACCAGGCGCTGGAGGAGATCCAGGCCGGGCTCGACCTGGCCGAGGCGCCGCTGCGGATGGAGTGCTACGACGTCTCGAACCTGCAAGGCACCGAGGTGGTCGCCTCGATGGTGGTCTTCGAGGACGGCCTGCCGCGCAAGAGCGAGTACCGCCGCTTCGTCATCAAGGGCGTCGAGGGGCAGAACGACGTCGCCTCGATCGCGGAGGTACTGACCCGGCGGTTCAAGCGGATGATCGAGGACCGCGCGGACATCCCGGAGGGCGAGGACCCGACGGCGTACCTGGTCGATCCGGAGACCGGGCGGGCGAAGAAGTTCGCCTACACGCCGGGTCTGGTCGTGGTCGACGGTGGTCCGCCGCAGGTCGCCGCCGCCCGGCAGGCGCTCGACGAGCTAGGGCTGGGCGACATCCCGATCTGCGGACTGGCCAAGCGGCTGGAGGAGGTCTGGATCCCCGACGAGGAAGACCCGGTGATCTTCTCGCGGACCTCCGAGGGGCTGTACCTGCTGCAGCGGCTGCGGGACGAGGCGCACCGGTTCGCCATCACCCACCACCGCAACCGGCGGTCGAAGTCGATGGTCGAGAGCGTGCTGGACGACGTACCGGGGCTGGGGGAGGTGCGGCGCAAGACGCTGCTGCGGCACTTCGGGTCGCTGAAGAAGTTGCGCCAGGCGACCATCGACGAGGTGGCCGAGCTGCCCGGATTCGGGCGCCGGACGGCGGAGGCCGTCGTACTGGCGGTGAACACTGCCGCAACCACGGCCGAATCCGGCCGGGCGCCGTCGGTGAACACGGCCACAGGCGAGATACTGGGTGATGACGTCCCGGCGCCGGCCGAGGCGCCCAACGGGGACCCAGGGAGAACTGAGAACTGATGGACGACACGAGCGGCAACCTGATCATCGTGACCGGGATGTCCGGCGCGGGGCGGAGTTCGGTTGCGGACGTGCTGGAGGACCTCGGCTGGTTCGTGGTCGACAACCTGCCGCCGATGTTCCTGACCACGATGGTCGAGCAGACGATCGGCACCGGGACCCAGCCGCGGCTGGCGGTCGTGGTCGACGTCCGGACCGGGATGTTCTTCGACGAGCTGAGCTCGGCGCTGCACGACCTGCGGGTGAAGGGCTACCGGCCGCTGACCCTGTTCCTGGAGGCCTCCGACGACGTGATCGTGCGCCGGCAGGAGGGCGTGCGCCGGCCGCACCCGTTGCAGGGCGAGGGCCGGTTGCTGACCGGGATCCAGCGCGAGCGCGAGCTGCTCGGCGACATCCGGGCCGGGGCCGACCTGGTCATCGACACCTCGAACATGAACGTCCACCAGCTCGCGGCGAAGATCGTGAACGCCTTCGGTGACGAGGAGAACGCCGAGCTGCGGGCGACCGTGGTCTCGTTCGGCTTCAAGTACGGCATCCCGGTCGACGCCGACGTGGTCGCCGACATGCGCTTCATCCCGAACCCGTACTGGCAGCCCGACCTGCGCCCGATGACCGGGCAGGACAAGCCTGTGTCAGACTTCGTGCTCGGCCATCCGCTGGCCCAGCAGTTCCTGCAGAACTACTCGGACGTGCTGGACACCCTGCGGACCGGCTACCTGAACGAGGGCAAGCGCTTCGTCACCGTCGCGATCGGCTGCACCGGGGGTAAGCACCGCAGCGTGGCGATGTCGGAGGAGATCGCCCGCAGACTGCGCGAGAAGGGTTCACCGACCTTGGTCGTTCACCGGGATCTAGGACGCGAGTGACGAGGTCTCCTCGGGTCGTCGCACTAGGTGGAGGGCATGGCTTGGCAGCCTCGCTGTCCGCTCTCAGGCATGTCACCGATCACCTGACCGCGATCGTCACCGTCGCCGACAACGGCGGCTCGTCCGGCCGGCTGCGCAAAGAGCTCGGGGTGCTGCCGCCGGGCGACCTGCGGATGGCGCTGGCCGCTCTCTGCCGTGACGACGAGTGGGGCCGCACCTGGGCCAACGTCCTGCAGCACCGCTTCCGCAGCAACGGCGAGCTGCACGACCACGCCGTCGGCAACCTGCTGATCGTCGCCCTGTGGGAGCTGCTCGGCGAGGCCGTCGACGGCCTCGACTGGGTCGGGCGGCTGCTCGGCGCCCAAGGCCGGGTGCTCCCGATGTCCGCCGTACCGCTGGACATCACTGCCCGCGTCATCGGCCTCGACCCCGACCACCCCGAGGCACTGACCGAGATCCGAGGCCAGGCTGAGGTCGCGACCACCAATGGTCACGTCGTCGACGTCGCTCTCGACCCTGCCGACCCACCGGCCTGTCCCGAGGCTCTGGTGGCCATCGCGGAGGCCGACTGGGTCGTCGTCGGACCGGGCTCGTGGTTCACCTCAGTGATCCCGAACCTGCTGGTGCCGGCGTTGTGCCGTGGCCTCGAGCAGACCAGCGCTCGCCGCCTGCTGACCCTGAACCTGGGGGAGCAGAAGGGCGAGACCGACGGCTTCTCACCCGAGACCCACCTCGAGGTGCTCGCCGCCCACGCCCCGGACCTGCGCATCGACGTCGTCCTCGCCGACGAAGGTCACGTCCCCGACCCAGAGTCCCTCCGCCGTACGGCGCACTCCCTGGGCGCGGAACTGGTCATCGCCGACATTGCCGACGATGACCAGCATCTCCACCACGCCCCCGACAAACTCACGAAGGTGTATCGCGAGCTCCTCGTCTAGCTGGCGTCGACCGTGATCCTCTGGTCGTAGACCAGCTTGGCGTCCGCGTCGTACCCGCGGACCCGGACCTTCTTGAAGTTCTCACTGCCGCCGGTCGTGCCCCACAGGTAGTAGCCGTTGGAGATCGCCGCGCGCACCTGCCCGGTGGGCAGGTCCACGATGATCTGGGCGACGCCCTGCGGAACCAAGGCCCAGTTGGAGAACTCGTCCTTGACCGGGTCGCCGAACGTGCCGTCGGCGTTGACTCCGTGGCGCGTGTAGTCGTAGGCGTCCTTTTCTGCCCGGTAGCACCAGGCCACGACGTTCTGACCGGGGGAGACGAGCAGCGCGGTGAACCGCTTGTCGCTCCCGACCTTCAGCGCGACCGGCCACTGCGGGCTGATCCGTCCGGCGTCGTTGATCCGTTGGTCGACGTCCGGATCCGGCTTCGGCAGCCCGAAGCCCGGGCCGTCGAAGAACGCGTCGTCCGGCTTCTTGCACCGCGTGCGGACCTGCTCGTCGCTCAACGGGCTCGTCGGTACGACGGCCAGCGGCTTCCCGGTCTCGGGATCCTTCGTCAGCACGGTCCGCGGCACGATCGGATCCGCCGTCTTGATCTTGACGTCCGGCGGGACCTGTACCGGCGGTGCGGGCTTGATGTACTTCCACTCGTACACCCGCTTGCCGTTGGCGTCGTAGGCCCTGATCCGCTGGACAGGCGGAATGAACCGACCCAGCTTCGCGTCGTAGTTGGACTTGTCGGTCGTCATCCAGTCGGGGTAGCCGATCGTGTAGAAGCCGCCGGCCGCGACGAGAGCTTCCCGGGGAGCCTTCTCGCCGGCGATGTTCACCAGGACGCGAGCGACACCTTCGGCCGGAATCATGACTGCGGCCGTGGCGGCCTGCGGCCCGCTGGGGGCGTTGTCCGGGTCGGGTGTCCCGGGGAGGACGGTGCTGTAGCGCCCGAACTCGATCGGCCCCTTCGCGTCCTTCATCGTGCAGCCGAACACGATCGACTTGTCAGGCGCCAGGAACAACGCGCGCAAGCGATTCTGGTCCCCGCTCTTGAGGATGACCTTCCAGCGTGCGTCGACCGGACCGGCCTTGTCGGCGACCGTTCTCTTGAACGACATCGGGCTGGCTTTCACGCAGCGTTTCAGCACCTCGGCGTCGGACAGCGGGCTGACCGGCGGCGGCGCGGTGGCCGTCGTACCGGACTCGTTGTCGACCACCTGCCCGGTCTTGGTGTTGACGGTGATGGTCTCGCTCTTCGGCGCACCGGCCGGGCCCTCGCCCTGGTCGAGCGTGTTCGACCAGACGGTGAAGCCACCGATCACCGCGACCGCGGTCAGGGTCGCGGTCGCGCCGGCGGCCAGCCGGCCACGCCGTACGGAGCGGCGGCCGCGGGCGAGGATGGCGTCGATGTCGGTGTTCAGCGGCTGGTCGGTGTCGTCGGCGGCGGCGGTCAGCAGTCGTTCGATGTCGTTACTCACGAGGCGCTCCTTTCGGGATGGCCGATTAGCTGGCGGAGGCGGTCGAGACCGCGGGACGTCTGGCTCTTCACGCCGCCGGCACTGATGCCGAGGACGTCGGCGGTCTCGTCGACGCTGAGGTCGTTGTAGTAGCGCAGGACCACGCAGGCGCGCTGACTGGGCGGCAGCTGGGCGAGAGCCTTGACCACCATCAAACGGTTGTCGACCGGTCCGCCGACGTCAGGCACGACCAGCGCCGCGTCGTCGGGATCGTTCAGGCGTTCGCGTCGCCACGGTTTGCGGGACTGGTCCAGGACCGAGGTCACCACCGCCCGGTGGGCATAACTGCGGACCCCTTCACGGCGTTCGATCCGGTTCCACCGGCGGTACACCTTCACCAGGGCGTCCTGGGCCGCGTCCTCCGCGCGATGCCAGTCGCCACACATCAGGAACGCCGTACGGCGCAGTGGCCGGATCATCGTCGCGGCGAACTCGGTGAACTCGGCGTCGTCTCGTGCTCTCATGCCCCTCCTCTCGTGCTGTCGGGGAAGGAACGCAGCCGACCTGGTACGAGGTTGCAGCGACTCCCGGACTCCGTGGCCGGAGCGGACATACTCACGACGCACTAAGTGAGAAGCGTCGTCCGGGTTCCGGGCTTCATGCAACCGCGTCGCATCCGGCACCCGTCCTTTTACCTGCTGGGGAACGAGGGGCACGGCAGACCCCTGGCGCCGGTCGAGCCGACCGGTCCCGCAGTCGATGACGCATGCCCGGGTGCTGGCACGGGCCGGAATGGAGCAAGGTTGACGGACAAAATCGCGCCGCACGTCGCAATGGTCGTGGCCAACGACACCGCCAACGACACCCGGGTCCTGAAGGAGGCCGACGCGCTGGCGCGAGCTGGTGTCAGGGTCACGTTGTTCGGGGTGGCGGCCCAGGGACCGGCCACGGTCGAGCGTCTGGACAACGGCGTGCTCCGGGTCCTGGTCGAGGGCCGTTTCGTCCTTCGGGACGAGCGAGCCAGGATCCGAAGGCGCCGGCGGTCCCGGCTGGTGTCCGGCGAGCCGATGGCTGTTCTCGCCGCACGCTCCGCGCGGATCAAGGCACTCCTGGGCGATCTGAAGGCAGAGTCCGGGCACGCGGTTCGGCTGCGGAGAGCCGGGCAGGTCGGCACCATGACGTTCAAGGCCGGTGTTGCCCGCCGGCTGCTCGCACAGCAGCGCTTGCGGCTCGCCCAGTTGAGTGTGCGGACCCAGACGAAACTCGCCCGGCAGCAGGCGCGCTGGGCCAAGCGGGCCTGGGGGAAGTGGGACACGCGCATCGCTCGTGACTGTCGCAGAGTCAGCTGGCGGGCCGAGATCCCGGAGACCTACGACTACGAGGCGATGCTGGGGCCGGTGCTGGACCGGATCGAGCCGGCCGCGATCCACGCGCACGACATGCACATCATCGGCGTCGCGGCCCGCGCCGCGGGGCGGGCCGTGCTGCGCGGCCGCGAGGTCAAGACCGTGTACGACGCCCACGAGTACGTGCCCGGACTCTCGCAGTACGGCGGGCGGACGCCGCGCTTCATCGCGGCCTGGGCGGACCACGAGCTGGAGTACATCCGGCACATGGACCGGGTGATCACCGTCAGCCCGGCGATCGCGCAGACCCTGCGGAAGAGATACGGCCTGCCGATGGAACCCGCGGTGGTGATGAACAGCCCGCGGCTGGCCGGCGACAGCCGTACCGCCGCCGACGTGATCGGCATCCGGGAGCGCATCGGCCTGCCGGACGAGACGCCGCTGATGGTGTACTCCGGCGGCATCACCCGGGCCCGTGGAGTCGAGACCGCGATCGAGGCGTTGCCGGAGTTGCCGGACGTCCACCTCGCCGTCGTCTGCGTACCGACGGTCGCGATGCGCTCGGTGGAGGCGCTGCGGAAGCTGGCGGCGAAGATCGGTGTCGAGGATCGCGTGCACTACCTCGAACCGGTGGCGCCGGCGGATGTGGTGCCCTTCCTGCGGACGGCGGACATCGGCCTGATCCCGATCCTGCGGTTCCCCAGTCACGAGATGGCGCTGCCGAACAAGGTCTTCGAGTACGTCTTCGCGGGCTTGCCGGTGGTGACGAGTGACATGCCGAGCCTGCACGATTTCGTCGGCCGGACCGGAATCGGTGAGGTCTTCGAGGTCGAGGATCCCTACGACCTGGCGGTCGCCGTACGGCAGGTGCTGGCCACACCCGCGGCGTACCGCGAGGCCGTGTCCCAGCCGGAGCTCCTCCGGGAGGTGTCGTGGGAGTCGCAGTCAGACCGCCTCCGGGCGCTGTACGCCGACCTCCTCGGGATGGACCTCGATCCGTCCGTTGATGCCGAAGACGATCAGTGGGAGAAGGAGATCCGCGCCGCCCTCGGCGTGTGACAGGCCAGATGGAACCAGGAGAAGACATGCGTATCGGTACCGGCCTGCGGGTGGTGATGGTGGTCGCCGACGACGTCACCCGCGACACCCGCGTCCGCACGGAGGCCTCGGCGCTGGCGGTGACCGGAGCGCAGGTGACCGTGCTCGGTGTCGCAGCCAACGGCCTGCCGTCGAAGGAGGTGATCGGGGGAGCGATGATCGTCCGCGTGGCGGTGCCGTACGAGCTGCGCGCGCAGCGCGACCGCAGCCGCAAGGCACGGCGGGACTGGCGCCCGCCACTGGCCGGCTACCGGCACGGCTCGACGTACGCCGCCCGCGTCCGGCGGATCCGTGCCGGGCTGATGGAGGTCAAGGCAGACTCGGGCGCCGCGATCGGGCGGGCCAGGCCCGGTCCGGTCAACCTGCTGAAGTTCAAGGCCGGCGTCGCGGCTCGGCTGCTCCGCAGGGCACGCTGGCAGGCCGCACAGCGGGCGGCCCTGGTGCGCAAGCGTGCCGGCACCGCGGCCGACAGGTCGTTCAAGTCCGGCTGGCGCGCGTACGACGGCCTGGCGCGCCGGCTGCCCTGGCCTGCGCGGTGGCGCACGCTCCATCCGGAGGCGTTCGACCTGGAGACGGCGTTCGGTGAACTGATCGATCGCCTGGAGCCGGACGTCGTCCACGCGCACACCGTGCAGGTGATCGGTGTCGCCGTCCGCGCCGCCGGTCGCGCGAAGCTCCGTGGCCGCAGCCTCACGGTGGTGTACGACGCCCAC
Organism: Kribbella sp. NPDC051587; assembly: GCF_044453945.1. Taxonomy (NCBI): domain Bacteria; kingdom Bacillati; phylum Actinomycetota; class Actinomycetes; order Propionibacteriales; family Kribbellaceae; genus Kribbella; species Kribbella sp. NPDC051587. The sequence goes on from NZ_JBITDE010000016.1 coordinate 35,831, forward strand.
GAGGACGTCGCCGGGGGCCCCGGCACTCGGCGTTCCGTCGTGGCCTGGGCGAACCACGAGGCGGAGTACATCGGGGCCGCCGACGGGGTGATCACCGCAAGCCCGGCGATCGCCACCCGGCTGCAGCGCGAGCACCGGCTGCAGCGCGAGCCGACGGTCGTGATGGACACTCCCGATCCGGCCGCGGTGTCGATCGAGGCGCCGGACGTCTCGTGGTCCGGGCAGGCGGCCAAGCTGCGTGCGCTGTACGCCGAGTTGACCGGCCGGCGGCTCGAAGTCGCCGGCCAAGGCCCTGAGAAGACCGGCCGGCGTCTGTTGATCGGGCCGTTGAACAGCGCCGGCCAGGCCTACCAGTGGGCGACCGCGGCCGAGCGCAACCTGAAGGGCGTCACGGCGGAGTCGCTGTCCATCCGCAGTGCCGTGTTCCGCTTTCCGGTGCACTACACCGCGACCGAGGAGCAGTACCGCTCCGACCTGCGGTGGCAACTGGAGCTGACCGACCATGTACTCCGCGACGTCACCCACGTGATCTTCGAGGCAGGGCGGACGATGTTCGGGGCGGTTCGCGGTCAGGTGTGGACCGCCGAAGTACCGACCCTCGACCAGGCTGGGATCAGACACGCCGTACTGTTCCACGGCTCGGAGATCCGGGACCCCGCGCTGCACCGGGCGCGCCATCCCCACTCGCCGTTCCGGGACCCGGACGACGAGCTGACCCGGCGGCTGCAGACGACGAACGACATGCTCCGCGGCCACCTGCAGGACTACCAAGGGCCGGTCTTCGTCTCCACGCCGGACCTGCTGGAGTACGTCGACAACGGCATCTGGCTCCCGCTGGCGCTCGACGTTGAGGGATTCGCAGCGAACCGTCCGGTGCTCGAACGCAAGGTGCCGGTGGTCCTGCACGCCCCCACCTCGGGCCCGCTCAAGGGCTCGTCGTACGTCGATCCGGTGCTGGCCGGCCTGGACGCGCAGGGGCTGATCAAGTACCAGCGGGTGCAGAACGTCGCGCACGCGGAACTCACCGAGATGGTGCGGAACGCCGACATCGTCGTCGAGCAGCTGCTGCTCGGCCTGTACGGCGTCTCCGCGTGTGAAGCGATGGCGGCCGGTCGAGTCACCGTCGGCTACGTCCCGGACCGGATCCGGGAGCTGCTGCCGGCGGAGCTGCCGATCGTGGAGGCGACGCCGGACGGCCTGGCCGAGGTGATCGAGCGGCTGGTCCACGAACGTGAAGAGGCCCGGAAGATCGCTGACGCCGGTCCGCGCTATGTCCGCGACCTGCACGACGGACGCAGGTCGGCCGAGGCGCTGCTGCCGTTCCTGAACGGCGAGCTCGCGTAACACAATCGTTCCGGGCACCGTTGGAGGTCTGCCCCCGGGGTTCGCGACGAGGGTCTTTGACAACGGTGGGAGGATGCCTTCTATGGCGATGACAGCACAGGTGAAGTCCGAGTTGACCAGCATCCAGGTCACGAAACCCTGTTGCCGCAAGGCCGAGGTGTCGTCCGTGCTGCGCTTCGCGGGAGGACTGCACCTGGTCTCGGGCCGGATCGTTGTGGAGGCCGAGCTGGACAGCGGCGCGGCCGCGCGCCGGCTGCGCAAGGACATCGCCGAGATCTTCGGGCACCCGTCGGACGTGGTGGTGATCTCCCCGTCCGGAATCCGGAAGCAGACCAAGTACGTCGTACGGGTCGTGCGTGACGGTGATGCGCTGGCTCGCCAGACCGGGCTGGTCGACAACCGTGGCCGTCCGGTGCGTGGCCTGCCGCCGGCCGTGGTGTCGGGTGCTTCCTGCGACGCGGTGGCTGCCTGGCGTGGTGCGTTCCTGGCCCACGGTTCGCTGACCGAGCCCGGCCGCTCGTCCTCGCTCGAGGTGACCTGCCCGGGCCCGGAGGCTGCGTTGGCGCTGGTCGGGGCTGCGCGTCGGCTGGGGATCGGTTCCAAGGCTCGTGAGGTGCGGAACGTCGACCGCGTGGTGATCCGCGACGGTGACGCGATCGGCGCCTTGCTGACCCGCCTGGGTGCGCACGAGTCGGTGCTGGCCTGGGAAGAGCGCCGGATGCGTCGCGAGGTCCGTGCGACCGCGAACCGGCTCGCGAACTTCGACGACGCAAACCTGCGTCGTTCAGCGCGTGCTGCGGTGGCGGCCGGTGCCCGCGTCGAGCGTGCGCTGGAGATCCTGGGCGACGACGTACCGGATCACCTGCAGGTCGCCGGCAAGCTGCGGCTGGAGCACAAGCAGGCCAGCCTCGAAGAGCTCGGCCAGCTGCACGAGCCGGCTCTCACTAAGGACGCCGTCGCGGGCCGCATCCGCCGCCTGCTGGCGATGGCCGACAAGCGCGCCAGCGACCTCGGCATCCCGAACACCGAGGCCAACCTCACGCCGGAGATGCTCGACCCGGCCTGATCTGCTCACCACCGCGTCAACTGGTATTCACCGGAAGACCCCGGGAGGTTCCCGGGGTCTTCGCACGTCTGGCTGGTCTGGACCACGGATGACCCGCGTCCTGCGGTGGTCTGCTGTGGATAGCACCAGTTGGCCGAGTGGGCGGTTGGGCTAATGTTCGGGGTGAAGAGCAGTGCTGGAACGCTAGTTCGAGGAGACGTAGTCCCGTGACCGTACGCGTAGGTATCAACGGCTTCGGCCGGATCGGCCGTAACTTCTTCCGCGCCGTGCAGGCGTCCGGTGCCGACATCGAGGTCGTCGCCGTCAACGACTTGACCGACAACCAGACGCTGGCCCACCTGCTCAAGTACGACTCGATCCTGGGCCGTTTCCCCGGTGAGGTCTCCGCGACCGACACCGACATCTCGGTCGGCGACCACACCTTCAAGGCGTTCGCCGAGCGCGACCCCGCGAACCTGAAGTGGTCCGACGTCGGCGCCGACGTCGTGATCGAGTCGACCGGCTTCTTCACCGACGCCACCAAGGCCAAGACGCACGCCGACAACGGCGCCAAGAAGGTCATCATCTCCGCCCCGGCGAAGAACGAGGACCTGACGATCGTGATGGGCGTCAACCACGAGCTGTACGACGCCGAGAAGCACACCGTCATCTCGAACGCGTCCTGCACCACCAACTGCCTCGCCCCGATGGCCAAGGCCATCCACGACGAGTTCGTCATCCAGCAGGGCCTGATGACCACGGTGCACGCCTACACCCAGGACCAGAACCTGCAGGACGGCCCGCACTCCGACCTGCGTCGCGCCCGCGCCGCGGCGATCAACGTCGTCCCGACCTCGACCGGTGCCGCCAAGGCGATCGGCCTGGTCCTGCCGGAGCTCAAGAGCAAGCTGGACGGCTACGCGCTGCGCGTCCCGGTGCCGACCGGTTCTGCCACCGACCTGACCGTCAACGTCGGCCGTGAGACCACGGTCGAAGAGGTCAACGCCGCCGTCAAGGCTGCCGCCGAGGGTGCGCTCAAGGGCTACCTGCGCTACACCGAGGACCCGATCGTGTCGAGCGACATCGTCACCGACCCGGCGTCCTGCATCTTCGACGCCGGCCTGACCAAGGTCCTGGGCAACCAGGTCAAGGTCGTCGGCTGGTACGACAACGAGTGGGGTTACTCCAACCGCCTCGTCGACCTGGTCAACTACGTCGGCGCCTCGCTCTGACGTTTCTTCCCAGCATGCGCTCGAGGGTGACCCTGGTGTCCTCCTTCGGGCGCATGCCTGTTTCGTAGACAGGAACCCTGCACTGTGAAGACGATTGACGACCTCGGAGATGTCGCGGGCCTCCGCGTCCTCGTGCGCTCCGACCTGAACGTGCCGATCAAGGACGAGGTGATCGGCGACGACGGCCGCATCCGCGCCTCGCTGCCGACCCTGGTCAAGCTGGCCAAGGCCGGCGCCAAGGTGATCGTGACCGCGCACCTCGGCCGCCCCAAGGGCGAGCCGAACCCGGCCTACACGCTGGCCCCGGTGGCAAAGCGGCTCGGTGAACTGCTGCAGCCCGAGGGCATCACGGTGCACTTCGCCGCCGATGTCACCGGCGACGCGGCCCAGGCCGCCGTACAGGATCTGGACGAGGGTGAGGTCCTGCTGCTCGAGAACGTCCGGTACGACGCCCGCGAGGAGAGCAAGGACGAGGCGCAGCGCGACCAGTTGGCCGACGAGCTCGCGGCCCTGGCCGACGTGTTCGTCAGCGACGGCTTCGGTGTCGTGCACCGCAAGCAGGCCAGCGTGTACGACGTGGCCAGCAAGCTGCCGCACGCGGCCGGTGGACTCGTGCTCGCCGAGGTCGAGGTCCTGAAGAAGCTGACCGAGGACCCCGCCCGCCCGTACGTCGTCGTACTGGGTGGCGCGAAGGTGTCCGACAAGCTCGCGGTGATCGACAACCTGCTGGCCAAGGCCGACAAGCTGCTGATCGGTGGCGGCATGGTCTTCACGTTCCTGAAGGCGCAGGGCCACGAGGTCGGCAAGAGCCTGCTCGAGGAGGACCAGCTCGACGTGGTCCGCGGCTACCTGAAGGAGGCCGGCGACCGGATCGTGCTGCCGACCGACATTGTGGTGGCCCCGGAGTTCAAGGCCGACTCGCCCGCGACCGTCGTGGCCGCGGACGCGATCCCGGCCGACCAGCTCGGTCTGGACATCGGCCCGGACTCGGCCAAGGCGTTCGCCGCCGAGGTCGCCGGCGCGAAGACCGTGTTCTGGAACGGCCCGATGGGCGTCTTCGAGATGGCGGCGTTCGCGGGTGGAACCAAGGCCGTCGCGCAGGCGTTGACCGAGGTGGATGGCCTGAGCGTCGTCGGTGGTGGTGACTCCGCGGCCGCCGTCCGGCAGCTAGGCTTCGCCGACGATGCGTTCGGCCACATCTCCACCGGTGGTGGCGCATCCCTCGAGTACCTGGAGGGCAAGGAGCTCCCGGGACTCGCCGTACTGGAACAGGAGTAGAGCCTCAGATGGCTGTTAATGACGCGGTTGCCCGTACGCCGCTGATGGCGGGCAACTGGAAGATGAACCTCAACCATGTTGAGGCCGTCCACCTGTTGCAGAAGCTGTCGTGGACGCTGCAGGACAAGAAGCACGACTTCGAGCGCGTCGAGGTGGCGGTGCTGCCGCCGTTCACCGACATCCGCAGCGTGCAGACGCTGGTCGACGGTGACCGGATGAAGATCAAGTACGGCGCGCAGGACGTGTCCACCAAGGACGCCGGGGCGTTCACCGGGGAGATCTCGGCCGCGATGCTGAGCAAGCTCGGCTGCACCTACGTGCTGACCGGGCACTCGGAGCGCCGGCAGTACCACGGTGAGGACGACGCGCTGGTCAACGCCAAGACCGCCAAGGCACTCGAGGCGGGCCTGATCCCGATCATGTGCGTGGGTGAGGGTCTGGAGGTCCGCAAGGAGAACGGCCAGGTCGAGCACGTGCTCGCGCAGGTCGACGCCGGGCTGGCCGGTCTGAAGCAGGACGACGTCCGCAAGGTCGTCATCGCCTACGAGCCGGTCTGGGCGATCGGGACCGGCGAGGTCGCGACCCCGGAGGACGCCCAGGAGGTCAACTCGGCGATCCGGGCCCGGATCGAGGAGACGATTTCACCCTCGGTGGCCGACTCGGTACGGATTCTTTACGGCGGATCGGTGAAGATGGCCAGCGCAGGTGGCATCATGGCCCAACCGGATGTCGACGGCTGTCTTGTTGGGGGTGCGAGCCTCCAGGTGGACGAGTTCGCCGGCATCTGCCGTTACCTGGACCTTCAGTTAGGCTACTCCTCGTGATCCTCGCTTTCTCTATCGTCGTGCTCATCTGCAGCCTCATCCTCACGCTGCTCGTGCTGCTGCACAAAGGCCGCGGTGGCGGCCTGTCCGACCTGTTCGGTGGGGGAGTGTCGTCCAGCCTGGGCGGTTCCTCGGTCGCCGAGCGGAACCTGGACCGCATCACGATCGGCGTCGGCCTGATCTGGTTCGCCTCCATCGTCGCGCTCGGCCTGCTCTACAAGCTCGGCTGAGGGGGTAGGGTCCCGTGGCTGGTGGTGGTAGTGCGATTCGTGGCAGCCGGGTCGGTGCCGGCCCGATGGGCGAAGCGGAGCGCGGCGACACCGCGCCCCGGCAGCGTGTCGTCTTCTTCTGTGCCAACGGGCACGAGACGGCGACCGTCTTCGCGGTCGAGGCAGCCGTTCCGGAGGCGTGGGACTGTCCGCGGTGCGGTCTGCCGACCAGCACCGATGTGAACAACCCCCCGCCGCCGACGAAGATCGAGCCCTACAAGACCCACCTGGCCTACGTGAAGGAGCGGCGCTCCGAATCGGAGGCGGCCGAGATCCTCGAAGAGGCTCTGGAGAAGCTCCGCGCGCGGCGTGCCCGCGGCGAAGTCATCTTCTGACCGAACGCACGACAACCCGGATCGACCCACGTGGCCGGTCCGGGTTGTCGCGTTGTGTGCCTGGAATCTGACTGCTTGTAGAGTCGCCGTATGAAGGCTTCGATCGCCCCTGTGCGCTGGACTCCGCCGCCCGCCGACCCCGTCCGGCACCCCACAAGCCTCGCGGTCACGGCCATCGCCGTACCGGGTCATGGGCCTGAGGACGCGCTGATCGACGAGGACGGCAGCGTCCTGACCGGCCTCGAAGACGGCCGCATCTTGCGCGTCTCCGCCGACGGGACCACGATCAGCACGCTCGCTGACACCGGTGGTCGACCGCTCGGCCTGGAGTGGCTGCCTGACGGCAAGGTCCTCGTCTGCGACGCCAACCGCGGCCTGCTCACCGTCGATAAGGACGGCCGTGTCGCGACCCTGCTGACCGAGGTCGACGGTCGTCCGATGCGCTTCTGCAACAACGCCGCCGTCGCCGCCGACGGCACGATCTACTTCAGCGACTCGTCCACCCGGTTCGGCGTCGACAACTGGAAGGGCGACCTGCTCGAGCACTCCGCCACCGGCAGCGTCTACCGCCTGACCCCCGACGGCGCAGTGACCCGCCTCGCCGCCAACCGCGCCTTCCCCAACGGCGTAGCCCTCAGCGCCGACCACCAAACCCTCTACTGGGCCGAGACCGCGACCTACGCCGTCTACAAACTCGACCTCGGTACGCCGGACGCCGAGCCCGCCGTACTGACCCGTGTCCCCGGCCTGCCCGACAACATCTCCAGCGGCTCCGACGGCCTGATCTGGGTCACCATCGGCTCACCCCGCAACGCCCTCCTCGACCTGCTCCTCCCCAAACCACCCATCCTGCGCAAACTCGTCTGGGCCCTCCCCGACGCCCTCCAGCCCAAGCCCGCCGACATCATCGAACTCCAGGCCTACGACGAGTCCGGCACCCTCATCCACGACCTCCGCGGCACCCACCCCGACTTCCGCATGCCCACCGGCGTCCGCGAACGCAACGGCACGGTGTGGATCTCCAGTCTCGGCACCGAATCCCTGGCCACCTTCCCGACCCCCGCGCGTTAGCCGATTTGCCAGGAGCGTTTGGAGAGGCCGTACCAGAAGCCGTCGATGACGGATTCGGCGGTGGAGAGGTCGTGGGCGGCGGCTCCTAGGGTGACGAAGAGTGGGGCGAAGTGCTCGGTGCGGGGGTGGGCGATCGTGGCGGCGGGTGCTTTGTGGAGGAAGTCGATGAGGGCGTCGACGTCTTGGGACTGCAGGGCGCGGCGGGTCCAGTCGTCGAACTCGATCGACCAGTTCGGTGCGGGGGCGTCGGAGCCGGCGGCGAAGTTCATGGCGCGCAGGTTGTGGGTGGTGAAGCCGCTGCCGATGATCAGGACGCCTTGGTCGCGCAGGGGCGCGAGTTTCCGGCCGATGCGGAAGAGTTCGGTCGGGTCGAGGGTCGGCATCGACACCTGCAGCACCGGTACGTCGGCCTCCGGGTACATCTCCTTGAGTGGAACGTAGGCGCCGTGGTCGAGACCGCGGGTCGGGTCGTCGTAGATCGGCGTACCGGGGGAGTGCAGCAGTTTGCGGACCTGGTCGGCGAGCTGTGGGGCGCCGGGAGCGGCGTACTGGACCTGGTAGTAGCGCTCGGGGAAGCCGCCGAAGTCGTAGAGGAGCGGCACGGTCTCGGTCGCGGCGAGGGTGAGTGGGGCGGCCTCCCAGTGCGCGGAGACGATCAGGATCGCGGTCGGGCGCTCGAGTCCGGCCGAGACGTCGGCCAGCTCGGCGGTCCAGCGGCGGTCGTCGGCGAGCGGGGGTGCACCGTGGCTCAGGTACAGCACAGGAGTGGTCATGTCAGGTGTCAATGTGGTTGAACACTCAATCTATTCCCGGCTCGGTAGGGTGCGGGTATGCGATTCGGGATCACGATCCTGCCGGAGTACCGGTGGAAGGAAGCAGAGCGGCGCTGGCGGCGGGCGGAGGAGCTCGGGTTCGACCATGCCTGGACCTACGACCACCTGACCTGGGGAGGGTTGCAGGACTCACCCTGGTACGGGACGACGCCGACGCTGACCGCGGCCGCGCTGGCGACCTCGACGATCAAGCTCGGCACCTTCGTCACCTCACCGAACTTCCGGCACCCGCTCGCGTTGACCCGCGAGATCCTTGCCCTGGACGACATCTCCGACGGCCGCTTCCTCTGCGGCATCGGCGCCGGCGGCGGGATCGACACCACGATCCAGGGCGGCCCGGAGCTCGGTCCGCGGGAGAAGGTCGACCGGCTTACCGAGTTCGTCGAGCTGCTGGACACCCTGCTGACCACCGACGGCGTCGACTACAAGGGTGAGTACTTCGAGGTCCGCAACGGCCGGACGCTCCCTGGCTGCATCCAGCAGCCGCGCGTTCCGTTCGTGATGGCCGCCAACGGCCCGCGTTCACTTCGCCTTGCCGCCAAGTACGGCGCGGGCTGGGTCACCACCGGCGGTCGCGCCGACGACCTCGACGGCTGGTTCAAGACCGTTGCAGACCTGACCCACCGCCTCGACGACACCCTGGCGGCCGCGGGGGAGGACCGCCCGTTCGACCGCTACCTCTCCCTCGACAACAGCCTCTACGCCCTCACCAGCGTCGCCGCCTTCGAAGACCTCACCGGCCGCGCCGCTGCGCTCGGCTTCACCGACGTCATCACCCACTGGCCGCGTGCCGAAGGCATCTATGCCGGTAGCGAGGACGTGCTGGAGCAGGTCGCCGCCGAGGTCATTCCCCGCTTCCGTTAGGCATCGATCGCCGGACCCAGGTCGGAACGGCGTACCAGAAGATCACGAACCAGAGCAGGACGAAGGCGGCGATCAGGATCGCGATCGGGCGGGACACCACGACGTCGATCGCGAGCAGCACGCCGCCGGTCATCGCGAGCACCAGGAAGGCGAGGCCGGCGATCGCCATCCGGCTCGCGATCGGGAGCATTCGGTCGCGCAGTTTGTGCCGGTAGATGATGCGGTGGAAGGACACCGGCGCAAGGAACAGACCGACCGCGAGCGCGGAGGCGATCAGCGTCACGGCGTACACGTGATGGGTGAACGCGTCCGCATTCTGGAACGCGCCTTGGAATGCGATGCTGAGCAGGAACGCGAACAGGATCTGCGTGCCGGTCTGCGCCAGCCGGAGCTCCTGGAGCAGCTCACCCCATTGCCGGTCGAGTCGCTCACCGGCGTCTTCCTCGGGGCGGCTGTATCGCTCGTGCTCGGTCATCGTGGTCCATTGTCGCAATACCCGCCGCGGACAAGGAAAGGGCCACACACCCGAAGGTGTGTGGCCCAATCTTTCAGTTTCGAGAAGAGCTGATCCGAAGATCAGATCGGGCGGATGTTCTCCGCCTGAAGGCCCTTCTGGCCCTGGGTGATCTCGAACTCGACGCGCTGGTTCTCGTCCAGCGAGCGGAAGCCCGAGGTCTGGATGGCCGAGTAGTGCGCGAACACGTCCGCGCCACCGTCATCCGGGGTGATGAAGCCGAAGCCCTTGTCAGCGTTGAACCACTTGACAGTACCGACAGCCATTGTTGTCTATCTCCTTGATGGCTTGTAACAAGACGCGATCCACACCTCATGGACCGCGTGTCGCCGAAAGGCCCCAGACGACGAAACCGGCCGTACAGCACAGCGAAAGTCAGTGGGAGTCCAAAACTGCAACGCGATAACTGTAGCCGATCTGGGGCCGCGGGGAAGGGGTGATCGAGAACACGTGTCGCTGATTGTCGCCGGTTGCCACGCTCCGTGGTCACACGAATTCGCCGTCCGGGCGCTCGCGACACCCCGGTACGGCGGGGTAATCCCGCGCCGACCTGCTGATTCGTGCCCCGGAGCGGGGTGGAAGCGATGGCAACGTGAGACAAAGTGGCCGGTACGGCGGGTAATGGGCGCGCGTTCCTGATCGAATTTTCCGGCGTGTCGCGCGACTCTGGACATTCGTTGCGCGGCACGCAATCGTGGTGGGCCCACCGCCCCGAGGAGTGCACTTGATCGTCACCGTGACCCGTAGTGGAGGGTTTGCCGGGCTCGTTGCCCAGGGCTCGCTCGACACCAGTACCGAGCCCGATGCCGAGCAGTTGGAGGCCGCCGTACGGGCTCTGACTGGCGCGGACCTCGGGACCGGCCGGCCGCAGCCGGATCGGTACGTGTACCGGCTGGAGGTGCGCGCGGCCCAGGACGGGGACGCGACGCACCACACAGTCGCCGAGCAGGACCTGGACGAGTCCACGGCTTGGCTGCTCGAGCGCATCCTCAGCTAGCGCCTCAGGCTCAGCGCCAGGCGATCTCCGGTGCCCGGTAGAAGTTGACGCTCAGCGCGTCCCAGCGCGAGCCCTGGCCGGCCAGCCGGTCCTTGTACGCCGTCCAGTTGAGCGCGGACGGCTGTGACCACCCGAGCTCGGCGATCCCGGGCAGCCGCGGGAATGCCATGAACTCGACCTTGTCGATGTCGTCCAGCGTCTCCGACCACACCGGCGCCTCGACCCCGGCCACCGCACTGGCAGGCAGGTTGGGGATCAGGGTCGACGGGTTCCAGTTGTAGGCCTTCTCGACGCTGACCAGGCCCGCCCACGACAGGCCGTACGGGGTGTCCTTGTTGTACTTCATGTCGAGGTAGGCGCGGTTGGCCGGCGACATGACCACCGTGGCGCCCTTGGTCGCCGCCAGGCGCGCGAGGTCCCGCGACGCGGTGTCGTCGGTACCCCAATACTGCACGATGCTCCCGGCCGGGAGAGCGGTATCTCCGATCTCGTGCCAGCCCATCACCCGCTTGCCCGTGCCGGCGACGATCGTCGAAGTCTTGTTGAGGAAGGTCACATAGTCCGCGTGCGGCGTGGAGTGCGCCTCGTCGCCGCCGAGGTGGACGATGTCGCCGGGCGTCTGCGCGGCGATCTCGCTGAACACGTCGCTGAGGAACGAGTAGGTGACGGCCTTCCCGACGCACAGCGAGCTGAATCCGACGTTGGTCCCGGTGTAGAGCGCCGGGGCGACCCCGTTGCAGTTCAGATCCGCGTACGACGCCAGCGCGGCGTTCGTGTGACCAGGCGTGTCGATCTCCGGGATCACAGTGAGATACCGCTCTCCGGCGTACCGGACGATCTCGGCGAAGTCGGCCTTCGTGTAGTAGCCGCCCGGCGTACCGCCGACCTCCAGGCTGCCCCCGTACGTCGCCAGTCGCGGCCAGCTGTCGATCTGCAGTCGCCAGCCCTGGTCGTCGGCCAGATGCAGGTGCAGCTTGTTGAGCTTGTAGAGCGAAGCGAGGTCGATGTACCGCTTGACCTCCGCGACCGAGAAGAAGTGCCGGGAGACGTCGAGCATCGTGCCGCGGTAGGCGTAGCGCGGTGAGTCGGAGATCGCGGTCCCGGCGATCGTCCACGGACCGGACTGGGTCGTGGAAGCGTCCGCCTTGGCGGGCAGGAGCTGCCGCAAGGTGGTGACGCCGCGGAACAGACCCTCCGGCGTGGCTGCGGTGACGGTGACGGCCGTGCGGTCGACCCGGAGCTGGTAGCCCTCAGCGCCGAGGGAGCTTGCGCCGTCGGTCGAGAGCCGGATGGCGCCGGTGTTGGCGAGTGGGACAGCGAAGCCGGTCGAGCGCCGCAGCTGGGCGGACAGCTGCTCGGCCACCTTGGTGGCAGCGGCGCGTTCGTCCGCGCTCGCGACGACGCTGACGGCTGTCGACGACTGCAGCGTGAACGTCTCACCAGCGAGGGTCTGCTGGGAGACGGGCTTCGGGATCAGGGCGGGCGCCGGTGCTGCCGCGGCCGCGGGGGAGAGTGCGAACAGGGGAGTTGCCAACAGGGCGGCGGTCATCAGACCGATCAGAGGACGACGGGGGCGGAGTAGTCGCTTCATGACCGTAAGTGTTCGGGCAAGCACTCTCCCCGTCAACGCTTTGCAACTACCCGGGGTGATCTCATTGACCGGTCAAGCAGGCGTGTCGAAAGGTGCGAACTGTCCCATCGACCTGTCATCGTAGGCGGCCGGGCCTTCTGACCAGAGGGGCCCGGTAGGTCCTGCCCCGACAAGGGCAGGCTGTCGAAGAGAACGAAGCTGGAGGACAGATGACGCAGGTGGCAGAGCAGCCGGGCAGTACTGCCGGGCGGCTCGGCTCGGTGGTTCTGGATTGCCCGGACCCGCTGGAGCTCGCCCAGTTCTACTCGGCGCTGCTGGGGCTGGATGTCGACGAGAACGGTGACGACGACTGGCGGAGCCTGACCGGCCCCGGGTCGTCGCTCGGTTTCTCGACCCTGGCCTTCCGGCGCTCGGAGGAGTACTTGCCGGCCACGTGGCCCGGCACCGACGCGCAGGATCTCCACCTCGACCTCATCGTCGAGGATCTTTCCAGCGGCCACGCCACCGTGGTCGCGCTCGGAGCGGAGCCGCTGGACCCGCTCGACCCCCCTCCGGCCGACAATGCGCGCGGCTGGCGGATCTACGCCGACCCGGCGGGACACCCGTTCCGGATCTGCCTCGAATAACTCTCCACGCCCGCCCCGGTGCAGTCAGCCGGGGCGGGCTTTCACCGTCCTTCGAGATACGCGACCGCCGCGTCCTGCCGGAACCACTGTGCCCACCCCAGTACGTCGGCCTTGAACCGCGCATCGGTGATCGACAGGTCCGCGCCGTGCTCGGCCAAATACCGCAGCGTCTCCAACGCACCGTTCCCCGCCGCCAACTGCGCGGCCGTGAAACCGTTCGTCGTCTTCTCATCAAGCCCGAAGCCGAGCTCCGCCAACTGCGGCACCAACTCCCACCGCTGAGCCGCCGCGGCATCCGCCACCAACGTCGGACGCTCAGCCGGCGTCACCTCACCGGCGAGAGCCGCGCCGAACACGTCCTCGGGATGCGTTCCCCGATAGAAGTCGCGCAGAGTCCCGACCTCGGCGCCGTGGTGGATCAACTCGTCCAGGATGTGCAGGGCGAACGCCGTACCGTCGTCGGCGGCGTAGGGCCCCGCGATCTCGCCCATCGGCCGATCCAGATCCTCCTGACTGAGTGAAGCCAGTCGCCGCCGCCACACGCCATACGCCTTCTCAAGCGCGCTGCGCGCCGCGTCGGCCGACCCAGGCACCGTCGGTACGCCGTCCTCCGGCTCAGGCTGGTGACCGAACCAGGTCGCCGTGCGCTCGGCCTGCAGGATGTCGACGATATGCGTGATCCGCCAGGCCAGCGTCGTGAACGGCGACGGCTCGGGCGGGATCACCGAGGACTCGGGCGCATACCCGCCATCAGTCTTGCGGACGTTCCAGGAGCCCTCGAAGGGCTCCCAGAAGTACTCCTCGTCGCTGATGCCCTGGATCCGCGTCCGCAGCCGCTCCCATGCGAAGTCGGACAGCCCCAGCAGATTCTCCAGTGTCGTGGTCATGAACTCACCGTAGAACGACCTGCGGACAGGATCGGTCCGCAGCTTGCGGCAGACTGAACTTCATGGACACCGCGACCCGGCTGCTCCGACTCCTGTCACTGCTCCAGTCACGCCCGCAGTGGGACGGCGCCGAGCTCGCGACCAAGCTCGACATCACGCCCCGGACCGTACGGCGCGATGTCGCGAGATTGCGCTCTCTCGGCTACCCCATCGATGCCGAAGCCGGCATCGGCGGCGGCTACCGTCTCGGCCCCGGCGGCCGCCTCCCACCGCTCCTCCTGGAAGACGAGGAAGCAGTAGCCGTCGCCGTCGGCCTCCGCGCTGCAAGCACGACCACCGTCTCCGGGGTCGAAGAGGCAGCGATCTCCGCCCTGGCCAAACTCAACCAGGTCCTCCCCGCCCGCCTCCGCGAACAGGTAGCCGCCATCAGCGCCCAGGTAGCCCAGCTACCTCAAGGCGAACTCCCCACCATCGACGGCGAGGTGCTCACCACCCTCGCCGCCGCCTGCCGCGATACCGAAGGCCTCCGCTTCGCCTACCGCACCCACGACGGCACCGACGCCAATCGCAGCGTCGAGCCCCTCCGTATCGTCCACACCGGCCGCCGCTGGTACCTGGTCGCCCGAGACCGCGACCGCAACGCCTGGCGCACCTTCCGCGTAGACCGCATCACCAACCCCTCACCAACCGGCATCCGCCACCACTTCGACAACCCACCAGACCCCTTGGCCCTAGTTGCCGAAGGCACCAACATCGCCCCCTGGGACCTGGTCGCCCGCGTCCTCATCCACGCCAACGCCCAAACCGTCACCCCCCACATCCCCGCCAACCAAGCCGTCGTCCACCCCCGCACCGCCACCACCTGCGAACTCCACTTCGCCGCCAACGACCTGGCCCCCCTCGTCACCCAGGTCACCCGCATCCCCTGGCCCTTCGAGATCCTCGAACCCCCCGAACTCCGCACCGCCGTCCAGGAGCTAGCCCAACGCCTCCTCAACTCCTAGGGAGGGGGTGAGATACCTCGCATACGTGGTGAACGGTGCGAATCCGAGTTTGCTGTAGAGCGGCAGGCCCAGCTCCGTCGACTGCAGGAGGACCACGCGGGTGCCGCCCTCGAATCCGGCCCGAACCGCCGCCCGGGTCGCCAGCTCGCCGTACCCTCGGCGACGCTCGTCCGCGCGCGTGGCAACCCAGTAGACCCCGGCCTCGCTACCAGACCTCACCGTCATCGCGCAGGCGACCGGCCTGTCTCCACTGCGGACGACGAAGGCCGACACCGCAGGGGTGAGGAGGACCGCCGGCGACGCGAAGTGTGCCACCGCCGCGGCATCGCCGATGAAACTCTCGTGAACAGCCGCGAACTCTGCTGCTCCCACCGGGTCGACGACCCGCTCCAGTTCGACGCCGGCCGGTACCGCGAGCGGCCTCGGCGCTTCGTACGCTGCCATTCCCACCGCGGTGGACCGCAGGCTCATGCCCGAGGCGACCGCTACCCGGATCAAATCCTCGTCGCGCCGAGTCGACGCCCACAGGACCAGATCGCGCGACCGCCTGGTCGAGAACGACAGGACGTCCTGCACCACCGCGCTCGCGTCCGCACCCGGATCGAGCCGGATCGCGGCGTTGTGGAAGGCACCGATCCATGGAGCAGCGGCAGCCACGAGTAGGAGCTCACGAGTCTGCGAGATCGCGGCCTGTGCCCCGAAATGCCGCAAAGCCGCCGCGACATTCCGGTCCGCGGCGGCGTGCAGCATCAGGACTGGGCGAGTGCTTTGCGGATGCGCTTCTCGGAGACCGGGTACGGCGTGCCGATGGTCTGGGCGAACAGGCTGATCCGGAGCTCCTCGAGCATCCAGCGGACTTCGAGGAGTTCGGGGGAGGGATACTTGCCGGTCGGTACGGCGCGCAGTCGCTTCTGGTACTCGTCGGTCAGCGTCTGCACGATCGCCATCCCGGAGCGGTCGCGCATCGCGTTGGCGCCGATCTTGTCGAGCCGCTGTTCCATCCCGCGCAAATACCGCACCAGATCAGGCAACCGTGCAGCCCCGGTGCGCGTGATGAAGCCCGGATTGATGAGCGCCTCCAGCTGACCGCGCACATCCGACAACGCGGCCAACAACGCCGGCGATGACGCCCGCGAGATCGCCTTGTCCACGGTTCGCGCGTGACCGAGCACCTGCTCCACCTGCCGCAGGATCCCGAGCACGGTGTCGGCCAGATCCGACCGTACGGCGTCTCGCAGTACCGAGAACGCGGTCAGGTTCCAAGCCGGACCGTGTGCTGCCGCCATCAACTGGTCGACCGCAGCAGCGATCGCGTCGTCAAGCAGCTCGCCGACATTGCGATGCGGACCCGCCATCAGCGTCAGCTTCTGCGCACTACTCAACCCACGCTGTACGACGTCAATCACCGACGGCATCGTGAGGAGCAGCAACCGTCGGGTGCCGTTCCACATGGCGGCGGTCTGGTCGCGCTCGGTCTCCTGCAGCCGGATCGCGACCGTCTTGCCCTCGTCGACCAGCGCCGGATACCCGGCCACTGTCAACCCGTTGCGATGCTCCGAGAAGGTTCGCGGCAGATCACCGAACGTCCAGTCCGTCAGTCCCGAACGCTCCAAACCGCTGACGGCCTTCGACGCTACCTTGGAGATCGCGGCCGTCGTCTTCGGCTTCAGTCGTTCCTTCAGCTTGGCGAGATCCTTGCCCTCGGCCACTGTCTTGCCGTTGTCGTCGACCACTCGGAACGTCATCCGCAGGTGCTCCGGCACCCGGGTCCAGTCCCAGTCGGTGTCGTCGATGATCACCTCGCGGAGGTTCCGCAGTTCGTGCGCCATCGCGGTAGTCAGCGGACCGGAGGACGGATCCAGGAACGGCAGGATCTGCCGCGCGTGATCCGGCGCCGGCACGATGTTCCGACGGATTGCCTTGGGCAACGACTTGATCAGCGTCGTGACGAGCTCCTCCCGGAACCCGGGCACGCTCCACTCGAACCCGTCCGCGCTCACCTGGTTCAGCACCAGCAACGGCAGATGCACGGTCACACCGTCCGCGTCCGTACCAGGTTCGAACGCATACGTGAGATCGAAGGTCATCCCGTTCTGCGTCCACTGCAACGGGAATTCTTCTTCGCGAACCTCCGCGCCCTCACGCACCACCAGCGACCGCTCGAAGTCGAGCAGGTCGGCATCGCGCTGCCGGGCCGTCTTCCACCAGGTGTCGAAGTGCCGCCCGGTGACGACGTCCGCGCCGATTCGCTCGTCGTAGAAGGCGAACAGCGTCTCGTCGTCGACCAGCAGGTCGCGGCGCCGGGTGCGCTCCTCGAGCTCCTCGACCTCCGCGATCAGCTTCCGGTTCTCGTGGAAGAACTTGTGATGGGTGTCCCAGTCGCCCTCGACGAGCGCGTGCCGGATGAATAGTTCGCGCGACGTCTCCGGGTCGACCTTGCCGTAGTTGATCTTGCGCCGGGCAACGATCGGTACGCCGTACAGGGTGACCTTCTCGTAGGCCATCACCGCGCCGGCCTTGCGTTCCCAGTGCGGTTCGGAGTAGCTGCTCTTGATCAGGTGTGGCGCGAGGTCCTCCGCCCACTCGGGCTCGATCTTCGCGTTCACCCGGGCCCACAGCCGCGAGGTCTCGACAAGCTCGGCGGCCATCACGAACTGCGGTGGTTTCTTGAACAGTCCCGATCCCGGGAAGATCGCGAACCGCGTGCCGCGGGCACCGAGGTACTGGTTCTGGTTCGCCGGATCCTTCATACCGAGATGCGAGAGCAGCCCGGACATCAGCGAGATGTGCACGCTCTGCGGATCGGCCGGTTCGCCGCTGTTCAGCGTGACGCCGATCTGCGAGGCGACCTGACGGAGCTGCGCAAAGATGTCCTGCCACTCACGCACGCGCAGATAGTTCAGGTACTCACCACGGCACATCCGGCGGAACTGGTTGCCGGACAAATCCTTCTGCTGCTTCTTCAGGTACGCCCACAGATTGAGGTATCCAAGGAAGTCGCTGTTCGGGTCGCGGAACCGTGCATGCGCCTGCTGGGCCTGAGCTTGCGCCTCGGTCGGCCGCTCCCGCGGATCCTGGATCGACAGCGCCGCCGCGATCACCATCACCTCACGGACGCACGAGTGCTTGTCCGCCTCGACGATCATCCGCGCCAACCGCGGGTCCAGCGGAATCTGCGCAAGCTGCTTGCCGGTCGGCGTGAGCCGCCGGTGCCGCTCACCATTCTTGGCCGGCTCGATCGCACCGAGCTCGGTCAGCAGTTGCAGGCCGTCGGTGATGCTGCGCTTGTCGGGCTCGTCGATGAACGGGAACGCCGCGATGTCGCCGAGCCCGATCGCGGTCATCTGCAGGATGACCGACGCGAGGTTGGTGCGCAGGATCTCCGGGTCGGTGAACTCCGGCCGGCTCTCGAAATGCTCCTCCGAGTACAGCCGGATGCAGATACCGTCGCTGGTTCGCCCGCACCGCCCCTTGCGCTGGTTCGCGCTGGCCTGCGAGACCGCCTCGATCGGAAGGTGCTGCACCTTGGTCCGATGGCTGTACCGCGAGATCCGCGCCGTACCGGGGTCGATCACGTACTTGATCCCCGGCACCGTCAACGACGTCTCGGCCACGTTGGTCGCGAGCACGATGCGCCGATTGCCGCTCGTCTGGAACACCCGATGCTGCTCTGCATTCGACAGCCGCGCATACAACGGCAGCACCTCGACCGCGCCGGGCCGTCCGCGCTGAGCGGCGTACTTGTCGTTCAAGGCGTCAGCGGTGTCCCGGATCTCCCGCTCACCGCTCAGGAACACCAGTACGTCGCCGTCCGCCTCATACTCGAGTTCGTCGACGGCGTCCAGGATCGCCTGCGTCTGATCGCGATCGATCGTGGCCGGGTCGTCCGGATCGTTGATCGGCCGGTACCGCACCTCGACCGGATACGTCCGCCCGGACACCTCCACGATCGGCGCCGGCGTGCCCTTGCTGTCCGCGAAGTGCTCGGCGAACCGCTCCGGGTCGATCGTCGCCGACGTGATGATGATCTTCAGGTCAGGACGCCGGGGGAGCAGCTGCTTCAAGTACCCGAGGATGAAGTCGATGTTGAGGCTGCGCTCGTGCGCCTCGTCGATGATCAGCGTGTCGTACCGGCTGAGGTCGCGGTCGCGCTGCAACTCGTTCAGCAGGATGCCGTCGGTCATCAGCTTCACCAGCGAGCGCTCGCTCACCTTGTCGGTGAACCGCACCGCGAACCCGATCGTCTCGCCGAGCTCCGTGTCGAGCTCCGAAGCGATCCGCTCCGCCACCGTCCGCGCCGCCAGCCGCCGCGGCTGCGTGTGCCCGATCATGCCCCGGATCCCGCGCCCGAGCTCCAGACAGATCTTCGGCAGCTGCGTCGTCTTGCCCGACCCGGTCTCACCGGCCACGATCACGACCTGGTGCGCCTGGATCGCGGCCGCGATCTCGTCCTTCAGCTGGCTGACCGGCAACTCTTCCGGATACGTGATCTCCGGTACGGCGGCCTTCCGGAACGCGACCCGCCCTTCGGCCTGCTCGATCGCCCCGATCACGCCCTGCAGCGCATCAGCCCGCTTCCGCGCATCCTGCGTCCCGCGAACCCGCTCCAGCCGCCGACCCAGCTGCTCCCGGTCATAAGCCGTCAACTCACCCAGCCGAGCAACCACCTCAGCCAGATTCACCTCCGGTACGACGTCCGCCGAGCCCGGCGCCGTGGTTCGTCTCCCAGCCTCGTTGTCCGGACCCCGCCCCCGACGAGCCCCGCCGCCTTCGCGCGGGGCTCCGGCCTTGTCTCCGCCCGCCCGCCGCCGACGCCGTGGCCGCCCACCACCGTCACCCGCAGGGCGATCACCGGCGGGCGTCGCCGGCCCCGGGGTAGGCGTGGGGGAGTCCTGGGAAGGACCGGGGACTGGGGAAGGACTCGACAACTCGGTCCGGGCATCAGGCATAACGAGTCAAGTTTAGGCTGCCCGCCCCAGCGGCTCACGTGGTTTAGGTCAACGCTCGAGTTTCCAGCGCTGGCACGGCCCGTTCCAGTACGGCCATACGATCGGCGCGACCCCGCGGTCGTCCACACAGCCGGAGGCATCCAGAGTCTTGCCGGTGTCCGCCTGCTGGATCGTGAAGGTGCCGTCCACCGCGGGTTCGACCCGCCAGCGCTGACACTCGGAGTCGTCGATCCCGAGGGTCGAGGCCGTGGCCGCGTCTGCCCGCGAGCAGCCGAGCACCTGCAGCGCCGTGTTCGAGTTCGGGTCGACGATCTGGTACATGTCGTCACCCAGCGGGCGGAAGTCCCAGTGCTGGCACTTGCTGGCGGCCACCAGATCCCAGAGCCGCAGGCCCTTCTCGACGGTGCACTCGGTCATGTCGAGCACGAAGCCGCCGGGCAGCGCGCTGCGGACTGCGAACCGGCCCGACAGCTGCGGCGTGTTGAGTGCGGCCCGCACGATCCACTGCTGCGTACTACGGGACGCGTCGCAGGGCATCTGCTGCAGAGCCGCGCCGTTGCCCTTGGCCGGATCGGTGATCTCCGCGCACTTGTCACTGTGCGCGAACCGCAGCCGGACGACGGTGTCGTAGCTGCTGCCCTCGACATAGTCGAGCAGCACCTGCTGGTTCGCCGTACCGACGCACTTCCATTGCACGATCGGTGTGTTGTCCGCAGTGCTCTGGTTGCCCACATCCATACAGCGTGGTTTGCCGTCCTTGGGATCGACGCGCTCATGCACCATCTGCACCTGGTACTGCCCGGTCCCGTTCACCGCCACGATCCGGAACCGCTGGTGCAGCCCGCTGAAACAGTCCCACTGCTGGATCACCGCCGGATCGGTCTGGCTCGCGCCGGCCACCTCCAGGCAGCGCCCGGTACTGCGGGACACCAACTCGTAGGTCCGTGGTTCGATCTCCACCCGCGGCCCGGTGCTCGCCCCGACCGCGTTCTCCCGCCAAACCGACTTCGGTACGCCGAACGCCGTACCGGTCGAGGTCAGCTCGAACACTTCGCGCCCGCCGCCGTCCAGTGCTGTGACGAGGGCGGCATCGGCCCGCCGGTCGCCGTTGTGGTCACCCACCGAGAGCGTCGTCCGGACGGCGTCGATCGAGCCATGCCACCACTGGCTCGATGTCAACGCCGTACCGGTGGAGCGCAGGACGCGAAGCGCGGTGTCGCCGCCCGTGGTTCCGTTGTCGTAAAGCACCACCACGTCGTCCTTGCCATCACCGTCCACATCGCCGACCACCGGATGTGCCCGGTCCGCGCAGAACGTGCCGGCTCCGCTGTCGAACATGACGGTCGCCGCGGCGAACGCCGTACCGGTCGACCGGTACAGCTCCGCGGTCGTCCGGCAGCCACCGAGATCCTTCAGTACGACGAGGTCGTCCTTCCCGTCACCGTCGACATCGGCGAGCACCGGCCGGCTGCGGCTCCACTCACCGGATCCCGCCGCGGTCTGCAGCCACTGGACCGGCGTACCGAGGTTGCTGCCGGGATGGACCATTGTGCGCCAGTTCCCGTTGCCGGAATCGATCTGTACGACGACGTCGTCGCGCTTGTCGCCGTCGACGTCACCGGCGACGACGTGCGCGGTGGCGATACTCCAGGTAGAGGTGTCGCTGCGCCAGGCCGGCGCGGCCCCCACGTCGTAACGGTTGCCGTCGGACTTGCCCAGGTACAGCGCGGCCCGGTGACCGGCCTCGTCGTGAACCAGTACCTGGTCGGCCAGTCCGTCACCGGTGAAGTCACCCTGGACCGGCAACGTCCGGGACAGCGGGAATCCGCCGTTGACACCGCTGTTCCACGACTGGGTGCCGGTGCCGAATCCGGATGCGGTCGCCGGAACGTTCCAGATCCCGGTCTCCCCGTTGCCCTGGTCGATGACCGCCGTGACGTCGGCCAGCCCGTCACCGTTCACATCACCGCGGACGTTGGCGGCAGCGGGTGGGTGATCGGTGGCCGCGATGATGTTCCATTGACTGATGTCACTCGGGTTGCCGGCCGCGTCCATGGCCTCGACGTACAGCGTCCGGGTCGGCAACGGCGCCGGGACGATCGTGATCGGCAGCCGCGCGGAGCCGTCGGCCGCGGCCTTCACCTGCAGTTTCATGCGGTCGGGGGTGAAGCCGTAGCGATAGGCGACGACATCGTTCGCACCGGCGGCGGGCTTGAGGTCGATGATGCCGACCGTGCGGATCTGAATGCCGCGCGAGTTGTTGGGGAACGCGGTGCTGGTGATCACGGGCGCGCCCGGCGCGACGCGGTCGATCCTGAAGTAGCAGCGTGGGCTCGGTGCGCTGAAGTCGACGCCATCGTTCGGGACGCCGTCGTCGCTGCGGGCCACGTAATAGTAGGTGACGCCGTCGGACAAGGTGCCGGTCGGTACCGCGGACCAGCTGAAGGCGGCACCCGAGCTGATCGATCCGGTGTCGAGCTGGTACTGGATACCGTCGTCGGCCGCCCGGTGGATCTCCAGCCGGTTGTTCACGGCGTCGTTGTCCGGGTCGCTGCCGACGGCGCCGAACGACGGTTCGGCATTCCTGATCATGGTCGGGGCGGCCGCCGTACCGCACGGACGCGGATCGGTGAAGTTGACCTTGAGCGGGGTCCGGGCCGGGTTGTTGTAGTCGACGATGATCGAGGCCGACTCACCGATGAACTTCTTCCATTGGCTCTGCAGCGACTCCGACTCGGCCTTCAGCCCGAACCCGACACTCGGCAGCCGCTGATCGGCCGCGGACTGCATGACCGCCTTGAGCGGCTCGCCGCCGAATCCCATCGTCTGGTTCGGTTCGCCGCCGCGGGTCCACGCGTGGCCGTTCTGGGTGTCCAGCCGCTGCAGCCAGTGATTCGCCGTACTGTCCCAGGTGACGCTCTCGGCGCGACTGATCGAACGCGTCTGCCAGAGCTCGACCGGGGTCGGCGTACTGGTGGGCGAGTGATCGAGGATGATGCTGAACCGCGCGCCGGTCACCCTGGCGCCTGCGATCGGTGAGGTGTCCAGCTGGAACAGCGACCGGTACATGTGCGGGGGGTCGTCGTAGGCGGCGCCCACCTTGGCGCCGCTGGCCCGGTCCTCGACCCAGTACGACATCCCGGGCGCTGCCCGGTTGACGTGCGTCCACATGTTGCCGACGTACCCGGTCCAGGACGGGTCGATGTAGACCGGGTACTGCGTGTCTTTCCCGGTCAGCAGGCGCTGGTCGGGGTGCAGGACGAACCGGTTGCCGGTGAGCGTCGTACCAACTGCGGACAACTGCCGCGGTGCCCCGTCCGGACCGGTCTGGCTGTCCCACATAGTCGCCTGGCCGGTGGCGAAGGCCTGCCGGCCGGACCGGTCGCGCGCGACCAGGATGCCGGCGGCCGTCCGGCTGATCGTGAGGCCGTCGGCATCGATGCCTAGGGCAACAGAACCGACGGAGCGGGCTGCGGTCGCGTTCTTCACCACCAGCAGGTGCGAGAACCCGCCGGCCTCGGCGCGCAGCTGCAGGTCGACGCCGGGCAGCACCTCCGGGTACGTCGCCGTGGTGCCGGACAGCACGGGTCGGGGGAGTGGTGCGGGCCAGGTCAGCCGGACCTGCCGGCCCGCCGGCCCCAGCGTGACGAGCGGCGTTCCGGTCCCACCGCCCGAGAAGCTCATCGGCTGCGTACTCGCCGCCGGTGCCACGGTTCCGTCGCTCTGCCGGGACAAGGTCGGGTCTACGTCGGTCCATCCGGCGCCGCGCCGTACCCGGACCGGACCGGCGTGCTGGATGAGCGTGTGATGGCCGTCCGGGTTCACGAAGACCTGCGCGGTCTCGGTGCGGGCCGCGGTGAGCTCGACCGGCTGCTTCGTCCGGGCGGCCAGCATCTGCGCGGATTGCTCGGGACCAGGTGCCGACTGAGCCAGCGCTGATGGCGCCGGCCGCGTCGTGAGCACCACGGACGTGGGGACGAGGAGCGCGAGTGCCAGCAGGGCCCGCGGTGTCCGGAAGAGCGTCGGCATGGCATCTCCACAGCAGGATTCAGGGGCCTGGACGCGGTCACCATGACACAGGAACGGCTGGGCCGGAACGCTTTCGGATCAACCCGATGAGGCCATTCGACGGCAGTGAAATCGATTGCTCCCAGGGTCCGGTCGCCGTCATTTTGAGGACCACCTGTCCGCTTCCCGGAGGTCTTCATGTCTCGTCGTTCCCGTTGGAGCAGCCTCCGCGTAACCGTCGGCAGTCTGCTGGCCGCGAGCCTGATCGTCAGTGGCGCCCACCTGCACGCGCAGGCGGCGCCGAAACCCGACCCACGGAAGTCTGTGTGGACACCACGGGCGGACAAACCCGTGCCGATCAAGGCGATCACCCCGGTGCCGCGCGGTGCGGACCCGGACGATCAGTGGACGGTGACGAACAGCGGCCCCACGGCCTGGCCCGCACCCGGCCGTGCCGAGGTGCAGGTACCGCGACCGGCCGCACCACCCACCGACTGGAAAGGCCTCGTCACCGGCGGCCCGGCGCCGGACAGGGCCCCCGTCGCGAAGGCTGGTGCGCTGCCGATCTCCCTCGGCCCGACCGCGGCGGCCAACCTGGCCATGGCCAGGTCCGCGTCCGCGTCCGCGTCGACGCGGACGACACCGGCGAAGGTCGAGGTGGATCTGCTGGGCCGCCGCGGTGACGAGTTGCGCCTCCGGCTCCGTCGCAGCGATGGGGTCAGCGACAACGGTCAGGTGTCGCTTCGGGTGGACTACTCGGGCTTCGCGGGCACCTTCGGCGGTGACTGGGCGACCCGGCTACGGGTCGTGGATCCGGCGACGGGCAGAGCTGTTGCCACCCGCAACGACGGTTCGGGAACACTGTCGGCCGACGTACCGGTCTCCGCCCGGGCCAAGGAGTTCACGGTCGCGGCAGCGGCCGACGGAGCGGCCGGCGCGGCGACCAGTACGCCGTTGAACCCGGCCGCGACCTGGCAGGCGGGCGGATCCTCCGGTGACTTCACCTGGAACTACCCGATGCAGACTCCACCTGGTCTGGGTGGACCGACGCCGCAGGTCGCCCTGTCCTACTCGTCCGGGAGCGTCGACGGCCGGACCACCACGGCCAACAGCCAGTCGGGCTGGGTCGGTGCGGGCTTCGACCTGGCGCCGGGCGGCTCGATCGAGCGTCGATACGCCTCCTGCGCCGCGAAGTCCGAGCAGACGGGTAACAACGGCACGACTCCGGTCGGCGACCTGTGCTGGGCGACCGACAACGCGACCTTCTCCCTGGCCGGTGCCGGCGGCGAGCTGATTCGCGACGACAGCACGCAGAAGTGGCACCCGCGCAGCGACGACGGTGTGACCGTGGAGCGGCTGACCGGCCGCGCCAACGGGGACGAGGGACCCGAGACCGGTGACGGCGCCCGAGGCGAGTACTGGGTGCTCACCGATCGGTCCGGAACGAAGTTCTACTTCGGGCTGAACAACCTGGCGGGTTCGAGCACACCGACCAACTCGGTCTGGACCGTGCCGGTGTTCGGCAATCATTCGTCCGAGCCCTGCCACCAGACCGCTTTCGCGGCATCGTCCTGCAAGCAGGCCTACAAGTGGAACCTCGACTACGTGGTCGACACCCACGGCAACACGATGCGGTATTTCTACGACGTCGAGACCAACAACTACGGCCGCGCCGGCTCGAAGACCTCGGTCAGTACGTACACCCGGGCCGGCAACATCCGGTCGATCGAGTACGGGCAGCGCGAAGGAACCGGCGCCGGGAGCGACAAGCCGGTCGCCAAGGTGACCTTCGTGACCGCACCGCGGTGCACGAAGACCTCGGACTGCGCCGCGTCCGACTATCCCGACACACCGCTGGACCAGGAGTGCGGGAGCACGACCAGTTGTGCGAACCTCTACCCCACGTTCTGGACCAAGAAGCAGCTCTTCTCGGTGACCACCGAGGTCGATCGCGGATCGTCGTACGCGCCGGTCACCCGCTGGACCCCGCGGTACGGCTGGCTGCGCCCCGGCGACGGCCGCAGCCCGATGCTCTGGCTGCAGGGCATCACTCAGACCGGCCTGGTCGGCGGCACCAAGGCCCTTCCGGAGATCACCTTCGACGCGGTGATGAAGGCCAACCGGATCGTCGGCCCGGGCGACGGGCTGCCGTCCATGGAGTGGCCGCGGATCCGGACCGTCACCTACGGAACCGGCGGGAAGGTGACGGTCAGCTACCTCGAGCCCGACTGTTCGCTGCCGGGAAACGTGCCCGCGCCCGATACCAACGGCAAACGCTGCCACCCGATCAAGTGGACCCCCGAGAACCAGGCCGAGCGGCAGGACTGGTTCGGCAAGTACGTCGTGAGCGAGGTGACCGAGGCCGACGAGGTCAGCGGCCTGACCGCGGCCACCACGGCCTACACCTACCCGAATCCGCCCGCCTGGCGCTTCGACGAGGAGGACGGCCTGGTCGAGGTCGGCGAGAAGACCTGGTCGCAGTGGCGCGGTTTCGACAAGGTCACCGCCACCAAGGGCGACGCGTCGGGACCGCAGACGGTCACCACCAGCACCTACTTCCGGGGTATGGACGGCGACAAGCTGGCCGCCGGCGGCACCAAGAGTGTGCAGATCAAGGACTCCGCAGGCGGCAGCTGGCCCGACAGCAACGCGTTGGCCGGCATGCTGCGGGAGCAGACGACACTGAGCGGCACGACTGTGGTCACCAGGTCGATCACCGATCCGTGGATCTCACAGGCCACGGCGACCAGGGTTCGCTCCTGGGGAACAGCGCAGGCGTTCCAGATCCAGGAGCAGAACGTCAACGAGGCGCAGGCGGTCGGCGCCGGCTGGCGAAAGACCTCGGTGCACAACGAGTACTCACCGACCGGGCAGCTGGTGTCGAGCAGCGACAAAGGCGACGAGGCGACGACCGCCGACGACACCTGCACCACCTACACCTACTTCTCCAATCCCGACCGTGGTCTCGTCGACCTGCCGGCCGGTAAGGAGGTCGTCGACCTGACCTGCGACAAGGCCGCCACCAAGGACGACCTGATCTCCGGCGAGAAGGAGCAACTGGACGCCCAGACCGGTGACATCGTGTCGGTCCAGCGGGTCTCCGGCTTCGACAGCGCGAACGCGCCGATCTATCAGACCGTGGCGACGACCACGTACGACGAGTACGGCCGGCCACGGTTGACGAAGGACGCGGCGGCGAAGGAGACCGCCATCACCTATACCCCGGCGGCCGGGGCGCTGACGCAGACCAGTACCAAGCAGCCGACCGGACTGGTCACGACCAGCGTCGTCGATCCGGCGTGGGGTGAGCCCCTCGCTGTCGTCGACGAGGGCAACCGGCGTACCGACACGACGCGGGATCCGCTCGGGCGGGTCACCGCGACCTTCCTGCCCGGCCGCGACCGCAAGGGGACCGCCGATGCCCGGTACGAGTACACCGACTCGGCGGGCCGGCCGTCGATCAGCAAGCTGAGCGTGCTGCAGGCCGACAACAGCATCAGCGACACCTACCAGTTGCTCGACGGGATGGGACGGGTCCGGCAGACCCAGAAGCCCGGTGCGAACGGCATCGGCTGGGTCCTCACCGACTACGTCTACGATTCCCGCGGGTTACTGACCCAGGAGAACGGGCCCTACTACGCCGAGTCCCGCCCGTCGAACGGTCTCGTCGCCGCGCCGCAGCGGCTGGCCGACGTTCCTGCCCAGAAGGTGACCCAGTACGACGACCAGGGGCTGCCGAGCACTGAGCGGTTCTTCGTCGAGGGCGCTCTGAAGTGGACCACGACGCACTCGACGTCGACCGGCATCGAGACGATCGATCCGCCGGCCGGGGAGCAGGCGACGACCAGGCTCACCGACGCGCAGGGCCGGTTGACCGAGCTGCGGCAGTACCGCGGTGACGCTCCGACCGGCAGCTACGACGCGACGAAGTACACCTACTGGCCGGCCGGCCAGCTGGCCACCGTCACCGATGCCGCAGGCAACAAATGGCGTTACGACTACGACCTGCGCGGCCGCAAGATCCAGGACACCGAGCCGGATCGCGGGATCACGAAGTACACCTGGGACGACCGGGACCGGATGACCTCGACGACCGACAGCCGCGGGGTGAAGCTGTCCTACAGCTACGACGACAACGGCCGCCGGACCGGGGAGTACCTCGGTGAGACCACCGACGGCAAGCTGCTCGCGGACTGGAAGTACGACACCCTGAAGCCGGGGTCGCTCACGAGTTCGACCCGGTACGCCGACGGCAAGGCCTACACCCTGCGGATGAGTGGGTACGACGAGCGCGGGCGGCCGACCGGCTCCGTGCTGGACGTGCCCAGCCTCGACGGCAAGCCGGCCCGGACCCTGACCTCGGCAACCACCTTCACCGCCGACGGCCAGCCGGACACGGTCACCATGCCCGGTGTCGGAGGACTGCCGGAGGAGACGCTGAAGACGACCTATACCGCGCAGAGCCAGCCCGCCACTCTGTCTGGTGCCGACGACTACGTGATCGACAGCAAGTACACGGCGTACGGAGAACTGTCGGAGTTGTCGCTCACCCAGGGGTCGAACTGGTTGCAGCAGCAGTTCAGCTACGAGAAGGGCACCCACCGGCTGGCGCGCAGTGGAGTGATCACCCCGAACGAGCTCGTCCAGAACCTCGACTACGGCTACGACTCGGCAGGCAACATCACGAAGATCACGGACACCACCGGACCGTCGGAGGGCTCGGCCACCGACACGCAGTGCTTCAACTACGACCAGGCACGTCAGCTCACCCAGGCCTGGACACCGGGCAACGGCGACTGTACCGCGGCGCCCTCGACCGCCGCGCTCGGCGGACCTGCGCCGTACTGGCACAGCTGGACGATCGATGCCATTGGCAACCGTAAGACCGAGACCCGGCGGAGCACCGCGGGGACGACGACCTCGACGTACACGTACTCGACGACCAAGCCGCACGCGGCCGAACAGGTCGCCGTCAAGGGGCCCGGCGTCGATCGCACCGACAGCTACAGCTACAACGCCGCCGGGCAGCAGTCCGCGGCACCCGGACAGACTCTGACTTGGGACTCCGAGGGCCACGTCGGCAGTGTGACCGCGGGCGGCAGGACGACCTCGTTCATCTACGATGCCGACGGCAACCGTCTGCTCCGCAAGGACCAGACCGGCACCACCCTGTACTTCGGCCAGACCGAGCTCCTGCTGAAGGCGGACGGCACGGAGACAGGCACCCGGTACTACGAGTTCGCCGGTCAGGCGATCGCCGTCCGGACCGGCGCGAAGCTGACCTGGGTGACGACCGACCATCACGGGACCATCGACCTGAGCATCGATCCGGCGACGCTCGTGGTCCAGCGCCGGCGGACCACGCCGTACGGCGAACTGCGGGGCGCGGCTCCGGCCTCCTGGCCCGGGGAACACGGCTTCGTCGGCGGAACCGAGGACGCCACCGGGCTCGTCCACCTCGGCGCCCGGGAGTACAACCCGGTGCTGGGGAAGTTCATCTCGGTGGATCCGGTGGTCGATCCGAACGATCCCCAGCAGCTGAACGCCTACTCCTACGCCAACAACAGTCCGGTCACCTTCTCCGACTCGGACGGAAACAGGTTCGTCCTCGACACCGTCACCCAGCTGAAGATCCAGATCCGGGCTGTCACCAAGCGCGTGGTCGAGTACAAGCGGGAGGTCATCAAGCTGACCGCGCGGACGGTGAACGCCGGCCGGATGGCGCAGATGGCGATGGCTCTCGGCAAGTTCGCGCTGGCCGCGGCACTGATGCGGGGGATGGTGACTTACCAGGTCAAGATCAAACGGATCGTGCGGTACGTGACCACCCTGGTCCGGGAGGTGGTCCGGATCACCAAGACCGTCCGCCGCTTCGATCCGACCGGTGGGATCGAGGACACCGTCAAGGAACTGGCGCGCGCGGCCAACGATGTCTGGAAGGCGGCCGCCGCGGTGAAGGACGGTGCCGGGGTCCCGCCCCGGCCCGACCTGAACAAGATCCTCGGCAAGTGGTTCCAAGGCGCCGCGGCCAAGTTCTACGACTTCACCTGGAACGATTTCATGCACTGGGAGGCCGACGGCCCGCAAGACATGGCCGACGACCGGATCGGGTTCTTCGGTGGTGCCGGTGGAGTGGTCGGCACGCTCGCCGGGGGCGGAAGCCCGATCTCCGCAGTCACCGGAGGCGTCTACGGAATGATGCTTCCGGGCGCCTGGAACGACGTTCACGACAAGAACGGTCAGGCACACTGGTCGCGGGTGGTTCCGTGGCTGCTGCCGACCGCCGGTCCGATGTTCGTCGGACGGCAGATCGGCAAGGGCCTGGTCAACTCCTTCCAGCAGGTGATGCCGTGGCTGACCAACCCCCGCGCGCTGGCCGCACAGATCCCCCGGAAGTGACCGAAGCGCCCGCCGCCGTCACAGGGCGGGCCCAGCGGTCAGTCCTCGTGGGGCGAGGCAGCCTTGACGGCGAGGACCGGGACCGGGGACTCGAGCAGGACGCGCTGGGCGGTGCTGCCGAGGATGAGTTTGCCGACGGGGGAGCGGCGGCGCAGGCCGAGGACGATCAGGCCGACGTCCTCGGCGGCGGCCGCCTTCAGGAGCTCGCCGGCGACGTCGCCGTTCGAGACGGCCTGCTGGATGGTCACCTCGACGCCGTGCTCGCGCAGCTTCGCCGAGGCCGTTTCGAGCTCGGCCTCGTTGGCGTAGCGAGCGTCGATGTAGGCGTCGCCGCGACTGGTGTTGAGCAGCAGCACCGAGGCGCCACGGAGGGCGGCCTCAGCTCCGGCTGCCGCCAGCGCGGCCTCACCCTCGGGCGTGGGCACGTAACCGACCAGGATCTTCACAGGGTCACCCTAGTCGTCCTCGCCGAAGGTGAGCCGTTGGTGGGCCGGTTGGGTTCCGCGGATCCGCGCGACGATGCGCGGCAGGTACGGCACGAACAGCGCGAGCACGGTCAGCACGATGATGATCAGGCTCAGCGGCCGGGTGAAGAACACGCTGCCGTCGCCGTTGGAGATGACCAGCGCCCGCCGGAACTGCTCCTCCATCGTCGGACCGAGGATGACACCGAGGATGACCGGTGCGATCGGGAAGTCGAGTTTGCGCATGAAGAAGCCGGCCACGCCGATCACGAGCGCCATCAGGACTTCGTAGCCCGAGCCGGACAGCGAGTACACCCCAAGGCACGCGAAGACCAGAATTCCGGCGTACAGGAGTGGACGTGGGACCTTCAGCACCTGCACCCAGATCGCGATCAGCGGCAGGTTCATGATGAGCAGGATCAGGTTGCCGATGTAGAGCGACGCGATCAGCGTCCAGACCAGCGTGCTGTTGTTCTCGAACAGCTGCGGGCCGGGCTGCACATTGAAGATCTGGAACGCCGCGAGCATTACCGCGGCCGTCGCTGACGTCGGGAGACCGAGCGTCAGTAGCGGGACCAGTACGCCGGAGAACGACGCGTTGTTCGCGGCCTCCGGACCGGCGACCCCCTCGATCGCGCCGTTGCCGAACTCGTCGCGACCCTTCTTGCGGGCCTGCCGACGCTCGATCGAGTACGACAGGAACGTCGGAACCTCAGCACCACCGGACGGGATCGCGCCGAACGGGAAGCCGAGCGCCGTACCGCGCAGCCATGGTGCCCACGAGCGCTTCCAGTCCGACTTGGTCAGGTACCCGGTCCGCAGCCGGCCCTTCTCCAGTACGGCGGGCCGATCCGGCGTCGACCGCAGTTTCGATGCCACATGCAACGTCTCGCCGATCGCGAACAGCCCGACGATCACGATCACGACGTCGATCCCGTCGAGGAGGCGCAGCGAACCGAACGTGTACCGCGGTGCACCGGACAGGCTGTCGAGCCCGATCAGCCCGATGAACAGGCCGACCGTCAACGACAGCAACCCGCGGACCATCGAGTGCCCGACCAGTGCGGTCACGGCAACCATCGCGAGCAGCGTGACGGCGAAGTAGTCGGTCGCCTGGAAGTGACTGGCCAGGCTCCCGATCGGCTTCGCGACGAAGGTCAGCAGCACGGTCGAGATGGTGCCGGCCACGAACGAACCGATCGCCGCCGTCGCCAGCGCCGCCCGGGCCCGGCCCTTCAAGGCCATCTTGTGGCCCTCGATCGCGGTCGCGACCGAGGCGGACTCGCCCGGTGTGTTGATCAGGATCGAGGTGGTCGAACCGCCGTACATGGCGCCGTAGTAGATCCCGGCGAACATGATGAACGCACCGATCGGGTCGGAGAAGTTGAAGGTGATCGGCAGCAGCAGCGCGATCGTCAACGCCGGGCCGATGCCGGGCAGGATGCCGACGAGCATGCCGAGGGTGACGCCGAGGACGGCCCACAGCAGGTTCATCGGGTCGAGGACGGTACCGAATCCGTGCAGCAGGTCGCCGCCGACACCGAGCGCGATCACAGGCCGAGCACCCCTTCCGGCAGCGAGATGTCGAGGAAGCGGGTGAAGGCGACGTACACGACGACAGCCAGTACGACGGCCACTACCGCGTCACGCCAGAGTTGCCGGCTGCCGAGCACTCGGGCCGCCGCGAAGAACAGCAAGGCGGTCGCGATCACGTAGCCCAGCGGAACCACCAGCAACGCGTACAGCACCAGGAGCGCGGCGAGCGCGACCGGCTCGAACCAGCTGCGGTCGCCTTCGACCTTGGCCTTGGGCGCGCGCAGCCCCTCGACCAGGTAGCCGATCGAGAAGATCAGCCAGGCCGTTGTCACGAGCAACGGAAAGAACCGCGGTCCGGCCGGGTCGAAACCCTTCGGGCTGCGGATGTCGAAGACGCCCACCAGGAACGTCGCGCTCAGGACGATCAGCACGATCGCCGCGATGATCCGGACCAGCCGGGAGGCCTCGACCTCGACGTCGGTGGCCTTGGGGACCTCTACCTCTTCGGTCGCGCTCATACGATCCCCAGCTCCTTCAGCAGGGCCTGCACCCGAGTCGTCTCGTCGGCGATGAACTTGCTCGCGTCGTCACCGGTCTTGAAGAAGTCCGACCAGCCCTGCTTCTTCCGGATCTCGTCCCACTCCGGTGAGTTGTTCACCTTGGTCACGAACTCGACGAGCCGCTGCCGGTCGGCCTCCGGGATCCCGGGCGGGGCCACGATCGCACGCCAGTTCTGAACCTCGGCGTCGTACCCCTCGGACTTCATCGTCGGCAGCTTCCTGCCGTCGACGGTGAGCTGCTCGGCGCCGCTGGTGGCGAGCACGCGCATCTTGCCGGCGGTGATCTGCTCCTCGAACTCGCTCATTCCGGAGATGCCGACGGTGACGTCACCGGACAGGATCGCCGCGGTCGCCTCACCGCCACCGGAGTAGCTGATGTACTTCACCTTCGACGGATCCGCGCCGGCGGCCTTCACCAGGGTGCCCGCGGTGATGTGGTCCGTACCGCCGATCGTGCCGCCGCCCCAGCTGACCTTCGCCGGGTCGGACTTGTAGAGGTCGACCAGGTCCTTCAGGGTCTTCAGCGGGGAGTCGGCCTTGACCACGATCACCTCCTGCTCGGCGGTGATGGTGGCGATCGGGGTGGTGTCGGAGACCTTGATCTGGGACTGGTTCAGGGTCAGCGCGCCGACCATCACCAGGCCGGTGATCATCAGCGTGTGCGGGTCCTTGCGGTTCTTGGTCACCAGCTTGGAGATGCCGACAGCACCACCTGCGCCGGTCACGTTCACGACCGAGACCGAACGGTCGCCCAGCAGCTTCTTCTCCTGCACCACATGCTGGAACTGGCGGGCGGTCAGGTCCCAGCCGCCACCAGGCGCAGCGGGCACCATGATCTCGACGTTGCGGCTCGGGAAGTCACCGGCGACGCTGCCGCCGTCGAGTGTCTTCGACAAGGCCGAACAGCCGCTGAGCAGCAGGCTGCCGGCCAGGCCCGCGGCGATCAGCGCCGTCCTGGCCGGCGCCATCCGGGGTCGCGCCATGGATGCCTCCGGGGCGTGAGGGGTCAATGGGTGGGAAAGTAGCAGCATTCCACCAGGAGGTACAGAGATTCCGTTCTACGGTACGGCGGGTTATCGTCGAACCGCTGGTTGACCGCGAAGCGTGGGAGATGGGGACCGATGGCCGACGGTGACGGGGTTCGGAGCGTGCACCGCGCGCTGGACCTGCTCGAACGCTTCGATGACGAGCACCCTAGCTGGACGCTGGCTGCGCTGACCACGGCGAGTGGGTTGCCCAAGACAACGGTTCTGCGACTCGTGACGACGCTCGAGCAGCGTGGTCTGGTGGCTGCGATCGGACCGGGCAAGTATGCGATCGGACCGGGCTTTCTGCGCTGGTCCCGGCTGAGCAGCGCCACGATGGAGATCCCGCCGGCGGTTCGGGCCGCGATGGGACGGCTGGCCGCTGATACCGGTGAGACCGCCAACCTCTACATCCGGGTCGGGCGTACGCGGGTCTGTCTCGCGCAAGCCTTGGGTACGTTGAGCATCCGGCACTCGATCGCGGTCGGCTCGTCGATGCCGTTGTGGAGCGGTGCCGCGTCCAAGGTCCTGCTGACCGATCCGCCGGTGCTGTCGGTCGATCCGTCCGTGATCGAAGAGATCGCTCTCGAAGCACCCCGCCCACCGGGCTTCGCCAAACGCCTCCGCGCTGCCGCGACCGATGCCGCCGCTCGCGGCTTCGCGATCAGTCACGGTGAGCGCGAACTCGGCGCATCCGGTGTCGCTGCCCCCATCCGTCGCCCGGACGGGCGCGTGGTTGCCGCCATTGCGATTGGCGGTCCCACGACCCGCTTCAGCGACGACCGCCTGCCGAACTACATCAACGCCGTACGCCGCTGCGCCGCAACGATCATCACCACCAACTGGAGCGGCTTCAGTGCAACCTGACGCGGACCTGCTGGAGGGAGTGCGGGTACTCGACCTCACCAACGTGCTGGCCGGTCCTTTCGCCGGTTACCAGCTCGCACTCATGGGTGCGGAGGTGATCAAGGTCGAGGTCCCGGGAACCGGTGACCTGGCCCGTAACCTCGGGGGAGACCCCGAACTCTCCGCGGCAGGGCTCGGCATCTCGTTCCTAGCTCAGAACAGCGGGAAGCGCTCTCTCACCCTGGATCTCAAGAACGCAGCCGGCCGTGAGGTCTTCGAGCGCCTGGTCCGCGAGGCCGACGTACTGCTGGAGAACTTCCGCCCGGGAGTCCTTGCCCGCCTTGGATTCCCGGCCGAAACACTGCGCGAACTCAACCCGGGCCTCGTGTACTGCGCGGTCTCCGGCTTCGGTCAGACCGGTCCGATGCGCGGACGACCGGCGTACGACCAAATCATCCAAGGCCTGTCCGGGATCATGAGCGTCACGGGAACGCCGGAGAGCGCTCCAACGCGGACCGGCTTCCCGATCGCCGACACCCTCGGCGGGTACGCCGCCGCCTTCGCCATCTCGGCCGCGCTGGTGAAGCGCTCTCGCACCGGGATCGGCAGTTTCCTGGACGTTTCCATGCTGGAGACCGCGGTCGCCGCCATGGGCTGGGTCGTCTCCGACTACCTGGTCGGCGGTCGCGTCCCACGGGCCATGGGCAACGAGAACGCCACCTCCGCCCCGTCCGGCACCTTCCGCACCGCCGACGGCGCACTCAACATCGCCGCCAACAAGCAGGAACAGTACGTCGAACTCTGCCGCGCCCTCGACCGCCCGGACCTGCTCACCGACGACCGCTTCACCACCCGCGAGTCCCGCAAGGCCCACCGCTCCGAACTCAAAGCCGAACTAGAGAAAACCCTCGAACGCAACTCAGCCGCCCACTGGGACAACCTCCTCGCGGACACCGGCGTACCGGTTGCTCCCGTGCTCTCGGTCGAGGAAGCGCTCTCTCTGGATCAACTGAGCGTGCGAGAGCTCCTCCATGAGGTCGCGATGCCCGACGGCAGAGAGCGCTCTCTGCGCGTTCTCGGCAGCAGTGTGCACGTAGACGGCCAAGCCGTCGGCCCCACCACCCGCCCACCCCGCCTAGGCGAGCACACCCAAGACATCCTCACCGAGCTCGGCTACACCCAAGCCGAGATCGAGTCCCTAGCCAAGGAGGGCGCCACATGACCAGTACGACGGATGCGGCCGACTGGTGGGCGACCGGGATCTCGGACATCGCTCCCGGGCGCATCCGCTTCCACGGCTACGCGATCGAGGACCTGATCGGCGCAGTGTCCTTCCCGCAGATGATCTGGCTCATGCTCCGCGGCGACCTCCCGTCACCTGGCCAAGCCCGCCTCTTGGAACGCACCCTCGTCGCCGCCGTAGACCACGGCCCCCAAGCCCCCTCCATCGCCGCCGCCCGGATGGCCGCCTCCTGCGGCCTCCCGCTCAACAACGCGATCGCCACCGGCGTCAACCTCCTCGGCGACATCCACGGCGGCGCCGGCCAGCAATGCCTGGAACTCCTCTACGACCTCCACCGCGCCGGCCAGCACCCCGCCGACCTGGTCGCGTCGTACAAGGCCCGCAGGGCCTACCTCCCCGGCTTCGGCCACCGCTTCCACCCGAAAGACCCCCGCCGCGACCCCCTCATCGCCGCAGCCCACCAAGCCGTTGCCGAAGGCACCATCCCCGGCCACCACCTCCAAACCGCCCTAGCCCTGGAAGCAGCGCTAGCCCCCGTCCCCATGAACGTAGACGGCGCCACCGCCACCATCTACGCCGAACTAGGCTTCGACCCCCCACTCGCCCGAGGCCTCTTCATCCTTTCCCGCTCCGTAGGCCTCCTAGCCCACGCCCACGAGCAATCAAAAGACCCCACCCGCATCAAAGGCCCCCTCCCCAAATCCATCACCCCCACCTACACCGGCCCCCCACCCCGCGACCTCGATACCAACACCCCCTAACGCCGGCCGGACCTTGTGCACGGTTCAGTAGTCCGTCGTCGCGCGGCAGGAGCTCATCATGAGCCGAACTTGGTGCGGAGGACTTTGCCGGTGGCGTTGCGGGGGAACTCGTCGACGACGACGATCTCGCGGGGTGTTTTGTAGCGGGCCAGTTCGCCGCGGACGTGGGCGATCAGCTCATCCGGGGTCGCCGGCGAGCGCAGTACGACGTACCCGACGAGCCGCTGGCCGAAGTCTTCGTCCGGTACGCCGACCACCGCGGCCTCGGCGACGGCCGGGTGCCGGGCGAGACACTCCTCGACCTCGACCGGGTACACGTTCTCGCCGCCGGACACGATCATGTCGTCCTCGCGGCCGTCGATGAACAGGCGACCGGCCTGATCGAGATGACCCATGTCGCCGGTACTCATCCGCCGGTCCACCACGGCCTTGCTCGACCCATCCGAGTACCCGCCGAACACCAGCCCACTACTCACGAAGATCCGCCCGGTCTCACCCACCGGCACCGGCCGACCGTCGTCATCAAGGATCCGCACCGAGCTACCCAGACACGGCCGACCCACCGTCCCCGGCGCCGCGATCAGATCAGCCGACGAAGCGATCGTCGCGATTCCCACCTCACTCGACCCGTAGGCATCACACAGCACCGGCCCGAACCGCTCAATGAACTCCGATGCCAGCGAAGCCCCCAACGCCGACGCTCCTGAAAGCACCACCCGCAACGACGGCAGATCGCGCGGCCCAACCTCCAGCAGCCGCCGCAACATCACCGGTACGGCGACGATCACGCCGACCCGATGTTCCTCGACCTGGTCCAAGACCGCCTCGGCGTCGAACTTCCGCGCCAGCACCAACGGCGAACCGAGGAAGAAGGCCATCATCGACGTCAGCAACCCCAGCCCGTGGAACAGCGGCGGCGCGATCACCATCGGATCGCCGGACCGCAGTCCACACCGCCCCAGCGCGCTCGCCATCAACCCGGCCAGACCCATCGCGGTCGGCACCCGCGGCGCACCCTTCGGCGTACCGGTGGTCCCCGACGTCAAGATCGTGATGTGCCCGGGACTCTCCGGTTTCGGTGCCGCCGAAGCATCCGACGCGACCAGCGCAGCCAAATCAGACGGTACGGCGGGAATCCCAGCCGGTACCGCGAATTCCGCGTCATGCACAAGCAGGTCCGGCGCGTGCCGTTCCAGCACGGCCGCAAGCTGTGGGGGAGCGAACTCCGTGTTCACGAACAGCACTTCCGCCCCGACCCGGGACGCGGCCAGCGTTGCTTCCAGGAACCCGCGATGGTTCCGGCACAGGATCGCAACCTTGCTCCCGGCAACGATCTTGTGATCCGCGTGCAGCCCGGCCGCGATCCGCTCCACGCGCCGATCCAGTTCGCCGTACGACGTCGTCCCGTTCTCGTCGATCACGGCCGCCCGCTCGGGATACCGCACCGCCGCCACCGCACCGAGCGCGGCCATCGACTGCCCCCACTGCCGCAACGCCCGCTCGATCCCGAGCACATGCGCCGGATGGATCGGCCGCCACAACCCGGACCGAGCCACCGCCATCGGAACCCCGGCTGCCTCCAGCAACGCCCTCATTCCGAACTCCGCGGCTTCCGCACCCGATCCGATCGCCGGAAGTACCCCGCCAGCAACCGATCCGTCGGCACCCGGAACAAGTTCCCGAGCACATCAGCCGGCCGGACCATCGGCGGAGTGATGTTGTTGGGACGAGTAGCGATCGCCGTACAGACCTGGTCCGCCGCCTGCTCCGGACTCAGCCCCGGCATCTTGTTGAGCAGCGGCGTCGGCTCACTCATCCGCGTGTGCACCAGCCCCATGTAGACAGTCGACGTCGTCACTCCGTCGTCCCGGATCTCCTGCGCCACACACCGCAACCACACGTCGAACGCAGACTTCGACGCCAGGTACGCCGACCATCGCGCCATCGGGGGAGTCCGCACCCCGGCGGTGGACACGTTCACGATGTGACCGGAGCGACGTGAGCGCATCGACGGCAACAACTCCAGCACGAGCTTGGCCGGCCCGAGGTAGTTGACCGCGTTCGTCCGCTCGATGTCATGGAAGCGCTGATAAGAATCGGCGACCGACCGCCGGATCGACTTCCCGGCATTGTTCACGAGCACATCGACGTGTCCGTGCTCGTCAAGAATCGTCCGAACCAGCGCCTCGACGGCAGCCGGCTCGGCCAAGTTCGTGGGGTACGCGAAAGCCTTCCCGCCGGAAGCATTGATCTCGGCGGCAACCACCGAAAGTTGTTCAGCCGTCCGCGCCACCAGCAGGACGGTCGCGCCGGCTCGCGCCAGCCGGCGTGCGGTCGCCGCACCGATCCCGTACGACGAGCCGGTCACCAGCACCACGCGGTCGCGCACCGCGGCCTCGAGCCGGTCGTCCGGGATTCGGGACCGGCCGTTCGTCAGAGCGACGAGCAACGGCCATCCGGGCGGGCGCTTCGCGGTCACCATGCCCGCGACATTACCCGCAAGTAGTCCCCAGCGACAGGGGAAAGTTAAATCGGGTTTACAGCGGAGCTGCCGGGGTCAGCGGCCACCGGACCCCGGCCTTCCGCACGAGCTACCGCGAACCTCAGACGGTCCCGCCGGCCGCGGTCGGCGCCGTCGGGTCGCTGCCGCCGTCACCGACGGTCTCGCGAGCCATGAAGTCCTCGAGGTGGAACAGGTTGTCGCCGGCCCGCTTCGCGACGTTCACGAGCGTGTTCATCGCGGCGACCTCCTCGACCTGCTCCTTGAGGAACCACTGCATGAACTGCTCGCCGACGTAGTCGCTCTCGTCGCGCGCGGTCCGGGCCAGCGTCTCGATCTGCTTGGTGACGGTGATCTCCTGCTGCAGCGCGAGCTCCAGCGGCTCGAGCGCGGACTTGAAGTCCGACGCCACCTCGCCGACGCCCGGGATGTGCGGCCGGATGTCCTTGTCCAGCAGGTACTGCACCATCATCATCGCGTGGTTGCGCTCTTCCAGGGCCTGCTTGTAGAAGTGCGCCGCCAGCTGCGGAAGGTCCTGGTCGTCGAACCAGACGGCGACCGCCACATACTGCTGGGAGGCCGTGAACTCATTGCGGATCTGCTCTTGCAGAAGCTTCTCGTACGTGCTCATGCAGTCAATGTAGCCATCCGGCGAGGATTTCTCATCGTTGGCGAGGCTGGCCTAACCACCGAGCGTGACGACCTCGGAATCCCCACCAGGCAGCGTGATCCGCACCGTCCTGCCGTCCACCGCAACATCGATGCCTTCGGCAAGCGCTTCCGGACGGAGTGCGTCGCGGGTCAGCACCACAGCGCTCACAAGCACCAGCGGTTCGCCGTGATGCGGAGCAGCCAGGTACGGCGTCGCCGAGTGCGCACCGAAGGCGTTCGCCCCGAGACCCCGGTGGACGCCGGCCTCGTCGTACCCGTGCAGGCCGACGATCGCGGAGAGTAGTCCGTCGTCGTTCCGCGCGGACGCCGCCGTACCGGATGCAGTTGCCGAGGGCAAGGAGTCGCCGGCGACCGCGAACCCACCGCTCCGGACGAGCGCACCAGCCGGCCCGTCGACGAGCGCGCACCGGATCTCCCACCCGCCGTGCACCACCGACGTGGTCTCGATCCGCCACGGTCCTTCGGTTCCGAGCCAGGCGTTGTGCCACGAGGACGCCGTCCGGGCGGTGATTCCCAGCCGGCGGATTCGCCCGCGTCCGCTCGCCTTGCCGTCGGCGACCAGCGTGATCAGGTTGTCGATCCGCGGCGCCTCGTCACTCAGCTCGGGCCCGGCGTGGTTGGCATACGCGAACCGGTTGTAGTGCGGGTCGCCCAGCGGCTCGACGCCCTCGGGCTCGGCCAGCGGCTGCTTGTCCGAGCCATGGTTGATCAGCTGCACGACCTGGTCGTGCCGGCTCGCGTGCACGATCCAGCCGGGCGCCGGCATCGACCGCACCTGGTCGGCCTCGTCCAGCGGGATCGTGTCCTCGGGATCGGCCCAGACCGGGTGCTCCGGCGGCAGGATCAGCCCGACGAACCCCTTCGAGGCCCAGTACGGCGAACCAGGTCCGGAGTACGACTGGGTTGTCGGCAGGAACGTGTCGTACCAGCCGAGTGTCAGCAGCCCACGCTCATCCGGTACGCCGTGCTCCACGAAATGCCGCGCGATCCCGGAACACAGCCGCCGCGTTTGACCGGGCGACAGGGGAGTGGAGTCCAGCAGTGCACCCATCCAGTACGGCGCTGCCGCGGCCATCCGGTAGGTGAGTGAACGACCCTGGTAGATGGGCGCTCCGTCATTCCCGACCAGGTGGATCGCGTCATCGAGGAACAGGTTGATCCGCTCGCGGTAGACCGCCAGCCGGTCCTCATACGCCGCTCCCGGGGTGGCCGCCGCCATCCGGGTCCACAGCGCGGGATAGAGGTGCATTGCCCAGCCGATGTAGTTGTCGAAGGCCTGGCCGTCGCCATCCGAGTACCAGCCGTCGCCGAC
Organism: Kribbella sp. NPDC051587; assembly: GCF_044453945.1. Taxonomy (NCBI): domain Bacteria; kingdom Bacillati; phylum Actinomycetota; class Actinomycetes; order Propionibacteriales; family Kribbellaceae; genus Kribbella; species Kribbella sp. NPDC051587. The sequence continues at coordinate 76,820 of NZ_JBITDE010000016.1, forward strand.
GTACCAGTCTTCGATCCGGTCGAGCCCGCCGTCGATGTCCTCCTGCGAGAACGGCGCACCGACCGATGCCAGGAACTGCTCACTGACGACCTGGAACAACCGCCAGTTGTTGTCATGCGTGGTCGATCCGATGAACCCACCGAGCCACTCGGCCACATGCTGCTGCGCCCGGTCATCCAGCCGCTCCCAGATCCACTCACGGCTCTCATGCAGCGCGACCGCGATCGCCGCCGCCTCGACCATCTGCTGTGACCGAGGGGTCAGCCGCAGCCACGACTCCGGGTGCTCAGGGTTGGCACCGTTCGCGACACCGCGGGCGTACCGCTCGATCAGCGCTTCACACCCCTTGCCCTGTACGCCGGCGATCCGGAACGCGGCCAGCATGAACGACCGCGCGAACCCCTCCAACTGGTCGGACGCCGTACCGGATCGACTCGGCCGCCCAGGCAGTGCGATCAACGCCGAACCGGGGGAGAAGTACGGCACGAGCGAGTCGAGCAGATGGTCCGCCAGAGCCTCCCAGTGTGCGCGGGTCCAGCCCGTCTGGCGGGAGAGGACGCGGTCGGTGTCAGGCAGGATCAGGCGGGTCATGCGAGCCTTCCGAGTTCGGTGGGGCTGATGGAGTGGCGCAGCGGTTGACCGGAGGACAGAAGCTCCAGCTCGCTGACGGCGAGTTCGCCGAGGCGGGCGATCTCGTTGCCGACGGCACCGGCGACGTGCGGGGTGATGAAGACGTTCGGCAGGTCGAGCAGCGGCGAATCCGCCGGCAGTGGTTCAGGATCGGTGACATCCAGTACGGCGTCGATCCGCTCCGACACGCATTCCGCCTCGAGCGCGGCCGCGTCGATGATCTTCCCGCGGGCGGTGTTGATCAGCACCGAGCCGTCCCTGAGCTGGCCGAGCAGGTGTGCGTTGACCAGCCCGATCGTCTCCGGCAGCAGTGGGGCGTGCACGGAGAGGATGTCGCTGCGCTGGAACAGTTCGTCGTTCGACACGAGTTCGGCGCCGAGCCCGGCCGCCTCGTCGGCGTTCAGGTACGGGTCGCTGATCAGCACCTCGAGGTCGTACGTCTTGAGCCGCTCCGCGACCAGGCGCGCGATCCGGGACGCCCCGAGCAGGCCGACCGTCGTACCGTAACTGCCCGGCATTCCGTGCGGGTCGGCCTTGCGGCGCTCGATCCGGTACTGCGCTGCCAGGCGGAAGGCACGTTTGCCCGCGAGCACGATCGCGGCGACCGTGAACTCGGCCACCGGGAGTGCGTTCGCGAAGGCGGCCGACGAGACCTGGATCCCGCGGTCGAACGCGGACGGGTCGACGATCGCCTTCACCGAACCTGCCGCGTGCAGGATCGCCTGCAGCCGCGGCGCCGCGTCCAGGACCTCGGGCCCGATCCGCGGGCAGCCCCAGCCGGTGAGCAGGACGTCGACGTCCGGGAGTGCGGCGGCGACGGCCGGGTCGTCGAGGAACGACGTACCGGGGCCGACGGGCAGCACTTTGGCGACCGCGTCCAGGCGGGCCCGCACACGCGGGACCAGGACGCGGTCGCGGCTGGCCTCGTTCATGGCCAGCATCACGGTCAGGGCGGGAGCGGAGTCGGTGCGCACGACAGCAACTTAGCAAGCGCTTTCCAAGGCTGTCTCCTGGTGTACCGCATCCCGGGCGTGGCGCGCGGAAATTCGGTGAGGTTTTTTCCAGAACCCGGAATGTCCGGCCGGAGTTCGGGCGTTGTCACCTGACAGGGCAGGATGGAGATTCGCGACCCCGCCCGGATGGCGACGATGAAGGAGACGACGATGCTGCGACCGGACGACCTCTACGAGATCGTCGACGAGTCGGTGGCGACCGGCCCGGCGGCAACCCCGAAGGTGCTCGTGCACTCGCTGGACGGGTTCATGGACGCCGGCCAGGCGGGCCGCGTGACCGCGGACCACCTGCTGGAGACGCTCGAGAGCCGCCTGCTGGCGCGCTTCGACGTCGACCTCCTGCACGACTACCGCGCTCGCCGGCCCGAGGTGACGTTCTCGGAGGACCACTTCACCGAGTACACGCCGCCGCAGCTGAACCTGTGGATCCTGACCGACGACGCCGGAGTGGACTTCCTGCTGCTCGAAGGCCCGGAGCCGGACAACCACTGGAACCGGTTCGCCGGAGCCGTGCGGCAGCTGATCGAGCTCTACAACGTGAACCTCACCATCGGCGTGCACGGCATCCCGATGGGCGTCCCGCACACGCGGCCACTCGGTCTCACGGCCCACGCGACCCGCCCGGAGCTGGTGACGCGCTCGAACATCTGGGACGGCGAAATGCGCCTCCCGGCGAGCGCCGGCACGATGCTCCAGGTCCGCCTCGGCGAGGCCGGCAAGGACGCGATGGGCTTCGCTGTCCACGTCCCGCACTACCTCGCGGAGAACCGCTTCCCGGGTGCCGCCCTGGCGCTGGTCCACGCGATCTCCGCCGCGACCGGCCTGCTGCTCCCTAGCAAGGCCCTGCTCGATGAGGCAGCCGTCACCGGCCGCATGGTCGACGAGCAGGTCGAGGCCTCCGACGACGCCTCCGCAGTCGTCAACGCCCTCGAAACCCAGTACGACGCAGCCGCCGGCTCCGTCAGCCGCAAGTCCCTCCTCGCCGACTCCACCCCCTCCGCGGAGGAGCTGGGCGCCGAGGTCGAGCAGTTCCTGGCCGAGCTGAACCGCGAAGACGACAAGTAACCCCACCAACGGCGTCGGCCCACCCCGGGGCGGGGGCGGGCCGACGCTTCTTTATGCACTCAGGCGGCTACTGATTCGCGGGCTGGGGTGCGGATGATGAGGCGGTCGAGGCTGAAGCGGCCGGGGCCGACGACGGCGACGACGAGCGCGAACAGGCCTAGGGCGGCGACGAGTTCCCAGCCACCGTCACTCGCGAAGACGCCGTTCGGGGCGTGGACGAACAGGAACGCGCCGAGCATGTCGAGCGTGAGCAGGACGCCGGCGATCGGGGTGAGGACGCCGAGGACGAGCGCCGTACCGGCGATCAGTTCGGCGCCGGTCGCGTAGTACGCCGAGATGGTCGGGGACGGTACGCCCATCCCCTGGAAGGCCTGTGCGGTGGCGTCGATGCCGTTGGTCTGGAACTTCTGCCAGCCGTGCGCGACGAACACGATGCCGACGCCGACGCGGGCGATCAGCAGGACGACGTCCTGAGCGATGGGGGGCAGCTTCACAACAGGTCTCCTCAATCAAGTGCTTGGTGGTTGAGCTCTCAATCAGAAGTCTACCGAAGGCGACCGAAAGCTCACCGAAAGCGTCCGCGTGACGGGACCCACAGCGCGCCGGAGCGGAATGACGCTGTGTTGATCCCGGCCCAGGGGAGCGACCTGTCAGGATGAGGCATGCCTGAGTCGCTGGAAGACCTGGTCGAGCTGCTCGACCTGGAGATGATCGACGTCGACCTGTACCGCGGCCGGCAGCCGCAGACCTCGCTGCAGCGTGTGTTCGGCGGGCAAGTACTCGGCCAGGCGCTCGCCGCTGCCGGGCAGACGGTCGACAGCGGACGGCACGTGCACTCGCTGCACGGCTACTTCCTGCGCGGCGGCGACACCGCCGTACCGATCATCTACCGCGTCGAAGGCACGCGGGACGGCGGCAGCTTCTCCAGCCGCCGGGTCGTGGCATCGCAGCACGGCAAGCCGATCTTCTACATGTCCACGTCGTTCCAGAAGCCCGAGCCCGGGCTGGATCACCAGGAGCCGATCCCGGCGGACGTCGTACCGCCGGAAGAAGCGCCGACACTCTCGAGCGTGCTCGAGGCCCAGTCTGGTCGCGCAGCCGCCGACTGGGATCGCGAATGGTCCGCTCTGAACGTCCGGCTGGCCGGTGTCACCGGACGGCAGTTCTGGATCCGTGCCGCAGGCAAGCTTCCCGACGAGCCGGCGATGCACGCATGCGTACTCGCTTACGCGAGCGACCTGACACTGCTCGGCGCGAGCCTCCTCCCGCACGGCATCGTCATCGGCGACCGCCGGATCCAGCCGGCCTCCCTCGACCACGCCCTCTGGTTCCACCGCGAGTTCCGCGCCGACGAGTGGCTCCTCTACGACCAAACCTCACCGTCGGCCTCGGGCGCGCGCGGCTTCGCGCTGGGCCGCCTCTTCACCGAGGACGGCCGCCTCGTCGCGTCAGTCGCGCAGGAAGGTTTGATCCGGCCCGTCGGATTGGACTTGAGCAAATGAGCTGCTGTGGCTAACGTAGTGACCATGTTGCAGCGCGCAGTAGAGACGACGACGCCGGAGTTTGTCCCGGCGCGCTGACACCTGACTGTCACTGAACCCCGGGGCGAGTGCCCCGGGGTTTTTTCATGTCTGCCTCGTGGTTCGCCCCATCTCAATAAGGAGATGGACCATGTACGACCACCGCAAGCTCGGCCGCGAACTCGGCCTGTTCGACTCTGACCCGCTGATTGGTGCGGGCCTGCCCTACTGGCTTCCGGCCGGCGCTGCTGTCCGGCACGCCTTGGAGAGCTACATCGGCGAAGTCGAACGACGCGCCGGCTACCAGCAGGTGTATTCGCCCGTTCTCGCGAAGAGAGCGCTCTATGAGATCTCCGGCCACTGGGAGAAATACAGCGACGACATGTATCCACCGATGGACATGGGCGGCGAGGAGCTGGTCCTGCGGCCGAGCATCTGCCCGCACCATGCGCTCATCTACCGATCTCGCGCTCACAGCTACCGCGAACTCCCGCTGCGCTTGTCCGAGCTGGGCGGTCAATATCGCTCCGAGCTGTCCGGCGTGATCGGCGGCCTCAGCCGGGTCCGCGCGATGCAACTGAACGATGCACACATCTTCTGCCGCCTCGACCAGGTCGCCGAGGAAGCCCAGGGAGCGCTCTCTCTGATCAACCAGGCGTACGTCGACCTGGGGATCAGCGCGGCTCGGTACGTGCTCGCGCTGCCGGCCGAGGACGCTGTCATCGGCAGCGCAGACAGCAAGTACGTCGGTGATGCCGAGAGCTGGGCGCATGCCGCCGGGCTCCTGCGTGACGTGCTGGTCAACGCAGGTGTCGAGTACGTCGAGTCACCGGGTGACGCCGCGTTCTACGGACCGAAGATCGACGTCCAGGTGGTCGATTCGGCCGGCCGCGAGTACAGCCTGTCGACCATCCAACTGGACTTCAACCAGCCGGAGCGGTTCGGCCTCGAGTACATCGGTGCCGACGGCAACAAACATCGGCCGGTGATGGTGCACCGCGCGATCGTCGGGAGCATCGAGAGAGCGGTTGCTCAGGTGATCGAGGTGCACGGCGGCGCGTTCCCGGCGTGGCTCGCGCCGGTGCAGCTCGTGGTGCTGCCGATCTCGGACGACGAGGAGAAGCTCGCTATCGAGGTCGCTCGGCGAGCCTCGTCCCGTGGGCTGCGGGTCGAGGTTGCGCATGCGGACGAGGGAAACCTCGGGGCGCGGATCCGCGAGAACCGGTTGGCGCCGTACCAGGCCATCCTCGGTGCACGCGAGGCGGCGGCCGGCCAGCTCGCCATCCGCGAACGCGACGGCAGCCGCCGCGACGCAGCACCGATCGGCGAGGTTCTCGACCAGATCGCGCAGGAGGTGATCCCCGGCGCGCTTCAGTCTTCCTGGAGTTGACCGATCAGGTGGGTGACCTCGTGAGCGTCGTCGTACAGGACGAAGTCGGTGGTCTTGCCACCAACGGCGTACCCGAACTGGACCCGCGAGGGGAGCAGGAGCGGCTTGCGGAAGTCGACCCGGACGGTGAATGCGTCCGGCAGCTTCCCGGCCCGCTCCAGCGACGCGAGCGCGGCCGCCTTGGCCCACATGCCGTGCGCGATCTGGCGCGGGAACCCGAACGCCTGAGCAGTGAGCTTGAACAGGTGAATCGGATTCCTGTCGCCAGACGCGGCGGCGTACCGGCGACCGAGGTTGCCGCGCAGATCCCACCAGGCCTGCGGCGGCAACTCCGGATCGGGCAGCAGATCGACGTGACCCTCCGACCCCTTGGACCGGCTGAGCAACGTCGTCAGATCGGTCCACACCACATCACCGTCAACGAGCACCTCGCTGACGATGTCGAACACAATTCCCTTCGGGTGCGAGCGTTCCGGCGTACTGTGCACGCGAATCGCCGGCTCCGCATGGATCGGCAGCGGCCGCTTCTGCGTGATCGTGTTCGACAGATGCACGATCCCCATCGGCTTGTAAGGGAACGACGGATCCGACATCAGATCGAGGTGCAGCGGGAAGGCCAGGACATGCGGGTACGTCGCCGGTAACGCCGGACCGGCCGGGAACCCGGTGACATCGCGGTACGCCGCGAGGTGGTCCTGGTCGATCGCCGAGTGCGGCAACTCGAGAGTGAGACCGTCCTGCGACGGCTCGTAGTCGGCACGTCGCAGCGTGGCCTTCACGGTCTTCGCGTACAGACCACCCAAGCCGGGGGAGTCGTCGTACCGACGGGTCGGCATGTCAGGCGCCCAGCAGGCTCTGGCCGCAGACCCGGATCACGTTGCCGGTGACGCCGGCCGAGGCCGGGTCGGCGAACCACGCGATCGTCTCCGCCACGTCGATCGGCAACCCGCCCTGCTGCAGCGAGTTGATCCGGCGGCCGACCTCGCGAATCGTGAACGGCACCTTCGCGGTCATCTCGGTCTCGATGAACCCGGGCGCGACCGCGTTGATCCGGATCTGCTTCTCGGCCAGCGTCGGCGCGAGCGCCTGCACCAGCCCGATCACACCGGCCTTCGAGGTGGCGTAGTTCGTCTGGCCGTTGTTGCCCGCGATCCCGGCGATGCTCGCGACCCCGATGATCGAGCCGCCGGCCCGGATCGTGCCGGACTCGACGAGGTGCTCGGTGATCCGCTCCGGCGCGCGCAGGTTCACATCCAGTACGGCGTCCCACGTGTCGGTGCGCATGTTCGCCAGCCGCTTGTCCCGCGTGATGCCCGCGTTGTGCACGACGATGTCGAGTCCGGCGTACTGCTCCTGCGCATGTGCCGCGATCCGCTGCGCGGCGTCAACCGCGGTCACGTCGAGCAGGAGCTCGGAACCGCCGAGGCGAGTCATCACCTTGCGCAGCGGGTCCGCGTTCTGCGCGACATCGACGCCGAGGATGGTCGCGCCGTCCCGAGCGAGCGTGTCCGCGATCGCGGCACCGATCCCGCGAGCCGCACCGGTCACGAGCGCGACCTTGCCGGCCAGCGGGCGATCCGGATCGTTGCCGACCAGGGGTCCGGTCCCGACCCGCGCCACCTGGCCGTCGACGTACGCGGACTTGGGGGAGAGGAAGAAGCGGAGGGTCGAGTCCAGCTGCTCGTGAGCGTCGGGAGCGACGTACACGAGGTTGACCGTGGCGCCGCGCTTGACCTCCTTGCCGAGCGAACGCGTGAAGCCCTCGAGCGCGCGCTGTGCTATGTGCTGCTCGGTGGAGGATGCGAGCTCCGGCGTCCGGCCGACCACGATCACCCGGCCGGCGGCCGCGAGCTGGCGGATGACGGGGGAGAAGAAGCGTTGCAGGCTGGTCAGATCGGCCGTCGAGGTGGCGCCGGTCGCGTCGAAGACGAGTGCCTTCGGGCGGATCTGGCTCGACGCGACGCCCTCGGTCGCCGTACTGAAGGAGGCGCCGATGTCGCGCAGCAACGCCTGGATCGCCTTGCCGGCCTCGGTTTCACCGATCGCGCCGAACACCACCGAGCCGTCGATGACGCGCGAACCCTCGGTCCAGCGCTGCAGCGGTACCGGGTCGGGCAGGCCGAGGTTCTTCACCAGCGTCTGACCGAGCGGGGTCCGGGTGAAGGTCTGGTAGCGGTCCGTCATGGGTCTGCTCCTACTTCTCGAGGATGGCGACGACACCCTGGCCGCCCGCGGCGCAGATCGAGATCAGCCCGCGGCCACCGCCGTTCTCGTCGAGTTGCTTGGCCAGCGCGGCGACGATCCGCCCGCCGGTCGCCGCGAACGGGTGGCCCGCGGCGAGTGAGCTGCCGTTCACGTTCAGCTTGGCGCGGTCGATCTCGCCCAGCGGGGCGTCGAGACCGAGCCGCTCCTTGCAGAAGATCGGATCCTCCCACGCCTTCAGCGTCGAGAGCACCTGGGAGGCGAACGCCTCGTGGATCTCGTAGTAGTCGAAGTCCTGCAGCGTCAGACCGGCGCGCGCGAGCATCCGCGGTACGGCGTACGCGGGAGCCATCAGCAGGCCCTCGGCACCCTTCACGTAGTCAACGGCCGCAGTCTGCGAGTGCGTCAGATAGGCGAGCGGCCGCAGCCCGTGCGCCTCGGCCCACTCATCCGTGCTCAGCAGTACGGCGGACGCCCCGTCCGTCAGCGGGGTCGAGTTGCCGGCCGTCATAGTCGCGGTCTCACCCTTGCCGAACGCCGGCTTCAGCTTGGCCAGCTTCTCCAGGGTCGTGTCCGGCCGCAGGTTCTGGTCCTTCTCGAGGCCCAGGTACGGCGTGATCAGGTCCTGCTGGAAACCACGGTCGTACGACGCAGCCAGGTTCACGTGGGAGCGATAAGCGATCTCGTCCTGCGCCTCGCGCGTGATGCCCCACTCGAGCGCGGTCAGCGCCGCGTGATCGCCCATCGACTTCCGCGTCCGCGGCTCGGCGTTGCGCGGAATCTCCGGTACGACGTCCTTCGGGCGCACCCGGGCGAGCACCTTCAGCCGGTCCTGGAACGTCTTGGCCCGGTTCAGATCGAGCAGGATGTTGCGCAGCTTGTCGTTGACCGCGATCGGCGCGTCCGACGCGGTGTCGACGCCACCCGCGATGCCCGCGTCGATCTGGCCGAGCGCGATCTTGTTTCCCACCAGGATCGCTGCCTCCAGCCCGGTCCCACAGGCCTGCTGGATGTCGTATGCCGGGGTCGTGGCCGCGAGCTTCGACCCGAGCACCACCTCGCGCACCATGTTCCAGTCGCGGGCGTGCTTCAGCACCGCACCGGCGACCACCTCACCGACTTCTTGACCACCGAGCCCGGTCCGGTCGACCAGGCCGTTGATCGCGGCGGTCAACATGTCGGAGTTCGACGCGTGCCGGTACGTCTTGTCCTGGCGCGCGAACGGAATCCTGTTGCCGGCGACAACAGCCACTCTGCGGGGCTCGGTCATGATTTGTCTCCTGCTCTGCGTGCCTTCTTCGGACCCTCATAGGCGAAGCGCCCCACTGCCGTCGCCAACGTCGCGGTGATCGCGGTCGCCCGCACCGTCGCCACCTCGGCATGATGCACCACCGGATGCCCCGGCTTCCCGCTCGACACGATCAGCCCGACCCTTGCCATGTGCAACGATCCGAGCGTCTGCGTGTACAGATGATTGGCCAGGTACGCGGTGTCCGCCTTCGCGAACGCACCCGACCGCTGCCCGGCTTCCAGTACGACGGCAATCCGGCCGAGCGCGGAAGCCATCGCCGTACCGAGTGTCACCATCACCGGCTCGGTGATCTCACCGAACAGCTCCTCGCCGGTCCGGCGGAGGAGGCTCATCGCGCAGTCGGTGAAGGCCGGGAACTCCAGACAGAAGTCGACGAAGACCTCGCTGAGCGCCTTGAGCCGGTTGAGCGGTGTCTTGCGCGGGTTGTCGACTTCCTGCAGCCGGGCGTCCAGCTCACCGAGGTAGTCGACCAGGGTCAGCGCGAAGAGCTCTTCCTTGCCCGCGAAGTGCCGGTAGATCAGCGCCTTGTTGATCCCGACCCGCTTGGCGATATCGTCGATCTGAGCGTCGATCGTGCCGCGCTCGTCGAACAGCTCGCGGGTGGCCCGGATGATGTCCCGCTCGCGGTCGCGCCGACGCTCCGCCGTGGTCCGGCGGCGTCCGATCGCGAGCAGCGCGGAGCTCATAGGACCGATCTTAGCCATACCGGTACCCCTTGGTGCAAACGACGGTTACACTCATCGGTAACATATGTTTCGGTACCCCCTGCCGATCTGTTCGTTGCCGGAGGATGTTGATGACGATGACCGACCCCAAGCCCGCCGTCTCCACCGACGTGATGGCGCTGGCCGGTGAACTAGGTGCCGAGCGGTCGAAGCCGGGCTGGAGCCCCTTCTCGTTCGCCCTGAACGACGAGCAGCGCGAGATCCGCGACTGGACCCACGCCTTCGCCGCCGACGTGATGCGCCCCGCGGCCGCCGAATGGGACGAGCGCGAAACCACCCCGTGGCCCGTCATCCAGGAGGCCGCCAAGATCGGCCTCTACGGCCTCGACATGAACATCAACCTGTTCGTCGACCCGTCGGGCCTGCTGATGCCGCTGGTCCACGAGGAGCTCTTCTGGGGCGACGCCGGCATCGGCATGTCGCTCAAGGGCACCGGCCTGGCCTCGTCCGCCATCTTCTCCAACGGCACCCCCGAACAGTGGAGCCAATGGATGGGCCGCTGCTACGGCACCCCTGACGACGTGCGCGTGGCCGCGTTCTGCTCCTCCGAACCCGGCGCCGGCTCCGACGTCTCCGCGATCCGCACGCGAGCGACGTACGACGAGAAAACCGATGAGTGGGTCATCAACGGCCAGAAGGCCTGGGCCACGAACGGCGGCATCGCCGACATCCACGTCGTCGTAGCCACCGTCGACCCCTCGCTGGGCACGAAGGGCCAGGCGGCGTTCGTCGTACCGAAGTCAGAGGTCAAGGGCCTGGAGCAAGGCACCAAGCTCCGCAAGCACGGCCTCCGCGCCTCCCACACCGCCGACGTCTTCTTCGACAACGTCCGCATCCCCGCCGCCAACGTCCTGGGCGGCAAGGAAAAGCTCGACGAGCGCCTGTCCCGCGCCCGCGCCGCCGCCTCGGCCTCCGGTGAGACCAAGGTCCGCAACGCCTCCATGGCGACCTTCGAGATGACCCGCCACATCGTCGGCGCCCAAGCAGTAGGCATCGCCCGCGCCGCCTACGAGTTCGCCCTCGACTACGCCAAGGGCCGCGAACAGTTCGGCCGCCCCATCATCGACAACCAAGGCATCGCCTTCAAACTCGCCGACATGGCCATGGAAATCGACGCAGCCAGGTTGTTGGTCTGGCGAGCCGCCAACATGTCAGCCGCCCTGATGCGCGGCGAAACCCCCGACTACCGCCACGGCGAAGGCTCCATGGCCAAACTCAAGGCCGGCGAGGTAGCCGTCAAGGTCACCGAAGAAGCCATCCAAATCCTCGGCGGCAACGGCTACACCCGCGAGTACCCAGTAGAGCGCATGCACCGAGACGCCAAGATCTACACCATCTTCGAAGGCACCTCCGAAATCCAGCGCCTAGTCATCTCCCGAGCCATCTCCGGCATGCGCATCCGCTAGTACACCCCCGCACGCGGACCGGTCGCTCCGTTCGTCGCGATGCTCCTCACCGCGCCCGCTCCGCGTGCACCCACCCACCCCCGGCTACCGCCGGCCTTTCCCACGCCGGCTACCGCCGGCCCCCTAGCGCTACCGCGCCCCGACCGACTACCGGCGGCCGGCGTGACCCACACCAAACCCCGGTCACGCCGAAAGGTGAGTCAGCCCCCGCCGGTGCTCCGCACGCTCCTTCGTCGCGTGCTACGCGCCGGCCCCACCCGCCCCTCAGTGTCCTTGCGGGCTACCGCCCGCACCTCGGGCGCTACCGCGCCCGCCCGACCACCCGCGTGGCCAGCGCGAACGCTCCGCGGCTCCGTCGTCGAGTTTCTCCCACGGCAACGTGTACGGACGCGGCGATGTGCTCGCTGAGGATCAATGCCGTCCCCGCCGACATCGGAGCCGTCCGCTCGATACGTTCTTCGGCAGCGAAAACACGAACTCCCTACCGAGCTTCTTCACCTGTCGCCGGACCCGGATCACCATCTCGTCGAAGTCGACGTCCTCCTTCGCCAGCCCGAACAACTCGCCCCGCCGCAATCCGCCCGGCCTTCTTCGCAGGCACCTTGACCGCCCGCGCCTTGGCCGGGTTCTTCTTGATCGTCTCGTCATCGACGGCCGACTGAGTGTCGCGTCCAACACAAGGAACGCTGTACGTGCGGTCCACGACCCGAACCGCGCATCCAGGTTAACGACTCGAGCCGCGATCTCCGACGGTTCGATCGACCGCAATTGCCGCCGCCCGGTGTGGATAAGGAGTGGGGCAGACTAGCATAGTTGAGGATTCACCTAAAATTGCGCGTTCGACAAGAGTTCGGAGCGCTTCTCTGCGGCGATCCCGCTAACGAACACTCCACGATCCGAGGTCGGTGCAGGACCAAGTGATACCGATTGAGTTGTCGCACAACCGGCCCAGCTACTCACCGTGTTGCGGATCTTGACGTCGGATTTCAGGACGTCTGCAGGTGAGTCGTCGCCCACGACGTCTGTGTCACCAGCGCTGCGGTCACGAAGTAGAAGGTGAGGTGGCTGTCACGTCCGGACGCACAGCCTCCGGAATCGAGAGTCCCCGTCCGATGCACGGACCTAAGAGACGTGCAGTCAACTATCTACAAGTATGGATGTCGCAAGCGCGCCAGCCGCCCCGAGAGTCTTGCAGGTTCGTTGAAGAAGCGGGAGCATCTGTTCCCGGGCATCCTGCCACCTCGCATGCCAGGCATCTTCGATGCTCTCGATATCCAGATCCCCGATCACCATATCGAGGGCCGTCGGGTCCAGATCATCCGCGAGCCTGATGAAGCGATCGATGCCGGTCAGATCATGTCTCTGCGGTTTGCTAAAAGCCTCCCGTACGTCTTCCGACATCTGGCCGAGCCACACAGCTGCGGCATCGCGGTCGGTACTGGCCACCACTTCCACGGCGGCAGTGATCTCACGCCATCCTCTGCCGTGCGGCGATCGAACGCCCACCTGCGCTCCGTTGTGTATCCACCGCACCGCCAGGTCCGGGTAGCGTCTTACAAGAACGTCCGGGAAAGGCTCTATCTCAGCTTCGTGCTCCTCAATGAATGCACGTACGACGGACTGTCCTCGTTCTCCCCAGCAAAGCATCTCGAGCAAGTGCGCGACGGCTCCGAACGGATCGCTCTCTGAGCCCTTCTCTTGCCTTGTCTCCTCGACGATGCGCATCAGCCAGTCGGTGGACAACGCGTTGGCGATGTCATCGGTGATGTCGGTCGAGAGCTGTGCGAGCCAATAGAGCAGCAGGTCGAGGCTGTGTAGCTGATACTTCCGCTTTCGCTCCAGCGACCGAGTAGCGGCAGCCCAGTCGACATCTTTCATGACCTGGAGGACGCTGGCGGCCAGGTCGCGGAGCGCCGGTTCGTTGGTGGTCATGAACTCTGCCCAAGCCCGGTCCGACTCAGCAGACTCGTGCTCGTCGTCATCGGCTTGTTCATCGTCCGCCGTCGGCGCGTCTGCAAGTGTTGCGACGAGGAGCATCGTCCCGAACGCCCAGTCCGCGAAGTTGCTGGCTGCGTCTGCCAGATCGCGTTCGAACGCGGAACGGATTTCGTCGGCGCAGGCGCCAAAGGCGGTTGCTGCTGTTCGCGGAACGAGGGAGGCGAGGGTATCGATGATGTCGTAGATCTCGAACGGGTGTGAGCGCTCATTTCGGTCGGACAACCAGCGGTTGAGGAGCTCGGGATCGATCCCGAGCTCCAGTTCCCTGCTCCAACTCAGCAGGTCGCCGCCTCGCCGATCTGGGCTGAGCCGTTGGATGACGTGTGCCCAATCCATCGCTGCTGGTCTGGTTCCGTCAACTGAGAGGCGCTCGCCAAGGAGGCGTGCCGAGACGGATTCGCGAATCTGATTGAATGCCAGTTCGTGACGGGCCTCGAGCCGACTCAGCATCGAGCGATAACCGTTGATCTCTTCTGATGCCACATTCGGCAGCCAGCTCACGATACTCGCAGCGAGCTCTTCTGCCGCAGTGTCGGCGAGAAGCCGTAGCGACTCGGAAGAGTAGAGCAGGTTGAGGGCAACGCCTCGGTCCCGACCTGGTGCCGCTACAAGGCATTGGCCCAGCAGGCTGTCCGACACCTCCTCGTCGACGATCGAACTCGACCACTTGTAGCGGTAGATGTCCATGCTTTCGAAGACGCGAAAGAGCCAGAACTTGCCGGCGATGTCTCCGGCGGGGGCAAGAAGGGTCGCGCGTACGCAAGCACGCACGGTTGACCCGATCGAGGACGCTTCACGTTGCCCGAGGTTCTGCAGGGTCCTTTCCGCGATGCGGATATGAGCTGCACGGATTCGGCCGTCATGCTCACGGATGAGCTTCTCGCCGGCGAGAAGAAACAGAGCGTTATCGATGAGTCCCAGCTGCAGCGTGCCCTCTGGACAAAACCTGTCGCTCGCGTGTCGCTCTACGATCGAGTTGAGATCCTCGCGGGAGACGCCGGCGTCGCGAGATGTCAGCTGTGTGATGCAGACGAAGGCTAGGACGAGAGCTGCACGGACGTCGTCGACCATCCGATCCAGCGCGCCGACAATGCGCCGCTCTCCACCGGATGCAATGAACATATAGAGCCAAGGCTCTGTGGCCGTGCGTACAGCCAGTTCGAGTCGTTGCTCCGGAGGCTCGTCGAAGGCTGACCATCGGACTCGATCATCGAGCTGTGTGAGGAGCGGACCAACCGTGTCAATGTTGGCACGGCAGTACTCGTGCAAGACCTGCATGGCTTGAGTTGCGAGCAACGTTTCGTCATCTCGCGTCTCCAGCCGTTCGGTGGAGACCAAGAGGACCGCGTGGGCGTCATCGATCGCCGACTCGAGATCGGTAACAACACTGTGGTCGATGGCTTGGGCATCGTCAACGACTGCGAGGACTGGGCCGTTCAAGCGTCGGAGTTCTTCGACGTCGGCTGCTGACGCAACGCCTGGTTGTCGGAGCTCGATCACCTTCCAGCCCTCACGGTTGAGCCGACGGGCCGCATGGAAAGCAGTGATGGACTTTCCCGTGCCGCTTGAACCCGACAAAGTCGCGAATCGAGAGGTGAATAGGCGATCGGCGAGTCTTGCAGCAGCCGGCAACTCAGGGCATGCGTTCACATCGGTCGGGCGAAGGCGTTCGCCTCGCAGCGCCGCCAGGAAGCTTCTGCTGTGTGAGAAGGTGACATATTTCCATCCGTCGAGGGGTTGAGGCGTCGCGAGTTGTGTCGCGAGCGCCGCGAGGGCGGAATCTGCAGTGAGTGGGATTGCCCCCTCGCCAACAACCGATGGGCCGACGCGGACAACAGGCCATCGTTCTTCGAGGGGCGAAAGCAGCGACTCGACGACACCGACGTCACTCCCGCTGTACCCAAGCACGACGAGCGTGCGTGGCCGGTTCGAGAGCTTGACGACGTGATTGAGTACCCCTGCTGGAACTTGACCGTCTTCATCTGGGAGGATCCAGTGCTCATCCGGACGAGCAGCGTCGCCGTGAGGCTTGTGGAGCAGACCAGCCGGTAGCCCGATTCCGAACATTCGCTCGTGTGCTCGCTCGATGCAGGTGTCCCAGTTGTACGAGACCAATGCCTCTACGTGGCCGGTGTTGACGAGGCGCGCCAGATCGAAGTGGGCGCTCGATGGCTCTCTGTCGGCGTCGAGCGCTGCGAACGCCGATTGATATGCCCATCGCGCCGCAGGGAACTCGCGGACGAGCTGCCAGCCGTGCTGGAGACGGTCAGGTTCGGAAGACAGAATGGTCTTTGCGCTCCCGGCGGCGCCCGTTCGCGCCCGAAGCTCAGCGAGCGCTTCGGGCACATCTTCGATGGCTTGCCAGAGGAGTGGTGGAAGCTGAGCCGTCATCGGGTACTTGCTCGCCGAGACCCCGGCACCAACAACGACGAAGGCCCCGAAGGAACGAACCATTCCAGCCGCTCTTGCCAACTCGGCGTCCACCTGGGCCGCACCAATGGTCATCGCCCACCTCGACGGCGGAGTTGGAACAGCAAGCTCGGAGACTCTGTACAGGCCATGTCTCCAGTCTGGCGCTCTCCTGCGCGCCGCGGCGTCCGGCACGCAAGAGTAGGCCCTGATCCTGGCTCGTCGGCCAGAGGTTTCGTCACCCTGGTCTGCGCAGTGGGGACTCGACGGCGATCATCGAACGCTTGATCATGAATGGGCCGCCATGGTCGGTGCCGCGGTCGAGGTGAGCATATCGGCGGGCCATCAGCTGACAAGATGTATCACCGAGCGGTCCACCAGGCTCTGACTCCTGCAAGACGTGCGACCTGTAGGGGAGATATCTCGTTGAATACTGCAATTTGCGTTCTCGCCGGAGAGCTCGATGTTTCTTGAGAGTCTCACGTTGTCCAATTTTCAATGCTTTGGTCCTGAGCGGACCGAGATCCGGTTCGACGAGCATCTGACCGCGATGATCGGTCCGAACGCGTCTGGAAAGACGGCGGCCTGTCAGGCGTTGCTTCGCCTCTTCAGCGTTGTCGGCGATCAGCGGCAGGTGCGCGTCGACGACTTTCACGTGCCGGATGGCGAAGACGAGCCGCCAAATGTGCGGACGTTGTCGATCGAGGCGGTCTTCGCGTTTCCCGAGCTTGCCGAGGAGGACGAAGAGGAGGACGAGGACGGCGAAGACGAAGGCGACGGGGGGCACGGGAACGTCGAGCGGACCGTGCCGGAGTTCTTCGCCCAGATGTCAGCGAGCGATGACGGGCATCTGAAGCTCCGGATCGTCCTCGAGGCGACCTGGTCGGCCGAGGGAACGGTCGACGGTGCGATCGAGCAGAGCCGTCGTGTTGTGCACACCTTTGAGCAGGACTACGGAGACCAGTGGGTCGAGCTCCGCCCCTCTGATCGGAATCGTATTCAGGCGGTGTACGTGCCTGCGACCCGAAGTGGTGCACGGCAGGTAGATGCCTTCCTGCGTGGGCGTGTGTGGCGCGCGAGTTTGTGGTCGGAGGAGTTCCGTACGCACGTCAGCACGGCGGCGGGCACGATGTCCGAGGAGTTCAAGAAGGAAGCCGCCGTTCAGAGCGTGACGACGGCAATTGCGGGTCGGTGGAAAGAGCTCCATCACCTGAGAGTTGAGCACAATCCCTACTTCCAGCCGATCGAGAAGGAAGTGGGGGCTCTCGTCGCCAACGCCGAGATGCTGTTCGAGCCTTCGCCTGCGGGGAGGGTCCGACGCGCCGCCGAACTGAGTGACGGCCAACAGTCGTTGCTCCATATCGCGCTGACCGCTGCGACCTTGGATCTCGAGGCCGAGATCGCGGCGGGGGAGCACAACGACAAGTTCGACATCACCGAGGCAAGGCTTCCGACCTTGACGTTCCTTGTGATCGAGGAGCCCGAGAACAACTTGTCGCCCTACTTCCTGTCTCGCGTCATGCAGCAACTGCTGGATGTGACCTCATCGGGCCGAGCGCAGGCTGTGATCTCTAGCCACTCTGCCAGCGTCCTCGCCCGAGTCGAGCCCGAGCGGATCAGGCACCTGCGGATCGACGGGACAACCAGGACAACGCGGGTGCGTGAGATCGTGCTTCCGGACGACTCAGACGATGCTGGGAAGTACGTTCGTCAGGCAGTCAGGGCTCACCCGGAGCTCTACTTCGCGCACTTTGTCGTGCTCGGGGAGGGCGATTCGGAAGAGCTTGTCCTCCCGATGCTTGCTGCAGCCCGAGGCATGCACATCGACCAGTCGTTCGTCGCAGTCATCCCACTGGGCGGCCGTCACACGAACCACTTTTGGCGACTGCTCAACGACCTCGAGATTCCCCACGCCACGCTCCTCGATCTGGATTGGGGCCGCGCGGGGGGCGGGGAGGGACGCATCAAGGATGCTTGTAGCCGCCTGGTCGACATCGGAATCGATCCGTTCGAGGGAATACAAGGCTTCACCTCGGCGGATCAGATCACCGGGCTGTCAACGAAGCAGATCGACACTTGGCTGGATCACCTTGAACAGTGGGGTATCTACTTCGCTGCTCCCCTCGATCTGGATATGGTCCTTCTGAAACACTTCCAGTCGGCCTACACCAACAATCTCGACCCGGGCGCCAAGGGACCTAGCACGAAAGGTGATCCGCGCGACGCTGTTCTCGGCGAACCAGACGTACGGCCGTCTGTCGACGGCTGGGACTCGACAGACGCGACCGAGCTAATGCGTTGGTATCGATACCTGTTCCTAACGCATTCGAAGCCGAGTACTCATCTACGCGCACTCTCGCGGGTGCCAACGACTGATCTCGCCGAAGCCCCGCACCGAATTGGTCGTCTTCTTGACCGGGTCAGCGAGGCGGTCGACGCGACATGAGGGTGGACCCGGCCGATTGGCGGCCTCACGACATTGAGAACCTCGAGGCCGCGGCATGGGACGCTTTGCGTGCTGGCACGGCGTCGATCACGGCCGGTCCCGGAGCCGGCAAGACGGAGTTCCTCGCCCAACGTGCGAGCTTTCTGCTGGAGACCGGCATGTGTCGACCGCCACAGCAGATTCTTGCCATTTCGTTCAAGCGAGATTCCGCTGCCAATCTCCGGCGCCGCGTCCAGGCCCGACAACCGGACCTGGCCTCGCGGTTCACGTCGATGACGTTCGATGCGTTCACGAAGTCGATCGTGGATCGATTCAGAGGCCTGCTGCCAGCGGACTGGTTCCTGCCGAGTGACTACCAGATCGGCTTCGCCAGCAAGACAGACGTGGAAAGCTTTCTATATGACCTGCTGTCATCGGCACCTGGGGGATTTCAGGACGAGATCTTTGCGATCCGACCGTCGGACTTCCTCACGAATGTGGTCGGCTCGTACGAGTTGCTGGCTGAGATTCCGGCGCCGACGTCAGGCAGCGAGTACGCCGTGCAGCAATGGTGGGAGCGTAATTACCACTCGCGCGACTGGCCGCGGCTCGACTTCGTCCTACTGAATCGCTTGGCCGAGCTACTGATCCGCACGAACACCCAGCTGAGGCGTGCGTTGACTGCCACCTATCCGTTCGTTTTCGTCGACGAGTTCCAGGACACCACCTACGCCCAGTACTCCTTCCTGAGAGCCGTCTTCGCGCGTGAAGGTACGACGGTCACAGCAGTCGGTGACCGCAAGCAACGAATAATGGGCTGGGCCGGTGCATTGACCGATGCCTTCGCGGAGTTCAGGCAGGATTTCAGCGCCGCTCCCTACGAGCTGACCTGGAACTTCCGTTCGACACAACCGTTGGTCGATCTCCAACACCGGTTCGCCACGCTGCTTGACGAGGCGAGCCAGCTCCAGATCTCACAGGTCACGGGTGACGCGACCGATTCGCAGGTGCAGATCTGGTCATTCTCCAACTCGCAACTCGAAGCCCGGGCCCTGGCGGCCTCGATCGCCGGCGATGTTGAGGCATCGTTACGCAAACCGTCCGACTACGCGCTGATCGCTCGCCAGCAGGTCGCCAATCTCGAACCCGAACTCCGACGGGCATTTGCCGCGCAGGGACTCAGCGTTCGAAACGACGATGCACAGGTCGGCAAACTGAGGCTCCAGGACTTGCTGAAGGACGAGTTGGCGCGGCTGCTGATCGGGCTGATTCGCCTGGCTGCCTCGCGCGGCGGACAACCGCAGACCTGGCGTGAAGTGACATCGACTCTTGCCGGATTGGTGCCGGCCGACCAGGACCGCGAGGTCGGCACGCGAATGGACGATGAACTCTCGGCGTTCCTCACCGAGCTTCGTGCGTGGTTCGCGATGAACTCGGTCGACGATGGGGATGCGAGTACCAACCTCATCGAAAAGCTCGTCGGGTTCATGAAGCTCGATCAACTCAGTCACAAGCGAACCCTCGCGGACCGGCCCGAAGACGTTGCAGTCACATTGGAAGCGTTCGAGATCCGACTGTCTGACGTCGTCGGCCGTGTCGACTCGTGGGATCAAGTCGCGGATGGCTTCAGCGAAGACGACGCCGTACCGCTGCTTACAATCCATCGCAGCAAGGGGCTTGAATACCACACCGTGTTCTTCATCGGGTTGGACGACGATCAATGGTGGGCGCACGCGCGAGACGTCATCGAATCCACTATGACGTTCTTTGTCGGCGTGTCCCGAGCAGCCGAAAAGCTGGTCTTCACACAGTGTGACGCCCGTGGGTCGAACAACCGGATTGCAGACCTGTACGCGGTGCTTACCGAGGCCGGTGTCGAACTGATCCGCTTCGAATGAACGACAGTTGCGACTGCTGAGTCCCGCCTTCATACAGGATGAGGTCGGCGACGGGATCTGACTCGGCGGCTTCGAAGCGGCGGCGAGACGTATGGCCTCAGCCGCTGACTTCCATCGTCCAGCGTGAGGGACGCGTATAGCTTCGGCTCGGGTGGGTCCGGCTGGAGGCGTGCAATCTGGTCGCGATGGTCACCTTCTGTTCGATCGCTGTTGACTCCGGTAGACCCAGTTCAACGTGTCTTTGTTTCCATGGCTGTTCCCTCACGACGCTGAGGTGCCTACGGACGAGGTTGATGCGACGATCGCCACCAAGTTGCGTACCAGTCGAATCCCGCATGGAGGCGTAGGTGACGTCTGTGAGCCGAAACTCGATCAAGGAGTGCCGTTATAACCAGGATCTGCTCGGTCTGAAGCGGCCACGGTCCCTGCAGCCTAGGCACTGTGGACCCATCGAAGTGAAGCACGACTCGCACACGTCAGTCCTCCGTCTGGCATCTTCGCTAATGCAACCTGCAGGTCAGCCGCTGTAGCCGCAGTCGGTGTAGCTTCCGACTGTGTCGTATGTCTTCTTGATCATCGATGGGCGCGGGCGCGGATCTTGGCTGACGCCAAGCCTCGTGGTCGCAATATTTGCGCTGCTCTTTACAGTCGGATCATTCTGGTGGATTCAGGTCCGACGCGGCCTGCTGCGCGCCTACACGTCACATGTCTACAGCGGCGGGTTCACTCCCGCGAAGATCGTGCTGGTGTTGCCCCTCGTAGTGCATAATCCGGCCCCGGCGCCGATCATCGTGACTGACCTGCGCCTTCGTGTCGACACGCCGCGAGGGACAGCGGTCCGGGAACCGGCGTTGCCGATCTATCTGAGCTGGATTGCGTCGCACGCGTCGGTTTACCCCCAGAACGAATCGCGGGTCTACGCGGCGCCATTTGTCGTTGCTGGTCGCACGGCGATAGAAGAGTTCATCTCCGTCACAGCTCCGTGAGACGATGGCAAACGACGATCACGGGTGAGCAACGCTGGGAGACAAACGCGCAGCTCAGCCGCGGATTCGGCCGTTCGACGCGAGTCGCCCGGGAGGTTGGAAGAGATCTATACCTTCTTCGAAGGCACCTCAGAGATCCAGCGCCTTATCGTCTCCCGAGCTATCTCCGGTATGCGCATCCGTTAGCACAGCCCCGCACACGGCTAACGCCGGAGCATCCCGTGCCGGCTACCGCCGACCACCCTGGCGGCTACCGCCGCCGAGCGGCTAGCGCGCACAACCAAAACCGGTGGCTGGCGTGGAGCCGGCCTCAGACCGCCAACGCCTTGATCGTCTCGTCGTCTACCGCCAGACCGAGCGCCCCATACAGCACCAAAAACGCCGTACGCGCGGTGGACGGCCCGAACCGCGCATCAGGTCAACGACCCAGGCCGCGATCTCCGACGGTTTGATCGACCGCAACTGCCGGCGCCCGAACACCGGGTTCACATGCGACCGAGGCGCCGACTCGTACCTGATCAGACTCGCAGGATCCACGGGGCGACCAAGGAATCGCAGCTGCTTGAGTGCGTAGACCTTGCTGATGGCGCCGACGGGGATCACGTCGGGCAACTGCCGCCAGCGCACGGGGTCTTGGCCGTTAGCTGTGGGTAAGCGCGGGTGGGGGATTGCGGGCGTAGCGTTCGAGCTGACCGAGAGGAAGGTGCGAACGATGTTCGACCAGATGAGTATGCCGGTTCTGTTCGCTGTCTTGATTGTCGCGTTGGCACTGGTCAGCGCGGCTGTCTTCATTGCTGTTCGGGTGTTGGCCGTTCGTGCCGGGAGGCCGCAGCCGGTGGCGAGCGCCAAGAAGACTACGTCGGCCAGGGAGCTCGGGTAGGTGGTGCGCTGGCGAACTGTCGCCACCTTGGCTGTCTTGCTTTCAGGTGTCGCGGGCTGCTCGAATGCTTCGCAGGCAGGCGTTTCGGGGCCCTCGGCCACACCGTCGAACACCCGGTTCACGATCGGGCCGGGGGAGGGGTTTCATGCGGACGGCAGTTTCGATCCGCGGATGACTTGCGATGGAGCAGGGGACTACTCCCCACCGCTGGTCTTCAGTAACCTTCCGGCCGGGACGGTCGAGCTGGTGTTGTCGATGGTCGACGAGGACAAGCCGGGGCCGCTCATCCACTGGGTTGAATGGATGATCCCACCGGATGTGGGCGGCCTTGCCGAACACACGAAGCCCGAAGCTGCCCGCGAGGCCTTGAGTGACCTCGGTGAAGCGACGTACAACGGGCCCTGCCCACCCCGCGGCGAGACCCATCATTACCGTTTCACCTTGCTGGCCTTGGCTAAACCGCTCAGCCTCCCGTACGGCGCCCCCGCCCGGTCGGTGCTCGCGGCCGCCAAGCCCTCGACTACTGCCACCGCCACTTTCGTCGCCACCTATCGCCGTACGACGTAACCCACGGCCAATCCTGTTCGGACGGGGCATACTCGCTCGGTATGAACTCCCTTCGTGTTGGGCTTGTGGCGGATCCGGCTGCTCCGACTGTGGCCGCTCGGCGAATGACCGACCTGCGACCACTCAGTGGCGACGACACGTGGGATATCGACGTGGTGAGTGAGCCCTTCACCACGGGCTCGGAGGATGTCGGGGCGGCAGTGGGGAGGTTGCAGGACCGCGCTCGGGAGCGGGACTGGGACTTTGTGGTTGGCCTGACCGAGCTGCCGTTGCACGATCATGAGGGTCGGCACTTGCTCGTGGAGACCGATCCGGAGCAACGCACCGCCGTACTGTCGTTGCCTGCGCTCGGCGGGCTCTGGATGCATACCCGTGCCCGCAAGGCTGTTCGCTCGCTGGTCAGCGGCATGGCTGATCCCGACACGGACGCGGAGCGCCACGTCGCCCTGCCGCGGCTGCGGGGGCGCTTGCGGCTGCTTCGGGGGATGGTGCTCGCCAACCGTCCATGGCTGTTGGTGCCCGGGCTGAAGTCCGCGCTCGTCGCGGCGCTCGCCACCGGAGCTGTGGCCACCGTCAACTCCACGATCTGGCTGCTCGCGGGTTCGCTGTCGTGGTGGCGTCTGGTGGTCGCGAGCATCGCCTCGATCGCGCTCGTGGTCGGCTGGCTGGTGATCGACGGCGAACTGTGGGACCGCCCGGACGACGACTCCCCGCAGGCGAAGGAGCGGTCACGCCTGTACAACGCCTCCACCCTCCTGACGCTGGCAGTCGGCGTACTCATCTGCTACGCCGCCTTGTACGTCGTGAATCTGGCGTGGGCGTACTTCGTCCTCGACCCCCAGGTGATGAGCAGCTCCTCCGGAGTCCCGATGGGTCATGGCGACCTGTTCGTGCTGGCCTGGTTCGTCGCATCCGCCGCCACCGTGGGCGGTGGGCTCGGCTCGGGCCTGGAGTCGGATGAGGCGATCCGCGCGGCCGC
This sequence comes from Kribbella sp. NPDC051587, assembly GCF_044453945.1. Taxonomy (NCBI): domain Bacteria; kingdom Bacillati; phylum Actinomycetota; class Actinomycetes; order Propionibacteriales; family Kribbellaceae; genus Kribbella; species Kribbella sp. NPDC051587. Next base: position 100,225 of record NZ_JBITDE010000016.1, read on the forward strand.
CTACTCCAAGCGCGAACAAGATCGCCGCGAGCGCCTGGCTCGCGCCGAAGACGACTCCTGACGGTGTAGCACCGCCACGCCCGTTGCCCCGCGCGCCCGGGACGGTGTGCGAGCGCCCGTGACTATCATCGGGGCGTGCGGGTGCTGGTCCTGGAGGACGAAGCGGAGCTCGGTGCCGAGATCGCGGGAGGCTTGCGGTCGGTCGGCTACGCGGTCGACCTGGTGGCAACGGTCGCGGATGCCGGTTTCGCTGTCTCCGTCAACGAGTACGACTGTCTGGTCCTCGACCGGATGGTGCCGGACGGCGACGGCCTGGAGCTGGTGCGGACTCTTCGCGGCCACGGCACCAGCCTGCCGGTGCTGATGCTGACCGCGATGGACACGGTGGCCGATCGCGTCGACGGGCTGACCGAGGGCGCCGACGACTATCTCGTCAAGCCGTTCGCGTTCGCCGAACTCGTGGCCCGGGTCGGCGTGCTGTGCCGGCGGGGCGAGCAACCGCGGCCACCGATCCTGTACGCCGGCGGTCTGGAGATCGATACCGCCCGCAAGCGGGTTCGCCGTGACGGCATTCTGCTTGCCCTGGGCGCGAAGGAGTTCGCGGTTCTGGAATTCCTGGCGGTGCGCGCCGGGCAGGTCGTCTCCCGCATCGACCTGATCGAACATTGCTGGGACGAACAGGCCGACCCGATGTCGAACGTCGTCGACGCGGTCATCGCCCAGCTGCGCCGCAAGCTCGGCGTACCGGTGATCAGCACGGTGCGCGGCGCCGGGTACCTGGTCGAGGGGCCGGCAGCGTGATCACACCGGCCCGCACGCGGCTGCGGCGGCTTCGGTGGCAGCTGACTGCGCTCTACACCCTCGGCACTGCGGTGTGCCTTGTGGTGCTGGCCGCGATCGCTGCCGGGATCGACGCCAGCTCACGGTCGTCGGCACTGGATCTGGACGTCGATCGCACCGCCACCGCGCTGTCGCGAGCAGTCTGGTACGACGACGCCGGGAGCCTGCACCTCGAGCCCTTGCGCGAAGACATTCTGGCGGCTGGTTCGGCCTCGGTCGCGGTGTTCGAGTGGAATGCCGCCGGCGAGCTGACGGAACGCTACCCACGCGGCGGGGCGGCCCCGGCGGACATCGCGAGTGTGGCGGCGGAGGCACGCCGTACTGAGGAAACAGCGCTGGGCGATGCGGTCGGCGACGGACATCCGGTTCGGGTCGCGGCGGCGGGTGTGTGGAACGGCGACCGCATCGGCGCGGTAGTTGTCGCCCGTGGCAGTGGCGCCGCCGAGCGGCACCAGCACGCCTTACTGGTCCGGTGGCTCGCTTTGGGATGTGCGGTGCTGCTGCTGGTCGCCGCCGCGGCGGGTCATCTGTTGTCCGGGCGAAGCATGCGGCCCGCGATGCACGCCCTCGACCAGCAGGAACAGTTCCTGGCCGAAGCGGCGCACGAGTTGCGTACGCCGCTGGCAACGCTCCAACTGGTCACCGAGGCCGGGCTCCGCGACCCCAACCGGCGTACGGACGCACTCCAACGAGCCGCTCGCCTGGCCGGGGAGCTGGGCCGATTGGTCTCCGGCCTGCTGGTCCGGGCCCGGCTGGAAGCCGGCACGGTCAACCCCGAGCGCGAACCCCTACGGCTGGATCTGCTCGTCGAACAGGTCCTTGACGGGTACGACGTCCGCCTCGCTGCGGAGCCTTGCATCGTGCTCGGCGATCCGGACCTGCTCGGGCAGGCCGTGCGCAACCTCGTCGACAACGCCGTACGTCACGGCGGTGGAACCGAGGTCGTGGTCACAGTCGCCGATGGCCGGGTCGCCGTCCGCGACCACGGTCCGGGAGTCGCGGAAGCAGATCGGGAGCGGATGTTCGAGCGCACCGTCACCGGTGAACCTGGCGGCACCGGCATCGGACTGGCGATCGTGCGCTGGGTCGCCGGACTGCACGGGGGATCGGCACGCCTTCTGGCCGCCGACGGCGGCGGGACCTTGGCAGAGTTGATCCTGCCCGTCCACGCCGTCTCATGATCTTCTCATCAACGTCTTGACACGCTGCGGGCATGAAGAGAATTCACGCGGCGATGGCCATCGCGGTGGCAGTCACTCTGACCGCTTGCACAACCATCGACCAACGGCCGGTCGCGGCGACGCCGAGCTCGCAGAGCAGTCTCGCGCCCGCACACGGCGCGCTCCTCGGGCACTACTACGGCTCCGGAACCATCGCCGAGACCGACGCCCGGATCGGCCGCAAACCGGCCATCCACCTGACGTACTACAACTGGAAGGACGACTGGGTCACGTCGGACGCGACCCGGTCCGACCTCGCCGACGGCCGGATCCCGCTGATCAACTGGGAGCCCTTCGGCGTCGACTTCGACGACATCACCGCCGGGAAGCTGGATGACACGATCAAGGCCCGCGCCGACGGCGTGAAGACGCTCAAAGCCAAGGTCATGCTGGATTTCGCGGCCGAGATGAACGAGGAAGAAGGCTGGGGCGACCACTCACCGGCCAGATACATCGCCGCCTACCGCCACATCCACGACCTCTTCACCGCCCGCGGCGTGACCAACGTGGAATGGGCCTGGTGCCCGAACAACACCGACTCCGACGGCGCCCCGACCGCCATGGCCTACTACCCAGGTGACGCCTACGTCGACTGGACCGGCATCGACGGCTACAACTGGGGCACCTCCGACCCGGACTTCGAGTGGCAGACCTTCGAAGAGGTCTTCGCCGGCCTGTACGACGACCTGGCCAAGGTCGGCAAACCGGTCATCATCGGCGAATCGGCCTCCGACGAGACCGGCGGCGACAAAGCAGCCTGGATCGCCGGCATCGTCCCCACCCTCCAGCAACGCTTCCCGCTGATCAAAGCCTTCGTCTGGTTCGACATCGCGAAGGAACGCCAGTGGCAACTCACCTCTTCGCCCGCCGCCCTCCAGGCCTACCAGAACCTGGCCGCCAACCCCTACTTCGCCCCGTGACCCCTCGGTCCGGGCGCCTTGGACAGGATGGGCGTGTGGCTGCGAAGCCTCGCCCGATCGACTGATGCCAGGCGGGCGGCCGCCCGAGACATGGAGACGCGGTCGACGATCGTTTGCCAGGTGCGTGCGGTGAACGAGTCGGACTCCAGCGCGGTGAGCTCCGCTTCGAGTTGCCGGCGGTGTGAAGCGTCTCGGTAACCGACGCGGAGCATGGCCGTCCGGAGCTCGTGCAGCGCGTGGGCGCGGTCGACGATCTGGGCGGTGGTGCCCCGGAGCTCTCTGGCGCGGACGTGCAGGGTGCTGTTGGCGTCGACATCGAACTCCACTTCGATCAGCGGTGTCCCGATGGGATGGCGGGGGAGATCCGACAGTTCGAGGAGGGCAAGCGTCTTGTTCCGGTCGGCGGCCGCGAATTCGCCTTCGAGGACTCGTAGCGTCATGGCGGTCTGCTCGCCGGCGCTCGGGCCGGCGTAAGCCCAGGAGCGGGTAGGGATCGTCGTGCCGCGGGCGATGAGGGTCAGGACCGAGCCGTCGGACGTGTCGACCCCGAGCGGCGCCGAAACCACGTCGAGGAGAAGGGTGTCTTTGATGGCTCCCTCCAGTACTCCGGCTTGGAGCGCGGCGCCGGTGACGATTCCGTCGGGAATGAGTCCGCGGTACGGGTGCTGGCCACCAGTGGCCTGCCGCACGAGGTCGCCGATGGCAGGCATCCGGGTCGCTCCGCCGGTCAGAATTACCTGGTCGATCATCGACGGATGCATCCCGGCGTCCTGGAGGGCCTGTTCGATCGGGCCTCGGCAGCGCTCCAGCAGATCGTTGGTCATCCGCTCGAACTCGACGCGTGTCACCACCTGCTCGAAATGCACCGGGCCGGCTGGGGTCGAGGTGAGGAAGGGTAACCGCACGACCGTGCTGGTCGCCGACGACAACTCGATCTTGGCCATTTCGGCCGCGTCCTGGAAGCGCTGGCGCGCGAGGGCGTCCTGGGACAGATCGACGCCGTACGCGTCGCGGACCCGGCCGATCAGATGCTCCGCGAGGCGCTGGTCCCAGTCGTCGCCGCCGAGTTGCCGGTCACCGGATGTGGCTTTGACCTCCACGACGCCGTCGCCGACCTCGACCAGGCTGACGTCGAGGGTGCCGCCACCGAGATCGAAGATCAGCGCTCTGGCGTCGGTCAGCCTGCCCAGTCCGTAGGTGAGCGCGGCGGCGGTCGGCTCGTTCAGGACCCGCTGGACGTTGAGACCGGCTCGGCGCGCGGTCTCGACCAGTGCCGCTCGCTGGGCCAGGTCGAAGTTCGCCGGGACCGTGACGACCGCCTGCCGAGGCGGTTGCCCGGCATAGGCCTCGGCGTCCTCGCGCAGCCTGCGCAGGATGAGTTCGGCGATGTCCTCGGCGGTCAGTCGGACGTCTCCACGGGTGATGCTCCAGTCCGTGCCCAGCCGCAGCTTGACCGATCGGACGGTGAACTCGGCGTTCTGGAGCGCCTGCCGCTTGGCGGCCGCTCCGATCAGGAGGTCGCCGTTCGCGGTGATGGCCAGCAGGCTCGGCGTCGTGAGCGAGCCTTCCGCGTTCGGGACGATGCGTACGTCGTCGCCCTCGAGGATCGCGATCGACGAGTTCGTCGTACCGAAATCGATGCCTACCGCGGGACCCAACCGCTGTGGTCCAGGTGCTGGCGGCTCCGGACGCGGACGCCGTACGGTCGGGATCTCGCCGAGCCCACGCTCGTGCCACAGCTGGCGGGCACGGTTCGCGACCTCGCGGTCAGCATCGGCGATCAGCCCGAGCAAGGCCGCTTCGGCCGCGTCCCGCGTCGCCTCACGCACGCTGCCGAGCAGCTGCGCGACGAGGTGGAGTGATCCGACGCGCTTCCAGGGCTGGGCGTCATTGACGCCCAGGCGCATCTCGGTGAGCCTGTCGGTGTCGGCATGGCGGGGACTTCGAGCGACGTAGATGGTTCCCTGCGCACTGTCCACACTCAGCGTCGGCGTCTGACCGGCGATCTGCTGGCGTACTTGCTCGTGGACGAAGTCGTAGAGCTCCTCGACCGAGATCAGGCCGTCGCCGTCCAGATCGGCGGCGCCGTCGCGAAGACCGCGGACCACGGCCGAGGTGAAGACGGACGGCTGCGCGGGCGTCCGGCTGTACCGCACATCGAGCTCGCCTTCATGCGCGTACTGCAGCGAGGTGGACGCCGTGATCACGACCCGGCCGTTGCCCGCGAACGGTTCGGCGACATCGACGGCCGGCGGCGCCGGGTCCCGACGCTGTGCGTTCAGCGTGAACGCGCCGCTGTAGCAACAGTCCAGCAGGACGACGATGCGACGGCATCGGCTCTCGTTCATGAAGGTACTGAGCGTGTCGGCGGCGACGGCGGTCGATCCGGGGTAGTCGCGTTCGGTGTCGCGCATGACGAAGTGCAGCCGGTTGCGGATGTCCTTCCAGCCGTGCAGGGACAGATGAACCAGGAGCAGGTCGTCGCGTCCGGCCCGCGTGAAGAAGGACTCCAGCGATCGCATCGCGGCCCGCTGGCCGACGTCGACCAGCGACTCGACCTCGAAACCGCCGATCTCCGGATCGCCCAGCACCGCCGCGAGGTGCTGGGCATCCGCGGCTGCCGCCGGCAGCGCGCTGAACTGCTCGTCGTCGTACACGCTGTTGGCGATGATCAGGGCCCGGCTCGCCATGACGGATCAGCCCTCGTGGCGACGGAGGAAGTCCTCCAAAGCGCGCTGCTGCAGCGCATCCGAGGCAGCCGTCAACTCGATCTCGTCGTCGCCGATCTTGAGCCGGATCGACCCCGACCGCCGGCGCAGCAACCAGTCCCGTACAACAGTGACCAGCACCGGCAGCAGGGCACCGCTGCTGCCGAGCCCGACGACGAGCGCCCCGACAGCCATCGCGTCCATCGCTCGCGTGCCCGGTGGCGCGACGCCGTCCGCAGCACGCTCGACGCTGTCCAGATCGATCTCTCGCAGGTCGTCGATCAGATGCAGCAGCTGTTCGTCGACGTACTGCGGATCGTCGTCCGCACTCTCGAGCACCAGCCAGACCGAGTCCACCCCGAGCCCCCCATCTCCTCGCAGGCTCCGAGTCTAGAGGAGATACCGGCGCAACGATCGGACCGGCGATGCCGCTCCAGCTAGAGGCCGAAGGCCTTGCCCTCGACAAGGATGAGCAGGCCGATGCCGATGAGGACGACGGGCAGCAGGATGTGGCCCCAGCGCGCCAGGGCCTTGGCGATCGCCGGGCGGGTGGCGAAGTAGCGGCCGGCGGCGATCCAGACGGCGAGCAGAATCAGGAAGACGACGACGTAGCCGATCATGCCGCCGATGCCGGCGGTCGCGAAGACGGGGACGTAGACGCCGATGTTGTCGCCGCCGTTGGCGAAGGTCACGGCAGCCACGGCCGCGGCGGAGGGTGCGGTGGTCCTGGCCGGGTTGCTGTCGGCCGGGTCGTTGCGGTGCCGCCAGGCCTGGATCGCGGCCCTGACCCCGAGCGCCAGCGGCAAGAGGCCGAGGTAGGGGACGCCCTGGTCCGGCAGGAACGTCGTACCGAAGGCCGCAGCGACCGCGATGACGAGGATCGCGAGGAATCCGGCGTACTGCCCGATCGCGATGGTGCGCGCTGACCCACGGCGGCCGGCGCCTTGGGCGAAGAACAGCGCCAGGACGAGGAGGTCGTCGATGTTGGTGACGGCGAACAGGCCGGCGGCCTGGCCGGCGATGCCGGGGTTCATCCCTGAGTGATCTCTCGTCTCAGCGGCGGGCGTAGTCGGCGATGCCGTGGCCGACCATCTCGGTGGCGGTGGTGAGCCAGCCTGTGAACGCCTTGCGTTGCCGGTTCTTCGGCTGGGATCGCAGGTAGGTCATCACTTCGGGGGTCGACAGCGTGCGATAGATGACGATCAGTTGTGCCGCGGCGATCCGGGGTTGCGGTGACTCCGGCGGTACGCCGGTGTCGGCCGCCAGTTCGGCGGCGATCGCGTCCTCGAACCGCTCCCACATCAGTCGCATCCGGGACCGTAGCGAGGCGCTGTCGTCGAGCATGCGCAGCAGTCGTTCCAGTTCGCTCACCGGTCCGCGGGGGCTCGTGGTCATCAGGTCGGCCAGCAGGCCCGTGATCGCGTCCAGCGGGGAGTCGCCGGCCGGACGGTTGCGGATCCGCTCGACGAGGGATCGCTGCATCTCGGCCTCACCGTGGAACACGAGGTCTTCCTTGGTGGGGAAGTAGACGAACACGGTCTTCGCGGCGACGTTGGCCGCGTCGGCGATCTCGGCCACCGTGACCTGGTCGAAGCCGCGCTGGGCGAACCTCTCGGTCGCGATCTGGATCAGTGCCTGCCGGGTGAGCCGCTTCTTGCGCTCCCGCAGGCTCAGGCCGGCGACGTCTTCCGGTCCCGCGGTCGGCATACGCGTCACCGTAACACCGAAGCACACTCACTGACCTTTCGGAGTCGATCACCGCCGGGCCGGTTTGAAGATAAAAAGTAAGCGAGTTACCTTTCATGGTGAGTGACACTTTCTGACAGGGAGCGGACGATGACGGAGATCGTGGTGGTGGGTGCCGGCCCGGTGGGTCTGGCGACAGCGCTGTTGCTGCACAGCCGGGGATTCGATGTGCGGGTGCTGGAACGAGACGCCGATCGTTCGGCGCGCACGCAGGGCGGCTCGCTGGACCTCGGCGCGGATTCCGGTCTGCGGACGATCGCCGCGGCCGGGCTGACGGCGGAGTTCGAGCGACTCGCGCGGCCACAGGGTCAGCGGACCAGGTACTTCGACACCGAGGGAACACTGCTGTTGTCCACCGACGAGGGCGACGAAGCGGAGTTCCGGCCGGAGATCGATCGCCGGCAGTTGCGGTCCCTGCTGCTCGACTCGCTGCCGCCGGACCGGATCGAGTGGGGACGCCGGGTGACCGAAGTGGAGCCGATCGGCGATCGGTGGCGGCTGCACGTCGCGGGCTCCGCGCCGATCGAGGCCGACGTGGTGGTCGGTGCCGACGGCATCAACTCGAAGGTCCGGCCGGTCATCACCGACGAGACCCCGGCCTACACCGGCGTGACCTTCCTCGGCGGTGACATCTCGGCGCCGGAGAAGGGGTCGTTCGCGGCCGAACTCGCGGGCGAGGGGGCGGGTCTCGTGATCGGCGTCGACCAGGCCCTGCTGTCCCAACGGCACGGCGACGGATCGATCCGGATGTACGTCGCTCAGCGGCGTAGCGAGGACCCGAACTTGGCCGGTCTGGAACCCCGGATGGCGGAGGTGACCGCTCAGCTCACCGGCTGGTCGCCCCGGCTGCTGCGGGCACTCGACGAGGTCGACGGTGATCTCGGATGGTGGCCGCTCTACGCACTGCCCGCCCGGCAGCACTGGCAGCAGCACCACGCCATCACGCTGGTCGGCGACGCTGCCCACGGAATGCCGCCGTACACGGGGCAAGGGGTCAACCTGGGCCTGGTGGATGCCCTCGAACTGGTGACCGCGCTGACCGAGCACGATGACGTCGACGCTGCGATCGCCCAGTACGAGCGCACGATGCTCGATCGGATGGAAGCAGCGATCACAGAGACCCTGGCCGTCCAGGACATCCTCCTGACCCCGGCCGGGCCGTCAGCTCTGCTCGCCATGGTGGAGCCGGCGTGAGCGGCGGGTTGCTGGCCGGACGGACCGCGGTCGTCACGGGCGGATCCAGTGGGATCGGGCTCGCTTCGGCGCGATTGCTCGCGACGGAAGGAGCCACGGTGACCATCGCGGGCCGGTCGGAACAGCGGCTGGCTGCCGCGGCCGAAGAGCTGGGTCCTGGCACGCGGTGGATCGCGACCGACCTGTCCAGCGCGGCGGGAGCCGCCCGGCTCGCCGCCGCTCTCCGCGAGCATGGCACGACGGCGATCGACATCCTGTTCGCCAACGCCGGAGCCTCCAACGCGCCGGAGCTCTTCGACACCACCGAGGAGACGTTCGATCAGGTCATCGACACCAACTTGAAGAGCACGTTCTTCACCGTGCTCGAATGCGCGGGCCTGCTCGCCGACCACGCTTCGGTGATCCTGACGGCCTCGGTCGGCTACCACAACGGCCGGATCGGCGACCCCTTGTACAATGCGGCCAAGGCCGGGGTCCGTGCACTGGGCCGCGGGTTCGCGGCCCAGCCGGAATTCCTGCAGCGATCGATCCGGGTCAACACCGTGTCCTTCGGTGCCGTGGCTACGCCCATGACCGGCGCAGGCGCCCCCGAGTACGAGGCTGCGCTCCAGGAATGGGCCGAGACCGAGGTGCCACTTCGCCGGTGGGCTGAGCCGGTCGAGGCCGCCGGGGCCGTCCTGTTCCTGGCAGGCCCACACTCGACCTACCTGACCGGTGCCGAGATACCGGTCGACGGCGGCCTCGTCCAGTTGTGACGACCCGCTGGAGCCTAGCCAAGGCCGGTCACGTAGCGCCCCAGCTGTACTTCTCCCATTCACCCTGTACGCCGCTCTTGGCGCGCAACGGGGATTCGGCCTCGTCAGCGCGGGCCGGCACGTACTTCCCGTTCGACGCCGCCTGCAGGTCGACGAAGCCGTTGCCGGTGTCGATCCAGCGGAACCGTTCAGCTGTACCCGTCCTCGCGGCTCGGAGTTGGTTGCCGGAGGCATCTGTCGTCACCGTGACGCTCTTGGTGGTGGAGAGCGCCTTGGGGTCCGCGCCCAGGGACTCCGACCACGTTGATCGTCCGCGACACCGTCGGCCCGAGGCCGTAGTCAGTCCTCCGCGAGGACGATGACCCGGTCGCCGGTGGTGAGCGTGAGGGGCGTGTTCTTCGGGGGGTTGAGGACGACGCCGTACGCCGGGGGCCGGTAGAACTCGTCGTGGACGCGGTACCCGATCGCGGTCTCGCCGCGGAGCTTCGCGGCCTCGGCGACGGTGGCGAAGGTGGCGGTGACGCCGGGCTGGAGGTAGTCGGTGGCGGGCTTGAGGTAGATCTCGGCGTGCTCGGGGTTGAAGAGGTCGTCGAAGACGGCGGCCAGGTGCCGGTTCTCGGTCAGTTGGGTGAGCAGCAGGCTGATGAGTTTCTCGCTGACGACGAAGTCGTCGGCGCGGGTGACCTCGGCGATCTCGCGGTTGGCGTCGTCGTTGATCTCGCTGACGATCGAGTACGGACTGTCCATCGAGCCGGCCAGGTCGCGCAGATGGAGCAGCGTGACGAGCGTCCTGGCGTCGGCTTCGTCGGGGCCCAGGTCGTCGGCGGCCAGGACGATGATGTGTTGGTAGGCACGCACGTCGAGTGCCTCCAGCGCGTCGCGGTCGGTCGGGTCGCAGGAGGTCGCGGTGATTCGCAGGGGTCCGTCGGCGGCCGGGAGGTGCAGCTCCTCGCGGGCGGCGACGCGCAGGGTGGAGCCGGGTTCGGCGAAGGCCTCGAGGAGTTCGAGGATCTGTGGCCCGCGTTTGTTCCAGCCGATCATCAAGGTGCGGGTCGCCGCGGGTCTCCGGGGCGTCGGGGGAGCGATCGCGTCGGCGGTGATCAGCGCCGGCCGGTCGGCGAGTTTGATCAGGGTGTCGTCCTCGGCCAGCACGATCAGTTCGTCGCCGGCGGCGATCGGGTGGTCGTGGGCCGGGTTGAGCGTGATCGTGTTGTCGGAGTGCCGCAGGCCGACCGGTATGCCGAGTTCGTAGGCGTGGACGGTGTCGCCGAAAACCCGGCCGGACATGCTGGGTTCGGGCCGCAGGTAGAACTCGTTGCCGGCGAAGGCCAGCAGGTCGGCGCAGACCGCCGAAAGACCCGACTGCCGGTGGGCGTTGACCAGGAGCCGGACGGCGAGGTCGTCGGCGCCGATCAGCTGGGCGCGAGGGCCGCCGGCCAGCCGAGCGGCCGGCAGGTTGGCGGAGTCCGCGACCGCGGCGACGACGTGCGGGCCGGTTCCGGTCTTCGCCTGGCTGCCCAAGGCGAGCAGCACCTTGAGGACGTGGATGTCGGCATCGGCGACATCGGGTGGCAGCACCATGACCGACCGGGCCGTGGCGAGGCTGACCAGCGCCAGGTCGCCGGGCCGGAGCGGGTTCCCGGTGCGGCACACGACGCGGGTCTTGCGGAGGTCCGGCACCCGCGCCCGGATCGCGTCCTCCATCTCGACCTTGTCCTTGGCGGCCAGGATCGCCACGCAGGAACGCCGGTTGCTCTGATTGGCCTCGGCGAGTTCGGCGATGACGGTGAAGACCTGTTCGGACCAGCCCAGTACGACGGTGTGGTCCTGCTCGACGATCCGGGACCGGCCTTTGCGCAGTACGGTGATCTTGTTGTCGAGGCCGGTCGTCACCACGCCGATCAGCGAGCTCACGATGAAGATCCCGCCGAGCGTGACCAGCAGCATCAGCGCCAGGAAGACCAGCCCGCCCTGGTCACCGCCCATGGTCCCCGGATCCAGCGTGCGCAGCAGACTCATCCACAACACCCCGTGCCAGCCGCCGTGCTCACCGACGTCGGCCGGCGCGATGACGACGACCAATGCGGTGATCAGCACGACCAGCAGGGCCGAGGCCAGTCCGAGCCAGCCGATCAGCGCCGACGTTCCCCGCGACATCGTGCTGTCGAACCAGTACCGCAACCTGTCGCGCGTCATCGCATCTCCCCACCCCGCCACCGATCCGGACTGGTGAACTATGCCATCCGGTCGGCGCAAACCGTTCAGGACAGCACGAAGTACCGCAGCCACAGGTACGGCGCGGCGACGGCGACCGTGATCGCCGTCATCACCACACCCTTGCGGGTGAAGGCCCAGAAGCTGATCGGGTGCCCGGCGCGCAGGGCCAGCCCGATCACGACGACGTTCGCGCTGGCGCCGACCGCGGTCGCGTTGCCGCCGAAGTCGGCGCCCGCGGTCAGTGCCCACCACAGGGCGTGCGCCTGACCTGGGTCGGCGACGCCCTTGGTGAGCTCGAGGACGACCGGGCTCATCGTCGCGACGTACGGGATGTTGTCGACGATGCCGGACAGGAGAGCGGACACCACGAGGATCAGCATCGTGGCCAGCAACGGTTTGCCCTCGGTCACGTCGCCGACGAGGCCGGCCAGATCGGCGATCACTCCGGTTCTCACCAGCGCACCGACCATGATGAACAGCCCGGCGAAGAACAGCAGTGTCTGCCACTCCACGCTGCTCATGTAGTCCCGGGTGGGGACCTTCGCGATCAGGACCAGGATGCCCGCGCCCAGCAGCGCGACGACCGACGGTTCGACGTGGAAGACGGAGTGGCCCACGAAGCCGGTGAGCACGGCCAGCAGCACCGCGCCGGACTTGATCAGCAGCCGCTTGTCCTCGATCGCCTCGCGCTCGTTCAGCCGCATCACGTTGTCCACGCGGTCCGGGTCGACGGTGAAGGACCCTTTGAACAGACGCGGCAGCACGAGGACGAACACCACAAGTTCGATCAGCACCAGCGGGGCCATGTGCAGCAGGAAGTCGTTGAAGGTCAGCCCGGAGCGGCTCGCGATGATGATGTTGGGCGGGTCACCGATCAGGGTGGCCGCGCCACCGATGTTCGACGCCAGCACCTCCGCGATCAGGAAGGGGACCGGGTCGATGCCGAGCCGGTCGCAGACCAGCAAGGTGACCGGTGCGATCAGCAGGACGGTGGTCACGTTGTCGAGGAACGCCGACGCCACCGCGGTGATCAGGGTCAGCAGGATCATCACCTGCAGCGGCGAGCCACCGGCGCGTTTGGCAGCCCAGATCGCGATGTACTCGAAGACGCCGGTACGCCGGAGGATCCCGACGATCACCATCATCCCGAACAGCAGGAAGACCACGTCCCAGTCGACGCCGGTCTCGTGCGAGTAGAACGCGTGCTCGGAGTCGGTGACCCCGAGTGCCAGCAGGATCGCGGCGCCGCCGAGGGCGGCCAGCAGTTTGTGGGTCCACTCGGTGGCGATCAGGACGTAGGCGATGACGAACACCGCGACCGCTACCACCGTCATCGCGACGCTCCCGCCGTGCCGGTCAGCTCTCGGAGGTGACCAGCTCGAGCAACCGGGACGCGGTGATCGCGCCCAGGATCGTCTTGTCCCGCATCACCGCGACCAACGGACAGCGCAGCCGCGCCATGATCGCCGCCACTTCGACCACCGTGTCGTCGTGGTTGACGGCCGGCAGCTCCACCGGCTCCGAGGGCAGCAGTTGCCGGACGGTCGCGCCCGTCAGCTTGCCGGCCGCCTGGTCGGCGAAGGGCTCGTCCATCACTCGGGCGAGCGACGGGTCGTCCTGCACATAGCTCGGCACCAGGAACCGGACGACCTGCGACGCGGGCAGAACGGAGTGCGGGCAGCCGTCCTGGCCGACCACGATCAATCCGGGCAGCCGGCGCGAGGCCAGCAGCCGAACTGCTTCGAGGGCAGCTGTGTCCAGGCCGACCACCGGGAACTCCTCGGCCATTTGTTCGGCGTGCATGTCGGCAGCCTACGCGCCGTACCGGACTGGTGTCTGCTGCATCCTGCCTCGTTACCGTGCTTGTCACGCCGCCTCCTGGATCGACCGACCGGCCCGCACCCCGGCCGGGGACGGGCTCTGCCGACCAGACTTCCCGGCGCACCGAGCCAACCCTCTCGCATTCGGCCCGCCGTCGGCAACCTCGGCCGTGTGGTGCTTGCACCCGGCAACGGCCCGGTCGCGAAGGCTCCACGAGAAATATTTCGCTGCCGACCCATCCGCCCCTGGAGCAGCGCCGAAGGAGTCATATCGAAGCGGGCTCCAGGTGGGGCTCGCAGTGCTTGTCCGGCTATCCACCAAGGAGAAGGATCGTCATGTCCCACACTCTCAAGCGCGTTGCGCTGGCTGCCTCCGCCGTTTCGTTGCTCTTCGCAACCGTTGCCTGTGGCAGTGACGACAACAAGGCCGACACCCCCGCTGCGTCGCAGCCCACGAGTGCGCCGACCAGCGCGCCCTCGAGCGAGCCCTCGATGGACAATGCCTCCGGCCTCGTCGGCCCGGGCTGCGAGGCCTACGCCAAGGCCAACCCCACCGGCGCCGGCTCCGTCGACGGCATGGCCGCCGCACCCGTCGCCAACGCCGCCTCGGCCAACCCGCTGCTGACCACCCTGGTCGCCGCCGTGTCCGGCAAGCTCAACCCGAAGGTCAACCTGGTCTCGACCCTGAACGGCGGCGAGTTCACCGTCTTCGCACCCGTCGACGACGCCTTCAAGAAGATCGACGCCAAGACCATCAACACCCTCAAGACCAACGACGCGCTGCTCACCAAGATCCTGACCTACCACGTCGTGGCCGGCCAGCTCGACCCCACCGCGGTCGTCGGCAAGCACGCCACCGTCGAGAAGCAAGAGGTCGACGTCACCGGCTCCGGCCAGGCCCTCAAGGTCAACAACGCCAACGTCATCTGCGGCGGCGTCAAGACCGCCAACGCCACCGTCTACCTGATCGACTCGGTCCTGATGCCCCCGGCCGCCTGATCGGCAACAGCCTCGAGCCGGCCGTCGGCAGTGCTTCTCGCACTGTCGGCGGCCGGCTTTTTCATGGCCTCGCGGGCCACCAGAAGCGATCGCCCAGGACAAATGCCAGCGCCGGTACGACGACAGTCCGGACGAGCAGAGTGTCCAGGAGCACGCCCGTGCACACGATGATCCCGACCTGGGTGAGCGTGATCAGCGGGAGCACGCCCAGGACCGCGAAGACGGCGGCGAGCAGGATGCCGGCGCTGGTGATGACGCCGCCGGTCAGGGTGAGTGCGTTCAGCATGCCCCGCCGGGTGCCGTGCTCTTTCGCCTCCTCACGCGCTCGAGTGGTCAGGAAGATGTTGTAGTCGACACCGAGCGCGACCAGGAAGAGGAACGACAGCAGGACGACCGACCCGTCCAGTGCCGGGAACCCGAACACCTGACTGGACAGGAACCAGCTGGCGCCGAAGGCGGCGAAGAACGAGGCGACGACCGTTGCGACCAGGAGGAACGGCGCGAGCAGGCTGCGCAGAAGCAGGACCAGTACGGCGGCGACGAGCACGAGAATCAGCGGGATGATCAGCAGCCGGTCTCTGCCGTCCGCATCGCTCACATCCAGCTTCTGCGCCGGTTCGCCCCCGACCAGCGCGTTGGCTCCACTGATCCGGTGAACTCGGTCACGGAGCTGCTCGACGATCGCGAACGACTCCTTGGTCCCGGCTTCGGCGTTGAGAACGACGTCGAGCTGAGCGAGTTCCGCCTTGCCGGCGCCCGGTCGCACCGACGCGACACCGGGCACCTCTTTCACGGCTTGTGTCACGGCGCCGGCCGCCTTGGCCGCGGTGATGACGGTGACCGGTTCGGTCGTACCGGCGGGGAAGGCAGCGGCCAGCGTTTTCGCGCCTCGGACGGCCTCGGGCTCGGCACGGAACTGCTCGTTCTGAGCCAGTCCGGTGTTCAGCCCCATGATTCCCGCGCTCATGATGCCGAGGGCAAGTATCGAACCGGCCAGTACCGCCACCGGACGCTTCTCCACCGCCCGGCCGAGCCGTCCCCACACCCTGCCCTCGCGCCCGGCCTCGCCCTGGCGTGGAACGAAGGGCCAGAACACGCCGCGGCCGAACAAGCGCAGCCCGGCAGGCAGAATCACGAGCGCTGAGATGACAGCCAGGACGACGCCGATGATGCAGGCGATGGCGATGCCCTGCAGGGTCTCGGTGCTGGCGAGCAGGAGGATCAGTAGGGCCCCGATGACAGTTCCGCCACTGGCCAGGACCGGCTCGGCGATCCGGCGTACGGCGGTCTGGACCGCCAGCCGGGAATCCTCGGTCAGCCGAAGCTGCTCGCGGTAGCGCGCTATCAGCAGCAAGGCATAGTCGGTGGCCGCGCCGAACACGAGGACGCTCGCGATCCCCGTCACCTGGCCGCCGGCGGGGATACCGGTCGCGGCCAGGGCGAACTCCGCGAGTTTCAGTGTCGTCTGCTCAGTGGCGGCCACGATCACCAGCGGGATCGCTACCAGTGCCGGGCTCCGATAGGTGAGCAGGAGAAGGAGCGCGACGACCGCGGCAGTGACGATCAGCAGACGAGTGTCGGCGCCGTCGAACACTCTGGTCAGGTCGGTCGTGAAGCCTGCCGGTCCGGTGACGGCGATCGTCAGCGCGTCGTCGCCCTGCGGCTTGAGAGCGGAGCGGAGGTTGTCGACCGCCGCGATGACGGCGTCGTCGTTCTCAGCGGCCAGGACCACGGTCGCCAAGGCCACCGTCTTGTCGTCGGACAACCTGGCCGGCGGGATCGGGGCGGCGGATTTGAGGGCGTCGAGCTTGGTTGCGAGGGTCCGCTGATCGGCGTCGGTCAAGGCGCCGCCGTCGGTGCGCGAGGCGACCAGCAGTGCGACCGACCGGTCGTTGTCCGCGAGCTGTTGCTGGAGCTTCTCGACCTTGACCGACTCGACCTCTGTGGAGAGCCCGGTCGCCGAGCGCGGGACGGCGGTGGTCGGCGGCGGGGCCAAGAACACCCCGACGGCCACGGCCACCGCCGCGAGTACGATCACCAGCGCGGACCACCGCGACCCGGCGCCCCGCCTGGCCGTCCGCATCGACCCTGACATCTCGACTCCTAGCGACGACAATTAGCTCGATGGTCAATAATCTTGATGATCGAGACAATAAGGCGGCATGATGGATCCACGCAAGCCGGAGCAGGACGACGTCACCCGGCTGCTCCAGCTCCTGGTGGCGGAAGGCCAGCGCATCGGTCACCGGTTCGCGCAGCTGCACGACGCGCACTCGACGGATCTGGAGGCGCTGGTCCGGGTGCTGCAGGCCGGGTCCGACGGCGTTCCGCTGACAGCGGGGGAGCTGGGCAGCGATCTGGGTCTGACCTCCGGCACCGTGACGGCTCTGCTGGATCGTCTCGAGCGAGCAGGTCATGTACGACGCGAGCGCGACCCATCGGACCGTCGTCGCGTGCTGATCCACTACGGCGAGGCCGGCTATCAGCTAGCGCGAGATTTCTTCCTGCCGTTGGGCGAGCTGCACCGCGACGCCACCAGTGACTTCACCGCGGGCGAGGTCGAGACCGTCCGTCGCTACCTCACGGCCACGCTGGACTCCTACCGCCGCTATCGCGAGCAACTCGAGCAGTCCTGAGGAACGCGGTCTCAGAGGGAGATCATCGCGGCGGCCGGGAGGGTCGGGCGGCCCGAACCACCGGCCGGCTCGACGGTGAGACCGAAGGTGATCTTGCCGGTGAGTCCGCCGCTGATCACCCGGGTCACGTCCCGGCCGGAGTCGCCCGGGACAAGGCCGACAGAGTGCGCGAGCTGTGCGTCGTCGACGAGCCACAGTTGCCAGGTCTGATCCGACGGAAGCTTGCGGATCCCGTGCAGTGCCACCACAGCACTGTCCGCTGTGCGTGAGGTCACGACGGTGGCTTGGCCGCCACCGGCGACGGCTGACCGGACGGTCCGCGCGGCGGGATCGGCGAGGACGTCGGCGATCCGATCGGCCGCGCGCTGGGAGGTGGCACTCTTCCGGTACTGGTCAAGGGCGATGCCGCCGCTCGTGACGGCAGCCAAGGCAGCGGCGGCGAGCGTCAGCATCGACCGCCTTCCGAACCTCCGGTACGGCGGGATCACCGACGGCTCGAGCTCGGGAACCAGCGGCGGGAGCTGGCGGACGTGGTCGATCGCAGCCAGCACGCTTGCCCTGAGCGCGGGCGGCGGTGCGGTGGAGACCTGGCCGGCGAGCTTGATCGCGGCCCCTCGCAGCTCATCGATCTCGATGGCACACGACTCGCACTCGGCGAGGTGCAGTTCGAAGCTGACACGTTCGTCGTCCGGGAGCGCGTCGAGAACGTAGGGCCCGGTCAAGGCGTGCACATCAGGCGTTGTCATGGGCATCACGTCTCTGCGATTCCGAGGCCGTGACCGGCCTTGACTGGTCCCGCGCGACCAGCACCCTCCCTTCGCAGCCGATCGGCCTTCGGATAGGTCGATCCGGCGACCACCGTGGACAGCCGGCGTACCCATCCGGCGGTGCGGCGGAAACGAAGTCAGGGTGTCTCATTCGTTTTCGTCCTGGGAGTCTCCCGATGCTCACACTGGCCTTCATCGGATTGGTAGGCGGTCTGATCACCGGGGTCTCTCCCTGTGTCCTGCCGATGCTTCCGATCATCTTCTTCGCCGGCACGGCCGGTAAGAAGGAAACCGTTCCTGCCACGACCGTCCACGCCGACGGCGACGTCCTGGTCGAGGAGGTCGAGATCGCCAAGCCCCGCAGGGATTTCCGGCCGCTGAAGATCATCGGCGGGATCGTGGTCAGCTTCAGTCTGTTCACGCTGACGGGATCGGTGATCTTGTCCGCGCTGGGTCTGCCGGACAGCTTCCTGCGCTGGGGCGGCCTGACCATTTTGACGCTGGTCGGCCTCGGCCTGATCTTCCCCGCACTGGGGCATTGGATCGAGAAGCCGTTCTACCGGTTGCCGAAGATCAACAAGAACAACAACGGGGCCTTCGTTCTGGGTCTTGGGCTCGGCACTTTGTATGTCCCGTGTGCGGGTCCGGTGCTGGCGGCGATCACGGTGGCTGGTGCTACGGGCAACGTGGGTTGGCGGACGGTCGTATTGACGGTGTCGTTCGCGATGGGTGCGGCGTTGCCGCTGCTGATTTTCGCGTCGGCGGGTTCGCGGATCTCGCAGCGGGTGAAGGCTTATCGCGATCACCAGAAGGGTTTCCGGATCGGTGGCGGGATCGTGATGATCCTGCTTGCGATCGCGTTGGCGTTCAATATCACTGACGTGATCCAGCGTTCGCTGCCGTCGTACACGAGTGGTCTGGAGAAGAAGGTCGCGGAGAACAAGACGGTTCAGGGGGTGCTCGCGCCGGCGCTCGGTCAGGGTGGTCAGGAGCTGGTGAAGTGCACGCCGGGTGCGGCCGAGTTGGCGATGTGTGGCGCGGCGCCGGAGTTCACTGGGACGCAGAAGTGGTTCAACACCCCGGGCGACAAGCCGGCGACGCTGGCTGAGCTGAAGGGCAAGGTCGTGCTGGTCGACTTCTGGGCCTACTCCTGCATCAACTGCCAGCGCGCCACACCGCACCTGCTCGCCTGGAACAAGGCCTACCAGTCCCTGGGGCTGCAGATCGTCGGCATCCACTCGCCGGAGTTCGCGTTCGAGAAGAGCGCCGGGAATGTCGAGGCCGCGATCCGCAAGGAGGGCATCACGTATCCGGTCGGGCAGGACAACAACCTGGCGACGTGGACGGAGTACCGCAACCAGTACTGGCCGGCCAAATATCTCATCGACGCCACCGGCACCGTCCGGTCGATCAAGTTCGGCGAGGGCAGCTACGCCCAGACCGAGAACCAGATCCGCCAACTGCTCAAGGACGCGAACCCGAACGTCCAGCTGCCCGCGCCGGTGGACGGCACGGTGAAGGCCGACTCGATCGGTGCTGCCGGGACCACGCCCGAGACCTACCTGGGCTACTCCCGCGCCGCCAACCTGAACGGCAGCGGCAAGCTCACCCCGAACAAGACTGTTGCCTTTGGCCTCAATCCCGAACAGCCCGGTGACACCTACAGCCTCGGCGGTGACTGGAAGGTCGGCACCCAAAGCGTCACCTCCACCCAGGGCTCGCAGAGCCGGCTGAACTTCAACGCCGCCAAGGTCTTCCACGTCCTGTCCGGTGAAGGCACCGTCACCGTGTCGATTCCGGGCCTGCCCGACAAGACCATCAAGGTCTCCGGCACGCCGAACGCCTACCAGCTGGTCGACCTGCCCAGCCAGCAACGCAAGACGATGACGCTGACCTACAGCCCCGGCCTCACCGCCTTCACCTACAGCTTCGGCTGAGCCGGCACTCCTACCAGCAGAATCGGACAGATTCTTATGAGCAACTCCGTGGTTCGTAATGTGATCGTCGTGGGCTCCGGCCCGGCCGGTTACACGGCCGCCGTGTACGCCGCGCGTGCGCAGCTGGAGCCGTTGGTGTTCGAGGGTTCGGTGACCGCGGGTGGTGCGTTGATGAACACGACCGAGGTGGAGAACTTCCCGGGCTTCGCGCAGGGCATCATGGGTCCGGCGTTGATGGACGAGATGCGCACCCAGGCGGAGCGTTTCGGCGCCGAGCTGGTCGCTGACGACATCGTCGCGATGGACCTGACCGGTGAGATCAAGTCGGTCACGGACTCCGCGGGGACCGTGCACCAGGCGCGCTCGGTGATCCTGGCGATGGGCTCGGGGTACCGCAAGCTGGGTGTGGAGCACGAGGACCGGATGTCGGGCCACGGCGTTTCGTGGTGTGCGACCTGTGACGGGTTCTTCTTCCGTCAGCAGGAGATCGCCGTCGTGGGTGGTGGTGACTCCGCGATCGAGGAGGCCACGTTCCTGACCCGGTTCGCGTCGAAGGTGACGCTGGTGCACCGTCGTGGTGAGTTGCGCGCGTCGAAGATCATGGCCGAGCGGGCGTTCGCGAACGACAAGATCGAGTTCGCGTGGAACTCCGAGGTGGCCGAGATCCAGGGCAGCGACAAGCTGACCGGCGTGGTGCTGCGCGACACCGAGACCGGCCAGACGCGTGAGTTGCCGGTCACGGGTTTGTTCATCGCGATCGGGCACGACCCGCGGTCGGAGCTGATCCACGGTCAGATTCGTCTGGACGAGGAAGGGTACGTGCTGACCCGTGAGGGAAGCACCGAGACCAACCAGCCGGGCGTGTTCGCGGCCGGCGATCTGGTCGACCACACCTACCGCCAGGCGATCACGGCGGCCGGCAGCGGCTGCGCCGCGGCCCTGGACGCCGAGCACTTCCTAGCTGCCCTCAATGACCTAGTAACCACTGGAGCGATCGCATCATGAGCAACCACCTGAACGACGTCACCGACGCCGACTTCGACAGCGTCGTCCTGAAGAGTGACAAGCCCGTCGTCGTCGACTTCTGGGCCGAATGGTGCGGTCCCTGCAAGCAGGTCACCCCGATCCTCGAGGCCCTCGCCGCGGAACATGCCGACCAGCTCAGCTTCGTCAAGCTCAACATCGACGAGAACCCGGCAACTCCGGGCATGTACGGCGTGATCAGCATCCCGACCATCAACGTCTACGTGAACGGCGAGCTGGTCAAGTCGATCGTCGGCGCCAAGCCCAAAGCCGCCCTCCTGAAAGACCTGCAGCCCTTCGCCGATCTCAGCTGACGGTCAGCCCCTGCGCCTCGTCGCGCAGTCCCTTGCTCAGAAGACTCGCCACGGTCGCCGCGGAGAAGCCGGTCAGCTCGGCGACCTGGCGGTAGTCCAGCCGGCCGTGGCGAACCAGGGAAATCACCTGGCGCGGTCCGTTGTCACCCTTCGCGGCCAGCGCGCAGGCGCACCTGAGATAGACCTGCCGAGCCAGCTCTTGCCGCACCCCACTCGACTGCCGTCCCGCTCCCGGCCTGGCCGCCGCGGCACAGATCGAACTGGTCACCACGGCTTGCGCTTCGGACGGATCACGCACCAGATCCAGCGCCAGCGAGTGCAGCGCCCCACCGTGCTCGTCACACCAGCCGACCGCGGTGCTCCGCCGGTCGGCAGTACTTGATTCCCGCACGAACCTGACTCCTTCAGGCTCTTACTGCACGAACACCGCCTCAGGGCCGAAACGGTGAGCTGGACCAGCAAGGACCACTGGATGTGGCGATGCTACTACTGTGCGTCCCGGCGCTGGGACCACCCCTCATCGACGGCCTCCTGGCAGGGGCAGCAGCACCGGCGTGCGCGTCCTGTAGCCGGACCAGCCAGGCTTACGCTCGGCGCGGCGTTCCGCGGGAGGTATCCCGGAGACGAACACGATCAGCACTGTCAGGGTGCCCGCGCCGACGAGGCCGATCCAACCGTCCGGGGTCGCTAGCGCCATCACGGCCAGCCCCCACCACAGCGTGAGTTCACCGAGGTAGTTCGGGTGCCGCGAATAGCGCCACAAACCGGTGGTCATCAGTTGGCCCCGGTTCCCGGCGGGCGCCAGGAACGCGGCGAGCTGCCGATCGGCGACGACCTCCAGCGCGAAGCCGATGGCCCACAACGTCAGGCCGGCGTACACCAGCGCGTTGGCATCGGGCTGTGCCTTCAGGAGAGCGATGACGGGTAGCGAGACAACGCACGCGAGCACGGCCTGCACCAGATAGACGCGCAGATACATCTGCAGCGGCAGCCATCGCTGAGACCAGTTCCGGCGGAGTACGACGTAACGCGGATCCTCGTCGGGTGCGCGTAACCAGCGCCTGAAGATGTGGCTCGCGAGGCGGATGCTCCAGCTCGAGACCGCGGCGACAGCGATCCAACCCACCGGCTGGCGGTTCGGCGAGGTGATGAACGAGTAGAGGGCAACCGCCAGGAACAGGAGTCCCCAGCCACTGTCGATCACGTCGTACCGTCTGCCGCGGAGCAACGCGACCACGAAGAACACTGTCACCAAGCCGACGCAGAGCACCACACACTGGACGAACAGCAGTAACAGAGCCATACAGCAGCTTATCCTCGGCGTCCCCGGGCGAGGCGGCCGTTCGGGGTAGGTGCATCTGATCGTGGTGGTCGCGCGGAAGAGTGGATCAAAGCCTGTACCGAGTGGTGCTGGGCGGTCAGGTCGACAGTCGTGAGTTCGGCGTCGTCCGCTGGTCCGGCTGTGGCGGACCCTACGATGCGAAGAGCGGGGGCTATCAGGACAACCTGGTCGTGACCGCCGAACCGATGCCGTGAAGTTGTCGCTGTCCGCCCGGACTGGAGGTTGTTGATCGTGGGTCTGAAGCATTCGAGCGTCGTCGCGGCACCGCGGGCCGAGGTCTACGCGTGGCACGAACGGCCCGGCGCCGTCGTCCGGCTGACGCCGCCGTGGATGCCGGTCACCGTCAAGCAGGAGGCCGACGACCTGTCCGACGGCGTCGCCGTCCTGGGGTTCCCGCTGGGCTTCGACTGGATCGCCCGGCACAGCTCGGCGGAGGTGTCGAAGCAGTTCGTCGACGAGCTGGACACCCCAGTGGTCCGGCAGCTCGTGAGGTGGCGACACACCCATTCCTTCACGGCGGAAGGCGAGTCCGCGACAAGGATCTCGGACGAGATCGACAGCAATGTCCCCGCGTTCCTGCTGCGGTCCATGCTCGACTACCGGCACCGGCAACTGGCCGACGACCTCGCCGCGCGTCAGCGAGCGGTCGACGCGGGCATGCGCCCGCTGACGGTCGCGGTCACCGGGACACACGGCACGATCGGTACGGCGTTGACGGCGCTGCTCAGCACCATGGGGCACACCGTCATCAAGCTGGTACGGCGGCCCGCCGGCAACCCTGATGAACGCCAGTGGGACCCGGCCGATCCCGACCGGGCGCTCCTGAACGGCGTCGACGCCGTGATCCATCTGGCCGGCGCGTCGATCGCGGGCCGGTTCACACCGGCGCACAAGCGCGGACTGCGGGACTCCCGGCTCGGCCCGACGCGAGCTCTGGCCGAGCTTGCCGCCGGCACCGATGACGGCCCCAAGGTCTTCGTCAGTGCGTCCGCCATCGGCTACTACGGTGCCGATCGAGGCGATGAGGTTCTGACGGAGCAGAGCGCGCGGGGAGAAGGTTTCCTGGCCGAGCTCGTGGAGGACTGGGAGGAGGCCACCGAGCCCGCGCAAGCCGGTGGTCTGCGGGTGGTCAAGGTCCGGACCGGGCTGGTGCAGACCCCGGCGGGCGGCATCCTGAAGGCGCAGTACCCTCTGTTCGCCGCCGGTCTCGGCGGCCGTCTGGGATCAGGGGACCAGTGGCAGGCCTGGATCGGGATCGACGATCTGCTCGACATCTACCACCGTGCCCTGTACGACGCGAACCTGTCCGGGCCGGTCAACGCGGCTGCCCCGGAGCCGGTCCGCAACCGCGACTACGCGGCGACCTTGGCCCATGTTCTGCACCGGCCCGCGTTGCTTCCGGTTCCCTCCTTCGGACCCCAGTTGCTCTTGGGCGCGGAAGGCGCGCGCGAAATCGCCGAGGCCTCGCAACGCGTCGTCCCCGCGCGGCTGGAAGAACTCGGGCACACCTTCCGGTACGACGGCCTCGAACCGGCCCTTCGGCACCTGCTGGGCCGGGTCTAGGGAGCGCTGTCCGGGCGGTTCTGCTCCTGGTCGACGACCGCGGGCAGATCCGCCAGGCGGTGCCGTGCCGACAGCGACCGGGCGATGCGGTGGTTGCCCTCCAACCGGGAGGCGTTGCGGTCCAGGAACCACCAGTACCCCGCGGTGAACGGGCAGGCGTCAGGACCGACGCGCTTCTTCGGGTTGTAGCGGCAGCTACCGCAGAAGTCGCTCATCTTGTCGATGTACGCGCCGCCGGCGGCGTACGGCTTGGTGGCCAGCAGGCCGCCGTCCGCATGCTGCGACATGCCCACCACGTTGGGCACCATCACCCAGTCGTACCCGTCGACGAACGATCGGTGGAACCAGTCGGTGACCGCTTCCGGGTTCCACCCGCGCTGCATCGCGTAGTTGCCGAGCACCATCAGCCGCGGGATGTGGTGCACCCAGCCGTTCGTACGGACGCCTCGCAAGGTCTCGGACAGGCAGCGCGCCTGCACCTCACCGTCCTGGTCCAGCTCCGCGAACCAGTCGGGGATCGACTCGTCGGCGGCCAGGGCGTTCTGGTGGCGGTAGTCCGCACCGAAGTGCCAGTAGAGGTGCCAGATGTAGTCCCGCCAGCCGATGATTTGGCGGATGAATCCCTCGACCGACTGCAGCGGCGCGTCACCGCTGCGGTACGCCGCCTCGGCGCGCTCCGCGACTTCGACCGGGTCCAGCAAGCCGAGGTTGATAGGGGCTGACAGCAACGAGTGGGACATCCAGTCGTCCCCGGCGAGCATCGCGTCCTCGTGCGGGCCGAAGCCGGGCAGCCGGTGGTCGACGAAATCGGTCAGTGCCGACAACGCCTCCGCCCGCGTCGCGGCGAATCTCCGGGGCCCGTCGTCGCCGACGAAGCGAACCTGACCGTCGCGTTCCCACCGGTCGAGATCGGCCCGGACCTCCGCGTCGATCTCGTCCTCGACTGGCCACCAGGGTTCGACGGCACCGAGAGTGGGCTGTTTCGGCGGGCTCTCGCGGTTGTCGGCATCGAAGTTCCACCGCCCGCCGGCTGGGACCGAACCGTCCATCAACAGGTCGAGCCGGACCCGCGCCTCGCGGTAGAAGTCCTCGAGCAGCAGCCGTTGCCGGCCGCGCCGAGCGGCCCACTCGCCGAAGACCTCCCGGCTGGAAGCGAATCCCCGCGCAGGCAGCACCTGGACCCGCGGCAGCCCCCGGACGAACCTGTCCGCGGCGTAACTCGTCGGCTGGCAGACGGTCAACGGCCGGTCCGGCAGCGCCTCACGGTAGTTGCCGACCTGCCGGTAGTCGACGCGCGCACCAAGCTCGGCCGCGCGGTGCCGCATGGCGGACAAGACCAGATGCGCCTTCTGCCGGTGGAAACGGCGCCGGGCGAAAACGCTCCGCGACTCGATCATGAGCACCGGTTGCTCCGGATCGTCCACGAAGTGCGGACCCAACTGGTCGCCGAAGAGCCAGCGTTCTGTCATGTTCTCAGCCTCGCACGACGGCACCCGGTCGTGAACAGGGTCAGATGTCCAGAGGACGCAGGACCAGCAGGATGCCGTGCGCGATCTGCTTGTTGCCCTTGTTGAGGTCGAGCGCGCAGGGGTTGAGCAACGGGTCCGAGTCGTTGCGGTCGGCATCGATCAGCCGGATCAGCCGGTAGCGCCTGCTGAGGACGTCGACCTTGATCGTTGCGCCGGGCAGCGCCGTGGTCAGCTTGGCGCCGTCGGAGGCGAGTGCCGCCTTGCTGTCGATGGTCGCGCCCGGGATCACGTGGTACAGCAGCACGGCCTCGATGGTGTCGACGCCGAGCAGACCGGCGAGTCCGGTGAACAGCTGGCTCTCCGAGCGGTACCACTTGCCGGTGAGGTCCTTGGCGAGCAGCTGGAAGGCGCGGTCGGTGGGCAGGAAGGCCGTGAGCGCGACGTTCCCGTCCGCCAGGACCTTCACCGGGCTGTTCGGCTTGGCGGCCAGGACAGCGCCGACCGCCTGGGTCAGTACGTCGTAGTCGTTCCAGTTCCGGTCGAACGTGTCGCCGTCGGACGCGAGTACGGCCGCGAGACTGCGAGTGCCGAGATGACGAGCGGCGGAGGCCTGTGTCGTCGTGGCGATCGTGCTGGCGAGCAGTACGGCCGCGGCGGCGACACCGGTCGTCAAGGTGCGGGTCAGGCGTTTGCGCATCGGACAAGCCTTCCAGGGGCGCGGTCGCTCCGTTGCAACCGCTGTCAGCAACACTTCCGGCGCCGTCAGCGAGTTGGATGCAGACCTGGCCGAGATCAGGTCAGATCCGGACGGTCCGGCCGAGGAGGTTCCGTGATGGGTGCCGCGGGACGATGATGGGTCGTCATGGACGTGCCAACGGGCGACGGTGGTGATCTGGCCGAGGCACGCGAGAACCTGCCCGAAGGGTGCCGATGCTCGCCTGGAGAGCATCGCCGAGATCACCTCCGCAGTCGCGGCAGCCCGCTCGGCCGAGCTCGACGGGTCGGTCTGGTTCGAGAGTGACTTCCGCTTCATGCAAGCCCTGGAGCTCCCAGGTCTGCGATTTCTCATCAAGCTGGCCGACACTGGCGTCGCGATCTTCACTCATCCGGACGGCTCGTGGGCGCGCATAGAGGATGGAACCGTCGCCCAGGCTGGTCCGCAGTGTGTGTGGGACGTCGTGGAAGCCGCGCATCGACGGTGGGACGAGCTGGGGCGACCGACCCGGGACAAGTTCGGCATCGACGTCGCGCCCGGCGTACAGCAGGTGCGTCTCGATGGAAGCGATGCAACCTGGCGACTCCCGGCGATGCCCTAGCAAACTACCTTTCTTCTTTGCGATCTCCAGCCGCGTTCGCGAGCGACTGGAGTTGCTGTGCGAGTCGGCGCCGATCGGTTCCTGGCTGGATGTATCCGCCCGGCTGCATTTGCATCGTCACCGCCGACATGACGAGATCCTGATCAAGCGGTCGGAGTTCGCCCCAGGCACTCACTGCCAGGCGCAACGCCTGGAATTGCTCGAAGGCCGAGCGTGAGCCAGAGATGGCGGCCACGATCGCACCGGCATCGACCAACCTGTGGTTGCCTTGCATCATGCCGAGAGCGGCGATCCGTTCGCCGTCCTGACCAGACCTGAACAACTCCGACACCTCCGCCGCAGTGTGTCGCCCATGCCTTGCCTGATCTCGTGCTTCGGCAACTTTTCGTTCTAGCGTCGCCGTGCGGCTGAGGCCCGCTGCTTCGGTCTGTCGTGCGCGTTCGTACCCCCGTGAGATGGAATCCATCTCGGCGCGAAGATCGGTCAACTTCTGCCGTACTTGACTGAGCTGACGCTCGATGTAGAGGACTGGGACAACCAGCAGCGCTGTCGAACCCAGCTGCAGAAGAAGATCAGCGAGATAGCCACTGTCCTCAACCAGCCATCCAACGAAGATCAGTGCTGCGCCAACGAACACCATCGTGGCGGCCAAGGTGTATCGACGAAACATGTCAGCTGTCCTCTTTCTTGCGGAGGCGGAGGGCTCGCTCGGTGAGTTTGCTGGTCACTGACTTGGCGCGGTCCAATGTCTCGGTGCCGAGGCGTTTCGCGGCGTCGACGCCGTCTGAACCTGTTTCGAGGGCTTTGGCTTTCACGTCAGTGGCTGCGGCGGACCAGGGGCGCGCCTCTAGGGATGGTCGGTCGTGGTCGATGCCAAGACGCGCGTGGAAGTCGGCGACGGCGCTGGCGACGTGGTTGCTGGACTGGACGACCTCTCGGGAGGCAGACGGGTGAAGGAGGACCTTCGCGTTGGCGGTGCCGGCGGAGGCGTCCATGCGCGCCAGAAGTTGTGACGTGCTTTGTGTGATGAGGTGAAGCCGGTTGGTTCGCGCGGTCCGGAGCGCCATCCGGTGCCGGTCGAGTTCGTCGGGCGAGGAATCCAGTACTCGGTCGAGTTCGAGTACGGCGATCGCGTCCTGGAGCTTGACACAGCGGGCGAGGACGGCGAGCCATTCGTGAACCCGTGACTCGGCGGTTTTGGTCAGCGTGGCAAGCTCGCCGACGCTGGACTCGTGCCCCGCTTTTTCGGCGAGCGCGTCGAGTTGGAGCAGCGCGTACGCCTGGGTTCGGGCGAGCGTCATGGTGGTGGCCTGCACCTTCGACCAGGTGACGTCCGAGACCCGACCTACCTGGTCCCGGATGGTGAGGGCCTCTTCGATGACGAGGTCCACGCCCATCACGTCCGCGAAGACAGCGTCTTTCTGGCCTCGGAGGACGTCGTCGACTTTCTGGTCGATCGTGGCCAGGTAGTCGGTGATGTCGTCCATCGCCTGCTGCATGGCGAGTTGAGCCATGATGCCTGCCGCGCCCGCCAGGAGCGCGGGGTTGGCCAGCAGTGTTGATGGGCCTTTGGCGAACTCGACGAACCCTTTGATCTGGCCGTGGTTGCCTTTCAAGGCTCCGGTGTCGAGACCGGTTTTGCCGCTTCCCCGCAGCCCGTGCTTGTGGGCGAGCTGGGCGGACTCCTTGGTCAGCTTCACCCAGCGGCCCGAGTTGGCCGCTAGCTCAGACCCTGCCCGTACGGCGGCAGCCGCCGTACTGAGGGAAGGCTTGAGCCGGTGCAGGCCGAGGTCTTGCGATGTCAGTCCTTCGGACCGGAGGAAGCGGTCGACGGCCGCCGGATCGCCGATGACCGCCAGTCCGTCACCGTCGCTGATCAGCTCAATCTCGTCGGGCATCGATAGCTCCTGAAGGTGTGCGCAGAGAACGCGGGCTCGCACAGACAGAGCGCGGGGATTCGAGCGTGATACGTAGCGCTCCGTAACGAAAGGCCTCTCCGTCACGATGTGGTCGGCAAGGCGAGGGGAAAATACGATGGGGTGGATGGATCGGCTGCGTGGCCGAGGGGGAAGTCGCGAGACTGGGCGGGTGGCTCCGAGTGGGGGACTGCCGGTTCGGATGCTGGCTGGTGACGACGATCTTGAGGTCGTGGGGGAGAGTCACTATCAAGACGCTCTCTGGGGGATCGCCGGCGCGCGCGTGGGTCAGAGTGTGCGGTGCACGGTTGAAGCGGTGCTGGTGCCTGAGCCGCAGAACGCGTACGACCCCAACGCGATTGCCGTTGTGATCCACGGGCACCTCGTCGGCTATCTGGATCGGCAGACGGCAGGACTGTATGCGGCCGGCCTCAACGAGCTCATGCGGTTGCATGGAGCGCATATCGGGCTGTCGGGCGTGATCGTGGGCGGCGGGTATTACGACGATGGGCCGGGCAGGCTCGGGGTTTGGCTCGAGCATCGGCCGAGTGACTTCGGAGTGGTGCGGCGGGCTGCGGGGCCACGCGGGCGGCCCGTGCTCGCCGAGTCGACGATGCGGACCGGGTTCAGCGAGGCCTGGCTGACGGATGCGGAGGACGACTCGTACGACCTGTCCTGGTACGACGAGCTGCCGGAGGGCGACCGGCGTGCGATTGCCATGCTGCAGAACCTGCTGGCACACGATCCCGACCCGATTGATCGGCACTTCCAGTTCGCCGAACTGGAGTCGCGGTTGTACCGATGCCGCGATCTGTACGACTCCGCGCTGGACGAGTTCGACGACGTCTGCAAGCGGCATGACGCCGAGATGGACACGATCTGCCAGGCCTTCATGGCGAAGTGGAGCAAGGTACCGCTGCTCGAGACCTATCGTCAGATGGCGATCCGGCAGCAGAAGAAGCAGGACTGGGCGGAGTGCCTGCGGTGGGCCGAGCGCGGCATCGCCCTGTACGGCGCGGCGCCGGCTCGCGAGGACGCGGTGGAGGATCTGCAGAAGCGGCGGGCTCGAGCGCTGCAAAAGCTGGTAGCGCCGGTGCCCGCGAAGGCCAAGGTAGCTGCAACTGCACGTGCGGTCGCAGCGCACCCGAAGCAGACAGTCGCTCCGGCCGCCGGTGTCGCTCTGGAGATCCTCGTTTGTGGATCCTGCGAGGCTCGCTTCGAGCGGCTGCTGGTGCGCGGTCGCAAACCGAAGCTCTGCCCGACCTGCCGAGCGATCGAAATCTGAGCGCGAGCGGCCGGGGCCGGGTGACGAGTGTGATCAGGTCGCTTGGCTAGTCCTGCGGTGGGTGTCGATCTCGGCCATGTGGGATTCGGCCCAGTTGCGGAGGATGGCTAGGGGTTGGTCGAGGCTGAGGCCTAGTGGGGTTGCGCCGTACCAGACTGCTGGTGGGACGGTTGCTTCTACGCGGCGGGTGAGTAGGCCGTCGGCCACTAGGGCTTGCAGGGTCTGGGACAGCATTTTGGACGAGATGCCGGGGATGCGGCGGCGGAGGTCGGCGAAGCGGACCTCGTCGGGGTGGGCCTGGGCGAGGACCTTTATTGCCATGGCGGTCCACTTGTCGCCGATGCGGTCCAGTAGGTGCCTGGTTGGGCAGTTGGGGTCGAAGAGGTCGCCGCGAGGTGGCGGCGAGGTGGTTACCCGGGGCTCACCACGTGTGGGCAAGGTGCCTCCTTGTTGCGGACAACTTCGGTCACCAAGATAGAGCAGGTATCTATCGGTTACCACGGAAGGAGTCGACGTGGAGTTGTCCACCGCAGTGAACGGAACTGAGCTCAACGTTGCCGTGACCGGCAGCGGCCCGGCCGTTGTGCTGTTGCATGGTTGGCCGCATACGTGGCGGGTGTGGGAAGCGGTCATTGGCCGGCTGGCCGAGCAGTACACCGTGATCGCGCCCGACCTCCGCGGTCTGGGCGACAGCGCCCGGCCGGAATCCGGGTACGACGCCTCGACCATCGCTGACGACATCAACGGTCTGCTCGACAGGTTCGCCGTACCGGATGCGTCCGTCGTCGCCCTGGACGCGTCCGTACCTGCAGCCTTCCTGCTGGCCATGGGTTCTCCCGAGCGTGTACGACGCCTGGTGCTGATGGAGTCGCTGCTCACGCCGCTGCCAGGCGCGGAGGCGTTTGGAACACCGTGGTGGTTCGGTTTTCATGCCGTGCCAGGACTGGCTGAAACGGTTCTTGCCGGGCATGAACGTGAGTACGTCGAGTGGTTCCTCCGCGCCGGAACGCATGATGGGCAAGGCGTCGATCCGGCGACAAGCGATGCATTCGTCAGCGCCTATACCGGCGAGGACTCATTGCGCTGCGGCTTCGAGTACTACCGGGCCTTTCCAACCAATGCCGCCCAGATCCGGGTCGCCACAGCGACGAGTCGGCTGACCGTCCCTACGCTGGCCATCGGGGCCAACTCCGTCGGCGATGCACTCCAGCGGCAGCTCGAGCCGATCACCGACACGCTCACTGGACACGTCATCCCCAACTGCGGACACATCATCCCGCTCGATCAGCCCAACGCGCTGCTGGACCTCCTGATCCCGTTCCTAGCGAGCACCGAGCTAGAAGCGGAATCGGACGATGCGGGTGGACCGCCTCATGCCTGGCAGGAGGTTCAGGAGGCGGTAGATGCGGCGTACGTTCACGGGCGCCTTGGCCATCAGTAGCGGTGAGTCGTTCATCGGCGCCTCGTCGACGTACTGGAGACGTGGATGCCATGCGGCGATGGTTGCCGGGTCATCGAAGCCGCAGTGAAACCGGGTGCCGTACTTGCGCAGCGTGGGATCCCACTTCGAGGTGCGCCAGGCCCAGACCGACACCGTGTCGAACTGTATTTGGCCGGCCGGGAAGCTGTCGACGACGCTGGTGAGCAGTCGATGGAGGTCGGTCTCGCTGAGATAGGGGACCAACCCCTCGGCGATCATCAGGACCGGCCGGTCGTGGGGGACACGGTCCAGCCAGCCGAGGTCGGTGACGCTGGAAGCGATCAGGGTGTGATGCTCTCGCGGCGGCAGGAATTGCTTCCGCAGTTCGATGACGGAGGGATAGTCCAAGTCGTACCAGTCGACCGTGGCCGGTGGGTCGATCCGGTAGACCCGGGCGTCCAGACCGCAGCCGAGGTGGAGCACCACCGCATCGGGGTGCTCGCCGAGGAAGGCCCGGGCCCAGTCGTCGTGAGCCTTCGCCCGTACGACGGCCGCGAGCCCGATCTGGCTGGTACCGAACCGGCCGGTGTCATACCCGGGATCGAGGCGGCGCATGGCCTGCTCGGCGTACTTGTCGCCCAGAATCGGGTCCGGCAACCGGTTGTCCAAGGCCTTCGCCCTGAGGACCGGGCTGAGGGTCTTCTGCGCTCCGACGAGTTCGACGTCATCCACACCACCCAAACTACTCTCAGCCCGGCTGCGGCATGGCGATTCACCAGCCCGCGTGGTACGAACAGACCAAAACCGCAGTCCGGGGGGACGAGCATGAGTGGACAATTGCCGGGCAGGCCGATCGTCACCGACGGCGGCCTGGAGACTGACCTGATCTTTCATCACGGCCAGGACCTGCCGTACTTCGCGGCCTTTCCGCTGCTTGACAGCGCGCAGGGCAGGTCGCTGCTGACCGAGTACTACGACGGGTACGCCGCAATCGCGGAGCAGACCGGGACCGCCTTGATGTTGGAGTCCGCGACGTGGCGGGCCAGCAGCGATTGGGCGCACCTCCTCGGCTACTCCGACGAAGCGTTGGCGCGCACGAACCGGGACGCGATTGCGATGCTCGACGGTCTCCGCGACCGGTACCGCGCCACGGTGAAAGATGTGGTGGTCGGTGGTGCGGTCGGTCCGCGTGGAGACGGGTACAGCCCGGACCGGCAGCTCGATGCCGACGAGGCCGCTGAGTATCACGCTCCGCAGATCGACGCGTTCGCGCAGGCGGGTGCCGACGTCGTGACTGCGTACACGATGACCGGCACCGGTGAGGCGATCGGGATCGTCCGCGCCGCCCGCGCGAGCGGCGTACCGGTGGCGATCTCTTTCACGCTTGAAACCGACGGCCGGCTGCCGTCCGGCGAGTCGCTGAAGGATGCGGTGACTACCGTCGACGAGGCCGGCGGCCCGGACTACTTCCTGATCAATTGCGCGCATCCGACCCACATGAGCCCGGCCTTGGCCGAAGACGGCCCGTGGCGGGAGCGGATTGCCGGCCTGCGGTGCAACGCTTCCACCAGGAGCCACGCGGAACTCGACGAGGCGACAGAGCTGGACGAGGGTGACCTTCAGTTGCTCGCGAACACCCACGAGCAACTGAAGCCGTCACTGCCCAACCTGTCCATCGTCGGCGGCTGCTGCGGCACTGACGCCCGCCACGTGGCCGCCCTCTGGGGAGTCAGCTAGCGGAGTTGCTCGTTCATGATCAGGAAGGCGCCGAGGCCGTGGAAGTCGTTCGTGGCGCGCGTCCGGTCGACGTAGAACTGGTAGTCGCCGACGTTGGTGCCGACGCTGATGTCGTTGAGGTAGGTCCGCCCGTCGTTGCCGAGCGAGATCGTGGCCAGCACGCCTCGATAGCCGCGATCCGCGACGGCCTGGTACGACGGTTCGACGTACCCGCGTTGGACGGCTCGGGAGATGACGAAGGTGTACATCGACGAGCAGGACGTCTCGGTCCAGTTGTCGGTACGGTTGCCTTTGTCAACGACCTGGAACCACCGGCCGGTCTTCGGGTCCTGATACTGCGCATACCCGGCCACGAGCTTCCGCAGTACGTCGATCAGTTCGGCTCGCCGGGGTTGGTTGGTCGGTACCGCTTCGAGGACGTCGATGACCGCCATCCCGTACCAGCCCTCGGCGCGGCACCAGACCTCCGGGGCCAGCCCGGTGGTGGGATCCGCCCAGGTCTGGGCGCGAGCCTCGTCGTACGCGTGTCGTAAAAGGCCGTTGGGCTGTTGCAGGTGGCTGGCGTACGTGAGCAGCTGACTGACGGTCTCGCGAGCCGTGTACGTCGAGTCCCCGAACTCGCGACCGTATTCCGCGAGGAAGGGGTCGACCATGAAGACGCCGTCGCCCCAGAGTTGGTGCTGGCGGTAGGTGGCGGCGTGCCAGAAGCCGCCGTCGGCGGTGCGTGGGTAGGTGTTGAGTCTGGTACGAATCTTGCTGGCGGCAACCTTGTAGCGGTTGTCCCCGGTCTCGTGGTGGAGCGCGACCAGCAGTCGCCCGGAGAGCATGCTGTCGAGGTCGTTGAAGCTGTTGTTGATGTTCCCGGACGAGTCGACGAACCGGTCCACCCAGGTCTTGAGGTAGGTCAGGTACTTGGGGTCATGCGTGCGCTGGTAGACCAGGTACTGCCCGTAGAGGTAGAGGCCGGTCGGATAGGACCAGCCGCCGAGCGTCGATGGGGTGTACCGAGCCATGGTCGAGTCGGCCATCGCTTTCGACCAGTCTGTCGCAGCTCTGGTGACGTCGAGGTAGTCCAGGTTCGCGGTGCCCTCGGCGGTCGTTGCTGTGACGCGGATGGTGTTCGAACCGGCGATGAGATTCGCGGTGGTCTTGCGGGTTTCCCAGATATCCCAGCCACCGGTGGACGGGACCGGGACCTGCTTGGCGACCACGGTGCCGTTGACTGTCACATCCACTGCGCGGATGGCGCTGGTGCCGTTGGCGTGCCCGAAGGCGAGGGTCGCGGGTCCGGCCTGGACGCGGCTGACCGTCCACTCCACATAGCTCCCGACTGCGTTGCGTGTGTTGACGAAACCCGTGCCAGAGAAGCCGGCGTGGTCATGGTCCACCGTGCTGCCGGTCGAGTACGCCGCTGACTCCGCCTCATATCGCGTTGTGGCGCTGGCGTTTGCCGGGGGAAGAGCAACCAAAGGAGTGATCAGGAGGGACAGGAGTGCCGCGAGGGCGCGGCGCGGTGTTTGTGCAGGCATCTCGAGCTCCAAAACCGGGGGCGGTCAGAGTTGGTGCTGGCCAGGCCTCGACTCTGACCGGGTACCGCACACCACGTCAAGAAGCTAATGCGTATTAGTCAAGGCGCCGGTACAAACCAGTGACGGCGCGCGCCGCGCGCTTACCGGCGAAAACGGCCGAAAGTCTTACCCTGAAGGAATCCCCGACGGTAGCGCCATGCTGCCCGCAACAACTCTGCGTGGACACACCGGGGCCGCGTCGGCAGAACGTCGCCGTGACCGGAAGTCACCTCGGGTACAGCCACAACCCCGCCGTACTGTGGCTCGCGGCTGACCGGCTGGCGCAACCGCTAGGCGAATGGC
Organism: Kribbella sp. NPDC051587; assembly: GCF_044453945.1. NCBI lineage: Bacteria > Bacillati > Actinomycetota > Actinomycetes > Propionibacteriales > Kribbellaceae > Kribbella > Kribbella sp. NPDC051587. The sequence continues at coordinate 135,240 of NZ_JBITDE010000016.1, forward strand.
GTCCGTTCGACCCACCGACTGCGCTACAGCGTCACTTCCCAGCAGACCTGTCGAGCGAGCTCACCTGGTAGACCGCGGAGGCGGAACGAGACAGGGGATTCGGGACCTTCGGCCCTGCCGAGGCGGGCGTGAGACAAGGAACCTGGGAGGGCAGGGGAGTCCCCGGCTCGTCGGAGGCGAGATGAACGATCGGGTGAGTCGGTCCCCTGCGACCAGCCGGCGTCATGTCAGATCGAGGACCGACGGGATCATCGGCTCTGGTGCCGTGGCCGCCGTGGGGCGATGATGCAACGAGAGGTGCTGTACGGCGCGGTCCGAGGAGATGGTGGATGACGATCAAGGTGTTCGTGCTCGACGACCACGAGGTGGTGCGGCTGGGGCTGCGTCAGCTGCTCGAGTCGGAGCCCGACATCGAGGTCGTCGGCGACGGCGCCACGGTGGCCGAGGGGATCGCCCGGATTCCGGCGACCCGGCCGGATGTCGCCGTACTGGATGTCCGGCTGCCCGACGGCGACGGGATCTCGGTCTGCCGGGAGGTGCGGTCGATCATGGACGAGCCGCCGGCGTGCCTGATGCTGACGTCGTTCTCCGACGACGAGGCGCTGTTCACCGCGATCATGGCCGGAGCCTCGGGCTATCTGCTGAAGCAGGTGAACGGCGGCGATCTGGTTGGCGCCGTACGGCGGCTGGCGGCCGGTGAGTCGCTGCTCGATCCGGCGATGACCGCGAAGGTGCTCGATCGACTCCGGCATCCGATCGCCGACGAGGACCCGCGCTACGCCACGCTGACCGAGCAGGAGCGCAGGATCCTCGCCGAGATCGCCGAGGGCAAGACCAACCGGCAGATCGCGCAGTCGCTGTTCCTGGCCGAGAAGACGGTGAAGAACTACGTCTCGTCGCTGCTGCGCAAGCTCAATCTCGAGCGCCGTACCGAGGCCGCGGTCTTCGCGATCGAGCACTCGAAGAAGCAGGGCCGCGCCTGAGCCGCTAGGCGTTCACGACGTCGAGCGCCTCCCGGGCGATCTGCCATTCCTCGTTCGTCGGTACGACGAGAACCGCGACCTGACTGTCGTCGGGGGAGATGAACCGGGCGTCTGTGGACGCCGATTGGTTGCGCTCGGCATCGACCGTGATCCCCAACCGCTCGAGCCCGCTCAGCGCGGTGGCCCGCACCTCGGCGGAGTGCTCGCCGACGCCGGCGGTGAACACGACGGCGTCGACCGTGCCCAGTACGGCGTAGTACGCGCCGACGTACTTGCGCAGCCGGTGGCAGTAGACGTCGAACGCCAACCGAGCCCCAGGATCACCGTCGGCCCGGAGCCGACTGACCTCGCGGAAGTCGTTCGCCCCGGCCAGCCCCTTGAGACCGGACGCGGAGTTCAGTTGCCGGTCGACCTCAGTGGTGGTGAATCCGAGCTCCCGCGTCAGATACGCCGGTACGGCGGGATCGAGGTCGCCGGACCGGGTTCCCATCACCAGGCCCTCGAGCGGGGTCAGTCCCATCGACGTCTCGACCGAGCGACCACCCTGAACCGCTGACGCCGAACAACCGTTGCCCAGGTGCAGCACGATCACGTTCACGTCGGCCGCGTCCCGGCCGAGAAGGCGTGCCGCCTCCTGGGAGACGAAGGCGTGTGAGGTTCCGTGGAACCCATACCGACGAACACCGTGGTCGTCTCGCCAAGCCAGCGGTACGGCATACGTGTAGGCGTGCTCGGGAAGGGCCTGGTGGAACGCGGTGTCGAAGACCGCGACCTGCGGGAGGTCGGGGAAGAGCCTGCGTGCCACGGCGATGCCTTCGAGGTTGGCGGGATTGTGCAGCGGCGCGAGCGGGACCAGATCGGTGACCGCGGCAACCAGTTCGTCGTCGATCAGCGCCGGAGCGCCGAACCGGGATCCGCCGTGCACCACCCGATGACCGACAGCCGCGAGGTCGATCCCGTCGAGAGACGGCCCGTGCGACTCGAAGGCATCCAGGGCTCCACGCAACGCGTCTTCGTGGTCGGCGATAGCGCGGGTGACTTCGGAGTCACCGTCCGGACCGTGATGGATGTGACGGCCCTCGTCCTCGCCGATGCGCTCGATGAGTCCGGAGGCGGTGGCCTTGCCGCTTCGTCCGTCGATGAGGCTGTACTTGAGCGAGGAGGAGCCGGCGTTGATCACCAGCACGTGGTCACTCACTACGGACTCCCTGCTCAGCCTGTACGGCGGTGATCGCGACCGTGTTGACGATGTCGCGGACGGTTGCGCCACGGGAGAGGTCGTTGACGGGTTTGCGGAGTCCTTGGAGAACCGGCCCGACCGCGACGGCGTTCGCTGAGCGCTGGACGGCCTTGTAGGTGTTGTTGCCGGTGTTCAGGTCCGGGAAGATGAAGACGGTCGCACGGCCGGCTACCGGTGATCCCGGGAGCTTGGTCCGGGCGACGGCGGCGTCGATCGCGGCGTCGTACTGGATCGGTCCCTCGATCAGCAGATCCGGTGCCCGGTCGCGGACGATGCTGGTTGCCTTGAGCACCTTCTCGACGTCGTCCCCGGTACCCGAGGCGCCGGTCGAGTAGGACAGCATCGCGACCCGCGGTTCGATGCCGAAGGCAACTGCGGTCGCGGCCGACGAGAGCGCGATGTCCGCGAGCTGCTCGGCGGTCGGATCCGGGTTGACGGCACAGTCGCCGTACACGAGGACCTGGTTCTGCAGGCACATGAAGAACACCGAGGAGACGACCGAGACGCCGGATACCGTCTTGACGACCTCGAGGGCCGGCCGGATGGTGTGGGCGGTGGTGTGCACCGAGCCGGAGACCATGCCGTCGGCCAGACCCAGCTGGACCATCATGGTGCCGAAGTACGAGACGTCGCGGACCAGTTCGCGGGCGCGTTCGAGGTCGACACCGCGGTGCCGACGCAGGCGATGTAGTTCGGCGGCCAGTTGCTCGGCCATCGGGTCGTGCTCCGGGTCGATCAGCCGGGCGGCGGTCACGTCGACACCGAGGCTTGCGGCCTTCGCGCTGATCACCACCGGGTTGCCGAGCAGGGTGAGATCGGCGACGCCGCGGCGCAGCAGCGTGTCGGCCGCGCGCAGGATCCGCTCCTCCTCGCCTTCGGGCAGGACGATGTTCTTGCGGTGGGCAACGGCTTCGTCGATCAATTGGTGCTCGAACATCAGCGGTGTGACGGCGCTGCTGCGGGCGACCTCGAGTTGGTCGAGCAAGGCGTTGCTGTCCACGTTGCGCTCGAACAGCGCGAGCGCGGCGTCGATCTTGCGCGGTGAGTTCTTCGCCAGCCGGCCGCGGACCGCGGTGAGCGCGGCCGAGGTGGCTTGGGTGTCGAGGTCGGTGTCGAGGATCGGCAGCGTGACGCCGAGACCGTCGATCAGTCGCTGAACTTGGCTCGGAAGGGTGAAGCCACCATTGAGGACCACCGCGGAGATCTGTGGGAAGTTGAGCGAGGCGTGTGCCATCAGGACGCCGAGGACGACCTCCGGTCGGTCGCCCGCGGTCACTACGGCGGCGCCGTCGGACAGGCGGTCCAGCACGTTCGGCATGGTCATGCCGGCGACGACCAGGCCGGTCACCTCGCGGGTGAGCAAGGCGCGGTCGCCACTGAGGAGACGGCCGTGCACGGCCGGGAGCAGATCGGCGACCGTCGGCTGGGAGAGCACCGGCTCCTCCGGCAGCGCGAAGGCAGGAACGCCGGTGTCGGTCAGTGCGCTCACCGCCTCGGCCAACCCGTCGGGGGCGACTCGGTTGGCGACCACCGCCGCGAGGGTGCCGTGGTTCGCGCGCAGTTCACCGGCGGCCATGTCCGCGATCGCGCGCAGCTCGTGCGTGGTCCGGCCGAATCCGTTCAGGACGAGGAGGACCGGCGTACCGAGGTTGGCGGCGATCTTCGCGTTGAACGCGAACTCCGTGGGCGTCCCGACATCGGTGTAGTCACTCCCAACCACCAGTACGGCGTCCGCTCGCTCGGCCACCTCGTGATAGCGCTGGACGATCGCGCTGAGCGCGGCATCCGGGTCAGCGTGGACGGCGTCGTACGTGACGCCGACGCACTCCTCGTAGGTCAGGTCGACCGCGTCGTGAGCGGTCAGCAGGTCCAGCACGTAGTCGCGGCCGCCGTACAGGGTGGTGTCGGGGCGCACGATCGGCCGGAACACGGCCACCCGCTCGACCCGGCGCGACAGTTGCTGAAGGACACCGAGAGCGACCGTGGACTTACCGGTCGACCCTTCCACCGAGGCGACGTACACGCTGCTGGCCATGAATGAACCCTAACCAGTGGCGCGCGGGACCTGGCGCCGATCCCGAGATGGGGCGTTCGGTCAGTCGGTGGGTGCGCGGAGCTCGATGATCGTGCCGTGGGGCTCGTTGTCGGCGATGCTGACCGTGCCGCCGAGGGGCTCTGCGCGCTCGACGAGGTTGTGCAGGCCGCTGCGCCTGGCCGTGGCAGCGATGCCGACGCCGTTGTCGGTGATGCGGGTGATGACTTGGCCGTCGCTGACCGCAACTTCGACGGTCACCTTCGAGGCCTCGGCGTGGCGGACGATGTTGGACAGCGATTCGCGAATCGTGGCGAGGATCTGCGGGCGGACCACGGCCGGGACCATGGTGTCGATCGGGCCGGTGCAGATCAGCGTCGCCCGGAAGCCGAGCGGTTCGGCGTACTCGGCGACCAGGGCCTGCACATCGCCGCGCAGGGAACGCGCCTCGGGACCCTGCTGCAGCTCGAAGATCGCTGCGCGCAGGTCGCGAATCGTCGTGTCGATGTCGTCGACCGCGCGGCGGAGGCGGTCCTGGTGCTCGGGACGGGCGAGCCGGTGCATGCCTTGCAGTTGGAGGCCGGTGGCGAACAGGCGCTGGATGACCAGGTCGTGCAGGTCGCGAGCGATCCGGTCGCGGTCCTCGAGGACGGCCAGCATGCCGCGGTCGCGTTGTGCCTGGGCCCGCTCGAGGGCCAGCGTGGCCTGGCCGGCGAACATCCGGACCAGATCGGCACCGTCACTGACGCGGGTGTTGACGCCCTGCCGCGCAGCGACAACGAGCAGGCCGCCGGTGCCGGTCGTGCCCGGTGGGAGTGGTGCGATGGTCGTTCGCCCGAGGCCCGCACCCTCGGGGAACTCGACGAGGCCGCCGGTGTCCTTGAGGAGTTCGGCGAGGTCGTCGAGGACGATCTGCTCGCTGCCGGCGGCGGCTTGACCGATGACCGGTAGATCGAAGGGGATGCGGTGGCCGAGATAGTGCTGGAACCCGGCCGGGCCGTCGACGGCGGCGACGACGAGCTGGTCGCCCTCCGCCAGGAGGACGGCAGCGGCCTGAGCGCCGGCGACCTCGCGCGACCGTTCGGCGATGAGCTGCAGGACCTGTTCGGGGTCGAACTCACCGAGCATGAGCTGAGTGATCTCGGCAGTGACTTCGTGCCAACGGCGGCGGCGCTCGGTGTCGGCGTACAGGCGGGCGTTGTCGATGACCACGCCGGCCGCGGCCGCGAGGGCGGTCACCGCACGCTCGTCGTCTTCGGTGAAATCGGCGCCGCCGGTCTTCTCGGTCAGGTACAGGTTGCCGTAGGCGTGCTCGCGGGTCCCGATCGGTACGCCGAGGAAGCTCTTCATCGGAGGGTGGTTCGAGGGGAACCCGTACGAGCGCGGGTGCTCAGCGAGGTCGTGCATACGCAGCGGTTCGGGGTGCTCGATCAGCAGGCCGAGGATGCCGTGGCCCTCGGGGTAGGGGCCGATCGTGGCGATCTCGTCGTCGGTGACGCCGTGGGTGATGAAGCTGACCAGGCGTTTGCCGTCGCGGCCGACCACGCCGAGAGCGCCGTACCGGGCACCGGCCAGTTCGCAGGCGGCGCGGAGCAGGGCATCGAGGCGCACCCGGGAGAGACCGGTGTATTCAAGAGCCCCCTCGTCCCAGGTCCCACGTCCGGAATGCGAAGCGTCGACCACGGGCCAACCGTACGGACAGTCACGACCGATGGGAACCATTGAGATGCGGACGCTGAGCCCAGGGGAGCAGCCGTCGGCCGTGCATCGCCTCGATACCGAGCCGCACGAGCTGCGGCGCGTCGATCGGGAGCCAGGAGTGGAGCGGCAGCGTCTGCCGCAGCTCGGCTGCTTCCGCTCCGGTGACGATCGACAGATGGCCGATCGCGGTCACCGTCCAGCCGGTGTGCATCTCGAGGTCGGCGTCGTCGGCCTCGAACGCGACCACGTCACCGCGTTCGGCGGCGCGGAACTTCTCGCCCTGTCCGGTGCTGAACACCACGGTCTCCTCGTCGAGGACGAAGTTGACCAGACGAATCGCGGGCAGGCCTCCGTGGGTGTACACGAGGCGTCCCAACGGCACGGAACGCAACAGGCGAAGGCAGCTCGACGGACTGAGGATCTCCAGTCGTGAGTGATCGAAGCGCGGTGCGGCGCTCATCATGATCGGTGCACTGTCCGAGGTCACAGAGCTACCATCGCGCGGCGTGCCGATGCCGCAGTAGGGCCGAAAGTCCTTCCCTCAGGGAGACTCCCCAAGCACCCCCACTACTGACAAGGCGACCTCGTCAACAGGTTCTTTCGAGCACGGAAAGTCGGGACCTCTGGCCCTGCAACAGCCCGACGGACTCGTGTGTGATGGCGTTGACCGGGGGAGGCCGACAGCAGCGACGGTGGCAGATCCTCAGCTGTTATCGCCGCCGACGGCCGCCCCCGGTTGCCCGGTTGCGGGACTGGAGGGGTCCGCAACCGGGTCAATGAACCACCCCTGAGCTTCAGGCGACCGGTACGGCGGTGGGCTGCGCCAGGGCGAACAGGCGGTCGAAGACGTTGGCGCGGTCGAACTGGAGGGCGTGGGCTCGGGCGCGTTGTTCGGCTTCTGATCGCTGCGCGGGGGACCAGTCGCAGACCACCTCGTCCATGACGGTGCGGAGGGCGGCGGGGTCGCGCTGGGGGACCAGCTGGGCGGTGTCGCCGACTGCTTCGGGGACGCCGCCGGTGGCACAGGTGATGATGGGGCCGCCGCCGGCCAAGGCCTTCTCTACCAGGGCGATGCCGAAGGTCTCGACGAACTCGGGTTGCTCGCGGGTCGGCAGCACGAAGGCTGCGCTTCCCGCCATCAGCGCCGGCTTCTCGGCGTCGGCGACATCGTTGAGGATGTGCACCCGGTCGGCCAGCCCCGATGCGGTCACTCTTGCGAGCACCTCGGCTTCTTGGGGGCCGCGGCCGGCGAGGACCAGTTGGACGCGCGACGCCGAGCGGGAGCCGACGTACGCGTCGATCAGGTCGTCGACGCCCTTGGCCGAGGCGATGCGGGACAGGAAGAGGATGTAGCCGTTTCGGGTGAGGCCGCGGCGGGTGAGGGTCTCCGCGATCGTGTCCTCGGTGAGGGAGAGGTAGGACCAGGAGTCGACGGCGGGGTACGAGATGGCGATGCGCTCGCGGCACCGCTGCGCGAACGTCGTACCGTGCATGGCGTCGAGGGTCGCTGCCGAGGCCACGATCAGGTCCTTGGTGTACTCCGAGACCGCGACGCACTGGTCGGCTGCGAGGTAGACGGACAGGATGTGTGCGGCTGCGCCGAAGCGGCCGGTGTTGACGCACTCGCGGACCACGTTGGTGATGTCGGAGCCGACCGCCTCGGCGATCGTGGTGACCTGTGCCGGCCCGATCTGGCGCGCGACCTGAACGGCTTCCTGTACGGCGATCGCGTGCGGGCTCAGGTAGAGGGACATCGCGACCGTCGGTACGCCGTCGCTGAACAGCTCGATCAACCGCCCGATGAGGCCGGACAAGTAGCGGCCGTCCGGGACTCGGTAGTCGCCGACGGGGTCGGGGCGCTCCACGGTGATGCCGGGGCTGTAGGGCAGCACGCCGTCGAGAGGCTTCAGCGGGAGTCCGGCCGCCTCGAGTGCGTTGAGCGGCCAGGTGACGATCCGTACGTCGTCGAAGCCGCGGGTGAGGGCCACCTCGGCGAGGCATCGTGCCTCGCCGGAATGTCCGCAGATCACCGGGTCTGCGCGGACAACAAGAACCAGACGGCGGTTGGGTTTCGTTGGGATGTTCATGCCTCACCTCCAGTGGTGTGCAGCCGATCGGATGTGGATGGTGGTCTGACCTGCGTGCCCCAGCCCGAGGGTTTCGGGCCGAGGTCGATGTGCAGGTTGCGGATGTGCCGCAGTTCGCGGCCGGAGATCCAGGGGCGTTCGAGGGCCTTGCCGTTCACCGCGATGGATTGGACGTAGGAGACCGGCCCACCGGCCTCGACCGGTTCGAATCCTGAGGTGGTGATCGACAGGTCGCCGTCCGGCAGGTGGGTCACGGACTCCGCCACGGCCGGTGCGCTCACCAGGAACAGGTTCTGCCCGGCGACCGGGAACAGCCCGAGTGTTGCCCACACGTACCAGGCAGACAGCCCGCCGGAGTCGTCGTTGCCTGGCAACCCGCCGCGGCCGGTGCCGAACTGGTTGGCGATCGCGGCATGCACCACTTCTGCGGTTCGATCGGGCCTTCCCGCGTAGTGATAGGACCAGGGAGCCTCATAGTCCGGTTCGTTGTTCAATCCCTCGAACCGGCACAGGTCGTACCCGGCGGCCATCTCGGTCACGCTCGGGGCCACGCCCGGCTGGTTCACCGGTACGGCGTCGTACCCGAAGAACTTGTCGAGGAGCCCCACGAACGCTTCGTCGCCGCCGGCGAGCGCGATCCGGGCGCGCATGTCGTGGAGCAGCCGGAAGGAGTAGTTCCAGCGACCGCCCTCGTAGAACGTCGAGTCGCGCAGCAGACCGGTGTTCGGGTCGTACGCCGCCCGCCAGCCCTGCGCGTGGTCGCGCATCTGTTGGGCCAGGGGGCGGTCGCGCAGCTTGCGGGCGATCGCCGCGGTGCAGTGGTAGGCGTAGGCCAGGTCGAGCGTGTGGCTGATCGGGTGCGCGACCCCGTGCACGAGGTAGTCCTCGCCGTACGTCCGGCGCAGGTCCATCTCCAGGTGCACCATGGCCCAGTCCCAGTCGATGCCGGGCAGGTCCAGTTGGCACAGGTCGGCGAGGAAGGTGTGCGCGAGGGCACTGCCCTGCCGGGAGAACCGGTCAGCGCCCTTGGCCATCCGGTAGCCGATCGGCAGGTTGCCCTCCTGCTCGCAGATCGACAGCAACGAGTTGGCCAGCGCGACCGAACGCTGCGGGAACAGCGTGGTCATCAGCGGTAGCTGGGTGCGGTAGATGTCCCACATGGTGCAGATGTCGAACGCGTACGGGCCTTCGGTCGTCGTTGACGGGCTCTCGTCGGGAGCGAAGCACGGCTTGACGAGCGAGTGATAGAGCGCCGTACCGAAGACTGTTGCCTGGTCGTCGGACTCGGTCTTGATGTCGATCGTGCCGAGATGGTCGCGCCAGGTGGCCGCCGTACTTTCGTGTCGGCCGGCGAAGGCAGCCTGGCTGCGGTCGATATCCGCGTGCAGGTTGTCGCGGGCGGTCTCACACCCACGCAGGGAGAACCCCAGGCGTACCTCGATGGTCTGCTCAGCGCGCGACTGGCCCATGAACATCAGCCCGAACGGCCGCAGCGTGGTCGGTCGGATGTAGTCGAAGTCGAGGCGGGTGCCGCCGGGCATCAGACGCCGGTCGTACCAGAGCAGCTGTCGCCAGCCGGGCGCATCGACCTCCATGTGGACGGCCAGCGGTACGCCCTCGACGTGGATCTCACCTTGGGCGACTCCCGGCGCCAGCATCGCCAGGTGCGCTTTCAGCGGGACGGTCCGGCTGTGTGGAATGGCCAGGCCGCCGTTCGAGGCGTCGATGACGATCCGGGCCGCGTCGTTGGCCGGAAAGGTATAGCGATGCACGGCGGACTTCGGGCCGACCGTCATCTCGCAGCGGATCCCCGAGCTCAGGGTCGCCGCGTAGTAACCGGGCTCGGCCACCTCGTCCACCAGGTCCCAGGTGGTGCCCAGGTCATCGAGCGGGCCGAGCATCGGCGTGACGCGGAAGTAGTTGTAGTACTTGCGGATCGCACCGGTGCCGGACTGCTGGAAGTGGGTGAAGCCGGACGCGACCGGGCGGTCGTACAAGAGGTCGGGAACGCCCTCGGTGTTGAAGTTGTAGAGCCCGTAGCCGGTCGGGTACGCCCCGGAGTACGGGCAGGCCGACACCATCCCGAACGGGTGCATGGCACCCGGATGGGTATTGCCGACCTGCGGCTTGGGCCACCACCACGTCGCAGCCAGGCCCTTGGGCGTGGGTAGTTCGGTGGCGCCGGTCCCGATGAACGGGTCAACGTGCTCGTACATGGGGGCTCACCCGCCTCGCGCGGCCGACGTGGGCTCTCAAGGTAAGAACCTGATGTTTCAGCCGCGTGACCGAAGGAAACGCGCAGGTTACATCCGGGCGTACACCACACGATCAGTAAGCGGGGCCCCAGTGGTTGGTCAGGGGCCGAGCAGTCCGATGGCGAACGAGACGACCAGGACGGACAGCATCAGGGCCGATACCGACTCGACCGCCATCAGCATCTTCGCCCGGACGCTCAGCGGCATCGTGTCGGTCGGGCTGAAGGCCGAGGAGTTGGTCACCGAGACGTACAGGTAGTCGATGAAACCCGGCGCCCAGCCGGACTTGTCCGACGACCGCTTCGCGACCTCGCTGACCGCGTCGTGATCCTCGTCCTGCGGGAAGCGGAAGTCGGCGTCGGGCAGCCCGGGCCGGGCGATCCGGAAGCGAGTGACGGGTCCGCCGCGGTCGAGCTCCCAATAAGCCAGCGCGAACACCAACACGTTGGTGAGCCACACCTGCCCGGCGGCCGCGAGCAGCTGACCGCCGGCGGTCGCCTCACCGGAGACAAGCGAGCGGATGAGCAACACGAGCGCGGTCGTGTTCGACAACGCGATCAGGAGCACCAGGCCGATCGACAGCCTTCTGAGGAGCCGGTTCTGCCGGCTCATCCGCCGCGGGTTCGCCAGCACGAGCGGGACGAACAGCAGCAGCTCCAGCCCCGGAATCACGAACCTGGGCCCGATCTGCAGCGAGCTGGGGAGAACGGCGTACAGCAGAATCGCCACCAGTACGCCGATCGCAGCCGGCAACCGCGGTTCCCCCGGATGCGCGGGCCCAGCCTCTTCACTGCTCATCCCGCCACCCTGCCACAGACCGGACAGTCGAAGTGCTCCGCGTCACTTCGACACCTGAGCAGCCCCTGCGCCCGGCTAGCGAAGTTTGAGGCGGTGGAGGAGTTGGGCGACGTTGAGGTCGTAGCCCCAGCCGTAGGTCTTGGGGGTGAGAATGCGGGGATCGTCGTCGTTCCAGAGGCGCGATTTGGCGCGTTCGACCGTCGGACGTCGCCAGTCGAACGGCATTCCGAGGAACTTGCCTGCCTTGCTCATACTTCGACGGTACTGCGTTCGGCCCTCAGCAGGCCACGCGTAACGCGGACGGGCGGTTGGGGGATAGTAGGGGTAGAGCGGTACCCATGGTGAGCCGGGAAGCCTGGTCGGCAGCAGACTTCGTCGACCCCGGGAGGCTACCAATGGCCAGCTCTTCAGCGGATGGATCGTGGCTCGGGCGGCTGGTGATGGCCTCGCCGGTAGGGCAGTGGTCGATGGCTGGGCTGATGGTGAGGCTCGTGTGGCTCGCAGGGATGGCGGGTCTTTCGGCTTCCTTCTTGTATGACGACCTGGCGCTGAACGAGCGTGCCGAGCTCGTTCCCGCGGTGGTGGTCCGGACGAACTACGACCAGCGGAGCGAGTCCTTCAACGCGGAACTCCAAGCGCCGTACCAAGGGCTGCGCGTGCTGGTGGAGGACATTCACCAGCGGCCGCTGACGGGTGAGGTGCTGACGCTCGAGGTGGATCCGCAGAAGCCGACGCGGGTTCGGGATCCGCAGTCACTGCACGGGAGTCCGTTGGACTGGTTCCTGATCGCGCTCGTGCCGGTCGGCCTCGTCATCGCCTGGGCCCACGTGCGCCGGCGGCTGCGTAGGAGGGCGTCGCGATAGCCGGGGCAGTTCAGCCGGTACGGCGGGAGAGGAGCGAGTGGGTTCCGTCACAGAGGGGCGCGAGTGCTGACCGCCCGCAGCGGCAGAGGGCGACGGTACGGCGGTCGGTGTCGACCGGCTCACCGTTCTCGTCGAGGAGTTCGAAGTCGCCTCTGATCAGCAGGGGGCCGTTGGGGTAGGCGCGGATCACGGTGGCCGGATCCTCGGCGTTCGTCGTCATGACGGACCGGTACCCAGGTCTCAAGCGGTTTCTGGCCGGGGTACCGGAGCGGCTGTCCGATGGATCGAGGAGAGCTACATGCACGTACCACCCCCGCGGGGTCCACTGAGCGCCTGGCTGATCGACAGGCTCGCGGGACACGACACCGAACCGGTCGAGGTCCGCAGCTCCGCCACCCCCTGGACTGACGAGGATCTCCAGCTCGCGCTCTGGATCGCGTATGAGCTGCACTACCGAGGCTTCGACGATGCTGTCGTCGACGGGCAGTGGGATCCGGAGATCATTGCCTTCCGCACCCAACTGGAGCGCCCGTGGACTACTTGGCTCGAGGCGAACTGCCGGGTCATGCCAACGGACGCACCGGTCGCTGAGCAGCTCCGCGAGCTGGTCGACGGTGATAACGGACCGAAGCTGTCGGCGTACCTACGGCGACACGCGACGCTGGAACAGTTCCGCGAGTTCGTCCTCAACAGGTCCGTCTATCAGCTGAAGGAGGCCGATCCGCACAGCTTCGGCATCCCGCGGCTGGACGGTGCCGCGAAGGCCGCGCTGGTCGAGATCCAGTCCGACGAGTACGGCGCCGGCCGCGCCGAGCGCATGCACGCCGAACTGTTCCGGACCACGATGCGCTGGCTCGGCCTGAATGATGCCTACGGCCACTATCTGCTCGCCGTACCGGCTGTCACGCTGGCGATCTCCAACGTGATGTCGTTGTTCGCGATGCACCAGCGCTGGACGCCGGCTCTGCTCGGTCACCTCGCGGCCCTCGAGATGACCTCGACCCTCCCCAACCGCCAGTACGCCGCCGGCGCGGCCCGCCTCGGCGCGACCGACGCCCAGTCCCGCTACTTCACCGAGCACGTCGAGGCCGACGCGGTCCACGAGCAGATCGCCGCCCACGACCTCTGCGGCAGCTACGTCCGCGACCATCCGGCCGCGATCGGCGAGGTCCTGTTCGGTGCCGGCTGTTCGCTTGCCCTGGACAACTTGTTCGCCGAGCACCTACTGACCACCTGGAACGCACCAGAGAGCGCTCTCCGCGCCGGGTGAGACGCTCACTCAATGATGTCGAGCGGCATCGGGCAGACGGGTTCGGTGGCGACGTCGTCCAGGTCGTAGGCGACCAGGGGGCACTGCCGGCAGTAGAGGAGGCCGTCGACGGGATCGCTCACCAGTTCGTGGCCGTGGACATGACCAGCCGCCGGACATGCCCCCAGGTCCGGATGAGCGAGCGGGGAACCGCAGCGCAGGCAGACCAAGCTGGCGTGGGGACGGCCGGAGGGCGCCGTCTGCACCAGGTCAACCAGTTGGTGGCCGCTGATCTCACCTGTCATCGGATGTCCCAGGTGCCCAGGTGCGGTTCGCTTCATGCACCCGCGGGGCAGGGTGGTGATCAGTGTGGGAGGTGGCGGGTATCAATGAGCTCCTGGGCGACGTCGCGCAGCTTGGTGTTGGTGTCCTGTGAGTAGCGTTTGAGGATGGCGAAGGCGCGGCCGGCGTCGATGTCGTAGCGCTCCATCAGGATGCCCATGGCCTGGCCGACGAGCTTGCGGGCGTCGACGGCGGCAGCCATGCTCGCCTCCTGCCGAGCGTTGGCCACGGCCACCGACGCGTGCCGCGCCAGGATGTGGGCGACCGCCTCCTCATCGGCACCGAAGGCGTTCGGCTGGCTGCTGTAGAGACCCAGTACGCCGAGGGTGCCGCTCGATGTGGTCGTCAGCGGTACGTCGAGGACGCTACGCACCCCGAGGGCACGCACCTTCGCCGCCCAGTCGGCCCAGCGGTCGTCGGATGCGGTGTCGGCGACCAGGACCGTCGTACGGTGTCGCATCGACTCGGCGAGGGGACCGCCGCTGCCAGCGAGCTGCAGCTCGTAGATGTCGGCGACGACCGGGTCAGTGACCGCGGGGATCTCCAGCCGACCACCCCGTACGACGAGCGCGACGCCGGCGTGTGAGCAGTCCAGGGCCTGGAGAGCGAAGTCGACGACCGTCTGAACGGTCTCCTCCACGCCGTCCGAGTCGTGCAGCTCGACGGCCAACTGGGCGAACCGGTCCGCGGTGACGTCACCGATGAGAGCGAGGGAAGGCGTGGACTCCTCAGGTTCTTCGAACCCGGAGGCCATGGCCCGGCCGACGTGATCCATAACGCAATGATCCCTCACTCCCCACCACCCGCAACAGAAGACCGCCGAGGCGGCGAAACCGGGGTCTGGCGCGCCCTTGGGATGCCGTGGCAATCTGGAGGCTGACCTGTTGAGAAGTCAGCAGTCGAAGCGAGTGACATGTTTTGGCTGGAGTCGAGATGACTGTCGGTGGTGTCGACACGTACTACGACTACGACGAGAAGCAGTGGAAGAGCCGCCGGCTCGGAGGCGGCCCCATCCATCGCGGCCCGGTCTGCCCGGTGCCTCAACGCGCGGCCGGCCCGAAGAAGACCCGCCGCCGAAATCCGGCACCCCAACCGGACGCAAAACGTCCGGATTGATCGGTAGCGTCCCGGTCATGACGATCGCGATGTATCCCAGCTTTGTGATGGATTGTCCGGACTCGGCGGTGCTGGCGAGGTTCTACGGCGAGCTGCTCGGGTGGACGGTCAAGGCCGACGACGACTGGGCGGAGGTCCGCCCGGAGGACGGCAGCAACTGCATCTGCTTCCAGGGTGTCAAGGACTACAAGGCCCCGGACTGGCCCGGCCAGGACACCCCGCAGCAGATGCACCTCGACGTGATGGTCCAGGACCTCGACGTCGCCGAGGCCGAGGTCCTGCAGATCGGAGCCACCAAGCCCGACCACCAACCCGGTACGACGTTCCGCGTCTTCCTCGACCCAGCCGGCCACCCCTTCTGCCTCTGCGTCAGTTGACGTCGTTAATCAATTGACGCCGACGGGGCCCGAGGGTTTGCTGGGGTGACGTGCGCCGGGGTGGCCGGTGTGGACCGGGAGGAGGAGAGCAGATGTCTGTCTTGTCCAGTTGCTTTGCTCTGAAAGGTTCTTCGGTTTGGTATTCGCACGTTCGTTCAGCTGTGAACACTGTGGCGTAGAGGTTTCCCTCGACGCCCCTGGCACCACCCATCGCAATCATTGCCCGAGCTGCCTGTGGTCGCGGCATCTCGATCGCAATGTTCCTGGTGATCGCAAGGCCGACTGCGCCGGTGGGATGGAACCGATCGCGGTCACCGTTCGCGGCGAGGGCCGATGGGTCCTCGTTCACCGGTGCACCAACTGTGGTCGCCTGCGCCTCAACAAGACCGCAGGCGACGACAACGTCCTGCTGCTGATGCGGCTGGCGGCCCTTCCACTGACCATGCCGTTCATTCCGTTCGCGGCCGAGCCCGAGTTGAACGGCGACCACTCACCTGCTCGCAAACCGCGAGCACGCAAGGCCAAGGCCTGACCCGGCCGATGCCGGTCCGCCCGGCCGCGGGACTGACGACAATGGTGCGATGAGCATCTTGGAGAAGTTCTCGTTGGCTGGGCGGACGGCGTTGGTGACGGGTGGGTATCGGGGGCTCGGGTTCGCTTTCGCGCGGGGTTTGGCCGAGGCCGGAGCCGACGTAGTGATCGGCGCTCGCGATCGGGAGGCCTCGGAGGCGGCGGCCGGGGTGCTGGCGGGGGAGACCGGGCGGACGGTGGTCGGGGTGGGGCTTGATGTGAATGATCGGGAGTCGGGGCGGGCCGCGGTTGCGGCAGCGGTCGAGGCGACCGGACGATTCGACATCCTGGTGAACAATGCGGGGGCCTGTTTTCATCGGCCGGCGCTTGAGGTGCCCGATGAGGAGTGGGACGAGGTGTTCGCGACCAACGTCAGTGGGTTGTGGAAGCTGAGTCAGTCGGCGGCATCGCACTTCAAGACGGTGGGCGGCGGGACGATCGTGAACGTCGGATCGATCTCGGCGCAGATCGTGAACCGGCCGCAGTGGCAGCCGGCGTACAACGCCTCGAAGGCCGCGGTGCATCAGTTGACGAAGTCGCTGGCGGCGGAGTGGGCGCCGTTGAACATCCGGGTGAACGCGGTGGCGCCGGGCTACACGAAGACGGAGATGGCGCCGGTGGACGAGCCGCGGTTCAAGGCGCGCTGGATCGATGACGCTCCGATGCAGCGATACGCCGTACCGGAGGAGATCGCGCCGACCGTTCTGTTCCTGGCTTCGGACGCTTCGAGCTTCATGACCGGGTCGGTCGTCGTGATCGACGGCGGCTACACCTTGCACTGACTACTTCAGGAAGCGCGAGGGGCCTGCCTGAGGTGACGGCGGTAGCGGCCGGGGGTCTGCCCTGTCGCGGTGTGGAAGGTCCGGGTGAAGGCCGACTCGGAGTGGTAGCCGACGCGGGTGGCGACGGTCGCCACCGTGAGGTCCGGGTCGGCCAGGAGGTCGGTGGCGATCATCATCCGCAGGTGGGTGATGAAGGTTGCCACCGGCATCGCGGTGTGCCGGGTGAAGTGCCGGATAAAGGTTGCCCTGGACATCGATGCGGTCTCGGCCAGGCGTTCCACCGTCCAATCCGCGCCGGGATCATCCAGTACGGCGCTCAGGGTGGCCGCGATGCGGTCGTCGGTCACGGCGGTCCAGGGGGCGGGGGTACCGCCTTGGCGAAGCATCAGCGCGAGGAGCGCCGTACAGAGTGCGTTGAGAATTGCCGTCGTACCCGAAGACTCCGAGCGGGCCTCGGCGCGGAGTAAGGCGGCGAGGCCCTGCACTGCCTCGTCGGCGGCACCGAAGGAGACGACCAGCGGGTCGGGCAATGAGCGGAGCAGGAGGTCGCCGGCCCCGGACGCCACGGTGAAGTGGCCGCAGAAGATGTCGGTGCCGACCTCGCCGGACGGGCTGCGGACAGTGTCGAACGCCGTACCGAGTGTCTCGACGGACGGCCGGTACGGCGCCGGTCCCGAGGTTCGGATGGTGTGCGCCGGACTGGTCGGCAGCAGTACGGCGTCGCCCGCGACCAGGTGGAGGGTACGGCCGGGCAGTTCGACGGTGCACGCGCCCGAGAGGACGACGTGGAAGGCCGCCTCGCGTTCGCCGTACCGGCCGACCTGCATCTCGGTCGCCGCGGCGAACAGGCAGCGCTTGTCGACCGTCCCGGCCGCGCGGGCGAGTTCGATCACGTAGCTCGTAAGATCCATGAGACGTATGAGCATATAACCGACCCAAAATGGGCTATTGCGGGTCACCGGACCGCGCGAGACTCACCGTCATGACCAATACTCTGCAGGCCGACGTCGCGGTGATCGGGTTCGGTAAGGGCGGCAAGGCGGCCGCGGCCGCGCTCGGACGAGCCGGTCGCCGGGTGATCCTGATCGAGCGCTCCGACAGCATGTACGGCGGCACCTGTCCGAACGTCGGGTGTGTACCGACGAAGATGCTGGTCCACCACTCGAGCAAGCGCCGGCCGGACGACTCGCCGCAGGAGTGGTTCGAGCACGCGATCGGGGAGGTGCAGCAGCTGACCTCGACGTTCCGGGCGGGCAACTACGACGCACTGAACAACGCCGACACGATCACCGTCCTGACCGGTACGGCGGCCTTCGTCGACGAGCACACGATTGCCGTGGGCAACGTTCACGTGGTGGCCGACACGATCCTGATCAACACCGGCTCCGAACCGGTGATCCCGGACATCCCGGGGCTGCGGGAGAGCCCGCGCACCGTGACCAACGTCGACCTCGTCCACGGCACGCGGTTGCCGAGCCGGCTGGCGGTGATCGGTGGTGGCTACCTCGGTATCGAGTTCGCGTCGATCTACCGCCGGTTCGGTTCCCAGGTCACCGTGTTCGAGGCGTCCCCGCGCATCCTCGGCCAGGAAGACGACGACATCGCGGCGTCCGCGGCAGGCATCCTGGCGGACGAAGGTGTCGAGATCGTCACCGGTGCGCACATCGTCGAGATCCGCGGCGAGGACACGGTTGTCTACGAGAAGAACGGCCGCGAGCACACTCTCACCGTCGACGCGATCCTGGCAGCCACCGGTCGGACGCCGGCAACGGCCGATCTGGGACTGGAGAACGCGGGCGTCAGGACGACGGACCGTGGTGCGGTCGAGGTCGACGAGTACCTGCGCACGAGCAAGCCCCACATCTTCGCGCTCGGCGACGTCAACGGCGGTCCGCAGTTCACCTACATCTCCCTCGACGACAGCCGGATCGTCCTCGACCAGCTCCTCGGTACCGGGAAGCGCTCGACGGCCGACCGGGTCGCCGTACCGAAGACGCTCTTCATGTCACCGCCGCTGGCCACCATCGGCCTGACCGAGACCGCCGCGCGCGCCGAAGGCCGCCGGATCACCGTCGCGAAGCAGAACGTCGCCGACATCATCGCGATGCCGCGGGCCTACATCGTCGAGGAGACGCGCGGGATGATGAAGTTCGTCATCGACGCCGGGACCGACGAGATCCTCGGTGCCGCCCTGCTCAGCGTCGACGCCCAGGAGCTCATCAACACCGTCGCCCTCGCCATCCGCCACCGCATCACCGCCACCGAACTCCGCGAAGCCATCTACACCCACCCCTCCTCGACCGAAGCATTCAACGACGTCCTCGGCGCCGCATCCGTCAGCGAGTGGTGATACCCAACTGAGCCCCGGTTGTCACACCCGGCGTGTGGTTGTGGTCTTACCTTCAGGAGCGATGGAGGAGACCGCGATGAGTAGCGAGACGGACCTGCGCGTGCGAGCGGCCGGTTGGATCCTGGCCGCCGCCTGCCGGGAAGAGGACCCAGAACTGTTCTTCCCGATCGGCACCACAGGCCCGTCCCTCCTCCAGGCCGAAGCCGCCAAGCGGGTCTGCGCCCGCTGCCCGGTCCAACCCGACTGCCTGGACTGGGCCCTCGAGACCGGCCAAGACGCAGGCATCTGGGGCGGCACCACCGACACCGAACGTCGCCTCCTCAAACGAACCCGAACCGCCCCCACCGACTAACCCTCGTCTCAGCCCACCAAGCACGCGCCGCTGAGCGTGAACCGCACGACCGAACCAGAGTTAGTCAGTGGCCCAGGTCCGCACTTCCCCACTACCGTGACGCTGTGGATCCGACGACCGATGACGGCCTCAGCATTTCGGACGCGGTGTTACGGGAGCATCTGCGGGGCTACCCCGGGGCTGAGCGGATTGCGGTTGGGATGCAGGGGGCGGTGTATCGGGTTGGGGCGGGGAAGGTGGCGAAGGTTTGGCTTCATGCTGGTACGGCGGAACTTCGGCAGCTCGCGGAGTTCTACGCGCAGGTGCATCTCACGATCCGTACGCCGGAGATCCTCGAACTGTATGAGGGTCCGCGGTACCGGGTGACTGTTGAGGTCGAGCTTCCGGGCGTTCCGCTGTACACGGTCGACCCGAGTCTGGAGGCGGCGCGGGGTTGTGTGCTCGACGTACTGGGGGAGTTGGCCGCGGCTGATGTAGTGCCGGACCTGCCGGTGCTGGATGAGACGGCGCCGTTTCGGGCGTCAGGGCAGGGTTGGCCGGAGGCGTTGGCGGGGCTGACCAGGCGACGGGTCGAGCGGTTTCGGGGCAAGCTGGGGCCGGCCATCCATGACCTCGATGCGAAGGTTGAGCGGCTGCTGCAGCAAGTGCCCGACAGCCCGAGCGGGCTGGTCCATGGTGATGTGACCGCGGGCAACATCCTGGTGGATGCGGACTGCCGGCTTACGGCGATCATCGACTTCGGGTTGATGACGATGGCCGGCGATCCGGCGTACGACGCGGCAAGCGCCGGGACGATGTATGCCTTGTGGTCGCCGGAGATCCGGGAGATCGAGAAGGCTTTCGACGCGGCGGTGGTGAGCCGGTTCGGCTATGACCCCGAGCTGCTTCGCACTTACCGCGCCATCCACCTGCTCCTCATCGCGAACGCCCATGATGCTGACCCTTATGGGCGCGATGACGCCGTCGGTCTGGCGGCCGCGTTGCTGAACAGCTGAGGGTCGCCCTGCGGCGGGCGAGGGCAGTTCGCCCGCCGCAGGGAGGTCAGGAGAGGGTGATGAGGCGCGAGCCGTGGGCCGGGACGGAGGGGGCGGTCCAGGACTTGTTGGCGCGGCCGAGGTTGCTTTGGGCAACGAGGTCGCGGACGTGCTTGCTGCCGTGGAGGCCGAGTTGGTCCCAGGTGACGGGGATGTCGGCGGGTGCGGAGCCGAGGTTGTAGACGGCGACGGCGAGTTTGCCGCCGGGCAGGCGCTTCTTCCAGATCTGCAGGGTGCCGTCGGTGACGCGGGTCGGGATGACGCCGGCCTGGTCGACCGCGATCACCTCGCGGTTGGTGAGGATCGCGACCGCCTTGCGGTCGATGTTCGCCAGGTCGCCGCCGATGTAGAGCGGGGACGAGGCCATCGACCAGAACGTCATCACGGACTGACGTTCGGTCTCGTTGATGCCGTCCTGGATGCCGACGCCGGAGTTGTTGTTGATCGGCATCGAGTCGAGATCCGGCCAGTAGTTGGGGCGGACCACATCGAGCCACTGGGGCAGGTCTTCCCAGCGGTTGTCGACCGAGCTCTCCCAGGTCGACACAGTGTTGCAGTAGCACTCGACGTCGGTGTCGACGCGGACGCTGTTCGCCCACGGCTGCAGGCCCTCGCCCGCTTCACGCGGGATCGGCCAGGCGCTCGCGGTCAGCCACATCTTGCGGCCGCTCTGGTCGATCGCCTTCGACCACGCCGTGATGTCGGGGATGTTCTCCTTGAGGACGCCGTCGACCTTCAGGAAGTCGACGCCCCAGGAGGCGAACCGCTTCGCCATCGAGTTGAAGTACGCCTGCGCGCACGGCTTGGTGAAGTCGATCTTCCAGTCGCCGCCCCACATGTTCGTCTTCACCAGCGGGTAGACGGTGATGTCCTGCGTGGTGCAGCTGGTGCCCAGGATCGGCGCGTTCTTGTCGTAGATCGCGGTCTGCAGCCCGGCGCCGCCGTACAGGCCGATCTTGAGGCCCTTGCTGTGCACGTAGCGGGCGAGGCTGGCGATCCCGTTCGGGAAGCGCTCCGGGTCGGCCTCGGGGATGCCGTTGGCGTCGGTCCGGAACTCCCAGTTCCAGTTGGCGTTCCAGCCCGCGTCCAGGTTGATGTTCGTGTACCCGGCGTGCCGCAGGTTCTTCGCCATCGAGTCGGCGGCCGACTTCACATGCGCCTCGGTCAGCCACTTGGTGCCGTAGTCGGGGTTGTTCGACGACTGCACACTCCAGCTGCTCCAGCCCATGAACGGCTTGATGCTGAAGTCGCTCTTGGCCTGCGCAGGAGTCACGGCTGCGGCCAGCAGGACCGGTACGACGGTCGCCAGCGCGACTGCGCGGCGGAGGAAACGAGACACGGGGGACGCCTTTCGTCACAGGGACTGCGGGAGCATCCCCGGTACCGTACGAGTGTTACTTCACCACGTCAAGAATGTAAGGACCTGATTTCCCGCATGGATGGTTTCGGGGCGGGCACCGGGGCGGCCTAGCGGAAACGCGGAAGGAGTGATCATGGGCGTCGGAGACAAGATGAAGAACGCTGCGGATGCGGCCAAGGGCAAGATCAAGGAAGCCACCGGGGACGCGACCGATGATCGCGACCTGCAGGCCGAGGGCCAGGCGGACCAGACGAAGGCCGACCTGAAGCAGGCCGGCGAGAAGGCCAAGGACGCCTTCAAGCACTGAGCGTCACCGCGGCGCCGGTCCCGATGGGGCCGGCGCCGCGTTATGCCGCGGGCAGTTTGCCGGTGACGAGGCGCCAGAGCGTGATCGGCCAGCCGTAGCAGAAGAGCACGGCCAGTACGACGTAACACGCGACCGTGAACCAGGAGAGCGCACCGATCTCGGTGTGCTTACTGATGTTGGTCATGCCGGTGACGATCGTGCCCCACGAGAAGGGGATGCCCCACCAGGCCATCGAGAACTTGAGTCCCTTGCGGAACGCCCACACGAGCATCGCGAGGCAGATCGCGCCCCACAGCAACGTGAAGCCCATCAGCGGCACGCCCCCGACGATCGACAGCGCTTGCAGACCTTCCGCGTACGGCGCCGGCAAGCCCGATCGGACCGATTGATCGCCAAGGTTCCCCAGCGCGTTGACGCCCTGGCCGAACGGCGCGATCACGATGAACAGCGCGGGCGTCGCTGGTAGTGGCAAGGGCCCGTTCACGAACAGGCGCTGCAGAATCAGCGGCAGTACGACGATCGTCATCAGCAGGTCGAGACCGAACATCCCGTAGAGCGCGATGACCAGCAACGCCTTGCCCTGACCGGGATCCAGATGCTCGAGCAGCGGTTTGGCGAAGGCGGCGGAGACCATCGTGCCGGTGGGTGGCAGCAGCCAGGCCGGTCCGGCCGCGGCGATCGCGAGGTCGTGCTTGATGATCATCAGCAGCGTCAGCCCGACCGCGCAGACGATGCCGACGATGGTCCCGATCGTCCACAGTACGGCGCTCAGTCCGATCGCGAAGCCGTCGGGAAGAAACGTGTGGCCGACCGTCCAGGAGATCAGTCCGACGGCCAGGAACGCGAGCGAGACGCAGGCGTAGAACGGCGCGACCGCCGGATCGAGCAGCCCGGCCCGCGCCTGATCGGCGTACGCGAACCAATGGATGCCGCGGGCAACGACCAGGAGTAGCAGCGACAGGAACGCCAGTACGGCGAACACCTGCCAGACGTGCACGGCTCCCGGGAACTGGTGGGGGAGCCCGATCCCCGCGCCCGGGATGATCGCCGTACCCATCACGACGGCGTACCAGTTCGGACCGACGTACCGGAAGCGAGTCACGCGGCCACTCTAGGCAGTTGTGTACCTGAGGGTCAAATATCGAGGGCGGCGTCCAGGATGTGGCCGAGCTGGGCCGGATCGGTGCCGGCCTTGGCCAGTACGGCGGTCCCGATCGCGGCCGCCATCAGGGCTCCCGCGGCGGCGACCGGACCGCGCGAAGATGCGATCTCGCCCGAGACTTGGCCGCGCGCGATCGCGGACCGGAAGATCTCCTGCATCCGCTGGAACAGTTCGGTGGCGATCTCGGCGACGGACTCGTCGGCCATGCCGACCTCGGCGACCGCGTTGACGGTCAGGCAGCCGAGCTGATGCTCGCCGACCCCAGCCAGCGTCGCCAGCGCGTCGCGCAGGCGGGGTTTCAGGGGCCCCGGTCCCTCCAAGCTTGCGGCGAGCTCGGCCATGCGTTGCTGGCTGTAGTGGCGCAGAGCGAGCGTGAAGAGGTGGTGCTTGCTCTTGAAGGTGTTGTAGAGACTGCCCTTGCCGATCCCGAGTTCGTCGACGAGGTTCTGCGGTGTGGTCGCCGCGAATCCCTGCCGCCAGAAGATCCCGACCGCCTGATCGACGACGACGTCCGCATCGAAGGTCATTGGTCTGCCCATGGGGAGCAGTCTATTCTGTACCTGGAAGTCGAGAAAGGGGACCGGTGGCGCTGATCGGTACACATGTCGCGATCGGCGGCGGTTTGGTGAAGGTCGGTCTGGCCGAGGCGATCGAGGTCGGCGCCGAGATCATCCAGCTCTTCGGTGGCAACCCGCGCAGCTGGGCGCCGCGCGCGGGCGATCCCGCGGCGGATGAGGCCTTCCGGGCGGCCTGCAAGGTTCCGGTGGTCGTGCACGCGCCGCACCTGATCAACCTGTGCTCACCCTCGGAGCAGGTCGTGCAGCAGTCCGTCGAGGCGCTCGGACTGACGATGGAACGAGCTGCCGCGATCGGTGCCGGCACAGTCGTGGTCCACGCCGGTTCGATGGTCGACGGATCTCGCCGTACGGCGGTCTTGAACGGCCTGCACGAGGTGATCGCGCCGGTCCTGGACCGCACCGACGTACAGCTGCTGATCGAGCCGACAGCAGGTGGCGGAGAGGCGGCGGCCTCGACGATCGAGAGCACCGGTGACTACCTCCAGGCGGTGAACGACGAGCGCGTCGGCGTCTGTCTCGACACCTGTCACCTGCACGCCGCGGGGGAGGACCTCACCAAGATCACGACCGATCTGCCGGTCGCCCTCCTGCACGTCAACGACAGTCGGGACCTCGTCGGATCCCGTCGCGACCGGCATGAGTCGCTCGGCCGCGGCGAGATCGGTCTCGAAACACTCAAGATCTTCCTCAAACGGTTCCCGGGTGTACCGATGCTGGTCGAGACGCCCACCCACGCCGAGGATGTCGCAATCCTCAAGACGATCAGACGAAGGCGGAGTGGCCGGTGATGGACTTGCCGACGATCAGCGTGTTCATCTCGCGGGTGCCTTCGTAGGAGTAGATCGCTTCGGCGTCGGCGACGAAGCGAGCGACGTTGTGTTCGAGCAGGATCCCGTTCCCACCGAGCAGCTCGCGGGCGTACCCGACCGTCTCGCGCATCCGCACCGTGCAGAACGCCTTAGCGAGCGAGGCATGCTCATCGTCGGCGTGCCCGGCGTCCTGTAGCTGCGACAGCCGCGCGCACAGCGTCGCCGACGCGGTCGTGTTGCCGAGCATCCGCACGAGCAGATCCTGGACGAGCTGGAACGACGCGATCGGCCGCCCGAACTGTTCGCGCTGGCCGGCATAAGCCAGCGCGTGCCGATACGCGCCCCGCGCACATCCGACCGCCATCCACGCGACCCCGGCCCGCGTCATCAGCAGCACCTTCGCCGTGTCCTTGAAGGAGTTGGCCTTGGCCAGCCGGTTGGCCTCGGGAACCCGTACGCCGGACAGCGTGATCTGCGCGTTCTGAACGACGCGCAGCGCCATCTTGTCCTCCATCTTCGTGGTCGTGAACCCGGGCGTGTCCTTCTCGACCACGAACCCCTTCACCTGGCCGTCCTCGACGTCCCGTGCCCAGATCACGGTGAGGTCCGCGAAGGTCGCGTTCCCGATCCACTTCTTCGAGCCGTCGAGGACCCACACGTCACCCTCGCGGCGGGCCGTCGTCTGCAGCCCGCGGGATGCGCCGGAACCCACGTCGGGCTCGGTCAGCCCGAACGCACCGATCAGGTCGAGCCGCGACATCGCCGGCAGCCAGCGACCCTTCTGCTCTTCCGATCCGCACAGGTAGATCGACCCCATCGCCAGCCCGCTGTGGACGCCGAAGAACGTGGCGATCGACGGGTCCGCCGTACTGAGCTCCATCGCGATCAGGCCGTCCATCAGGAAGCTGCGGCCCGGGCAGTTGTAGCCCTGGTACGGCGTTCCGACGACGCCGAGCTCCTTCATCGCCGGAATGAGCTCGAACGGGAACTCGGCCCGGTTCCAGTACTCGTTGATGATCGGGGTGACCTGTTTGTCACCGAAGTCGCGCACCCGGTGCAGCAGCGCGCGGTCGGCGTCGTCGAGCAGGTACTCGAGGCCGTAGAAGTCGATCGGGTCGGTCGTCATGGTTCCCCTCAACGCGATAGCAGGTCGGTCGCGAGTTCCAGGTGCCCGCCACAGTAGATGTGAAGCTCGGTCCCGCGTGGTAAGCATGAGGCGTGGACGCGATCGTGGTGACTTCGGGCGGACAGGTCAAGGGCCGGACGGACGGCGAGGTGACGGCGTTCCTCGGGATTCCGTACGCGGCTGCGCCGGTGGGGGAGAAGGCCTTTCAGGCCCCCGAGCCGGTCAGCTGGGACGGCGTACGGGACGCGACCGAGCTGGGGGCGACCGCGCCGCAGCCGGGTTACGAGCCGCCGTACGACGCGCTGTTGTCGAACCCGGTGATCCCCGGATCCGACTTCCTCAACGTGAACGTGTGGACGCCTGGCGGTAGCGGGCTGCCGGTGCTGGTGTGGTTCCACGGCGGCGCCTTCAGGAACGGTTCCAACGCCGTCCGCGAGTACGACGGTACGGCGTTCGCCCGCGACGGCGTGATCCTGGTCGGCGTGAACTACCGGCTGGGGATCCAGGGCTTCGGCGTGATCCCGGGCTCGCCGAGCAACCGCGGACTACTCGACCAGGTTGCGGCGCTGCGCTGGGTGCAAGAGAACATCGCGGCCTTCGGTGGAGACCCAGCTCGCGTCACGATCGCTGGTGAGTCCGCCGGTGCGATGAGCGTGGCGACGCTGATGTCGATCCCGGCCGCGAAAGGTCTCTTCCGGCGGGCGATCGTGCAGAGCGGCTCGGCTGGTGTCGCTGCCCTCGCCTCCGACGCCGGGACGGTCTCCGCCGAGGTCGCCAAGCGGCTCGGCGTCGAATGCTCGGCCGCGGGACTCGCGTCCGTCAGTGTGGAGGACCTCCTGGCCGCGCAGCGCGTGGTCGCGATCGAGATGCGGCTGAAGCCGGATCCGGCCCGCTGGGGCGTGAGCACGATCGCGGTCGGCGGCGGGATCATGCCGGTGATGCCGGTGATCGACAACGAGCTGATCTTCGACGTACCGATCAATGCCATCGCGGCCGGCGCGGCTGAGGGCGTCGACGTACTGGCGGGCTCGACGAGTGACGAGTTCAGCTTCTTCACCGTTCCGTCCGGGCTCGCGGCCGCGGTGACCGCCGAGATGCTGCCGGTCGCGTTGGCGGGGATGGGCGTTCCGCCCGAGGTTACGGCCGCGTATGTCGCTGGGCGGCCGGATCAGTCGCCGGGTGAGGTGCTGTCCGCAGTGGTGACCGACTCGACCTTCACGATTCCGACGATCAAGCTGGCGGCTGCCCAGCGACCGCATGGGACGCCGTACCTGTATGAGTTCGCGTGGCGGTCACCGCTCGAAGGGCTCGGCGCCTGCCACTCGCTCGAACTCGCCTTCATGTTCGACACGCTCAGCACCGCGACCTCACCCCTGTACGGCGATGCGGCGCCGCAGGAGCTCGCGGACAGCATGCACGCCGTGTGGGTGACGTTCGCGACGACGGGTGATCCCGGCTGGCCGTCGTACGAGGAATCGACGCGTGCGGTGATGACCTTCGACCACCCGACCTCCGCGCTGAAGTCTGCTCCGCGCGCGGCCGAGCTGACGGTCTGGGGAGTCTGACATGTCTTTGGAGACAGCCGATTGGCGCCGCCGGGTGTTCGCGCTCTACGAGTTGGTGCGTGCGCAGGATGACCCGGCCCAGGCGCACAAGGTCTGGCAGACCGGCCGGGACGAGTTGCTCAAGACGCACGCGGCCTCGCCGGTCGAGGAGCCCTCGACGTACAGCGGTCCCGAGATCGGTGCCTACCGCCCCGAACTGCGCTTTGATGTTGCTATCGACAACGATGTTGAGCCGCTCCGGTGGGAGGTGCCTTCGGCAACGGATGGCGTGATCCCGTTCAGCCGGATCGGAGTGGTCCACCTGCCTGAGGTCGGAGACCTCGATCTGTGGTGGCTCGAGTCGTACGGCGGTGGCCTGTTCGTCCCGATCAAGGACGCACTCGCCGGCAAGCTCACGTACGGCGGCGGCCGCTACCTGATCGACACCGTCAAGGGTGCCGACCTCGGCGGCGACTTCCGCGCCGGCCGCCTGGTGATCGACCTCAACTTCGCCTACAACCCGTCCTGCGCCTACAGCGCGCGCTGGACCTGCCCACTGGCCCCGAAGACGAACACGGTCACGGTGGAACTCCCGGTCGGCGAGCTCACGCCTCGGCCCTAGAACGCGGCGGCGAATAGGAGTGGGTACTACGGATACAACGCTGGGTGTGAGGAGTGGTGCCGTGAGTCAGCCACAGGTTGTCCGGACCGTGAGTCAGCCGGTCGATATGAATGGTTCGTTTGTCTGCACCTGGTCCGCCGTGGGCGGCTGCGTGGTGGTGAAGGTTGCGGGGATGGTGGACGCGGTGACGGCGCCCGCGTTCGCCGAGGAGTTGCGGCGGATCATCACGACGAAGTCGTCGACGATCGTGGTCGACGTCCGTCGGGTCCGTGAGCTGGATGACGCCGGTGTCGACGTACTGGCTGCGGCTGAGGCGCTGGCCCGTGAGACCGACGGATGGCTGCGCGTCGCTGGTGGGCAGCCGTGGGTGGACGAGATGCTCGCACCGCGGGGGATTGCGACGTACGGGGAGCTGAAGAAGGCGCTGCCGTCGTACCGGCCCGCACCCTGAACGCCGGCACGCTGTTGAGCGTGCCGGCGTTTCGCTGTGCCTTCAGGACAGCGCGTCGGTGAGCAGTGAGACGAGAGCTTCGAGCTGGACGTCGGCGGAGGAGCCGGTCTCCTCGTCGGAGCCGTCGAGCGCGATGGCGGCCAGACCGGCCTTGGAGTCGATCAGGTCCGCGATGCGGGTGTCGATGGTCTGCGCGGCGATGATCCGCCACGCGGTGACCGGCATCTCCTGACCGATCCGGTGCACCCGGTCGATCGCCTGGGTCTGCTCGGCGTTCGTCCAGGACAGCTCGGCCAGTACGACGTTCGACGCGACCTGGAGGTTGAGGCCGACGCCGGCCGCGAGCAGTGAGCAGACCGCGATCGAGACCTCGGGGTCGTTGGTGAAGGCGTCGATGTTCTTCTGCCGCTTGGTCGACGTCTGGTCACCGCGGATCGAGGCGAACTTGATCCCGCGCTCGGTGAACAGCTCCTCGGCGGTGTCCATCGCCTCGATGTGCCGGGCGAAGAAGACGACCTTGCCGACGCTCTGCGCGAGCTGGGCGGCGTAGTCGGCGGCCAGGCCGGCCTTCGCCAGACCGATCCGGCGGACCAGCGAGAACACGTTCTCGCCGGTCTTCTTGTTGTCCATCTCCTGACGTTCCCAGCCGGCGACGCGGCGGACCAGTTCGTGGTCGATGCCTTCGACGGTGACGCCGGCCGCGCGGGTCTCGAGTGCGGTGTGGTACCTCGCGACCAGACGCTCGGCCAGCTCCCGCTCGGCCGCGTGGATGGAACGGCCGACCGCGCCGTCGAGCTCGACGGGCAGATCGGCGATCCGGCGGGCCGGGATGTCGGCGGCCACGTCGACCTTGCGGCGACGGACGATGCCCATATTGATCACGGCCGACCGGGCGGCGGCGTAGAAGCCGGGGTCGGCGGGGACCAGTTCGGTCTCCTCGAGCGACTCCATCAGGTCCGCGCGCGGACCCTTCTCGTCGATCCAGCCGAGGAACTGCCAGATCGCGGTGAAGTCCTCGATCGAGTTGATCAGCGGCGTCCCGGTCAGGGCCATCAGCAGCGGCCGGGTGCTGCGGCTGCGGATCCGCTCCGACAGCTCCAGTACATTGCGGGAGCGCTGGGACTTCTTGTTCTTGATGAAGTGCGCCTCGTCGACGACCATGCCGCGGAAACCGAGGTCACCGAGCCAGCCGACGTGCCGGTCGAGCACCTCGTAGTTGACCACGACGATATCGGCGAAGCCGTCGATCGAGTCGCCGTCACCATGGATGACGGTCGCCTTCTTCTGCGGCGTCCACAGCTCGGCCTCACGGGCCCAGTTGGTCTTGACGACGTTCGGTACGACGACGAGCAGCGGGTACGCGTCGGCCGCCTTGGCCGCGAGCAGGGCCTGGGCGGTCTTGCCGAGGCCGGGCTCGTCGGCCAGCAGGAAGCTGCGGTGGCCGGCGGCCACGGAGGCGATCAGGCGAGCCTGGTGCGGCATCAGCTCCTGACCGGCCGCGATCCGCAGGTTGGTCGGCTCCGGCAGGGGCATGCTCGCCGAAGGCGCGGCGTACTCGAAGGAGCGGAGCAGGGGAGTGATGAGCTCCCACCCGGCGAGGCGCCGGGCGCGGACCGGCCGGGAGACCGGGGCCGCGCTGAAGTCGGGCGCGAGGAACGGGTTCGCCAGCTGCCGGGCGACGACAGTCTTCGGTACGACGCGACGCGCGGCGGGCTCAGGAGCGGTCTCGGGCTCCGGGGCGGGCGGCTCCTCGGGAGCCTCCATCCCGGCCGCGGTCAGCATCTCGCGACGCAGGGTCGCGGCGGCCTCGGAGATCACGGTGTCTTCGGCCAGCAGTTGGAGCAGCGCAGGCTCGCGAGCCGCGGTCTTGGCCAGAATTGTGGCCACGCCGTCGAGCCGGCGCAGCTGCTCGGCCCGGTACGCGTCAGTGGCGGAGGCGTCGGTGTTGACCCGGGCGCGCTCTTCACGGACGAGCAGCGCGACCACCTGGAACTTCGTCCTGGTAGATGGCTTGATCGCGGCTCGCTCGACGGCACCCTCGACCTCACGGACGGCCTTCGCCAGGACCGGGATCAGGCCCTCGGCGTCCTTGGCCGGGCGACGCTTGCGGTTGGCGGCCGTGGCACCGCCACCGGAACCGCCACTCGAGGCACCACGGCTGCCGGAGCTCTGCTTCCGGGCGTCACCGGACGACCGGCGGGTGTCGCCGGCGTCGCGCCGGGTGTCGCCGGATTGCCGGCGGCCGGAGCCGCTGGCGGCCCCGGACTGGCGCTGACCTCGTCGGGCCAAGGGTCCTCCTCTGTCGTGCTCTTTCTTGACCAGGACCACTGTCCGCTGCAGCAGTACACGGCACCGCGCGTCACCACGCCGAGAGCGACACGTCGCACAGCGGCCCGGTGCGGGCCACCCCAGAAGCGCGCGATCGGCGCTCCGGCCAGCGATCGAGATCGTGGATTCCGGCGGAACTGACGGCGCTGCGCCGATCACTGCAGGCCGATCACCGTGCGGTTCGGCCACAGTCCGGCCGGCGACGGGTAACGATCGGCCCAGAAAGGCGATGCCGATGTTCGGTGTTGCCAGAATACTACGCTCAGCACCCGGTCAGGTCACCCACCCGGCACCGATGTCGGGCAGCCGGTTTCCGGCGGTCCGGGGAGCTGCCGACGCCGGGCGTGATCCCGGCCACTCGGCAGCCGGAGTTGGTGGTGACACCGCCGACGATCAGTAGGGTGTCGCTGTCGCCCGCTTCGGTGACCCCGAACAGGAGAACACGTATCGATGGCGCCCGCCCGCCCTGCCCGGCTCCGGATCCCCGTCGGCGGCACTGGCATCTGCGACCTGGTCGCAGGTAAGGTCGGCGCCGATGAGCGCTGAGCCCGCCCCGGAAGCCGTCCCCGCCGCCAACCGTCAGCCCGCCTGGCTCGAGTCGCGGATCGGGGTGTGGCTGCGGATCGTCATCCAGCGCGGTCTGCTGAAGCCGCTGGTTCGCTCCCTGATCCGTGTTCAGGTGGTCGGCCGTCCGGAGGTGACCGGGCCGGTGGTCGTGGTCGCGAACCACTCCAGCCACCTCGATGCGCCCCTGATGGTGACGTTCCTCCCGTTGGCCCTGACCCGGCGGCTGGCCGTCGGTGCGGCCGCCGACTACTTCTTCGACAGCAAGAAGCGGGCGATCATCACCGGGCTGGTGTTCAACGCCTTCCCGATCGACCGCGGCAAGAACCGGCCGATGCGCGGTACCTCGGGCCGGTTGCTCGACGACGGTTTCAGCCTGCTGGTGTTCCCGGAAGGGACGCGCTCTCGCGACGGACTGATGGGTTCCTTCCAGCCCGGCGCCGCCGCGCTGTGCGTGAGCAAGGGGGTGCCCTGTCTGCCGATCGGCATCACCGGCGCATACGATGCGATGCCGCGGGGACGGAACTGGCCGCGCCCGGGACGGCTCCCG
The DNA here is from genome assembly GCF_044453945.1 of Kribbella sp. NPDC051587. Classification (NCBI taxonomy): domain Bacteria; kingdom Bacillati; phylum Actinomycetota; class Actinomycetes; order Propionibacteriales; family Kribbellaceae; genus Kribbella; species Kribbella sp. NPDC051587. The sequence goes on from NZ_JBITDE010000016.1 coordinate 166,772, forward strand.
GTCCGGTTCGCGATCGGCGCCCCGCTGACTCCCCGGCCAGGGGAGTCGGTCGCCGCCTTCGCCGCCCGGATGCAGGCCGCAGTGACCGCCCTTCACGACCAAGGAGTTCGCGATGCCGGCTGACAAGCCGTTCCGTTTCACGGTGCAGTGTTCCTCGCCGTCCGAGGTGACCGCGGCGTCGTGGGCCACGCTGGCCCGGAAGGTCGAGGACCTCGGCTACTACAGCCTGACCGTGTCCGACCACCTGGACGAGCAGATCGCGCCGATCGCCGCCCTGATGGCTGCCGCGAACGCGACCACGACGCTCCGGATCGGGTCGATGCTGTTCTGCAACGACTACCGGCACCCGGTCGTGCTCGCCAAGGAGGCCGCGACGCTGGACGCGCTCTCCGGCGGCCGCTTCGACCTGGGGCTGGGCGCGGGTTGGCTGCACACCGACTACGAGCGGGCCGGGATCCAGCTGGACCCGCCGGGGGTACGGATCGACCGGCTGGAGGAGGCGCTCGCCGTACTGAAGGGGCTGTTCGCGGACGAGCCGTGCCACTTCGAGGGCAAGCACTACCAGGTGCGGGGTCTCCAGGGGACGCCGAAGCCGTTGCAGCGTCCGCACCCGCCGATCGTGATCGGCGGCGGTGGCAAGCGGGTGCTCTCGCTGGCCGGCCGGGAGGCGGACGTCGTCGCGATCAACATGAACATGCAGAAGGGCTTGATCGACTCCTCGGTCGGCCCGAACGCGACCGTCGCGGCCACCGACCAGAAGATCGCCTGGATCCGCGAGGCCGCGGGGGAGCGCTTCCCCGACCTCGTCCTGCAGTCCCGGATCCACCTCGCGCTGCCCGGCTCGGACCGGACCGAGATGGCGAACAACCTCGCCGCCGGCTTCGGGCTCAGCCCCGAGGAGGCGCTCGGTACGCCGCACGCCCTGTTCGGCTCGGTCGACGAGATCATCGAGGACCTGCTGGTCCGGCGGGAGCGGTTCGGCATCTCGTCGATCGGCATCGCCGTGGACGCGCTGGACTCGATGGCTCCCGTCGTCGCCAAGCTCGCCGGCTCCTGACCCGTTTCTGAGAGGACTGACCATGACTGTGGAACACATGAAGTGGTGGGGTTGGGGCGTCGACGGTGTCGCGTTCTCCCATGACGACAAGCCGTCGCTGGCACCGTTCGTGCAGAAGGTCATCGATGTCGATCTGAATGCACCGGCCGAGCCCCCGCTGGCCTTCGACGAGCTCGACGTCCCGGCGTCGCAGCTCGGTGAAGATCTGGAGAAAGCGCTCTCTGGCGTTCTCGGCGCCGAGTACGTCGTGACCACCGACCTCGACCGCGTGGTGCATGCCTTCGGCAAGAGTCTGCGCGACCTGGTCCGGATCCGGGCGAGCGATCTGCGCCGCATCCCCGACGTGGTCGTCTACCCGGCCGACGAGGCTCAGGTGGTGGCCGTGCTCGACGCGGTGGTCGCGGCGGACGCCGTACTGATCCCGTTCGGTGGCGGTAGCAACATCGCCGGCAGCCTGGAGGCGCCGGCCGACGAGACCCGTCAGGTCGTGTCGCTCGACATGGGCCGGCTGAACAAGGTGCTCGCGATCGACGAGGAGTCCGGGCTGGCCCGGATCGAGGCCGGTGCCCTTGGCCCGGATCTCGAGAAGCAGCTCGGCGAGCGTGGCTGGACGATGGGTCATTTTCCGGACAGCTTCACGCACAGCTCGCTCGGTGGCTGGATCGCGACCCGTTCGTCGGGCATGCAGTCCGACAAGTTCGGCGACATCGCGGACATCACTCGCGCGCTGCGCGTCGTCCAGCCGGGCGGGACGCTCGCGACTCGCGCCGTACCGGTCACGTCGACCGGGCCGAGCGTGCGCGAGATGATCCTGGGCAGCGAGGGCCGGCTCGGCATCATCACCGAGGCCACGGTTCAGGTACACCGCAAGCCGGAGAAGCGCGTCGTTCTGGGCTATTTCTTCCCGGACTGGAAGCGTGGCGTGGCCGCGATGCAGGCGATCTCGGCCAGTGACGCGACGCCGTCGATCACCCGGATCTCGGACTCGCGAGAGACCGCTTTCTCGTTCGCGACCCGCAAGACCAGCAAGGGTGTCTCGAAGCTGATGAGCTCGGCGCTGATCGCCGTCCTCAAGAAGCGGGGCTGGGATCTGGAGCAGATGTGCCTGTCCTTCATCGGGTACGAAGGCAGCGCGGAGCACGTCGCGCGGCAGCGCAAGCTGGTCAAGAAGATCGTCTCCGCACACGGCGGCATCGTCGTCGGCGCCGGCCCGGGAGCGCTCTACGACCAGAAGAAGTTCGATACGCCGTACATCCGGGACTTCCTGCTGGACCGCGGCGCGCTCGCGGACGTGTCGGAGACGGCGGCCTCGTGGTCACACCTGATGCCGCTCTACGACACGACGGTCGAGCAGGTCAACAAGGCCTTCGCGCAGCTGGGGGTGAAGGGGTGGGTGATGTGCCACCTCTCGCACTCGTACCACACCGGCGCCTGCCTGTACTTCACCTTCGCGTTCAAGCCGTCCGAGGGTGACCCGATCGCGCAGTACGACGCCGTGAAGTCGGCCGCGCAGCAGGCGTTCATCGATGCCGGCGGCACCTTGTCGCACCACCACGCGGTCGGTACGGAGCACTCGCGCTGGCTCGGTGACGACATCTCCGAGCCGGGCGTCCAGATGGTGCAGGGAATCTTCGGCGTCGTCGACCCGGGCCGCAACCTCAACCCGGGCAAGATCACCAGCTGATCAGCGCGCTGAGGCCGTCGCCAGCAGGAACCACGCGGTGTGTGGGATCCACTGCTCGGCCCAGCGCCACTCGTCGCCGTCGGGGGCGTCGGGCGGGAGGAACGCAATGTCCTGCTCGTCGCTCCAGCCGGCGGTGATCCCGTTGACGATGCCGCCGGGAAAGTTCGGGAAGTCCGACGCATAGTCGGGGTTGTTCCGTCCGCGGCCCTGCAGCATGCAGACGTCGAACGGGTTCCGCCCGGTCACCCACGCCAGCTGGTCGTCGGCGAAGGTGGTCAGTCGCTCGCGGGTTGTTGGGTCTTCGGTGATCCGGGCGCAGGCGCTGGCCGCGGTCGACAGGGATGCGATCGCGGCGTTCTCGCCCTGCCACCAGTAGCCGGTCTCGTTGGCGTGCGGAAAGAAGAACGACTCGCGCGGTTCCTCGTCGAGGGGCTGGACGAGCGTGCGCGGATAGCCGAACGGATTCGGTACGGCGTCGGTCCGCTCGATGATGTCGAGCATCGCCCGGAGAGCGGTCTCTCGTGCTCTTGCATCGTTCAGTACGTCGGCGTAGCGCAGCAGGGCGAGGATCGGGAGCCCCGGTTCGGCGGCATGGAAGAACGGTCTCCCCAGCTCGTCCGCGCGAAACCACCCGGGACCGGTCTCGGGGCGCACGTACCGGGTAATGAGTGAAGTTGCTCGGCGGCGGGCAGCGGGGGCGACATCGATGCCGGCAGCAACCAGTTCGGTAGCGGCCAGAAGCGCGGCGTAGTCGTCCAGGACCGACTCGGTGCCGTCGAACAGGTACTCCAGGTTGTGCTCTTCCAGGTGCGCGAAACCCTCTTGCGCTGCCTGCAGGTACTCCGCTCGGGTGAACTCGCCGTCATCGTCGACCGTCGACGCCCGCGCCAACGCGGCGATCGCAAGGCCGCCGCCTTGGCGATAGCCGGCCTGGTACCGGCTGGTGCGCACGCTGTTCTGCAGCGGCGCGGTGATCACGCGCTCTTCGAGCTGCTTCGTGAGCGCGTCGAAGATGCCGGTGTAGAAGTACCCCTCCGGCGACCGGAACCGCATCAGGAAGTCGGCACCCCACAACGCCTCGTCCCGCAACCGCGCGCTCAGCATCCGTGTCAAGTCTGGGTGCAGCGCGTCGCGGGCAGCCAGCATTGCCCAAGCACACAAGGGGATCTGCTGCGGACTCATCGTCGACGTGTACGTCAGATGCGACAGAAACTTGCTTGTGTCCCCACTCGCATCCAGCCACCCACCGCGCGCATCGACCGTCGTACCGGACTCGTCTCCCCAGAGCTTCGCGGCCCGGTCCTTCCGATCGATCTCACCACTCGACCGCATCGCCTTGAAGTACGCCAGTACGTCGGACATCGTCTGCCGCTGCACGCGGTGGTTCGCGATCACGAACGGCGCCGACTCGACCTTGCCCCCGTCGAACCGGACCCGCACCACATACGTGCCCTCCGCGACATCCTGGGGGAGCGGGATGCGTACGTACGGCCCACCACTCCAGCCAGGCACTCGCTCGACCGCGTGCGGCTCGAGGGCGATCGTCGTACCGACGCCGTCGAGCGTGGCGCTCAGGACAGCAGACGGTACGACGGCAATCACCGCCTTGCTCGCGGCGACGCCGTACCCGAGGTGCGACACCAGCACCCGCGGAGCAGTCCCATCCCAGGCCAGCACCACACCACTCCCTCACCACCCGAAGAGAGGTGGAATCGTACTAAGCCCCAAATGGCCGGGTCAGCGGCGGGGTTTCGTGGTGAGGCGGAGGAACTTGCGGCGGGAGCCTGGTGGGGATGGGAGGACGCCGGTGGCCGCGTCGGTGAGGAGGGCGTCGACGGTCTGCTTGGCGCAGGTGCGGTTGGTGCCGATGCCGCCGCTCGGGCCGCGCTTGATCCAGCCGACCACGTACGCGCCGGGGCGGTCGGTCACTCGGCCGGACTCATTGGGTACGACGCCGGTCGCGTCGTCGAACGGCAGACCCGGGATCGCCGCACCGCGGTAGCCGACCGAGCGGATGAACAGTTCGGTGTCGAGCTCCAGCCCGTCGGCCGTGCGTACTGAGCGCACTCGGTGGTCACCGGTGAGCTCGTCTGCGGTGGTGTAGAAGCGGAGGACGATGCGTCGCCCGGGCTTGGGGCCGGCCGCCCAATCTATCGCTTCGAACGCCACATCACGCAGAGCCGCCGCCTTGGCGTTGCCGTTGGCAACCTTCGCCGCCGGTCTGCCGCTCCACCCCTCAGCGTCTCCCGCGACCTCGGCCGGGGCCGCTTTGCCGCGGCTGAGGCGGTCGGCCGCTTCGGTGACGGCGGCTCGGATTCGGGGGTCGTGGTCGTCGACGACCAGGTCGACGCCGGCCAGGTGCTGGAGTTCGAGGAGTTCGGAGAGGCTGTACGCCGCGTCAGCGGGACCGCGGCGGGCGAAGAGGACGACCTCGCGGTTCTCGTGGGTTTCCAGTGCGGAGAGCGCTCTCGGCGCGATCTCGGTGTTCCTCAGCGTGCTGGGATCACTGGTGAGAATGCGTGCCACGTCCAGCGCCACGTTGCCGGTGCCGGCGATGACGACGCGGCCCGACGGGAGATGCACCGCATCCGCGGGTACTTCCGGGTGGCCGTTGTACCAGCCGACGAAGCGACGGGCAGGGATGCTGCCGGGGAGGTCCTCACCAGGGATCCCGAGAGAGCGGTCGCTGGCGCTGCCGACGGCGTAGATGACGGCGTTGTGGTGGCGCAGGAGATCGTCGTGGGTGAGGTCGCGACCGACCTCCACACCGAGGACCGTGCGGGTGCGCGGGTGGTCGTGGAAGCGAGTGAACCGGTCGGCGACCTTGCGGGTGGCGAGATGGTCAGGGGCGACGCCGTACCGGAGGAGGCCGCCGGGGGAGGAGAGGCGGTCGATCATGGTGACCTCGGCGTCGGTGTGCAGCAGGAGGTCTTCGGCGGCGTACATGCCGGCTGGGCCGGTGCCGACGATTGCCACGCGCAACGGTATCCGGGCCGAAGGCAACGGACGCGGCGGTTCGGGCTGGTCCCAGAGATGGAAGTTCGGCGCCGGATCGACCGCCGGTGGGATGTCCTCGAAGTACGCGGCATTGATCGCGGCGTACTGCTGCGATGGGCCGGTCAGCGTCTCGATCGGGTGGATCGCATCCGCCGGGCACGCATCCGAGCAAGCGCCGCAGGAGATGCAGGCGTTCGGGTCGACGTAGAGCATCTCGGTGCTGCCGAAGGCGCGCTCTTGCGGGGTGGGGTGGATGCAGTTGACCGGGCAGACCGAGACGCAGCTCGCATCGCTGCAGCAGGACTGCGTGATCGCGTAGGGCATCGGGATCTCAGATCAGGTGCGCGCGACGGTAGATGGCGACCGCGGGCTTCGTGAGCAGACCGACCGAGGACAGGAACTCCATCAGCCCGGCACAGCTCGACCGCAGCATCGACTTGTAGTGCTCGTTCGCCCGAGCCTCACGCAGAGAGCGCTCTACGTCGAGTCCTGCGGCGGCGTACACCGAGCCGTTCACCATGCTCTTGATGATGAAGTAAGCCGCGGCGGCGACGATCACGCTGCTCTTCAGCCGCCGTACCGATCCCGCCTGCGCAAGCTGCTCGCGGACCTCTTCACGCGCGAACTTCATGTGCCGGGATTCCTCGACCACATGGATGTTGCTGATCGTGCGCACGAACGGGACGATCCGCTCGTCGCGCATCCAGTCCCGCTGCATCACGTCGGTGACCTCTTCGGCGACCAGGATCGCGGCGTACGCGGTCTCGGCCGAGGCCAGCGTCTTGAAGGCACGACCGAGCTCGATCACGTGCCGGCGCGGCCGGTAGGCCGGGGCCTCGAGCTTGGCGGCACCGCGCGCGAACATGATCGAGTGCCGGCACTCGTCGGCGATCTCGGTCAGCGCCCACTGGAAGTCCGGATCGGTCGGGTCCTTGGCGTAGAAGTCGCGCAGCATCATCTGCTGCAGGATCATCTCGAACCAGATCCCGGTGCTCGCGACCGACGCGGCCTCCTGCCGGGTGAGCGCTCTCTGGCGATCTTCGCCCATCTCGTGCCAGTACGCCGTTCCGTACAGCGTGCTCCACTCGGGGGTGAGCCCGTGCAGGCTGCGGTCGAGCGGTGAGTCCCAGTCGACCTCGACGGCGGGGTCGTACGACGACGTCTCGGCCGAGCGCAGGAGTTGGGTGGTCACGCCGTGCGGCGCAGTTCCGGAGTCCGTCGCAGTCATGGTCGTCTCCGTTCCGTTCGGATATGCCATCTCTGATGTTACATCGCCAGTGGCAGATGTCCAGAGCCATCGGTACGGCGGGAGCGGATACGGTGGGTGAGTGGGTAAGCGCTGGTGGGTCGTGATCGCTGGAGTGCTCGTCGTCGGCGTCTGGAGTGCGCGCCACAACGACGAACCGAAGGCGGCTCCGGAAGCGGCCGTGTCGACCAAGGCCAAGCCCACTTCCACGCCAACCCCCGCAGCGCCCACCAAGTCGTCGCCCACCGCGGAGCCCTCGGCCAATCCGGTGGGGAACTGGTACGACGACTACGATCCGGCCCACTTCGCCGTACAGGTCCGGAAGTCGGCCAAGCAGGCAGGCGTGAACCCGCAACTGCTGATGGCGATCCTCTACAACGAGGACTACAAGCCGCACACTCCGGAGTTCGAGCGATCCTGGCAGCGGATGAAGCCGGACGCCTCCTTCGGCATCGCGAACATGCACCGCGCCGCCTTGAACGAGACCAAGCGCGGCCGCTTCGCCAATCGTCAGTGGGAGGAGCTCCCCGACCACCCCGACCTCGCGATCCAGGCGGCCGCCTGGCACCTCCACGACCTGGCCGACCGGCTCCCGGCCAACCGCTCCGCGAAACTCACCAAGGACGAACTCCTGGCCCTCGGCTACAACGCCGGTGCCGGCAACATGCGAGCCTTCGCCCGCGGCGCCCATCTCGGCTCCCAGGTGCAGACCTACCTGGACCGCCTGCATACCAACTGGTCCAAGTCCGGTACGGCGGTCAGTTAGTCGTCGGTAGCAGTCGGGTGGTGTCGCCGGGGCGGGTGAGGGTCAGGAGGGCGCGCTCGATCTCGGGGCGGGCGTTGAGGGCGTCCTCGAGGATGTTGATGCGCGTCGCGACATCGGATTCGGGAGCGTTGCCGGTGAGATCGACGGCGGCGACCAGGAAGATCTTGTCGGCGCCGACCCACTCCATATGCAGGAAGCTGACGGCCTCGATCTCCTCGTGTTCGAGGAGGGCGTTCAAGGCTCGGTTGTGAGCGACGGGGCTGACGGTTTCGCCGGTCAGGAAGTCCATGTTGCGGCTGATCAGGAAGAGCGCGACGAAGCCGAGCAGGAGGCCGACGACGATCGAGCCGACGGCGTCCCACGCGGCGTTGCCGGTGAGTTGGTGCAGGGCGATGCCGAGCGCGGCGACGACGATGCCGATCAGGGCGACCAGGTCCTCGACGAAGACGGCGCGCAGGATCGGGTTGGACGTGGTCTTGACGTAATGCAGCGGTCGCACGTGGCGCAGCGAGGCGGCCGAGCGGGTCTGGCGCAGGGCCTGCAGGAACGAGATGCCTTCGAGAACGAACGAGATGCCCAGGACGGCGTACGCCCAGGTGTACGACGCCTCGGCCGGCTCGCCTTCGCGGAGCGCCTGGATGCCGTGCCACACCGAGACCGCGGCACCGACCGCGAACAGGCCGAAGGCGGCGAACATCGACCAGATGTAGCCGACCCGGCCGTAGCCGAGCGGGTGACTGGCGTCGGCGGGCTTGGTGGCGCGGCGTTCGCCGATCAGGAGGAAGACCTCGTTGCCGGCGTCGGCCCAGGAGTGTGCGGCCTCGGCGACCATCGACGCGGAGGCGGTGATCACCGCCACGATGCTCTTCGCGAGGGCGATCAGGATGTTCGCGGTCAGGGCGACGACCACGGTGAGAAGGCTCTCGCCGCCGTTCGTCTCGGTCTGGTCTGCCTGCGTGCTGCTCACGGGTCGACAGTAGACCGGACACGCCGCGCGGCCGCGCCCGACTCGGCGACAGTTCCTAGACTCGGGAGTGCCGTTGGAGTCCCGGGAGGCGCCGATGACCGCTGAACCACGTCTCTCGGACGATCGTTCCGAGGTCGCACGCATCCTGTTCGAGCTCGCCGTACCGGGATTGCTGCAGAACGTGGCGGGTCCGGTCGAGGATCAGCGGATCGAGTACCGCGAGGAAGCGGTTGCCCGCGTTCTCGGTGGGCAGCTCAGCGCCGCGCAACTCGAGTACGTGACCAAGGCGATGTCGCCGTGCCCGCCGCACCTGGTCACCTCGGCGACGCACCGGATCACCTGGCGCGACAGCCGCGGCATCGTGAACGTCGCCCACACCGGCCCGCTCGGCGCGGTCGTCCCGATCGTGGCGCGTGAGGCGACGCTCGAGCTGTGGGCGCGGCTAGACGCCGACGCCGACCTGGAGCGCCGTACGGCGGAAGTCCCGGAGAGCGCGATCAAGTTGCTAGCGGCAATCACCACCGACCACACCCCGGTGGAGATCTTCCGCACCGGCATCGACGCGGCCGCCAGAACCCTTGTGCAGCACGCCTTCCTGGCCGGACAGACGCCGTACGGCGATGCTGCGCAACTCGCGCGGGGGATCGCAGAGAGCGGTATCTTCGACGCTGTCGCGACCACCTGGTACTGGGGTCTGCAGGCCTCGACCTACCGCCGCGGGATGATCCCGGCCTCGCTCGTCACCTTCGCCGGCCGGGTGCGGTACTCGGTCGACACCGTGGTCGCCCTCCGCGCGATGAAAGACGCGCAGCTGGCACACGCCCAGGACGAAACCCTCGACCCGCTCCCGAGTACCGCGCAGTACAGCCGGCTCGCTCCCGGTCAACGACCGCGGTGTCTCGCTCGCAGTCCGCAGATGTACGACGAGGGCCGCACCAGCGTGCTTTCGCTCGTTGCCGACATGTTTGTCGAGACCTTCGTCCACCTGCTCGGCCACATCGAGGTCGCACCAGCGATCGTCGAGCACCCGCAGCCGGTCGCGGACACGTCGGCGGAGACCTTCGAAGTACCGGACATGACCTGCAGCCACTGCACGAGAACGATCACCAAGGTGCTCGGCGAACTCGGCGTCGACCCGCCCGAGTTCGACCTGGTCACCAAGAAGGTCGTCGCTGTGTTCCCGTCCGCGGCGATCCGGGAACGCGGGTTCGAGGCGATCCGGGCCCGCGGTTACACCGTCGTACCGGGACCGGGCTAGACGGTGCGCAGGACCGAGACCACGACGCCGAGGATGGTCGCGTTGTCGCCGTCGATGACCTCGAAGGCGTCGTTGCGCGGCTCCAGGAAGACGTGGCCGTTGCGGCGCTTGTAGACCTTGACGGTCGCTTCCTCGTCGATCATCGCGGCGACGATCTGGCCGGAGTGCGCCTCGTGCTGCTGGCGGATCACGACGATGTCGCCGTCGCAGATGGCCGCGTCGATCATCGACTCGCCGCGGACGCGCAGACCGAACACGTTGCCACGGCCGGTGAGCTCGCGCGGGAGCTGCATGACGTCGTCCAGGTGCTCGATCGCGGAGATCGGCGTACCGGCGGCGATGTCACCGACGACCGGGACCGAGACGTTCGAGGCGTTGTCCTCGCGGGCGGACGACTCGGGCAGGAACTTCCGCACATCCATCGGGCGCGAGACCGACGAGCTGCGGTTCAGGAAGCCCTTGTCCTCGAGGCTCGCCAGGTGCTTGGAGACCGAGGACGACGAGCGCAGACCGACCGCGTCACCGATCTGCCGGCTGCTCGGCGAGTACCCGTGCCGCTGCACCCAGTCGCGGATCACCACGAGGATGCGTTGCTGACGTTCGGGCAGTGCGTTCGCGTCGAGGTCGCCGAAAGGATCGTGATCAGTCACCGCGGAATCCTAGGCCGAACGTCCCGGCCGATCGCCGACCGACCCACCCCTTTGCCCGAAAGCTTCTTGCGGCCAGGGGTGGCCTGACTGTCATCATGTAACGCATGACGGGATCGGGGGATCACCGGCTGGATCTGCACGTACTGGGACCGGTGGGTTTCACAGTGGGGGACGAGTCGCTCGAGGTCGGGCGCCGGATGGAGCGAACGCTGGCGGTGCGGCTCGCGTTGGCGTGTGGGCGGGCGGTGCCGGATGAGGCGATCGCCCGCGATCTGTGGGGCGACGAGGAGCTCGAACCCGAGCGGGTCGCCGAGCGCCTGCGGGTGCTGACGCACCGGCTGCGGAGAGCCTTGGGCGAGCACAGTTCCGCCGTACGGCGAGAAGGCGGCGGGTACGCGTTGGACGCGGGGATGCCAGACGCCGATGCGCTCGACGAGGCGATGACGCGCTCGGCCGGATTACGTCGTACCGGCGAACCGAAGCGGGCGTTGGCGGTGATCACGGAGGCGTTGGCGAGGTGGCGCGGACCGGCACTGGCTGATCTGCGCGAGGTGCCGTTCGCTGCCCTGGAGGCGGCCAAGTTCGACGAGCTGCAACGTGAACTTCGTGTCCAGCGGGTCGAGCTCGAACTGGACCTCGGCATCGACGTCACGGCCGAGATCGAGCGCCTCGTGATGGACTACCCGCTCGATGAACGGCTCACCGGGCTCGCCGTGATCGCGCTGTACCGTGCCGGTCGCCAGGCCGATGCCCTCGAACGTATCCAGCGGCTGCGATCGAGACTCGCTGACGAACTCGGCGTCGATCCGTCGGTGGCGACCACCGAACTGGAGCTGCAGGTCCTTCGCCAGGACCCGACGCTGCAGGCTCACGAAACACCTCGGCCGAGCCGGTTGCCCGATCTCAACTGGTTGATCCCGAGGGACAACTTCGTCGGTCGTGACGAGGATGTCCACGCCCTCGTCGACGAACTCGACCGGCCGGGACTGGTCTCGATCGTCGGCGGCCCGGGCGCGGGGAAGACCGTGCTCGCTCGCGAGGTGGCGATCGCCGTACGGCGGGGAAACCGGCCGATCGCGTGGTGCGATCTTGCGCCGTTGTCGACCGGGGCGGCGGTCGCACCTGCGCTGGCGGCTGCGCTCGGTGTCGATCCCGGTGTCGGGGATCCGCTGCCAGAGTGTGCCGACCGTCTGACCGGTGCGTTGCTGGTACTCGACAACGCGGAGCATCTCGTCGACAGTGTCGCCGAGCTGGTCAGATCCCTGCAGTGGAAGGCAGAACGGCTCTCGATCCTGGTCACCTCACAGCGGCCGTTGCGGCTGCGCGCTGAGTACACGCACCAACTGGACGCGCTCGATCCGGAGGCCGCGGCGGAGCTGTTTCGTCTGCGCTGCCGGTCTGAGGAGCTGCTGCCGGGCGACCTGCGCGTGGCCGAGATCTGTGCCGCGGTCGACCACCTGCCGCTCGGTATCGAGCTCGCCGCCGGCCTGGTCCGGACCCTCACCCTCGATCAGTTGGCGGCCCGGATTCATCAGCGGACCCGACTGCTCGTCGCGGGTAACCGGGACTCGGGCGCCCGGCACTCGAGCCTGCGGGCAGCGATCGACTGGAGTCACACGCTGCTCGATCCGCCGGCCCGCACGGTGCTGAACCGGCTGGCGGTCTTCGCCGGCGGGTGCACGCTCGACGCGGCCGAACAAGTTGCTGGTGGCAACGGTATCGAGGTCGCCGACATCCCGGTGCTGCTCGCCGACCTGCACGAACGCTCGCTGCTCACGGTCTCCGTCGGCGAAGGCGGTCGGCGGTACCAGCTCCTGGAGTCGATCCGTGACTACGCCCTGGACCGGCTCGGCCGCGACGAAGACGCCGTACGGCGGGTGCACGCGCGCTGGTGCGCTGACCTGGCCGGGCGCACCGAGCGGTACGGCGGTGCCGACCATGCGGATCTGGATCGGGAACTCCGGCTGGAGGAAGCGAACCTGCGGGCGGCCATCGAGTTCGCCCTCGATGACGATCCGCCATTGGTCCTGCAGATCGTCACGCCGACCTGGTGGTACTGGTGGAGCCACGGCTCGATCGACACCGCTCGCGACTGGCTGCGGCGCGCGCTCGCGGCCGCGGATCCGGAGCCGACGCTCGAACGAGCCTCGTCGATTCGCGTCGCCGCCTCGTTGACGCGCAACAGCGGACAGCTCCGGGAAGGGCGTGTCCTCGGCGAGCAGGCGCTGCAGATGTTCCGCGACCTCGGCGATGAACGCGGGCACGGTGCCTCACTCGTCGGGCTGGCGATCACCAGTGTCGCGGTTCGCGACTACGAGCAGGCGCTCAAGGAAGCCTCCGAGGCTGCTGAAATCTTCCGATCACTCGACAACCAACGGCTCCTCGGTACGGCGGAGAACGTGGTCGCCTCCGCCCTGCGCGGACTCGGCCGAACCGAGGAGGCCGGTGAGCTGTTCGAAGCGGTCTGCGAGTTGTGGCGGTCGCAGAACGACCTGCGCGGACTGGCCGGGACCCTGTGCAATCTGGCACTTGTCCACCATCAATTGAAGGACTACGCCGGAGCTCGCGCGGACGCCCTGCAGGCGTTGCGGATCTATCGAGACATCAACCTGACCGAAGGCATGATCGACGCGATCGACCTGATCGGTGGGGTGGAGCTGGCCGAGGGCAACCCGGCGGTTGCGCTGCGGTTGCTGACGGTGGGTCGGCTCGAGCGGATCCGGATCGGAGCACCGCAGATCATCCCGGACGAGCTCGATGCCCGCGAAGGTGCCGAGGCGGAGGCCCGGCGGCAGCTCGGGTCGGCCGCGACCGCAGTCGTCGCCGACGCCCGCGCCGTACCGCTGAGCGTGATCGCAGCCGAGCTGGCGTTTGCCACTTAGTGCAATCGTCGCCCACCGCACCTTGGTGGGCGATAGTCTCCGAGCATCGAGTCGAGTGCCGGATGCTCTTCGACAGCGGCGTGCAGACGCGGCTTGACTTGGGGGAAGAAAGTCTTGGGCCTGGGGGGCTCCGCACCAGCCTCCGCCCGCTGCCTTGTCAGTGAGATGTGAGGAGCTGTTGTGAGGTTGTTCAGACCCGGGGTGGTCGCACTCGCCCTCGGACTGGTCGCGGGCATCGCCGCCGCCGGCCCGGCCGCCGCAGGGGAGACCCGCACGGTCTCGTACCGCGGCTACCAGGTGACCGTCCCGTCGGACTGGCCGGTGGTCGACCTGGCCGCCGATCCGACCGCTTGCGTCCGTTTCGATCGCCCGGCCGTCTACCTGGGCCGCAGTACGGCGCAGGCGAACTGCCCGGCGGACGCCGCCGGCCGCAGCCAGGGGCTTGTCCTCGAGCCGCTGGTCACTGCGACTCCGTCGAGCCCGGGCCTCCTCCGCCGGGTCGTCCAGGACGCCGGCGTGCTGGCGACGGCCTACTACGCACCAGGCGCGGAGCCCGCTGCGGCCGAGGTCCTCGCGACCGGTCGGGTCGTGTCGAAGTCCCGGGTCGCTCAGGTTGCTCAGCCGGCCGCGGCCACCCCGTCGGTGGTTGCCACCGGCAACTTGACCGGTGAGGCGTTCGACACCTGCACGGCGCCACCGCAGGCGACGATGGACGCCTGGCAGTCGTCGTACAAGGCGATCGGCGTCTACATCAGCGGAGCGGTCCGCAAGTGTGACCAGCCGAACCTGACGCCGGACTGGGTGACGACGAACGCGGGCAAGGGCTGGCAGTTCCTGCTGATCGACATCGGCCTGCAGGCGCCGTGCTCGACCTTCAGCGCGGACAAGAGGATGTCGGCCGATGCGGCGACGGCGCTGGGCCAGGGCAAGACCGCCGCGGCTGCGGCAGTGACGTCCGCGCAGGCGCTCGGGTTCGCCCAGCGGAGCGCGATCTACAGCGACATCGAGCACTACACCTCGACGGCTGCCTGCAAGGCCGCAGTGCTGTCGTATGTCAGCGGCTGGACGCAGGAGTTGCACGCTCGTGGCTACCAGGGCGGTGTCTACGGCTCTGCCAGCTCCGTCGGTGCCGATTTCGCCAGTGCCTTCACGAGTACGGCGTACACGCGGCCGGACAACCTGTGGTTCGCCCACTGGGGCTCGACACCGATCGGCACCAGTCGGTTCGTCCCGGCGACCACGTGGACCAATCACGAGCGCATCCACCAGTACGCCGGCGACGTCTCCGAGACGCACGGTGACGTGACGCTGCAGATCGACCGGAACCACGTCGACCTGACCGCGCCGCCGCCATCGGTGACCAACTTCTCGGTCACCGGTGGATCGTCGACCGCGACCCTGCGCTGGACGAAGCCGGCCGGTGTCACGCTCGGCCAGATCATGATCCGCACGGCTGTCGGCTCCACGCCGCCGCCGCTGGTCACGTCGGGTACGTCGGTCTACAACGGGACCGCGAGTCTGTACACGATGACCCGGCTGGCGAACTCGGCCAGCTACGCGTTCCGCGCCTGGGTGAAGGACAGCACCGGCAAGGTCAGCCCGGGCGCTGACGTACTGCTGGTCGGCACGAAGGCGACCGTGACTGCGAGCGGAGCCTGGATCACGTACGGCGGTTCGGTCACCGTGTCGACGACAGTGACCAAGCTGGACGGCAGCCCGTTGGCCGGGGCACCGATCGTGCTCTACGCGAAGGCGAAGAACGCAACGGCGTATGCGGCGGTAGCGACGGTGACGTCGGATGCGAACGGGGTCGCGACGTCGGTGCAGAAGCCGGGTGCCTCCACGCAGTACCAATGGGGTTACAACGGCGCCGTTGGTCTGCTCGGGACGAAGAGCGCGGTGGCGCTGGTCGAGGTCCGGCCGGGCATCTCGTCGTACCTGACCCCGGCTGCGATCAAGCTGGGGGCGTCGAGCAACTTCTACGGCTACCTCACGCCGGCGCACCAGGGCACCAAGGCCTACCTGCAGCGGAAGTCGGGGACGAGCTGGGCAGCGGCCGGCACCGGCGTGCTGACTGCCAACGGCAAGTACTCGTTCGTCATCAAGCCGACGGCCAAGGGCACGTACACGTATCGCGTGGTCTGGCTGGCGGATGCGGATCACCAGGGCACGCAGACACCCTCGAAGGTGCTGACCGTCAGTTGACCGTCCGTGAGTTGATCACCCTCGAGTTGATCGCGGAGGGCGATTGCTTCGATCGGAAGCAATCGCTTTTCGTGACCTCCTGTGCGCCGTAGCGTCTCACTCATGACGACAGAGAAGCTGTTCCAGGTCAACGGAGTGACGCTGTGCGCCGAGACGTTCGGTGACCCGGCGCACCCGGCCGTCCTGCTGATCCACGGCGCGTCGGCGTCGATGCTCTGGTGGGATACCGCGTTCTGCACCAGGCTCGCCGACCACGGCCGTTACGTGATCCGCTACGACCAGCGCGACACCGGCCGCTCGACCACCTACCCGGTGGGAGAGCCGCCGTACGCGATGAGCGACCTGGCCGCAGACGCGGTGGGCCTGCTCGACGCGCTCGGCATCGAACGCGCACATGTGGTGGCGCAGTCCATGAACGGCGGCACTGGTCTGATCATCGGTGTCGACTACG
The DNA here is from genome assembly GCF_044453945.1 of Kribbella sp. NPDC051587. NCBI lineage: Bacteria > Bacillati > Actinomycetota > Actinomycetes > Propionibacteriales > Kribbellaceae > Kribbella > Kribbella sp. NPDC051587. The sequence goes on from NZ_JBITDE010000016.1 coordinate 182,935, forward strand.
CATCGCGCGTCGCGTCGCTGACCTTCGTCTCGACGACGACCGGTGACGACGACCTGCCGCCGCCCTCCGGCGACTTTCCGGAGTTGAGTACGCCGGACTTCGCCGACACGGACGCGGTCGTGGAGTACGTGGTTCGGTCGATGGAGGCGGAAGCGGCGGGGGTGTTCGACGAGAAGGCGGCGGAGGCGTTGGTCCGGGCGGACGTGGCCCGGTCGACCAACTTCGAGGCGTCGCTCACCAACCCGTTCGCGATGACCTTCGACGGGCCGAAGGGTGGCGGGTTCGGTGACCTGACCATGCCGGTGCTCGTCGTGCACGGGGACAAGGACCCGTACTTCTCGCTACCGCATGCGGAGGCGATCCGGGACGCCGTACCGGCTGGGGAGCTGGTGGTGATCCGGGGGGCAGGGCACGGAATCCCGGAACCGTTGTGGGACGAGTTCCTGACCGCGCTGGCTTCGCACACGGCGGTGCGCTGATGCGGGCCGCGGTGTGGTTGCCGCTGTTCGACGAACTGGCGGATCCGATCGTGGTCGCCCGACTGGCGGCAGCGGCCGAGGAGGCCGGCTGGGACGGGTTCTTCGTGTGGGATCACCTGTTCTGGCGGGAGCCGGTCAAGGCCGTCGCTGACCCGTGGATCACGCTCGCCGCGGTTGCGTGTGCGACCGAGCGGCTGCGGATCGGCCCGATGGTGACGCCCGTCGCGCGGCGCCGGCCGGTGCAGCTGATGAAGGAGACGGCGACGCTGGATGTGTTGAGCGGTGGACGGCTGACGTTGGGCGTCGGGCTGGGCAGTGATCGGTTCGCGGGGGAGTACTCGCGGACCGGCGAGACCCTGGATGACCGGGTCCGCGCCGAGCAGTTGGACGAGTCGCTGGAGATTCTTCGGGCCGGCTGGAGTGGTGAGCCGGTCGTGCATGACGGACAGCACTATCAGGTCGACGACGTACGGTTCCTGCCGCGGCCGGCACAGGGGCAGGTGCCGATCTGGGTGGCCGGCTTCCCCGGGACGCGCAAACCGATTCTTCGAGCCGCGAGGTACGACGGGTTCTTTCCGGTGAACCTGCAGACGGCCGACGAGTTGGCGGTCGCGACGGACCGACTGCGGGCGACCTTCGGTCAGGATGCGCTGCCGGAGGGGTTCGATGTGGTGGTGGCGCTGGAGCCGGAGATGGACCCGCGACCGTTTGAAGAGGCCGGCGCGACCTGGGGACTGACCGACGTCGATCCCGCGTCGTTGTCGCTGGCTGACGTCCAGGCGATCATCGCGGCCGGGCCGCAGTGGTGAGAGCGGCGGTGAGTGCTCAGTGGTAGCTGCCCAGTGGTAACCCAGGGCGCTTCAGTGGTTGAGGCGATCGAGCAGCGCGGTGAGCTGGGCGTCGGTCTGCTGCGGCGGGGGACCGAACGCGGCGAGATGATCGAGGATCTGGGTGTAGGTCTCGACGTCGTCGCGTTTGTCGAGGTAGAGCGCGCTCGTCAGGTGCTCCAGGTAGACGACGTCCGGCAGGTCTCGCTGCGGGAACCGCAGCAGGCTGAAGGCGCCGCCGGTCGCAGCATGCCCGGGCTCGCTGAGCGGAATGATCTGCAGCGTGATGTTCGGCTGGTGCACCGCCTCGCGCAACGAGGTCAGTTGCTCCCGCAAGACCTCGGTGCCGCCGATCGGCCGCCGCAGCGCCGCCTCCTCGATCACTGCCCACAGCTTGAGCGGCGGCTCGCGATCGAGCACCCGCTGCCGTCGCGTCCGCAGCGTGACGATCCGCTCGATCTCGTCCTTGTCCCGCGGAGCCCCGGCCGTCAGCCCGGCCACCGCACGCGCATACTCCGCCGTCTGCAACAGGCCCGGCACGAACTGGATCTCGTAGGTCCGGATCAACTCCGCGGCCGCCTCCAGCCCGAGGTACGCGTCGAACCAGTCCGGCGTGACATCGCCATACCGATGCCACCAGCCGCGGTTGTTCGCCTCCCGCGCCAACTCGAGCAGGCGATCCCGCTCGCGCGCCTCACTCACGCCGTACAGACTGAGGAGGTCCTCGACGTCGCGCTCCTTGAAGCCGACGCGCCCGAGCTCCAGCCTGCTGATCTTCGACTCCGACGCCCGAATCGCCCAGCCCGCGTCGGTCCGGCTCACTCCCGCCCGCTCACGCAACCGCCGCAGATGACTGCCCAGCATCATCCGCAAAGCCGTCGGCCCCACTACTCCTTGCCCCGCCATACGGCCACTCTACATCATTATCGAACATACGTTCCCATCAATTTCTGTCATGATGGCCCTACTCTTGTGATGTCTCAGGACATGGGTGACGGTTCTGCATCAGGACATCGGTGACAGTTGGTGTGTCAGGACATGGGTGACGGTTCAGTGGTCGCGGCG
>NZ_JBITDE010000017.1:0-182345 GCF_044453945.1 Kribbella sp. NPDC051587
GCCGAACCCCTCATCGCCCTCGCCATGCTCCGCCTCGGACGCCACCACCCCACCCTCCCCGCACGAAACTGACCCACACATACGACAGGAGAGCCCGAATTTTCAGGGGAGAAGGGACCACTTGCGGGGATATCCGTTCAAATTGCCGGAGGCGGAGGGACCCGGGGCGAGTGCGGGTGAGAGAGCGGATAGGGGCGAGTACGCGTGGGCGAGCCCGGGAGGGCGGAGTTGGGGGTAGGGAGCGCTGGACCGGCGAGCGGGGTGGGTGGTGCTGAGGCTGGACGGGCGGTCGGGGTGGGCGGTGCTGAGGTTGTTTGGGGGTCGGGGGGTGGAATGGGGGTGGGCTGAGGGGTGGGGGTGTGAAAAGTTGAGGGTATGAGGATCGGGATCGCCGGGATGGCCATCGAGTCCAGTACGTTCTCGCCGCATCGGGCCGGCGCGGACGACTTCGACGTACGGCGGGGGGATGCGCTGCTGCAGCGGTATGACTTCCTCGGCAAGGAGTGGGCCGAGGGGGTTGAGTGGGTGCCGTTGGTGCATGCGCGGTCGTTGCCGGGTGGGGCGGTGGTGGGTGAGTTCTATGACGAGCTGTCCGCGGAGATCATCGAGCGGATCGGTACGGCGGGGCATCTGGACGGGCTGTTCTTCGACATTCACGGCGCGATGAGTGTGGTCGGGCGCGAGGATGCCGAGGGGGATCTGGCGACGCGGGTGCGGGCTGCGTTGGGTGACGACGTGATGATCTCGACGTCGATGGACCTGCACGGGAACGTGTCGCGTGAGCTGGGTAGTGCGGTGGATCTGATCACTTGCTACCGGATGGCACCGCATGAGGACGCGATGGAGAGTCGCGAGCGGACCGCGCGCAATCTCGTCGAGCGGCTGAAGTCGGGACTCGGTAAGCCGAAGAAGGCGTGGATCCAGGTGCCGGTGCTCCTGCCTGGCGAGAAGACGTCGACCCGGATCGAGCCGGCGGCATCCATCTACAAGCGGGTCGGCGAGATCGCGGATGAGCCCGGCGTACTGGATGCGGCCGTGTGGGTTGGGTATGCGTGGGCCGATGAGCCGCGGTGCAAGGCGGCCGTGGTGGTCATGGGTGATGACGAGGCACTCATCAAGACGCGGGCGACCGAGTTGGCCACGGCGTACTGGGATGCGCGGGCCGACTTCGAGTTCGTCGCGCCGACCGGGACGCTGCACGAGTGTGTCGATGCCGGGCTGAAGAGCGCCGCAAGGCCGTTCCTGATCAGTGATTCCGGTGACAACCCGACCGCGGGTGGCGCGGGTGATGTGTCGTGGACGCTGCGCGAACTGCTCATGGTCGAAGACCTGACCAGCGGTAAGGCGACCGCGATCCACGCGAGCATCACCGACCCGGATGCGGTGAAGGCCTGTGTCGCGGCCGGCGTCGGCAACCCGATCAGCGTGGCTGCGGGCGGCAAGGTGGACTCCGGTCCCGCGGGTCCGGTCGAGGTGACCGGCACGGTGTTCTCCATCACCGACGACCCGGTTGGCGGAACCGTCGCGGTGATCCAGATCGGCGGTCTACACGCGATCCTGACCTCACGCCGCAAGCCGTACCACCACCTCGCGGACTTCACCCTGCTCGGCCTCGACCCGGCCACCACCGATCTCGTGATCGTGAAGATCGGCTACCTGGAGCCGGAGCTCTACACCCTCGCCGCCGACTGGCTGCTCGCCCTCACCCCGGGAGGCGTCGACCAGGACTTGCTCCGACTCGGCCACCACGGCGTCGACCGTCCGCTCTTCCCCTTCGACCCCGACATGCCCACCCCCGCCCTAACCCCCCACCTCATCTGATCCCACCTCATCCGCCCCCGACCCGGCCCGGCCGACCCCGGCCGCAGCTCACGCCCTCATTTCGCTGGCTGGCCAGCCAAATGAGGGGTTCTACACCCTTAACCAGAGTGGATAACCCCCTATTTGCCTGCCTAGCCAGGCAAATAGGCGGTGGCGAATGGCGGGTGGTGGGGGTGGGTCAGAGCTTGCGGAGGATGTGCAGGACCTCGATCGAGTGGTCGATCAGCGCGTCGGCCGTCAGCGGCCGGTCGGCTTCGGGCAGTCCGGACCACTCGATCGCTTGGTCCTCCGCGTAGCTGAGCCAGGCGTGGACCCGCAGGTACTCGGCGGAGGCCCGGTTGTCGGCCACCTCCGGCGTACCGAGGTAGGTCAGGATCCGGCGGCAGAGGCCGATCCGGGTGTCGTCGTACACCTCGACGGCGTAGTCGTCGCCGCCGGCGGCACCACGGACGAACGAGATGTACGCCGTCCGCCGCCGCTCGATGAACGCGACGAACTGCACGAGCATCTCGCGCAACGCCTGCTCGGGCGGGAGATCCTCGTCCGGCTTGGTCACCCGGAGCAGCCGGCGACCGGCCGCGGAGATGACCGCGACGTAGTAGTCGCGCTTGCTCGGGAAGTAGTGGAACAGCAGGCTGCGGGAGATCCCGGCCTGGCCCGCGATGGCGTCGATCGACAGCTCGTGGATCGGTTGATCGCGCAACATCATCAAGCCGATCTTGACGAGCTGCTTCTTCCGATCTTCCGCGGTCAACCTGTTGTCCACGCTGTTGAGCATTGCTCAAAAGGGCGCTACGGTCAAGATTACCCGGTGGTACCCCCGCCGGATTCCGGAAGGAGTGCCATGGGGTTCGAACCGTCGGCCCGCGCGCAGGATCTGATCGTACGGGTCGAGGAATTCATCCGGACCGAGATCGAGCCTGTCGAGGCGGAACTCCACGCCGCGACCCGGACCGCCGCCGATCCGTGGCAGCCGCAGCCGCTGTTCAAGGAGCTGCAGCACAAGGCTCGCGCCCAGGGTCTGTGGAACCTGTTCCTGCCCCCGGCCGAGCCGGGCAACGAGCAGTACGGCGAGGGGCTGCCGAACCTCGACTACGCCCCGATCGCCGAACTCACCGGCCGGTCGTTCATCGCGCCGTACATCTTCAACTGCAACGCGCCCGACACCGGCAACATGGAAGTGCTGCTGCGCTACGGCAACGACGAGCAGAAGAAGCAGTGGCTGGAACCCTTGCTGGACGGCACGATCCGCTCGGCGTTCTGTATGACGGAGCCCGGCGTCGCGTCGTCGGACGCGACCAACATGGTGGCGACCGCGATCGTCGAGGGTGACGAGGTCGTCCTCAACGGCCGCAAGTGGTGGAGCACCGGCGTCGGCAACCCCGACTGCGAGCTGCTGATCTTCATGGGCCTCACCGATCCGGACGCGCACCGGTACGCGCGGCACACGATGGTCCTGGTCCCGATCAACACGCCGGGCGTCAAGGTCGAACGGTTGCTCCCGGCCATGGGCCGGTACGACGAACCTTTCGGCCACGGCGAGGTGTCGTTCACGGATGTCCGGGTGCCGGCGAGCAACATCCTGGTTGGTCCCGGCCGCGCGGTCGAGATCGCCCAGGGCCGGTTGGGTCCGGGCCGGGTCCACCACTGCATGCGCCTGATCGGCCTGGCCGAGAAGTCACTCGAGCTCGCTCTGCAACGCGGCACGAGCCGGCAAGCGTTCGGGAAGCCGCTGGTCAATCTCGGCGGCAACCGCGAGCGCATCGCCGACGCCCGGATCGCGATCAACCAAGCCCGCCTGCTGGTGCTGCAGACGGCGTACCTGCTCGACACTGTCGGGCTCGCGGGTGCGCTGAGCGAGGTCAGCCAGATCAAGGTCGTGGCTCCGCGGATGGCGCAGGACGTGATCGACATGGCGATCCAGTTGCACGGCGGTGGCGGTCTCTCCGATGACTACCCGCTCGCGGCCGCGTGGACGAGTGCCCGCGCGCTGCGGCTGGCCGACGGTCCGGACGAGGTGCACCGCGGGGTGGTCGCTCGCATCGAGCTGGCCCGCTATCTGGCCGAGCGTAAGGAAGAAGAGGTCAAAGCATGAGCCGCGTACTGGTCACTGGTGGTGCGAGCGGTCTCGGTGAGGCACTGGTCGCGCAATTCGTTGCCCAAGGCCACCAGGTGCTCCGCACCGACATCGGTACGACGTACGCCGGGGACACCGGTCCTTACCTGCAACTCGATGTCCGCAATCCCGCCGACTGGGATGCCGCGGTCGCCTGGTGCGAGGAGCACTGGGGCGGTCTCGACATCCTGGTCAACAACGCGGGGATCGCGACCGGCGGCCGGATCGACGTCGAGACGCTGGACGAATGGGACCGCGTGATCGACATCAACCTGATGGGTGTCGTCCGCGGTTGCCGCGCCTTCACACCGGTCTTCAAGCGTCAGCACTCCGGCTACTTCGTGAATACGGCGTCCGCGGCCGGCCTCATGCATCCGCCGATGATGAGCTCGTACAACACCGTCAAGGCCGGCGTCGTCGCGCTCTCCGAGACGCTGTCCCACGAACTTCACCCGTACGGCGTCAACGTGTCGGTCGTATGTCCGTCGTTCTTCCGGACCAATCTGGCCGACTCGTTCCAGGGTGCGGACACGGCGATGAGTTCGTCCGGTCGCCGGCTGATCGAGAAGTCACCGCGGACCGCAGACGACATCGCGACGGTGGTGCTGGCCGGGATCGCGAAGCGGCGCTTCCTGATCATCCCGGACCGGCCCGCGCGGCTCGGCTACCTCACCAAGCGCTGGGCCCGCCCGCTGTACGACTGGCAGATGCGCAAGGTCGCCGCCAAGGCACACAGCCGGGCAGAGAAGGCCCAGCAAACACATGGGTGATGGTGCTCGCGCCGTACGGGACGAGGATGCCTTCGACGTCACGGCGGTGGATACCTGGCTCCGGCAGCACACCGAGCTGCCGGCCGGTGAGCCGACGGTCAAGCAGTTCTCGGGCGGCGCGTCCAACCTCACCTACCTGCTGCAGTACCCCGGGCACGACCTGATCCTGCGCCGACCACCGGCCGGGACCAAGGCGAAGAGCGCGCACGACATGGGTCGCGAGTACCGGATCCAGGCCGCCCTGAAACCGGTCTTCCCGTACGTGCCGACGATGGTTGCCCACTGCACCGATGACGCGGTGATCGGATCGGAGTTCTACGTGATGGAGCGGGTCGCGGGCACGATCCCGCGCCGCTCCGCGCTCGGCGTGGACCTGACCCCGGAGCAGACCGGCCAGCTCTGCCGCACGCTGATCGACCGGCTCGTCGACCTGCACCAGGTGGATCCGGCCGAGGCCGGGCTCGCCGACCTCGGGCGGGGCGAGGGGTACGTCGGCCGTCAGGTCAGCGGGTGGTCGGACCGGTACCGCAAGGCGAAGACGTGGAACGTACCGAGCTACGAGAAGGTGATGGCCTGGCTCGCGGCGAATCAGCCGGCCGACGTCCGCACCTGCGTGATCCACAACGACTTCCGCCTGGACAACGTCGTACTGGCTCCGGACGATCCGCAGCGGGTGGCCGGGATCCTGGACTGGGAGCTGGCCACGCTCGGCGATCCGCTGATGGATCTCGGCGGCGCGCTGGCGTACTGGGTGCAGGCCGATGACGATTGGGCGTTCCGCCGGTTCCGGCTGCAGCCGTCGGATGCGCCGGGGATGCTGACCCGCGACGAGATCGTTGCCTACTACACCGAACGGTCCGGGCTGAAGCCGGAGAACTGGGCGTTCTACGAGGTGTTCGGTCTGTTCCGGCTGGCGGTGATCGCGCAGCAGATCTACTACCGCTACCACCACAAGCAGACCCGTAACCCGCGGTTCAAGAGCTTCTGGCTCCCGGTGAACCTGCTCGAGCGACGCTGCCGACGGATTATGCGGCAGGCCTGACGTGGCAGTCATCTACTTGGTCCGCCATGCGCAGGCGTCATTCGGGGCGCGCGACTACGACAAACTCTCCGACCTCGGCGAACGTCAAGCCGTTGCTCTCGGCAACACCTTCGAAGCACGAGCGATCCGGCCTGATCTCGTCGTCTCCGGGTCGATGCACCGGCATGCACAGACGGCCCAGCTGGCCGGATTCGAGCCTGAGGTCGACCACGGGTACGACGAGTTCGACCATGACCAGGTGATCGTGGCGCACAAACCGGCGTACAAGGTGCGGGCGTTGATGCTCGCGGACCTGGCCCGGACCGGGAACCCGCAGCGGGCCTTCCAGAAGATGTTCACCGCCGCGACCGACCGCTGGATCGGCGGGGCGGACAGTTACGCAGAGACGTTCCAGGCCTTCTGCGATCGGTCCGACGACGCCGTACGACGGACCGCCGAGCGCCTGGGCAAAGGCGAGACCGCGCTCGTGTTCACCTCGGGCGGACCGATCGCGGCGGTCGTCGGCCGGCTGCTGTCCGGGGGCGACGGGCTGTGGGCCAAACTCAATCCGGTCACCATCAACACGGCCATCACGAAGGTCGTGTCCGGCCGCAGCGGACTGACTGTGGTCAGCTACAACGAGCACGGTCACCTCGATCAGCAGGAGCTGACGTACCGATGAGACGGAACATCTTGATCACCGGCGCGAGTGCCGGGCTCGGCGAGGAGATGGCGCGGCAGTTCGCGGCCAAGGGACACAACCTCGCGCTCACCGCCCGCCGCGAGGACCGGCTCGCCGCGCTCCGGGACGAGCTGCTCGGCAAGCATCCCGGGCTGACGATCACGATCCACAAGCTCGACGTCACCGATGACGAGCAGGTGTTCACGGTCTTCCGCGACGCGGACAAGGAGCACGGTCAGCTCGACCGGATCATCGTGAACGCCGGGATCGGCAAAGGTGCCCCCGTCGGCACCGGCCGGCCCGAGGTGAACCGCGAGACGCTGCAGACGAACTTCATGGCTGCCTTCACCCAGGCCGAGGCCGCGATGGAGCTCTTCCGCGCGAGGAACGCCGGCCACTTGGTCTTCATCGCTTCGGCCGCCGCGCTCCGCGGTCTACCGAAGACGATCACCGCGTACGCCGCCGCGAAGGCGGGCGTGGCCTCGCTGGCCGAGGGGTTGCGGATGGAGATGCTGCACAAGCCGATCACGATCAGCACGATCTATCCCGGCTACATCAGGACCGCGCTGAACGAGAAGGTGAAGAACACGCCGCTGATCGTCGACACCGTCCCCGGGGTCCGGTCGATGGTCGCCGCGATCGAGGCGGAGAAGGCCAACGCCTATGTCCCGGCCTGGCCGTGGGTGCCGCTCGCGCGGTTCATGAAGGTTGTGCCGCTGCCGATCTTGAAGAGGATCATCTGATGCGCTGGGGTCTCACCGTTCCGCTGACCGGGGTGCCGATCCGCGACCACAAGCCGCTGATCACCGAGCTCGCCTCGCTGGGTTATACCGATCTCTGGTCGGCCGAGGTGGCGGGTGCGGATGCGTTCACGCCGCTGGTGCTGGCGTCCGAGTGGGATGACCAGCTGCGGTTGGGGACTGCCGTCGTACCGGTGCACACGCGTGGGCCGGCTGCGCTCGCGATGAGTGCGGCCGCGCTGGCCGACCTCGCGCCCGGGCGGTTCGTGCTCGGGATCGGGGCGTCGTCGGAGACGATCGTGACCGGGTGGAACGGGATCGCGTACGACCCGCCGTACGCGCGGACTCGCGACGTCCTGCGGTTCCTGCGGCAGGCGTTCGCGGGGGAGAAGGTCGACGGGACGTTCGACAGTTTCACGATCAGCCGGTTCCGGCTGGAGAAGGCGCCCGACGTACCGCCTGCACTGATGCTTGCCGCGCTCCGCCCGCAGATGCTGAAGCTGGCCGCGCGCGAGGCCGACGGTGCGATCACCAACTGGCTGTCGGCGGACGACGTACGTCAGGTGCGGGCCGAGTTGGGCCCGGACAAGGAGCTGGCCGCGCGGATCTTCGTCTGCGTCACCGAGGACGCCGAGATGGCCCGCAACATCGGCCGCTTCCTGATCGCCACCTACCTGACGGTCCCCGGGTACGCCGCCTTCCACGACTGGCTCGGTCGCGGACCCGCCATGAAGCCGATGCGCGAGGCGTGGGCCGCGGGTGACCGCAACGCCGCGATGGCCGCCGTACCGGTCGAGGTCCTGGACGACCTGATCGTGCACGGTACGGCGGAGCAGTGCCGGGCCCACATCGACCGGTACGTCGAGAACGGCCTCGACACCCCGATCATCGCCACCCTGCCCACCGGCACCAGCCTGATCGACACAGCCCGCGCCCTCGCGCCTTAGTGCACCGCGAACGACTTCACACACGGCCGAGTAGCAACCTCGATCACGAGGATCCCGCTGGTCGTGGCTCCCTTCATGGTGCCCGCCAGGGCATACACCTCGATCGGTCCGCCGCCGCTGGTCACGGAAGCCCTGCTGACGGTCAGCGCGGCCGGACGCCGTACGAGGGTCTGCATCGTCGGCGCGATCGCCTGCTTGGTGTCCGCACACGCGAGCGCCGTCGCGCCCTTGGTGTCGTTCGCGTTCACCCGCGCGACGAACTGCGCGGCGAGCTGGGCCGACCCGGTCGGGGCCGGAGGTAACGGCGTGATTGGCACCGGCTTGACCGGAACGGTAGGCACCGGACGGGTGCGCGTCGGCTTGACCGGCTTCGGCTTGACCGGGGTGGTGAGCTTCGGGGTGGGAGCGACAGGCTGCGTGTCGGGAGGGAGCTGAGGGTCAGCTGCCCTCAGGTCGGTGAACACCTGGGTGGCGACGAACGCGAACGACCCCAGGACGGCGACCAGCAGCAGGATCATCAGCACGATGAACAAGCCGGCTCGGCTCTTCTTCGGCGGGCGGCCGTAGTCGGGCGCGGCAGGGCCGCCCGGCGGTTGGTAGCTCACAGGCGGTGCTCCTTGAGCCACGTGGTGGCTCGGCGAGTGGACGCCCGGGACAACCAGGCGTCCTGAATGATCTCGGTCAGCTCCTGCTTGCCGAGTTCCCCGATCCGGCTGGCCCGCACGAGCACCGACGGGTGCCCGTCGAAATGCGGCGTACTGAAGAACGGCGTCGACTCGTCCGCCACCAGCGCCAGCTTCTCGTCCTCGGACTCGGTCCAGATCATGATCACGTCGTCGTACTTCTCCCCGGTCTCCGGATCGACGGCATCGGGCCGAGCCGTCCGGAAGAATACGAACGACTTCCCGCCGATCTGATACACCGGCCGGTCCGTCCCGTCCTCCCGTTCCCACACCGTGACAAACGGCATCCCCCGCGCCACCGCATGCACATCCCCCACTCGTGCCCTGCGGTCCGCCGTGCCCACGATCGCAGTGTGACAGAGAAATGGTCCGTCCCGGCCGCTACCGTCCTGCGCATGCTGCCCGCTGCGCGACCGCTTGGTCCGGATGCCGAAGGACAATGGGTACGCCGATGGCTCTCGCCTGAGTGGACCCGGATGGTCGATGCGTGGGTGACGAGTCGGCTCGGCGGGCCGATCATTGGGGAGGCCGTCACCTACCGAGCGCGGTTCTGGTCGGTGGTTCGGTGTTACGAGACGGCCGAGGGGCTGGTGTGGTTCAAGGAGAACAATCCTGGACATCTCTTCGAGGCCGGACTTGTCAGTGCGCTGGCGCGACTCGCACCTGATGCCGTGATCGTTCCGCTCGCGGTCGACCTGGAGCGCGGCTGGCTTCTCACGGCGGACCACGGTACGACGCTCACCCGTGCTGATGTGGCCGACCAACGGACTCGGTGTCTCGTGGTTGATGCGCTCGCCCGCTTGCAGAACGCCGTACGGGGTCAGCGGGGAGCGCAGCCCGGCATGGTCAGGCTCGCACCCGCGGACGCAGGGGGTCGTGTGCGGGCGATCGCCCGGGAATGGGCGGGGCAGCCGCCTGGGCATCCGCTTCGGCTTGAGGCTGACGAACTAGTCCAGGCTGAGGCAGCTGCCGACGTACTGGATCGGACCGTTGCCCACCTCAACGTTCCGCTCGGTCTGGAGCTCAACGACGTCTACGCCGCGAACATCTTCGCCGACGGCCCACGCTTCTTCGACTTCGGCAACGCGATCTGGGGACATCCCGCCGTGTCGCTGCACAGCTTCCTCACCTCCGTCGTCGAGTGGACAGAGGCACCGCTGTCCCCGGCAGATCGCGACGAGCTGTACGACGTCTATCTCGCCGTCGCAGGTGGGCGACGCGACGACCTGGTAGCAACCGAGGTGCTCGAGCGCGTGCACCGGCTCGTCGCGTGGGTCCGCCTGGTCCCGTACGCCGATCCGGTCGAGCTCCGGGCGCGGGCCGGGATCCCGCGGAGCTACCTAGCGGGGATCTGCCGGGATCCGGAGCGTGAAGACCGAGCCCTCGCCTAGCTTGCTGGTGACGGTGATGCGGCCGCGGTGGGCTTCGGCGAGGTGTTTGGTGATGGCCAGGCCGAGGCCGCTGCCGCCGGTGGAGCGGCTGCGGGACTGTTCGGCGCGGTAGAAGCGGTCGAACAGGTGGGGGAGGTGCTGTTCGGCGATGCCGGCGCCGTTGTCGGTCACCGTGAGGTTGTAGCCGTCGGCGACGCGGCGGACGCCGACCACGACGGTGCCGCCAGTGGGGGTGAAGCGGATGGCGTTGGAGACGAGGTTGCCGAGGGCTTGGCGCATCCGGGAGCTGTCGACCGAGGCGACAGCCTCAGCCGGTACGTCGGCTGTCAGGGCCACGCCGGCGGTCTCGGCGGCTGGGCGGTGGGCGAGGACGACCTGCTGGGCGAGTTCGCTCAGGTCTCGCGGGGACGGGTGCAGGCGGAGCATGCCGGCGTCAGCCAGGGCGAGGTCCTGCAGGTCGGCGACGAGGTGTTCGAGCAGGCTGGTCTCCTCCAGCAGCGACGTGACCAGTTCTGCGTCGAGCGGTACGACGCCGTCCTCCGACGCGACCAGGTAGCCCTTGATGTTGGCCAGGGGTGTTCGGAGTTCATGGGCGACATCACTCACCATCGCCTTCCGCTGGAAGTCGCTGCGCTGGATCGACTCGGCCATCGCGTTGAAGGCGTGCCCGAGCCGGGAGACCTCGTCCTTGCCGGTCACCGGCACCCGGGCCGCGTGATCGCCGTTCCGCATCCGCTGGGCCGCGCCGGTCAGCGCGACGATCGGCCGCACCAGCCGCCGCCCGGTCAGCAACATCACCAGGGCCGCGATCAGCATCACGCCGAGCGCGGTGGCCGCCGTACGGAGCATGCCCTCGCCGGAGAACACGTTGAAGGAGCTCTTGGAGCCCAGGTACAGCTTGGCCGCCGGTGCCACGTACGGCGTGATTGCCTGCGACTGCGCCGTGGCCACGCACTGGTAGAACTTGCCGGCCTGGTCCTCGTAGCCCTCGGGCGGGGTCACCACGCCAAGACCGTCCGGCGATGTCGCGCGGACATACGGAATCCCGGCTGTCTTCAGGCACTCCTCCGACCGACGGATCTGGTCGTCGTTGACCAGTTTCGCCTTGGCACTCGGAGCGTAGAGCTCCGGGGCGTAGCAAGGGTCGTTCGTGGGGCCGTACTCCACCGAGGTCGGTGCCGTGGGTTTCACGGCCAGGTCGACCGATGCGCTGTCGGAGTTCTGGGCCAGCAGCGGCCGCCCCGCGGTGACCGTGATCGTCGAGGTCAATCCGTTGGCCTCGTAACAGCGGTTCACTGCGTCGGCGACCTGCTTGCGCCGTTCCTTCTCTGCGTCGCTGAGGCCCCACTGGGCGTCGAAGGAGAGCATGGCCGCCCGCGAGACGGTGGCCATCGGCACCGCCGGCGTGGCGATCGCACGAGCCGAGACGAGCGCCCCGGAGGTACCGCTGAACGCCACGCCCTGCTGCCGGGCGTCGATGGTTGCCGCAGGCACCGAAGGGAGCTCCGGCGCGGCGCCGAGCATCCGGGCGGAGTCGGCGATCACCGTTCCGTCGTTGGTGATCAGCGCGATCCGGCGCCCGGTCTCGTCGGCGAGTCGATGGACCTCTTTGTCGACACCGGACCAGCTGGGGTGATTCAGCGCGTACTCGCTGAGCTCGGCGTACACCTGGCCGTCGCTCTGCAACTGGCCCGTGTTCGCGTCGATCTCACCCTGCAGCTTCTCCCGCGTGCTGTACGTCGCGATCACCGCGGTGGCGACGACCGCGCCCAGGGCGACAGCCAGCGAGAGACCCAGGAACCGGATCAGCAGACTACGACGCATCGGACACCACCTTGTCGGTCAGCTTGTAGCCCACGCCGTACACCGTCTTCAGATAGGTCGACCCACCGAACTTCTTCCGCAGGTTCATCACATGTACGTCGATGGTCCGGTCGAACACGTAGTGGTCGAACCCGAACGCGTGCTCCAGCAACTGCTGCCGCGAGAACGCCCGCCCCGGCGACGCGGCCAGGCAGGCGAGGATCTTGAACTCGGCCGGCGTCACCTCCACCAGCTCATCGGTCAGCCGCACCTCGTGCCGGCTCGGGTCGATCTCCAACTCACCCACGCGGTAGACCTCGCCCTCACCACGGCTCCGCGTACGACGCAGTACCGTCCGGACCCGGGCAACGAGCTCACGGGGGTTGTACGGCTTGGTCATGTAGTCGTCCGCGCCAAGGTCGAGCCCCAGCAGCAGATCGTCCTCGGTGGATCGCGCGGTGAGCATGATGATCGGTACGTCCGAGCTGTCACGGCCATCCGCGCGGAGCACGCGACAGACGTCGAGACCGTCGACCTTCGGCATCATCACGTCGAGCACCAGCAGGTCGGGACTGCGGCGGCGGGCCTCGTCGATCGCGGCCCGGCCGTCATGGACGACCACGGTCAGATGGCCCTCGCGCTCGAGGTAGCGCCGGATCAGCTCCGCCTGCTTGACGTCGTCTTCGGCGATCAGGATCCGGGCAGGCATGTCCCTGAATATGACGGAACATGATGAGAATCCGATGAAGATCGACTGAGAGCATCGAGTGCATACCGGTCCTTCACAGGTTCTTCACAGCCCGGACGGCACGCTCGGCTGCCATGAGAACCTCACGGACCGCACTTGCCGCCCTGGCCGTTCTGGCGCTGGCAGCCTGCGGGAACAACCAGGACAAGGCGCCGGTCGACGGCGACAGCAAGAGCGACAAGAGCCCGCTCGCGGAGTACATGGGTGACGGGTTCATCGGCTCCTCGGGCGGTGGCATGGTCGCCACCCGCGCGATCGGTCCCAACCAGCAGGAGCCGACCGAGGCGGACCTGGCCAAGCAGCGCAAGGTCGAGGAGTCGACCGTCAGCTGTATGAAGACGGCCGGCTTCGAGTACGTCGCCGTACCGCCGGAGCAGAAGACCAAGAGCAAGTTCGCGGATGCGTTCAACCTGCCGCCGGACAAGTTCGCCGAGCAGTACGGCTACGGGATCAGCACGATCGACTGGTCGAAGGCCGGTGCCGAGGACGACGCCAACGACCCGAACAAGAAGATCCGCAACGCGCTCTCGCCGTCGGCGCAGAAGGCGTACGACGAGGCGCTGAACGGCAAGGGCTCCGGGAACGGGATGGCGGTCGCGATCCCGATGGACGGTTCGGGCAAGCCGGAGGATGTCGGCTGCCGGGGCAAGGCGTTCAGCGAGGCGTACGGCGACCCGTCGAAGTCCCAGGACGACTTCAAGAAGTACGACGCGCTGTTCAAGGACCTGGAGGCCCTGAACAAGCGGATCAACAACGACCAGCAGGTCGTCGACGCGACCAAGAACTGGTCGGACTGCCTGGCCGACGCCGGCCACCCCGGGTTCACCAAGCTCGAGGACGCCCGCGGATCGATCCAGAAGAAGCTGGACGCGCTGACCGGGAACAAGCCGGACGTGCCGGGCAAGGCCGACTCCGGCGCGAGCGTCACGATCGGCGGCCCGCCGTCGTTCGACAAGGTCGACGCGGCCAAGCTGGGCGACCTGCGCAAGGCCGAGACCGAGCTCGCGGTGGCCGACCAGAAGTGCAAGGCCAAGACGTACGACGAGCCGTTCAAGAAGGTGCAGTACGCCATGGAGAAGGAGTTCGTGGCCCAGCACAAGGCCGAGCTCGAGGCGTACCGGGACGGAATGGCGAACCGATGACCGCAGGTCCCAAGTCGCGGCGCCAGATCCTGGTCGGGGTGGCTGCGCTCGCGGCCACCTCGCTCGGGGTCGGCGTCGTGGCGGGCGCCCGGATCACGTCGCCGGAGGACGCGGCCGCGAAGACCGCCGCTCCGAAGGCGTCCCAGATCACGGTGCCGGTCGAGAAGAAGGCGCTGGCCAGCAAGGTGGTCGGGCGCGGTGACGCGTCGTTCGACGGTGCGGTGAACATCCGCGTCGAGACCAGCGGCCTGACCACGCCGGCGATCGTGACCGGGAAGGTCCCGGCGGTCGGTTCGACCATCACCGAGGGCAAGGCGTTGCTGGAGATCACCGGCCGGCCGGTCATCGCGCTGGCCGGCGTCCTCCCGATGTATCGGGCGCTCGCACCGGGCAGCAAGGGTCCGGACGTCTTGCAGTTGGAGAAGACGCTGGACCGGCTCGGCTTCGACCCGGGCAGCGTCGACGGTAAATACGACACCGGTACGGCGCGCGCCGTACGGGAGCTGTATGAAAAGGCCGGGTACGACGCGCCTGAGGCGGATCAGCCGCTCAAGGATGCGGTGGACGCGGCGAAGAAGAACGTCGACGCGGCCAAGAAGGCGCTCCGCCAGGCGCAGTCGCAGCTCGCTCAGGCGCAGAAGGCGCACGCGCCGGACCTGACCGTCCAGAAGGGCGCGGTGACGGACGCCAAGGAGAGCTTGGCCGACGCCCGCGAGGCTCAGGACGATGCTGAGCTGAAGGCGGCGACGCCGTTGCCGGTCTCGGAGATCGTCTATGTGAAGTCGCTGCCGCGCCGGGTCGACAAGGTCAACGTCGAGCGCGGCGGTACGGCGAGCGGTGCGGTGATGTCGGCGAGTGGCGCGGCCCTGGTCGTCACGGTGAAGGTGGACTCCGCGTCCGCCGAGCACCTGAAGGCGGGCATGGCGGCCGAGCTGACGCTGGGCGACGGCTCGACGGTGAAGGCGAAGGTCAAGCGGCTCAACCGTAAGGGCGACTCGTACGACGTCGTCGTCGGACCGGACAAGCTCACCGCGAAGCAGCTCGAGCAGCTCCGCGACGCGAACGTGAAGGTGACCATTCCGGTGAAGAGCACGAACGGCAAGGTCCTGACCGTGCCGGTCGCGGCGCTCTCGGCCGGATCGGACGGCGGCTCGCGGGTCGAGGTGCAGCGTGACGGCAAGACCGAGCTGGTCCCGGTCAAGGTCGGGCTGTCGGCGGACGGGTTCGCAGCGGTGGAACCGATCGGCGACGCCAAGCTCGGCGAGGGTGACCAAGTGGTGGTCGGAACATGAGCTCCACGCTCGAGATGTCGCCGGTCGCGGTCGCGCTGCCGGCACCAGTCGTCGAGATGATCGGTGTCCGGCGGGTCTTCCCCGGACCGCCCGAGGTGGAGGCGATCCGGGACGTCGATCTGGTGATCCGGCAGGGTGAGTACCTGTCGATCGTCGGTCCGTCCGGCTCCGGCAAGTCCACGCTGCTGCACCTGCTCGGTCTGCTGGACAACCCGAGCGGCGGGGTCTACCGCCTCGACGGGGTCGACACGATGAGCCTGAAGGAGCGGCGGCGCGCCGTACTGCGTGGTGAGCGGATCGGGTTCGTCTTCCAGTCGTTCCACCTGCTCGCACATCGAACCGTGCTCGAGAACGTCGCGCTTTCGATGGTGTACGTCGGTGTTCCGCGTCGCGAGCGGATGGCACGGGCACGGGTGGCGCTGGAACGCGTCGGCCTCTCGCACCGAATGGACTTCGGCCCGACCACGCTTTCGGGTGGTGAACGCCAACGCGTCGCCATTGCCCGCGCCTTGGTCGCCGAACCGAGCCTCCTGCTCGCCGACGAACCCACCGGCAACCTGGACAGCGTCAACGCCGAGGCCATCCTCGAGCTCTTCGACGAACTCCACGCCGGCGGCATGACGCTCGCGGTCATCACCCACGACGACCACGTCAGCGAACGTGCCCAACGCCGCGTCCGCATCGTCGACGGGACGCTCCAATGGTGACCCCACCAGCAGGCCCCCCGGACTCTCCCACCGGCGGGCCGTCCACTCCTGGAACGTCGCGGAGGCGAGGGGCCCCGCGACGTTCCAGGCCGGCGGTGCGCGACGTCCTGGACGAGGCACTGGCTGGTGTTGCGGCCCGGCCTACTCGACTGATCCTCACCACGCTCGGCACGGTGCTGGGCGTTGCTGCGCTCGTCGGGACCGTGGGGCTCGGGCAGACCGCGGCCGGGCAGATCAGCGAGAAGTTCGATCTGGCGCAGGCGACGCGGGTGGTCGTGGAGCCGCAGGACAAGAACGGGCAGGAGGGTGAGGCGGCGGCCGAGCTGCCGTGGGACGCACCTGACCGGCTCGGCAAGCTGAACGGCGTCGACGCGGTCGGAACGGTGAGCACGCTCGATGTCGGCGGCGACCTGGTCCGCAGTGTGGCCGGGCTGAACGGTGGCGAGGGCAAGGCGCTCACCGTGATGTCCGGTTCGGCCGGGCTCTTCGACGCGATCCGCGCCGTCCTGAAGACCGGGCGGTTCTTCGACGCCGGTCACGACCAGCGCGGGGACAAGGTCGTTGTCCTCGGCAAGCATGCGGCCGAGCGGCTCGGCATCAACCGGGTGGACTCGGCTCCGGCCGTTTTCATCGGCGACGAGCCCTACACCGTGATCGGCATCCTCGAATCGGTCAGCGGTCGCGCCGAGCTCAACGACGCGGTGATCATGCCGAACGGGACGGCCAAGGCGGCGTACAAGCTGAAGTCGCCGGACGCGGTCGAGATCCGTACGGCGGTCGGTGCCGCGCAACTGATCGCCGGTCAGGCACCGAAGGCGTTGCAGCCGAACGACCCGAGCACGCTCAAGGTCGACTCGCCCCCGAAGCAGGGTGCGGTCCGCAAGGGCGTCGAGGGCGACCTGAACGCACTGTTCCTGCTGCTCGGCGCGGTCGCGCTGCTCGTCGGTGGTCTCGGCATCGCCAACGTCACGCTGCTCTCGGTCCTCGAACGGATCGGCGAGATAGGACTGCGCCGAGCCCTGGGCGCCGCGCGACGACACATTGCCGCGCAGTTCCTGGTCGAGAGCGTGATCGTGGGACTGCTCGGTGGACTACTCGGTACGGCGGTCGGCGTACTGCTCACCGTCGGGGTGTCGTTCGCGAAGGACTGGACGCCGATCCTGGACAACTCGCTGGCGTTCGGGTCACCCCTGCTGGGCGCGGTCATCGGCCTGATCGCCGGGACCTACCCCGCCTGGAAGGCCTCCGCCATCCAGCCGATCACCGCGCTGCGCGGCGCGTGAATAGAGCACGGCGGTCACTGCGAAGCCGAGCGCGATAAGGGCCAGCACCGGGTACGACTTCCCGTTGTCGGGCAGGATCACCGCACCGAGCGCGGCCGCGGAGACCTGCCCGACATTGAAGATCATGTCGTAGAGCGAGAAGACCCGGCCGCGGAAGACATCGTCGACCTTCGTCTGCACGAGGGTGTCGACGCTGATCTTCACGCCCTGCGCGCAGAACCCGGTGAGGAACCCGCCGACGATCAGCGCTGGTTGCGTGAACAGCCCGAGCGGTACGACGGTCACCACCGCGGCGCCGATGAACAACAGCGTGATCCACCGCCGCAGCGGCATCACCCGGGTCGCCCACGGCGTGACGAGCGCGGCCACGAAGATGCCGGCTCCGACCATCCCGGTCGCGATCGCCAGCGCACCGAAGGCCTGGTCCAGCTGACCTGGGCCGTAGAAGTAGTTGCGGTAGAGCAGGATCATCGCGACCGTGATCAGCCCGAAGAAGAACCGCAGCGAGCCGATGGCCGCGAGCCCGAGCGCGGCCTGTCGACGTTCGCGGAGGTGGCGGCCGCCGTCGAGCAGGCCCTTCGCGATCGTCCGGATCGCTTCGAGCAGGCCCGGCTCATCGCCTTGCAGATCCGGTCCAAGCTGATCCCTGCGCAGCCGGAGCGCGAGGAGGGCGGCAGCGACGTACACGAGCACCGTCAGCCCGAGTACGGCGAGATCGGAGTCGACCACGATCTTCACCCCGGCCCCGACCCCGCCGCCGATCAGGAAGGACGCCGTACCGGATGTTGGGGTGACGGCGTTCGCCATCACCAGCTCATCGCGCTCGACCACATGCGGTAGCCCGGCCGACAAGCCCGACAACAGGAACCTGTTGACGCCGAGTGTCAGCAAAACGCCCAGGTAGAACGGCACACCGGCATTGCCTGCCGCAACGATCACGCCAACGACGCAGACGAGGGCCGCTCGGGTCAGGTTGGCGCCGAAGAGGATCTGCCGCCGCGACCAGCGGTCCAGCAGTACGCCGGTGAACGGGCCGAGCACGGAGTAGGGGAGCAGCGCCACCGCGAACAGTCCGGCGATCGCCGCTGCATCCGGTGCCCGCTCCGGTGAGAACAGCACGTACGACGCCAGCGCGACCTGGAAGACACCGTCGCCGAACTGCGACGTCAACCGCACCGCGAACAGGCGCCGGAAATCCCGCCGTCGCAGCAACGTCCCGAGGTCCCGCATGAACCGCACGCCTGAACTCTAGGCCCCCAGATAGTCCGCCATCGCCGACGGATGCCCGAGCATCGGGAAGTGGGCGCCCGGCAGCTCGTCCGGCACCACGCCCAGTCGCTCCCGCGTCACCCTGCGCAGGAACTCCGCCGGGAACAACCGATCGTCGCGCGCGATCACCACCCGCGTCCGCTCCGGCCACTCCTTGAAATCACACGGATCGTTCATCGGCCCACGCGACTGCTCCCGCAGGTGCGTCCGCGCCTCAGCCGCCAGCTCCGCCGGCAGGTCATGGAAGAACACGTCCCCCTCCTCGGACTTCAATCCCGTGTTTCCCCACCACTCGCCGATCCGCTCGCCCGGCTCCGGAATCATCGCCGCCACCAGCACCAACTCCCGCACCGGCAACCGCTCACACACCAGCACTCCAACGAACCCAGCCATCGAGTGCGCCACCACGGTGACCGGGTCGCCGTCCGGTACGGCGTTCACCACCGTGTCGACGTACTGGGCGAGCCCGGCGGCCGGGTCGTCGCACGGCAGCTGCGGCGCGATCACCTCGTGCCCCCGCCTCGTCAGCTCCGTGGCCAGCAGGTTCCAGTGCCATGCCGAGCTGGCCGCACCGTGGATCAAGACAAATCGCATGCCGATCACCTTATGGTGGCTGGATGGACCGGGCCGGTTTCAAGCACTTCCTGCCGATCACACTGCGGTGGAAGGACAACGACGTCTACGGACATGTGAACAACGTCGAGTACTACAGCTTCTTCGACACCGTGATCAACGACTTCCTGATCCGCAGCGGTGGGTTGGACATCCATGGCGGTGCGGTGATCGGGTTGTGCGTGGACTCGCAGTGCACGTTCAAGGCGTCGCTGGAGTTTCCGGGCGTGGTCGACGCCGGGCTGCGGGTCGGCCAGTTGGGGAACTCGAGCGTGCGCTACGACATCGGCCTGTTCCGCTCCGAGGCTGATGAGCCGGCTGCGACCGGGCGGTTCGTGCACGTGTTCGTGGACCGGAAGGACAGGCGGCCGGTCCCGATTCCGGACCGCCTGCGTGAGGCTCTGGAGGGGATCACCGGATGATCGTGCGCGGCGCCGTACTGCAGGAGATGGGCCTACCCAAGCCGTACGCCGACTCCCGGCCACTGCAGATCGAAGAGGTCGACCTGGCACCGCCTGGACCTGGTGAGCTCCTGGTCCGCATCCGCGCCGCAGGGCTGTGTCACTCGGACCTGTCGGTCATCGACGGCTCACGGCCACGCGTGATGCCCATGCTGCTCGGCCACGAGGCCACGGGTGAGGTGGTTCAGTCAGAGGCTCCTGGATTCGCTGCGGGTGATGCGGTCGCCTTCGCATTCGTCCCCGCCTGTGGCTCATGCGGTCCGTGTGCGGAGGGACGTGCTGCGCTGTGTGAGCCAGGTGCCGCCGCGAACACGGCCGGTACCCTACTGTCCGGCGTACGGCGCTTGGACGGGGTGCACCACCATCTCGGCGTCTCCGGCTTCGCTGACCACGCCGTCGTGTCAGCCCGCTCCGCAGTGAAGATCGACCCGGCCCTACCGCCTGAGATCGCGGCCCTCTTCGGCTGCGCAGTGATGACCGGCGTGGGTGCAGTGGTCAACACCGCGCAGGTCAGGGCCGGTCGGAGTGCGGTCGTCTTCGGTCTCGGCGGGGTCGGCCTGTCCGCCTTGCTCGGCGCCGTACTGGTTGGTGCGCATCCCCTGGTCGCGGTGGACGTCGTACCGGAGAAGCTTGAGCTTGCCCGCGCACTCGGTGCCACCCACACCGTTGCCGCTGGCCCCGACACTGTCGAGGAGGTCCGTGCGGCGACGTCCGGCGGTGCCGACTACGCCTTCGAGACGGTCGGCAGTGGGAAGGTGCTCGAGCAGGCGTACGCCGCCACTCGCCGCGGCGGGACCACCGTCACCGTCGGCCTCCCACACCCGTCGCAGACCTTCAGCGTGCCCGCCGTCAGCCTCGTCGCCGAGGAGCGCACGGTGAAGGGCTCCTACCTCGGCTCCGCGATCCCGAGCCGCGACATCCCGCGCTACATCGCCCTCTACCAGGCGGGCCGGCTCCCGGTGGACCGCTTGCTTACCGCAACCGTCGGTCTCGACAACCTCAACGAAGCCTTCGACACCCTCGCCGCCGGTACGTCGATCCGCCAGGTGCTAGTCCTGTAGCCGGCGGGCTTCCAGCATGGCCATCGTCTTCTCCTCGCGGGCCCGGGCCTCCGGCGTGAAGTTGTCGCCGAAGTCGTCGGCCGTCGCGACCCGCCGCAGTTCGATCCCGGCCGTGTTCCCGTGATCGGCGGCGAAGCAGCGCTCGGCCCACGCCTGCGCCTCCTCGCGCGACGCGACCTCGATCAGGCAGAACCCGGCGATCAGCTCTTTGGTCTCCGCGAACGGCCCGTCGACGATCCGCGCCTTCCCGCCGTCCGGAACCAGCCGGAACCCCTCCGAGCTCGGCAGCAGCCCCTCGCCCGCGAGCAGCACGCCCTTCTCGGCCATCTCGGCCATCACCTGCGTCATCTCGTCCAGGCTCTGCGCGCTCGGCTCTTCCCACGCCTCAGAACCGGCGTTGGCCCGCATCAGCATCACGTATCGCATGGCCCCATCCTGCGGCCGCAAGAGGCCACAGCAAACCGTTAAATCCGCCGAAAACTGTATACAGCGGGGCAACCCATCAGGCAGGCTACGCACAGTGCGGTCTCGCACACCGCTCGTGAGGCAATGTCAAGTGAGACACGCGGAGTCCCTGAGGAGGACCCCTCTATGCACACCCGCCCCCGCCGCATCGGTGCCCTGGTCGGCGCCGGTGCCGTAGCGTTCGGCGCCCTGGCTGTCGTGGCCGGCAACGCGGCCGACGCCCAGCAGCCCACCCCCACTCCGATCGACCAGCTGCTCGGTTCCGAGCTTCAGGGCAAGGCCGCGCTCGGCCGGGTCCAGTCCCGGCTCACGGAGCTTGCCGACCGCAACGGGATCGCCGCCGCCAAGCTGCAGCAGATCCTGGCCACCGACAAGACCAGCTGGCTCGACCGCGACGGCAAGCTCTTCTTCCGCGAGCCGACGACCGGTGCGAAGACCACGACCGCCGTCTCCCCGCGCTGGGCCACGAAGGCAGTCGCTGCCGCCACCGGTCCGGCGTTCGAGCTCCACAGCAAGCCCGGCTCGAACCGCGTGATCTACCTGGACTTCGATGGCCACACCATCTCCGGGACCGCGTGGAACACCGGCGGCAAGCCGGCCACGGTCAACGTCACCGCGTACGACACCGACGGCAACACGAACAACTGGAGCACCGCGGAACAGGACGTCGTACGGGATGTCTGGGCCCGGGTCTCCGAGGACTACGCGCCGTTCGACGTGGACGTCACCACGCAGGCACCGGCTGAGTCCGCGATCACTCGCTCTGGTTCGTCCGACCAGCAGTACGGCACGCGCGTGGTGATCGACCCGACCACTTGGTACCAGTCCGGTTGTGGTTGCGGTGGGGTCGCCTACGTCGGCGTCTACGACAACACCAGCCAGCACGCGTACTACCAGCCCGCGCTCGTCTTCACCAAGGGTGTCGGCACCGGCGCGAAGAACATCGCCGAGGCCGCGGCCCACGAGGCCGGTCACAACGTCGGCCTGAGCCACGACGGTACGGCGTCGGTCGGGTACTACGCCGGTCACGGCGCCTGGGCCCCGATCATGGGCGTCGGCTACTCCAAGGCGATCAGCCAGTGGAGCAAGGGCGAGTACTCGGGCGCGAACAACAAGGAAGACGACTTCGCGGTCATCGGCCAGAACGGCCTCGCCCTGCGCGCCGACGACCACGGCAACGGTACGGCGGACGCCAGCGCGCTCACCCTCGGTACGGCGACCACCGGCATCTACGCCAATGACTCCGACGTCGACGTGTTCCGGATCGACCTGGCGGCCGGCACCTTCAACTTCGCCGCCACGTCCGGTGGCGACGTGGACATCAAGCTCCAGCTGCTCGACTCGGCCGGCAACGTCGTCGTCACCGCCGACCCGGCCGCCGGACAGTCCAACTCGGCGACCCCGACCGGCCTGAGCGCGAGCATCAGCCGTCAGGTCGCGGCGGGCCGCTACTACCTGCGGGTCGACAACGTCGGCTACGGCAACCCGCTCAACACCGGCTATTCGACGTACGGGAGCCGTGGCAAGTACACGGTGCGTGTGACAGCCGGGTAGTACCAGAGCTGCCCGGGGCCGTCGTTCCCACCGAGATCGACGGCCCCGGGTTTCTGGGGGGATCAACCGCCCAACCCCTGGAGGACCTTCGTGAGGAAACAACTCCGCCGTACCGGCGCGCTCGCATGTACCGGTGCAGTGATCTTCGGCGGCCTGGCCGTCGCGGCCGGCGCTCGCGCCGACGCACAGAGCACACCGATCGACCAGCTGCTCGGACAGCCCACGCCGGGCGTCACGGCGCTGGCCAAGGTACAGAGCCGGCTGGCCGAGGTAGCCGCAACCAACGGTCTGCCCCCTGACCAGTTGCAGCGCATCCTGGCCACCGACAAGACCGCCTGGCTCGACGCCGGCAGCCGCCTGTTCTACCGCGAGCCGCAGCTGTCCCCGACGCAGAAGTCCGAAGAGGCTTCCCCGCGCTGGGCGACCGAGGCCGTCGCCGGTGCGACCGGTCCGGCGTTCGAACTGCACAGCAAGCCCGGTTCGAACCGGGTGCTCTACCTGGACTTCGACGGCCACACCATCACCGGCACGGCGTGGAACGCGGCGAAGTCGATCGACCCGGTGAACGTCTCGGCGTACGACACCGACGGCGACCCGGCGAATTACAGCACCGCGGAGCAGGACGTCGTACGGGATGTTTGGGCGCGGGTTGCGGAGGACTACGCGACCTTCGACGTCGACGTCACCACGCAGGCTCCCGCACAGTCCGCGATCGACCGGTCCGGTGCGTCGGACCTGCAGTACGGAACGCGTGTGCTGATCGACCCGGACACCTGGTACCAGTCCGGTTGTGGTTGCGGCGGCGTCGCGTACGTCGGCGTCTACGACAACAGCAGCCAGCACGACTACTACCAGCCGGCGCTGGTCTTCACGAAGGGTGTCGGGACCGGCGCGAAGAACCTCGCCGAGGCCGCCTCGCACGAGGCCGGTCACAACGTCGGCCTCAGCCACGACGGCACCTCGACCGTTGGCTACTACCAGGGTCACGGTTCCTGGGCGCCGATCATGGGCGTCGGGTACTACCGCGGCATCAGCCAGTGGAGCAAGGGCGAGTACGCCGACGCCAACAACAAGGAAGACGACTACAGCGTCGTCGGCACCCACGGCCTCGCCCTGCGCGCGGACGAAGCGGGTGACACCACGTCTGCTGCCGCCGCACTGACGGTCGGTACGCCGGCCACCGGCTACATCGCCGCCGAGACCGACACCGACGTCTACAAGGTCACGGTCGGTGCCGCAGGCAACTACACGGCGACCGCGAACGCCGCGGCGTCCGGCGGGAACCTGGACATCAAGCTCGACCTGTTGAACAGCGCCGGCACCGTCGTCGCCTCGGCCGACCCGGCCTCGGGCCAGACCGACGCCGCCACTCCGACCGGCCTCAGCGCGTCGGTCACCGCCAACCTGGCGGCGGGCACCTACTACGTCCGGATCGACAACGTCGGGTACGGCGACCCGCTGAACACGGGCTACTCGACGTACGGCAGCCGCGGCGCCTACACCGTCAAGATCGCGACCGCCTGACCCACTGAACCCCTGCGGCTGGCCAACATCTGGCGTAGGCCAGCCGCAGGTCAGGTCAGGTGCGAGACCGCCAGCTGAGCCAGTGCGGCGGCTTGCAGCGGAAGCACCTCGTCGTCGAACCGCACGATGCTCGAGTGATTCGACGGCGCCTCACCAGCCGGTACGTCGTCCGGCCGCGCCCCGAGCATGATGAACGTGCCCGGCACCTCCTGCAGCACCATCGAGAAGTCCTCAGCACCCATCAACGGGTTCGCGATCGGCTCCACGTGCTCGGGGCCGAAGAGGGTGGTGAGCTCGCTGATCGCGTGCTGGGTGCGATCGGCGTCGTTGATGGTCACCGGGTACTGCAGGTTGAGCGCAGCGTCGACTGTGCATCCGTGCGCCTTGGCAATCGACTCCGCCAGCGCGGGCAGCTCCTGGCTCAATTGGGTGAACGTCTCGTTCGAGAGGGTCCGGACGGTGGCGCCGAGCTTCGCCGAGTTCGGGATCACGTTGATCGCGACACCCGCCGACAACTGCGTGACCGTGATGACCACGGGGTCGAACACGTTCACCCGCCGTGTCACATACGTCTGCAACGCTGACACCAACTCCGCGACCACCGGCACGGGATCCGCCGTCGTGTGCGGTGTCGACCCATGCCCACCGCGCCCGTGCACGGTGATGTGCAGCTGATTCGAGCCGGCCATCATCGTTCCCGGCCGGGTCTGGAACAGCCCCTTCGCCGCCAACGACCACACATGCACGGCGTACGCGGCGATCGGCTTGTCACCGCTCGCCTGCAGCAACCCCTCCCGCAGCATGTACCCGGCGCCACCCAGCCCTTCCTCCCCCGGCTGGAACATGAACACGACGTTTCCCTGCAGCTCCTCGCGATGTGCACTCAGCAACTGCGCCGCACCCACCAACCCGGCCGTGTGCAGATCATGACCGCAGGCATGCATGTTCCCGTTCTCCGCCGCGAACGCCAGCCCCGTCTCCTCCACCACCGGCAGCGCGTCCATATCCCCGCGCAACAACACCGTCGGCCCCGGCCGCCCACCCCGCAACACCCCGACCACCGACGTCACCTCACGCCCGGTCGAGATCTCCAACGGCAACCCCGCCACCGCGTCCAGCACCTTCGACTGAGTCCGCGGCAACACCAACCCCACCTCAGGATCCCGATGCAACTCCCGCCGCAGCTCCACCAACCCCGCCGCCAGCCCGCCACTCTCCCGCACCAGATCCATCGCGCCACCGTACCCGCCCACCCGGTCCCCCAAGCACCGAACGAACACGGTGACAACTAACTCCGTGGTCGGTGCGCACGGCCCCGGCTACGCTGGCGAAAGGCGATAACTCGTCCAGAGAACGCGGGGGCGCACTGTGACTCACCTGCGATGGGAAGAGGTTCAGAACTTCTTCGACCCCGACCTGATGGGTGCGCTACCGGACCTGTGGATACCGGACAGCACGGTAGAAGACTGGCAATCAGTCTTCGACCTCGTGCAGTCAAGCGAGTGGACCTGGACATTCCTGATCGGCGGAAGAGCCCAGCCACTCCCACGCGCCGCCGACGTCCTGTCACGCCCGGCCGACGCCGAGTTGGCGGACCTGCATGTCGACCCCGCCGTGGGCGTGCGAGTGATCTTCCGCCCGATGCAGTCCGTGGAGGTCAACTTCGACGTCGACCTGCGCGAGCTCCAGGGGCAGCAAGGGGTCGACACCCTGAGCGCTTTCCTGTGCACGCTTGGCCGTCGGCTGGCCAAGCCGGTGCTCATGGGTGACGAGGGCGGCTGGGGCCGGAACCAGCCGGTACTCGGCTTCGACCCCGCCGCCGACAATGTGGTCCTGCTGGCCGACCCACGACTCCCTTGAGCGCCGGTCCCTCCACCGGGCGCCTATTGGAACGGGCGGAGTTCGATTTTGCGGTCGCAGATGTTCGAGGCTTGGGTGGCGAGGTCCTGGGCCAGTTCGGGGGTGGGGACCTCCCAGACCCAGACGCCGGCCAGGTACTCCTTCGACTCGACGAAGGGGCCGTCGCTGACGATCGCCTCGTTGCCGCGGTTGTCGATGACCGTGGCGGCGGTCGTGTCGGCCAGGCCGCCGGCGAAGACCCAGTAGCCGTCCGCGATCAGGCGCTCGTTGAACTCGCTGATGACGGGCTGCCGGTCTGTGCTGCCGGGGTTTTCCTTGTCGTCGATGACGGACACCAGATATCTCATCTGTGGATCATCTCCTCTGTTCAGGGTCAGGATTCTTGCGGTGCTCTGCGGGGCAGGAGCCCGACCGCCGGGATGCTGACGGCGGTGACGATCAGTACGACGACCAGGCTGACCTTCAGGGCGTGATCCAGCCCGGACGCCGCGCCGTGGAAGAAGATCGTGGCGACCGCGGCCGAGCCGATGCCGGAGGCGAGTTGCTGGATCGAGCTGAGCGAGCCGCTGGCGCTGCCGGCTTCGTCAGGGGCCGTGTCGCCGAGCGCGATGGTGTAGATCATGCCGATACCGCCGATGCCGACGCCGGTGACGAAGAACGCCGGAGCCAGCGTCCACAGGCTGACGTTCGTCCCGGAGTGTTGGACCACGGCGAGGATCCAGGCGCAACCGGCCAGGACGAAGACGAGGCCGAGGAAGATCATCGTGCGACCCAGCTTGGCCATCAGGCCGGCCATCGCGGCGAAAGCGGTGGCGATGATGCCCACGGTGAGCGGTAGCAGAGCCATCGAGGTCTGCTGCGGGCCGGCGTGCAGCCCTTCCTGGATGAAGAGGGACAGCACGTAGAGCAGACCGGTGGTCGCGGCGAAGATGGCCAGACCCACGAGCATTCCGGCGCTGAATCCCCGGTTCCGCAGCAGCGAGGGCTTGATCAGCGGGTCGGCGGCGGTGCGCTGCCGGTAGCCGAAAGCCGTCAGGAGTAGGACGCCGGCGACGATCGAGGTGACAGCGGTGGCACCCCAACCGTTGGACGCGCCCTCGATCAAGCCGTACAGCAGGCCGAACATGGTCGCCGCCAGCAGACCGGAACCCCAGCCGTCGATCGCAATGGATCGGTCGCCGTCGTCGCGCGGCAGGATCCGGGTGGCGACGACCAGCCCGATACCGCCGAGGACGACGTTGATGAGGAAGATCGGCCGCCAGGAGAGACCGAACAGGTCGGCGCCGATGAGGAGCCCGGCCAGGACCGGACCGAAGATGCTGGTCGCCCCGAGCACCGGACCGAACAGCCCGAACGCCTTGGCGAGCATCTCGGGGGTGAACGCCTTGACCATGATGGCCATGCCTTGCGGGATGAGTAGTGCCCCGAACGCGCCCTGGGCGACCCGGGCCGCGATCAGCAGCGTCGGATCCGGTGACAGTCCGGCGATCGCCGAGGCCAGGGTGAATCCGCTCAGGCCGACCAGGAAGAGCCGACGCTGACCGAACTTGTCTCCGAGCCGCCCGCCGACCACGAGCAGCACGCCCATGGCCAGCATGTAGGCAGTCCCCAGCCATTTGATCAGGCCCTCGCCACCGTGGAGGTCACGGGCAATGGTCGGGGCCGCGATGTTCGTGATCGTCGCATCGATCACGTCGACGGCGTCGGCCAGCAGCACAAGCCCCAGAATCGCCCACATCGAGCGGCTGGAACGGTGTGTGCTGACGGTCGCCGATCTGGTCGAAGTAGTCACCTGGAAGTCCTTCTCTGGTGCCGGGCCGCCCCTCCTGGACTGCCTCTCATCCCTGCTACGAACCTCCCGGCCCTGATCCGACAACCGCCGCGAAAAAGACTCAGGCTGTCCGGACGGCTGCAGCTCGACGGCCCAGCCCAGGCAGCCTGGCGCTCTCGACTGGCGGCCGGGGACCGACGTCCCCGCTGGTACCGGGAGCAGGAAGCCCGGCGAAGGCGGTTTGGGCGGGGTGCGGGATTCGGCGCTGGGTGTAGTGGGACTCGGCTCGGGTGATTTCGGAGTGGAGGTGGGAGAGGAAGGTTTCGGTGGTTGTTCGGGCTCGGGCGAGCGCTTGGGGGTGGGGGAGGAGGAGGTGGTTGTCGAGGGCGGGGAGGGAGTCGCGCAGGAGGGATTCGAGGTGGAGGCGGGTTTGGGGGCCGGAGGGTTCCAGGTCGGGGAGGCGGCTGGAGTTGTAGTAGAGGACAGCGAGCAGCTCGACCTGGCGCTCGGCGGTCTGGTTGTTGAGTGCGGTGAGGACCGTGCCGGGCTTCAGGTCGGCTCGGGACTCCAGGTCGGTGCAGAGCATCCGGACGGCGGTGACGTACGGCGCGTAGTGGCCGTTGGTACGGAAGGAATCGATGCCAGGGGCAACCTCGTCGACGCCCAGGTGGTGCAGGTACTCGTTGAGGTGGTCCTGTGCCCAGGCTTCGGCGACACCCTCCTCCAGTTGGCGGCTGCCGGGGCGGACGAAGGCTGCGCGGGCCGCCTCCTGGGTCGCGCCGGTGGGGCCGAGGAAGTGCGAGTGCTCGTGCAGGATCGTGGCGAGCGCTTCGCGGTACCGGGCGAGTTGTGGAGTCGGATGTCGTTTGCCGGCCAAGGCGTACATCTCCCGGAGCGGATCGAGAATGTACTCGCGGTCGAGGTGCAGCGTGCCGTCCCAATGCGCGAGCCCCAGTACGTCGTCGACCGACTCCACGATCTGACCGTTCCACGCGCTCTGCTGCGCCCCCGATAGTTCGAGCGCAGCCTGCCCACTGCGCAGCAGAAGCTCTTCGAGCGAAGCCGGTTTGCCGCCGCTCATGGTCGGTACGCCGTGGCGAGTCGGATCAGCGAGTCAGCCGACCGATGCAGGTTGGCGCGCTCGACCGGGCTGGCGGTCGCATCGGCCAGCTGTCGCAGCTCGGCAACCAGCCGCTCCGCGCGTGCTCGGTGTTCCGCCGCACTGCTCCGCGGCCGGCCAGTGCTCTGGGTCGTCTCGACGTGCTCCATGGTTTCTCCTCCGAGTTCGGATCTCGGCGGAGAACATACGGAGATTCACCCCCTCCCCAACACCAAACTTCCCACCTGTGGATAACCGGCCCAGCTCCTCCGATCACCTAACGTCCGAACGTTCGGAGAGCCCGTCTCCGGTTCTTCGGACGTCAACTGTGATGAGGCCGGCCGGGCAGGGCTTGCGGAGTGTGACCGCCGCTGAGGAGGTTGTCGCGTGATGTCTCCCCAAACCGGTTTGGGGAGAGTTCGCCCCGCCCAGAAAGCGATCCGGGGAGGATTTACCCCCCGAATCGGTCCGACATCCGCCCCGAACCGGCCGGGCCCCGAGCCGGCTGGATGCTGGATGCGGTGTTTCCTCCCCGAACCGGTTTGGGGAGAGTTTGCGCCGTGCGGAAGCGATCTGGGGAGGATTTACCGCCCGAATCGGTCCAACATCCGCCCCAACCGGGCGGGCCCGAGCCGGCCGCACCCGGAGCTGGCCGGGCCCCGAGCTGGCTGGGTGCTGGGTGCGGTGTTTCCTCCCCGAACCGGTTTGGGGAGAGTTTGCGCCGTGCGGGAAGGGATCTGGGGAGGGTTTGGCCCCCGAATCGGTCCGACATCCGCCCCGAAGCGGTTTGGGGAGGATGTCCGGTCGCGGCCGGGAGGACGGCGTACCGGGCCTTTGGGTGTTGGCGCGGGGGTGGTTCGTTGGCAGGGGTGCTGGCTGACTGGCCGGGCTCGGTCGGCGTGGAGGTGGGGGCGGGGGATTAGAAGAGGGTGGGGGGTTCTGGGGAGATGGGGTCGGGGAGGGGAGGTAGGGCGGGGAGTTGGTTGCGGAGGGTGGTGTGGAAGAGGCGGGCGAGGTTGAGGGCCTCGGCGTTGTCGGGGGTGTGGAGGAAGATGGTGGGTGAGCGGCCTTCCAGCAGCCAGGTGTGGACCAGGTCGGTGAGGTAGGACCAGCCTTCGACGGTTTCGTCGATGGAGTCGCGGCCGATGTAGCGGACGATCGGGAACGCGGTGAGGGCGGTGGTGCGGCGGGCTACGCGGGGTTTCTTCGTCCAGGCGTCGCGTTCGGCGAGGCTGGTGGGGCGGCGGCCGAAGAGGGTGCCGGTGTCGAAGGGGACCCACTCGGCTCCGGCGCGGACCAGGATGTCTTCCAGCTGGTGCGTGATGCGGGGGTCGTCGAAGAACGCGGGGTGACGGACTTCAACGGCGTACCGGTGTTCGCGGGGTGCGCCGCGGAGGAAGGCGGCGAGCATGCCCAGGTCGCTGGGCGCGAACGATGCGGGGAGCTGGATCCACAGCGCGTGGTTGCGGGAACCGAGTGGCTCGACCGCGGCCGTGAAGGCGTAGAACTCGGTGGCGATGTTGCTGAGCCGGCGTTCGTGCGTGATGGTCTGCGGGAGCTTCACGACGAAGCGGAAGTCAGGTGGAGTCTGTGCGGCCCAGTTCTCGACCGAGGACCGGGACGGCGTTGCGTAGAAGGTGGTGTTGCCCTCGACCGCGTTCACCCATGCTGCGTAGGAGGCGAGCTTGTCGCGGGAGGGTTGCGGCCACGCGGGGTGCGTCCATTGAGCACACCCCACGTGAAGCCGCATCGGTCAAATCTAGCGCTCGACCTCACCGCGGATGAACTTCTCCACCAGGTCGCGGCAGACGTCGTCGGCGTACTGCTCCGGCGGCGACTTCATGAAGTACGACGACGCGGACAGGATCGGGCCACCGATGCCGCGGTCCTTGGCGATCTTCACCGCGCGGATCGCGTCGATGATGATGCCGGCCGAGTTCGGCGAGTCCCAGACCTCGAGCTTGTACTCCAGCGACAGCGGGACGTCGCCGAAGTTACGGCCCTCGAGCCGGATGAAGGCCCACTTGCGGTCGTCCAGCCAGGCCACGTAGTCCGACGGACCGATGTGCACGTTGCGCGGGTCGATGTCGTTGACCAGCTGTGAGGTGACGGACTGGGTCTTGCTGATCTTCTTGGACTCCAGCCGGTCGCGCTCCAGCATGTTCTTGAAGTCCATGTTGCCGCCGACGTTCAACTGGTAGGTCCGGTCGACGGTGACGCCCCGGTCCTCGAACAGCTTGGCCAGCACGCGGTGCGTGATGGTGGCGCCGATCTGCGACTTGATGTCGTCGCCGACGATCGGCACGCCGGCCTCGGTGAACTTGTCGGCCCACTCCTTGGTGCCGGCGATGAACACGGGCAGCGCGTTGACGAACGCGACCTTCGCGTCGATGGCGCACTGGGCGTAGAACTTGGCCGCCTGCTCCGAACCGACCGGCAGGTAGCAGACCAGGACGTCGACCTGTGCCTCGCGCAGGGCGGCGACGACGTCGACCGGGGCCGCGTCGGACTCGGTGATGGTCTCACGGTAGTACTTGCCGAGACCGTCCAGGGTGTGACCGCGCTGGACCGTGACACCGCTCGGCGGCACGTCGCAGATCTTGATCGTGTTGTTCTCGCTGGCGCCGATCGCGTCGGCGAGGTCGAGGCCGACCTTCTTGCCGTCGACGTCGAACGCGGCGACGAACTCGACGTCGCGGACGTGGTAGTCACCGAACTGGACGTGCATCAGACCGGGGACGCGCTCCTCGGGCTTGGCGTCACGGTAGTAGTGCACGCCCTGGACGAGCGAGCTGGCGCAGTTGCCGACGCCGACGATCGCTACCCGGATCGAGGTCATCTGGAATCTCCTTGGTCAGGCGGTGGGGGAAATTGGGAGGGTTGTTGCCGCCGCTCGCCGTCGATCAGCTCGTTCAGCCAGCGGACCTCGCGCTCGGCCGACTCCAGGCCGTGCCGTTGCAGCTCGAGGGTGTAGGCGTCGACCCGCTCCGCGGTCCGGCTCATCGCGGCCCGGAAGTTCGCCAGCCGCTCCTCCATCCGGGCGCGCCGGCCCTCGAGGATGCGCAGCCGGGTGGCCGGATCGGTCCGGCCGAAGAACGAGAAGCGGACGCCGAACGTGTCGTCCTCCCAGGCCGACGGACCCGCATCGTGCATCGCCTGCGCGAAGTGGTCCTTGCCGTCGGCCGTGATCGTGTAGACGATCTTCGGCCTGCGCCCGGACTCCGGCGTACCGGGGTCGGCGGTGATCAGGCCGTTGCGGAGCATCGCCTTCAAACCCGGGTAGAGCGATCCGAACGACAGCACGCGTCCCCAGCCGAACTGGGCGTTGACGCGCTTGCGGAGCTCGTAACCGTGCATCGGCGCTTCGTGCAGCAGACCGAGTACGGCGAGCTCCAGGACCCCGCTGCGGTTTCCCATGACCCACCTCCTCGATCCAGTTTGTCAGAACCTGATGTATCGGTTCGATACATCGTGGCGCCACTGTAAGCAGAGCTCCGAGCTGTGGACAACTCATGACAAAGGTCGGCTTTGTCACCTCAGCGGTACGGCGCGCCCCGCGGAAGCTGTTACGTCAGGCGCCGATCTGCGTTAATCGGTTGACACCCAGTCGTGAGCCAGGAGCACAGCGTCATGACCGAGCATGGAAAGCACGCCAAGCACGAGCTCGAGGACGAGAGCCGACTGGCGCGGGTGGCGCTGCGGTTCACCGCGTTCACCGAGAAGTGGTTGCCGGACGCGTTCGGTTTCGTGCTGGTCGGGACCTTCGTGGTGCTGTTGTTCGGGCTCGTCACCGGCGAGCCGCTGCTGAAGCGGCCGGACGATCCGGCGGCGACCAAGGGGTTCGGGCTGGTCGATGCCTGGGGCATCGGGTTCTGGAGCCTGATCACGTTCACGCTGCAGATGGCGATGATCATCATCGGCGGGTACGCCGTCGCGACCAGCGGACCGATCGCCCGCTTGATCACGCGGTTGGCGCGGATCCCCAAGAACCCGCGGAGTGCGGTCGCGTTCGTGGCCGCGGTCGCGATGCTGGCGTCGTACCTGAACTGGGCTTTCAGTCTGATCTTCGCCGCGATCCTGGCGCGTGAGGTGGCGCGGAATGTGCCGAAGGCGGATTACCGGGCGCTGGGGGCGATGGCGTTCCTGGGGCTGGGGACGGTGTGGGCGCAGGGGTTGTCGGGGTCGGCTGCACTGCAGGTTGCGAGTGCGAGCAGCAGCCCCGCGCCGGTGCAGGAGGTCATCAAGGCCGGCGGTCGGGCGTCGGGGCTGATCCCGTTGAGCGACACGATCTTCACCTGGCAGGCGTTGCTGGCAACGCTGATTGTGTACGTCGTCGGCGTGGTGATGGCGTGGTTCATCGCACCGGGTGAGGGGAGCTCGCGGACTGCGGAGCACTTGGGGATCGAGCTCAAACCGCTGATCGGGCGTGGATCGGCGTACAACGGTCAGAGAGAGCAGAGTGAGAAGCGGCGGCCGGGTGATTGGCTTGAGCACTCACCGCTGTTCAGTTTGCTCGTGGTGTTGCTCGGCGCGCTGTATCTGGTGCGGTACTTCGACGGCAAGAGCTTCTTCAGTGCTCTCGACCTCAACACCGTCAACCTGATCCTGTTCCTGCTTGCCTTGCTGCTGCACTGGCGTCCGTGGCGGATGGCCCGCGCAGTGCGGGACGGGGCGCCCGCGGCGGCCGGCGTACTGCTGCAGTTTCCCTTGTACGGCGGGATCTTCGGCATGATCGCCTATACCGGCATCTCGGCGCGGTTGGCGGGTTGGTTGGTACAGGCGAGCAGTCAATTCCTGTTTGCACCCCTGGTCGCGATCTACTCGTGCATCCTCGGGATCTTCGTGCCGAGTGGTGGTAGCAAGTGGGTGATCGAGGCGCCGTACGTGTTGCAGGCGGCCAACGCGTTGCATGTGGACGCTGGGTGGATGGTCATCGTGTACGACCTCGGTGAGGCGAGTGCCAATCTGCTGCAGCCATTCTGGATGTTGCCCACGCTGGCGATTCTGGGGCTGAAGGCGCGCGACATCATGGGGTACACGTTCACGATGTTCCTGGCGTGCTTCCCGGCCGCGCTGATCGCCGTGACGTTCCTGGCGCCGCACATCACCGGGTGACGCGGAAGTAGTCGAACTGCGCAGTTGCCTTGCCGTACTGGGCTTCCGTCGCTGCCGACGACCCTTGGGAGACCAGTCCGATGCGTGGGGCGGAGTTGGCCGGCAGGGTCCAGGCGGCGCCCCAGACCCAGTGCTTGCCGTCGGTGCTGGAGGCTGCGCGGTAGCGGTGCTCACCAGTCGCCGGTACGACGTCGTGCGCCAGCCGGAGCCAGGTGGTCGCGGCGGGTGCTCCGATCATCGCGCCGCCGAAGGTGACGTTGGACGGTGCTCCGACGGGCTGGAACCGCATGCGCTTGCCGAACTCCACGAAGCGTCCGGTGCCACCGGCAACGTGGTCGAGGCGCATCCAGTTCTCGTCGTCGACGTACACGAGTAGACCGGCCTGCTGGTAGTTGCGAATGGTGTCCGCGCCGACGTCGAGGTGCAGCTTGGTCTCTACGACGAAGTTGCCTGCCGGCTGGTCGCGGAGGAGCAGTGCAGCCTTGCTGGCGGTCGCGTTGTCGGTCAGGTCGTTCGTCTCGGTCGGCCACCGCAGACTGCCGTCGGCAACGGACGCGTCTGGACTGGTGTTGCGCCACGTCCAACCGGTGTTGAGGCCGTGGGCGAAGTCATCCGAGTACGCCGGATCCATGCGGCCGACCCGTGGTGTCGGGGCGGGCCGCGTGACAGGCGTGTAGAGCGGTGCGACGGAGAAGTTGCTCGCACCTCCGATCGGTACGGCGCGTTGGCCGCGTGCACGCGTGGGGAGCGTGAGCGTGGCGAGCGGGTCGCCCAACCGGTCCTCACTGAACTCCGCAGTCGCCTGCCCACCGCGAATCTCCAGCGAGACCGTGCCGGCCACGTCGAGCGGAAGGCGCACGCTGCGCGTGCTCCGCTCGGTGGTGAGGCGGAGGAAGCCGTGATCCACAACCGCCCGCACGCGCCCGTCCCGCGCGGACACCCCCTGGGCTGAGCCGCCGCCAGAGAGGCTCACGCTGCGCGTGCCTCCGTTGGTTGCAGGGAGACGGGGCTGGGTGTCGGCCTCCAGCCTCACCTCGCCCGAGGAAGCAGCCGCCGCCGAGGAAGCAGCCGCCGCCGAGGAGGCAGCCGCCGCCGAGGAAGCGAGCGCCGCCGAGGAGGTGGGCGCGGACGAGGAGGTGGGCGCGGACGAGGAGGTGGTGGGTGGTGAGGAGGTGGGCGCCGCCGAGGAGGTGGGCGCGGACGAGGAGGTGGGCGCGGACGAGGAGGTGGTGGGTGGTGAGGAGGGAGCGGGCGCGGACGAGGAGGTGGTGGGTGGTGAGGAGGTGGGCGCCGCCGAGGAGGTGGACACGGCCGAGGAGGTGGTGGGTGGTGACGCGGGAGGGGGTGCGGTTGAGGAGGTGGTGACTGGGGAGGTTTTGCTGGAGTCGGTGGGGCCGGTGCCGGCGTTGACTGTGGGCCAGCCGTGGATCCAGTCGAGGCGGTCCAGGAGCATGGGGCGGAGGAGCCAGCCGTTGGAGTTGGTGACGTAGGGGTCGGTGCGGTCTACGGCGTGGTAGGCGAACCATTGCTGGCCGCTGAGGTCCGTGACGACTGCGGAGTGGCCGGTTCCTACCCAGCGGTTGCCGTTGGCGGCCAGGACTGGGGTGCCGCCGGTCCGGGAGGCGTTGAGGTTGTTGCCTTCGCGGTCGGTGAAGGGGCCCAGGGGGCTGCGGGAGCGGCCGGCGAAGACTGCGTAGCCGGTGGTTGGGCCGGCGCAGCAGTTCGCGGAGGAGCCGAACAAGTAGTAGTAGCCGTCGTGTTTGACGACGTACGGGCCTTCGAAGCGGTCGCGGGCGACGTTGGTGACTGCTCCTACGGTTCGGAGGCCGTCCGGGGTGAGGCGGACGGTGTGGATGCCGCCGTTGTAGCTGCCCCAGTACAGGTAGCGCGTGCCGTCGGAGTCGGTGAATTCCGCCGGATCGATGGTCCACTCGAATCCACCGTCCGCGGCGGGCCGGGGCGCGACCACGGGTGCGCCGGAGTCGGTCCAGGGGCCCGAGGGCGTCGGGGCGGTGGCGGCGCCGATGGCGTAGTCCCAGTTGTCCGGGGTGGTGGTCGTGTTGTGCACAGTGAAGTAGAGGACATACCGACCGTCGACGTACCGGATGTCCGGCGCCCAGAACCCGCTGGTCGGGTCCGCCCAGGTGGGCCGGTTGGTCTCGTCGAAGACCGATCCGACCTTTTCCCAGTGAGTCAGGTCACGCGAGCGGGCGATCTTGTACCCGTCGCCGTCGTGCCCGTCCTTCGCGTAGGGACCGCCGGTCGAGTACGCGTACCACCAGCCGTCGCGCCCCTTGATCACCGCCGGATCCGGGAAGTCGGCCGAGTAGCCCGCCGTCACCGGGTTCGCGAAACCCGCCGGAGCGGGCCGATCGGCGTACGCCGAGGCGGTGAGGAGTACCGAAAGGGACACGATCGCGGCGATCAGCCGCCGTACCGGACGCGCTCGCATGCTGCCACGGAAACCGATTCCCGTCGTGCTGTAAAGATCCGGTCCAGACAGCTGTGGACCAGTTCGCCCCCGAACCCGGGAGTTGGTACCCTCCGGAGCGGATTCGGGCCCGTTACCACACCCGCCGTAGTCTGTGGGGCAATGACTTCCGCGAGATCGTCGAGGATTGCACTGTGAGTGAAGCTCGTAGAAAGGCCGCTCCGCCGCGCCGGCACAAGCGACACTGGGCGCTCCGGGTGCTGGGCTGGCTCCTCGCTCTGGGGTTCCTCGGCATCATCGCCGGTACCGCGGCGTTCTTCATCATCTACCAGCAGACCGAGATCCCGGACGTCAACAAGGAGTTCGAGGCCAACACCAGCACGGTGACCTGGAGCAACGGCAACACGATGGGCACGTTCTACGAGCAGAACCGGACCTCGGTCCCGTTGCGGCAGATCCCGAAGCGCGTCCAGGACGCCGTGCTGGCAGCCGAGGACCGGACTTTCTGGACCAACCCTGGTATCTCCCCCCAGGGCATGGCGCGGGCGGCCTTCAACATCGCCCGCGGCGAGCAGTTGCAGGGTGGGTCGACGATCACCCAGCAGTACGTGAAGATCATGTACCTGAACCAGAACCGAACGGCGTCCCGGAAGTTCAAGGAACTGTTCATCGCCACGAAGCTCAGCCGCCAGCAGGACAAGAGCAAGACCCTCGAGGGTTACCTCAACACGATCTACTTCGGTGAAGGTGCCTACGGAATCTCGGCCGCGGGCCAGGCGTACTTCAAGCAGCCCGACCCGGCCAAGCTGACGGTACAGCAGGCCGCGTTCCTGGCCACGGTGCTGAACAACCCGACGCTGTTCGATGTCGACAAGAAGTCGAACCACCAGCGGATCATCGAGCGCTACCGGTACGTCCTCGACGGGATGCGGCTGAGCGGCACGATCACCGAGGCCCAGGAGACGCAGTACGCCAAAGCCTTGCCGAAGATCGACAAGCCGCAGAAGAACAACAAGTACAAGGGCCCTTCGGGCTTCCTGCTCGACATGGTGAAGAAGGAACTGCTGCGCCGCGGGTACTCCGAGAACGACATCACCGGCGGCGGCTTCAAGGTCGTCACCACCTTCGACAAGGATCTTCAGCTGAAGATGGTCGCGGCCGCCGAGACCAGGGTGCCGAACAAGAAGGACAACCTGCACATCGGGATGGCCTCGGTGCGGCCCGGCACCGGTCAGTTGGTGGCGATGTACGGCGGTCCGGACTACCTGAAGAGCCAGCTGAACTGGGCGACGTCCAAGGCCCGGCCCGGATCGTCGTTCAAGCCGTTCGCGGTCGCCGCGGCGCTGAAGGACGGCTGGGACCTGAACGACGAGTTGCAGGGTGACAGCCCGATCCGGATCCAGGGCCAGGAACTCAACAACGAGTTCAACCACGACTACGGCCCGGTCAAGCTGAAGTATGCGACGCAGGAGTCGATCAACACCGCCTTCTACGACCTGATCGACAACAAGTTGGGTGACGACGGGCCGGAAAAGCTGGTGAACGCGGCCGAGGCGGCCGGTATCCCCAAGACGACGGCGCTCGAGAACGGCCGCAACAACCCGTCGACCGTGCTTGGTCCGGACCCGTACGCGTCACCGGTCGACATGGCGAACGCGTACGCGACCTTCGCCGCCGACGGCAAGCAGGTCGAACTGCACACGATCAAGACCATCACCGATCACAACGGCAAGGTGGTCTTCTCGGACAGCAGTCTGAAGAAGAACGACGCCTTCGATCCGGAGATCGCCCGGACGGTCAACAACATCCTGGAGAACGTCGTCGACAAGGGCACGGGTGAGGGCGCCCAGGCGCTCAAGCGCCCGGTAGCCGGCAAGACCGGTACCGCCGGTGGTGTCGCCGTCGAGCACCGCGCGGCGGACAAGAAGTGCGACGGCTGCAAGGCCGGCACCGACACCCTGACCTCGTGGTGGACCGGGTACACGCCGAACATGTCGACCTCCGTGCTCTATCGGGCCGGCAAGACCGGTGAGGGTGACCTCGACCCGTACTCGAAGGACGAGGCGTTCTTCGGGGGAAACTGGCCCCTGAAGACCTGGCTGGCCTTCATGAAGCCGGCCCTCGCGGCGCAGGACCCCACGGAGTTCGTCGAGCCGCAGGACGACGACGGCCTCGAGGACCCGGCCCCGCCGACGAAGACGCCGACGAGCACCCCGACCAGTACGCCGACCAACACCCCGAGCGGACCGCCGACGAACACTCCGAGCGGACCGCCGACGAACACGCCGAGCGGACCGCCGACCAACACGCCGAGCGGTCCCACGAAGCCGACGAAGCCGACCAAGCCCCCGGGCTGGCCGACCATCACTCCACCAGGTGGCGGCGACCCGAGTGAGCCGGAGAATCCCGGCGGCGGTGGTCAGTAGCCCAGCCGCCCCGCCCCCGGAACAGCCCCCGCCCGCCGTTGAGGCGCGCGCGGGGCGTGCGCGGCGGGCTCGGGTGGACGGGGTCGGGCTGCGGAGGTGGTTGCCGGCGGCCATGACGCGCGAGGTGCTCGGGTGGTGGCTGGTCACCCGGATGGGGCTGTTCGTGCTGTCCGTTTCGGCGCCGCTGCTGTTCAACCGCGGGAGCGACTACCCGAACGTCTGGCGCGCCTGGGTGCAGTGGGACGTCTGGCACCTGAAGGCACTCGCGGAGTACGGCTACACCCACGGTGAGCCGTCGCAGGCGCCGCTCGCGGCGTTCTTCCCCGGTTTCCCGCTCCTGGTCCACATCGTCCAGTGGTCCGGCATCGGGTACTTCGGTGCCGGCATCGTCGTCTCGGCCGCGGCCAGTGCGATCGCGGGCGTCTACCTCGCCCGGCTCGCGCAGTACGAGTTCCCGGAGCTCAAGGGCCTCGGCCCGAATGCGGCCGTGGTCTGGTTCGGCGCTCCGGTCGGCGTCTTCCTCGCGGCCGGGTACACCGAGTCCCTGTTCTGCGCCTTCGCCTTCCCCGCGTGGCTAGCCGCGCGGCAGGGCCGCTGGGCCCGGGCGGCTGTCTTCGTCGGGCTGGCCGCGACCGTCCGCGTCTCCGGGATCTTCCTGGCCTTCGCGCTGGTGGTCGAGTTCCTCACCTCGAAGAAGCGCGACTGGCCGTCGGCTCCGTGGCTGCTGCTGCCCGCCGTACCGGTGCTCGGGTTCATGGCCTACCTGAAGGAGGTCTACGGCTCCTGGTTCGCCTGGCAGCAGGCGCAGGAGAAGGGGTGGCAGCGGGAGTTCACCTGGCCGTGGACTGCGCTCTCGCACACCTTCGACGCCGCGTCGACCGGCTATTTCTCCGGGGACCGCAGCGACTGGACCTGGATGTTCCGGGCCGAGCTCGTCGCGCTGGTGATCGGTCTGATCGTGCTCGGCTGGCTGCTCTGGCGCCGTTCTTGGGGTGAAGCCGCCTGGATCGCCGCCACGGTTGGAGCCTTCTGTACGTCGTATTGGGTCTACTCGCTGACCCGGGCCACCCTGCTCTGGTGGCCGCTCTGGATCGGCCTGGCCGTCGTCGTACACCGGCATCGCTGGCTCGGGCGGCTCTACCTCGCGGTGGCGATCCCACTGGCCGCGATCTGGGCGGCTGCCTATTTCACCGGCCGCTGGGCCGGGTGACTTTGTCCGGCATATGGACTCTTTGGACTGAAAGGCAACCCCTCGCTGGTTCCGGCCGTCGATAGGGGTGAAGGGGTGGCAGTCCGGGCGGGGACCGCCACCCCTCCTCACTTTCCGGCGGAACCTCTCAGGGGCAGGCTCCGCCGGGTGGACCACAACGGGCGGCGACCGATTTCCGGTCGCCGCCCGAGGTCTTTTGCAACCTCCACCGGTGCGCACCCAGTAGATGCAGGGTGAGATCACCGACGAAGGGAGGGCGGACCGTGAGCGATCGCGAAGCGGAGTTCCTCGAGTACGTGACCGCGCACCGCGGCCGAATGCTCCGGACGGCGCGGCTACTGGCGTCGGGGGACGACCACTGGGCCGAGGACCTGGTGCAGGTCGCACTCACCAGGCTGTACGTGCACTGGGCGAAGGTCCGGCACGACGAGGGCCCGGAGCGGTATGCCCACCGCATCCTGGTCAACGCGTTCCTCGACGAACGGCGCCGGATGTTCCGCCGCCGGGAGGCCTCGACCGAGCGCCTGTACGACGCCGCGCCGCCGTCCGGTGTGGACCCGGCGGACCGGCTGACGGTGCTGGCCGCGCTCGCCGCGCTGCCCCGCCGGCAGCACGCCGTGGTCGTACTGCGGTTCTTCCGCGACTTCGATGTCCGGACCACCGCCGAACTGATGGGGTGCACCGAAGGCACGGTCAAGTCCCAGACGTCCCGCGCCCTCGCGACGATGCGCGATCTCCTGCACGAACCCCTCGAGACGATGGAGAGCCTGCGATGACCGACCTCAAGTCCCTGCTCGACGACGCCGCGGGCCAGGAGCCCGCCCTGACCGACACCGATCTGACCGCTGACCTCGACCGCGGCCGCCGCGCCGTCCGACGCCGTCGGATCACCGGGATCGGCGCCGGAGCCGTGGCGACCGCCGCCGTGATCGGCGTCGGCTGGGCCCTGCTCCCCGGCCTGCCGACGGCGACCCCCGAGCCCCAGGTCGCCTCGGCCACCCCGACGCCGACCACCCCGAACACTCCGAAGCCGACCCCCATGCTCCGCCCACCGAGCCGGCCTTCGGGACCACTGCCCCCGAAGCCCGCCGTACCGGTGGAGCTGGTGGCTCGGACCACACCCTTCCCAGGCGGCGTCACCTGTGACCTGGTCCCGAAGGGCTGGGCGATCAAGCTCTTCCAGGGCGGTGAGTACGAGCAGCTTGAGTTGTACGACCCGAACCTGCGCAACCCCGAGCAGTATCGCGACCACACCTACGAGGTCAACCTCCGCTGGGCGCTCATGCGGGACGAGGGCCACGGGCTGGTGCCGGACAAGTTCGGCGTGCCCTGGACCGAACTGCCGCACGTGAAGGCCGGCAGCAAGGACGCCGTGAGTACCGACCAGGACGGGCTGAGTGAGGTCTTCGTCCGGCAGACCAAGACCGGTGCGCGCGTCATCGTGGTGACCAACGACGCGGTCAACCTCGGCTGGGACGAGAAGACCCTGCTGAAGTTCGCCGGTTCCTGCAGCCACAAGTAGCGGCAGGAACCGGCGACTCGCGATCAGCCGTAGTTGCGGTCGATCGGCTGGGACGGGGTCGGGCTCGGCCGGGTCTGCGCGATCCGCTGGTCACTCGGATGCGTGCCGGTCTCGATTCCCTTCAGCGTGCCGAGCAGTTCGAACTCGGCCAGCGTCACTCCGTCGGTCCCGGCCGGCGTCAGCACCAGCCGGTACTGCGTGTAGGCCTTCGGCGACGCGACACTGAAGGACCGCGTGTACGACGTCCATGGCCAGGTGACCCCGGTCCGTTTGTCGACGGTGCTCCACGTGGTCCCGTCGTTCGACCCCTCGAGCGTCCAGCCGGACGGCGCCGTACCGGTGGTGCCGTTGGTCAGCGTGTACATGCCGACCGGGCGACCCTGCTGGAGGGCGACCGTCACGGTGGGCTTGTCACCGGTGAGGGTGACCTGGGTCTTCGCGTTGTTGTCGGTCAGCGCGGTCACATCCGCGGGGCCGGTGACGACGGCGCCCTCGTCCGAGGTGGAGTCCCGCCACGTGCTCGGGTCCTGGCCGGGGGTGGTGATCGACGGCGGGGCGTCGTTGCGGCCGGTACCCCAGTTCGACGGCTTGTCCGTCATCTCGAACTCGATCTTCCCGCCGCCGGCGATCAGCGCGTGCGGCAGGTTCGTCGACGTCCACTTCTTGCCGT
Organism: Kribbella sp. NPDC051587; assembly: GCF_044453945.1. NCBI lineage: Bacteria > Bacillati > Actinomycetota > Actinomycetes > Propionibacteriales > Kribbellaceae > Kribbella > Kribbella sp. NPDC051587. The sequence goes on from NZ_JBITDE010000017.1 coordinate 42,197, forward strand.
TGATCCGGACGCTCTTCACGTAGACGTTCTTCGTGCTGTTGTTCGGAGCGCTGACCACCAGCTTCTTCCCGCCCGGCAGCCGGACGGTCGCCTTCTTGAACAGCGGCGAACCGATCGCGTACGTCGGCGATCCCACCTGCAGCGGGTAGAAGCCGAGCGAGCTGAACAGGTACCAGGCGGACATCTCACCGTTGTCCTCGTCACCCGGGTACCCCTGGCCGATCTCCGAGCCCAGGTAGAGCCGCGAGACGGCCTCGCGGACGAGGGCCTGCGTCTTCCACGGCTGACCGGCGAAGTCGTACATGTAGGTCAGGTGGTGCGACGGCTGGTTGCTGTGCCCGTACTGACCCATCCGGACGTCGCGTGCCTCGAGCATCTCGTGGATCGTGCCGCCGTACCCGCCCGTGTGCAGGGCGTCCTCCGGCGTCGAGAAGAACTCGTCGAGCTTCTTGGCCAGCCCGTCGCGGCCGCCGTACAGGGCCGCGATGCCGGCGCCGTCCTGCGGTGCGGAGAACGCCATGTTCCACGCGTTGGTCTCGGTGTAGTCGTTGCCCCAGTCGCGCGGGTCGAACTGCGCCGGCGACGTGCCCCAGACCCCGTCCGGAGCCTTGCCCTGGAAGAAGCCCAGCGTCGGGTCGAACAGCGTGACGTAGTTGCGGGCCCGGTTCAGGAAGTACTTGTAGTTGTCCAGGTACTCCTGCTTGCGCGGGTCGCTCTTCTTCGCCTTGTCGTACAGGGACTTCGACATGTTCGCGATGCCGAAGTCGTTGATGTAGCCGTCCATCGACCAGCTGTAGCCCTCACCGGTGGTGTTGGCCGTGTAGCCGTTGAACGTGGACAGGTCCATGCCCTTGCGGCCGACGTTCTCCGTCGGCGGTACGACGGTCGCGTTCTTCACCGCGGCGTCGTACATGGCCTGGACGTCGATGCCCTTGATCCCCTTCAGGTAGGCGTCGGCGAAGGCCACGTCGGACGACGTACCGACCATCAGGTTGGCGTAGCCCGGCGAGGACCAGCGGGAGATCCAGCCGCCGTCCTTGTACTGCTGGACGAAACCGTTGACCAGGTCGGCGGCCTCGTCCTGGGCGAACAGCGAGTACGCCGGCCACACCGTGCGGTAGGTGTCCCAGAAGCCGTTGTTCACGAAGGTCTGACCGGCCACGATCTTCGAGCCGGTCGTGGTCGGCGTGTCCGCGCCGACCTTCGGCGAGGTCGGTGAGGCGTAGGTGATGACCGGCTTGGACTTGGTGCCGGTGTTCTCCGAGCCGTTGTTCGGGTAGAGGAACAGGCGGTACAGGTTCGAGTAGAGCGTGGTCAGCTGGTCCGCGGTGGCACCTTCGACCTCGATCGTGCGCAGCTTGGCGTCCCACAAGTCCTGGGCCGCGTCCTTCACCTTGCCGAACTTCGACCCGGCCGGCAGCTCCATCTCGAGGCTCTTGCGGGCCTGTTCGGTGCTGATCAGCGAGGTCGCCAGCCGCAGCTGCACGTGGGTGACCTTGGGGTCGAAGCCGAAGTAGCCGCCGACATTCGCGCCGCCACCGTTCGACAGCTTGCCGGAGGCAACGACCTTCTGGTCGACGACGCCGTACACGAACAGCCGGCCGGCGCCGGTCGACAGCCCGCTCTTCACGTCGCTGAAGCCGGTGACGACTCCCGTCTCCGGGTCGAGCGTCAGACCGCCCTCGTTGGTCGCGTTGTCGAAGACCAGCGACGCGCCGCCCTTCGGGAAGCTGAACCGCAGCATCGCCGCGTGGTCGGTCGGCGCGATCTCCGCCGCGTTCCCGTTGTCGAACTCGACGCCGTAGTAGTACGGCCGGGCGACCTCGTTGTCGTGGCTGAACGTCCAGGCCCGGTCGGCCCGGTTCGCGGTGGGCGTGGCCGCGGTCGACGGCATCACCTGGAAGGTCTGCCGGTCACCCATCCACGGGCTGGGCTCGTGGCTGATCGAGAGCGCCTGCAGCGACGGCCGGTTCTCGGCGTCGTTCGCCTTGGCGTAGTCGTACAGCCAGGAGCGCGATCCGGCGTTCGTGACCGGGGTCCAGAAGTTGAAGCCGTGCGGTACGGCGGTCGCCGGGAAGTTGTTGCCCCGCGAGAACCCGCCGGTCGCGTTGGTGCCCCGGGTGGTCAGCGCCAGATCGGACGGGTGCTTCGCCGCCGTGCGAGCAGCGGCATCGTCAGGGTTCACAGCCCCGGCGATCCGGATGTCGTCGACCCAGCCGCGGAAGTCGGCGGGGCCGCTCGGCTTGTCGTAGCCGATCAGGATCCGCTTGATCCGCTTGCCGGCCGCGACCTTGCCGAGGTCGGCCTCGATGTTGTTCCACTGGTTCGTGGACAGCGCCTTGGAGTCACCCTGACCGCGCGGGCTGAGCCCGAAGCCGTGGTGGTCCTTCGCCCTCAGGTCGCTCAGGTACGTCCCGTCCGAGAACAGCAGGTCGATCGCGGTGTACGTGCTCGGGTAGCTGAGGTCACCGTCGATGAACTCGGGGAAGATCTTGTACGACAGCCGGGTGTCCCGGCCGACCGACAGGTCGACGTCCGAGATCTTGTTCCAGGTGTAGCCCCGGCCGGTCGCGGTCTGGTGCCCGGCGAACCGGAACGACTTGACGCCGGTGAAGCCGACCCGGGCGCGGGCGTTGTAGGCGCTGGTCGGGCCCGAGTCCAGGCGCGACTCGGCGACCGGACCCGGCGGCGGCAGCGGGGCGCCGTTCGACAGGTACCAGTCGGCGAGCTGGACGATGTCCTCGCCGTGGTTGAGCGTGACGTCGAACTTGAAGAACTTGTACGCCGTCTCGTTCGCGAAACTGTATTCCTTGGTCTGGAACCGGTTCTCGAAGCTCTGACCGGTCTGGGTGTCGAGCACGGTCCAGTCGGTGCCGTTGTTCGAGCCCTGGACGGTCCAGTTCTGCGGGTCGCGGCCGTCGGCGTCGTTGGCCGAGGTGAGCGCGTACTTCCGGATCACGACCGGGGCCGAGGTCTCGTAGTTCAGCCAGCCGGTCTTGGTGAAGACCAGCCACTTGGTGAACTTGTCGCCGTCGGCGGCGTTGGAGGCGATCTCGCCGCCGCCGGTGTTCTCACCGCTCGCGGTGACCTTGGTGACCTTGTCCATCTCGCTGCCGCCGACGCCGGTCGGCGTCGGGCCCTGGACACCGTCCGCCTTCTCGGCGGTGTCGGTGTATCCCGGCTGCGGCTGCCCGGACTCGAAGGACGTGAAGAACGAGGTCCCGCTCACCACGGGCTCGTTGTGACTGGCCGAGGTGCTCGGGGGGACGGCATGCGCTGACGTCATAGCAGGTGACATTGTCACAACCAACCCGAGCGACGCGACGACCCCGAGTGCCCCACGCCGGTAGTTCTTCGGCGCTTGCGGCGCCCAGGCACGCACCTCGCGGCAGCGGAGGAACAGCCACGATGGAAAAGCATCGAGGCTGCCCCTCCGCCACCACGATGCACGCGCCTGAACACCGCAATCACTCGAACAACTACCGACGTGGGGCACTGGTGGGCGGCGGAGATTCATCCACGCTCCTTGCACGGCCGGACCGGCGCGCCAGCCTGAGCTGTCGTGCCGGAGGTTTTACGCGGCCCCGATGACAAGGTTGTCAGCCCGCGTCCGGGGTGATCTTCCCTATCTTCATGACGCTTGGTCAAGGCCTTGTCGCGGACCGCTTCCGGCTACGCCTCAGTTGCCGGGTCCGCGTAGGTTGATCGCTGTGTCATTTGAGAGCGCGACGGAACGGGTGCTGGTCACAGGTGCGGCAGGCTTCATCGGGCGGGCGGTGGTCAAGGCCCTGCGGGAGCGCGACGTACCGGTGACGGCCGTGGACCGGGAGCCGCCGGACCCCACGTGGGACGACGGCGTGACCGTGGTGACCGGGGACCTGGCCAACCAGGAGGTCTGCATCGGCGCTTTCGAGACCCGGCCGACCGCAGTGGTCCACCTGGCCGCCCTGACCTCCGTACTGCGCTCTGTGGACGCCCCGATGGCGACGTTCGCGCAGAACGTGACCATCACCCAGGTGCTGCTGGAGCTGTCCCGAGGCAGTGGTGTGGACCGGTTCGTGCTCGCCTCGACCAATGCGGTCGTCGGAGACGTCGGTACGGCGACCATCACCTCCGAACTGCCGCTCCGCCCGCTCACGCCGTACGGGGCGACCAAGGCAGCCGGGGAGATGCTGCTCGCGGCGTACTCGGGTAGCTACGGCATGGCGACCGCCGCGCTGCGGTTCACGAACGTCTACGGACCGGGCATGTCCCACAAGGACAGCTTCGTGCCGCGGATGATGCGCGCTGCGCTCGCCGGTACCGGAGTGCGGGTGCACGGCGACGGCACTCAGCGCCGGGACCTCGTCTACATCGACGACGTGGTGAACGCCGTACTGCTCGCACTCGAGACCGACTTCAACGGGCGCGCGATCATCGGCTCCGGCCGGTCGGTGTCGGTGCTGGAGATGATCGAGGCGGTCCGCACGGCGACCGGCAAGCCGCTCCCGGCCGAGCACATCGAGGCCCCGGCCGGCGAGATGCCCGCAGTGATCGTGGACATCACGAACGACCTCGGGTACGCCCCGACGGTCGAGCTGGACGAGGGCCTGGCGCGGACGTGGCAGTACTTCCAGCAGTCCTGAGACGCCACTGGCTGCTGGCCGTCTTCCTGGTGGCCGGTACGGCGTTACGCGTGCTGGCGACGATCGCGTACCAGCCGGGGATCATCTATGTGGACTCGCAGCAGTACCTGTTCAACATAGAGCTGCTCAAGCCGGACCAGCTCAACCCGATCGGCTACTCGATCGCACTGAAGCCACTGATCGACCTGGGCGGCATCACGTTCGTGGTGATCGTGCAGCACGTGGCCGGGCTGCTGATGGGGATCGCCATCTACGCCCTGGCCCGGCGGCTGACCGCCTACCGCTGGCTGTCCGCGCTGGCCGCAGCTCCGCTGTTGCTGGACGCCTACCAGGTCCAGATCGAGCAGAACGTGATGGCCGAGACGCTGTTCGACGTACTGCTCGTCGGCATCCTCTGGTTGCTCCTCGCCAAGCTGAACTGGAAGACGGCTGCCGCAGTCGGTGTCCTCGTAGGCGCTGCCTTCTCCGTCCGAGCCATCGGCGTCACTCTGCTGCTCGCTGTGGTCCTGTACGTCGGCTGGCGGCGGGCGCTGGTGGTCATAGCCGGGTTTGCCGTGGTGGCTGGTGCCTACGTCGGCTACTTCCACGCGGAGACCGGCCGCTGGGGTTTCACCGGTGCTGGAAGCCAGGTGCTCTACGGGCGGACCGCAGTGGTCGCGGACTGTGCTCCAAGCCCGCTCTGCCCGAAGGAACCGCTCGGCCAGCGACAGGGCGTCGACTACTACGCTCACACCCCACTCCCCGCCGGTACGACGCCGGCGCAGGCCACGGCGTTCGCCCATGAGGTCATCAAGCACCAGCCGCTCGACGTCGCCTGGGCCGTGCTGAAGGACTTCGCCAAGGGATTCGCCCCCACCCGGACCACCTCACCGAACGACGTACCGCTCAGCCGGTGGCAGTTCCAGCTCACCTACCCGAACCTCCAGGACATCAACACGGCTGCCTTCGCGGTGAAGTTCGGCGGCGAGGAGCCGCAGGTAGTCCACACGCCCGCAGCGATCCTCCGCGCGTACCAGCTGAACGGTGGCTACACATCGGGGACGCTGCTCGGGCTGGGGGCGCTGATCGCGCTGGTCGCCGGGGTGCATGGCAGAGGCACCCGTCGAGCCTCGGAGGCGGCGATCGCGCGCGCCGCGCTGTTCCCGGCCGCGGCCGGCATCGTTCTGCTGCTCGGCTCCGCAGCATTCGAGTTCTCCTGGCGGTACCAGCTTCCAGCGCTCGTGTTCTTCCCGCTCGCGGGCGCGATCGGCCTGCGCGCACTCCTCGGCAAGGACCAGGCTCGCCCCGCACTCGCCGCCTATCCGGACCCGGTGGACGCCCAGGCCACCAAGGGATTCACCAAGGCCTTCGCGCCGATCGTCGTGGTGATTGCCGCCTACAACGAAGCCGGTGGCATCGGCCCGGTGCTGGCCAACATGCCGAAGATCTGCGCAGGCATGCCGGTCGACGTCCTCGTCGTGGTCGACGGCGCGACCGATGACACCGCGGCGATTGCCCAGCAGGCTGGAGCCTCCGTGGTGGTTGCCGACAGCAACCGTGGACAGGGGGCCGCGCTGCGTCTCGGGTATCACGTTGCGGCGCAGGGCGGAGCGCAGTACATCGTCACGACGGACGCGGATGGTCAGTACGCCAACGACGAACTCGACGTACTGCTGCAGCCGATTCTCGACGACCGCGCGGACTTCGTCACCGGGTCGCGCCGGCTCGGCGCCGAGGATGCGGACAGTCGACTGCGCTGGCTCGGCGTGCGCGTCTTCGCCGTACTGGCGTCGATCCTGACCAGGCGGCGGCTGACCGACACGTCGTTCGGGTTCCGCGCGATGCGGGCCGAGCTCGCGACCGCGGTCACGCTGCGCGAGCCGCAGTACCAGTCCTCGGAGCTCCTGCTCGGAGTGCTCGCGCAGAAGGCGCGCGTGGTCGAGCTGCCGATGACGATGCGTCGGCGGGGCGACGGAACCAGCAAGAAGGGCCCCGGCCTCGTGTACGGCGCGAACTACGCGAGGGTGATGACCACTACGTGGCTGCGGGAGTACGTACTGCGACGGGCTCGGCGAACACCCAGCGGTCGAACAGCTTGAACTTGACCACGAACAGCACCGCGAAGGTGAGGAAGTACGAGCTGCTGACCAGCATGGTCTGCCAGAACAGCGAGTCGATCCACGCCTGCGCGGCCTTGTCGGTGAGGCTGGTGACCAGTGCGGCGACGGCGGCGTTCCCGACCACGATGATTGCGTAGGGCAACACTCTGCCGCGGCGTTCCCAGGCCCAGCGGCGGGTCAGCACGTAGTTCGGGATCCCGCCGGCCACCCAGGCGACCACGGTGGCCAGCAGTGGCGCGGCGCCGAACCAGTAACACAGCGCGAAGGCGACCTGACTCACCGCCGTGGAGATCACCGAGGATGCCGAGTACTTCGCCCACAGCAACAATCGGCTCCGGCGCAGGCCGAAGCGCCTCGCGAGCCGTCGGTGGATGCGCACGGCACCCATTGTGCACCAGGGCAGAAGGCCGCATTCACAGGCAATTGCCAGGCTTCTTGAGGTTGCGCGGTCGGGACCCGGGATAGGAATGAAAGTGAGCCAATATCCCCAGACCGGAAGGCGGCGAGCGCTGTGCGCGTACTCGTCCTGGGCGGTGACGGTTACCTAGGGTGGCCGACCGCGTTGCATCTGTCCGATCGCGGCCACGACCTCGCGGTCCTGGACAACTACGCCCGCCGCGGTTACGACCGCGAGCTGGGCGTGCAGAGTCTGGTGCCGATCGAGGACCTCGACACCAGAGTCGCAGCCTGGAAGGAGGTGTCCGGGCACAGCATCACGCCGTACGTCGGTGATCTGCTGGACGCGGAGTTCCTCGCCACGGTGGTGCAGGACTTCGCGCCTGAAGCGATCGTTCATTTCGCCGAGCAGCGGGCGGCGCCGTACTCGATGATCGACCGGCAGCATGCGGTCTACACCCAGCAGAACAACGTGATCGGCACGCTGAACCTGATGTACGCGATCGCCGAACACGACCCGGAGATCCACCTGGTCAAACTCGGCACGATGGGGGAGTACGGCACTCCGAACATCGACATCGAGGAGGGCTGGCTCGAGGTCACCCACAACGGGCGGACCGACCGGATGCTCTACCCGAAGAAGCCGGGCTCGTTCTACCACCTGAGCAAGGTGCACGACTCGCACAACCTTGAGTTCGGCTGTCGCGTCTGGGGATTGCGCGTCACGGATCTCAACCAGGGCGTGGTCTACGGGCAGCAGACCGACCAGACGGTGCTCGATCCGCGGCTGGCGACCCGGTTCGACTACGACGCGGTCTTCGGCACCGTGCTCAACCGCTTCGTCATCCAGGCCGTGCTCGGCGAGCCGCTCACCGTGTACGGCGCGGGCGGGCAGACGCGAGGCTTCCTGGACATCCGGGACACCGTCGAGTGCATCCGGCTCGCGGTCGAGAACCCGGCCGATGCAGGTGAGTTCCGGGTCTTCAATCAGATGACCGAGAGCTATTCGGTCAGTCAGCTGGCGACCCTGGTGGCCGAATGCTTCCCCGGTCCGGTGCAGGTCGAGCACCTGGAGAACCCGCGGGTCGAGCAGGCCGAGCACTACTACAACGTCAAGCACACCGGTCTGGTCGGGCTCGGTCTGCAACCGCATCTGTTGTCGGAGACGCTGATCGAGTCGATGTTCGACATTGTTGCCGCCAACAAGGATCGGGTCAGCCTGGAGGCGTTGCTGCCAACAGTGAACTGGCGGGTCGCACCTTAGACCGCACGAGCTCGGCGAACCGGCGCGCCGCCGGAGTCGCGGCGTGGCCGGCCGGCAGCACCAGGTCGACTCGCCGGGCGAGTTGAGTGCCCGACAGTTCGCGCTGCGGGACGGGCAGCGGCGGGCGTTCGTCGCGGCGGCCGCGCTCGGAGCCATCGCCTTCGCGGTGATGGGGTGGTTCTCCTCGCTCGGGGCGATCATCGTCCGCGGCGAGCTCGGCATCACGTCGTACTTCGTGGCTGCTTTGGCGCCCTTCACCGTCTTCGCGGCCTCCGCGGTCGCGCAGATGGCGTTGGGTCGGGTCGACCGATCGCGGACGCTGATCATCGGTGCCGTGCTGTATCCAGCAGGCCTGGTTCTGACTGCGGTAGCCATCTATCGGCCGACGCTCTGGGTGCTGCTGGTCGGTGCCGCGCTGTCGGGTGCCGGTGCGGGGCTGCTCTTCAAGAGCGCTGTCGCCGAGACGGTCATCGCCGCGCAGCCTGCCTCCCGGGCGGGTGTCCTCGCGGTGTTCTTCGTCATCGCCTACCTCGGCATGGGGCTGCCGTCGATCGGCTTCAGCGTGCTGATCCAGCACGTGGCCTTGCTGCCGTCGATGATCGGGCTCGCGACCGTGTTGTCGGCCGGCGCGATCGTTGCCGCGCTAACGGCGAGCGCTGACCAGCAACGTCGGTAGCACCGTGAGGAAGCGGTCACGGCGACCGCGGTCCTTCTGCTCGGCCAGCCAGCCGTCGGCATCGTCCCGCGTGATCAGGGCCTTGTCGACGGCTGCGGTCGCGGCGGCCGCGAGCTGCGGAGCCATCGCCGCATAGTCGGTGACGACATCGGTGTGGACAACGACCTCGGCGTCGCGGAACCCGGCGTCCAGGAGCAGATCACGAAGATTCCGTACGGCGCGGGGCGCGACCGAGCGGGACTCGAGACCGAGCAGGATGACGTCCGTCAGGTCCTGATCGGAGCTGTCGATCAGCAGGAAGCCGTAGTCCTGGCCGCCGACCACGATCCGGCCGCCGGGCCGCAGTACCCGATAGGCCTCGGCGATCGTCGGGACCGGGTCCTCCAGCAGGTGGAAGAGCCGCACCGCCCGATAGCCGTCCATCGACTCGTCGGCGAGCGGCAGGTCGTCCGAATGTGCCACGTGAAACATCGCTCCCGGCACTCGGGTGCGAGCTGCTTCGACTGCTTCTGGGTCGGCGTCCAACGCAGTCACCTTCAGCCGCCGTCCCGCGAGCTCCTCGGCCGCGTGCCCGGCACCGCAGCCCACGTCGACCACACTCGCGCCGCGCTTGAGACCCAGCAGCCGGTACGACTCGGCCCGAAGCTCAGCGGCTCCGGGCCGCTCCTCGATCCGTTCCAGAAACCCCATGACCCCACGCTGCAACTTCAGGTGCACCTGAAGTCAAGGACCTGTTTCGGGCACAACCGAACGAGACCATTCCACGCCGGTGAAACCGATTGTCCGGACCACGGGGGAGGGCTTGCACTGAGGCCGACGCCCGTCTGTCTGGAGGATCCGCATGCCTCGCCATCCCGTCCCCCGCGTGCTGACCATAGCCATGGTCGGTGTCCTCACCACCGGGCTGCTGTCCGGTGCCGCCCAGTTCCCCGCGGTCGCTGCTCCAGCCGCCGCGCCGGCTCAGCCGAAGCCGGTTGCCAAGCGGCAGTCCGTGCCGGTGAAGGTCGTGGTGCCCACGAAGGGTGTGCCGGACCGCGACGTACCGGTGACCGCGCCGGGTGCCAACGCCTGGCCGCAGGCCGCCTCGGCTGTCGTCGACCTGGGGACAGCTGCCAAGGCCGCAGCCACTGGGTTGCCGATCAAGATCGGTCCGAGTGCGACCGCCACGCGCGGCGCGAAAGCCGCGACACCCGGCAAGGTCAAGGTCGACCTGCTCGGCCGGTCCGGGTCCCAGCTGCGCGTCCAGCTCAGCCGGGCCGACGGCGTCGCCACGTCCGGGGCGGCCTCACTCACGGTCGACTACTCGGCCTTCTCACACGCGTACGGCGGTGACTGGGCCAACCGGCTCCAGCTCGTCCGCCTCCCCGACTGTGCGTTGAAGACGCCGGACCGGGCCGACTGCGCTGCCGTACCGCTGCCGACCAAGAACGCCGGTCAGGGCGAGGCGAGTGCCGACGTGACAGTCGCGGACCGGCCGACGACGTACGCGCTGGTGGCCGCGGCCGCAGGCACGGCCGGGGATTCCGGTGCGACCTCGCTGACCCCGACCGCGACCTGGCAGGTCGGTGGATCGTCCGGTGACTTCACCTGGAACTACCCGATGGAGGTGCCGCCGAGTCTGGGCGGACCCAAGGCGGACATCGGTCTCAGCTACTCCTCCGGCAGCGTCGACGGCCGCACCACGTCGGCGAACAGCCAGTCCTCCTGGGCCGGTGCCGGCTTCGAGCTCGCGCCCGGTGGCAGCATCGAGCGCCGGTACGCGCCGTGCTCGATCAAGAGCCAGCAGAACGGGAACAACGGCACCAAGACCGTCGGCGACCTGTGCTGGGGGACCGACAACGCCACCTTCACCCTGAACGGCGGCGGTGGCGAGCTGGTCAAGGACGACAACGAGACCGGCGACATCTGGCACCCGCGCAACGACGACGGCACCAGGATCGAGCGCAAGTACGGCGCTCTCAACGGTGACGGTGGCCAGGCCGGGACCGGCCCCGGTGCGGCGGGTGAGTACTGGGTGATCACCGACAAGGCGGGTACCAAGTTCTACTTCGGCCTGAACCGGCTCCCCGGCTTCCAGACCAACGACCGGGAGACCCAGTCCACCTGGACCGTCCCGGTGGCCGGCAACAACGGCGCGGAGCCCTGCAACAAGACTGCCTTCGCCGACTCGTTCTGCGACCAGGCCTACCGGTGGAACCTCGACTACGTCGTCGACACCCACGGGAACACGATGAGCCTGTTCTACACCAAGGAGGACAACCAGTACGCGCGGAACCTGACGGCCACCTCGGTCTCGACGTACACCCGGTCCGGTTACATCAGCCGGATCGAGTACGGCCAGGCCGACGGCAAGGTCTACCGCGACCCGGCGGTCGCCGCGGTCGACTTCACGACTGCCGATCGGTGCCGCACCGGCATCGTGTGCAGCGCGCCGTCGGAGTTCCCCGACACCCCGCTCGACCTCGAATGCGCCAGCCACACGGACTGCACCAACCACTACACCCCGACCTTCTGGACCAAGAAGCGGCTCTCCCGAGTCACCACGTCGGTCTGGCGCGGTACGGCGTACTCCGGCGTGAAGCAGTGGGACTACCGCTACTCGTTCCTCGATCCGAACGACAACAGCCGCTCGCCGATCCTCTGGCTGGAAGGCATCACGAACACCGGCCTGGTCGGCGGTACGGCGACCACTCCGGAGACCACGTTCGCCGCGGAGTGGCGGGACAACCGGGTGGTCTCCCAAGGTGACGGATATCCACGGTTCGCGTGGCCGCGGGTCGGGGCAGTGACCAGCGGGACCGGCGGCCAGCTCGTCGTCGCCTACAGCACCGCGCAGTGCTCGGCGGGGAACCTGCCGACGGACCCGTCCAACAACACCAAGCTCTGCCACCCGATCAAGTGGACGCCGAAAGACCAGGCGGAGCGGCAGGACTGGTTCAACAAGTACCTCGTCACCGGGGTGACCGAGAACGACACCACCGGACGCGGTGTGCCGGTGGAGACGACCGTCGAGTACGAGGGGACGCCGGCCTGGCGGCACGACGACGAGGACGGCCTGGTCGAGGTCGACAACAAGACCTGGTCGCAGTGGCGTGGCTACGGGAAGGTGAAGGTCACCAAGGGCGCGAGCAGTGCGGCGCCCGAGGTCACCGAGAACGTCTACTTCCGTGGCATGGACGGTGACCTCAAGGCGGACGGCAGCACCAAGACGGCGACGGTCAAGGGGTCGGACGGCGTCGCGATCCCCGACTCCAACACGCTGTCCGGCGCGGTCCGGGAACAGACCACGCTGGACGGCACCGCTGTCGTGGACAGCGCGATCACCGACCACTGGGTCTCGGCCGCGACCGCCAGCCGCAAGAACAGCTGGGGGACGGTCACCAAGTCGTACAAGATCGAGCAGGAGGCGACCCAGCAGAGCCAGACGCTCCCTGGCGGGGGGACCCGCAAGAGCGCGTCGAAGAACCACTTCACCGCCGACGGCGTCCTGGAGTGGACGAGCGACTCGCACGACGTCGCCAAGACGACCGACGACACCTGCACCCGCTACTGGTACACCGGGAACGCGGCACTCGGTATCGCCGAGCTACCTACTCGCAAGCAGACGGTCTCGGTTGCCTGTGACAAGACCTTCACCAACAACCAGGTGCTCGGCGACGAGCTGACCGCCTACGACAACGGAACCACGGTGACGAAGGGGGATGCCGCATCCATCCGGCGACTGTCCGGCTTCGACACTGCGGGCGCGCCGGTCTACCAGACCGTCAGTACGTCGACCTTCGACGAGGTCGGTCGGGTGAAGACCTCCACCAACGCGGATGACAAGCAGACCCGGGCCGACTACCTCCCGGTCGGCCGTGCACCGCTTACTCAGACCACCGTCACCGAGCCGAACGGACAGACCTCCAAGACCCTGCTGGATCCCGCCTGGGGCACTGAGAGCACAGTGATCGACCCGGCCGGGCGTGCGACCGACACCAAGCGCGATCCGCTCGGACGGGTGGTCAAGACCTTCCTGCCGGGCCAGGACCGCGGTACGGCGAACTCCGAGAGCACCTACTCGGTGAACACGACCAAGCCGAACACGGTGACCACCTCGACGCTGAACGACGACGGCAGCCGGACCGTCGAGATGCAGCTCAGTGACGGACTGCTGAGGACTCGCCAGACCCAGGCCGCGGCGCCGGGCGGCGGACGCGTCATCACCGACCACGTCTTCGACGCCCGCGGGCTCGAGGTCGCTCAGCTCGGTCCGTACTACAACAGTGCGCCGCCGTCGCCGGACTTCGTCGTACCGACCGATGAGTCGGCGCTGCCGGAGAAGAAGACGATCGAGTACGACGACCAGGGCCGTCCGACCGTGGAGCGGTTCTTCTCGCTGGGCAAGGAGCTCTGGCACACCACCCACACCGTCACCGCGAACTCCGAGACCGTCGTCCCGCCGAACGGCGAGCAGGCGACCACGAAGATCACCGACGTCGAGGGGCGCGTCACCGAACTGCTCAAGTACCCGGGCGACCCGGCGACCACCACCCCTGACAAGACGACGTACACGTATCACCCGGCCGGTCAGCTGGCCACGGTGACCGACCCGGCCGGCAACGTCTGGAAGTACGACTACGACCTGCGCGGCCGCAAGATCAAGGACACCGACCCGGACAAGGGCGTCACCACCTACACCTACAACGACCTGGACCAGGTCACCTCCACGACCGAGGAGGCGACCAAGTCGACGCTTTCCTACAAGTACGACGAGATGGGTCGCAAGACCGCGATGTACCAGGGCAGCCTGAGCACCGGGGTGCTGCTCGCGGAGTGGAAGTACGACGACGTCAAGCCCGGTTCACTGAGCAGCGCTACCCGCTGGGTGAACGGACAGCCGTACACGATCAAGTACACGAGCTACGACAACGCCAGCCTGCCGACCGGGAGTGATGTGGTCATTCCGGCGACCGAAGGTGCTCTCGGCAAGACGTACTCGGTGGCGACCACCTACACGCCTGATGGTCAGGTGAAGACGACCAAGCTGCCAGGTGTCGGCGGACTGCCCGAGGAGACGCTGGAGACGACGTACAACGAAGTCAACCTGCCGCAGTCGCTGGGAGTACAGGGTCACGAGGATCAGACCTACGTGCTCGGCACGTCGTACACGCCGTTCAAGGAGACCGAGGAGCTCGCACTCGGCCGCAACGGTCAGTGGGTCCAGCAGCAGTTCGGCTACGAGTTGGGAACGCATCGGCTCCACAGTGCGCAGGTGAACACGGCGCTGACCGACAACGTCGAGAAGACGGAGTACAGCTACGACCAGGCCGGGAACATCACCCGGATCTCCGATACCGGGGCTGATCAGCAGGCGGACTACCAGTGCTTCAAGTACGACAGCTACCGGCGCCTCACGTCAGCGTGGACGCCGGGTGACGGCAAGTGCGAGACGGCGCCGACAGCTGGTGCACTGGGCGGACCGGCGCCGTACTGGCACAGCTGGACGTTCGATGTCACCGGCAACCGGAGGAGTGAGACCCGGACCACCACCGCCGGCGTGACCACGAGCAAGTACACCTACCTGACCGACAAGCCGCACGCGCTGGACAACGTCGTGACGACGAGCGGTGCGACCACCAGGACCGACAAGTACACCTACAACGAGCGGGGTGACCTCAAGACCCGGAACCTCAACGGCGTCACCGACACGATGACGTTCGACAGCGAGGGCCGGTTGAACGAGGTGGCCGGCAACGGGAAGAAGACGTCGTACCTGTACGACGCCGACGGCAACCGGCTGATCAAGCGCGACCCGACCGGCACCACTCTCTACCTCGGTGGGACCGAGCTGTTCCTCAAGACCGGTACCGCTCAGCCTGTCGGCACTCGCTACTACACGTTCGGCGGCGCGACCGTCGCCGTCCGGGTCGGTAACGACATCGACTGGATCGCCTCCGACCTGCACGGTACGGCGACCGCCTCGATCGACGCGGCCACCCTCGCCGTCCAGCGTCGCCGGACCACGCCGTACGGCGAGACTCGTGGAGCTGCCCCGACCGCCTGGCCGGGGACCCGCGGTTTCGTGAACGGCACCATCGACGACTCCACCGGGCTGGTCCACCTGGGTGCTCGTGAATACGATCCGACCCGTGGCCGCTTCATCTCGGTGGACCCGGTGGTGGATCCGAGCGATCCCCAGCAACTCAACGGCTACTCCTACGCCAACAACAACCCCGTCGTCTTCAGCGACGCCGACGGCAAGCGCTACGTCACCGACGTGATCCAGGAGACCCGCGTCCGGCTGCGCACGCTGACCGAACGCGTGGTCACGTACCAGACGTACCTGATCAAGTACACCGCGATGTCGCGGGACCTGAGCAACAAGGCCAAGATGGCCGACGCCCTCGGCATGCACGCCATGGCCGCCGCCTACCGAGGCATGGGAACGGCGTACAAGCGCGTCACCAAGAAGATCGTCATCGTCCGGAACCGCACCATCCGCGAGGTCGTCCGGGTCACTCGCGTCATCCGCCGCTACGTGGGCCCGGACGAACAGAACAGCCTCGACCAGATCGCCCGCTCCGCGATCCAGCTCACCGATCCGAGCAAAGGCTCGCAGGCGACCTGGGCGCAGATCACCGCTCTGCTGGCGTTCCAGAACGCGACCACGAGCTGGGCCAAGAAAACCATGGTGCTCACCTCCACGGGAGGCGGCGGCAGCCCGCCCGCGGGGATCAACATCGAGCCTGACAGCCCGAGTGAGGACCTGCCGGTCAAGATCTATGTGATGGCCGCGTTCGGCGTCGAGTACGCCCTGATCGGGGCCGGGACCGGTGCCGTCATCGGTTCGGTTTTCCCTGGCCCCGGAACGGTCGTAGGAGCAATCGCCGGAACCTTGATCGGCACGGGTGGCGGGATCATCGTCGGAGGTCTTGCCTACAACGACTCGATGGGGCCGGGCGGTATGAACTGGAGCAAGCTCTGGAGGTGGTTCGTGAGCGCCCCGGGCTACGTCGGTGGCACCAACTACCGCGACATGCCGAAGCAGCAGGTCCTGCCTCCGCCGGTGATCGGCGGGCCGGGAGCACCCGGGCCGTGGCAGGGGCAGTCGGTGCAGCCGCCGCCGGTGATCGGCGGACGGTAGGGCTTGGTCGCCCCTGGCTTGCAGCCGGGGGCGACCACCCGTCAGTCCATCGAGACGCGGTCAAAGGAGGTGGTGGTGAAGCGGACGTCGACGCCGATCGTGTCGCCCACGGCGGGCGGCGCGACGGCCGACGGGAGGAAGAGCATGCTGGCCTGCATGTGCGGGGGCTCGGCGAACCAGCGCTGCTTGCCTTCGATGGTGAACGGCGACAGTGCCATGCCGGCCGCATCGAGGCTGCCCTTGGCCATCGCGATCGCGCGCTGGCGGACAGTCGCGGCGGCGGTCGGGGCCTCCAGGCCGACGCCGTGCGCGGTGCCACCGGAGACGACCAGGATGTGGCCGTCGCCGCTGACCCGGCGCTGGCGGTAGCCGACGCGCTCGCCGCGACGGACCGAGTGCACGTCGAGCACAGTTGCGCGGACCGTCAGCGCACCACGGTCGCCGAGCCAGAGCGCCGTACCCATCCGGAGCTTGACGTTCTCGCCGATGTCACCGAGCTTCTGCGCCGGGACGTGTGACACCCAGAGCGGACCCCGCCGTACGTCGGTCGCCGCCTTGGCCAGCTGCGCCGCCTCACGGACGTTGGCCGACGTACCGCCGGCGCCCATCGGGAAGTGCAGCGACCAGCCCTCGAAGCGGATCCGGTCGAGCGCGTTCAGCAGCATCGTGTGCCGCAGCTCGCGGGCGCCGATCCCGTGCCGGCGCATCGACGTCTGGACCTCGATCAGTACCCGGCTGCCGGCCGGGATCGAGACCAGGTCGGCCAGCCGACTGACCGTGTGGATCACGTTCTTGCTCTGCGACATCTCCAGGAACGGCCGCCACGGCGTCAGCACGACGACGTCCTCACGCGGGTCCGGCGGCACCTCGAAGTAGGTGCCGACCGCGACCGTCCGGGCACCGAGCGCGCGCGACTCGGCGATCAGCCGGTGGTTGCCGAACCCGTAGCCGTTGCCCTTGGCCACCGGGACGATATCGGGGTTCCACGTGGAACGAAGGTGATCGCGCCATCGATCGGAATCGACGTGCAGGGTCAGGGGCATGGTGTCAACGCCGTCTCATGTAGAGGTCGAATGCGGTGTAGAGCGCCTTGTTCAACGGCAGATCCCACTCACCGACGTACTCGACGGCTTCGCCGCCGGTGCCGACCTTGAACTGGATCAGCCCGACGTGCGGGTCGTTCGGGTCCAAGGTGTCGGTGATGCCCCGTAGGTCGTACACGGTCGCACCCTCGGCGAGTGCGTCCGACATCATGCGCCACTGGATCGCGTTCGATCCACGCGCGTCCCGCTTGGCGGTCGAGCTGGCACCGTAGACATACCACGAATGGCCGCCGACCCGGATCCAGATCGTCGACGCGATCAGATCGCCCTCGTGGTGGGCGTTGTAGACCCGGAAGTCACAGCACCCGGCCGG
The DNA here is from genome assembly GCF_044453945.1 of Kribbella sp. NPDC051587. Lineage (NCBI taxonomy): Bacteria > Bacillati > Actinomycetota > Actinomycetes > Propionibacteriales > Kribbellaceae > Kribbella > Kribbella sp. NPDC051587. Next base: position 59,799 of record NZ_JBITDE010000017.1, read on the forward strand.
CTGGTTCGCCAGCGCGGTGTACATCTTCTCGAAGTACGGCAGCTGGCGCGGGGTGAAGTTGTCCCGCGCGGCCGTCTCGACGTACAGCGCGTGGAAGGCCTTGATGTCCTCGAGGCCACCGACCGTGACCTCGGTGCCCATCTTGTCGGCCTTCTTGATGTTGCGCCGCCAGAGCTGGTTCATGTTCTTCAGCAGGTCGTCCGGGGTACAGCCGGCCATCGGGATCTGGAACACGTACCGCGGCTGGCCGGCGCCGAATCCCTCGGTGACGCGCGGGGCCTTCCAGCCCAGCGCGGTCAGCTGGTTCGCGACGGTGGCACCGGACGGCTCGATCACGTCCGGGCGGACCTCGCGCAGCCGCGGCTGCTGGCCGGCGGCGATCGCGTCCTTGATCGTCTTCGCGCCCCAGCGCCGGGTCGGCACCGGCGGGCCCATCCGGAGGCCGAACGCCCCCTGCGCCTCCGCGTGCGCGGCCAGCGGCCGCAGGAAGCGGCCGAGGTCGATCACGTCCCAGTCGATCACCGGGCCCTCGGGCAGGTAGGCCAGGTAGCGCTTCACCTTCGGCATCTGCCGGTAGAGCACCAGACCGGCCCCGACGAGCTCCGCCGGGTTGCCCGGCTCGTACCAACCGAGTGACTCGGCCTTCCACTCGCTCTTCACCGCCGCCCACCCAGGCGTCTGCAGGAAGCTGGCCGACGGACGTGCCGCGATGAAGGCGGCGTGTTCGTCGGCCGAGATGATCCGGATGCTCAAGTCACTCACGGTCGGTCAGGTTACCGGCCCGCGGGGAGGAACCCCAGTCGAGCCGGCAACCTGAGTGAACGCCCCTTACTTGCTCAAAAGTTCGAGTGAGGTCTCCCACAGCCGGGTGGCGGCCTCCGGGTCCAGCGCGTACGGCGCCACTCCGGTGTTTTCGCCGGGCACGTTGGGCAGTGCCTCGTTGTTGTCCTCGAAGTACAGACCGGTCACACCGTCGAGCAGCGGCGACCCGGCCAGCAGGACCGAGGTGGCGGCGCCCTGCTCGGTGGTCTTCCAGTTGTAGTTGTCCCAGACCGCCTGCATCTCCGGCGTCAGGCTGTCAGCGACGTGCCGCTGCAAGGCCGTCCGGATCCCGCCCGGCATCAGGGCGTTGGCGGTGATGCCGTCACTCGCCCAGCGCTTGGCCGCCTCGACCGCGAACAGGATGTTCGCCGTCTTCGACTGCCCGTACGCCGTCCATTCGTCGTACGGGCGGTTCTCGAAGTGGAGGTCGTCGAAGTCGACGTTGCCGCGCAGGTGCGCGCTCGAACTGACCGCGACGACCCGGGCGCCGTCGGCCGCGGTGAGCGCGTCGTACAGCGCGAGCGCGAGGCCGAAGTGGCCGAGGTGGTTGGTGGCGAACTGGTGTTCCCAGCCCTCGGGAGTGCGGTTCAGCGGCTCGGCCATCACACCGGCGTTGTTGACCAGGATGTGCAGCGGCCCGTCCCAATTCGCCGCGAAGGCGCGCACCGAGGCGCGATCGGCGAGCTCGAGCGGAGCGACGTACACCTTGCTATTGCCCGTGGAGTCGATGATGCCGGCGGCTACACGCTCACCGACGACCTTGTCGCGGGCGGCCAGCGTGACCTCGGCGCCGGCCCCGGCCAGGGCGCGGACGGTCTCGACGCCGATCCCGGAGGCGCCACCGGTGACGATCGCGCGCCGACCGGTCAGGTCGGTCCCCGCGATCACCTCGGCGGCCGTGGAGTCATATCCGAAAGGAGTGGTGAATCTGCTCATGGGGTTGATCCCGTTCTGCGAGCTAGTCTTGATCCGGAGGAGCCTCCGGATAAACCCAGTTAAGCGGAGGCGCCTCCGGATATCAAGTCCGCTAGGTTCTGGGTGAGGTCGGGAGGAGGGGAAGATGACCGAGGCGAAGGCGCGACCGCTCAGGGCCGACGCACAGCGCAATCGCGACCAGGTGCTGGCCGCGGCCGCACGGGCGTTCGCGAAGTGCGGGCTGGAGGCGACGCTCGAGGGGATCGCGAAGGATGCGGGCGTCGGCATCGGCACGCTCTACCGGCACTTCCCGACTCGCGAGGCGCTGATCGAAGCGGCGTACCGCAAGGAGCTCGCGACCGTCTGCGAAGCCGCACCCGCGCTGCTCGACAAACTCCCGCCGGCCGAGGCGCTGCGGACCTGGATGGACCGCTTCGCCGACTACATGCACCGCAAGATGGGCATGGCCGACGCCCTGCGCGCGATCATCGCCGCCGGCGCCAACCCGTACGACCACAGCCTCGAGCTGCTCGTCGGCGCGATCGAACCACTCCTCGCCGCCGGGGTCGCCGCCGGTGAACTCCGCTCCGACATCTCCGCGGACGACATCCTCAAGGGCATCAGCGGCGTGGCGCTCGCGGCCGGCGACAACCGCGAAACCGCCGGCCGACTCCTCGACCTCCTCCTGGACGGCCTCCGCTACCGCCCCTGACCTAACGTCCGAACGAACGCAGTACGTGGTCGGCGTGTTTTCGGACGCTGTGAGTTTTAAGGGGCGGTATGGCGAAGGTTGGGTTGGTGACGGGGTCGGTCTCGGGGATCGGCGCCGGGGTGGCTCGGCGGCTCGCGGCGGATGGGTTCACCGTGGCGGTGCATTCGCGCGTCAGCCGGGAGGCCGGGATCGCGCTGGCGGCGGAGTTGGGTGGGTCGTATCACCAGGCCGATCTGGCCGATGACGACTCGGCCCGTGAGTTGGTACCGGAGGTGCTGGCCGAGCACGGGCAACTCGACGTACTGGTGAACAACGCAGGGATCAGTTGGCCGGTACCGCATGCCGAGCTCGATGGGCTGTCAGCGGAAGACTGGCGGCGGGTGCTCGACGTAAACCTGATCGCCCCGTGGTTGTTGTGTACGGCGGCGCTCCCGGCGCTGCGGTCATCGGGCGGCTGCATCGTGAACGTGACGAGCCATGCCGGTGTCCGCCCGAAAGGCAGTTCCATCGCGTACGCCGCCAGCAAAGCCGCCCTGAACCACGTCACCAAGCTGCTCGCCGCCGCACTCGGACCCGAGGTCCGGGTGAACGCGGTGGCGCCAGGACTTGTGGATACTCCGATGACCGCCGACTGGACCGGCGCTCAAGACCTGTGGAAAACCTCAAGCCCGATGCGTCGATCCGCCCAGCCGGCGGACGTCGCCGACCTGATCTCAGCACTTATCCACAACACCTATGTGACGGGCGAAGTCGTCCTCCTCGACGGCGGTCTCAACCTGCGCTGAGTTTCTGTCGGTGGCCGCTCCTACGATCGCGGGATGTCTTTGGGGCCGGACTTCCGGCGGTTGTGGTTCGCGAACGCGGTCAGTGCGATGGGGTCGGGGATCGGGTACGGCGCGCTGCCGCTGGTCGCCGTACTGGTGCTTGATGTCAGCACGGTGCAGGTGTCGATGCTCGCCGCCATCTCGGCGCTGGCGGCGGCGGTGCTCGCGTTGCCGATGGGCGACTTCATCGAACGGCGGCGGAAGCGGCCGGTGATGATCGCGACGGACATCATCCGGTTCGGGGCGCTGGCCAGTGTGCCGATCGCGGTGGCCTTCGATGTGCTGAGTTATCCACAGCTGTGTGTGGTCGGCGTCCTGCAGTCGGCCGCGCAGATCGCGTTCATGAGCGCGAGTGGTACGCATCTGAAGGCGCTGGTCGGGCCGGAGGGGCGGGCCGAGGCGAACGGCAAGTTCGAGCAGGTCTTCTGGCTGACCATGAGCGTCGGGCCAGCGATCGGTGGTGGGCTGGTCAGCCTGGTCGGTGCGACGCTGACGCTGGCTGTGGACTCGGTGTCGTTCCTGCTGTCTGCCCTCGGTATCCGGCGGATCCAGCACCCGGAGCCCAAGCCTGTCGAGCACACCGGCAAGCGTGATGTCGCTGCCGGCTGGAAGTACATCTTCAAGAACCGCGGCCTGGCCGTGCTGTTCGTGAACGCGCAGCTGTTCGGCGGTCCGGTGATGATGATCTCGCCGCTGCTGACCGTGTTCATGCTGCGCGATCTCCACCTGGCGCCGTGGAGCTACGGACTGTTTCTGGGCGTCTCCTGCCTCGGCGGTGTGCTCGGTGCGTGGCTCGCGCCGAGGCTCACCCGGCGGCTCGGGCTGCATCGGATGCTGCTGTGGTTCGGCGTACTGCGGGCACCGTGGACGCTGCTGCTGCCACTGGCTCCGGACGGCATGGCGGGGTTCTTCTGGCTGTTGATCGCCGAGACCGCGTTGCTGGTGGCGGCCGGCGCGTTCAACCCGTCGTTCGCGACGTACCGGATGGAGGTGACCGAGGACAGGTACATGGCGCGCGTGCTGACGTCCTGGTCGATCACCTCACGAAGCGTGCAGCCGGCGTTCATCGCGCTCGGCGGACTGCTGACCGCCGTACTGGGGTTGCGTGGTGCGATGTACGTCGGCGGCGCGTGCGCTCTGCTGAGCGCCTTCGTGCTGCCATGGCGGTCGGCTAAACCAGCCCCATTGCCATCGCCAGCCTGACGATCGGGCCCATCACGCCGTCCGACTGCTCCTCGAGCCAGGCCGCGGCCTCGGCCGGCGGCAGGATAAGCACCTCGGTAACCTGCTCGCCGTCCTCGGGGTTGGTCGGCGCCTGATCGACCACGACGTCGGCGACCACGTTGGCCCAGTAGGACAGTGGGTGCGGCAGATGCGGCCGGTACGGCGTGGGCCGCCGATGGTCGGCGCGGTGAGCACCGAGCCACGTCATCGGGCCGGTCAGCCGGGCACCGGCCTCTTCGAGGAGCTCGCGGTCGACGAGCTGCTCGATCGTCTCGTTCGGTTCCCGGGTGCCGCCGGGCAGGAAGCGCCAGCCGAGATCGTTGCCGCAGACAACAATTCCGCCGGTGGTCCGGCAGAGCACGTGGACGTTGCTGATCAGCTCGTCCGGCGGCTCCTCGACGGTGAACCGGACGTCGAGCTCGCCCCAGGCCCAGTGGCCGGGAGCGAAGAGCTCGGGGAACTGCTCGGCCCAGGATTCCTCGGTCTGCATCCCGCCATTGTCCTTCGGTGCGCTACCGTCGCGGCCATGGCCCCAGATCCCGAGCCCGACGCCGAGCCGGCCGACCCAGCCGAGCCGGCTGAAGCGGCTGAGACGGCTGAGACGGCCGAACAGACTGAACCGGCCAAGCAGAGCCCGAAGAGCCTGTTCTGGATCTGTGCCGCGGTCACCGTGCTGGTGGGCGCGTTCCAGTACGGGCACAGCCTCGGCGGGATGGACGGGTTCGACGTCCTCGCCGTCCTCGGTCTGGTCGTCCTGACCGTGCTGCTGCTCGCCCTGGCCGGTCTCTATGCGCTGTGCGCCCTGGAGCGCACCGATCTGCGGCAACGTGTCTTCGGTCGCTTTGACCTGTTCCAGGTGTCGACGATCCTGTGCGTGGCGGGAGTGCTGGTCGGAGTCTTGATTCCGCCACGCGACACCACCACGCTAGGCCTGCTGCTCCCCTTCGGGATCGGCTACTGGCTCTACCACCTGAGCGCTGACAAGGCCGACGCCGACAAGGCTGAGCAAGCCGAGTAGCTAGCTCAGGTGTGAGCGCAGATAGTCGATGTCGGTCTTCTGACCGTGGTCGGCGTTCGGCGTCTCGACCACGACCGGCGCACCGGCGGCCTCGACGACCGCGACGATGTGCGCCGGGTCGATGTGGCCGTCCTCGAAGTTCGCGTGCCGGTCGGCGCCGGAGCCGAACTCGTCGCGGGAACCGTTCGCATGCACGAGGTCGATCCGGCCGGTGATCGCCAGCACCTTCTCGACGATGCTCGGCAACTCCTCACCGGCCGCGTGGAAGTGGCAGGTGTCGAGGCAGAAGCCGACGTTCTCCAGGCGGTCGTTGCCGGACGCCTGAACCGCCTCCCACAGCCGCTCGATCCGCTCCAGTTGCCGGGCCATCGCGTTCTCGCCGCCGGCCGTGTTCTCGATCAGCAGCGGGACCGGCAGCTCGGCGCGCTCGATGCACTTGCGCCAGTTGTCGAAGCCCGCCTCCGGGTCGTCCTCGTCACCGACGTGCCCGCCGTGCACGATGACGCCCTTGACGTCGATCTCGGCCGCCTTGTCGAGCGTCTGCTGCAACAGCTTGCGGCTCGGGATCCGGATCCGGTTGTTCGTGTTCGCCACGTTCAACCGGTACGGCGCGTGCACGTACAGGTCGACGCCGGCCGCGGCGGCCCGCTCACGCAGCGCCTCCTCGCCGTCGGCATACGCCACCTTCGGCGCCTTGTAGTCCTGCGGATTGCCCAGGAAGAACTGCACCAGGTCGGCGCCCCGGTCGGCCGCCTCGGCCAGCGGGTCCTCCTGGTCGACGTGTGCACCCAGCTTCAAGCTCATGCACCCACCCTAGAACCGCCCGCCGACAATTCAGATCCCGCTCACCGCGATCTCGTGGTCGTACGCTGATCGGGTGATCACTCCGAGCCTGTTCCGCGCGCTGCGCCCCGGTCCCGTCGAGGTCGACGGCCGGACGTGGTCCCTGACCGTTCATGAGCTCGGCGTGCTGCGGGTTCCCAGTGGGCGGCTCGAGGCATCCGACCCGTTCGTGACCCTGGGCGAGGGCCCGGTGGTCGACGTACCGCCGGGGGACTATCCGGCCTTCGTCACCGTCGCGGACGTGTCCGATGCCCAGGACGGCAGTCACCTGCGCGAGGCGTACCTGTCGCTGCTGGTGGCCGAGGGCGAGGTCGCCAGGGTCGAGGCGGCGACCAGTGGGGACGAGGAGCTCGGCGAGGACGAGTTCTGGTTGGTCCCGGTCGACGCCGGCACGGTCGCGTTCGCGGATGCCGAGGCGGTCCGGACCAAGATGCCGGAGGGTGACTGGGGCGACCTGATGGAGTTCGACGAGGACAGCTGGTTCGATCGGATGGACTCGCCCGACCATTACCGCGAGGGATGCGCCAACATCGTGCTGCCACTGGCCACGGCGGGTGAGAATCTCGTCCTCGCGCACTCCGGCTGGGGTGACGGCGCGTACCCGGTGGTGCGCACGGTGGACGCCGCGGGTCGCACCCTCGGGATCCATATCGACCTGCTGGTCGTGGGTCCGGAGAGTGACGACTGATCCACAACAGGTGATCGCCACGCCTGGAGTTGCCCTGTGGATATGGTCAATCCGGGGTCCGAACGCTGGTATTCTTTGGATGTGGCCCGGTCCATCGACCGGGCTCGTTGCTTGACACCAGCGGCAAGTGCCGGTGTGAAGTGCAATCGCATCGCCCTCCTGCCACGGAAAGACCGTGGCCGCCAAAGTCCGAAGGAGGTGGAGTTCGCGCATGCGTCGTTATGAAGTCATGGTGATTCTCGACCCGGAGCTCGATGAGCGCACGGTCGAGCCGTCCATCGACCAGTACCTGAACATCGTCCGCAAGGAAGGTGGCACCGTCGAGAAGCTCGACATCTGGGGCCGCCGCAAGCTTGCGTATGACGTCAAGAAGAAGGCCGAAGGCATCTATGCCGTCATCGACCTGACCGCGGAGCCCGCGGTGGTGAAGGAGCTCGACCGTCAGCTCACGCTGAACGAGTCGATTCTCCGCACCAAGGTCATCCGGCCGGACCAGCACTGAGCCTGGGGTCGTCAGCAGCCATCGGTACTGTCGGCACCAGCCGGTACCAATAGCTGTAGACACAGTCACACCCGAAAGCAGGAGGAACGGCAATGGCAGGCGAAACCGTCGTCACACTGGTCGGCAATCTTGTCGACGATCCGGAGCTCCGGTTCACGCCGTCCGGTGCGGCCGTCGCGAACTTCCGGATCGCGTCGACCCCACGGACGTACGACCGGCAGTCCGGTGAATGGAAGGACGGCGAATCGCTGTTCCTGAGCTGTTCCGTCTGGCGCCAGGCCGCGGAGAACGTGGCCGAGTCGCTGCAGCGCGGAATGCGCGTGATCGTGCAGGGCCGGCTGAAGTCGCGCTCGTACGACGACCGTGAGGGCCAGAAGCGCACGGTCTTCGAGATCGACGTCGACGAGGTCGGTCCGAGCCTGCGCAGCGCCACCGCCAAGGTGACCAAGGCCATGCGGTCCGGTCCCGGTGGCGACGGCGGCGGCAACTTCGGTGGTGGCGGTGGCGCACCCCAGGGTGGCGGGAACTTCGGCGGTGGTGGCGGCCAGGGTGGCGCGGCCCCGCAGAACGACCCCTGGGCGACCCCGCAAGGCGGTGGCGGTCAGTCCGCCCCGCAGAACGACCCCTGGGCCAGCCAGGGCGGCGGCTCGATGGAGGAGCCCCCGTTCTGATCCGGCCCCCGGATCGAGACCTGTAAGACAGACCATTCCGGCACTCGTGCCGGGCTCTAGTAGGAAGAGAGCACCACAATGGCCAAGATCATTCGGAAGCCGAAGAAGAAGGTCTGCGGCTTCTGCAAGGACAAGGCGACGTACGTCGACTACAAGGACACCGCGCTGCTGCGCAAGTTCATCTCGGACCGCGGCAAGATCCGCGCCCGCCGGGTGACCGGGAACTGCGTGCAGCACCAGCGCGACGTGGCCACCGCTATCAAGAACGCTCGTGAGGTGGCTCTGCTGCCCTACACGAGCACCGCTCGCTGAGGGAGGTCCGACACATGAAGCTCATTCTGCAGCAGGAGGTCGAGGGCCTCGGAGCCCCCGGCGACATCGTCGAGGTCAAGGACGGCTACGGCCGTAACTACCTGGTTCCGCGCGGTCTGGCCCTGGGCTGGACGCGGGGCGCCGAGAAGCAGATCCAGTCGATCAAGCGGGCGCGTGACGCCCGGGCGATCCAGGGCAAGGAGCACGCGAGCGAGGTCAAGAACCAGCTCGAGCAGCTCACTGTCTCGCTGGGTGTCAAGGCCGGTGACACCGGTCGTCTGTTCGGTTCGGTGACCCCGGCCGACATCGCCGGTGCGATCAAGTCCGCCGGCGGCCCGCTGGTCGAGAAGCGCGCGATCAACATCGCGTCGCCGATCAAGACCACCGGCAAGCACCAGGTCTCGGTCCAGCTGCACCCGGAGGTGGCCGCTACGGTCCGCCTCGAGGTCGCGGCCGGCTGACCCAGGCAGCAAAGCGCAAGGCCCGCGTTCCCTTCGGGGACCGCGGGCCTTCGTGTGTTCAGCCTTGTTTCGGGGCCGGCCAGGCCGGCGGCTTGGGATCCTCGTCGCCGCCGACCGCGCCGGGCTTCTCGATCCGCGGATACTGCGCGCTGACCGGATCGCCGGAGGCGCCGCCGTTGTCCGGCTTCTTGATCTGCGGGTACTTGTCCGGGCCCGGATCGTCCTCGGTCGCCATCGCCGGGCTCAGGCAGGCGGCAGCGGCCAGTACGCCGATGGCGACGGCCGCCGGCAGCCGCCTCACTTCTTGGCCAGGGCGTAGACGACGGAGTCGTGCAGGATGATCGCGTGGCTGCCGGCGATCCCCCACGGCCGCGCGGTGTCGGTCGGGAGCGTGCTGGGCTTGCCGCCCGGCGTGATCGCGATCAGGTTGCTGCCGGTGGTGCCGAAGATCGTCGTACCGGTGATCGAGTACGGCCGGAAGTTCGGCAGGATCGAGGTCCGGCCGTTGCTGAAGTTGATCAGGCACGCGCCCCAGGCCGCGATCTTGCGGTTCGGGTCGGGCAGCCACTGCCAGTTCTGCGCCTCGTTCACGTTGGTCGCACGGCAGGTGGCGACGACCGCGCCGGTCGCGGTGGACTGGACGGTCGGGATCACCTCGTCCTTCTTGCCGTTGGTGTAGAACGACAGGACGAGCTCCGGGCTCGCGGCAACCACCCGCTCGACGTCCTTGCCACCGCCCGGCTTCTTCAGGTCGACCTCTTGCAGCTCCTTGCCCGGTTCACTCCAGTACAGCGGACCGGCGTACCGGGCGAACAGCGCCTTGGTGCCCTGGGCAAGGAGCACGGTGGAGAGTCGCGGCTGGTTCGGGACCGTCTGCAGGTCCTTGCCGGAGACGACGCTGGCGCCGGCGTCACCGGCCAGGTCGACGAGGGGCGACGTACCGAAGAACTGGACGGCCGACGAGTTCGGCAGCTCGACCTCGATCGCCTCGAGACCGTCACCGGGCCAGTAGTACAAGGTGTCTTCGGATGCGACGGCCAGCACGCGCTTGGAGTCGACAGTCGTGTAGACCGGGCTCTTGGCATCGTTCGGGACCTTGTCCTGCCACTTGACCTTGCCGTCGCTGTCGAAGACCGCGATCTTGTGATCGGGAGTCAGTACGGCGACCTCGTTGCCGTCCGGTGAGACCGCCGGCGTGGTGTTCGCGGCGATGTCGACCGACCAGTCGGCCTTGGTCGTCCAGCCCGGCGGTACCGGGCGCGCGGAGAACTGGTCCGGCGCGACGCTCGGCTCGGGCAGCGGCGGCAGCTTGCCCGGCTCGGTCTTCGCGACCGGCGGACCACCCGAGTTGCGGAACACCTTCAAGTACAGGACGGTGCCGAAGATCAGCACACCGGCCAGCACGAACGCGACGATGATCGGCCAGATCGGCTTCTGCGCGTTACCGCCACCTCCGCCGCCACCGCCGCCACCGCCACTGCCACTGCGCTTGCGGGTCTGGGCCTCGACGGCCTCGACCTCGCCGTCGGGGTGGATGACCAGCGGCCACGACGTGCCGTCGGCCTCGACCGCGGTCGCCTTCATCGCCCGGCCCAGCTGGGCCGCGCGCTCGGTCACCAGCGCGATCGCGGCCTGCCGCGGATCGTGGTGGTTGACCGGGTGGCTGCGGCCTGCGATCTTGACCTCGGCGTTGTGGTCGTCGTAAAGCCGAATCGTGACCTTTGGCCAGGACGGGATCTTCTCAGCCACGACGACCTCTCATTACAGCCACAGATCTCCCTCGTTCATCCGGAGCCGACGCACTCGTTCTAGCATGTCCCCCGCACCCGAAGGCATGCCAGGAGACTTCCGGCAGGCAGAAACCCCGTGAGCCCGGCGGCTCCGCTGACCCCGACAAGGGGGTAGAAACATCCTCGCCTGTGGATGGGTCACGAACGTACACCCGGAAAGCGAGACAATACTGTGGGCGACAGTCAGTGACGCAGCGGGAGAGGAGGTCTCATGACGCAGAACCCGTGGACCCGGCAGCAACAGCCGGAGCCGGGTCCGCCACCGGGACCTGCCCAGACTGCGAACCTGACGCCGCGGGGGCCGTCCGCCCCCCAGCACGGTGTTCCGGCGCCCGCCGAGGACCAGCGGCTGCCGAAGTTCGCGATCCCGGCCGCCGACACCCTGTGGTGGGTCGGCGTGCACGGCGGTTCCGGCGAATCGACCATGGCGCAGTTGCTCCCGGGGACCCGGGCAGCCAACCACCGCTGGCCGATCCCGCCGCCTCCGGTACCGACGCCGGTGATCCTGGTCGCGCGGACCAGCGGGTCGGGCCTGCGGGCCGCTCAGCGGGCCGCGACCGAGTGGGCCTCCGGTGTCGTCCAAGGAGTCGCGGTGCTCGGCCTGGTGCTGATCGCGGACGCCTCGGGCCGGTTGCCCCGGGTGCTCGACGACTTCGCCGACATCGTCGGTGGCGGCGTCCCCAGAGTCTGGGACATTCCCTGGATCGAGGAGTGGCGCAGAGGGGAGGCTCCCTCGCCCGACAATACCCCCGACGAGGTTTTCGAAGTTCTTGAATCCATCTACGCTCTTCGCGCGTCAAACCCAGCGGACTATCCCGCCCCGTACTGAAAGGCACTACTGCGATGATGTTGGCACACCTGATCACGGAGGTTCCCTCCATGCTCCCGCTCGGCGGCCAGCGGCCCCCGGGTGCGGAGAAGCTCGATCTCGTCATCGACTGGGTGCGTTGGATCGCCTTCACCATCTGCGTCCTGGGCATCCTGATCGCCGGCGCGATGATGGCGGTCGGTCAGCGCCGCGGTGAGGGTGGCGAGCACGCTGCCCGGCTCGGCTGGGTCCTGGCGGCCTGCATCGTGATCGGTTCGGCGTCGCTGCTCGTCGGCGCGCTCAAGGGCTGACGGTAGTCCCGACGGGAGTCTGATCGACGGTGGGGTTGTTCAGCAGGAGTTCCGGCTCCGACGACGATGGCGGCGGCGACGGCGAGTCGACCGGCTTCTGGCAGGAGCGAGGGTTCGTCGCCGCCGCGGTCGTGCTCGGTGCGGTGGTCATCTGTCTGGTGCTCTGGGTGGTTCTCCGAGGCTCCGGTACGCCGGACGCGCAGCCGCGGCCGACGCCGGTACCGACGGTCACCGATCCGACCAGTGGGCCCACGGACGAGCCGAGCGGACCTGCCACGCCGACCGATGACCCGACCGCGACGCCGACGGTGACCAAGCCGCCGGTCCTCGGGTCCGGCGGCTGTAAGACAGCCAACCCGCCGCAGGGGATTCCGCGGGTGGCGCCGGTCGGTGTCACCTGGCAGTTCGAGGACGACATGCTGTTCCCGGCCCAGCAGGCGGCCGGCCCGGCCGCGATGGACCGCAACGGGGTCCGCTCGTGTTTCGCCCACTCGCCGACCGGCGCGGTGTTCGCGACGTTCGTCCTGCTCGCCCAGATCAAGAACCCGGCGCTGACCGCCGACGTACTGGCCACCCGGGTCGCTCCGGGACCGGGCCGGAACGCCGCCATCGCCCAGAACCGGGCCACCCCGACGCCGCGGGACGAGAACCAGTCCGGCCAGTTCGCCGGCTTCAAGGTGATCGACTACCAGCCGGACCGCGCGATCATCTCGATCGCCGTCCGGTTCGACGAGCGCACGGTCGGTGCGCTGCCGGTCACCATGGTCTGGAACGGCAAGGACTGGCAGGGCAAGTTGCAGCCCGACGGCAGCTTCAACGGCAGCACCCAGCCGGACCTGCTCGGATCCCTGGAGAGCTACGTCGGATTCCAGGGGGCGTGATGATCGTTCTCGGTTGTTCGCTCGCGCCCTGGGACTGGGACGACTGCGTCGAGGAGTTCCTCGGCGAGGTGGTCCGCCGGACCCTCACGCCGATCTTCAAGTTGTTGCTCAAGGCAATCGCCGATGTGGTCATCGAGGCGGTCACCGCGGTCCTGAAGGCGGTCGGCTTCCTCTGGGTCTACCTGCCCACGCCGCAGGCCGACGACAGTGGCGCGGTCTCCTGGATCCACGACCGGACGACGTACATCATGCTCTCGGTCGCGACGATCGCGGTCATCATCGGCGCGATCCAGATGGCGATCTCGCACCGGGGTGAGCCGCTGCGCGACATCCTCAAGTCGCTGCTCACGATGGTCGTGGTCAACGCCGGCCTGCTGTCGGTCGTCTCGGCGCTCACCCAGTACGGCGACCAGTTCTCCCAGTGGGTCATCAACGAGGCGCTCGCCTCCGACAAGGCCGAGCACCACGACTTCCCGACCATGCTGACGAAGGTGATGGTCGATCCGCTCAAGGATCCCGGGGAGTTACTGGGGTTCGCCCTGGTGATCTTCATCGGCATCCTGATGGTGATCACCGCGATCATCCAGCTCGCGCTGATGATCGTCAGATACGCGATGCTCGTGCTCCTGGCCGGGATCTTCCCGTTGACCGCCGCGGCGACCAACACCGAGATGGGGATGATGTGGTTCAAACGGTCGCTGGCCTGGCTGGCCGGATTCATCATCTACAAACCCGTGGCCGCGTTGATCTACGCGGCCGCCATCTTCATGATCCACACGCCGACGGTCCCCGACGGGGTCACGGCGGAGAAGGGGACACCGCAGCTGATGAACATCATCATGGGCGTGACCATGATGCTGCTCGCCGTGGTCGCACTACCGGCCATTCTCCGTTTCGTCTCGCCGAAGACGTCCTGACATGAGCCCCCTCATCCTGATCCCGCTCTGCGGAAGCTGGCTGGACTGTGTGTGGCAGGCCATCAAGGACTGGATCGGCGACCAAGTGAAGTGGTTGATTGGCATGATCTTCCAGCCGATTCTCGACGCGATCTCCTCGGCCGTGACGGTGATCATGGGCACGATCGGCACCTTCTGGGTCTACGTCCCGACCCTGCCGGTCGGAACCGACACGATGGGCAACGATCCGGGCCGCCCGGCCGCCGGGACAGTGCAGTGGATGTGGGACCACACGCAGTACATCGCGTTCTTCGTCGCGGTGATCGGCGTCCTGGCCGCCTGCATCAAACTCGCCTACACCCAGCGCGGCGAGTCGGCCCGCGACATCCTCCGCTCGCTGATCACGCTCGGCGTCGCCTCCGCGCTGGCGGTCGGCGTCTGCCAGGCGCTGATCGAGTTCGGTGACCAGTTCTCCCGGTGCATCGTCACCACCTCGCTGATCGACAGCCCGGACAGCCCGTGGAAGTGCGATCCCGGCGACCTGGTGGCGGCCGCCGCGGACGGCAAGGCCAAGAGCTTCGGCGGCGCGATGACCGCGATGCTGTCGGTCTCGGCGACGGTCGGCCCGATGGGGATCGGGCTGGCGATCGCGATCGGCATCCTGGCCATCCTGGCCGGCGTGATCCAGATCGTGCTGATGGTGGTGCGCAGTGCGCTGCTGATCCTGCTGGTCGGCATGCTGCCGATCGCGGCCGCCGCGACGCACACCGAGATGGGCCGCAACTGGTTCAAGAAGCTGCTCGGCTGGATGTTCGCCTTCGTGCTCTACAAACCGGTGGCCGCGATCATCTATGCGACCGCGATCAGATTGACCTCGAACAACGGCCAGGGCCTGAACGTCAACACCGGTGGCGAAGCGGCGAGCTCGGTGATGAACATGGTCACCGGTCTGACCCTGCTGGTGCTCGCGCTGTTCGCCCTGCCCGGCCTGATGCGGTTCATCGTGCCGATGGTCGCGGCGACCGCGGGTCAGGCCGGGGCCGGCATGATCGCCGCCAAGATGGTCGGCGCGGACAAGCTGGCCGGCAAGATGCAGGACTCGATCGACGAAGGCAGTAGCGGGAGCGAGGGCGGCAGCGGTGACGGCCCGACCGGCTCCCAGAACGTCGGACGCGCCCGGAACCAGCCACAGAGCACTGGCGGCCAGAGCGGTGGCGGTGCCGGCCAAGGCGCGAGCGGCGGAGCAGGTGGTGGCCAAGGTGCTGCCGCAGGTGCCGGCGGTGGCGGTGGCGGCGGTGCAGCAGCCGGAGCAGCCGGCGGTGGCGGTGGAGCGGCGGCTGGTGGAGCCGCGGCAGGTGGTGGCGCTGCGGCCGGTGGTGCCGGTGCGGCCGCCGCGCTGGGCCCGGCAGCCGCTGTGGCGGCTCCGGTCGCGATCGTCGCGGCCGGCGTCAAGGCGACCAAGCAGGTCGGCGAGCACCTCGCGGCGGAGACCCTCGACGGGCCTCAACCCGAGGGCGGTGGCGGCGGTGGCAGCCAGGGCGGTGGTGGCGATGGACCGTCGGGCAGTGGAGGATCTCCCCGGGACGTGAACCGGGACCGGCAGCGGGAACAACGCCAGTTCCGCGACGACGACCGTGACCAGGGCAGACGAGAACCGGACGGACCGCGTGGCAGCAGCTGACAACGTACGAAGCGCTCCGCGCACCTACGGCAACTGGCGCCAGCCCGCCTCGGCGGGCATCGCCGGCCTGGGGTCGCTCGGTACCGCCATCATGATGGGCGGCCTGCTGGCGACCATCTTCTCGATGATGGCCGGCGGCCTCATCGGCGCGGTGATCTGCCTGCTGGTCGTCGGCGTGATCCTGCTGCTGCTGATGACCAAGGACAAACACAACCTGTCCGCCCTGCAACGGCTCTCGACTCGCATTGGATGGCAACGAGCAAAGATGGCGAAGCACAACATCTACCGTTCCGGTCCGCTCGGCCGCACCGCCTGGGGCAAGTTCCAGATCCCCGGGCTGGCCGCCGCCTCCCAGCTGAGCGAGTTCAAGGACTCGTACGGCCGGCCGTTCGCGCTGCTGTTCTACCCGAGCACGCGGCACTTCAGCGTCGTGATCAACGCCGAGCCGGACGGCGCGTCGCTGGTCGACGAGGAGCAGATCGACATCTGGGTGGCGCACTGGGGCCAGTGGCTCGCGTCGCTCGGCCACGAGCCGGGCATCGTCGCCGCCTCGGTGACGGTCGAGAGCGCGCCGGACACGGGCATCCGGCTGCGTCGCGAGGTCAACCACAACGTCCAGCCGGGCTCGCCGGCGATCGCGCAGGCGATGCTCGCCGAGGTCGTGCAGAGCTACCCCGAGGGTTCGGCACTCGTGTCGGCCCGGGTCGCGCTGACCTTCAAGGGCACCGATCGCAACGGCAAGCGCCGCAAGGAAGAGGACATGGGCCGCGAGCTCGCGTCCCGGCTTCCCGCACTCACCCAGAGCCTGAACGCCACCGGCGCCGGCGCGGCCCGTCCGGTCACCGCGCAGGAACTGTGCGAGACGATCCGGATCGCCTACGACCCGGCGTCCGCCGTACTGATCGATGAAGCGCGCAGCCAGGGGATGGCGCCGGAGATGCAGTGGACCGATGTCGGTCCGGCCGGTGCGCAGGCGTTCTGGGACAAGTACCGGCACGACTCGGCCTGGTCGGTGACCTGGCAGATGACGCAGGCGCCGCGCGGCGAGGTGTTCTCGTCGGTGCTGTCGCAGCTGGTCGGTCCGCACAACGACATCGACCGCAAGCGCGTCACCCTGCTCTACCGGCCGCTCGACGCGGCCACCGCGGCGCGCATGGTCGAGGCCGACAAGCGCAACGCGTCCTTCCGCGCCACGACCACCAACCGGCCCTCGGCCCGGACGATGGCCGAGGCGCGCGCTGCCGACCGGACCGCGCAGGAAGAAGCGCGCGGGGCCGGCCTGGTGAACTTCGGCATGGTCGTCACCGGAACCGTGATGAGCGCCGAGCAGATCCCGGACATGATCGCCGCCATCGACAACCTGGGCGCGACGGCGCGGGTGCTGCTGCGACCGGCGTACGGGTCGCAGGACTCGGCGTTCGTGGCCGCGCTGCCGCTGGGCGTCGTACTGCAGAGCCACCTGGCCGTCCCGGCCGGTCTGCGGGAGTCGCTGTGAGCAAGAAGAAGCAGACCCCGACCGACCCCTCCCGGGGCGGCAAACGGCCGATGCCGCGTGGCTGGCCAGGAGCGGCGGCCGGCTACTCGACGTACGTCCAAGCACCACAGGAGTGGCGCGGTACGACGGTCCAGGTGTGCGGCATGTGGCCGTTCTCGGCCGGTACCGGCAGCCCGATGGTCGGCGTACCGATCGGCCGGAACATCCTCTCCGGCGCGACCATGTGCTGCGACCCGATCAGCTGGTTCATGCGCGCCAAGCTGATCTCGAACCCGTCGATGTTCGTCCTCGGCAAGCCCGGTCTCGGCAAGTCGACGATCACCCGCCGGATGGCGCTCGGCCTCGCCGGGTACGGCATCCAGCCGCTGGTGCTCGGCGACCTCAAGCCCGACTACAAGGACCTGATCGAGGCCCTCGGTGGCCAGGTCATCCAGCTCGGTCGTGGCCGCGGGCACCTGAACATCCTCGACCCGGGCGAGTCGCGGGAGGCCGCGCTGCGGCTGACCGGCAAGGCCCGCGAGGCGATCCAGGCCGACGCGCACGGCCGCCGGCAGACGATGGTCTCGGCGCTGATCTCCATCATGCGCTCGGCCCCGCCGACCGACCGCGAAGAGACGATCATCGACGAGGCGCTCAAGGTCCTCGACGAACGCCACACCGGTACGCCGGTGCTGCGCGACCTGCTGAAGGTGGTCCAGGACGCGCCGGACCGGGTCCGCAACGTGGCCCTGGACCGCGGCAGCCTGGACCGCTACCGGCAGATCACCGAAGGCCTGGAGGCCTCGCTGATCGGTCTGGTCGGCGGTGGCCGGCTCGGTGAGATCTTCTCCGAGCAGACCGACAACCCGATGAAGATGGACCGGCCGGTCGTCTTCGACGTCTCCAACATCGACGACTCCGAGACCAACCTGCAGGCCGCCGTACTGCTGGCCTGCTGGTCGTACGGATTCGGCGCGGTCGCGGTCTCGCAGGCGCTGGCCGATGCCGGCCTCGAACCGCGGCGGCACTACTTCGTCATCCTCGACGAGCTGTGGCGGGTACTGCGCGCCGGGCGTGGTCTGGTCGACCGCGTCGACGCGCTGACCCGGCTGAACCGGCAGCGTGGTGTCGGGATGGCGATGATCTCGCACACGATGTCCGACCTGCTCGCGCTCGAGCACCCCGAGGACCGGATGAAGGCCAAGGGCTTCGTCGAGCGGTCCGGCATGGTCATCTGCGGTGGTCTGCCGCGCGCGGAGATGGAGAACCTGAACGAGGTCGTGCCGATGTCGGAGGAAGAGCGGAACATGCTCATCGGCTGGCAGGACCCGCCCGCGTGGGACCCGGCCACCGGCGAGGAGGCGGCGCCTCCCGGCCGAGGAAACTTCCTGGTCAAGGTCGGTGGCCGCCCGGGCATCCCGGTGCACGTCGGCCTCACCTCGGTCGAGCGCGAGATCAACGACACGAACAAGCTCTGGCGGACCGGTGCCGACGGACGGCCGTTGAAGGTCGAGGTCGCCGAGGACGGAACCGAGGAGGTCGTCGAGGAGTACAGCTTCGACGACCCGGCGATGCTGCCGCCGCCCGACCCGACCACCCGGGTCGTCGCACGGACAGAGCCGGCACGGACGGAGACAGGGAGCCATGGCTGACGGCAAACGCACCACCGGACCGGGCGGGCTGTCCGTCGAGACGGTCCTGATCTTCATCGGCTGCGGACTCTTCGCAGTCGTCGTCGGCGGGGTCTGGGGTGCGCTCAAGGCCGCCGCTGCGATCGACGGCACGCGCGCCGTACCGGGTAACCCGGTCAGCGCGCTGTCCCAGCTGATCCAGGGCCGGCTGCGCTGGTCCGGCTCGGCGACCGGCGTACTGATCCTCGAGATCGTGCTGCTGATCCTGATCGCCGGCACGGTCTGGTTCCTGCTCCGGCGCCGCCAGGAGTCGGTCGGGCGGGTCGACAAGCAGGCGTTCCTGATGTCGAAGCGCTCCGAGATCTACAAGCTCACCCGTGAGGGTGCGCAGGGCATCGCGAACCGGCTCGGCGCCGGGCACGCCGGTCCGGGCATCCTGATCGGCCGGACCGTCCGGGACAACCTGGAGGTCTTCGGGTCCTGGGAAGACATGCACGTCGACATCTGGGGACCCCGTACCGGTAAGACGACCTCCCGCGCCGTACCGGCGATTCTGGACGCGCCTGGTTCCGTGGTCGCCACCTCGAACAAGCGGGACATCGTGGACGCCACCCGCGGCCCGCGGCTCGACAAGGGCCCGGTGTGGGTGTTCGACCCGCAGGAGGTCTGTGAGGAGCCGCCGAACTGGTGGTGGAACCCGCTGACCTACATCACCGACGAGACCAAGGCACGCGAGATGGCGGAGCACTTCGTCGCCTCACAGCGTCAGGTCGGTGCTCAGACCGATGCGTTCTTCGACTCGGCCGGTACCGACCTGCTGGCCGGTCTGCTGCTCGCTGCGGCCGTGGCCAAGCGTCCGATCACGCAGGTCTACACATGGCTCGCGGACCAGCGCAACGACGAGCCGGAGCGGATCCTGCGCAACACACCGGGCCTGCAGTTGTCGGCTGACGCACTGTCCGGTGTCATCAACGCACCGGACAAGCAGCGCGCCGGTGTCTACGGCACTGCGCAGCAGAGCGCGCAGTTCCTGGTCAACCGCAAGGTGACCCGTTGGGTCATCCCGCAGGGACCGAACGACACGCGGCCGCAGTTCAACCCGCACGAGTTCGTCCGCCAGGGCGGCACGCTCTACAGCCTCTCCAAAGAAGGAGCCGGTACGGCGGGGCCGCTGGTCACCGCGTTGACCGTCGCCGTCGTGGAGGCGGCCGAGGAGTTCGCCAAGGGCTGCCCGATGGGCCGGATGCCGAACCCACTGGTCGGCGTACTGGACGAGGCGGCGAACGTCTGCCGCTGGAAGAACCTGCCCGACCTCTACAGCCACTTCGGTTCCCGCGGCATCGTGCTGATGACGATCCTGCAGTCGTGGGCGCAGGGCCAGGAGTGCTGGGGCGAGCACGGCATGGAGAAGCTGTGGTCCGCGGCCAACATCCGCGTGTACGGCGGTGGCGCGTCCGACGCGAACTTCCTCGAGCGGCTCAGCAAGCTGATCGGCGACTACGACATCATCTCCAACTCGGTCTCGTACAACGAGGGCAAGCGCGGCACCAGCCGGCAGACGCAGCGGCAGAACATCCTGGAGATCTCCGATCTCGCGGCGATGCCGCCCGGCCGGGCCGTGGTGTTCCCGTCCGGTATCCCGGCCACCATGGTGAAGACCGTGCCGTGGTTCACCCGTGCGGACGCCGGAGTGGTCAAGGCGTCGTTGGCGAAGTACGACCCGGGTGCTTCGGCGCCGCAGGTCACGCAGGGTGGGGCCGGGGCGAACCCGTGGGTGACCGGCGGTCAGCAGAGCGGTCCACCGCCGCTGCCGACCGGCGTACCGGTGTGGGAACAGACAGAGGAGCAGCGTCGTGGATGGTGAGCAGGAACTCTTCTACCCGCATGTGGCGGCGTTCGTCGAGGACCGGTTGATCTACCTGTACTCACGCCGGATCGGGCAGCAGTACGTGTGGTGCCCGGAGTGGTTCCGGCACGCCGAGGCCCTGAGCCGGCTGGACTCGATCTGGCGCGCCTGGGAGCACCTGCGGCTCGACCCGGCGACCGGTATGTCGGTCTGGTGGCGGGACCACGCGGACCCGCACATGATGACGCTGCTCGACCCCGACGGCCCGTTCGCGGCCTGCCGGGGTACGCACACCGACTACCCGATCCCACCGCTCCCGGTCGAGGAGCCACCGGCCGGCCTGTTCTTCGACCAGCGCCAGCCGAACGTGCGGGGGATCTAGAGCTCCAGGTCGAGACCTGGGTTCTTCTCGCGCTTCTTGATCTTCCGGGGCTGGACGAACTTGCGCGCCTCCGGCGGCTGAGCAGGCCGCCGGGCGGCGTCGCTCGCTGGTGCCTGCTCACGAGGTGCTGCGGCGAGGTGGTCGTCGTACGCGGCTGCACTGTCCTCGCGGTCGCCGGCGCGCTGGTAGCGGCGACCTGCCGCGGCGGTGGCATCGGCACCGGGCTCGTCCGGGTGAGCGGCCGCCTCGTCGAGCAGATGGTTGCCGTGGGCATGGTCGCTGCGGGCCTGGCGCCGCTCGGCGTCGGCCAGCTCACGGTGCCGGGCACTCGCGGCGTCGTTGGCCTCCGCGAGGCGGATGGCCTCGGTGGTCTCCGCAGTGGCGTCGAGCGTCTCGCGGCGGTCGCGGACCTCCTCGAGCTCGCGCTCCTCGTGCGCAGCTCGCTCGAGCTCTTCGCGCTCCTCGACCAGTTCGTCGTCCTTGTCGGCCATGGGGCCACGATGCCGCATCTCCGGGGTCAGCGGGTAGCCCCTGTGACCAGCCAAGCGTCCCGCCGCTCCCTGGTGACCAGAGTGAGCAGCCGGAGCAGCATGAACCCGCCGAACGCCCACCAGAGCGCCACTATGCCGCCGTCGAACCACAGCACGCTCAGAGCCAGCGGTACGTAGACGAGGAGGGCTATCACGCCGGCAATCGCCAGATAGCGGCCGTCACCTGCTCCGATGAGTACGCCGTCCAGGACGAAGACCACGCCGTTCAGGGGCTGCCAGATGGCGGCGACGAGGAGCACTGCGGCAAGTGTGTGGCGCACTGCTGGGTCTGTGGTGAACCACGGCACGTAGACCGAGCGCAGGCTCCAGAGCGCGAGCCCACAGATCACTCCGGACCAAAGGCCCCACCACATCATCCGGCGCGTGATGGAACGAGTACCTGCGACATCTCCGGCGCCCAGGGCGCGGCCGGTGAGTGCCTGGGCGGCGATGGCGATGGCGTCGAGTGCCAGCGCCAGGAAGTTCCACAGGGTGAAGGCGACCTGGTGTGCCGCGACTGACGTCGTACCGAGTGCGGTGGCGACGAAGGTGAGCAGAATGATTGCCGCACGCAACGTTAGGGTCCGCACGATCAGCGGGATCCCCATCTGTGCGGAGGCAAGGATCCCGCGCAGGTCGGGGCTGAGCTTCGCACCGTCGCGTCGGGCACCTCGGACCACCACTACGACCAGTGCGACGCCGGCTCCGGTCTGGGCGATCGCCGTACCGAGTGCTGAGCCTGCGATGTTCAGGTGCAGGCCGTAGACCAGTGCGACGTTCAGAACGATGTTGGCCAGGTTGGCCGAGATGGCCACGACCATGGGGGTCTTGGTGTCCTGCAGACCACGCAGTACGCCGGTAGCCGCGAGCAGGATCAGCATGGACGGGATGCCGAAGCAGGAGATGCGCAGATAGGTCACCGCGTAGTCGGCGACGTCGGGGGAGGGGTTGAACGCGTTGATGGCTTGCGGTGCGAAGAGGAGACCGGCCAGAGCCAGTACGACGCCCAGCAGCAGCGCGAGCCAGAGTCCGTCGATGCCCTGAGCCAGTGCGCCCTTGTGGTCGCCCGCGCCGATGCGGCGTGCGACGGCCGAGGTGGTCCCGTAGGCGAGGAAGACGCAGATGCCGACGAGGGTCTGCAGGACGGTACCGGCGATGCCCAGGGCGGCCAGCTGCGGCGTACCGAGGTGGCCGACGATGGCGGAGTCCGCGAGCAGCATCAGCGGCTCCGAGACCAGGGCCACGAAGGCGGGAACGGCCAGGCGCAGGATCTCCCGATCCTGGTCCCCGACCCAGCGGTTGCGGCTCACTGGAGCGAGGTTACCCACGGCCTGTGGGTCCGCCTGTGAAAGCTTGGTGACTTTTTTCTCTCCACAGTTGTGCACTGGAGAAACCGCAGGTCAGAGGCCTGTTGGGGATTGTTGTCCCCAGATATCCACAGGGTTGTTCCCAACCTGTGCACAGGGCTTCCCGGGGTTTCCCACAGCTCTTCCACACCCCCTGTGGACGGCTGGCTGGCACCTGGGGACACGACCGGCGTACGGTCGCGTGCCTGGGTACATGGGCGCGGCAGATCGCGCGGCGGATTTCTGTCGGTTGATGCGGCTAGGGTTCGAGCAGGTGTTCGAAACTTGGCTGTCCGGGGGCAGCGGCGAACGACGGAGGTCGGACAATGAGCGTGGCGGAGTTCCGCGGCGGCCAGGACGGCGGCGGCCGCGAGGAGCGCAACCCCGAGATGGGGTTCGATCGCACGCCGCCACAGGACCTGGCCGCGGAGCAGTGTGTGCTCGGCGCGATGATGCTGTCCAAGGACGCCATCGCGGACGTGATCGAGACCCTGCGCGGGACGGACTTCTACCGCCCGGCGCACGAGTCCGTCTTCGACGCCGTCACCGACCTGTATGCGCGGGGTGAGCCGGCCGACGCGATCACCGTCGCCGCCGAGCTGACCAAGCGCGGCGACATGGCCCGGATCGGCGGCGCGCCGTACGTGCACACCCTGGTCGCCTCGGTGCCGCTCGCGGCGAACGCGGGCTACTACGCGCACATCGTCCGCGAGAAGGCGATCCTGCGCCGGCTG
The DNA here is from genome assembly GCF_044453945.1 of Kribbella sp. NPDC051587. NCBI lineage: Bacteria > Bacillati > Actinomycetota > Actinomycetes > Propionibacteriales > Kribbellaceae > Kribbella > Kribbella sp. NPDC051587. The sequence continues at coordinate 83,101 of NZ_JBITDE010000017.1, forward strand.
GTCGAGGCCGGCACCAAGATCGTCCAGCTCGGCTACGCGGGTGAGGGCGAGGTCGACGACGTCGTCGACGAGGCGCAGGCCGAGATCTACCAGGTCACCGAGAAGCGCACCACCGAGGACTACGCGCCGCTGAAGGACATCATGGAGGGCGCCCTCGACGAGATCGAGGCGATCGACTCCCGCGGTGACTCGATGGTCGGCGTCCCGACCGGCTTCACCGACCTCGACGAGCTGACCAACGGCCTGCACCCCGGCCAGATGATCATCGTCGCCGCCCGCCCCGCCATGGGGAAGGCGCTGGCCCTCGACACCCCGCTGCCCACCCCGACCGGCTGGACCACGATGGCCGAGGTCGCCGTCGGCGACCAGCTCCTCGACGCCGAAGGCCTGCCGACCACGGTCGTCGCGGCCACCGAGGTGATGGTCGACCGCCCCTGCTTCCGGCTGTCGTTCTCCGACGGCAGCGCGATCGTCGCCGACGCCGAGCACCAGTGGCTCGTCGAAGACGGCCGTCGCCCGGTGGTCTGCACGACCGCCGACCTGTTCACGGCGATGTCAGCGAGTCCCGGACTGACACCGCCGATCCCCGGGTCGGCGCCGCGCCAGATCACCGGGCACGGCTTCCCGGCCGCGCTCTCCAGCGAGGGCGACCGCCGGATCGAATGGATCGACGAGGTCCCGAGCGTCCCCGTCCGCTGCGTCGAGGTCGACAACGCCGCCCACCTCTACCTGGCCGGCAAGACCATGATCCCCACCCACAACTCCACCCTCGGCCTCGACTTCGCCCGCTCCGCCTCGATCAAGCACGGCCTCACCTCCTGCGTCTTCTCCCTGGAGATGAGCCGCAACGAGATCACCATGCGTCTGCTGTCGGCCGAGGCCAAGGTCCCCCTGCACCACATGCGCAACGGCAAGATGACCGACGAGGACTGGGCCCGCCTCGCCCGCAAAATGGGCGAGGTCTCCGAAGCCCCACTCTTCATCGACGACTCCCCGAACCTCACCATGATGGAGATCCGCGCCAAGGCCCGCCGCCTCAAACAGCGCCACGACCTCCGCCTCATCATCATCGACTACCTCCAGCTGATGACGTCCGGCAAAAAAGTTGAGTCCCGCCAACTCGAAGTCTCCGAGTTCTCCCGCTCCATCAAGCTCCTCGCCAAGGAGCTGGAGCTCCCCGTCGTCGCCATCTGTCAGCTCAACCGAGGCTCCGAACAACGCTCCGACAAACGCCCCATGGCCTCCGACCTCCGCGAATCGGGATCGCTCGAACAGGACGCTGACATGGTGATCCTGTTGCATCGTGAGGATGCTTACGAGCGGGAGTCGACGCGGCCGGGTGAGGCGGACTTCATTGTGGCCAAGCACCGCAACGGTCCTACTGCCGATATCACTGTGGCGTTCCAGGGTCACTACTCGCGGTTCGTGGACATGGCGCACGACAGTTAAAGGCTTCGCGTTGGCGATGTGAGGTCGGCGATCATCGAGGGGTGATGACGCCGTACGACGCTGATGCTGCGCTGGCGCGGCTTCGGGATGCTTGTCTGGGCGCGGATGTGGGTGCGCGGGGTGAGCTGCTGGAGTGGTTGGGGCAGTTGCGGCCGGCGGACTTGGTGCGGCTTGATGAGCGGGCGCGGTGGTGGTCTTGGTCTGTCAACTATCCGTTGGGGGTGCGGGCGGACTGGGATCGGGTGGTGGGTCGGGGCGATCTGTTGCCCGACTGCGTGGCGTCGATGCACGCGGATGGGTATCTGCGGGAGCACGCGACGCGGTTGCTGGCGTCGCGTGAGGGTGACGTGGTTGCTCGCTGTTTGGCGTTGCGGGCGGTCGATCACATCGAGCCGGTACGGCGGATTGCGCTGACTGGGCTCACGGGTCGGCCGGATGTGGTCGCGCTGGGTGTGCTGGTGCGGATGCGGGACCGCGTCCACGGGCCGACCGCGCTCACGTCGTACCGGGGTGAGTTTGAGCTGACGGAGCTGTTGGCTGAGCCCGATCTCGCCGTACGGCGATTTGCGTATGACGAGGTGATGTCGCAGCTCGACTCCGATCAGATCGCGCGGCGGCTGGAGGTCGAGACGGATCAGTGGTTGCGGCGGCAGTTGGCCGAGCGATGGATGGCGATCGATCCGGTCGAGGCGAAGGGGCGGCTGCTCAGTTCCCGGTACGTCGAGGGCCGGCTGACCGTGTTGCTCGACGGGACGGACGAGTTGTTCGAGCGGTCCGAGCTCGAGACCCTCATGCTCGACCGATCCCGTCGGATCCAGACCGCCGCGCGCTGGCGGTACCGCCGGGCCGGACACGACCCGGCGCAGTTCTATCGCTCGCACTGGAAGACCAACGACGCTGCTCTCCTCGGACTGCGTGAAACCGGCCAGCGCCTCACCGAAGCCGAAGCACGCACCGCTCTGACGAGTCCGGATTCGCCCCGGCGACTGGCGGCCCTGCACGTCTGGCCGACCGACCTTCCGCCCAAGGACCTCCTCCTGACCCTCCTCGCCGACCCCAGCGGCGCTGTTGTCAAACACGTCGCCCGCCTCCTGGCCGCCACCCCCGGCATCCGGTACGACGACCTCGCCGACGCAGCCACCTCACCCCACGCCACCCACCGCCGCGCAGCCTGGCGAGTCCGTCACCAGCTCGGCGCCTGGAACCGAGTCCGCGCCGACCTCGAAGCCCTGCGCGACCCCGACACCAAGCTGGTCCGCTCGGCCACCGACGACCTCACCATCTGGCTCACCTTCCACTCCGCCAGCACCTTCCAGCCCCTCCTCCCCACCGAACGCGAAGCCATCCGCACCCACCTAACTCACGTAGCCCTCAGCCCCGACGTCGCACGCCAGATCAGATTCCACGCAGGCATCCGATGACGGTCGTCGTGCAGTGGGTGCGAACCACGTGGACGAAACGGTCGCGGGGTGAGCCGGGCGCCAGCCGGCGGAACGCGCTCCCGATGGGATTTCGGCTGCCGGACGACGAGGCGCCCTTCGTGCATGGAGTGGTCATGCGGGAGCAGGACGATTTCAAGGTGTGGGAGGGGACTCAGGCCGGCCTGCCTGGTGAGGTCACAGTGACCCGCGGTCGGGAACGGCTGGAGAGCGGAGTCGAGATCACGCCTGTCGAGGGTGCGATCCGGGTGCGGTTGACGGTGACGCCGTACGGGATGCCGCAGCGGCCGAATCGAGCGCGGGCGGTGCGCTTGGCGCCGGATGAGTGGGTCAGGTGGCAGATCAACTACCGGTATCCGAGTCATTGGGGCGAGGACTGGGTCTATCGCCTGGACACGCTGAACCTCTTCCACGGATCACCTGAGCGTGACGTGTTCCTGGGCGAGCCGACGTACGACGTCCGGGAGCTCGCCTCGCTCTTCTAGCGCCAGAGTTTGGCGGAGGTGGAGTCGACTGCGGTGAGTCGGTCGTTGAGTGTGACCACTGTGGCGTTGTCCATCGATTACCGACGGCACTCTCAGCACAGTCGATGGAGGGCTGCTTGTGGTCGAGCGTCGAGTGAGGCCCACCGTGCTCATGGGCGATCCGGTAGCGGGTGGAGGCGGACCGCCGCCACTCAGTAACGCTGCGCGGTTCGTCGCGTTCACGCTCAGCGCACCTCGCTCGGGGCGGCTCGGGAATGGGTTGGTGAGTGGGGCGGGTCCGCTTTTAGCGCCAGAGTTTGGCGGAGGTGGATTCGTGGGCGAGGAGGCGGAGGGAGGAGATGAGGGTTTCGCCGAGGATGGTGCCGATGACTACGGATTCGGCCAGTTGGTCTCGGGTGGGGGCGGAGACGGCTTGTACTTCTAGCTGGGTGAAGCGTTCGACGGCTTCGGCGTAGGCGTCGAGGAAGCTGACGAGGTTGTCCTGGCCTAGGGAGCGGAGGGCGGCGACGGTTTCGATGAGGGTGGTGAGGGCGGGGGCTTCGGGTTCTACGGTCCAGCCGCGGCGGGTGAGGAGGGCGTTCACCTCGACCGCGGCGGCGGCGCGGGCTTCGGGGGAGGCGGTGGGTTTGCGGGTGGGGGTGAGGGCGCGGTGGGTGCGGCCGATCTGGTCGTGCAGGGGGATGTCGTCGGCGTCGAGGGAGTCGACGATCTCTTTGACCTGGGCGACCGGGACCTGGGCGAGGTCGACGAGGGCGCGGATGAGGCGGAGCCGGCGGAGGTGGGCTTCGCCGTACGACGCCTGGTTGGGGCTGGTGAGTTCGCCGGGGGCGAGCAGGCCTTCGCGCAGGTAGTACTTGATCGTCGGGACCGGGATTCCGGTCGCTTTGCTGAGTTCCCCGATCCGCATCGCTTGCCTTTCGTCGCCGTACGACGGATAGTATCAGTATCCATTAACGGATACCGAAGCTATCCATAGAAGAGGTGGACGAATGACCGACGCATCGCGGATCATCGCCGGCGTCATCCTGCTCACGATCGTCACGATCGAGTTCGGCGGCTACTTCATGACCAAGATCGTCCGGGGGCAGGTGCCGATGACGGACTTCCAGAAGTCGTTCGCCCGGGCCGGCCACGCGCACGCCGGCGTGCTGGTGATCCTCAGTCTGGTCGGACTCCTGTACGTCGACCAGACGGGCCTGACCGGCGTACCGCTCTGGATCGCCAGAATCGCCATCCCGCTCGCCGCCATCCTGATGTCCGGCGGCTTCTTCGCCTCGTCCGCCGGGAAGGGGCGCACGCAGCCCAATCAGTTCCTGTGGGTGCTCTGGATCGGCGCCGCGTCACTCGCGGTCGGCGTGCTGACGTTGGGGATCGGACTCATCACGGCCTGAACGACTGCAACCGAACCCCCGCCTCGGCAATCAGCGAAGCCGTCTCCGGCGACGCCTCGTCGACGGAGAAATCGGCGCCCAAGGCAACAATCCCGGCCACCAGTTGCAGCAGCAGCGACGGTGTCTCGGCCGAGAACTCGACAACACATGCAGCAGACCCGACCGGCGTAATCCGGCCCGGGACGAACCCGTAGAAATGAGCCGCCACCTCGTCCGCCGGCAGCTGCACAGTCAGCCGGACACTATGCCGGTACGACGCATGCGCGAACGACTCGGCCAGGTACGACGCCGCGTCGTCACCCGGCAATGGACGCGGAACGAATCGATGCAACGTGGGATCGACCGCGGAGATCCGGTCGACCCGAAAGAACCGCCAGTCGTCCCGCGCGGGGTCGAACGCCAACAGGTACCAGTGCCACGACACTGTCACCAACTGATGGGGTTCGACCCGCCGCCGCGACGGCGCCTCCCGACGGCTCACGTAATCGAAGGCGACGAGCTCATGGTTCCGGCAGCAGCGGGCCAGTGTCGCCAGGGTGTCCGGATCGACCTGCGGCGCGCCTTGGCGGGGGATCGACGAGGCCGCGGATCCCATCGCCGCGAGCTGCGGCCGCAACCGCGCGGGCAGTACCTGCGTGAGCTTGGCCAACGCGCTCATCGAGCTCGTCGCGATCCCGGTCACGCCACCACTGCCTGCGCTCACCAGGCCGAGCGCGACCGCGATCGCCTCGTCGTCATCCAGCAGCAGCGGAGGCAACGTCGTACCGGGTCCGAGGCGGTAGCCGCCCGCCGTACCGGTGGTGCCGGTGACTGGGTAGTCCAGTGCACGCAGCCGCTCGACGTCCCGCCGTACCGTCCGCTCGGTCACGCCGAGACGCTCGGCCAGCTCACGGCCGGACCACTCGCGCCGGCTCTGCAGCAGCGACAGCAACCGGAGCATCCGCCCGGGCATCTCCTTGCGCGCGCTCATTGCGGACAGGATAAGTCCGCAAGGGCTCCTAGCGTCAGCAGCATGATGCTGACGAGACAAGCCCCGCAGTACGACGACGCCCGGCTCGGCTTCCAGCGGCTCGACCCGCACCGGCCCGAGGTGATCTTCGAGGTGACGAGTGCGACCGAGATCGAGGAGGCGGTCCGGTACGCCGTCGACCACGATCACCGCATCGCCGTCCAAGGCGCCGGTCACGGGCTGACGCGCGGGATCAAGGGAGGCGTGCTGATCGCGACCCGCCACTTCAACGGCGTCCGCGTCGACCCGACCGCAAAGACCGCCTGGGTCGAAGCCGGCGCGACCTGGCAAGACGTGCTGACGGCCACCGCGCCGTACGGGTTGGCGCCGTTGTCCGGCAGTTCCCCCGGCGTCGGCGCGGTCGCCTACACGCTCGGCGGCGGACTCGGGCTGATGGCCCGCAAGTACGGGTACGCCGCCGATCACGTCAACCGAATCGAGGTCGTCACCGCAGATGGCACCCGCCGGGCCGCTGACGGCGACCTGTTCTGGGCGCTCCGCGGTGGCGGCGGCAACTTCGGCGTCGTGACCGGGATGGAGATCGCCCTCTTCGAGGTCCCGACCCTGTACGGCGGCAGCCTGTACTACGACCTCGCCGAGTCCCCGAACGCCGTCGAGGTCTGGCGTGAGTGGACCCAGGACCTCCCCGACGAGGTGACCTCCGCGGTCGCGATGATCCCGTTCCCGGACATCCCGCCGGTCCCGGCGCCACTCCGCGGCAAGTACATCGCCCAGCTCCAGGTCGCCAGCCTGCAAGGCGCCGACGTCGTCGAACCCCTCAGAGCCATCGGTACGCCGGTCCTCGACACGCTCGGCGAGCTCCCCTACGAGGAGTCGGGCAAGATCTTCGCCGAGCCCGAACGCCCCGACAGCTACCGCTCGCAGAACGTCCTGCTCAGCGACCTGGACCCCGACGCCCTCGCGACCCTGCCGAAGCTGGCCGGCCCAGGAGCGGAAGCGATGGCCATCATCGCCATCCGCCACCTAGGCGGCGCACTCCGTCACGAGCCGGCGATCCCGAACGCCGTCGGTCATCGCGACGCGTCGTACGCACTCACCGTCCTGATCCCCGGCGAACGCGAGACGCGCAAGCTGCAAGACGCCATCCTCGAGCCCTGGCGAGCGCAGTCCATCGGCCGCTTCCTCAACTTCACCTACGCCAACCTGACGCCCACGGAGATCACCGAAGCCTTTGACCCCAGCGATCACCAGCGGCTCATCAGCCTACGCAAGCACTACGACCCCACCGGCCGCCTCAACGCGAATCACGAGCTCTAGCGCTGTCTTGCCGGTGCTTTCACAGCGCAGCCGTCACGTCGATCTCGACGAGCTGACCGACGAACCCGAGCTGGGCCACACCGAGCAAAGTGCTGGCGGACTTGAAGGCCGGAGCGAGCGCAGACTCGTTCAGCTTGGTCCAGACGGTAGCCAGCTCATCGCGGTCCGCACTGTTCACGTAGATGACAGTCCGTACGACGTCCTCCGGGCCAGCCCCGGCCGCGGCGAGCGCAGTGAGGATGTTGTCGATCACCTGAGTGGTCTGGCCGGTGAGCCCGCCGTCGGCGAGGTCACCGGATGGCGTGAGCGGGCACTGGCCCGCGAGGTAGATGAGGGTGTCGGCTTGGACAGTGGTCACGTGGTGGTAGCCGGGCGTCGCGTGCAGTCCGTCCGGGTTCGTACGAGAGATCGTCACCCGACCGAGCCAACGTGATCACCGTTGCGTAGGTCAACTGAATTGACGCACGTACCGCTTCTGCCAGAAGGTCTCGACCGCATGCGAGCTGTAGTGACGGCGCACATACGCAACCGCCTCGGCCGCGGGCGCACCATCCAGTACGGCGAGGCAGGCGAGCGCCGTACCGGTCCGTCCTCGCCCGCCGGCGCAAGCGAACTCGACGAGCTCGGAACCCGAACGCTCCAACGCCTCCGCGAAAACCTCGCGGGCCAGAGCGCGATCAGAGGGCAACCGGAAGTCCGGCCAACGCAGCCACCGCGACTCCCAGTCGACGGCAGGCGGCTCGGAACCCAACAGGTACACGCCGTACGTCGGAAACGGCGCTGCCGCCGGGCCGTTGCGCAGACCGCGTCCGCGCACCAACCGTCCCGACGGCAGCTCGAGCACTCCCGGTGCCCCTTTGGACCACATCCGCCAACCCTAGACGAGGCGCTCCTCGGTCGAGGTGGAGAAGAGGTGCAGCTTCGACGGGTCCGCGGCGAGGTGCACGACGGCGCCCTTGTCGTTGTGCAGCCGGGTTCCGATGCGGGCGATGATCTGCTGGTTGGTGTGGACCGCCGTACCGTAGAGGAACGCGTCCGACCCCAGCTCTTCGATCACCGCGACGTTGACCGGCATGCCTTCGTCAGCAAGGTGGAAGGCCTCCGGGCGCACGCCCAGCGTCACGGTCTTGTCGGACCCAGCCTTGGCCAGGACATCGCGCGCGATCGGTACGACGTAGTCGCCGACGCGCGCTCCGCCGTCCACGATCTCCGCGTCGAGCAGGTTCATCGCGGGCGAGCCGATGAAGCCGGCGACGAACTTGTTCACCGGGTTGTCGTAGAGGTTCAGCGGGGTGTCCACCTGCTGCAGCTGGCCGTCCTTCAGTACGGCGACGCGGTCGCCCATCGTCATGGCCTCGACCTGGTCGTGGGTCACGTAGACGGTGGTGACGCCCAGCCGGTGCTGCAGTTCGGCGATCTGGGTCCGCGTCTGCACGCGCAGCTTGGCGTCCAGGTTCGACAGCGGTTCGTCCATCAGGAAGACCTGCGGACTGCGAACGATCGCGCGACCCATCGCGACGCGCTGACGCTGACCACCGGACAACGCCTTCGGCTTCCGGTCGAGGTACTCCTCGAGCCCGAGCAGCTTCGCCGCCTCGAGGACCCGCCGCGCACGCTCCTCCTTGTGGATGCCCTGCATCTTCAGGGCGAAGCCCATGTTCTCGCCGACCGACATGTGCGGGTACAGCGCATAGTTCTGGAACACCATCGCGATGTCCCGTTCCTTCGGCGGTGCGTTGGTGACGTCGCGGTCGCCGATGTAGATCGCTCCGTCGTTGACCTCTTCCAGCCCCGCCAGCATCCGCAGCGCGGTCGACTTTCCGGAACCGGAGGGACCGACGAGCACCATGAACTCGCCGTCCTGGATATCGAGATCCAGCTGCTGCACGGCGGGGATGTCACCGCCGGGGTAGATCCGGGTTGCTCCCTTGAACGAGACAGTTGCCATCTCGCGCTTCCTTCCTCAGCCGGCAGGAACGTGCCGGACGGTCCGTAGCAAAGGCCCCCAGGGATGTGGGTGTCTCTTGGCAAGAACCCGGCGCAACGGCAATGTATTCCTGAGTGAAGTAAGTCAGAAGTAGTCGCTTCGGGCGGCGTCGGTGAGCAGCTCCTGGAGGGCGACGACGGCTCTGCTCGGCGCCCGCCCGGCGATCGTTGCCACCGACAAGGTCCACGCCAGCTCCGGTTCGGTGAGGCGCAGATGCACCACATCCGTCACCGTCGGTGCGACGTCCGGTACAACGGCGATCCCGAGCCCGGCGCGGACGTACTCCGGTACCTCGCTCAGGTCCGGCACCTCGACCTGCACCTGCCGCGGGATCCCGGCCCGCTCGAAGGCCTGATCCACCATCCGCCGATTGCCGAACCCGCGGAGCATGTCGACGAACCGCTCCCCGGCCAGCTCTTTGAGCGTCACCGAGGCCTGACCGGCGAGCCGATGTGAAGGCGGCACCAGGACTCCGAACGGCACCGCGGCCAGTTCCCGCGCGTCCAGCCCACTCAGTTCCGCGGGCGGTAACCCGAGCAGGGCGACGTCCAACCGCCCATGCCGTACGTCGTCGGCCAGGCCGCTCGAACCGGTTGGCGACGTCGTGACCTGGACGTCGACCAACGGATACTTCCGGTGGAAGGCACCGAGCAGCGGCGCGAGATCAACGATTCCCAGTCGGGTCATCGTGCCGATCCGGAGGTTCCCGCGCAGCCCGGTCGAGGCCTCCTCGACCACCGAACGCGCCCGGTCGAGCGCCTCCAGCGCCGCCTTCGCCTCCGGCAGCAACGCCGCGCCCGCGGTCGACAGCGTCACTCGGCGCGTCGACCGGTCGAAGAGCGTCGTCCGCAGATCAGTCTCCAGCGCCCGGATCGCGGCCGACACCGTGGACTGCACGGTGAACAGCCGCTGCGCCGCGCGGGTGAAGCTCAGCTCCTCCGCGACCGCGACGAAGTACTCGAGCTGCCGGCTGTCCACAGATCAAATTATCGCCAGTCTCGATAAGACAGTGCAAGAACTTTCGTTGGACTCGATAGATCAGGCGAGGGACTCTGTTGATATGTCCACAACACTGACGTCGTCCCGCCCGGTCGAGTCGCGGGTTCGGTTCACCCACGGTCCGGGCTTCTGGGTGATCGCGGCAGCCTTCCTGATCACGATGGCGTTCTCCACGGTCCCCACCCCGCTCTACGCGATCTACCAACGACGGGACGGATTCCCGACGTACCTGATCACGATCATCTTCGCGGCGTACGCGGTCGGCGTGATGGTCAGCCTGTACCTCGCCGGCCACGTCAGCGACTGGCTCGGTCGACGCCGAGTGGCGTTGCTCGCCGTACTGGCTGAGGCTGTCGCGGCCGCGCTCTTCCTGATCTGGCCGGACGTCCCCGGCCTGTTGATCGCGCGCTTCATCTCCGGCGTCGGTGTCGGCGTGCTGACCGCGACCGCCACCGCGCATCTGTCCGAACTGCGCAAGATCGCCCGGCCGGCGGAGGACCCGAGTCGCTCGGCGCTGATCTCCAGCATGGTGAACCTCGGTGGTCTGGCCTTCGGTCCGCTCGTCGGCGGCATCCTCGCCCAGTACGTCGCCTCTCCGTTGGAGCGCCCGTACGAGATCTTCCTCGTGTTGTTGCTGCTGAGCGCGATCGGGATCGCGCTGGTTCCCGAGACGGTCGAGCGGCTGGAGGAGCGTCCGGCGTACCGGCCGCAGCGCGTTGCCCTGCCCTCGGCCGCCAAGCCGCTGTTCTTCGCCAGCGCGATCGGCGCGTTCGCAGCGTTCTCGATCTTCGGGCTGTTCACCTCGCTCGCGCCGACCTTCCTGGCCGGCGTACTGCATCAGCCGTCGCGCATCCTGGCCGGCGTGGTCACCTTCGCCGTCTTCATCGCCGGAGCCGGCAGTCAGGTGGTGTTCGTTCGGATGGAACGCCGCAACCAACTACGCCTCGGCCTGGTCTTCATGTCGGTCGGCCTGATCGGTATCGCGGTCGGCGGCCTGATCCCGAGCCTCGCGCTCTTCGTCATCGGCGGCGTCATCGCCGGAGCCGGCGTCGGCCTCGTCTTCCGCGGCGCGGTCGCCACCGCCGCCTCCCTGGCCGACGCGGGCTCGCGCGGTGAGGTGCTGGCCGCACTGTTCCTGATCGCGTACGCCGGTCTCGCGCTCCCCGTCCTCGCCATCGGCCTCGGCATCGCGCTTCTCCCGGCAGCGACCGCCCTGCTGATCTTCTCCGTACTGATCTTCATCCTCGTGAACGCCGCCGTACCGCGGATGCTTCGAGCTCAGTAGTGAGGTCAGGCTGCGGCGAGGGCGGCCACGATGGAGTCGATGTTGCTGATCAGCGACAGGTGACCTTCACCCGGTACCAATTGGGTGGTGGCTCCGGCGACGTGGTCGCCGAGCCAGCGCCCGTGGGCCAGCGGCACCATCCGGTCCTGGTCGCCTTGCCAGATCGAGACGGGAATCCGGATGCTCGCCAGGTCAAGGCCCCAGTCGGCGAGGAATGCGAGGTCGTCGTCGCGCCAGCCGTCGTAGCCGCGGGAGACGGCGGCGCGACAGGAGGCGGCCAGGTAGTCGGCCAGGCCACCGCGCAGCGCGGCCTGATCGACCGCGGACAGCAGATCACCGAAGGCGGCGATGATGTCGCCAGGCTGGACATCCTTCAACTCGACGCTCGCCTCGGCGAGGAACGTGTCGAGCGCATCCTTGCCGGTCGCCGCGGCTCCGAACTCGGCGACATTCTCCTCGCCCATGCCGCCCAACCAGTCCAGCCCCTCGGCGTCGTACGGTGCCACGCCCGCGATGATCGCCGCGGCCCGGCACCGGTCCGGCAGCAAGGTCGCGCAGGCAAGAGCGTGCGGGCCGCCACCCGACCATCCGATCGTGATGAAATCGTCCGCTCCGAGTGCGTCGAGCAGTGCGCTGACATCGTCCGCGACGTCTGCGACCCGGCGACCTGGCTGCGAGGTGCTGTCGCTGTAGCCCGGTCGGCTGTGCGTGACGAAGCGCAGACCATGCCGCGCCGCGGCCTCGGCCACCGGCTCCAGAGTCAGGGCGACCCCAGGCGTGCCATGGTGGAACACGAGGGGCCGCCCACCGGCGGGCCCCTCGACCACGTACTCCAGAACCCGTCCGCCGCTGACTTCGAGCTGCCTCATGCCAGGATTCTAGGCACCGCCGGCAGTTGGACCAGTGCGGCAACAATGGCGGGAAACCACGCGCACAGATGGAAAGGGGATGGGGAACCATGCCGGCAACGGCAGGGCACCCCCGACGACCAATGGGTGAGACTGTCAAAGTTGGAGACCAGGACGCATATCTGGCGCGGGCCGGCCAGGGCGGCATGTTGCTGCTGCCGATGATCACCGGCATCGGCGAGCAGATCCGCGCGTGGGCCGACGAGCTCGCCGCCGCCGGGACCACGGCGCTGGTCTGGGATCCGTTCAAGGGCCGGAGCCTCGACAACACGGCGCGCGAGGACCTCTTCCCGCTCGGCAGCCAGCTGAACGACGACCAGGCCTTGGCCGAGCAGCAAGCGTTGCTGGACTACCTGCTCAACGACCTCGGCTGCACCAAGGCCGGCACGATCGGCTGGTGCCTCGGCGGCCGGTTCGCCCTCCTGCTCGGCGCCCGCGACCAGCGCCTCGCCAACGTGGTGGCCTTCCATCCGACCATCCCCTCGGACCTCCCGCCACACCACACGTACGACGCCACCTCCGACGCGACCGGCATCGTTGCCCCGGTGCTCGTCAGCTACCCCAGCGCCGACACCCTCGTCACGAACGCCGACTTCGAGGCGCTCCAAACAGCACTCCAGTCCCGCCCCACCGGCGCGACGTTCACCCACTACTTCCCCGGCGCCGAGCACGGCTTCACCGACAAGTCCCGCCACGCCAACGAGGTCAACGCCACCGCCTACAAACTCGCCTGGCCCCAAGCCCTGGCCTTCATCCAAACCACCACCACCTAACCCCGTCCCGCCTCTCCGCAATGTGAACGGATGAGGTTGGCTGCGGGTGCTGGGGAGAGTTTCGGGCCGATTTGGGTGCAAATGTCTCCCCAGCGACCACCACGGTGGGTTAGCCAGCGGACCTCGTCACCGGCGGCGGGAACCACAGCCCGGAAGCTCAGGCAACGGGCAGGCGATCGCCTACCGAACCATCCCCCTTAGCCAGGCACCCATGCCAGCCACCCGTCACTGGAGATCGGCCGCAGCGGCGAGCAACCCACGCCGTACCGGACCGGCCGCAGCCGAGCGCAACGCAGCCGAGAACGCCGAGAACACTCAGAACGGCGTTAGGCGGCCTGGCGGCGGTGGGCGGTGGGCGTCGTACCGCGGACTCGTTTGAAGGCGACGCTGAGGGCGAAGGCGTTGGCGTAGCCGACTCGGCGGGCGATGGTTTCGACGGTGTCCTGGGTACTGCGGAGTTGGTCGGCCGCGAGCGTGATGCGCCAGGTGGTGAGGTAGCTCATGGGTGCTTCGCCGACGACCGCGGTGAAGCGGCGGGCGAGGCTGGCGCGGGAGACGCCGACGCGGTCGGCGAGCTCGGGGACGCTCCACGGGTACGACGGATCCTCGTGCAGCAGCCGTAATGCACCGCCGGCCACCGGGTCGGTCTGCGCCTGGTACCAGCCGGGCGCCTGCGATTCCGGCCGGTCGAACCACGCGCGCAGCGTGACGATCAGCGCGAGATCGAGCCAGCGGTCGAGCACACTCTGCTGACCGGGTGACTCGCGCCGGATCTCACTCGCGATCATCTCCATCACCGGCCCGGCCAGGTCGGCCGCCGGTACGACGAGCACCGACGGCAGCGCGTTGAGCAGTCGCCGGCTGACGTCACCGGCGACCTGATAGGTGCCGCTGGCAATCATCGCCGAGCCCTCCGCGCGACCGCCGTACGTGCGCAGTCCGAGCCGCTCGCTGTAGTCGATAGGGGCCCCAGGCAACGGTTGGCAGATGTTGCCGGGCAGGATCCGGAGTTGCGGTGCGGTGGTGACGCTGTCGCCGACGACGTACGGCGTGGTGCCCTTGAAGACCGCGACATCACCCGGTCCCATCCGGAGCGGCTCGATCCCGTCCCGGGTGACCCAGGCTTCGCCGCGCACCATCGTCGCCAGCGCGAGCGGCGCCTCCTCGCGGATCTCCAGGGCCCACGGCGGCTCCAGGATGCCGAGGTTGAACACCCCGTCCACCGCGCGGGTTCCGGCCAGCAGGTCATCGAGCACGTCCATAGCCTGAGCGTATCGGACATCCAATTGCGCCGAACAGCCATGGTTAAGCTCATTCAGTCGCGATGAACTAGAGCCATGACAACGACACCGATTCTCATCCTGGGCGGCAAGGGCAAGACCGGCCGCCGCGTCGCGGCACAGCTCGACGCTCGCAACGTCCCCTACCGCCTCGCCTCCCGATCCAGCGCGCTGCGCTTCGACTGGTACGACGAAAGCACGTGGTCCCCGACCATCGCCAACGCCGACACCGCGTACCTCGCACCACCGGTCGGACCGACCGGACTCGCTCAAGCCGGCCGCTTCGTCCAGCAGGCGGCCAATGAAGGACTGCGGCGCATCGTCCTCCTCTCCGGCCGCGGCGTCGGCAGCCCCGGTCGCGAGTTCGCGGTCTACGAGGGTCAGCTCGGACTCGAGCACGCCGTACAGGAAAGTGGTGCGGACTGGACGATCATCCAGCCCGCCTGGTTCGCGCAGGGTTTCAGTGAGGACTTCTTCCGGTACGACGTTCTGGCCGGCGAGATCCGGTTGTCGGCCGGTGACGGTGGTGAGGCGTGGATCGACACCAATGACGTCGGTGACGTGATGACCGAGGCCCTCCTGAACGAGGCCCACACCGGCGCGACCATCGCCGTCTCCGGACCACGCACCCTGACCATGGCCGAGGTCGCCGCCGAGCTCACCGTCGCCACCGGCCGCCCGATCAAGTACGTCGACCTCGACCCCGAACAACACGTCGCCGAACTACTCGAACAGGGCGTGCCCGCCGAAGACGCCGAGGCGGTTCGCGACCTCTTCGCCGTCATCCGCAACCACCGCTCGGAGTACGTGTCGGACGGCGTACAGCAGATCCTCGGCCGCCCACCCCGCGACTTCACCGACTGGGCCCGCGGAACCGCCGCCACCGGAATCTGGACTGTCTGACCGCGCTCAGTGCTGCTGGAGGTCGGTCCACTCGTCGTGGGTCATCTCCTGCAGGTCCGCCTTCGCGGTCTTGGACTGCACGTTCGCACCCTGACCGACGGCGCCGCCGCCGAACGCGATGTTGGCCCAGTTGTTCTGGGTGGTCAGCGTGTTGTTGACGTTGTCGTCGTTGATGTCGGCCGCGGTCACGTCGGTGGCGTCACCGTCGCAGTTCCAGTCGATCGGGCCGCTGGCGGCACCGCTCGTCGTCCGGCTGGTGCCGTTCGGGCACTTCCAGCTGGTCTTGTACGCCGAGGCCGAGCTGCCGAGGCCGGCCGATTCGGTGAGGCTGTTCTCGTTCAGCGCCGGCGGGGCGACGTTGGAGTAGCTCCAGTAGAGCGAGCCGTCGGCCTTCGGAACACCGCCGAGCTGGAAGAAGTAGTTCATCACGCTCAGGTAGTTCGGCTTGTAGTTGCCGTTGTCCGACCCGCCGTGCTTGAGGCCGAGGTTGTGCCCGAGCTCGTGGATGAACGTGCCGACGTTGGTGTTGTCGGTCGCGTTCCAGTTGCAGCGCTGGCCGACCGTGACGATGAACGTGTCGTTCGGGATGTTGAAGGCCTGGCCGCTGCTGCAGTTGTTGTCGTAGCTGTCGGCCCAGAGCATGTAGTGGAAGATCGCCTTCCGGGCCGCGGCGAAGTTGGCGTTCTTGATCGCGTTGGTCTGGGTCGCCGACGGGTTCAGGTCGTTGTCGTAGGCAACAAGGTTGCCACCGCCGAGGTTGTACGCCGTCCCGCGGGCGGAGCCGGCGTCGAGGTGGATCTTGATCCCGGTGGTGCCGTTCGGGTTGCTGACCGGGGCCTGCGCGAAGACCTGGACGATCCGGTCCAGCGCGGCGACGCTGGCCAGCCGGCCGTCCATGTAGTCCATCTCGACGAACAGGTCCTTCTTCTTCGGGTCCGCGCCCATCGCCTTCAGGTTCACGTCGACGACGCCGTCGCCATTGGCGTCGTACCCGTTGGTCTCCCAGATGTCGGGCAGCGAGTCGCCGTCGGTGTCGGTCGCGAGCACCGCCTGGGACACGGCGGGGGCAGCGTGCGGACCGTCGGACGGTACGGCGGCCATCGCGCTGGTCGCGGCGAGCGCGGCGGCGGCGAGCGATCCGAACACGGTCAGGAAGGCAGGGCGGGGCCTCATCGAGATCTCCTTGGGGGCGGTGGGTGATCTGCCAGACACCGTAAGTGATGCGAGTCACTACGCACGAGGCATATCCGAGTCATGGCCCAAATGCGTCAATCGATGTACCTGCTGAGCGACTTGGCGCAACGCTTTGGGGTAGCGGACAGAAACAGGCCGCTATTGCTGCCAAGCTAGTCCCATGTCCGAAACCTCAGCCCGACTGCTCTCGCTGCTGTCGTTGCTCCAGGCGCGCCGCGACTGGCCAGGTGCTTTGCTGGCCGAGCGCCTGGAGGTCAGCCCGCGGACGGTACGCCGTGACGTCGATCGGTTGCGCGATCTCGGCTACCCGGTCCGCGCGATCAAGGGTCCGGACGGCGGCTACCGGCTCGACGCGGGCGCCGAGTTGCCGCCGTTGCTGTTCGACGACGACCAGGCGATCGCGGTCGCGGTCGCCCTGCAGACCGCGACCACCACGGTGGCCGGGATCGAGGAAGGCGCACTGCGGGCGTTGGCCACCGTGCGCCAGGTGATGCCGGCCCGGCTCCGCCAGCGCGTCGACGCGCTGCAGGTGACCACGATCGACCGCTACCCGAACCGCCGTACGACGGTGGACTCGAATCAGCTGATCGCGATCGGGATGGCGGTTCGCGCGCAGGAGGTACTGCGGTTCGACTACCAGTCGCCGGGGGCGCCGGAAGGCGAGTGGCCGCCGCCGCGCCAGGTCGAGCCGCATCACCTGGTGACCTGGGGTGGGCGCTGGTACCTGATCGCCTGGGACCTGGGCCGCAAGGATTGGCGCACCTTCCGGGTCGACCGGATGACGCCGAAGACGCCGACCGGACCCCGGTTCACGCCGCGAGAACTACCGGCTGCGGACGTTGCGGAGTACATCGCGCGACAGTTCAAGACCAAGGATCAGTTCCCGTGCCGCGGTGAGGCGGTGCTGCAGCTGCCCGCGGACGAGGTCGCGCCGTGGTCCGGCCAGGACACGATGGTCGAGGAGGTCACGCCGACGAGTTGCCGGGTGACGATGACCGCGTGGTCCTGGGTCGGCCTGGCCGCCCGATTCGCCATGTTCGAGTGCGACCTGGAGCTTGTCGGTCCGCCGGAACTCGTTGCCGCCGCTCACCACATCGCCACCCGTTTCCAGGAGACCGCCCAATGA
The DNA here is from genome assembly GCF_044453945.1 of Kribbella sp. NPDC051587. Lineage (NCBI taxonomy): Bacteria > Bacillati > Actinomycetota > Actinomycetes > Propionibacteriales > Kribbellaceae > Kribbella > Kribbella sp. NPDC051587. Next base: position 100,607 of record NZ_JBITDE010000017.1, read on the forward strand.
CCGAAGAACTGATCCTCGCCGACGCGGCCGCCTGGCATGAGTGGCTCGGCGAACATCATCAGACCAGCGACGGCGTCTGGCTCGTGCTGGCGAAGAAGGACGTCACCGACCCGACCAGCCTGGTGGTTGCCGACGCCCTCGATGAGGCGCTGTGCCATGGCTGGATCGACGGCCAGCGCAAGGCGCGCGACGAGTCCACCTTCCTGCAGCGCTACACCCCGCGCCGCCCCCGCAGTACCTGGTCGAAGCGCAACGTCGAGTACATCGCCCGCCTCGACAAGGCCGGCCGCATGCAACCGGCCGGCTGGGCCGAGGTCGACCGGGCCAAAGCCGACGGTCGCTGGGACAAGGCCTACGGCGGCGCCGCGAACCTCGAGATCCCGGCTGATCTGGCTGCCGCGGTGGCCGCCGTACCGGCTGCGCAAGCAATGTTCGACATCCTCACCAGCGCCAACCGTTTCGCGGTCGTCCACCGAGTCAACGAGGCCAAACGCGAGGAGACCCGGGCCCGCCGCATCGCCCAGTTCGTCGAACAACTGTCCCGCGGCGAAACCATCTACCCCCAGAAGCGCTCGCTGTAGCTGTCTGTACCTATTGGTATGTACACTCCCGGCTATGACCGTTGACCAAATCACCCGCCAGGTTGTCCTCGATCAGACCCTGCCCGCCGACCTTCCGGTACGACGCGTGGAGGCGCGGCGCATCACGATGGGTCCGAACACCGCCGTCGGGGTGCACACCCACAACGGACCGGTCTTCGGCAGTATCGAGACCGGCTCCGCCATCTATCAGTTACGCGACGAGCCTGAGGTCGTGCTGCTGCCCGGTGACCTCTTCTACGAGCCTGCCGACGAGCCCATCCGCTTCGACGGTGGGCCGGACGGCGTCACGTTCCTCGCCTACTTCCCGGTGACCGACGGTCAGGAGGCTCTGCTCGAGCTAGTAGAGGCTCGGGTCTAATAGAGGATGGGGTTGAGCGGTGACGAGATGAGCTCACCCGGCTTCCCACCGGGAATCCAGGAGAGGTCGTTGCGCTGCGCGTCGTTGACGGGTTCGGCGATCACCATCGCCGTGTCGACGTAGATGATCGTCATCACGCGCCGCGGCACGTCGCTCGTGTTGGCCGGCGCGTGATGGAACGTCCAGCCGAGGTGATAGCTCACCTCACCCAGCTCATACGGCTCCGACACCTCCGGGAACTGCTGCTCCGCCAACGCCTTCTGCAGCACGCGTTCAGACTCATCGCTGATCGGCAGATCCCGCCCGTGCTCAAACACCTGACTACCCGCGGCGAACGACAGCGGACCCATCTCCATCGGCGTCTCCTGCAACGGCACCCACACCGTCACGCACCGGTCGGTCGCGAACGGCCAGTAGTACTGGTCCGCGTGCCACGGCGTCACCCCACCGCCGGACTCCTTGTACAGCGCCTGATCGTGGTACAGCCGCACCGACTGCACTCCCAGCAGCTCGGCAGCGATCCGCGCCAGCCGTGGTGACGACACGAACTCCAGCACCTTCGCGCTGTGCTGCCACAGGTTGGTGACCTGCAGAAACGCCTTGCCGTACGTGTCCCGTTCCGCCAACGGCACTGCCTGCGTGTTCAACTCGATCACCTTGCCGGTGATCTCCGGCGCGTACGCCGCGATCGTCTCCGGGCTCAGCACGTTCTTCAGTTTCACGAAGCCCTGCTGCTCGAAGTGCGCGCGGTCGACCTGGCTGAGGGCGTAGGCGGTTTCCAGATCGGTGGCATCCATAGGACACCAGGGTTCCCGCCGCATCTATCGATGTAAAGGGGCCTGGGGAAACCGGGCTAGAGCACTCCGGTGTAGGTGAGGGCGAAGGTGGCGCACGGTAGCAGGAAGAGCGACGCCAGGACGATGATCCCCTTGAACGACTGCTTCGGTCCGATGAGCTTGCGGTAGGCAACGACCAGGACCGGGACCATGACGACCTCGAGCGCGAGCATGCTGCGCGGGATGATCGTGTCCGTCGCAGCTAGTACGACGGACAACGCCGCCGCCGCGATCCAAGCGCCGTACCCGAGTCTGTACGTCGTTTGTGCGCCGTACCGGACCGCGATCGTGTGGTACCCGGCGGCGCGGTCGGCATCCAGATCGGCCAGCGTGGTCGGGAGGTAGAGGCCGATGGCGGCGAGCGTTCCTTGCAGGCCCATCAGCCACGGGAAGTCGCTGAGGTCAGGGTTGATCGCGGCCCAGCCGGCGAGTGGGCCGAAGGCGCCCAGGGCGAGCGCGTTCACCGCGACGTCGAACCCGGCGCGCGTCTTCAACCGCACCGGCGGCACGCTGTAGGCGTAGCCGAGCAGCACCGCGAGCAGCACGCCAAGCGCGAACACGATGCCGACATGCATCGCGATGCCGACCGCAGCCACCGCCGCCGCGAACGCCAGTCGCTTCGCTGCGCGCAGCGTGATGCGCCCGTCCAGCAACGGCGATTTCGCCTTGCGGGGATTGAGTCGATCGCTCGGCAGGTCGTACGCGTCGTTGACTGCAAGCACGGCGAGCCAGACCAGCGGACCCATCACGACCGCGCCGACGATGAGGCGCGGCCACTCCTCCAGCGGCGGGATCAGTTGCCGCGTCGCGAGCAGGATGCCGACGTAGTACGGCACGATCGAGACGACCCAGAACGCCGGCCGTCCGACCGCGAGCACATCACGAACCCTCGTATGCGCTGCCAGAGTGGTGGCCACGAGTCCACTCTCCTCCCGCAACCCCGGACCGCACCTCACCTCACAGCGTGAGTCCCCTCACTCCTCAGCGTGAATGTGAGCAAGCGAACCACTCTCGAGCGCGACCCACACCGATCCATCGGCGTCGACCGCCAGCCCGTGCGGCTCGGACCCTTCGCCCAGCTCATGTGTCGAAACCACCGCTCCGGACGCATCGAGCCGAGTCAGTGAACCCGAACCCCACAACGTGATCCAGCATCCACCATCCGCGGTCGCCACCACCGCGTGCGGCTTCGACCCCGCCGGCAGCGGGAACTCCTCGATCTTCCCGTCGGCATTGATCCGCCCTGCCTGGTCCGCCATGATCTCCACGAACCACACCGCCGAAGGCCCGGCGCTGATTCCGACCGGACCGGCGCCCTCGGTCGGCAACGGATACGTCGTCACAACGCCGGCTGTCGTCATCCGCCCGATCGCGTTGCCCTGGTTCACCGTGAACCACAGCTCGTCCTCGGTCGCCGTGATCATTGCGGGGAACCCGCCGTCGATCCCGATCGGATACGTCGTGACGTCACCGCCGACTGTCACCCGCGCAACCTGGTCCGTGCTCATCAACGTGCACCACAACGCGTTGTCCGGCCCGGTACAGATCCCGTACGGCGATCCCTGCACCGCGATCGCCGAAACGTTGCCGGAGGCATCAATATGCCCGACGTGGTCGTCGCCGTTCCGAGTGAACCACACGCCATCGGTGCCTGGCGTGATCACCATCGGGCGCGAGTTCTCCGGCAGTTCGTAGCGCTGGGTGGTACCCGCCTTCAGCCGAACCACAGCGCCCGCATGCACGAGTGTCGTCCACACGTCCCCACCAACGACCGCGACGCCGTACGGCCCCTCACCCGGACCCGAGACTTCCTGAACCGACACCACCGAACACCTCCCGATCGACAACAAACCGTCCCATCATCTACCGCAGGCGGACCGCCAGCACCCACCAACCCACCTGTACACCGTTCGAGCGGAAGGTCTTGAGCGTGAAGCATCGGAGACGCACCGACTTAGTGGGTGGTGGAGATTCGCACTAGGGTCGGACGGAGTCGACCGAAGGGGTTCTCGTGACTGGGCGTTTGATCGACGAAGTCGTCCTGGTGACCGGCGCTGCGCGCGGAATCGGGCGGGCGGTGGCCGAGAAGGCCGCCGCGGAAGGTGCGGCGGTCGGGCTGATCGACGTACTGGCTGATCAGTTGGCCGCGACGACAGCCGACCTGAAGGCAACCGGCGCACGCGTAGCCGGTGTCGTCGGCGACATCACCGACGAGGCGTCGGTCGCGGCCGCAGTCGCTCAGCTGGCCGCCGACCTCGGCCCGGCGACAGTTCTGGTCAACAACGCAGGCAAGAACGCGTACGCCGACGCCACCCAGATGACCGTCGCGGAGTGGGACTCGGTCTTCGACGTCGACCTCAAGGGCGCGTGGCTGATGGCCCGCCAGGTGCTCCCGGCAATGATCGAGAACCGGCACGGCGCGATCGTCAACATCGCCTCGATCCACGCCTCCCTCACCACCGCCGGCATGTTCCCCTACGCCGCCGCCAAATCAGGCCTGGTCGGCATGACCCGCTCCCTGGCCCTGGACGTCGGCCCCCACAACATCCGCGTCAACGCCGTCAGCCCCGGCTACATCGCCACCGACCTGCTCGAAGAGTTCTTCACCACCTTCCCCCACGAACGCGACCACGCCACCACCGTCCACCCCCTGGGCCGCATCGGCACCCCCGACAACGTCGCCGAAGTCGTCTGCTTCCTGGCCTCCCCAGCCGCCGCCTTCGTCACCGGCGCCAACTGGTCCGTCGACGGCGGCCTCAGCACCCGCTACGCCTGAGGCTCACTTCTCGGGGTGGTAGGCGCAGGCCTCGGCCAGGTCGGGGGCGGGCGTTTTGGCGGTGGTGGGTTTGTGGGGAGTGGTGGTGGTCGGTTTGGGCTTGGGGGTGCTGGGCTTGGCGGTGGCGTTGAGGTGCTGCTGAACGAGGGCGCGCATAGCGGCGTAGTCCGGGTTCAGGCCGCTGGGGTAGTTGTGCTTCTTGTCCAGGTCGATGTTGGTGATCGAGGCGTTCTTCATCCGCTGTCCGAGGGTGACGAAGGCGGGCAGGATGGTCTGCGGGATGTCGGTGCGGACCAGGTTCTCGCCGGCCTTGGCCAGGTCCAGGTAGTTGGCCAGGACGTTCTGCGGGGTGGCGCGCTCGACGATGGCCTTGACGGTGCAGCGCTGGCGGGCCTGGCGGGCGACGTCGGCGCCCTGGACCTGGTAACGGCCGCGGGCGAACCAGAGCGCGTCCACACCGTTCAGGTGCCGGTTCGGACCGGGTTCGAGGTAGCGGCTGGCCGGGATCTTCTTGTCGTCGTTACCGCCGACCGGGACCTTGTAATTGATGTTCACGGTGATCCCGCCGAGCGCCTCGACGAGCTGGGCGAAGCCGGCCAGGTTCACCTGCACGTAGTAGTGCAGCTTCAGGCCCATGGCCGCGCCGGCCGAGAGCTTCAGGACGTCGGCGCCCGGATTGTCGGACGGACCGATCAGATCGCGGTGCTCGGCCGGGACGAACCGGTACATCGCGTCGAGGTAGTGGTTCGGCTGGTCCTTCGGGCCGTTGGGGTCCCAGTAGCCGGTCGGGTACTCCTTGTGCAGCGGGGTGCCCTCGGGGAACGGCATCCGCATCCAGTTCCGGCTCAGCGAGATCAGGGCGGTCTTGCCGGTCCGGGTGTCGATACTCGCGATCATCACCGAGTCGGTCCGGGTGTTGTCGCGACCCTCGCCGTCGTCGGCGCCGAGGAGCAGGATGTTCAGCCGCGGGATCTGGGCCCAGGGGTCCTTGGTGTTCTTGATCTTCGGCCGGGTCTGGCTCTTCGACTGGTCGCCGGAGAAGACCTTCTCGACGAGCTGCCGCTGCGCCATCAGCGTCTGCGCGCCGAGCGCCGTACTGGATGCCATCCCGAAGCAGACCAGCCCGATCACCGCGGACCCCGCCAGCCGCGCTCCCGGTCCGGCGGCCAACGGCCGGAGCATCTTGTACGACGAGACCAGGACCGCGACCCAGTACAGGGCGATCACGCCGAGCCCGACCACCATCCAGAGCAGGATGGTGGGGTTCAGTGCCCACGTGACCACGTCATCACGACGAGCAAGCGCCAGGTACGCCGCTGCGCCGTACAGACTCAGAGTGAGCAGCGTGACCGCCGTACCCAGGCGCCGCCGCCCGGCCGCCAGGTAGCTGACACCCGGCAGTAGTACTCCCACGATTGCCAAGGCCAGCGCCGCGATCCCCGACCGCTCGCGACGTTTGGCCCGCCGCGCACGGCGAGGCCCGGACCCGGATCTGCTGCTCGAGGACATGGGCTCCACTCATCAAACCGGCGACAGGACAATGAGCGCGGCCCCGAACCGCGCTCAGCCCTACGATTCGCTGACTTTGGAAAAAGTTCGGCGGGTCCGCGAATCCTGTCCTGTTTCTGCCATCGCTCTCACCAGGTTGCGGCCGGCATCACGACCTCCACCAGGGGGTGGCCCCGGAGATATCCCGGAGCGCGTTGGTCGCGCAGTGCACCTCGCCACCGCCCAGGTGTGACCAGAAGAAGTTCTCGACCCAGCTGACGTGGACGCCGTTGCGAGCGAGGGCGCGCTCGGCCGTCTGGCGGAAGACGTCGCGGCCGTTCAGCCGCGGGCCGTGCGGGTCAGGAGCGGCGAACTGGTGGGCGGAGACCGAGAGACCGTTGACGAGGCCGGGCGTCATGGCCTTGAGCAGGCCGTAGCCGGGAACGCGGTCGAAGAAGACCGGGAGCCGGACAAGCTCGTCCTTGCGGAGACCCGTCGCCTTGAGCAGGATCGCGAGTTGATCGTCGATGTGCTGGGCGGCGGCCTCGTTGTCGGCGAGCTTCGCGTCGGCGAGCAGTTCGTCGACGGTCGGCTTGGTCTTGGCGTTGGTGTTGGCGAAGAGGTGCTGGCTGCCGCCACCGTGCTGCTGCACGTCGCGCAGGAGCTTGGCCGCGAGCCGCGGGTCGGCGACCGCGAGGGTCCAGCCGCGAGCGTTGTTCGCCCGTACGACGTGAGTCGTCTCGTCGGCGTGACCGACCATCAACCAGGAGGAGTCGATCGTGACTGGTGGCTGATAACCCTGCCCGGTGACCAGCTTCAGGTACGCCGGATCGGGTCGCCGCGCACCGGCGCCGTACAGGACCCGGCCCTGTGGATAACCGTCGTACGGCGGGAGGGCCTCGAGGTTGCCGCCCATGTTCAGCAGGTCGTCGAGACTCGGGGAGGCCTTGGCCGCGAGCTCCTGTACGACGCCGACGTCCGGGCCGCGCAGGTCGCGATAGATCAGCCGACCGGCCGGACGGGGAGTGGCGACTCCGTTGAACTCCCAGACATTGCCGGACCGGATCAGGATCCGCATCGTGTGCGGCCCGCCGACCGCCGGCATGCTCGCGGTCGCCGGTTCGAACGTGTCCTGGAGCCACATGTCCTTCCAGCCATGCGCCGTACCCTTCACGAACTTCAGTCGCGCCCCCGCGGTCGCCTGACGCAGCGACCGAGCGAACGGCTGCCACTCACCTGGCACACCATCCGGGTACGGCGGAGTGCCGTCCCACCAGCCTGGTCCGTCGTTGGGGCGTCCCGCGAGCACGGTCTGAGCCGGCTGCAGGTCGTTCTGCAGCAACAAAGGCGCAACCCGCAGCTGTACGACGTCGCTACTGCTCTGCCCGTGGTCCCGAACGGTCAGCGTGACCGTGATCCGCCCGTCCCATTTCGCCGGGTCGCGAACCACATCGCGCCCCTCCAACCCAAGCCGCACGCCGCGCTGCAGTTGGGCCGCCGTCAGACTCGTGACGGGCCGAGCATCGATGAATGAACCCACGTCGCGGCCAGATCCGGCCGCGAAGAGACGGGCCTTGTTCGCGGGGCTGATCGTCAACGTCCCCGTCGCGGTGGACGAAAGGTTGCTGAGGGCATCGATCTTCAGCGGAGCCAGATCCGCGGCATCCCGGGGGCCGTTGATGCGGTCGTCGGCGGCGTCGTTGCAGGCGGCGAGCTTGTCGTCGACCGCGCGGTCGCTCGCGTCGAGGTCGGCCGGCGCGACCTTGCAGCGGCGTTCGTCGTCGTCGAGGTTCGGCAGGAAGATCGCGCCGCGACCGTCGGTCCAGGTGGATCGACCGGCGTCGTCGGCGGTGGTGAGCAGGCCGTCGCGGTTCACGTCGGCGGTCAGGTGCGCGAGTGGTGCGGAGCCCCAGGCAGCGATCACCGGGGTTCCGGCGGCGAGCAGGGTCGCGGCGGCGAGGCCCGCGGTCCAGCGTCTCATCGGAGCTTCTCCTTTGTGATACGAGCGTACTTTTTCCACCTCGAAACTAACACGGTCGTATCGGGACCGGCAGGTGGAGAATCGATCTCCACCCAGGGCCTGAGATGGGCACTGAGAAGGGTTTTGGGGCTTGCAGGCAAGAGGAGATGGATGGACGCCCGCCAGGGCGTCGTGAGGAGAGGGACCGGATGCGCCGCTGGACTGCTGTCAGGATCGTCGGACTCGCCGCCGTGGCGGTGGTCGGCGCCGGAGTGCTGTTCCAGCTCCCGGCCAGCCCGTTCGATCGCGGTGGCAAGCCCGAGCGGCCGGTGGTCGACCAGGCTCAGCCGCCCGCACGGACCGTCGTACAGACGCCAAAGGGTGACAAGCCGGCCGATGAGCAGTCGTCGAAGGCGCCCGACCGCCCCGACCCGGCGATCACCTATCCGCAGCGCGGCACGGTCAACTTCACCGTGCTCCCCGGCGACCCGGCCCACCGAGTGATTGGCCGCGCCGGCCGACTGATGACCTTCCAGATCGCGATCGAGGGCGGGATCAAGGGCATCAACCAGGCGGAGCTGGCCGAGTTCGTCCGCGACACGTACGGCGCTCCGCAGGGCTGGACCGCCGGCGGTAAGTGGCGGTTCCAGCAGGTCGGGCCGGGGGAGCAGGCGGATTTCCGGCTGATGTTCGTCACGCCGGAAACCCGTGACACGTACTGCGGCTATGCGCCCGACCGCTACACGAGCTGCCGGATCGGCGACCGGGTCGTCCTCAACATCGCCCGCTGGGTGCACGGCGTCCCGAACTACGGCGCCTCACTGACCATCTACCGCCAGTACATGGTCAACCACGAGACCGGGCACCGCCTCGGCAACGCTCACCAGCTCTGCCCCGGCGACGGCCAGCCCGCGCCGGTCATGCAACAGCAGACCCTCGGGCTCCACGGCTGTACGGCGTACGCGTGGCCCTACCGCGACGGATCGCTCTACCGGGGTCGCCTCGGCAAGTACGACGACCCCATCCCCGGTACCTAGTTCTGGAGGAAGACCTGCGGGAGCACGGCCTGGCTCGGACCAGGGCCCGCAGCCCCTTCGAGACCGTCCGCCACGGTGTGCAGCAGCCGGACCAGATGAGCAGCATCGTCCGGACCGAGAATCCCGTTGACGACATCGAGGACGCGGACGGTCAGACCGTCCAGCTGGGACAGGCGCGCCTGACCCAGCCCGGTGACGACCACCTGTCGACCGATCTTGACCATGCCGAGCGCGGCCAGGTCGGAGATGGCCAGCTCGGCCTCGGCGGTGGTCGTGCCGATCTGCTCGGCGACGCCCTCGGCCGTGCTCCGGCCGTTCGCGATCGCGCTCAGCACCAGGGCCGCCGGCATCTTCAGACCGACGGCGTCCTGCAGTCCGAGGATCAGCGGATGAGCATGCCCGCGCACGCGCTCGACAGCGTCGAGCAGGCGCAGCGCGTCACCGGCGTTCCCGATCAGGTGCTCGGTCTGCACGGCGGCGAAGGCCGTCGCTTGAACCGGTACGGGCGATCCCACGACTCCGTCGACTGCCGGTTTGCGCAGCGCCAGAGCCTGGGTTTCCTCGTCTTCGATGGTCACGTGATCCAGCGTACGGAGTCCTTCCGACAGCTCGGCGTGTCGTTCCTGAGGAAACCCTATGAATCCAGAACCGAGGGTGGTCTACCCTCGCGGCCATGCAGTTGAGTGCGAAACGAGCCCTGGTCATCGGTGGCGGCGGAGCCGGAATCGGCCGCGCGATCACCAACGCCTTCGGCGTCGAGGGCGCCTCGGTCGTGATCGCGGACCTCGATCCGGCCCGGCCGGCGGAGGCTGCCGACCAAGTACGTGCAGCCGGAGGTACGGCGTACGGGGTGAGTGGTGACGTGCGCTCCCTCGCCGACATCGAGGCCATGGTCACCAGCGCGGTCGAGCACCTCGGCGGCCTCGACATCCTGGTCACCGTCGTCGGCGGCCAGGTCGCGTTCGTCCCCGCGGTGAAGCTGCACGAGATGGCCGACGAGGACTGGGACACCATCTACGAGGTCAACCTCCGGTACGTCGCCCGTGCGGTCAGGACCGTATTACGCGTCTTCCTCGAGCAAGGCACCGGCGGTTCGATCGTCAGCGTCGGCTCGGTCACCGGATTCATGGCCGCTCCCGAACAAGCGGCGTACGGGGTGATGAAGGCAGGCCTCCTCAGCCTCGCTCGCACCGTCGCCGCCGAGTACGCCGCCGACGGCATCCGCATGAACGTCGCCGCGGCGGGCGCCATCGCCACCGCCGTCAACACCGCGCCGGCGGACGAATGGGTCGACGAGATCCCCCTCGGCCGCTACGGCCGCTCCGAAGAAGTCGCCGCCGCCGTTGTCCACCTGGCCTCCGACGCCGCGGCCTACACCACCGGCCAGCAACTGGTCCTCGACGGCGGCGTCTCCGTCCGCGGCCCCTTCGGCTGAATTCACGACAGTCGAAAATGTGCTCGAACAATTCGAGTACCGGTGGTCCGAAAAAGTTTGCCCGCAGTCGGAGAAATCGAGATCGCTGCGTGACCAACCGCTCACATGCTCCGTTGGATCTGATGTGACGGTGAACACCTACGGCGCATCGTCACCGCGCTCGCCCGCGAATTCTCCCTTGCCGACCATCGCGAATTTGCCAGGAGGACCAGTGACAACCGCCACCGCCACCCAGATCATCGAGCGCCGTCGCGTGCGGGTCTGGTTCGGTGAGCATGTGATCGCCGACTACAACGCCGAGCCGGCGTTGGCCGAGCGGTACGCCCACGCCATGAGCCGTCGTTTCGCCGGCCTGCGGGTCACCAACGACCCGATGCCTGCTGTCGACCGGCTCCCCGACCCCCTGCCCGGCGAGCGCATGTGGGACGTAGCACCCCGCTAGAGAAGCTTCCGAAGCCTTTGCGTCGTCCGTTTCTCACCAGACAACCCACCCGGACAACGGCCGGCCGAGAACCTCACCTCGACCATCAAAGGCATCGGTACGGCGGCAAGTGAGCGTTGGCGTTCTGCTCCTCACTTGCCGCCGCATTTCTCCTCTGCATTGCGCCTGAATGAATTGAACAACTTTCACGTCCGCACCGGTCCCCCCAGTCCGGTGCGGACGTTTTGTGGTTAGTAGACCTCGATGTCGTCGAGGAACACCCCGTCGGCCGACGGCGTGAAGGTCCGGGTGAAGGCGACCTTCACGTGCTGGGCCTGGACCGGGTCGAACCGGACCAGCCACCGGTTGCCGGAGGCATCGTTCGGGCGGGTGACCACCGGGCCGCGGTCGGTCCAGTGTTCGCCGTCGTCACTCGTCAGCACGCGGACGGTGTCAGGTCGGTAGCCCGAGTACTCGACGTACCCCTGGACGTCCACCTCGCGCACGGTCTTCCGTGCACCGAGGTCGAAGCTGACGTCGAACGACTTCGTTTCACCCGATTTGCCCTGGATCACGTACGGCCGGCCGTCACCGAAGTTGTCGGAGATCACGCCGTCGGTGGACTCCCGCCCGGTCGTGTCCGGGTAGCCGCTCGGCGGTTCCCACGACTTTGTGTACGTCCTGCCCGCGACCAGGTTCTCGTGCGGCAACCGCGCGCCCGCGACCTTGAACTCGAGCAGTCCCTCAGCCGGCGCCTTCAGGCGGATGTAGCGCGCCTTCGCGTTCAGCCCGACGAAGTCCTCACCACCGTCGGCCGTCGTCCGCTTCCCGGCGTCGACCCAGTTCACTCCGTCGTACGACGTCTGGATCGTGTACTCGGCCGGATGCGTCGTACCCCACTTCAGGTACACGCCGTCGACCTGCTGCTGCGCCCCGAGATCAACCGAGCCACCGGAGCGAATCGCTGCGGCCAGGTTCCGCGCGGCCAGCGGCTTGCCGGCGGCGGCGTCCAGCACGAGCGTCCGGATGCGGTCCAGGAAGGTGACATCGCCGGTGAACGTGCCCGGCGTACTGACGAGGGCCTTGGCCAGGTCCATGGCCAGTTGCGGATGCGTCTTCTTCAGGATGTTCACCACCTCCCAGTCCTCGATGCCGTCGCGCTGGGACTCCAGCCGGATGGTCCGCTCGAGCAGGTCCGGGTGGTTCTTGTCCGGGTTGACGATCCAGAAGTCGCCCTTCACGTCCTGGTCGTCCATCGAGATGTTCCAGTTGTTGAACGCCCAGTGCAGGTGGCCGTTCGCGTTCCGGGCGGCGGCCAGCCAGCCGATCAGCCGCTGGTAGTACTCCGGCTGGTCGATGAAGCGGTTGAGGTACCCGAGCGTCGGGATGTTGCAGTTGTAGAGCCACAGATCCTTGCCCTTGGCCCGTTCCGCGTCGAACGTCTTCGGGTTCCACTCGTAGTTGAGCAGGTTCGGGATCAGGATGTCTTCCGTCTGCGCGACCTCGGAGGCGACCGGGTCGTGGAAGGTCGCGTCGGCCAGCTTCACGTCCGGCCAGATCGCCTTGATCTTGTCGTGGATCCCGAACCAGCCTTCGCGGCCCGACTCACCCTGCGGCTCGTCACCGACATGCATCCACCACTTGGAGGCCCAGCCCTTGGCCTTCACGTGATCCCGTACGGCGGCGACGTACTGCTTGATGAAGCTGTCCGCCTCGGGTGAGGTCCAGACGACGTTCTTCTTGACCGTCTTGCCGTCGGCATCGCGGGCCAGCGTCTCGACGTCCCAGTGCGTCAGGTACCCCGGGCCGGCGTTGACCCAGAAGCCCTCGAGCCTGCTGACGGTCCCGCGGTCGGTGAAGAACTTCACCACCTGGTCGACCTTGGAGAAGTCGAAGTGCACCTTGCCGGTTTCGTCGACCGTGGTGTTGCCGGCCAGCAGCAGGGTGTTCATCGGCAGCGTCAGGTTGTTGTTGCGGTAGTCGCGGCGCAGGTTCGCGTAGTCCTCCATCAGCTTCCACCACTTCGGGGTGAAGGGGGAGAAGCCGTAGTTCGCGAGCATCGTCTCGACGCCGCTGGGCGGCGGTTGGTACGAGACCGTGCCGAAGAACAGCGTCCACTCGACATCGGTGAAGCCGCTGTCCTTCGCGTCCGGGATCGTCACCGGCCGCACGTTCACCGACAGCGGCAGCGTCTCGGTCCCATGATCGGTCTCGATCCGGACGGCACCGCGGTAGACGCCACCGGCGACGTACTTCGGCACATGGACGCGAACCCAGATCGGCTGGGTCCGGTTGGCCTCGACCGTGGTCGAGCGGTCGTTGGACAGCCCGTCCGGGAAGTCGTCGGGCGCGGGACGGCTCGGTGCGTAGACGTACTGATTACCGCCGAAGACCGAGTTGTGGTTGAGCGAGGTGAACTTGACGAAGTTGTAGCTCAGCTCGGACGGCGGGATCTGGCGGAAGCCGGCGGAGAGCGGCGTGAAGCTGACCCGCTTGATCGTGAAGGCACGGTCGCGGCGGATCACGACCTGCCCGGACTCGAACTCGTTGCGAGCGGAGTCGAGAGCCAGCGCAGTACTGGCTCCGGTGTCGGACGGGAGCGAGTCGGGGAACACATGGGTCGCGGCGCGGGCCGACCACACCTGCGTGTGCGTCGGTGGCTGCGCGATGGACGGCGTACTGACAGCGGTGATGCTCGCCGTCACCAGGATCGTGGCGAGCACTTTGGACGGTCTCATGGCGGGGAACCCTCCTGCCGATGGGTGGGGGCGGTCCTCATTCTTCGAGCCTTCGCCGCCGAGGCCAACATTCCTGACTAGACCACTCACTGATTTTCGCCGCCGCGACGGGATCGCAGGTGCGTCGAATGGTTCACCGGAGCAACATCCGCCGGACATCCGGTCCGGCGATGATCCGGCGGATTTCCCTTTGTCAGGAGGAAGCACGATGGGGCACACGCACGGCGCGGGTCACGGACACGGTCATGGGCACGGACATGGTCACGACCACTCGCACGACCACGACCATCACCACCCCAACACCGAGCTCGACGCGGCCACGCTGGCCGCGCTCGACGAGTCGGTGCCGGACAGCGACCTGAGCCCGACCGAGGTCTCCCGCCGCGGACTGCTCCGCTCGGCCGGCATCCTCGGCGGTACGGCGGCCCTCGCGGTCACCGGCGCCCAGTTCGCCGCGGCCACCGCCCCGAAGGACGGCTGGGTCTTCAGCCACGGCAACCGGCCGAACGTCTGGCTGGCCGGTGACCACCACATCCACACGCAGTTCAGCTCGGACGGCATGTACCGGGTGATCGACCAGGCCCGGCACGCGGCGGCGTACGGCCTGGACTGGCTCGTCATCACCGACCACGGCGGCGCGACCCACGCCCGGATCGGCGTCGACCTGGTGAACCCGCAGATCAAGGCCGCGCGCTCCGAACTGAAGGACACCCTGATCTTCCAGGGGCTGGAGTGGAACATCCCGGCCGCCGAGCACGGCACGATCTTCGTCGCACCGGGCAGTCGCGAGGTCGAGGTTCTCAAGCAGTTCGAGAAAAACTACGACGGCAGCGTGAAGAACGCCGGTGCGAACACCCCGGCCAACGAGGCTCTCGCGGTCTCCGGCATTCAGTGGCTCGGTCAGCAGGTCGACAAGCGCCGCGTCGCGGACGCACTCTTCCTGGCCAATCACCCGGCCCGCAACGGCATCGACAGCCCGCACGAGATCCGCAACTGGCGTGACGCGAACCCGCGGATCGCGGTCGGCTTCGAGGGCGCACCCGGTCACCAGGCCGGCGGTCTCCCGAAGGGCATCGGTACCGGTGGCGCCCGCGGCATCTACGGCAACTCCCCGAACGCGAACTCGTTCCCGGCGTACCCGGCCGAGAGCTACCGCACCTGGGGCGGTTTCGACTGGATGACCGCGACGGTCGGCGGCCTGTGGGACAGCCTGCTCGCCGAGGGCAAGCCGTGGTGGATCAGCGCGAACTCCGACTCGCACAACAACTGGAACGAGACCGCCCGCCGTCCGGACGGCTCCAGCCAGGAGCAGTTCGACCGCGACGGCCGGTACATGGACCCGGTCTACGGCAACCAGGTGCTCACCACGAACAGCGACTTCTGGCCGGGCTTCTACAGCCGCACGCACGTCGGCGCCGACCGCCGCGACTACCTCTCGGTGATGGAGGGCCTGCGCAACGGCCGCGTCTGGGTCGACCACGGCATGCTCGTCAAGGGCGTCGAGGTCGAGGTCCGTGAGGTGGGCAAACGGTACGGCGAACCGCTGGGTGGCGCGCTCGTGGTGCGGAAGGGCCGCCCGGTCGAGTTGGTGGTCCGGATCACCACGCAGACGATGCCGAACTGGGCGAACTTCGTTCCCACGCTCAATCGCGTGGATGTCATCCAGGGCTCGGTCACCGGTCCGGCGAGCGATCGCGACACGTTTGCGGCGCCGCAGACCAAGGTCGTCCGGCAGTGGGACACCTCCGGCAAGCGTGGCACCTTCGAGTTGGTCTATCCGCTCGGCCGGGTCGAGGAGGCGTCGTACCTGCGTGTCCGGGGCACCGACGGTCACCGCAGCCAGCCTGGGTACCACGGCGCGGCCGTTGACCCGGCCGGTCCGGCGCTCGACGTGGTCGGCGACGCGGACCCGTGGGTCGACCTCTGGTTCTACACGAACCCGATCTGGGTGCTGCCGAAGTGATTGTCGCCGTCGACACGGACAGCAAGGACACGGCCGCGGCCGACCACCTGCTGTACGAGCTGCTCGAGGCTGTGAACCAGCCGGTCATCGCCTGCACCCACATGGTTGCGGGCGGCGACCGGCCGCACGTCGCGGTGTCGCTGGCCGGCGGCGCCGACCTGGCCGAACCGATCCGCGCCGTGGTCGCGGATCGGAGCGCGGGCCTCGCGATCACCCGGCCGGGAGCCACCCAGCCGGAGCTCGCCGGACCGAGCCAGCTCGTCCGCGGCGCCTACGTGGCCGCGGTCGAAGCAGCACTCGGTACGGCGGGTCGCGTCGTCCGCTGGCCTGGTCACGAGCAGGGCCGCGGGGTCCTGCCCGCGGCCGAGCTGCGCAGCCGGTGCGGAATCGACCACCTGGAAGCGATTGGTGGTCTGCCGATCACCGACGACGCCTTGGTCGACACACTCGACTTCCTCCGGCCGGTACGCCGGGAGGGTCAGCTCGTACTGCAGTTACAGCCGGCCGCCGGCAACCTGCTGATCCCGTTCGAACTCCAGCACCAGCAGAAGTGCTGCGCCGATCACTGATTCCAATCATGTTGGGCCAGTGCTTCGGGCAGCTCACCGATCACGCCGAGACGTTGCGTGCAGCGGGTCAGAGCGACGTACAGGTCCCGGAGTCCGCGAGGGGACTCGATCACGATGCCGTCCGGGTCGACGACCAGGACGGAGTCGAACTCGAGTCCCTTCGCCTCGCGGGCGGTCAGCACGGTGACGCCGCTCAGGCCGTCGACCGCCTCCTGGATCAGCTCGAGCCGGCTGCGTGACGTGATCACGCCGACCTCGCCGTACTGGGTCTCCTCGGACGCTGTTTTGTAGACGTACAAGGCCTGATCGGCCGGTGGGACCTCCGCATGCCAAGGCTGTACGCCGGTCGAGCGGACCGAACGCGGCGGTTTTGCGGTGGGATCGACCTCCTGCAGTACGGCGTTCGCGAGGTCCATCACCTCGGCCGGCGTGCGGTAGTTGAGCGTCAGCTCGGCCAACCGCCAGCGGTCACCGAAAGTCTCGCCGAGCGCGGACGACCAGCTCGTGCCGCCGCCGATCGCGCTGGTCTGCGCGACATCGCCGACCACCGTCATCGAACGCAGCGGACAGCGCCGGGCGATCGCGCGCCACGCCATTGGGGTGAGCTCCTGTGCCTCGTCCACGATCACGTGTCCGTACGTCCACCGCCGGTCGGCGCCAGCGCGCTCGGCCAACGTGCGGTCGTCGTCGGCTTCGTAGCGCTCGGCAAGCATCTGCGCGTCCAGGATGTCCTTCGCGGTCAGTACCTCGGCGTCGTCTTCCTCATCGAAGTCGGTCGACCCCGAACCGGACAACAGGTCCAAAGCGCCTTGTGCATAAGCAACTGCGCGCGCCCGAGCGGCGCGTTCGCGAGCAGCTTCGGTGCCGTCGTCGCCGAGCAGCTCCGCCGCTTCGTCGAGCAGCGGTACGTCGGCCGGACTCCAGTCGGCGCCGTACCGGAGGAGGTGTTCGCGGTCGAGTTCGCTGAGTTGTGGCGCGGCCTGGGCGAGTCGCTCCTCATCGCCGTACAGGTCCTCGAGGAGTTGTTGCGGGCTGAGCTGCGGCCACAGTTGATCGAACAGGGCCTGCATCTTCGGCTCGGCGAGAATCTCGTTGCGCAGCTCGGTGAGGTCGTAGTCGTCGAGCAGGTTCTCGCCGTCGAGCGGGTCCGTGCCGATCAGGTCGGAGTACTGCGCGGTCAGGCCGTCGACGATCTCGTTGAGGAAGAACGGCCGGGCCTGGTTGTGGGTGAGGTTGCGGCGGCGGACGCGGTCGCGCGTCGTCCGGGCGAACTCAGGGTCGAGCGTGAGCGTGGTCCGGTCGACGAGCACCTCGATCGGCGCGTCCGGGATCCACTGGCGGTCGGCGACCGCTTTCTCGATCACCGCGGCCATCACCGTGCGGCCCTTCACCTCGGCGCTCTCCGGAGCCTCCGGACGGGTCGCGGTCACGCCCGGGTACAGCTCGGCGATCGTGACCAGCCGGACGCCGTCCTCACCGAGCGACGGGAGCACCTGGCCGATGAACTTCAGGAATGCCGCATTCGGTCCGACGACCAGAATTCCGCGCTTTTCCAGTTGTTCACGATGGGTGTACAGAAGGTAGGCGGCCCGGTGCAATGCGATCGCGGTCTTACCGGTGCCGGGACCGCCTTGGACGACCAGGATTCCCGGCAGTTCGGAGCGGATGATCCGGTCCTGGTCGGCCTGGATCGTCTGCACGATCGACTCCATCCGGCCGGTCCGGCGCGCGTCCAGCGCCTTCAGCAGCACGGCCTCGCCGATCACCCCGGTCCCCGGTTTGGACGGGTCGGCGGCCTCCCGGGCAAGGTCGAGCTGCTCGTCCTGTACGTCGACCACGCGGCGTAACCGCGTTTGGATGTGGCGGCGCCGTACGACGCCTCGGTTCGCGATCGCGGTCGCGATGTAGAACGGGCGGGCGGCGGGAGCGCGCCAGTCGATCAGCAACGGCTCATAGTCGGCGTCGTGCAGGCCGAGCCGGCCGATGTGGAGCACCTCGCCGTCAGCCGAATCCAGCCTCCCGAAACACAGCCCTTCCTCGGCCCGGTTGAGTCGCGAGAGCCGGATGTCGAGGTTGCGGATCCGCCCGTCCCGCTGGTTCAGCGCCTGCGCGTTGCGGGTGCTGATCAGCAGCTCCTCGCGCGTCCGCGCCTCCGTCCGCTCCCGCTCGTGATCGAGGGCAGCGTAGAAGGTGCTGAGGTGCGCTTGTTCGGCGTCGACCGGATTCGGCAATTCAAACCCCTTGTGATAAAATGCGTCTTTGTTGGCTCCCGAATGCATTTCTCGGTGGTAGCCACAAATCCTTGAGTTTATCTGCTGCCGGGGATTTCTTGTAGTGGGGGATTACGTGAAGCCTTGGCTGTGGATCGCGAACGTGGCGGCGACTCTGCTGGTGGGCGTGGCGGCGATCTTCCAGCTGGTCGACGCCTCCTCGTCCGAGGACTCCTCCTGCGGGCCGCAGTGTGATCCGCATGGCTACGTGGTGATCTTCACCGCGATCCCGACACTCGTCGTGGTCATCGTGACCCTGTCCGCGTTGGGCGCGCTGATCGCGCGGCGACGCGCCGGGCTCTGGCTGGCGCTGGTGGCCGCGATCGGTTGCTCGGGCGAGTTGCTGCTGCTGAGGTCCCTCCTGTCGGTGCTTCATGCGGTGCTGGTCGGCCTCGTGATCGTGGCCAGCGTGATCTTGGTGATCGTCGGGCTGCAGCGCGCCCCGGTTCGTGTGGCGTATCGCGTGCCGCCGTATCCGCCGGCTTGACCTCAAGTCTTCTTGAGGTATTAGCGTCCTTGGACGTGACTGTCCATCCGCTCCGCCTTGCCGTGCTCACCCGCAACCTCGAGCCCGGCCGCTTCGGCACCACGGTGACCGAGTGGTTCGAGCGCGCGGCCGAGCGGCACAACGAGTTCAAGCCGGACCTGATCGACCTGAGCGCCGTACCGCCGGCCGAGCTTCCGGTGCGGATCGCCGAAGCCGACGCCATCGTCGTCGTGACGGCCGAGTACAACCACGCCTACCCCGGCGACCTCAAGACCGCCATCGACGCCGTCCGGCAACCGTGGTTCGGCAAGCCGATCGCCTTCGTCGTCTACGGCGGCCGCTCCCGTGGCCTGCGTGCTGCCGAACAACTCCGCCTCGTCTTCGGCGAGCTCCACGCCGTCACCATCCGCGACACCCTCGGTTTCCACGAAGACGACTTCACGCCCGCCGGCGAACCCCTCGACCCCACCACCAACACCGCCGCCCACACCCTCCTCACCCAACTCGCCTGGTGGTCCCGCCCCCTCCGCGACGCCCGCGCCACCACCCCCTACCCCTCCCATGGGTAAACCAGGCAGCCGCCACCCCCTCTCATGGGTATGCCAGGCAGGTGGTGGGTCTACCGATCGCGGGGGAGTGCCGAGGAATAGGTGGCGGGTGGGGGTGGTTGGGGTGGGTGTGAGCAGCGAAGCCATGCCCTTGTCCGTGCTTGACCTTTCGCCGGTGCCTTCGGGGACCAAGCCTTCGCGGGCGTTGCACGAGACGCTGGAGCTGGCGCGGGTGGCTGAGGCCGCCGGTTATCACCGGTACTGGCTGGCTGAGCATCACAACCTGGCGAGCGTGGCGAGCTCCAGCCCCGAGGTGATGATCGCCGCGGTGGCCGGGGTGACGTCGACGATCCGGGTCGGTGCCGGCGGGATCATGCTGCCGAACCACTCCCCGTTGAAGGTCGCCGAGACGTTCCGCGTGCTGGCCGGGCTGTACCCGGACCGCATCGACCTCGGTCTCGGCCGCGCGCCCGGCACCGACCAGCGCACCGCGCTCGCCCTCCGCCGCAGCCGCGAGGCGCTCGGCGCCGACGACTTCACCGAGCAGTACGCCGAGCTGCGCGCTTACGCCGAGGGCTTCCCGGCCGGTCACCCGTTCGAACCGATCTCCGCGCAACCGTCCGACGTGCCGCTGCCGCCGGTCTACATCCTCGGCTCCAGCTCGTACGGCGCTCAGGCGGCTGCCGCCCTCGGAACCGGGTTCGCCTATGCCGGTCACTTCGGCACACTCGACCCGGCCGGCGTGATCGCGTCGTACAAGACGAACTTCAAGCTGTTCGAGCATGAGACGCAGCCGTACGCGATCCTCGCCCTGGCCGCGATCGTCGCCGAAACCGAAGAGCGCGCCCAGCAACTCGCCGAGGCGAACGCCCTCTCGATCCTGCGGTTGCGTTCCGGTCGCCCCGGCCCGCTGCCCTCACCGGAAGAGGCCGCGGCCTACCCGTGGAGTGAGGGCGAGCGAGCCGCCGTCGAGGAATGGGCCGGCCTGGCCATCGTCGGTACCCCCGACCAGGTAGCCACCGAACTCCGCCGCCGCGCCAACGCCGCCAACGCCGACGAACTCATCATCACCACCCACATCCACGACCCCGCCGAACGCCAGCGCTCCATCCAGCTCCTCGCCGAGTCCTGGGGCCTCAAGCCCCGCTAAGCCGGGGCCGGGGTGGCTCGGACGTGTTCGAAGATGAGGCTGGTTTCGGCGTGGGCTACGGCGGCGTCGGCCGTCAGGTGGTCGAGGACGAACTCGCGGAGGGCGTCCGGCGAGGCTGCGGACACGTGCAGCAGGTAGTCGTTGGCACCGCTGACGTGGAAGAGCGAGAGGACGCCCGGTAGGGCCGGGACCTTGGCGCGGAAGCGGTCGATCTCGTCGCGCGAGTGCGTACTGATCCGGATCGCGATCAGCGCCTGCAGCGGTTGACCCAGCGCGCCCAGGTCCACGTCCGCATGGAAGCCGCGGATGACACCGCGTTCGCGCAGTGAGCGAACGCGGGTGAGGCATGTCGACGGCGCGATCCCGGTCGCCTCGGCGAGGGCGTTGTTCGGCATCCGTCCGTCGACGGTGAGCAGCCGGACCAGCTCGCGATCCACCTCGTCCAGGCCGCCCGGATCCGTGCCCGGTACCGCCCGAGGGGCCGGTCCGGGGCTCCGGCGATCCTTCGGCATGGCACCACTGTAGAGCGCGACCACAGAATCCACAGCGTGTGGACATCCCTGTGGACGAATTTTCTTCGGAACTCTTGCGCCTCAACCGCAGAAGATTCCATCCTCAACTTCGCCACTGCCTGTGGATAACTTTGGGGAGGCGCCATGACGCAGCTCGACACCCGCGCGGTGCACGCCGGCCGCGACGACCTGACCGCCCTCGGGGTGCACGTCCCGCCGATCGACCTGTCGACCACGTATCCGCTCCCCGACGTCGGGACCGGCGGCGCGTCGTACGACGCATTGGCCCAGGGCAACGGCCCTGACGGCGGCAGCCTCGTCTACCAGCGCCTGTGGAACCCGACCGTCGCCCGGTTCGAGGACGCGCTCGCCGAGCTCGAGCAGACCGACGGCGCGGTCGCGTTCGGCTCCGGCATGGCGGCTCTCACGGCCAGCCTGCTCGCTACAGTCGCCGCCGGCCGCCCACACGTGATCGCCGTCCGGCCGATCTACGGCGGCAGCGACCACCTGTTGTCCACAGGCATCCTGGGGACAACTGTCAGCTGGGTGACGCCGGCCGAGATCGCCGACGCCATCCGACCCGACACCGGCCTGGTCATCCTCGAGACCCCGGCGAACCCGACGGTCGAGCTCGTGGACATCGCCGCGGCGGTCCGGCAGGCGGGCGACGTACCGGTGCTGGTGGACAGCACCTTCGCGACTCCGGTGCTGCAGCAGCCGGCTCGGCACGGGGCGAGCCTGGTGTTGCACTCGGCAACCAAGTACCTGGGTGGTCATGGCGACGTCATGGGCGGCGTGGTTGCGGCCAACCGGGACTGGGTCAGCCGCTTGCGGCAGATCCGCGCAGTAACAGGGGGCCTGCTGCATCCGCTGGCGGCATACGAACTGCACAGGGGACTGCAGACGTTGCCGGTGCGAGTGCGGGCGCAGCAGGCAACCGCTGCCAAGGTGGCCGACTGGCTCTGTGCCCAGCCCGGCGTGGAACACGTCTACTATCCCGGGCTCAACGACCCGCTGGAGCTGGTCGGTCGCCAGCAGTCCGGCCCAGGCGCCGTACTGGCGTTCACTGTGGCCGGCGGCTACGAAGCGGCGGCCCAGGTGGCGGCCAACCTCAAGCTGATCACCCACGCGGTCTCACTGGGCGGCGTGGACACGCTCATCCAGCACCCCGCCGCCCTCACCCACCGCCTGGTCGAGGCCTCGGCCAAGCCGTCCGACGCCCTCCTCCGGCTGTCGCTCGGCCTGGAGGACCCAGAGGACCTCACCGCTGATCTTCAGCAGGCCCTCACGCCGGTACGGCGACCGGCCGGGTAAGGACTCGATCGACGATCCCGTACTCCCGGGCAGCCTCCGGAGTGAACCACCGGTCGCGGTCGAAGTCCGTGACGATCTGCTCCAGAGGCTGACCCGTCCGCTCGGCGATCAGCTTGGCCAGGTCCGCCCGGGACTGAGCCGCCTGCTCGGCCTGCACCTTGATGTCGCTCGCGGTCCCGCCCATCCCGCCGCTCGGCTGGTGCATCATGATCCGCGCATGCGGCAGCGCGAACCGCTTGCCCGGCGTACCGCAGGTCAGCAGCACCTGTCCCATCGAGGCGCACAACCCCATCGCGTACGTCGCGATGTCGTTGCCGATGAAGTTCATCGTGTCGTAGATCGCCAGCCCGGCCGAGACGGATCCGCCGGGGGAATTGATGTAGAGCGAGATGTCCGCCCGTCGGTCCTCGGCGTTCAGCAGCAGCAACTGGGCGCACAGCGCGTTGGCGTTCTGGTCGGTGATCTCCTCGCCGAGGACGAGGATGCGCTGCCACATCAGGCGTTCGTAGAGGCTCTTGTCCAGGTTGTTCGGTAGCTCGCTCATGCTTTCCACAGTGCAGTCGGGGTGCCCGGTCGGGCCCGGGAATCTGCCCGTGGCAGATCTGCCCACCGCGAAGCCCCGGCGGATGGCACACTCGGTACAGGACATCGGAGCCGAGGAGGGCCACACGTGTTGCTACGCGAGGTGATCGGAAACGTCTTCCGCCGGTTGCGGAACGAGCGGGGCATCACCCTGCGCGAGCTGGCCGAGCGGGCCCAGGTGTCGGTGCCCTACCTGTCCGAGATCGAGCGTGGCCGCAAGGAGCCGTCCTCGGAGATCCTGGCCGCGATCTGCCGGGCCCTCGAGCTCGAGCTGACCGACCTGCTGAACGAGGTCCAGTTCGACCTCGCCACCGCGGTCCGCGCCTCGCTGCCGATCCGGCTCCAGACGACCTCGATCCAGGTCGCGCAGTCCGGCCCGCGCTCGGTCGGCTCGTCGCGCGGTTCCTACTCCGGTACGGCGCAGGTCTTCGATCTGGTCGCCTAGTGGGCGATTGGTACCAGAACCCTCCCGCCCGGGAGTGGCGAACCACGCCTGCCCCGGTGGAGGTGCTCGCGTTCCACCAGGGCCTGCCGACGTACCGGCCTACCCCACTGACCTCTGTCCCGACGCTGGCCGCCGAGCTGGGAGTCGGGCAGGTGCTGGTCAAGGACGAGTCGCAGCGACTCGGCCTGCCGGCTTTCAAGGCGCTCGGTGCGTGGTGGGCGATCGACCGTGCGCTGCAGGAGCAGTCCGGGCGGGTGGAGCTCGTGACGGCGACCGATGGAAACCACGGCCGGGCGGTCGCGCGCCGGGCCTCGGCGCTGGGGTTGCGGGCGCAGGTCTTCGTGCCGGACATGGTCCCCGAGGCGGCGATCGCGGCCATCCGCGATGAGGGTGCGACGGTGAGCGTCGTACCGGGTTCGTACGACGCGGCGGTGGCCGAGGCGGCGACGTACGCGGGGGATGAGCGGTTGCTGATCCAGGACTCCGCATGGCCTGGGTATGAGGTGGTGCCGCAGCTGATCGTCGACGGGTACTCCACGTTGTTCCGCGAGATCACGGCCGAGCCCGACCTGGTCGTCGTGCCGATGGGGGTTGGATCGGTCGCGCAGGCGGCCGTGACGCACTTCCGCAGCGAGGCGGCCGCGCCGATGATGCTCGGCGTCGAGCCGTCGGCTGCCGCCTGTGTGACCGCGAGCCTGCTGGCGGGCGAGCTGCTGAGCATCCCCACCTCGCGGACGGTGATGGCGGGTCTGAACTGCGGTACGCCGTCAACCCTCGCCTGGCCGGTGCTCCAAGCCGGGCTCGATCACGCGATCACAGTCGACGACGACGAGGCGCTGCAGGCATCGGCCGACCTCGGTACGGCGGGCATCTCATCCGGACCGAGTGGAGCCGCCACGCTCGCCGGTCTGCGGGCCGCCCGCGCACGGCTCGCGTTGGGACCGGACAGCACGGTGATCCTCATCAGCACCGAGGCCGCCGGCTAAATCAGGTTCGCTCCTGGGCTCGCGCGCCTAAGGTCGGGTCGTGCCGAACTACATCAAGCGACGTGCGCCCGAGAAGGCCGGCTCGATCGCGGCCGCGCTGAAGATGGCCGAGTCCGAGATCCGCTTCTACCGCGAGGTCGCGCCGGAGATCGGCATCCGGGTCCCCGCGTGCTACCGCGCCGAGCTCGACGACGAGGGCTCCCTGCTGGAGCTAGAGGACCTCTCCGCCTGGCGCCAAGGGGCCGAACCAGCGGCGGCGGCCGAGCTGCTGCGATCCATGCATGATCGGTGGACCGGCCGAGCGCACGTGCGCTGGCCGTGGTTGCGTTCGATCGGAACCGGCGAAGAACTGGTCGCCCGCCTGTACGACGAGACCTGGCCGAAGCTGGCCGCTCGGTCGTTGCCGGCGTCGGTGCGTGAGTTCGGCGAACGCATGGTCGGCAACGTCCAGCAGGCCGAGGCGCAGTTGCTCGATGCCGGACCGCTGACGCTCGTGCACGGCGACGCGTCCGCACCCAACCTACGCACCTCGCCCGAAGGCGAGATCGTCTTGCTGGACTGGGAAGACGTGTCCGCTGCGCCCGGAGTGCTCGACCTGGCCTGGCACTTGATCTCGTCGGTGGAGCCGTCGCGGTGGCCGGAGATGTTGGCGGCCTATGGGCCTGCCGATGGATTGATCGAGGTGCTCCCGTCGACCATGGTGCAGGGTTATCTGAGCATGTCGGACTGGCCTGCAGACTCCGAGGAAGCGGCGGGCTTCGCGGCTCGGCTCGAGGCCGGGACGGCGCTGCTGTGAAGCTAGTCGTGCGGTTCCCTGTCGACGATCGAGCGCTGTCCGAACTGCATGCGGCCGCCTTCGAAGGTACGCAGGACGTGCATCCCTGGGCGGAACGATTGGAGCGCTGGGCCCTGACCTGGGTAGGTGCCTTTAGCAACGATCAGCTAGTCGGGTTCGTGCAGGTTTGCTGGGATGGCGGGGCGCATGCCTTCGTGCTCGACACTGCCGTGCATCCGGCGTTCGGTCGGCAGGGGATCGGGCAGCAGCTGGTGGCAGCTGCGGCGTCGGAGGCTCGGGAGGCCGGCTGCGAGTGGCTGCACGTGGACTTCGAACCGCACCTGAGCGCGTTCTACCTCGAGGCCTGCGGGTTCCGGCCTACTGACGCTGGGCTGCTGAGACTGCGGTGAGCCGCTCGGTCGAGATGCACGAGGTGAGGCAGCGCTCCTTGGCATCACCGAGCAGGTCAGCGGTCCAGCTCGTGAAACCGCCGTCGCCCATCTCGGCTTCTGTCGTGCCGACACCGAGCGCCGTACCGGTGTAGTAGGTCGCACTCTTGGTTCGGTCGGTGTCTTCGCGCAGGGACGCCCGTACGGCGGGGCGCACCGTGTCGTCGATGCGTTCGGTGACCGCGGACGGGGCGAACGTGGTGAACGTCAGATCGGCAGTCTCGCCGAGGACATCGGCCCAGAAGTTGAGGTGGTCGATGAGCAGCTCGGCCTCGGTACGGCCCGAGCCCGCGTCGCGAGCGCTCGACACCAGCACGAACAACTGGAAGTGCGCTGACATCCCCGGTCCGTCGAACGGCTGCGCCCGAACCACTCGCTGACACGCGGCCAGATCCACTCGCGCCTGCCCGGCACGGCGTCGTACGGCGGCCTCGATCGCGAGCTCGTTGGTCGGGTCGCTGGCGACCTCGGTACCGCGGATCGTGCTCAGCACCTGGTGCTGGTTGATCGTCGCCACTGCCGAGCATGTGCCGAGTGGCGTCACCGGCGACAACTCCACCCCGGCGAACCGCTCCGGCAGCAGTCCCCACAACCGCTCCTGCGTCTTCACCAGCTCGCGCGGATCCGCACTCGACGGCCGCACGAACCGGTCGTCCCGCCACCGCTGCATCAACCGGGCCGGCGTCACCCGCGCCGCCCGCTCCCGGCTCACGTCCAGCAACACGGACTGCAGCTCAGAAGCACTCAGCCCCGCGGTCAACGCCTCCCGCGACCCCGCCGGCAGCTTCCCCCAGAACCGCTCACTCACATCCGCCATGCCTCCACTCTGCCGGAGCGAAAGCGTCCGGCGCTCCCCATTAATGCGGAGGCGGACCGCCACCACCGTCCAACCTCACCGCCACGCGTCGGCTCACGCTCAGCGCCGACCCACAGAGGCGCCGTACGACGAGTTAGTGGGTGCTGGGAGTCCGCCAATCCACGTGCGGGGTGCCGACTTCGGCGGTACCGTCGGTTCATGAGGTTCCCGAGTCCCCACCTTTGACGTAGGTCTCCGCGCGCCGACCGACTGCCGACGGGGTTGTCTGCCCGGATTGTGGCGTTCGAGGCGCTGCACGACTTCATTCCGCTGTATCCGCTGTACCAGCTGCTGTTCAAGGACCACGGTCTGTCGACAGCGCAGATCTCGACGCTGTTCGTCATCTGGTCGGCGACCGGCTTCGTCATCGAGGTGCCGTCGGGTGCCTGGGCGGACTCGTACTCGCGCCGCAAGCTCCTCATGCTCGGCGCGTTCCTCAGCGCGCTCGGCTACGCAGCCTGGATCGTGCTGCCCACATACGCCGGTTTCGCGCTCGGCTTCGTGCTCTGGGGGATCTCCTCGGCGCTCATCTCCGGCACCTACGAAGCCTTCGTGTACGACGAACTGGCCGTCCGCTCCCTGACGTCGCGCTACGCGACCCTCCTGGGCCGGGCCCGTTCCGCGTCATTCATCTGCAACCTCATCGCCACCGTGCTGGCCGCGCCACTCTTTGCTCTGGGCGGCTACGCCTTGGCCGCCGCGGTGAGCGTGCTCAGCAACCTCACCCAGATCGCCATCGCCTGGTCCCTCCCCGAGGCGCCGCGCATCGCGTCCGCCGAGGATGATGCACCAACTGACCGAGGTCCATTCGCCAACTACCTCGCGATGCTGCGATCTGGTCTCACCGAGGTGCTCACCGGCCGGACAGTACGACGCGGCGTGGTGCTGGCCGCGTTGGTCGGTGGATTCCTCACCTTCGACGAGTACTTCTCGTTGCTGGCAAGGGAGATGGGGGCCGCGACTCCCATCATCCCGCTACTGATCGCCGGAACAGTTGCGGCCCAGGCGATCGGCGGTGCACTCGCAGGGCCGGCGTACAAGTTGCCTGCAGCAACGTTTGCCGGAGTGCTCGGGGTGACGGCGATCCTGATCGCCTCCGGATCGTTGAGCCGCTCGCTCTGGGGATTCCTGCCGATCGCCGTCGGCTACGGACTGATGCAGCTGGTGATCGTGGTGGCCGAGGCCCGACTGCAGGATGCGATCACCGGTCCGGCGCGGGCGACCGTCACCTCGGTCTCCGGGTTCTTCAACGGGATCGTGGCGATCGCGATCTACGCCGGGTTCGCTGTCGGGTCGGTCTGGTTCTCGATGGCGACGCTGGTGGCCGCACTCACGGTCCCCGTGCTGCTGACGGCGTTCGTCGTACCGGCAGCGATGCCGGCGGTCAAGATCTCCAACGCCGACTCGAATCCACCGTCGAAGTCATAAGCCAGCCCCTCGGCGCCCAGCTCGCTCACCACCCGAGCGAGTGTGGGCGCCTTCCCTTCTGGCAACTCGGCGACCCGCGTCAGGAGTTCAGGCGCGAGATCAAAAGTCTCAGCCCGTACGGCGACCTCACCGAGCAGGAACCCGTGGATGAAATCGACGAGGGTGTTCACCGCCTCGACGATCTTCCGCGCCGGCAACCCGCCTCGGTCGAGCGCGCGGTAGAACGGCTCTACCGTCACCACCACGACCGCCGAGACCGCGGACGTGTCGGACAGGATCTGCAGCGCCAGATTCGGATGCGCTCGCAGCGCGTTCCGATACGCCCGCGCCGCGTCCTTCACCTGGTCCTGCCACCCGACCGAGTCGCCAGGGTCCGCAAACTCCAGCTCGGCGAACACAAGCTCCGCCAGCCCAGCCAGTACGGCGGCCTTGTTCGGCAGGTGGTGATAGAGCGACATCGGGTTGACGCCGAGCGTCGCGGCCAGCCGGCGCATGGTCAACGCGTCGATGCCTTCGTCGTCGACGATCCGCAGCGCCGCGGTCAGGATCGCCTCCCGGCTCAGCCGCTCCTCGCCGGCTCGAGGGCGCCCACCGGACCGCTTGCCAGCATTAACCATACGTCGTAGGGTACATAACCATACAGCGTATGGCTAAGTTGTTAAGGAGGGGATGGGGCCATGAAGCCGTTGGCGGGGAAAGTCGCATTGGTGACCGGAGGCAGTCGAGCGGCCGGGCGGGGGATCGCCGTCCAGCTCGGCGCGGCCGGCGCGACGGTCTACGTGACCGGGCGGACCACACGCACCAGCCGCTCGGAGATGAACCGCCCCGAGACGATCGAGGACACCGCCGAACTGATCGACCAGGCGGGCGGCCACGGCATCGCCGTACCGGTGGACCACCTCGAGCCCGCGCAGGTGAAGGGCCTGATCGACCGGATCGAGCGCGAGCAGGGTGCGCTGCACATCCTGGTCAACGACATCTGGGGTCAGTTCGGCGAACCTGAGTGGGACAAGACCGTCTGGGAGAGTGACCTGGAGGCCGGGCTGCGGCTGCTTCGCCTCGGCGTCGACACGCATGCGATCACCAGCCACTTCGCGCTGCCGCTGCTGATCAAGTCGCCCGGCGGCCTGGTGATCGAGATGACCGACGGCACCAACGACTACAACGCCGACCGCTACCGCGTCTCGTTCTTCTACGACGTCGCGAAGGGCGCGGTCAGCCGGATGGCGTTCGCCCTCGCTCACGAACTCGACAAGCACGACGCAACCGCCGTACTGCTCACTCCCGGCTGGCTGCGCTCCGAGGCGATGCTCGAGGGATTCGGCGTCACCGAGTCCAACTGGCGCGACGCGAAGGTCCCCGGCTTCGGTATCTCCGAGAGCCCGTCGTACGTCGGCCGCGCGGTCGCCGCGCTCGCCGCGGATCCCGACGTACGCCGCTGGAACGGCAAGTCGATCTCGAGCGGTGAACTCGCCAAGCTCTACAACTTCACCGACCTCGACGGCAGCCAGCCCGACGCCTGGCAGTACCTCCTCGACGGCGAAGCCACCGAAGACCCCCTCGACGCATCCGCCTACCGCTGACTGCGGAGTATGTCGTCGAGCGGGCAGAGGCGGACCGCCAGCACCGTCTAACACTGTGCAGCTTGAGCACGTCACGCTCAGCATCGACTGCTCAAGTGGCTGCGCGGGAGGTTAGACAGTGGCGCAGGTCCGGCTTTGACCATGGTCGGGAGTCAGCTGAGGAGGAGGAGGGTGGCGAGGGTGGTCATGAGGGTGGCGATGGTGGTGTCCAGGTATTGCCAGGCTCGGGGGCGGGCGAAGAGGGGGGCCAGGCGGCGGGAGAGGAAGCCTAGGGAGAAGAACCAGGTGAAACTGGCGGTGACGGAGCCTAGGCCGTAGAGCCAGCGGGCGTTGGGGCCGTGTTGGTTGGCCAGGGCGCCTAGCAGGACGACGGTGTCGAGGTAGACGTGGGGGTTGAGGTAGGTGAAGGCGAGGCAGGTGAGGACGACTGTGCGCAGGGCTGCGGGGGTGTGGTCGGTGGTGGTGAGGGCGGTAGGGCGGAGGGCGCGGCGGGCGGCGAAGGCGGCGTAGGTGAGGAGGAAGCCGGCGCCGGCGTACTTGGTGATGGTGAGGGCCAGGGAGCTGCCGGAGATGAGGACGCCGAGGCCGGCGATGCCGCTGGTGATGAGGAGGGCGTCGGACAGGGAGCAGACCAGGACTACCGGCAGGACATGTTCGCGACGGAGGCCCTGGCGGAGGACGAAGGCGTTCTGGACACCGATGGCGACGATCATGGCGAGGGTCGTGGCGAAGCCGGCGAGGGCGGTCATAGGTTCGACGGTAGGAAGGTCCAGCTGAGTAAACCAGCTAAAGATTCTGACGTGCCATTAGGATTGCTTCATCATGCAGATCGACTCCGCGCAGTTGGAGACGTTCGCGGCGGTGGTGGACGAGGGCAGTTTCGACGCCGCCGCGCAGCGGCTCCAGGTCACGCCTTCCGCCGTCAGTCAACGGATCAAGGCATTGGAGAGCCGCCTCGGTCAGATCGTGGTGATGCGCGGGAAGCCCGCCAGGCCGACGACGGCCGGTGAGGCGGTGTTGCGGTTGGCGCGGCAGGTTGCGCTGTTGGAGTACGAGGCGATTGCCGCCGTCCAGGGAACGGTTGATGCGCTTCGGCTACCGATCGCGGTCAACGCGGACTCCCTGAACCACTGGTTCCTGGCCGCCATGCTCGACCTGTCCGAGCAGTTCCCCGCCCGGTTCGTGCTTCATCGCGAGGACGAGGAGTACTCCGCGGAGTTCCTCCGCAACGGGACCGTGCTGGCCGCGGTGACCGGTGAACCGCGCCCGGTGCAGGGTTGTCGCGTCGTACCGCTCGGCAAGATGCGCTACCTCGCGGTCGCCACTCCCCAGTACGTCGAGCGCCGGCTGGCCGGGCGGCCACTCGCTGAGGCCCTGGCCGATGCTCCGCTGATCGTGTTCAACGAGAAGGATGTTCTCCAGCATCGCCTGATCCGCAAGGTGACGCGGCGCAAACTCGATCCGCCGACCCACGCCGTACCGGCTGCCGGAGCTTTTCATCAGGCGGTGCAGATCGGGCTCGGTTGGGGGATGATCGAGGACCAGGTCGCCGGCCCGGCGATCGCGGCCGGCCACTTGGTGAACATTGCCCCCGGCAAATATCTCGACGTCCCGCTGTACTGGCAGCACTGGAAGCTGGAGTCCGAGGTGCTGGCCGCTCTCACCGCGGCGGTACTGCGCGCAGCGGCTGCGAGTCTTCGTAGGTCTTGAGCTCGATCGCGTTGCCGACCTTGAGCGACATCTCCTCGATCATGTTCCGCCACGGCAGGTACGGCATCATCCGGTAGGTCAGGTTGCGCACCTTCAGGAACCACTTGGTCGCCGGGACGAACCAGCGCGCCCCTTCCAGAGCTTGCTTCTGACAGGCCGCGACGAAACCACGCATCCGTACGTCGTACGCCGCGAACGCCCGCGCGTGGTCGCCACCGGCCACATGCAGTTCGCCGGCGAGCACATACGCACCGACGATGGCGAGGCTCGTCCCCATCCCGGACAGTGAGGAGGCGCAGTACCCGGCGTCGCCGACCAGCGCGACCCGGCCGCGCGAGTAGCTGTCCAGCTTGATCTGGCTGGTCGAGTCGAAGTAGAAGTCCGGTGCGTTCCGCATCTCGTCGATCAGCCGCGGCGCCTCCCAACCGATCCCGGCGAACTGCTCCGCGACCAGTTCCTTCTGCGCCGCGAGGTCACGCCGGTCGTAGTCGAGCTTGTCCGCCGCGAAGTAGAACAGCGCCTTCGCCTCGGTGTTCTGCCGCGCGCTGTAGGCGCCGATCGTCTTACCTGGCTCGTTGTAGAGCCGCCCGGCATAGTCGAGACCCATGTGGTTCGGGACCGTGCTGACCGACACGTAGTAGCCAAGATCATGCAGGTACGACGATTCCGGGCCGAACGCGAGCCGCCGTACTGTCGAGTGCAGTCCGTCCGCACCGATCACCAGATCGAACCGCCGACGCAGTCCACTCTCGAACACCACGTCGACTCCCGCGCCGTCGTCGTTCAGCGAAGCGATCGAGTCGTCGAACAAGTACTCACAGGTGGTCGACGCGTAGAGGATGTCGACGAGATCACCGCGCAGGATCTCGAGCTCACCGCTCAACGCGACCGACGAGGTCGACGCGACCTGCTTCCCGGACTCGTCCACGTACTCGACCGCTCCGAGATGGGTTGCCTGCTCCCGGACCGCGTCCAGCAGCCCCATCCGCTCCAGCACCGTCATCGATGCGCCGCGGAAGTCCACCGCATACCCACCGGGCCGCGGCGCCGGCGCCCGCTCCACGACGGTCGGGGTGTACCCGTACCGCTGCAGCCAGTACGCCAAGGCCGGACCCGCAACGCTCGCTCCTGAAATCAACACCGTTGTCGTCATGCCCTCGACTGTACGATGGTCTTAGACATTTGTGCAAGACATATGTATGAGACGTCCGTGTTATGCTCGGCGGCATGGGAAACCGGGAGGCGCTGGTCGACGGCGCGAAGACCTGCCTGCTGCAGAAGGGCTACGGCCGGACGACCGCGCGCGACATCGCGACCGCGGCCGGCGTCAGCCTGGCGGCGATCGGCTACCACTTCGGTTCCAAGGAGGCGCTGCTCAACGAGGCGATGCGCGAGGCGCTGGACGAGTGGGGTGCCGATGTCGGCCGCGCGCTCGCGCCGGCAGCCGGCCCGACGACGGCGTACGAACGATTCGTCGCGACCTGGCAGCAGGCGATCGCCAGCCTGGACGAGCCGAACGTGAAGGCTCTGTGGACCACGCAATTCGAGGTGCTGAGCGTGGGGCAACCTGGGCTACTCGCCGAGCTGTCGCAACTGCAAGGCGAGGCGCGAGAAGGCGTCGCTCACCTCTTCGGCGGTGTCGATGCCGACGCCGACCCAGCCGAGGTGGACCGGATCGGCTCGTTCCTGCAGGCGCTTCTGCTCGGCGTTGTGGTGCTCTACCTGTTCGACCCGGCCAAGGCGCCGAGCCCGGAGGACCTGGCCGCGTCGATCCGCACAGTCGCCGAACGCCTCACCACTTGAGACCCATCGGGTTGTCGGGCGGAATCAACGCCCCCGACATCAGTACGGCGCTCAGTGGGTGGACGAGGTCGTGCAACTCGTTCGTCAGGTCGTCACCGAGCGCACGCCAACCGGCGTCGGCCAATGAGTCGGTGGTGTCCTCGACCTGCTGGCGGAGAGCCTGTCCGGCATCAGTCAGTGCGCCGTCGGCGTCGAGGAGTCCACGCGATCGCAGGTCGTCCGACGCAGCGGCCCACTCCTCGTCGCTCCAGTGCCGGGCGAGGTGGAAGATCTCCTTCGACGGACCACCGGCCGCTGAGGCCGTGATCAACGCCTGACACGGGCTGAGCTCAGCAGCGACGAGTGCCGCCACGTGGCCGTCGCCACGGGACTCCCGCAGGATCGTGGTCGCCTGCCAGAGCATCAGATGCGGCTCGGTCGACCAGTCGAGCGCCGCGTTGGCTGCCCCCAGCGCACGCCCGCCCAGCGGCGCGGCCTCGGCCGCCTGCCGCGCCAGCTCAGCCACGCGACCGAAGTCCGGTGCGTCCGGGAACAATCGCCGTACGGCGGTATCGACCGCGCCGAGCCGAGCTTCCAGCAACTGCTCGGGTGTCGCGCGGTTCCAGGCATCGGGCAGGGCTCTGGCCACCATCGACGGATGGAAGTTGTAGAAGACCGCGGCCACCAGTTCGGCCGAGGCGGCACCGAGTGGCGCGGCTCGGCAGGCGAAGTAGCTCATCCAGCCGCCCTTGAGCCCCAGGGCGTCGGTCGCCTGCCGGGTCTCGGGGGAGAAGTAGGTGATCGCGTGGAAGGGTTCGAGCGTCTTCCACATCCGGCGCGCGCGATTGTCCGTCACACCAGCGGACGGTACATCACATGCAATCCGACGTACCCGAGTTTGGCGTGTTCGAATGCCTCCGGCACGGTCCCGATGATGCGGAAACCGAGTGCCTGCCATAGGTGTACGGCGGATGCGTTCGTCTCGACCACCGCGTTGAACTGGATCGACCGGAATCCCTCCTGTCCGGCCCACGCGATCATGTCCTCAGCCAGTCGCCGGCCGACCCCCTGGCCGCGAGCAGCCGGCGAGACCATGAAGCTCGCGCTGGCGACATGCGATCCCGGACCTGGCCGGTTCGGGTACATGTTCGCGCTCCCGAGGACGGTGCGGTCGGCATCGACAGCCACCGTCGTCCTGCTGCCGCTGGACGGCGTCATCCACAGGGACTGTGCCTGCTCGAAGGTCAGCGACGGATCGTAGGCGTAGGTCTCCCGCGCGGTGACGATGTCGTGGAAGAAGGGCCAGATCGCCGGCCAGTCCGCGTCGGTCGCGACCCTGATCTGCACTGTCATGATGCGAAAAGCATCACCTCGGCCGCCTCAGCTGCCAACCGATTTAGCCGAGAGCCCATAGGATCGGTGAGGATGACAAACTCACGAGTCCATGGGTTGCCGCGATGGAGTCTGGCCGTGCCCCCGCTCGCCTTCGTCGTCCTGCTGCTGTCCTGGGGTCGTAATCTCGGGGCGATCCTGCTGATCCTGGTCTGCGCCGGTCTGGGCGCCGCGGTGATCGCGGCCGTGCATCACGCCGAGGTCGTCGCGCACCGCGTCGGGGAACCGTTCGGCACGCTCATCCTCGCGCTGGCCGTGACGATCATCGAGGTCGCGCTGATCGTCACGCTGATGGCGTCCGGTGGGGACAAGGCGGCCTACCTGGCGCGCGACACCGTGTTCGCCGCGGTGATGATCACCTGCAACGGCATCCTCGGGATCGCCCTGGTCGTCGGATCGCTGAAGCATCACGTCCAGGAGTTCCGGGTGCACGCGTCGAGCGGCGCGCTTGCCGTGATGACCGCGCTCGTCACGCTCAGCCTCGTCCTGCCGACCTTCACCACGAGTGCATCGGGTCCGCGCTTCAGCGGGCCTCAGTTGGCGTTCGCCGGTGTGGTCTCCCTGGTCATGTACGGCGTCTTCGTCTTCGTGCAGACCGTCCGGCACCGCGACTACTTCCTCCCGGTCGAGCCGACCGCGACTGATCTCGAGGACGAAGAGGAGCACCATGCGGCTGCTCCGACTAGCAAGGTCGCGCTCGTCAGCCTCGGACTGCTGTTCGTCTGCCTGGTCGCCGTCGTGGGGCTGGCCAAGACGGTCTCGCCGAAGCTGGAGTCCGCAGTCGAGTCGGCCGGCGCTCCGCTGGCCGTGGTCGGTGTCGTCATCGCGCTGCTCGTGCTGCTGCCGGAGACGGTGGCGGCCGTGCGAGCGGCACTCCGCAACCGCCTCCAGACGAGCGTGAACCTGGCGCTCGGCTCGGCGCTGGCCAGCATCGGCCTGACGATCCCGGCGATCGGGATCGCGTCGATCTGGCTCAGCGGGCCGCTTGTCCTCGGTCTCGGCGCCAAGGAGATCGTGCTGTTCGCGCTCACGGTCGCGGTCAGCACGATCACCCTGGCCACCGGCAAAGCGACCCTGTTGCAGGGCGCCGTTCACCTGATGGTGTTCAGCGCGTTCCTGTTCCTTGCGGTAAGCCCTTGAGATAGGCGGCAACGGCCGTCTGGTTGTTGTGCTCGGCCCAGCCCAACGCGTTCCCGCCGTACATCGGATCACGCTGCTCGGGATCGACGCCGAGCTCGATCAGGCGCCGTACCGTCTCGAGATGACCGTTGAGCGCCGCCCGATGAATCGGGGCCGAATGCGTCATCAGGTTCAGGTCGAATCCCAAGCGCTGCAAGGGCTCCAGCGCCTCGGTCCGGCCGGTCTCCGCGGCCCGCAACGGAAGATGCGGATCCTTGGCGATGGCTCGGGCCGCGAGGGCAGCGTCGACGGTTGGCAGCTCCCCGCGCCACACGGCGGCGTACAGCTCATGGAGATCGTCCAGCGGTGCCGCGCCATGAGCGCGCAGCAGTTCGGCGATCTCCGTGAAGCCCTGTACGGCGGCGAACTCGTACGCGCGATGTCCGCCGAAACCCGGATGTTCCGTACCGCGGTTGTCCGGGTCGATGCCCTGGGCAAGCACCAGCTCGACCCGATGCAGTAGCCCGGTCGACGATGCGAACACGAGCTCGTCCTCCAGCAACTGCTGCGGCGTCGGATGCGTCGTGGTCATCCGCTCGTGCCACGGGCCGCCGTCACCCCGTCCCAGCCCGAACTCGAGCAGGAGCTCGAGATGCACCTCGTCGTACGGCGGGGGCGAGCCCGGTCCGCAGTTGTACATGGTCTGACTGTCGTTCGGATCCGCACCGGCCTCAAGCAGCACACGAGCCAGCTCAACCCGGTTCCGATGCGGTGGTTGATCACCTTCGCCACGCCCGAAGACGCCGGTCAGAGCGGTGAACGGTGAGGGCATGCCTTGCCACAGGTAACCCGCGTTCGGATCCGCGCCGTTCGCCAGCAGCAGGCGCGCGATCTCCACCTGGTTCGGGGCATCGAGACGGTTGTAGGCGAGGTAGAGCAACGGTTCCCAGCGATACGGTCCGCCCTCGACCCTTGCCTGACTGAGATTCCGCCGTACGGCGTCGATCTCACCCGCGACGACCATCGTATAAATGTTGCTCTGAGCAACTTCAGGTAAGAACTGCTGGGCCGCCCGCTGTCGGGCCGGATCATCCTGCCCGTAGTGCAGTGTCGCCAGCTTGAGGAACTCGTCGGCACGCTGCTCCGGCGTGTCCAGTGGACCACCGATCGACTGGCGGTGCGGGGATCGGCTGTAGCGGTCGACCAGTTCGAGATGGTGCACGATCCGTGGCCAGCTGGGGAATCCGTAGCTGCGCGCGGTCGCCAGCTGGGCCTCGGCCAAGGTCGCGTCGGGGTTGTCCACCCGGAGCTCGGTCAGCAGGCGTTTGGCCTGCTTGCGCAGGTGGTCCAGGTTCGGGTCGTCCGGAAGTCTGCGGGTCGGCATCGGCCGACCTCCTCTCTACGAGCCTGCTGTCCGCATCGTCAGGCGAGAAAGGAGGTGTACGAACAAAAGCACCAACTCACTGCTTCAGGTGGGCTGAGCCCTTCCCGCGGACCGGTGGCGCCCTGAGCGCCTACCGAAAACAGTAGCTCATCAAGGCTTCTCCATCCACCACTCGACAAACTCGTGGGCGCGGTCCTTGGTCAGCCTGATCACCCACAGGTTGCTGAACTCGCCGGGCGGTTCGGTCAGGTACGTCGTCCATCCGCGCACGAAGCCGACTCCGTCTCCGAAGCCGAGCACCTCGTACTCGAAGGCGGTCTCACCCGGCGCGTCCGCGACCTCGGCCCAGGCCGCGACGATCGCGTCCCGGCCGACCACCGGCTCCTCGTCCGGCCGCCGGTACCAGGCCGCGTCCTCGGTCCACAGTGCCGCGACATCGGCCGGATCGTTCGACTCCCAGGCCTTGCGGTACTTCGTCACCCACCGGTCCAGATCCTTCTCCCGCATACCGGGCATCGTCTCAAGCGATCCGGTGTCCGTTCAGTACGACGCTCGCCGGGGTCGCGAGGATTTCCGGGTGCTCGCGGGGATCGGCAGCGTACGTGACCAGGTTGCCGTCGCCGGTCAGCCCGAGGTACTCCTGAGCTCCGGTCGACGCGGCAACCAATGCCTGGGTGACGGTCAGGCCGTGCTTCACGAGCAGGTCCACCTCGGCCGCGACCGAGCCGACCACGTCGGAACCGGCCAGTACGCGGACGCCGTACCGGTCGGTGAGCGCGAGCATGGCGGCGGTCTGCTCCGCGCGGGCGAGTCGGCGGGCTCGTCGTTCCGGGGTCTCGTTCGGGTCCTCGCCGATCGAGGCGCAGAGGGTCGGGGTCCAGGCGCCACCGCGGGCACCGAGCGTCTCCAGGTCCTGCTCGGTGAGGGACATGCCGTGTTCGATCGAGTCGACGCCGACCCGGATCAGTTCGCTGACGATGTCGGTGTTGCAGTGCGCGGCGACCCGTGCGCCCCTGCTGTGGGCAAGCTCGACCATCGCCTGGATGACGTCGGTCTCGTAGGTCTGCTCCATCGCGCTGCCGCGGATCGGGCCCTCGGGACCGACCTCCGGGAAGTCGGCGACGAGCTTCAGCCAGGTCGCGCCGTCGGCGATCTCGGCCTCGACCGCGGCCAGCAGTTCCTCGGGCGCGACCGGCTCATGCGCCGCCGGGAAGTAGCGGCCGGCCGGGGCCAGAAAGCGACCGGCGGCCACCACGACCGGACGGCTGTCGTCCTCGGTGGTCGCCAGCTTCAGGGTGACCGACCGGTTGCCGCCGACATCGCGCAGCGCGCTGACACCCGAAGCAGCGAGCTCCTCGAGCCGCTCACGCGCAAAGTCGTCCCCGAACAGCGCCGGCCACCCGTCCGCACCCAGGCCCAGCGTCAGATGGCAATGCGAGTCGACCAGCCCCGGTACGGCGTACCGGCCGGGTAGCGACTGTGGGTCGCCCGCACCGATGGTCAGGCGGGTGGTGTCACCGGCGGGAAGGACGGTTCCTTCGAAGACCCAGGTCGTCATCGCCCCATCCTGCCCCCGGTGAGGTGCAGGTCACCTCAAGCCTTACTTGAACATGTTCAAATCGACGGCGTACGCTCAACTTACGATGATTTGAACGTGTTCAACTTGTGAGGGACCGACATGAACATGACTGTGACGACGTACCTGACCTACCTGGCGGTCGCCGTACCGCTGACGATCTGGGTGGCCCGCACGCTGAGCCGGAACGGGCGGGTCTTCCTGATCGACGTCTTCGACGGCAACGACGCCTTCGCCGATGCGGTGAACCGGCTGCTCGTGGTCGGGTTCTACCTGCTCAACCTGGGGTTCGTGACGCTGTTCCTGAGCCTGAAAGACCCGGTGGCCGACGCCAGCGGGCTCTTCGAGGCGCTGAGCGTGAAACTCGGCGTCGTGATGCTGGTGCTCGGCGGGGTGCACCTCGGCAACGTCTGGGTCTTCAACCGGATCCGCCGCCGCAGCCAAGCCGACCGGATGACCACGCCGCCGGTGCCGCCGAACGTCGTACTGGCTCCGCAGCAGCCCGAGCCGCCGTTCACGTACGGCTACTGACCCATGCGGGAGCTGACAGTGCTGTACGACGCGCAGTGTGGTCTGTGCCGACGGTTCAAGGACTGGCTGGCGGCACAGCGGCCGGCCTCTGACGGTGAGGGTGGGGTGGTGCAGAGGCGGTTCGTCGCGGCGGGGTCGGCGGAGGCGCGGGCGCTCTACCCCACGCTGGATCACGCTGCCACGCTGCGCGAGGTGACAGTGGTCGCCGACGACGGTTCGGTGTACGTCGGCGACCGGGCCTGGATCGTCTGCCTATGGGCCGCGTGGGACTGGCGCTACACGGCGGTCCAGCTGTCCACTCCGGCCATGCGGCCGGTGGCTCGACGCATGGTGCAGTCGGTGGCCGGGTTGAGGCGGTTCACGGTGGACCGGCCAGGGGGTGACTACGCTGACGGCTGTGACGGACAGTGCGACCACCAAGGGTGAGCAGACGCGTGAGCTGATCCTGTCCACTGCGCTGCGGTTGTTCCGCGAGCAGGGGTACGGCAAGACGACGATGCGGGCGATCGCGACCGAGGCCGGTGTCTCGGTTGGTAACGCCTACTACTACTTCGGCTCCAAAGAGCATCTGATGCAGGCGTACTACGACCACCTGCAGGAGCAGCACCGGGACGCGGTGCGGTCGGTGCTGGCCGACGAGAAGGCGTTCGCTGCGCGACTGAGCGGCGTACTGCGGGTGTGGCTGGACGTGTCGGCGCCGTACCACGAGTTCGCCGCGACGTTCTTCAAGACGGCTGCGGATCCGAAGAGCCCGCTGTCGCCGTTCAGCACGGAGTCGCAGCCGGCCCGGGACGCGAGTATCGAGATCTTCCGGGAGGTCGTGGCCGGGTCGGACCTCAAGCTTTCGGCCGACCTGGCTGCGGAGCTCCCCGAGTTGCTGTGGTTGCTGCAGATGGGGATCGTGCTGTTCTGGGTCCACGACGACAGCGCGGACCTTCGCCGTACCAAGACTTTGATCGATCGGTCGGTGCCGCTGATCGACCGGCTGCTGCGGCTGACCCGGATCCCGGGCGTGCGCGGCGTGGTCAACGACATCGTCGGTCTGATCCGCTCGATCAAGTCCTAGCTACTACTCGCCGGTCTTGCCGTCGATCCGTTCGCGCAGCAGATCGGCGTGGCCGTTGTGCCGCGCGTACTCCTCGATCATGTGGATGTAGAGGTACCGCACGCTGTAGATCTCCAGTCGGCGCGGACGGCGGAACGGGTCGTCGAGAGCGTGTCGCGACGCGATCTTGTCGGACTCCTGGACGGCGTCCGCGTACGCCTGCAGGTCGGCCTGCGCCTGGGCCGGGTCGACCAGATCGAAGTCGCCGTCGGGATGTTCGGCCGTCCAGTAACGATCCGGAACCTCCTCGCCGGCCAGACAGGACTTGAACCAGTACTGTTCGACTTCCGTGAGATGGCGCACTAGTCCGAGCAGGGACAGGCTGGACGGCTCCGCGCTGCGCCGGGCGAGCTGTTCACCGCTCAGATCGGAGACTTTGAGCAGCAGGGTCTGCCGGTGGAAGTCGAGAAATCCCTGCAGCAACTCGCGTTCGGAAGCCGCCGTGGGTGGGTTGATTCGGGTCACCGGAGACAATCTAGTGGGGTGCGGACCTCGCGTGCCGTACACTGATCGTGACGGCCCGCCCAGTTCTGCCTCGGGCCAGGAGCGCTCTGTGACTGCAGCGCTCGCAGTCGACCCCCAAGCGCCGCGGCCCCTGACGGCCGCGCCGGGCAGGACGACCCCACGATTCTTGGAGTACCTATGGCGGCCCGCCGCCCCTTCACGCAAGCCACGAACACGTCCACCTCCGCCCCGTCCTCGAACGGCCGCCCGCGCCGGCGCAAGCCCGCGGCGAAGAAGCCCGCCGGGAACGTTGCTCAGAGCAACAGCTCGGTCACGGCGGCGGAGTACGAGTCGGTCATCCCGATGGATGTCCCGGACGACCTGACCTTCGCCGATCTCGGCGTACCCGCTGCACTGGCCGACGCCCTGGCGGCGACCGGTGTCACCAAGCCCTTCCCGATCCAGGCGGCGACCCTGCCGGATTCCCTGGCCGGCAAGGATGTTCTCGGCCGTGGCCGCACCGGCTCCGGCAAGACCTACGCCTTCGTGCTCCCGCTGCTGGCGCGCCTTTACCTGCGCGGCAACAAGCGGCAGCCGAAGGCCCCGCGCGCGCTGATCCTGGCGCCGACGCGGGAGCTGGCCACCCAGATCCAGGCCTCGATCCAGCCGCTGGCCGATGTGCTCGAGCTGCGCACGATGACGATCTTCGGCGGTGTCGGCCACGGCCCCCAGACGACCGGACTGCGCAAGGGTGTCGACATCGTCGTCGCCTGCCCGGGCCGCCTGGAGGACCACCTCAAGGCCGGCAACGTGAAGCTCGACGCGGTGGAGATCACCGTGCTCGACGAGGCCGACCACATGGCCGACCTCGGCTTCCTGCCCGCCGTCCGCCGGCTCCTCGAGGCGACCCCGGCCAAGGCGCAGCGGCTGCTGTTCTCGGCCACGCTGGACGCCGGCGTCGACGTACTGGTCAAGCGCTTCATGAACAACCCGATCACGCACAGCGTCGACTCGGCGCAGTCGCCGGTCTCGAAGATGACCCACCACGTCCTGCACGTGAAGGCCGACAGCCGGGTTCCGGTGCTGGTCGACCTGACCGCGGCTCCGGGACGCACGCTGGTCTTCACCCGGACCAAGTACGGCGCCAAGGCGCTCACCAAGAAGCTGATCGCCTCCGGTGTGCCGGCTGTCGAGCTGCACGGGAACCTGTCGCAGGGTGCGCGCACGCGCAACCTCGAGGCGTTCTCGGCCGGTACGGCGAAGACGCTGGTCGCGACCGACATCGCGGCCCGCGGGATCCACGTCGACGACGTCACGCTCGTCATCCACGCCGACCCGCCGGTCGAGCACAAGGCCTACCTGCACCGCTCCGGCCGCACGGCCCGCGCGGGCGCCGAAGGCACGGTCATCACGCTGATGACCGACGACCAGGTCCGCGACGTCCGCGACCTGACCCGCAAGGCCGGCATCGCCCCCAAGACCACCAAGCTCTCGGTCGGGGACCCCCTGCTCGCCGAGCTCGCCCCGGGCGAGCGCGTCTTCGTCGAGCCTCCGGCCAAGGCCCCGGTCGTCGCCACCACCAGCAACCCCGGCCGAGGCCGTGGACGCGGTCGTGGCAATGGTTCGGGCCGCGGTGGTGCAGGCGCGACCCGGACGGCGACGACCGGCACCACCTCA
This sequence comes from Kribbella sp. NPDC051587, assembly GCF_044453945.1. Classification (NCBI taxonomy): domain Bacteria; kingdom Bacillati; phylum Actinomycetota; class Actinomycetes; order Propionibacteriales; family Kribbellaceae; genus Kribbella; species Kribbella sp. NPDC051587. Next base: position 142,895 of record NZ_JBITDE010000017.1, read on the forward strand.
CCGCGCTCGGCCGGTGGAAGCACCAAGACCCGGACGGTCGCCTCCTCCACGGCGACCCGCCCCGGTGACAGCCCCTCCGCCTCGCGCGGCGGCCGCCGTCGCCGCGGCCCCCGCAAGCAAGCCGCCTGACAGCACCCAGGCACTCCGCACCCCCTGAGCCCACGAGCTCAGGGGGTGCTGCCATTCCCACCCCACGCGACTTTGAGGGGTGCGCCTGGTGGTGGCTAGGTTGGGGTGGTGATGATTCGGACTGTGGTGGGGGAGTTGGCGCCCGAGCAATTGGGGGTCTGTGACGCGCATGATCATCTGTTCTTCCGGTCGGCGTTGCTGGCCGGGCAGGAGCTGGATGACGCGTCGGCCGCGCTGGCTGAGGTTCGTGAGTTTGCTGCGGTCGGCGGTCAGGCGATCGTGCAGTGGACTCCGCACGGACTGGGGCGGCAGGCTGAGCTGTTGCCCGAGATCTCAACCCAGACTGGGGTTTCGCTGATCGCGGCCACCGGATTGCATCGGGCCGAGCACTACCCGGACGGCTTCGTCGCGAAGGTGCGACCGCGGCTGGCGGAGATCTTTCACACCGAGCTGACCGTTGGCATCGGCAACAGTTCCGTCCGGGCCGGGTTGATCAAGGTGGCCGGTGGGTTCCATCGGCTCGACGAGCACGCCCGGTTCGTGATGGAAGCAGCCGCCGAGGCTCACCACGCGACCGGCGCTCCGATCGCGATCCACCACGAGCTGGGTTCCGCGGCTGACGCCGTACTGGATCTCCTCGTCGACACCCTCGCTGTACCGCCGACGTGCGTCATCCTTGGACACCTCAACCGCTTCCCGGACTCGCGGGCTCATCTCGATCTGGCGAGGCGCGGTGCGTGGCTGGCGTTCGACGGGCCGTCGCGGGCCAACAACGCCACCGATCCGCACCTGCTTGCCTGCCTGGCGGCGCTCCTCGATGCCGGGTACGGCGATCGCCTGCTGCTCGGCGGAGACACCACCACCGCCAAGGCTCGTGGCGCGACTGGTGAAGGCCCGGGGATGCAGTTCCTGCTCACCACGCTCCGGCCGCGGATCACCCGGGAGTTCGGGCCGGAAGCGGCCGCCACGATCTTCGAGTCGAACCCGGCGCGCGCGTTCGCCTGGTAGTACGGTTCGCCCATGAATGTCGTCGCACAGGTCTTCGTCGTGGTGGCCGGGCTGTTCCATGTGGCGGTCTTCGCCATGGAGAGCCTGCTGTTCCGCAAGCCGAGCACGTACAAGCGGTTCCTGGTCAAGGACGACACCGAGGCCGCGGTGGCGAAGCCATGGGCGTTCAACCAGGGGTTCTACAACCTGTTCCTGGCGGCCGGCGCGCTCGGCGGCCTGATCGCGGGCGGCGACAAGGGCCACGCGATCGCACTCTTCAGCTGCGCGTGCATGGCCGGTGCGGGCATCGTCCTGCTCGCCTCCGACCGCCGGATGCTGCAGGCCGCGGCCAGCCAGGCGCTGCCGCCGATCCTCGCGCTGGTGCTTGCCGCAGCTCTCTAATTGACTTCAAGTGCACTTGAAGTCAGAGGCTGTTCGGTATGACGACGACCGCCGAACCGGCCACGACCACGCCAGGTGTGCTCTCCCCGCAATACCGTGCGCTGACGATCGGCATGGTCGCGCTGATCACGCTCGTCGCCTTCGAGAACCTGGCCGTGACGACGGCGATGCCGACCGTCGCCCAGGCTCTCGACGGCCTGTACCTCTACGCGCTCGCCTTCGGTGGCCCGCTGGCCTCCGGCGTGGTCGGGATGGTTGTCTCCGGCACCTGGAGTGACCTCCGCGGCCCGACCCGCCCGCTCTGGCACGGCACCGCCTGGTTCCTCGGTGGACTGATCATCGCCGGGATCGCGCCGAGCATGGAGGTCCTGGTCGCCGGCCGGATCATCCAGGGCGTCGGCTCCGGGCTGCTGACCGTCGCCCTGTACGTCGTGGTCGGTCAGCTCTACCCGGCGATCCTCCGCGCGAAGATCTTCGCCGCGTTCGCCACCGGTTGGGTGGTCCCGTCCCTCGTCGGTCCGGCGATCGCAGGTCTGATCGTGGAGCACACGAGTTGGCGGATTGTGTTCCTCGCCGTACCGGTGCTGGCGATCCCCGCAGTCTTCGTGATGCGTCCCGGGCTGGCGCGCGGCGACCGGTACGACGTACGTCCGGGGCGACTGTGGGATCGACAGGCACTGTGGGCCGTCGCGGCCGCCGTCGGGGTCGGCGTACTGAACTTCGGCGGTCAGGAGCACGGCGTACTGCAGATTGTGTTGCTCTCGATCGGGCTGGCCGCGATCGCGGTGTCCGCGCCGAGGCTGCTGCCGCGAGGGATCTTCGTGCTGGGCCGGGGTCTGCCGTCGGTCGTCGCGTTGCGCGGGCTGGTCGCGGCGGCCGGGTTCGGAGCGGAGGTGTTCCTGCCGCTGATGCTGACGCGGGAGCGGGGACTGTCGCCGGCCTTCGCGGGCCTGGTGCTGACCGTGAGCGGGGTCAGCTGGACGCTCGCGTCGTGGTGGCGCGGTCGGCCGAAGCACCGGTTCGGTCCGGCCGTGTTCCTGCAGGTGGGGATGCTCGCGATCGTCGCGGGGATCGCGATCGCCGTCCTGACGCTGAACCCGAATGTGCCGGTCGTGATCGGCATTCTTGGGTGGAGCCTGACCGGGTTCGGGATGGGTACGGTCTTCCCGACACTGTCGGTGCTGGTGCTCGAGTACTCGTCACGCGCCGAGCAGGGTGTGAACAGTTCGGCCGCGCAGCTCAGCGATTCGTTGTCGACGGCAACGGTTCTGGCCGTCGGCGGTTCGCTCTTCGCGGCGATCGAGCCGCACTCCCCGGTGACCGCCTATCTGGTCGCCTTCGGAGTTCCCGCCGTACTGGCTCTGCTGGGTGTGCAGGCAGCCCGACGGACTAGTCTTTCGACCCACTGACCGCGATGCTGGCGCCGAGGCCGATGATCATCAGCCCGCCGGTGCCACCGACGAGCTCGAGCCGGCGCGGCGACCGCGCGAACCACTGCCGCGCCGTACCGGCCGCGACGGCCCAGACGCTGTCGGAGATCAGCGCGATCGTGACGAAGATCAGCCCGAGCATCAGGATCTGCACCCACGCCGGGCCGGCGGCGTGCGGGTCCACGAACTGCGGCAGTACGGCCGCGAAGAACACCGCGGTCTTGGCGTTGGTCACCCCGACCAGGAAGCCCTGCCGCAGCGTCCGACGGGTGCTGCCCGGCTGCACCCCACCGGTCATCGCCTCGACCAGTGACTTCCGGGTCCGGAAGGCGTGCACACCGAGGTAGATCAGGTACGCCGCGCCAGCCAGCTTGACGACGGTCAGCGCCACCGCGCTCGCCGCGATCAGCGTGCCGAGGCCGAGGGCGACCAGCACCAGCATCACCGAAGCGCCGAGCGTGTTCCCGAGCATCGTCAGCACCGCCTCCCGGCGGCCGACCGCGAGCGCGCGACCGACGATGAACAGCACACTGGGTCCGGGAATCACGATCATGACGAGGGCGGTGACCGCGAAGACGATCAAGTGATGGGCAGCAGGCATCTGCCCAGAGTATGTGCTGGAAAGCCTTGGTAGTAGAGCTTTTCGAACTGTCTCAAATGGTCTCGTGGAATAGCTGTCGCCCGCGACGGCGGCGTGTGACGGTGGCCGTCCGACCGACCAAGGGGATCACCGCCATGAATCACTTGTCACGCCGTTCCGTGCTCGGAATGGCTGCCGCAGCCGTCGCCGCTCCGCTCGCCGTCAACGCCCTGCCCGCCTTCGCCTCGGAGCGGGTTGTGCTGCCGAGCGACGCCTGGACCTACGCCACGACCAGGCAGCCGGCCGCCTCGTTCTGGGATGCTCCGCGAGCGGAGGTCCTGGTAGGCCGGGAATACGACGAAGCCTTCGTCTGGCGCTCGTTCTTCCGCGTTCCGGTGGCGGCCGTGTCCGGTGCCTCGGTCGCGTCCGCCGTCTTCTCGATCCTGCTCACCCACACGCCGACCGGCGTGGCCACGCCGGTGCAGCTCTTCCAGGTCACCGACCTCGACCCGGAGGCGCCGCTCACCTGGAACAACTCCGGCGGCAGTTGGCTGCGGAACCTGGGCACAGCCTCCGGTAGCTCCTGGAACTCGCAGCCGGACCAGTTGCTGCGCTTCGACGTCACCTCCCTCGCACAGGAGGCGGCCGGCCAGGGCCTGGCGTTCCTGTCTTTCGGGTTGCGGGCCGCGAACGAGACCGACCGCTACCAGTGGAAGAAGTTCAAGCCGGGGTCGGAGCTCCTGGAGGTCATCACCCTCTGAGGTCATTCTCACCCCCGGACCGTGGTCCGTTGACCCGTCAGCGGGCCGACGGCTACGGTTCGGGGGACAACCTGCGATGCCCGAGGGAAGCCGGTGGGAATCCGGCACGGCCGCGCCACTGTGATCGAGCCCAGGCTCGTGAGTCAGGATGCTCGGGCACCAGCAGCCTTTCGAAGGGGACGCGCACTTCCCCAGGAGGTTCAGATGGCAGCTCCTGCCCAGTCGGTCGGCGTACCGGCGATCTCGTCCCGCTTGCTCCTGCTGTCCGCTCTCAGCGTCGGCCTGTTGCTGCTGCTCGCGTATCTGGTCGGCTTCGACCAGGGTGCTGTGTCGCAGTCGGGCATGTACCTGCACGAGCTGATGCACGACGGCCGTCACCTCCTCGGCGTGCCCTGCCACTGATCCGATGCGCACCTTCGGACAACTCCTGGTGCGCGGTCTGATCGTCGGACTCTTCGCCGGCCTGCTGGCCGGAACCTTCGCTTACGTGATGGGCGAGCCGCGGGTCGATGCCGCGATCGCGATCGAAGAGGCCAACGCCACCGCGCACAGTCATGACCACGGCGACGAGCATGCCGCTGGTGAAGAAGAAGCCCCTTTGGTCAGCCGTGAGGGCCAGAAGGGCGGCCTCTTCCTGGCCACCGGCCTGTACGGCGTCGCCCTCGGTGGCATCTTCGCCGTCGGCTTCACGCTGCTCCGGCGCCGCCTGCGGACCGGCAACGACGGGTACGCCGCCCTCGGCCTGGCCGCCGCCGGGTTCATCGGCATCGTGCTCGTGCCGTTCCTCAAGTACCCACCGAACCCACCGGCGGTCGGTGATCCCGAGACGATCACCCGCCGTACCGTCACCTATCTGTTGACGATCGTGATCGGATTGCTCGCGGTCTGGGCCGGCGTGGCGCTGTCCCGCTGGGCAGCCCGGTACGGCGATGTGGCCCGGCTCGCCGGTGGCGTCGCCGGACTCGTGGTGACGGTCGTGGCGGCGTACCTGATCCTGCCGCGGATCAACGAGGTTCCGGACACGTTCCCCGCTACGCTGCTCTGGCAGTTCCGGTTCGCCTCGCTCGGTACGCAGGCGACACTGTGGCTCCTGCTCGGTTTCGGGTACGCCGCCACGGTGGCCCGCCGGCCATCCGAACAGAAGGTGTCTGTTTGAGCTCGTTGACGCTGGTCGCCCACGCACTGACCCCCGCGCTGCGCGGCCTCGTCCTCGGTGGTGCGCCTGACCCGGATCCGGCAAGTGTGGAGGCCGCCCGTCAGCTCAAGCTCGACGCGGACGCCACGTACGCCGGTCCCGAGCCGGCTGCGGTCGCCACCGCGGAGGCCCTCGGGCTGACTGCGGTCGTCGAGCCGGCGCTGCGTGACCGCGACTACGGCGAGTGGGCCGGTCGCGGTCTGGAGGACCTGCTCGGGTCTGACCCGGCTGCCGTCTCCGCCTGGCTGGAGCGGCCGCACACGGCCACCCCAGGCGGTGAGACCGAGAACGACGTCATCACCCGCGTCGCGGACTGGCTGGGCGATCTGGTCAGTGAGGATCGCGAGGCGGAGTCCGCGTCTGCCGGGAGCAGCCGGCTGGTCGCCGTGGTCCATCCGGCGGTCGTGCGGGCGGTGGTGCTTTATGTGCTGGATGCTCCGGCGGAGTCGCTCCGGCATGTGGACGTCCGCCCCTTGGCAACAGTGAACCTGTCCCACCACACTGGCAGCTGGTCCCTGGCCTTCGGCTGATTGGTGTGGCGGATGAGTGAGCTCGCCTCGCGGTATCGCGAGAACTACGCGCGCCTGCTCGCCGCCCGTCAACACCTTCAGCAAGCAGTCGACGCCGGTACGGCGACCGCCCACGACCGCAAGCGGCTCGAGACCGTCACCGAGCTGCTCACACCGGTCAAGGGCACCGACGTCGATGCCGATGGCAACGTCATCGCGGTCGAACGGCCCCGTCAGTTCCTGTCGGTCGACCCGCTCGGTCAAGGCCGGGCGGTCGAGGTACACGGTGATCTCGAGCAGGCGCAGAACGTCGCCGTACTGGTTCCGGGCATGGGCAACAACCTGGAGACCTTCCGCGGGCAGTCCGACCGTGCCGACCTGATCCGGACTGAGGCCGGCCCGGGTACGGCGACGATCGCGTGGCTCGACTACGACTCACCGCAGGGCCTCGTCGAGGCCGCGAGCAAGGAGGCCGCCCTCGACGGCGGCCCGCGCCTCGCGACCTTCCTGACCGACCTGCGCGACCTGACCAACGCCACGACCACCCTGGTCGGCCACTCCTACGGCACCGACGTCGTCGGCCAGGCCCTGTTGAACGGCGGTCGCGCCGACCGGGTCGTCCTCACCGGCTCGCCTGGCATCACCAAGTACGTCGACGAGGCCGCCGACTTCGTCCAACTGCCCACCCGCCTGTACGTCGAACGCGCTCCCGGCGACTACGTGTCGTACTCCGAATGGCACGGCCCCGACCCGGCCACCTTCCCGGACGCGATCCGGATGGCGACGAACGCCGACGAGGCTGTCTCGGTGCACTGGCACAACGAGTACTACCGCGTGAACAGCGAGGCCCTCCGCAACATCGGCCGCGTCGTCCGCGGCGACCTCGACTCGATCACCACCACCGGCACCAGCCGCTCCCAAGAAACCAAGCTCGCCTGGGGCACGGTCCTCAACAAGGCCGCCGGCGTGGCCCACAAGGTCTACGACGGCCTAGCGCCCCCTTCCGTCAATCGCGCTCCCCACCCCACCGGCCGCGCGACCGCGCGCCCGACCGGCGCCCCCCGACCACGGACCACGGAAGGACCCCGGCGATGACCACCCCCCGCGACACCCTCCGCGACGAACTACTCGCCGTCGCGGCCGCCGTCGTACCGGATCAGCAGCCCGTCGTCACCCACGACCCCGGCCCCATCAACCCCGGCGCCCTCTTCGACGGCCGCGGCCCCGCCACCATCGCCCGCATCACGGTGCAGACCGGCAACCCCGCCGCCCCCGACCCCGCCGCCGCCATCACCGCCGCCGCCGAAGCCTTCCGCGCCCGCGGCTGGACCGCCACCATCGCCCCCACCGAAAACGGCCACCACCGAGCCACCGCCACCCGCGAAAACCTCGACGTAGCCATCCACGCCTGGACCACCGACTGGCGCCTAACCCTCACCGGCGAAACCCCGGTCGCCTAACCAAGCCGCTCCGGTGAAGAACAGCCCAACAGCGGCGGACCGCTGCCACTGTCTAACTGGGTAGCCCAGTAGTGCGCCCACGCTCAGCGCGCCCCACCCGGACCACTAACGAGCGAGTTGCACAGTGGCGCAGGTCCGCATCCGTCGCCCGGTCCGTTCAGTTGGATGACTGCAAGATAGTTCAGCACTCTGAGTGCTCAGGTGGTGGCGGCTCGTTCGGTGGCGCTGCGGAGGACGCAGAACTCGTTGCCTTCGGGGTCGTGCATGACGACCCAGCCGGTGCCGTCGGGGTTGCGGAGGTCGTGGGCGATGGTGGCGCCGAGGGTTTGGAGCCAGGCGACCTCGGCGTCGCGGGTGCCGTCTGGTTCCAGGCAGAGGTGGACCCGGTTCTTGACGACCTTTTCGTCGTTGTTCTGCTCGAAGAGGAGGGTCATGCCTTCGGTGATGACTTCGGCGCCGGGGTCGCCGGGGTGGTCGTCTTCGTGGCGGGAGGCTCGGAGGACCTGGACCCAGAAGCCGGCCAGCTCGTAGGGGTCGTGGGTATCGAACGTCACCGTTCGCACGCGTGAGGTCATTTCGTGAACACCAGCCGATCTTCTGGAATCTCAGCCTCCAGGTACGGCGTGAAGCCGGCCGCAACCGCAAGCTCTGTCAACTGCTCCGGCAACCAGCGATGGACCCACAGGTCCATCGGGAGATCGCCGTACCCCGAGGTCTTGTGGGTGGACTCCTCGCCGACATGAAATCCCATCAGCAGCACACCGCCCGGCGCCAGCACGCGGTGGAACTCGGACAACGCCACCGGTACGACGTCGCGCGGCAGATGGATGATCGACCACCAGGTGACTACGCCGCCGAAGGAGTCGTCGGGAAACTCGAGCGCGGTCATCGAGCCGACGCGGAAGTCGAGCTCAGGGTGGTCGCGCTGGGCGACCTCGATCATCCCCGGGGACAGGTCGAGCCCGATCACGCAGTTCGGGCCGGCGAGGTCGGTCGCGGGGTGGGCGGTGCTCGTGGCGAGGAGGGCGGTGGTGCGGCCGGGGCCGCAGCCGGCGTCGAGGACCGGCCGTCCGGCCGCTAGCCGCGCGACCAGGTCGAAGCCTTCGATCTCCCAATCGGGACCGTCCACCACGCGCTCGGCGTACGAGGTGGCGACGGTGTCGTAGGAGGTGCGGATGCCCGGTAGTGCGTCTGTCATGGCGCGACCCTAGAGGGCCGCGCCGACAGAAACCCTAGGCCTTACCGAGGGACTGCTTCTGCTTGCCGAGGCCTTCGATCTCCAGCTCCATCACGTCGCCGGGGGACAGGTAGGGGAAGCGGCCGGACAGGGCCACGCCCTCCGGCGTACCGGTGTTCACGATGTCGCCGGGGCTGAGCACCATGTACTGCGAGAGGTCGCGGATCAGCGCGGCGACCGAGAAGATCAGGTCGCGGGTGTTCGAGTCCTGGCGAGGCTCGCCGTTCACGAAGGACTTAAGGTCAAGGTTGGTGGGGTCGACCTCGTCGGCCGGGACGAGTGCCGGGCCGAGCGGGTTGAAGGTCTCGCAGCACTTGCCCTTGGACCACTGACCGCCGGATTCCTCGATCTGGAAGGCGCGCTCGGAGACGTCGTTCGAGACGGCGTACCCGGCGACACAGGCCAGGGCCTCCTCGTCGGTCTCGACGTACCGGGCCTGCTTGCCGATGATCACGGCGAGCTCGACCTCCCAGTCGGTCTTGACCGAACCGCGCGGGACCAGGACGTCGTCGTACGGGCCGACGACGGTGTTCGGGTGCTTGAAGAACACGATCGGCTGCTTCGGCGGCGCGGACCCGGACTCGGCCGCGTGTGCGGCGTAGTTCATCCCGATGCAGACGACGGCGCCCGGACGAGCGATCGGGGCGCCGACCCGCAGGCCGTCCGTCGCGGCGGCCGTCAGCTCACCGGCCTCGAGCGCGGCGCGGGTCCGGGCGATGCCGTCACCCGCCAGGAACGCGCCGTCGATGTCGGCGGTGAGCGGGCTCAGGTCGTAGACGGTGCCGTCGGTGGCGCGCACGAACGGGCGCTCCTCGCCGACCGCGCCGAGGCGCAGCAGTTCCACAGGGGTTCTCCTGATTCAGAAGGACGGACTCACTCTTGGTCGAACATCGGTCGCAGCCGTTCGCGGGACGCCTCGATGTGTGCCCGCATCGCCGCGGCCGCCTCCTCGGGGTCGCCCTTGCGGACGGCGGCCACGACGGTCTTGTGCTCCCGCAGCGCCTTCGTCGCGATCCCGCCGCCGTAGTACAGCCGGAACAGGTGCAGGTGGCAGTGCGTGCGGGCGAAGGACAGCCGCGTGGTCTCGTTGCCGGCCAGCTCCAGCACCAGGTCGTGGAAGCGCTGGTCGTGCGCAGCCATCGCCCGGTAGCTCTCGTACGCCGGCCGGTCCGGTACGTCGGTGTAGCTCAGCATCTCGTCCTTGAGCCGGACGAGGTCCTCGGTGCCGGCCCGCTCCGCCGCCCGACCGGCCGCCCACGGCTCGATGTGCAGCCGGAACTCGAACAGGTCCTCGAACTCGGGCCGGCTCAGCCGTGACGACACCCGATAACCGCGCAGCGGCTCCTTGATCACCAGTCCGTCGGCCTCCAGCCGGGCCAGCGACTCCCGGATCGGGGTCTGCGAGATCCCCAGCTCACGGGTCAGGGCGTCGATGTTCAGCCGGGTGCCCGGCTCGACCACGCTGTCCATGATCAGGCCTTTGACGGTCTCGTAGACGTCGTCGCTCAGCACCTGTCGCTGCGGCAGCCGGGACAACTGCCCGGCCAGACCAACATGCGCATCAGTCACAGTGCATTCCTCCCGACCCATAGTCTGCCCGACTCGCATCGTTACCGGGGCGAGTCTTGACGCCTTCAGTGTGAGGCGGCAGCATCAGGTTGGCAATATCCTATAGGATCTGGAGTCCGCTCATGACCGTCGCTCTCCGTCGAACCGCTCTCTGCCTCGCGACCTTCGCGCTGGTCGCGACCGGCTGTACGACCAAGCCCGCCGACCCGACCTCCGGCGGAGCACCGAAGGACGACGCGTCCAGCGGAGCCAGTTCCGGCCCGGTGACCCTGAAGGACGGCTCCCAGGTCAAGCTAGCGCTGATCCCGGGCGGCGCGCACCCCTATTTCCAGCCGTGGAAGACCACCGCCGACACCGACAAGACCGACTTCAAACTCGGTGGCGTCACGTTCAACGAGACCGGCGAGTGGGACCAGGGCAAGCAGAACAACGTGATCAACTCGCTGGCCGCGCAGGGGTACAACGCGTTCGGCATCTTCGGCGTGTCGCCGACCGACATCAACTCGACCTTCGAGGACCTGAAGGCGAAGGGGTTCGCGGTCGGTTCGCTGGCCTCCTGCCCGGCGGGTGACACCAACGAGGCCGACTTCTGCCTGTCCACGGATGTCGAGGCGGCGGCGTACAAGGCGGCCAAGGCAACCATCGAGGCGATCGGCGGCCAGGGCACGATCGTGCACCTGACCGGCAACAACGTCGACTCGAACACCCAGCGCCGGATCGCCGGGGTGAAGAAGGCGGTCGCCGAGACAGGAGGCAAGGTCACCGAGCTGCCGGTGATCACCGACATCGACAAGGACCTGTCCACCGCGCAGAAGGCGGTCGCCGACCTGCTCGCCTCCAAGGGCAAGGACATCAAGGGCATCGTCACCACGGCGTACAACCCGGCCGTGGCCGCGGCCGACGGGGTTGCCTCCAGCAAGCTTCCGATCAAGGTCGTCGCGATCGACGACGACGCGAAGATCCTGTCCGGGATCAAGTCCGGCGGGGTCGCCGCGACCGTCACGCAGAACCCGGTCGGCCAGGCGTACGTCGGCGGCTGGCTGCTCGCGCTGCTGCAGTCCAAGCAGTGCACGATGAAGACGCCCGGTGTGATCGTGGACTCCGGCTCGTTCGTGGTGACGAAGACCAACGTGGATACGTACGACGACGAGCGCAAGGCGAAGACCAAGGCGCTGCAGACCGAGTTCGAGAAGCAGTTGAGCTGCCAGTGAGCGCAATCACGAAGGCGTCGGCATACCTGGTCGATCTTGAGGTCGAGACGGTCCGGACCGATGCAGTGCAGTCGTTCCTCAAGCAGGAGACCGTGTTCGTCTCGCTGGAGACGTCGGACGGGCTGAGTGGGCTGGGGTACTCGTACACGATCGGTACGGGCGGAACCGCCGTACTGGCGTTGTTGCGGGACCATCTGCTGCCACGGCTGATCGGGAAGGACGCACGCAACGTCGAGGCGTTGTGGTCGGACCTGTTCTGGTCGACGCACGCAACCACGGTCGGTGCGATCACCTCGCTGGCGTTGGCTGCTGTCGACACCGCGCTGTGGGATCTGCGGTGTCTGCGGGCTGCTGAGCCGTTGTGGCGGTTGGCTGGTGGCTACCGTCAGCAGGTGCCCTTGTACGACACCGAGGGTGGCTGGCTGCACCTGACCACGGATGAGCTCGTTGCGGGCGCTCTGGCGTCGCAGAAGGCTGGCTGGCCGGGTGTGAAGCTCAAGGTGGGCAAGCCGCGCGTCCACGAGGACCTGGAGCGACTGCGCGCCGTACGGGATGCTGTCGGGCCCGCTTTGGACATCATGGTCGATGCGAACCAGTCGATGACGTACGCCGAGGCCAAGCGTCGAGCGGCTGCGTTCGAGTCGGTGGACCTGTCGTGGTTCGAGGAGCCGTTGCCGGCGGACGATGTGACCGGCCACGTGCGGCTGGCTTCGGCGACGTCGATTCCCATTGCCGTGGGGGAGTCGCTGTACTCGATCTCGCAGTTCCGGGAGTACGTCGCCGCTGGTGGAGCCGGAATCGTCCAGGTGGACGTGGCGCGGGTCGGTGGCATCACGCCGTGGCTGAAGGTCGCGCACCTGGCCGAGGCGTTCAACCTGGAGGTGTGTCCGCACTTCCTGATGGAGATCCACGTCAGCCTGACCGCCGCCGTACCGAACGGCCGGTACGTCGAGCACATCCCGCAGCTGCGAGCCATCACCCGTTCTGAGATGTCCGTGGTGGACGGTCACGCCGTCGCACCGGATGTGCCGGGGCTGGGGATCGACTGGGACTCTGACGCGATCGACGATCGGCGCGTCTCATGAGTGCCCCGGTGTCGGAGACCGCGACCCAGGCGTTGCAGGAGGACGCACCGGTCGAGAAGCCGCCGCGCGGCACACCATGGTGGGCCAACCAGCGCATCGGGTTGCTGATCCTCGTCGTACTGCTGGGTGCTCTGTTCGGTGTGCTGCGGCCGGCGTTCTTCAATCAGCAGCTGGTGGTCTTCCCGCTGCTGCGTGACATCGCGATGTTCACCGTGGTCGGGCTGGCGCAGCTGTGTGTGCTGTCGATCGGCCACATGAACCTCGCCGTCGGCCGGATGGCGGCGTTCTCGATGATGATCACCGGGATCTCCTACGACCTGTGGCACTTCACCCTGTACTCCGGTCTCCTGGTGGGGCTGGTGGCAGGTACGGCGATCGGTGCGTTGGCCGGCTGGGTGATCGCGCGGACCGGGGTCAACTCGTTCGTGGTGACGCTGGCGCTGGACTTCCTCCTGCTGGGCATGATTCCGCTCGTCTACACCTCGCTGACGGACAACGCGGCGTTCGTGGTCAAGCCGCCGGGCATGCGGGAGCTGCGGAACTACTCGCTGGCCGATGTGTGTGTCGGCAACGTGTGCGGGTCGCCCGCCGTACCGCAGCTGGCCCTCTTCGCCGTGATCGCCATGGTGGTCGTGGGCTGGATCTACTCACGCACTCGGCTCGGCCGTGAGCTGCTGATGACCGGTTCTTCCGTGAAGGCTGCGGAGCTGTCCGGCATCCCCACTGCGCGCCGGGTGATCACCGCGCACGCCATGTCCGGTTGCCTGGCCGCGCTGGCCGGATTCATGCTGGCCGTCTCGACCGGCTCGATCAAGGCCACGATCGGCGAGGAGTTCATGCTCCCGTCGTTCCTCGGGCCGATCCTCGGCGGCACCTTGCTGGCCGGTGGTTTCGTCTCGATCTGGGGCACGCTGATCGGTACGGCGCTCACCTCCGTCATCCGCAAGGGTCTCGACCTGCTCGGTGTCGGGCTGGAGAGCTTGAACATCTACCTCGGTCTGATCCTGTTGCTGGCGCTGTCGACCGACCGCGTCCGAACAGTCCTGTCCGAGCGGCAGGAGGTGCGCCGACAATGAAACGCTTCGCTCGCTCGACCGAGATGACGTTGCTCGTCATCGGCATCGTGTTCTTCGTGGGCCTGGTGATCGCCTCCGGCGGTGACCTGCTCGCAGCGAATTCCTTAAGAGTGCTCCTTCAGTTCCTTGCCGTGCCGATCCTGATCGGATTGGCTCAAATGGTGGTGCTCGCAGTGGGTCAACTCAACCTGGCCGTCGGCGCGATCGGTGGATTCGCGGCGGCGGCGATGGGCGTGCTGATGGCCGATCACGGGGTGCCGGTCCCGCTGGCGCTGCTGATCGGGTTCCTGCTCGCCGGGATCGTCGGTCTGCTGAACGGCGTGCTCGTGGTGCTGACCCGGATCAACGGGTTCATCGTCACGCTGGCGACGATGACGATCCTGCTCGGCGTGCAGTACCGGCTGGTCGGGACGCGGACGGTCGACGCCTATCCGCAAGGACTGAAGACCTTCGGGGCGGCGGCGCTGTTCGGGATCGTGCCGTGGATCTTCATCGTGGCGTTGATCGTGGCCGGGCTGCTCGCAGTGATGCTGAAGCGGACGGTGCCGGGCCGGCAGTTGCTCGCCTCCGGTGGGAACCCGATCGCCGCCCGGCTGTCCGGGATCTCCAACGACCGCTCGGTGATCGTCGCGCACGCGTTGTCCGGGGCGATCCTCGGCATCGCCGCGATTCTCACCGTTGCTTCGTCGCCGGGGGTGAACAAGAGCATCGGCGGCGACTGGCTGCTGCCCTCGTTCGCTGCGCCGATCATCGGTGGCGCATTGCTCACCGGCGGATCGGCCGTCGTACTGGGGACTGTGCTGGCGGCGTTCATCGTGCGGTTCGTGGACACCGCGCGGGCCGAGTTCTCGCTCGAACCCTCCTGGGTGAACTTCGTGGTCGGTGCCGTCGTCCTCGGCTCGGTCGTGCTCGGACAGGTCAGGACTCGTCGGCAGGACCGGAGGTCAGTGGTGAAATCACCCGACGCGGTGGTTGCCGGAGGTGTGTCATGACGCTGTTCCAGGCCGCGGAGATCGTGAAGGTCTTCCCCGGCGTTCGTGCGCTCGACGGCGTGACGCTTTCACTGGAGGCGGGTTCCGTTCATGCCTTGCTCGGTGAGAACGGGGCCGGCAAGTCGACGCTGATCAAGGTGATCACCGGGCTCTACCGTCCCGATGGGGGTCGGCTGCTGCTTGACGGTCGCGAGGTGTCGTTCGGGTCGCCGCACGAGTCGGCCTCGGCCGGGATCGGCGTCGTCCACCAGGAGCGCAACCTGATCCCCGGCTTCACGGTCGGGGAGAACATCCTGCTCCAGAAGTTGCCGACGTCGCGCGGCCTGGTCGACCGGGCCGCGATCCGGTCCGAGGCATCGCGGTGGTTGGCCGAGCTCGAGCTCGACATCGACCCGGATCAACCGGTCACCGAGCTGTCGGTCGCGCAGGCGCAGCTGGTCGAGATCGCCAAGGCGCTGTCGGTGGAGAGTCGCGTGCTGCTGCTCGACGAGCCGACCGCGTCGATCACTCCCAACGAAGCGGCCCTGCTCTTCCGGGTGGTGGAGAAGCTGAAGGACGACGGGCGTGCGGTGCTGTTCGTCAGCCACAAGCTGGAGGAGGTTTTCCAGATCTGCGACACCGTCACCGTGCTTCGCGATGGCGCCTCGGTGCTGTCCGGCGGTGCACTGTCCGAGCTCACCCGTGACCAGGTCGTCGACCTGATGGTCGGCCGGGTGCACGAGGCACTCAACCTGCCCGACCGGACCGTCGACACCGCGGCCGCTCCGATCCTGGAGCTGCGCGGCGTCGGTACGGCGACCGGTCACGCCGAGGTGGATCTGACCGTGCGACCGGGTGAGATCGTCGGGTTGTACGGTCTGGTCGGCGCCGGGCGGAGTGAGCTGGCCAAGGCGCTGCTCGGACTGGATCGGATCACCGCCGGCGAGGTGCTGGTGCGCGGCAAGGCGGTGAAGATCCGCACGGTCCGCGATGCCCTGCGCAACCACAAGATCGGTTACGTCACCGAGAACCGCAAGGAAGAAGGCGTCTTCCTCGAGCAGTCGGTCGCGCGGAACATCGCCGTCACGATCTGGGACCGTCTCCGGAAACTCCTCGGCTACGTCCCCGCCAAGGCCGAGACCGAGATCGTCACGTCGTACGTCGAACAACTCGGGATCCGGATCGCGTCCCCGTCCCAGCTCGCCGGCACCCTGTCGGGTGGCAACCAGCAAAAGGTGTCGCTGGCCAAATGGCTGGCCGCGCAGACCGAGATCCTGATCATCGACGAGCCCACGGTCGGCATCGACGTCCGCACCAAGGACGCCTTCCACACGCTCATCTGGGACCTCGCCGCCAACGGCCTCGCCATCCTGCTGATCACCTCGGACCTCCCCGAGATGATCACCCTCGCCGACCGCGTCGTCGTCATGCGCGACCACCGCATCCGCGGCGAACTTCCCAACGACCACGACTACGACCACATGAGCCAGCAAGTCATCCGTCTCATCCACGCGGAAGGCACCACCGCGGCATGAGCGAGCCAGAGATCGGAGCGGTATGAGCAGAGTCGACGCCCACCACCACGTGTGGGACCTGACTGTCCGGGACCAGTCCTGGATGGTCGGGCCCGACTTCGCCCCGATTCGCCGCAACTTCAGTGTCGAGGATCTCGCCCCTCTCGCCGCCGCTGCCGACATCACCGCCACCGTCCTGGTGCAGACCGCCAGCGTTCTGGCCGAGACCGGCGAGTTCCTAGAAGTTGCCGCCAGCAACGACTTGGTGGCTGGCGTCGTGGGGTGGGTCGACCTGACCGCGCCCGACGTCGCCGACGTACTGGCTGAGCTCCAAGCCCGCCCGGACGGCCAGTGGCTGAAGGGAATCCGGCACCAGGTGCACGACGAGCCGGATCTCGAGTGGTTACTGCGCCCCGACGTCCAACGCGGTCTGGCCGCTGTCGCCGACGCCGGCCTCGTCTACGACCTCCTCACCAAAGCCCCGCACCTACCGGCGGCGATCAAGGTCGCCCAAGCCCTGCCGCAGCTCTCCTTCGTCGTCGACCACATCTCCAAGCCGGTCGTCGGCGGTCCTCTCGACCCCTGGGCCGCCGACCTCCGCGCCCTGGCGGCCCTCCCCAACGTGACCTGCAAACTCTCCGGCATGGTCACCGAGGCCGACTGGTCCACCTGGACCCCCGCCGACCTCAAGCCCTACGCCGACGTGGTCCTCGACGCCTTCACCCCCGACCGCGTCATGTTCGGCTCCGACTGGCCCGTCTGCCTCCTCGCCGCGTCGTACGCCGATGTCGTAGCCGCAGCCGAAACCCTCACCGACCACTTGACCCCCACCGAACGCGAGGCCGTCTTCACCACCACAGCCACCACCACCTACAACCTCTAGCTGGGCCAGGCGGTGGTGAGGAGTGCGCCGGCCAGGGGGTAGTCGCGGAGGGCGCGGGTCATGGTTGTGTGCAGGGCGTTGGGGAGGTGGGGTGGTGCGCCTCGGCTGTTGAGGAGCTCTGAGATCCACCAGACGGTCTCGGAGATCGCCCTTGGGTCGGCGGTCAGGAGGGCGGCCCAGATGGCGTGCAGGAGCAGATCGACGCAGTCGCGAGCCAGGTCGACATCCGCGAACGCGTCGCCGGGCCAGTCGGACGTGATGGTGGTCAGGAGCTCGGTGTGGGCGAGGTCGAGCGCCGCCTGTTCCGTGACCGGGCCGTCTGGGAGCGGTACGGCGGGTGCGACGACTGGTGGGATGGTGCGCAGGGCTTGGATGGCGCCGGCTGCGTCCGGGGCCCAGGCGGTGGCGCCGAGGCTCTGGGCGCGGAGGTCGTCGGCGCCGAAGGCGGGGCCGCCGACGAGGACGGGGATGCCGGCGGCGGTGGCGGCTTCGATGAAGCGGCGGGCGGTGGGGAGTGAGCCGAGCATCGAGCAGCTGACGGCCAGGGCGTCCGGGCCCAGGTCCTGCAGGTACTGACTGAGCCGTAGCGCCGGGGTGGAGGCGCCGAGCAGGGTGGTGTCCCAGCCGTCGGAGCGCAGCGCACAGTCGATGATCATCGCGGGCAGGGCGTGCCATTCACGTTCGGCGCAGGCGACGACGACCCGACCACGAGTGACCGGCAACCGCCGTACCTGACGAGTGACGGCTTCGGTGGCCGCGGTGGCGACCGCGGTCGCCGCGTGCTCGCGAGCGACCGACCATTCACCGCGCTGCCAGCGGTCGCCGACGGCTCGCTGAGCCGCCACGACCACCTCGGTCAGCAGAGTGACCGGGTCCGCTCCGGCGGCCAGCGCCTCCTCGACGACAGCGAGCGCCGTCGTGATGTCGACCTCCGCCACCGCGTTCTCGAACCGGGTCAACGCCGGGGTCAGGTCAGTCAGCGTCATCGTGCACATCCCAGCGCCAGTACGGCGATGTCGTCGTGGGCCCGGCCGCCCAGATGTTCGAGAACGTCCTGTTCGATCGCAGCACAGATCACGTCGGCCGGAGCACCGGCGTACGGGCCGAGGAGGCTTGCGAGCCGCTCATGGCCGTAGAACCCGCTCTCACCGCGAGCCTCGTCGACTCCGTCGGTGAAGAGCACGAGTTGGTCGCCGGGGTCCAGCCGAACCGTCGTCGCGGAGTACTCGGCGACCGGAACGACACCCAGTACGGCGCCCTCCGCGCGCACCTCGGCGATTCCGCCCGAGGCGCGGATCAGCAGCGGCGGCGCATGCCCGGCCGCGGCCGCCGTGACCTCGAGCGAGCCGTCGTCGAGCGGCCGGACCCGCAGACAGATCATGGTGACGAAGCGGTTCGAGATGTCGTTGTGGAAGACCGTGTTCAGCGCGGACAGCAGGGCCGCGGGATCGGACTCGAAGTGGGCCGCGGTCCGCAGGCTTTGCCGGGCGCGGCCGGTCAGCACCGCCGCCTCGACGCCTTTGCCCGCGACGTCACCGAGTGCCACCAGCCAGTCGTCGCCGCGCGGGAAGATGTCGTAGAAGTCGCCGCCGATGTCGAGCTGATCGAACGCGGGCCGGTAGCGCGCGCCCAGGTCCAGACCGGGGATGGTCGGCAGCTCCGGCGGCAGCAGGCTCTGCTGCAACGCGCTGGCGATCTGGCTGCGCTGCTCGTACAGGCGTGCCGAGTCCAGTGCCATCGACGCGCGGACCGCGATCTGCTCGGCAGCCGCGACATCCTCGGGCGTGAACCCCCGCCCTTGGCCACGCACGGTGATCAATGCACCCATGGTCGATCCACGCGCCGTCAGACCGGTCCCGAGGACGTCGGCCGGACGCAGGGCGGCTGCCTGGTCGCGGAGCGCGCGGTGGGGGATCAGACCGAGGAGTCCGTCACCAAGGCCTTCGAGCGCCACATGGAGCAGCTCGGAACGGCCGGTCGCCAGTACCCGCTCGAGCGCCTGTCCGGCCAGCGCCCGTCGGGAGACCTTCACGATCGACGTGAGGTCGTCACCGCCGTACAGCTGGATGCCGCCGGTGCGCGGATTGATCAGCGCGACGGCTGCCCAGTCGGCGAATCCGGGGCGCAGGCTGTCGAGCAGCTGAAGCACCGACCGGCGGACGTTGAGCGATCCCGCCATCGTCAGACCGATCCCATCTACCAGGCTCGCTTCGTCCAGCAGACCCGGCTCGATCGCGAGCTCCGGGCCGTTCACGGGCTCAGCTCCTCGAAGCCCGGTACGACGGATTCGACCGGCGCCTCCGTCTCCGTGGCCGGCGCGCGCAGACTCGCGATGGCCTCGTCGACCGTCGGATACAGGGCGAACACCTTGTGCAGCTTGGTGATCTTGAAGATCTTCTGCAGCCGTGGCCCCGGCTCGGCCAGCAGCAGCGCGGTCGCGTCCTTGTGCGCACCGACCAGTACGCCGAGACCGCTGGAGTCCATGAACTCGACGCCGCTCAGGTCGACCACGACGGGACGGTCGCCGAGGACCTGCTTGAGCGCGGCCGTCATCGCCGGCGCGCTCTCCAGGTCGAGGTCGCCGATCACCGAGACCAGCAGATGGTCGTCCGCGGCGGTGGTCCGGATGGTCAGGTCGTCGTCATCGAAGGTCATGACGGCAGGTCTCCTCGCCACCGGACCGTCGGACGGCAGGAGTCAGGTGGACTCGATCGGTGCGCCCGGAGGACACAGGTCGATTCCCGGCTGCTTGCAGAACCGGTCAGCGGAACAAACCTAATGATCGGGGGCCGCTGGATCAACCACCCGGGCAGCCGGGGCTCTATGATCCGCGTGTTGGATCCGGTTCCCAGGGGGGAAATGATGGACAGTCGTGAACTTGTCGCGGTGATGGAACGGGTCGCGGTCGCGCTGCAGATGCCGATGACGATCGAGGAGACCCTCGACGAGATCACCACGGCCGCGGTCCGGACGATGCCGGCCGTCGACCACGCGAGTATCTCGATCACGGCGGCGGACCGGACGATCCGGACCCTCGCGCCGAGCGACGACAAGGCCCTCGAGGTCGACGCGCTGCAGTATTCCCTGGGCGAGGGACCCTGCCTGGACGCGGTGATCGAGGATCCGATCGTCCGCGCCGACGACCTGCGCGTGGACGACCGCTGGCCGCGCTTCGGCCCGCGCGCGGCCGAGCTCGGGATCGGCTCTCAGCTGGCGTTCCAGTTCCGGGCCGAGCCGCACATCCGGGGGGCCGTGAACCTGTTCGCGGACGGTGTCGGCGTGATCACCGAGGACGACGTACAGCTCGGGTTCCTGTTCGCGAACCTGGCCGCCGCCGCGCTGGGCTGGAGCCGGCAGAACGAGACACTGACCACCGCGCTGCGGTCCCGGGCCGAGATCGGCCAGGCGATCGGCATCGTGATGGAGCGGTACCAGCTCGATCACGACCGTGCGTTCGCCTTTCTGGTCCGCACCTCGCAGCACGGGAACATCAAGCTGCGCGACGTCGCCGCCGGAATCGTTGCCGACGCAAGCTCCAAGGCCGGGTAGGCTGGCGTCGATCTCCTGCAGGGTGGGATCGGGCGTCAGCCTGCCTACGGACCGCGTCGACGGAGTCCAGCCCGTGTCCCTTGCAGTTTCTCGCGATCGCCACCACGAAGCCGCCGCTTTCGCTGAGCTGGCCCTGCGCCTGCACGTCGTCCGCGACCTGGACGAGCTGGTGGCCACGATCGTGACCGCGGCCCAGGAGACCTTCGGCTGTGATCTCGCGGCAGTGGCCGTCCTCGGTCCTCGTCAGCAGGTGCGCAGCGTTGACGGACCGGCCGCCGACCTGGTCGAGGCAGCCGTCGCGACCGGCACCGGCGCGTGGTGGACGGCGCTGACGACGCGATCGATCCAGCACGAGGACGAGGCGGTCGTGCACGCTCCCATCACCCCGGGATCCGGTCGTCCGAGCGGCCTGCTGTCGCTCTGGCTGACCGAACCGGTCGACCTCCGACGGATCTCGCACTTCTGCACGTACGCCGGGATCGCGCTCGAGGGGCTGTGGTACCAGGAACGCCTGCGGCGCTCGATGGATACCCACGCCACCGTCGGGTCGGGGATCGGCATGCTGATGGAGCGCTACAGCCTCGACCGCGGCGCGGCGTACGACGTGATGTCGAAGATCGCGATCGAGGACGGGGTCCGCCTGAAAGAGATCGCGCAGCGCCTGCGCGAGGTCTCAGCGGAGTAGGCGGTCCGCCTCACTGCGAGTCGCCGTCCAGGCCGCGTGCGCGGGGTCGATGACCTCGAAGTGACCCGCGCCGGGGACCGTGGTGAGGGTGACGTCGTCGCCGGCGCGCTTGGCCGCGTCGAGGTAACCGGTGCTCTGGGGCAGCGGGACGACCGCGTCTCGGTTGCCGTGGATGAGAGCGACCGGGACTTTGAGCGGAAGACGCTGGATAGGGGACGCATCGGCGTACCGGTCTGGGTGCGCCTCGGGCGTGCCACCGAGAAAATCCTGTACGGCGCTGCCCCCGACCTGCTGGCGGTAAGCGGCGGCCAGGTCCAGTACGCCGGCCTGCGAGACGGCGCCGCAAAGGTGGACCCGGCCGGATCGGGCGGCGGCCCAGAGGGCGAGTTGGCCGCCGGCGGAGTGGCCGATGGCGATGACCTTGGTGAGGTCGATGCGGGGCTGGTCGGCGAGGGCGTCGATCGCGGCGGCGATGTCTTCGAAGGTGGTGGGCCAGCCGCCGCCGTTGCCGACTCGCCGGTACTCGATCGCGTAGCCGGCGATGCCGTGCTCGGCGAGGTCTGCGGCCAAGGGCGTGGCGAGGCTCATCCCGTACGCGCTCTGCCAGAAGCCGCCGTGGATGACCACGGCCGCCGGGACTTTCGCCGTACCGGGTGGCAGGTGGAGTTCGGCGACTTGGGACTCGTCATCGCCGTACGAGAGCTGCAAGGCACCGGAGGCGGCGGCGGGCTTGGCGGAGCAGCCAGCCAGCGGCAGGGAGGCAGCGGCGGCGAGGAGTACCCGTCGGTTCATCACCACAGTTCTTCGGGGCCTAGGCGTCCGAGGATGGGTCGACGGCGAACTCGACGCGTACGCCGAGCAGCCGGACCGGGCGGCGGAGCTCGAACTTCTCCAGCAGTTCAAGCGCGGTCGACGCGATCACCTCGGGATCCTGGGTGATCGCCTTCAGCTTGCGGCTCTTGATCGGCGTGAAGATTGAGGTGAACCGGACCTTCACCCAGACGCGCTGGATGCTGCGACCCTCCGCGACCACATCCCGCGTCACCTCCACCGCGATCCGGCGCAGCTCCGCCGCGACCTCGTCCGGCGTGGCCAGGTCGTGTTCGAACGTCTCCTCGCGGCTCCGCGACACCGGTTCCCGCGGTACGTCGGTCACCTCGGTGTCGCCGAGTCCGCGCCCGAGGGCGGCGTACCAGGCACCCATCTTCGGACCGAACCGCTTCTTCAGCTCATCGACATCCGCGGCCGCGAGCTCCGCCACCGTCGTCAGCCCGAGCTCCTGCAGATTGCGCTCCATCCGGCTGCCGATTCCCCAGAGCTCACGGACCGGCCGGTGGTCCATCACCTCGCCCCAGTTCGCGGCCGTCAGCCGGTAGACACCGGGGACGTCGGCGCCGGCGCCCTCGAACGACGTGGCGTGGGACCGCGGCTGCTTGGCGAAGTTCGTCGCCAGCTTCGCTCGCGTCTTGTTGTCCCCGATCCCGACCGAACACGTCAGCCCCGTGCGCTCCAGCACCGCGGCTCGCAGGGCGTTGGCCAGCTCTTCGGGAGGGTCGGGGGTCTCGGCGCCGACGAAGCACTCGTCCCAGCCCCACACCTCGACCACGACCGGAAACGCGCGCAGCGTGTCCATCACCTCGGCCGAGGCAGCGTCGTACGCGGCCGGATCCGACGGCAGGAAGACCGCGTCCGGGCACTTCTTGTACGCCGCCCGAATCGGCATCCCCGAGTGGACGCCGAACTCACGAGCCTCGTACGACGCGGTCGCCACCACCTGGCGTGGTTTCGTGGGATCGCCCGAACCACCCACCACGACCGGCAGCCCGCGCAGCTCGGGCCGGCGCCGGATCTCGACGGCCGCGATGAACTGGTCCATGTCCACATGCAGGATCCACCAGCTCATCGCGACCTCCTCTCCGCAAGCAGTCTCAGCTCGACGCACTCGCGTACGTCCGGAGCCCACGCTGCCACAGCAACCGGATCAGCAACACTGCAACCGCCGACAGACCGATGCCGAGCGCCACAGAACCCCAGCCGAGGTCGCCCGACAGGGCTTGCACCGGGTACGTCGTCGCGAACGCCACCGGGAACGCGAACGTCAGGAAGGTCCGCACCGCCACCGGGAAGAACGTCAGCGGGTACCGCCCGGCCTCGACCGTGCTGAGGTAGACCACGCCGATCGCCCCGACCGACTGCAGCCAGAACGCCAGGTACGACATCGCCGACCACACCGCCGTGAGCAGTACCAGTCCACAGGCGGCCAGTACGACGGCCTGCAGCACCTCGCCGAGGTTCGGCGTCAGTCCCGACTGGACGAGTCCGAAGACCAGCACAATGATGCCGCTGGCAACATTGCTGAGCTCGGCGACGTTGATCCAGCGGAAGGTCAGAGAGAACTGGCTCGACACCGGCCGCAGCAGGACGGCGTCCAGCTCACCTTCGGTCAGGTACGACGTCATCCGGTTGAGGTTGGGCGCGATGAACGTCGCGATCAATCCGGTGACGACCTGGTAGACCCCGACGAGCGCGATCACCTCCGCCCGAGTCCACCCGTGCACCTCCTGGGTAAATCCGAACAGCAGGAGGGTCGGCACGATCCCGAGCCCCAGCTGGACGAGTCCGACCAGCAAGGTGGTCAGGAAGTGCGCGCGATAGTGCGTCTCCCGTACGACGGCCTGTGCGAAGAACCGTCGCCACAATCGCAGGTGCCTCATGCGCCCACCGCCGAGTACGCGCGGATCCCGGCGGCCCAGACGGCGCGGGCGAGGAGGGCTGCGCCGACGACGTACCCGAGCTGGATCGTGAGGCCTGTCAGCAGTTCGACGCCGGACAGGTTGCCGGCGACGATCTCGACCGGGAACGACACCGTATAGCGGTAGGGCTGGTAGTCGACGAAACCGCGCGACCACTCCGGCATCAGCGCCAGCGGTACGACGGAGCCGGAGAGCACCGAGCCGATGATGACCCGCGCCTGGACGAGTGCACTCACATCGTCCATCCAGAGGGCGAAGGCCGCGATCAGGATGTCGATCGTGAAGACCAGGATCGCGCCGAAGACCAGGGCGAGCACGAACAACGCCCAGCGGCCGACGCCCGACGGGACGTTCATCGAGTCGCGGAAGATCCACCAGACCAGGCCGAGCATCGGGACCAGCGCGAACAACTTGAGGAACTTCTCCGACAGGTTGTTCGCGACGAACCCGAGCAGCAGCGACGCCGGCCGGACCATCCAGCTGGACAGCTTGCCGAGCCGGATGTCGTTCGCGAGGAACCCGGCCATCCAGGACGAGGTCGCCATCGTCGCGATCCCGAGCAGGACGAAATACGTTGTTACGTACCGTTGATCCACGGGCAGTTGGGCACCGTTCGCGAGCGCCGTCCGCCAGATCAGCAGCGAGATGAGCGGCGTACAGATGTTGGCCAGCATGAAGATCACCCACGAGCCGCGGTAGATCGACTGCTGCGCGACCTCGGCCGCGACCATCCGGCGCAGGATCCTCAGGTTGCGGATCATGAGGCCTCCCCGCGATGCTCGAAGAGGTCGCGCAGGATGTCTTCGATCTCCGCGTCCGCGACATCCAGGTCGACGAGCGGGCCGAGCCTGGTGAGCTGCTCCAACACCTCGCTCGTGCGTTCGCGATCCGCCTCGAGCCGGACCGTCAGGCCGGTGACCTCGACCGCACCGACCCCGGTCAGGGCACCGAGCTCGACCGGTGTCGCGTACGTCGCCCGCACCAGCTTGCGTGGTTGTGCGGTCCGGACGAGATCATCGAGCGCGCCGTCGAACTGCAGCCGGCCGTGGTCGATGATCATCACCCGGGAACAGAGCGCCTCGATGTCGTCCATGTCGTGGCTGGTGATCAGGATCGTCGTACCGCGGAGCTTGTTGACGTCGGCCAGGAAGCTCCGGACCCGCGCCTTCGCGACCACGTCGAGGCCGATCGTCGGCTCGTCCAGGAACAGGATCTCCGGGCCGTGGACGAGGGCGGCCATCAGTTCGAGCTTCATCCGCTCACCGAGCGAGGTCTTGCGAACCTGGACGTTGAGCAGATCCTGTACGTCGAGCAGTTCCGCGAGCTCGGCGACATTGCGCTCGAACTCCTTGGTGGACAGGCCGTACATCTCCTTGTGCAGAAGGAGACTCTCCATCGCCGGCACGTCCCACCAGAGCATCGTCTTCTGGCCCATCACGAGCGCGATCCGGCGCAGGTAGTCGTGCTTGCGATCCGACGGCGTATGTCCGAGGACCTCGAGCTCGCCGGATGTCTTGTACAGCAGGCCGGAGAGCATCTTCAGTGTGGTCGTCTTGCCGGCGCCGTTCGGACCCAGCAGGCCGACGATCTCACCAGGCTCGATGGTGAAGCTGATGCGATCGACGGCCAGCCGGGTCTCGTACTGGCGTCGTACCAGGCTCTTCAGAGCACCGCCGAGACCGGCGCGCTGCTGGTGGAACGTGTACGTCTTGGTCAGATCACGCGCAGAAATGGCAGAGGTGTGCGTCACAGGTGGGGCACCGCCTTCGAGAGAGCTGGACAGGACCGGGCAGCAACCCAGGGCCCGTCACGGCACCGCGATCCCGAAGGATGGCGGGAGAATCAACCGTGCGCGCAGCTATCTCGAAACGGGGTAGTCACCGCTCCGACGCTAGTACGAAGCAGAGAGCGACGTCCACTCAGTATTCGCCCGACGAACTATCGCACCAGGACGATCGAGTTGATCGGAGTGAAGTCGTAAGGCGCGGAGGACGGGCCGGTCCCACGCATGATCACGCTGCATCGTCCGCCATCGCGGTCGTAGCAGAACTGCATGCCCGCACCGCCGGTCTGGTTGTTGATCGGTGTCTTGTAACCGATCACGTTGGACAGGTTGTGCGCGCCGTAGCTGTACCAGATGTTCTTGCTCAGGATGGTGCCGTTCGGTTCTTGCAGACAGACAGCGCCGCTGGGGCAGTTCGCCAGTACGCCGGTCGTTGTGGCATTGGCGGCCGGCATCATCAACACACCGGCCCCGACCAACGCGACGGCCATCCCAGCAGCGGTCTTCGCAAGCTTCCGCATGAAGTTCCTCCTCACAGGTGAGGCCCCCCGATGGGACCTGTCACTGAACGTATTTCAGCGACTGCGGAGAGAAAAACCATTCGAGCTCGGTCGAACCCTTCGAGCTCAGTCGAACAGGTTCTCCAGGAAGGACTTCTGCTTCTTCTTGTGGTGCTGACCGGAGTAGCCGCGGTCGTCGTAGCGGCGCTGGTCCTCGTACTTGCGGTCGTCGTCGTACCGCTTCTTCTCCTCGTACCGCTTCTCCTGCGGCGGCGCGTTGAACCGCGCCTCGGCGTCGACCAGCCGCTCCAGCTCACCCCGGTCGAGGAAGATCCCACGGCACTCGCCGCACTGGTCGACGGTGATCCCACTACGTTCGTACGTCCGCATCGCGCCGCGGCACTTCGGGCAAGTCAGGGTCTCCATCGAGCAACCCTAAGTGACGAAAACCCCGGGATGCCGCGCTTTCAGCGAACTCTCAGCAACTTACTACTTGAAGCGGGCCAGGAAGTTCTTCACGATCGGGCCGGCCGCCTTGCCGCCGGACTCGCCGCCCTCGACGATGACCGCGAAGGCCACGTCACCGCGGTAGCCGACCATCCAGCCGTTGGTGCCGACCTTGCCGTTGGTGACGACCTCCGCCGTACCGGTCTTGGCGCCGACGGTGCCGCTCTGGGCGAGGGCGTGCGCGGTGCCGCTGGTGACGGTGGTGCGCATGAAGGTCCGGAGGGCGGCGACCGTGTTCGCGGGCAGCGGGGAGGCCGCCGTACCGGCTGCGTCCTTGCCAGGGACCAGGACAGGCTTCATCGCGGTGCCGTGGGCGACGGTGGCGCCGACCAGGGCGATCGCGAGCGGGCTGGCGGTGACGGTGCCCTGACCGATCATCGAGGCAGCCTCCTCCACGTCGTCCTTCGGCTCCGGAACCTTGCCGCCGTACGCCGGGATGGACAGCTGCAGGTCGCGGCCGATGCCGAACATCGCCGCGGCCTTGGTCATGCCGTCCTTCTGCAGCCGTGCGTGCTGCGAGATGAACGCGGTGTTGCAGGACTGGTTGAACGCCTTCTGCATGGTGCCGGCGCCGTACGCCGCGAGGGCGTCGTAGTTCTTGAACGTCTTGCCGAACACGTTGATCGTGTCGGTGCACGGCAGCGAGCTGTTCGTGGTGAGGCCGTTGCTGAGCAGAGCGGCCGAGGTGACGGTCTTGAACGTCGAGCCGGGGGCGTAGCGACCCTGGAAGGCGCGGTTGTAGCTGGTGATGTCCGGGCCGTTGGCCGCGGCGAGGATCTCGCCGGTCGACGCCTGCACGGCGACCAGCGAAGCGTGCAGCTTCTGGCTCGCCAGCGCGGCTTCGGCGGCGCCCTGCATCTTGGTGTCGATCGTGGTCTTCACCGGCTTCCCGGCGACACCCTTCTGGGTGAAGACCTCCTTGATCGTCAGCTTGGTCTTGCCGTCGCGCAGGCTGACGATGCCACCCGGCGTGCCGGCGAGCTGCTGCTGGAAGGCGTACTGCAGGCCGTTCACGCCGACCTGGTCCTGCGCCGACGCGGTCGGACCCGCGTTCTTCAGCGTGTCCTCGTTCGCCAGCTTCATCGAGCCGAGGAGCGAGCGCGCGAACGTCGGGTTGGCCGCCAGCGACTGCGTGCCGCCCATGGTCAGGACGCCGGGGAGCTTGCCCATCGTCGGCCGCAGCTTCTCCCACTGCTCCGCGCGGATCGTGATCGCGTCGACGAACTGGCCGGCCGGGGCCGCCTTCGCGCGCTTGGACAACTTCGCGCCGTCCACGTCGAGGTTCTTGGTGAAGGCCGCGTACGTCGCCGGCGTGGCGACGTTGCCGGAGGCGACACCCACGATGACTACCGGCCGGTTCGCGGTCAGCGCCGCGCCGTGCCGGTCCAGGATCGAGGCGCGCGCCGGGAGCGTGCGGACCCGCTTGAGATAGTTCGTGCCGTCGCCGAGACCCGGGTAGATCGTGTCGCCGGCCGCCTTGACCTTCCAGGCGTCGCCGACCTTCACCGCGGTCGCCGTACTGGTCCATTTCATCGCGCCGATCCCGCGCAGCTGCGCCTCGACCGCGAGGTCCTGGGTGCAGGTCGCGTCGTCGGTGCACTTCACATCACCGGTCGGTACGACGGTCACCGTGCTGGCCACGATCGCCGTGTCGACGTCGTCCAGCCGCTTGCCGAACACGGTCGGGTTGTCGGTCAGCGCAGCCGCATCGGTCGGCTTGCCGTCCGGCGCCCAGGCCTTCACCCAGGCGTCCGCGAACTGCTTGACGACCTGTGCGGAGGCCTGCTTCTCGTCGTTCGGATCGGCCTTCCCCCCGCCGCCCGACTTGCTGTCGGAACAACCAGCGGTGATCAGCAGACTACTCAGGCAGACGACAGCAGTGGTTCGCTTCACGGTTCCAACTCTCGCACGACGATTGGCAAACACGAGGGCGAAACTACTCAACCCACCCAAGTACGACGCAGGTTCCGGCCGCGGAGTTGTCGTATTCTGCACGATTGTGACCCGCCTAGCCCTGCACAGCCGACTGCTTCCCGGTACCGAGGAGGCCTACGAGCTCGAGCACGCCCGCGTCTGGCCCGAACTCGTCACCGTGATGCGCGCCGCCGGCATCGCCGACTGGTCGATCTGGCGCAGCGGCCGCGACCTGTTCCACCTGGTGGAGTGCGACGACTACGAAGCCGCCGTCGCCCAGCTCCGCCAGGACCCCACCGACCAGCGCTGGCAGCAACACATGGCCCAGTTCGTCGAAGGCTTCGCCCAGAACCCTGAAGGCGTAGCCGGCCAGTCCCTCCGCCACGTCTGGACCATGAGCGACCAAACCGAGTAAAGAACACCGCCTCCGGTGGCGACAGCCCATTTGGCGCTTCCGGCGGCGACAGCCCTTGGCGCCTCCGCCGCGGTGTGTCCGGCGTCCCGCCCCCCTTTCGCCATTTGAGGGGATCTCCCTTCAAATGGTCCCTTCTCTGGCCGAAATTCGAGGGGAGAAGGGGCAAATCGAGGGGAGATCCCCGGAAATTGCCCTCACCTCACCTCACCTCAGCTTGCGGGTGCGGGTGCGGGTGGTTCGGGGAGACAGGTCGTGGGGATGGCGCTGGCTAGTGCATTTCCCAGATCAGGAGTTCGGCTCCATGGGGACCCGCGGTGAGTTGGCGTTCACCGGAGTTGGTGAGGCGCGCGGCGTCCGCCGTACTGAGGGTGCCTAGGCCTTCCAGGTCTGTTGATCCGTCAGCGACGAAGACGTGCAGGTACGGCGCGTCCGGTAGGACTGCGGACTGGGACGGTGCGAGGCGAGCTACTGACAAGCCGGCGGACTGCTGGTGGAGGCGGATCGCCGTGGTGTCCGCGTGCTTCGGCAACCCTGAGACGACTGGGATGAGCTCACCTGTGCTGAGGTCTACTTCGGACTGCGCGTACGACGGGGTCAGGTCGAACTGGTCGGGGCGGACCCACATCTGCACGTAGTGGGCGGGCTCGGGGCCGTCGTTCCACTCGGAGTGTTGGATGCCCGAGCCGGCGGTCATGCGTTGGACCAGGCCGGGGTGGACCACTCCGCTGCGGCCGAGGGAGTCGCGGTGGGCGAGGGCACCTTGGAGCACCCAGGTGACGATCTCGAGGTCCTGATGCGGATGCGTGTCGAAGCCGGTGCCGGGGGCAACCACATCGTCGTTGTGGGCGACCAGGAAACCGAAGCCGACGTTGGCCGGGTCGTAGTACGGGCCGAACGAGAACGAGTGCCGCGACTCCAGCCAGTCCTCCGACGTCACGAACCGCTCACCCGCCCGCCGCATCTCCACAGGTACTAGTAATACCCCTTCTGTCCGTCGAGCAGTTCGCGCATGGTGTCGAGGTGGCCGACGTGGCGGGCGGTCTCCTCAAGCATGTGGAGGACGATCCAGCGCAGGCTCGGCCCGTACTCCGGGTCGGCCGTCACGTCGTCCAGGCTGTGCGCGGCGACGATCTCGTTCGACCGCGCCCACTGAGCGTCGAACTCGTCGAGCAACCTAGCCAGCGGTACGCCGTCCACCCGCATCTCGGCGCTCTCGACGTCCTTGCGATACATCGGGTTCGTTTCCTCAGGCGCCTTCAGGAAGACAACCTCGAACCACAGATGCTCGACCCAGCGCATGTGCGCCACCAGCCCGGCAGGGGTCATCAGCGGCGAGTCCGGGAACACCGCACGGTGCTCGTCCTCCACCCGCAGCCCCTCGAGCTTGCGCCGTACCAGCCTCCGCTGCAGATCCAGCCAGCCGATCAACTGGGTCCGCTCGTCGGCCACGAGCGGCGGCCGTGCCTCGTAAAGGTTCACCCCGGAACCCAACCACAAAAACGGACTCCGGCCGCTCGGTGGGCGGCCGGAGTCCTGACGTGGGGGTGGGTCAGCCGGTCGGCTTGCCGTCGTCGGAGCCGAGGGTGGCGGTGACGTCCTGAGATTTGCCGGCCCGGGTGAAGGTCACCTTGACCTCGTCGCCGGGGCGGTGCGAGCGAACTGCGGCGACCAACGCGTCCCCTGACGCAATCGCCTTGCCGTCCACAGCGGTCACCACATCGCCCGCTTGCAGACCTGCTTTGTTCGCCGCACCGCCCGGCGTGGCCTCGCCGAGGCGCGCTCCACTGGTGAGCCCGTCGGTTGACTGCGCGTCGCCGACCGTTACTCCGAGCCGCGCATGCGTGGCCTTGCCCTTGGCCACCAGCTCGTCGATGATCGGCTTGGCCTGGTCGATCGGGATTGCGAAGCCCAGGCCGATGTTCCCGCCGGCGGATTGTCCCGATCCGCCCGCGGTCTTGATCGCGCTGTTGATTCCGACCACCTGGCCGGCGAGGTCGATCAGGGCGCCGCCGGAGTTCCCCGGATTGATCGCGGCGTCCGTCTGGATGGCTGGGAAGACCGTCGTACTGTCCTGCTCCTCGTCGCCCGAGGTGACCGGGCGGTCGAGGGCCGAGACGATCCCACTCGTCACGGTGGACTGCAGGCCGAACGGCGACCCGATCGCGACCACGCCCTGGCCGACGGCGAGTTTGCCGCTGGCACCGAGGGTGGCCGGGGTCAGGTCGGTCGCATCGGCGTGGATCACGGCCAGGTCGGTCAGCGGGTCGAGCCCCTTGACCGTCGCCGCGACCGTCTTGCCGTCGTTCAGGATCACGGTGATCTTGGCGCCCTGCCCGGCGCCGCCGACCACGTGGTTGTTGGTGACGATCAGGCCGTCCTTGCTGATCACGATGCCCGAACCGGTCGCCGCACCCTGCTGGGTGGAGACCGCGATCTTCACCACGCTGCCCATCACCTTGGCCGCCGCGTTCTGCACCGAGCCGTCCGGCGCCGAGGCCGGTGCGGCCTGGTTGCCGTTCAGCGGTGCGGTCACCGACGGGCTCGCACTGTTCGTGTCGTTCGTGGCCGAATACACCGCAGCGGCGCCCACGCCACCGGCCGCCCCGACCAGTAGCGCGGTCGCGGCCACGATCGCCAGGCCCATCCGCTTCGGCTTGCCCGGTGTGGGAGCCACCGGCTGCTGCTGCGGACCGAAGGGCCAGTTCGGGCCGGGGGACGCCCCCTGATGCGTCCCCGGCGCTGCGAACTGCGGGTAAGCGCCCCCACCTGAGGGGTGCTGCCCCGGCTGACCCAGCTGCGGTCCACCCTGCGGCGCGAAATGCTGTTGCTGATGTTGCCCGTACATCGGCAACTGCTGCATACGCTCCGGCGGGTTGGAGCCGAAGGGGGCTTGCCCACTCTGCGGCTCGGGCGGCTGGTTATCGGTCATGACGAGTACTTTGGCCGCCGGACCTGAGAACGCCCTGAAGATCCCGTCAGAGCTGCCGAAGAACTGTGTGAAGATCCCCTGAAGGCTGCCAGGAACCTCACAGCCCGGCTCAGCGCGTCTGAGTCGCCGCGTGCGGCAGCCAGAGCGTGAACTGCGCCCCAGCACCCGGTGCGTTCCGGGCGTAGATCATCCCGCCGTGCTGCTCGGCCGCATGCTTCACGATCGCCAGCCCCAGCCCGGAGCCAGGCCGACTGCGCGCCTCACTGGACCGGTAGAACCGCTCGAACACATGCGGCAGGTCAGCGTCGGCGATACCTGGCCCAGAGTCAGTGACAGTCAGTACGCCGTCCTGCAGCCGCACCGTCACCAGGCCGACGGGCTGGCCGTCAGTCGGCGCATCCTCAGGAACGCTGTACTTCGCCGCGTTGTCCAGCAGGTTCGTCACGGCACGGCCGAGCAACCGCTCATCACCCCACACCGGGAAGGGTTCGATGCTGACGTCCCACTCCAGGTTCGGAGCACGCCGCCGTACCTTGATCAACGCATCTTCGACCACGTTGGACATCTCGATCAGCTCCGCGTTCCGGATCTGCGGGGTGTCGCGCGCGAGCTCGGTCAGGTCGCCGATGAGGTTGGTGAGCTCGTCCATCTGAGCCCGTACGTCGTCCAGTAGTTGCTGCCGGTCTTCCGGCCGCAGCCCGCCGCGCTTGTCCGCCTGAGCGAGCAGGTCGAGGTTCGTGCGAATGCTCGTGAGCGGCGTCCGCAGCTCATGCCCCGCGTCACCGATGAGGCGACGCTGTCGGTCCTGAGAACGCGCCAACGCAGCCAACATCGCGTTGAACGACATTGCGAGTCGCGAGATCTCGTCCGACCCGTCGATCGGAATCGGCTTCAGTTCGGCCGTCCGTGCCACATGCTCGGCGGCACCGGACAGTCGTGCCAGCGGGCGCAGACCAGACGCCGCGATCGCGTTGCCCGCAATGGCTGCGCCGATGACACCGAGCAGTCCAACCGCCCACAGCACGATGCCCATGTTGTGGAGAGTCCGGTCGATCGGCTTCAAGGACTGGGCTACCACCAGCGCAGCCGGCTGCCAGTTGTCCGGGTCGTTGGCGACACACTCCGAACTCCGCAATGGCTGTGCACAGAACAGCGCCGGTACCGCGATGACGCGATAGTGCGTGCCCATCGCCACCCCGACGGTGCGTTTGGTGATCTCGTTCTGGTTCTGGGCGACCGCCAGCTCCGGAGCCTGCATCGGCGGCAGCGGGCTGTCCTCGTTACCCAGCCGCTCGCCGTCGGCGGTATACACCCCGAGCAGGATGTCGCTGAGCCCGAGGGCCTCCGGACCGAAGTTCTCCAGGTTGTTCTGCTGCGTGAGGATCTGTTGCTTGGCGGCCGAGACAGCGCGGTCGGTGAGGCTCTTGTCGAGGTTCTGGTACATCTGCTGCCGCACGGACACGTAGGCGGCGATGCTGACAACTGCGACCGCCAATCCCACGGCGACCGCTGCCAGTAGCGTCACGCGGGCGTGCAGGCTGAGCTGGTGGAGCTTCTGCTGCCACCAGCCTTGGGTGCGTGCCGCGGTCGCCACCACACGATTACCGTTGCTGTTGGCAACTGGTCTCGGCTGGGGTTGGGGGGCGCGGCGGGCGTAGGAGGGGAAGTCGTTGGGACCGGTCACGGTGGGGTGTCCCGGAGTACGTAGCCGATGCCGCGGACCGTGTGGATCAGGCGGGGCAGGTCGTTGGTCTCGGTCTTGCGGCGGAGGTAGCCGATGTAGACCTCGAGCGAGTTCGCGGTGGTCGGGAAGTCGTAGCCCCAGACCGCGTCGAGGATGACTGCGCGCTCCAGCACCCGGCGGGGGTTGCGGATCAGCAGTTCGAGCAGCGAGAACTCGGTGCGGGTCAGCTGGATCGGTACGTCGCCACGGTGCACCTCGTGCGCGTCCACGTCGACCACGAGGTCGGCGTACTGGAGGACTTCGCCGCGCGGGCCGCCCTCGCCGGGGGTGCTGCTGCGGCGCAGGAGGGCGCGGAGGCGGGCGAGGAGTTCCTCGAGCGCGAAGGGTTTGGTCAGGTAGTCGTCGCCGCCGGCGTCCAGGCCGTCCACCCGGTCCGCGACCGCGTCGCGCGCGGTCAGCACCAGGATCGGCACGTTGTTGCCTGCGGCCCGCAGTGCCTTGGTGGTCTCCAGACCGTCCAGCCGCGGCATCATCACGTCCATCACCACGACGTCCGGGTCGACGTTCCCGATCACGGCCAGCGCCTCGGCGCCGTCGGAGGCGGTGACGACCTCGAAGTCGTTGAACTCCAGCGAACGGCGCAGCGAGTCCCGGACCGCCCGGTCGTCGTCCACCACCAGTACCCGCATGCCGCTTCTCCGCTCGAGGTCGAGTGGGCGGTCCAGCACAGACCACCGCGAAACCGAGAGTAGGCGGTCCCCTTGAGAAACGCCTGAGAACCCGCTGATCACCGCCGAAGGACGCGTAAATTGCAGACCGTGGACATCGTTGAATTCACCCCGGACAACGAGCAACTCACCTGGACCTTCGGCGGCGCCGCGCCGCTCCGGAGAGTCAAACCCGGTACGGCGATGCGGCTGTGGACCGAGGACGCGTTCTGCGGCCGCCTCCGCAGTACGACGGATCTGGCCGGCGCGAGTCTGAACATGCCGTTCGTGAATCCGCAGACCGGGCCGTTCTACGTCGAAGGCGCTGAGCCCGGAGACACGCTCGTCCTGCACTTCGTCGAGCTCACGCCGGCGCGCAGTTGGGGTGCGTCGGCGACGATCCCGTTCTTCGGTGGTCTGACCAGCACGGACCGGACCGCGACGCTGCAGGACCCGTTGCCCGAGCGGACCTGGATCTACGAGGTCGACACCGCCAGTCAGACGGTCGGTTTCCAGGCCCAGGGGAGTCAGTTCGAGGTCGCCCTGCCGATCAACACCATGCTCGGCACGGTCGGGGTGGCGCCGGCCGCGGGCGAGGTGCGCTCATCGCTGGTCCCGGATGTGTTCGGCGGGAACATGGACACGCCGGAGATGAAGGCCGGCGCGACGTGCTTCCTGCGGGTGAATGTCGAGGGTGCCTTGTTCTCGGTGGGTGACGGCCACTACCGGCAGGGTGAGGGCGAGTCCTGCGGTACGGCGGTCGAGGGCGCGATGAACGTCGTACTGATCGTTGAACTGCTGAAGACGCCTGGACCTGCTTGGCCGCGGATCGAGAACGACGACTACCTGGCCGTGGTCGGGTCCAGCCGGCCGCTCGAGGATGCGTGGCGGGCTGGGCAGGTCGACATGGTCGGCTGGCTGGGCTCGCTCTACGGCCTGGACAAACTGGACGCCTACCAGTTGCTGAGCCAGGTCAGCGAGGTCCCGCTCGCGAATGTCGTCGACGCCAACTACAGCGTGGTCACCAAGGTCCCGAAGCGATTGCTCCCGCAAGCCGAGGCCTACAACAACATCCACGCTCAATTGCGGGAGGTCGCCGCCACCCTCTGAGTCCGGCGAGAGATCGCGACGCCGGCGAGGCAGAGTGCGCCACCGGCCAGCGCGAGCAGGGTCGGGGTTTCGCCGAGGAAGATCCAGCCGAGAACGATCGCCACAACCGGTACGGCGTACACGGTGACGCCCATCGCGCCGGCGGTCGTGCGGCGAAGCGCGAACGCCCAGGTGGTGAAGCCGAGCGCCGTGGGGAAGACCGCGAGGTAAACGACCCACCAGATGCCGCCCGAGCTCGCGGTGCGGAGTTCGTCGATCAGCGTGCGGGCGTATGGGAGGCACGAGACCGCTCCGACCGTGCACGCGAGCCAGGTCACCTCGGCCGCGGGAAGCCTGCTGAGCAAGGGCTTTTGGGTCACCACACCGACGGCGTACGCGATGGCGGCGACCAGGCAGAGCACGACGCCCCAGATTTCGGCGTGGCCGGTCGAGGCCGACGTACCGATGACGACGATGCCGGCGAACGCCACCAGGCCGCCGCCGACGAGTCGCCGCGGAAAGCCTTCGCCGAGGGTGAGACCGGCCAGTACGGCGATCAGCAGCGGCGCGATGTGGACGAGCATCGCCGCGGTGCCGGCGTCCAGCCGCCGCTCGGCCTCGTTGAGCGCGACGTTGTAGACGCCGAACCAGAGCAGGCCACACGCCAGCAGTTGCGGCCAATCGCCCTTCGCGGGCCAACGTCGTACCGGGTGCTCCTGCCGCGGCCTGACGAAGAGGAGGGCGCCGAGCAGGATGCTGCCGAGCCCGAGCCTGGCCAACGACAAGGCGCCGGCGGAGAACTCGGTCCCGACGTGGCGGATGGCGACGAAGGACGACGCCCAGAGGACAACGGTGATCGCCGCAGCGGCGGTTGCTTGCTTACTCACGGGATCTACCCTAGGAAAGGAGCCCGTCACTTCCCATGGCTATACGAACGTAAGAAGGTGCTGATGGTTGCCGAAACGAACGCAGAAGGCTCGCAATATCTTCAAACTGACAAACCGGTCCTGGATGAGCTGAATCTGCGCCTGCTGACCGAGCTGTCGGCGGACCCCCGGCTGCGAACCACCGAGTTGGCGCGCCGGCTCGGGGTCTCGGCGCCGACCGTGCGGGAGCGGGTGACCCGACTGGAGGAGTCCGGCGTGATCCGTGGGTATCGGCTCGAGGTGGATCCCGGCGCGCTCGGCCTGCCGGTCGCGGCCTGGGTACGGATGCGGCCCGGGCCGGGGCAGATCCCGAAGATCATCGACCTGGCCGCGCGCACGCCGGAAGTCGTGGAGTGTTACCGGATCTCCGGCGAGGACTGCTTCCTGATCCGGCTTCAGGTGGCTGCGATCGCCGGGCTCGAGGACGTTCTCGACACGTTCCAGATGCATGGACAGACGATCAGTTCGTTCGTGGTCTCCACGCCGGTGCCGCCTCGTTCGGTGCCGCTTGTCCGTCAGATGGGCACCGACCACCGCTGAGGGTGGTCTGCATCACTACGCTGTTGCCGACTTCAGTGACATTCAGAGGACCTCCGGAAGGACCTGCCCCATGGCTGCCGACAAGTCTGTCCGCAGAGTTGCCCTGCTCACGGCCGGTGGCCTTGCGCCGTGCCTGTCGTCCGCCGTCGGCGGGCTGATCGAGCGCTACACGGAAGTGGCGCCCGACGTGGAGATCATCGGATACCTGAACGGGTACCACGGACTGCTCAGCGGGCGGCATGTCGTCGTCACTCCCGAGGTGCGGGAGAAGGCGGCGCTGCTGCACAAGTTCGGTGGCAGCCCGATCGGGAACAGCCGGGTGAAGCTGACCAACACCGCGGACCTGGTGAAGCGCGGTCTGATCCAGGACGGACAGAACGCGCTGCAGGTCGCCGCGGAGCGGCTGGTGGCGGACGGCGTCGACGTACTGCACACGATCGGTGGCGACGACACCAACACGACCGCCGCGGACCTGGCGGCGTACCTGCAGGAGCACGACTACGACCTGACCGTGGTCGGCCTGCCGAAGACGATCGACAACGACGTGATCCCGATCCGGCAGAGCCTGGGTGCGTGGACCGCTGCCGAGCAGGGCGCACTGTTCGCCCGCAACGTCGTCGCCGAGCACAGCTCGAACCCGCGGATGCTGATCGTCCACGAAGTGATGGGCCGCAACTGTGGCTGGCTCACCGCCGCGACCGCGAAGGCGTACCGCGGCTGGCTCGACGAGCAGGAGTGGAACCCGGGCATCGGTCTCGACGAGTCGAGCTGGGACGTGCACGCGGTGTACGTGCCGGAGGCAACAATCGACCTGGACGCCGAGGCCGAGCGCCTGCGCAAGGTGATGGACGAGAACGACTGCGTGACCATCTTCCTGTCCGAGGGCGCCGGCGTACCGTCGATCGTGGCCGAGATGGAAGCCCGCGGTGAAGAGGTCGGCCGCGACCCGTTCGGCCACGTCAAGCTGGACACGATCAACCCCGGTGCCTGGTTCGCCAAGCAGTTCGCGGAGCGGATCGGCGCCGAGAAGACGATGGTCCAGAAGAGCGGCTACTTCAGCCGCTCGGCCGCCGCCAACGACGCCGACCTCGCCCTGATCAAGCAGTGCACCGACTTCGCCGTCGACGCCGCCCTCCGCGGCGAGAGCGGCGTGGTCGGCCACGACGAAGAACGCGGCGACGAACTGCGCGCCATCGAGTTCCCCCGCATCGCCGGCGGCAAGGAGTTCGACCCCACCGTCGACTGGTTCACCGATCTGAAAGCCACCATCGGCCAGTCGTAGTCCGCTCGAATCCGCCCCTTTGTGGAAACTCCTTCCCCCTCCAGGGCAAACAGCCTCCACAAAGGTGTGCCTGGAATACGCCTCGGCCAGTACGGCGGTGTGGTTGCGCACCGCTCCCCCTTCGCCGCCCCGCCTCCGGCAATTTGAACGGATAACCCCGCAAGTGGTCCCTTCTCCCCTGGAAATTCGAGGTGAGAAGGGACCATTTCAGGGGATATCCGTTCAAATGCATCAGGGGATGCGGGCGGGGGTTGGGGTGTTGTCCGGTACGGCGTGTGTGGTTGCTCGCCATTCCGTCTGCGGCCGGGGGTGTGGGTTTGTGGTTGCTCGCCGCTGCGGCCGATTTACAGTGGCGGGTGGTTGGCGTCCGGCGCGGGGCTGAGGGGGATGGTGCGGTCGGCGACCGCGGTTCCCGTTGTCTGAGCTTCCGGGCTGTGGCTGAGGTTCGAGACCGGCGCCGAGTAGACGGTCAGGTCGCTATGTGGACAAAACGTTCCAGCCTGCGAACGGGTCGACCGGGCGGGGGTGTGTTTCGCGTTATGGGTGAACTTTTCGGGTCTCTGCGCCGAAAAGTTACCGGTAACGAGCAGGCGGACCCCAGTGCGGGCGTTTGTCGCGCTAATTGGTGAGTTGTGGGGACCCGGTGACGAAAATCCACCACTGAGCGAGGGCCGCCAAGCGCGGGAGTACTCCCAGCGACCCCTGCGGCTGCCATTTGGTGGGTTAACCCACGAGGTGGTGGGTTCTGTACTCGCATGCGGGTACAGAACCCACAAGCTGATGGGTGAACCCACCAAATGAGGATGGCCGGTGAGGGTCGCCGGGCGCCGCACTACCCCCGGCGACCCCTGCGGCCGCCATCTGGTGGGTTAACCCATGAGGTGGGGGGGTTCTGGACTCGCATGAGGGTGCAGAACCCACAAGCTGATGGGTGAACCCATCAAATGGGGGATGGCTGGTGAGGGTTGCCGGGTGCGGGGGTACTCCCGGCGATCCCTGGGGTCGCCATTTGGTGGGTTAGCCCGTGAGGTGGTGGGTTCTGGACTCGTATGCGGGTGCAGAACCCACAAGTTGATGGGTGGACCCATCAAATGGGGGATGGCTGGTGAGGGTTGCCGGGTGCGGGGGTACTCCCGGCGATCCCTGGGGTCGCCATTTGGTGGGTTAGCCCGTGAGGTGGTGGGTTCTG
>NZ_JBITDE010000018.1:0-135786 GCF_044453945.1 Kribbella sp. NPDC051587
CGCGGCCCGCGGCCAGGACTGGGCGCCGCCGGACAGCGGCCTCGGGCCCGAGGCCGGGCCGCGTGGACCGCAACTGTGACCATCCCAAGAACGGGGGATCGATGACCGAACTCGTGCAGTCCGAGCCGTGCTGGATCCTGCGCACCGGCAACTCAGACCTCGAAGAGCGGCATTTCGGAACGTCTGCGGCCGCCGCGCAGTGGGCAGCCCGGTACCCCGACGTGTCCGCCGGGGCCGAGGTCGTCCAGCTGGAGGTGTGCTGCTTCATGGCGCGCTGCACCAGCTGCGGCGAAGCTGAGGCTGATGCCGAACACGCCAGGATCCACCCGTCCGCCCCAGAAAATGCGGTGCTGGGTCCCGTGGACGATGTGAAGATCCGTGCCAGGCAGAGGCTGTGGTGCGACTGGTGCCTGAACACAAGTACGGAAGAACGGACCGGCGGCACCCACCGGATCGAGATGCGAAGGGAATTGCAGGTTCATGCAAAGACGCTGCGGTTATAAGTCAGTCGGCTCCCGGCCGGTTAGGGTAGTTGCCAACGGCCACGAACGACTGGGGAGATGGACATGGCGCGCGGAGGTAGTCGCCGACGTCGCGCCCCTGACCCCAACCAGCTCTCGATGGATTTCCTTTGGGGCGACGACGAGCCAGCAGTCGAGGAGCTCAGCGATGAACCGGTACGGAGCGACGGCCCAGAAGTACTTCCGGGACTTTTTGCCGACCCGGTACAGCCAGATCGAGGACCCGGAGGACTACTTTCAGGACCTCGGCCAGCAGATCCAGGACCAGATCACGGACCTGACGCCGGAGCTGGCCGGCCTCGACCCCAAGGGGGAGGGCTTCCTGGCGAAGGTCGGGCGGCTAGAGGCAGCCAAGAAGTTGGCGGCCGAGCGGGTGATGGCCGAGATGGTGTACTCCCAGGTGCCGGAGAACGAGACCGAGGACCTGCCCGAGGAGACGGCGAACTACTACGGGGACCTGCATCAGACGATCCAGGACATCCACGACCTGACCGGATCGGTCCTGACCGAGCCGGACGACCAGGAGCAGGACCCGACGCAGGATCGGCAGACCCCGAACCGCTGAGGTGGCGGCCCGACCCGGCCGCCCCCAGTGTTCCGTCCAGCCCAAAGGCCCGCGCTGCTGCCAATCTGGCCGCGATCCGGCTGCTGACCACGCTCGACGACCGCGGCACACCGGCAAACTCTGACGAGCTACAGACGCTCGCGGCCTGGTCCAGCTGGGGCGCAGTGCCCCAGATCTTCGACGACTCCAATGCCGAGTTCTCCGCCGAGCGCTCCGAGTTGCGCGGGCTGCTGTCCGACACCGAGTGGAACGCTGCGGCCCGGACCACCATCAACGCCCACTACACCGACCCGGCGTACGTCGAGGCGATCTGGTCCGCGCTCACCACCCTTGGTTTCACCGGCGGCCAGGTCCTCGAGCCCGGTTCCGGCAGCGGGACCTTCATCGGCCTCGCCCCAGCGAACGCGAAGATGACCGGGGTCGAGCTCGACCCGATCACCGCGCGGATCGCTGCGAAGCTTTACCCCGGCAGCGACATCCGCGCCGAGTCGTTCGCCGACACCCGCATCAGCGGCCGGTTCGACGCCGTCGTCGGCAACGTGCCCTTCGCCGACGTCCGGCTGACCGACCGAGTGCACAACCCCAGCGGCGCGCACTCGATGCACAACCACTTCATCATCAAGTCACTGGCGCTCACCAAGCCCGGCGGCATCGTCGCGGTCCTCACCAGCCGCTACACCCTCGACAGCCAGAACCCCGCCGCACGGCGCGAACTCGCCGAACTCGGCGACATGATCGGCGCCGTGCGTCTCCCGGCCGGCGCCCACCGCCGCACCGCCGGTACCGACGTCGTCACCGACCTCATCGTCTTGCGTCGCCGCGAACCCGGCCGAGCCCCCGACGCGGACAGCCAGCGCTGGCTCGACACTGCCGCGAACCTCGAGCTCGACGGCAGCACCCACCGTGTCAACAAGTACTTCCTCGAACGGCCCAACCGCGTCCTTGGTCAGTTCGCCGTTGGCCGTGGAATGTACGGCGAAGAACTCGTCGTCCGCGGCGACGGCGACACCGCGATGCAGCTGTCCGGCGCGCTGCACGAGGTCGTCTTCGACGGCGTCGCCAAGGATCTGCGCTGGACCGCGGATGCCGAGGAGCATGCTGTCGTCCAGGCGGCCGCGCAGATCGGTGGCACCGACGGCCTGTTCGTCGGGCACATCACCAAGATCAGCGACACCGAGTTCACCGAACATGGCATCGACGGCGCCGCGGTGCCCTTGCCTGTCCCCAGCACGCAGGCGGCCGAGCTTGGGCAGCTGCTGCAGCTGCGCGACACCGTGATCGGGCTGCTGCGTGCCGAGGCGGCCAACCTCGACGACACCGCCGAGATCGGGCAGCTTCGCGCCGACCTCAACCGGCTCTACGACGCCTACCAGGCTGCCCATGGCCCGTTGAACAGGTCCAAGGGACGCCCGTGGGTCGACAAGAAAGGCAACGACCGGGTCACCTGGACCAGGCCGCCGGTGATGCGGCTGTTCGGCCGAGACCCTTTCTCCGCCACGGTGTTCGCGCTGGAAGAGTTCGAGCCAGCGACCCAGACCGCAACCAAGGCCGACATCCTCACCCAACGGGTCATCGCGCCCCGCCGACCGGTGCTGGGCGCCGACACCCCGGCCGATGCGGTCGCGATCAGTCTCGACACCCATGGTGAGCCGCGCCTCGACACCCTGGCGAAGTTGCTCGGTGTCGACGAGGCCGCTGCCCGGGAGTCTGTGCGGGGGCTGGTGTTCGAAGACCCTGAGCTGCAGCGCCTTGTCCCCGCGGCGGAGTACCTGTCGGGCAACGTGCGTCAGAAGCTCGCAACGGCGATCGCAGCTGCCGAAGAGGACGAGCAGTACAGCGAGAACGTCACCGCCCTGCGCGAGGTCCTGCCCGAAGACCTGCCGCCTTCGCGGATCCACGCCCAGCTCGGTGCCGCATGGATCGGCGCCGACGACGTTCAAGCGTTCCTGCGCGAGATCCTCGACGACCGACGTGTGACCGTCGAGCATGTCATCGGCTCGCAGTGGAAGATCGACGGCGGGCAGTACGGCGTCAACGCCACCACCGAGTGGGGCACGACCCGCTACCCCGCCGGGAAGCTTGCCCAGCACGTACTGCGGCAGTCGCAGATCCGCGTCGTCGACGTCATCGACGAGCGCGAGGTGTTCAACCCGGTCGAGACCGAGGCCGCGCAGGAGAAGGCCAACCAGCTCAACGAACGGTTCAGCGAATGGGTCTGGGAAGACCCCGAGCGGGCCAGCCGGCTCCACCGCGTCTACAACGACACCTTCAACTCGCTCGTGCTGCGCTCTTACGACACCGACCGTCTCAGCCTCCCCGGCCTGGTCGAGACGTTCGAGCCGAGGCCACACCAGTTGGCCGCCGTTGCCCGCATGATCGCCGAGCCCACCGTGGGACTGTTTCACGAAGTCGGCGCCGGCAAGACCGCCGAGATGGTCATGGGCGTCACCGAGCTGCGACGCCTCGGACTGGTCCGCAAACCGGCGATCGTGGTGCCCAACCACATGCTCGAGCAGTTCAGCCGCGAGTTCCTGCAGCTGTACCCGCAGGCCAGGATTCTCGCTGCGGGCACCGAAGACCTGGTCGCGGCCAAACGGCGCCAGTTCGTGGCCAGGGTCGCCACCGGCAACTGGGATGCCGTCATCCTCACCCGGACCGCCTTCGAGAACCTTCCCGTGTCCCGGGCAACCCTGGAGACCTACCTCGACAACGAGATCACGCCCCTGCGCAAAGCCGTGGCGGACATGAGGGCAGGCGGTGGCGACAACCGCACCGTCAAGCAGGCCGAGAAGTCGATCCTCAATGCTGAAGAGCGGGTCAAGAAGAAGATGGACCAGGTCAAAGACCCTGGTGTCAGCTTCGAAGAGACCGGGATCGACTACCTGTGCGTCGACGAACTCCACGACTACAAGAACCTGCTGACCCCGAGCAGCATCCAAGACGCCGCCATCACCCCCGGCTCCAACCGGGCCAGCG
Organism: Kribbella sp. NPDC051587; assembly: GCF_044453945.1. Lineage (NCBI taxonomy): Bacteria > Bacillati > Actinomycetota > Actinomycetes > Propionibacteriales > Kribbellaceae > Kribbella > Kribbella sp. NPDC051587. The sequence continues at coordinate 4,063 of NZ_JBITDE010000018.1, forward strand.
ACCTGCATATGAAGGTCGAGTACCTCAGGGCCCGGTACAACGGCCGCGCCTTCACCGGTGCCACCGCCACGCCGATCGCGAACAGCATCAGCGAGGCCTACGTGATGCAGCGCCTCGTGCGACCCGACCTCCTGACCGACGCCGGCATCACGGACTTCGACACCTGGGCAGGCACGTTCGGCAAGCTGGTCACGAAGGTCGAGCTCGCACCGGATGCCACCTCGTGGCGCCTCAAGACCCGGTTCGCCAAGTTCCGGAACCTCCGCGCGCTCCAACGCATGTGGCACACCGCCGGCGACGTCAAACTCGCCGACGACCTGGACCTCGACGTCCCGGCCCTGGTCGAGCGGCCCGACGGCAAACGACTCCCGCAGGTCGTCGTCGTCGAGCCCAGCGACGAGGTCCTCGACTACGTGCGAGACCTCGGGCGGCGCGCCGAAAACATCCAGAACAAGCTCGTCGACCCCGACCAAGACAACATGCTCAAGGTCTCCAGCGACGGCCGCGCCGCTGCGCTCGACATGCGTCTCATCAACCGCGACGACTACACCGGCCGGCTTCCGCTGACCGATCTGTCGAAACCTCCGAAGGTCGCACGAGTGGCCGACGAAGTGGCACGACGCTGGATGGCGAACCGCGACCGCATCTACGAAACCCGCAGCGGCGAACCGCACGCCGTACCGGGTGCCCTGCAGATGGTGTTCTGCGACCTCGGCACACCCCGCGACACCTGGAACGTCTACTCAGAACTTCTCGATCAGCTCGTCGCACGCGGCGTCCCGGGAGAACAGATCGAGTTCATCCACTCGGCCAAGAACGACCGGCAGAAGGCCACGCTGTTCGAGGCCGCCCGCACCGGCCGCGTCCAGGTCCTCATCGGCAGCACCAGCAAAATGGGCGTCGGCACAAACGTCCAGACCCGGGCCATCGCCCTGCACCACGTCGACTGCCCATGGCGCCCGGCCGACATCACCCAACGCGATGGCCGCGGCGTCCGGCAAGGCAACCAGAACGACGAGATCGAAGTCCTGCGCTACGTCACCGAAGGAACCTTCGACGCCTACTCCTGGCAGACGATCGAGCGCAAGGCCGGGTTCATCGGCCAGTTCCTGTCCGCGCGCGACGACCTCGACGAGATCGAAGACGTCGGCGAGATGGCGCTGTCCGCGACAGAGATCACGGCTCTGTCCAGCGGCAACCCGCTGCTCATGGAAAAGGCGGCCGCCGAGGCCGAGGTCGGCCGGCTCGCCCGCCTGGAACGAGCCCACGGCCGCACCCAGTCGATGCTCGAACACCGCATCAACGACCACACCCGCCAGATCGCCGCCAGCCACAACACCATCGGCGACCTGGAAACGGCCATCGCGCTACGCGTCGACACCCGCGGCGACAAGTTCCGCATGGAGGTCGCCGGGATCCGCTACAACGAACGCGCGGACGCCGCCGCGGCCTTCGCCAACCAGCTCGCTGGCGTCATGAACCGCCGGCCCGGGACGAACACCACCACCCGCATCGGCGAACTCGGCGGATTCGAACTGACCGCCGAGCGCTTCTACCGCGAAGAAGTGCCCCATGCCGTGGTCCGCTTCACCGGCGGGCTGATCGACAACGTGTCCATCAGCCTGAACGAGAGCCAGAACCCGTCACCCGGTCTGGTCGTCCGGCTCGAAAACGCCGTCCGGACCCTCGACCGCAAACTCTCCGGCCAGCACGAGTACATCGACGAGCTGACCACCGAGATCTCCCGGGCACGCGACCAGGTCGGCCAGCCCTTCAAGTACCGTGCCGAGCTCGACGCGGCCTACGCCACTCGTAAAAGCATCAACGACCAGTTGAGCGAAGCCGCCAAACCGGTGACACCGGCCGCTGAAGCTACCGCTGTCGAACAGCAGCCCGACAGCCTCGCAGCCAGAGCCCGCCAGCACGTTCACGACCAAGCTCAGCCTCACCAGCCGGCGCCCGAGCAGGAACCAGCGCACCGCCCACCCACACACGGCCTGACTCACTGACGCCGCGCCGCCCGTACGACGCGGTCCGGTGCAGGCATCCCTTCGCGCCAGATTTGGGTTCGCAACTTGGTCCAACCAAGAACTGTCGGCCGGGTCCGCTACGGTGCCGGTAGGCCGTTGCTGTGACGGCTCTCGCCCTACCGGCCATGCCCCACGCGCATCCGGGAGCACGGGCCAAGATCCTCCGGGTCACGCAGTCCCTTGATCGATCATGTCTGCCGTGACGAGACCACGGCGGGAGCGTGGGACCTGCCGAGGAAGCGATGGCTGTCATGGTTTCTGACGACACGAGTCCGGGGCGACACACCGCCCGTAAGAACGCCGCCCGGGCGCTGGCGGCCGCCAGCGGCATCTCCTACACCGCAGCCCTGCGCCAGGTGGCCAAGGACGACACCGATCGGCAGCCACGCCTTCGGTGGGTCCTCACCGATGACGTACGGGCCTGGTTCGCCGGTGAAGGCTGGATAGGCGTGCAGTACCCGGACCTGTACGCCTGGCTCGATGACGAGGTGCAGCCGACCTACGACTGTGACTGGTGCGGGCAGCCCGGCGACGCGCGCAGCGTCGACTCCAGCATCGTGCTGACGATCGCCGCCTTCGACCCGGACCTATCACCAGTCACCGGGCACCTGACGACCCGCAAATACCACGCCGCTTGCAAGGCGTCGGGCATTCGCTGGGCCACACCGTCGCCGCTCACCATCCCTGCCGGCCCGCAGCTCATCGGCCTGCCGTCCAGCGCCCAGCCCGACCAGGTAGCCGAACTCGACCTGGATGCCCGCCCCGTCATCTATAGCGGCGACCCCGAACACGACGGCCGGGCAGTGCTGCTGCTGACCGCGCGGGTCATCGACGATCTGGGCCAAGGCACGGCGCCGTGGCTGACCGAGTTCGAACTGTTCCTGCGCCAGCACGGGTTCGGCCATCCGGGCAGCTTCATCGACACCCGCGCCGACGAGTGGTCCCTGCGCATCGAAGCCCTCCACCAGCCACAGTGGATCGCGTTGCGAACCGCGACCGCCGACGACGGCAGTGTCCGCGGGCTGCTGCTGCGCGCCCTGGAACTGCCGGATGCCTGGGTCGAGCAGGCACGCCACGACCAGGAGGTGACGGTCGTCGCAGGCCCGTGCACCAGCCACTGGGACGAGCCCGGTATCGACGTCGGCGTCGCTGCTGATGAGCTCGCGAAGGAGCACCTCGAACCCGAGGACCCGGGAGGATGCCGATGTGCGCTGCTGGACGCCGCGCACGTCGACGAACTCCTCGAGGGCTCGTTCGTCATGGGCCAGATCAGCGTCGTCGCCGACGAGCAGGTGCACTGACATGACGTCCACCGCGAACACAGCCCGCAGCGCAGCGCTGCAACAGGTCAGCGCTGACGCGCCGCACGTCGCCGAATACGAAGGCTGGTGGCAGGTGCCCGACGGCCTGCTCACCAAGGCCCAGCTGGCCGACCTCGAATTTCCGCGGCGGCCTACCGAGACCCCCGCCGGCAGGGTCTGGTCGGAAGACTTCCGTGGCCGACCCGATCGGCTACTGGTCGACCTGTACCGGCCGGAAGCGTGCCTGCCTACAGGTGCGAGCGCGGCGCAGCTGCAGGCGGCCGCCGCCCGGTCGACCACTCGCTCGTACCAGTGCGCAGTGTGTGGTTGCCGGCCGGAGCGCACGCTCGACAGCAGCAACCCGCTCTGCCAGGTGTGCTCGCACATTCAGCGGTTGCAACGCCAGCAGAACAAAGCGCGACAGGCACAGCGGTTCGCCGCCGACCGTCTCGCTGAAGCCATGACCTGGCCCGGGGCGGTGGTCCTGCACACGACAGAGAAAGGACAGCTGACCTCGTCGGGGCGCCCTCGGCCGCCGCTGTCTGCCCGGATCAGCGCCGTGGCCGCCGCCGACGGCCGCAAGCTGCTGGACGTCACGGTGTCGCTGGTCACCAGCCCTCGTGCCCGCCTGCGCGATCCCGACGCGACACCGGCCGCCGAGATCACGGACAAGGTCATCGCTGTGCTCGGCGGGAAGCCCTTGATCTGCTGGGCCCACAACGACATTGCGACCCTCTCACGGGCTGTGCCGTACGACTGGCCCGCTACCGAGCACCACACCCAGCGGCCGCGGCTGGTCACGATCGAGACGTGGTCGACGGCGTGGCGGGCACAGCTCACGGCCAAAGGCGGGCCCATCCCGGCACGGCATCCCGGCACCGCAGACCGGCTCTGGCTGCATCTGACCCGGATCGTAGCCAGCGCCGACCTAGGCGATGTAGAGAGGACCGCTGGCTACCCGGAAGGCATCGAGCCCTCCGGGTAGGGCCGCCGGCCGCGTTGGGCTACAGGCGTTTCACCGAGCGCGGGAGGCCTTGCGCAGCTCGTCGACGGCCCGGGTTGCCATCCCCAGGGTGGCGTTCGGGCCGTCGATGTGACGGTAGGTGTAGCCGGCGCTCAGGGCTGCCGCGATCAGTTCGCCGTTGGACACGTACCGGCCGATCATGTTCTCGACGATGTGCTTCATGTCGTAGCTGCGGGCCGTCGGAGTTTTGATCGGTGGGACGTTGTCGCGCAGCCAGCCGGCGATCTCCTGGACCGAGCTGTCGTGCCCGGCCAGCTGCGTTCGGTCGCTGGCGAGCGCGGCTCGGCGTTCGGCCGGTGTCTGGTCCGCGTGCCGGGACGAACCGAACCCGTAGTAGCCCAGCGACGGATGCTGTTCCATCACTTGGGCGAGGCTGCGAACTGGGCCGAGCACCGTGGTCGGCCGCGCTGGCGTGCGGGACGTGGTCGCGCGGGGGAGCGGCGGTTCTCCACGCCGCCGGCGGCAGCTGGCGTGCTCACAGTGAGCAGCGTCAGGGGCCGCCCGAACGATCAGCCGCGGCAGCGCATCGACTGCGGCCAGAGCGGCTGCGATGCCCGGCAGGTGTTCTCGCTTGGTGACGGCGTACCGGTCATAGGCGATCCAGAGACCACGCTCCTCGGTGGGACGGTCCTGCAGCGCTCCGGCGACCTCCCGGGCGACGTCGTCCAGCTCCCACCAGCGGGCGCCGCTGCTGATCTTCACCGCCATCAGCGGCCCGTGCTCGGCTGCCGTCTTGGCCCACCAGCTGCAGTCATGCGGCTTCGTCCACGCGGTCAGCGGAGGAAGAACCTCGACCTCGACAGCTGGTCGTTCGGAGAGCTGGCGGCGGGCCACCAGATAGGGGCTGCCGGTTTCGGCCTGTCGGGCGCGGATCGCGGCCTTGCGGCGCTTGTTCTGGGTCATCATGTGCTCCGTCTCGCGGGACGTCCCACGTCCGGTCCCGCCGTGGGTACATGAGTCGACCTGGCGAAACGCTGCTACGCGATTCGGGTGGGAACCTTGTCTTCGCCGTTGCGCCGGACGTGGGCCAGTACAACTCGGAGCGGGCACGCGTAGCCGTGCCACTACCTAGTCTACCTGGCCGAGGCGATCGGATGCGGTGCTGACGACGATGTTGGTTCGGCTACGACTGGTCCGGGATCGATCGCAGCCGCGGGGGCGTGTAGTCGAGGTCGAATGCCTCGAAGGCGGTCCGGTCCAGGTGGAGCTGGCGCTGTGCCGCGGCGTCGTGGCAGGCCTGAAGGTCGGTCGTGCAGACCAGGATCTGGTTGTCCGGGCCGCGGTCGTTGAGGATCTCCAGGTTCAGCAGCCGGCCGGTGTCCCCATCGGTCTCGAGCCGGAGTGTGCCGCACAGAACGCACACGGGGCGCGTGAGGGGATGGTCTCGAAGGAGCGCATGCCGGGCCTGCTCTTCGCTGGTGTGCGGGGTGGTCGTGTAGCCGCACGAGCAGCACGCGCGCACCTTGGTCGCGCCGGACGGCAGGTATCCGTTGCGCATGTGGACCGGGCCACGGAGTGACCCAGTGCCGGTATCAGGTGATTCCGGCACTGGGCTGCTCCGCTGATTGTGCTGGCGAGCGCCATGCTGCTCCTCAGCGCTCGTCTGTCGCGCAGCTCTGGGGGCAGTCGTTGTCTTGACCTTGCTCGTCGCCGCGGGGTTGCGGACTCTGGCGCGGATGCGCGCCGCCCCTGCGCTGTGGCGGCCGCGCTGCGTCGTACTCGGCGAGGAGCTCGGCGAGCCGCTGCAGCGCCGGGCCCATCTGCAGCCCGCTGTCATCAGTCTCGTCGACGAGCCGGTACTTCTTCCGGTCACGTTGTTGCTCGGCAAGGTCCAGTTCGGCGGCGGCAATCAGTGTCCGTGCTGTCTCGGGAGACCCGAGAAAGCTTTGCCAGTTGGCGTCTTCGCGGCCGAGGACCGCCTTCGCCATGTTCACCATCTGCCGGATGTCGCGGTTGTGGCGGACCAGGTCGTGGTTGGCCTCGAGCTCGGCGATGGCAGCAAGGAAGGCCTGCGCCCACTTGGTGTGGTGTTGCCGGACCCAGGCGACCGGTGCGAGATCTTCGTTGAATTCGGCGGTGTTCCAGCGCTTCAACAGCGTGGAGTCAGACTTCCCGATCCAGCGGCTCAGCTTGTAGAGCGCGGTACCGGCCGCGACAGACTCGATGGCGAGGCGGCGTTGCTCGTCGTCCAGTGGCTGGGTCAGGGCGGCGCGCGCGGCCTCCGCGGCCAGTACCCGCACGCGGGGGTCGGCTTGGCGAGGGCCGTTGCCGGACAGGTCGTGCATGATGTCTGCGGTCACGGACCGCAGATTCTCCCGTGTGCGCTCCGACAGCCCGGCAGCCGACAGGAGCGGCCCGAGGTGCTGGCTAGCAGTGGCGGGATCGGCTGAGTCGATCTGGTCGAGCCAGTGCTCCATGCGGAGCCCGCGCAGCTTGATCCGTGCCACGTGAGTGAGGACTGTGTCGGCGGACGTGCTGGGACCACCACAGAGGTCGAAGGCGTAGTCCACCAGCTCCCACAGGGGATCATCGTCGGCGAGATCGTCGGGGAAGCTGATCTTGTCCACGTAGGTTTCGCTGGCCCACAGAATGCGGGCGTGCCCGGTGTCGAGGTCGGGGGACCGAAGCAGCCATGCCGCAACCACGTGGCGCTCACTGCAGTAACGCCGGAAACCGACCTCGGCCACATCCAGACCGTCCACCGCCTTCGCCGCGGCCTTGGCATGCCGGAGCATGAGAGCCTTGCTGGGGCCGTTGTCCCACTGCAGGTACCACTTCGTGCTGCGGCCTTCCGTGGAGTAATCCGCCTCGACGCGGATCGCGGCCCGTTTCGCCACCAGCAGGGCGAGCTTGCGCATTGCCGGGCCCTTCCCCTGTGCCACGTCGCCTCCGGCCATTGCGATTCGAATTCACAATTCTAGGCGATGATCGCACCTGCCGGTGTGGTGATGTCGCCGGACGCGGTAGCGCTCGTAGTTCATCTGGACCGGTGGGACCGGGCTGAGTGATCCTGGCCAGCGTGAACTACGAATGGATGGTTGAGCGCATCCGGGCTTTCCACGCGACGTGCCGCACCGTCAGCGTTTTGCCCGATGCGAGCAATCGATGGCAGCTGACGCCGATCGGCGACGAGTTGGAAGCGAAGTACCGCGGCGAGCTGCCGACGTTTCTGAAAATCGTCAGGGCTCTCGACGTGGCGGTGCCGGGCACTGTGTCGGTCGACCTCAAAGCCCAGGCAGGGGAGTACCGGGCGGTCGCAGAAGCGGCGCTCGGAGTTGCATTGGACGCCGCGCTGGTGAAGACGAACCTGGCTCCGGATGCTCCAGCGGTTGGTGCTGACCACTTCCATCCGTCGATCTGGGCGGCCGCCGAAGCCATCTGGACAACTGGCAGATATCGAGTCGCGGTGGGCGCCGCCACTACGTCGTTGTCCGCGCACATTGCACAGAGGACCGGGAGTGCTCTGAGCGACCGGGCTCTCGTTCAGAGCGTCTTTGCTCCGGGCATTCCCACCCCGACACAGCCTCGGCTGCACTTCGTCAAGGAGGGCGCGGCGACCGATACCTGGAAATCGCGCCAGGACGGTCTCCACCTGATTGCTCAGGGAGCCTTTGCCGGCATCCGGAACATCGCGGCTCATACCGCCGACGAGTGGACCGAACAGTACGCCTTGGAGCAGCTGGCTGTGTTGTCTGTCATCGCGCGCTGGGCCGATGAGACCGAACTGGTGATTACATTGCCCGAACCCGAATCGGCCTTCCAATCGCCAACCGGCGAAGCTGTTGGATAGCTTTGCGAAGGTGGCTACTCCCCGAAGCGATCCCGAGCCCGGATCCAGCACCGAGTCCGTTCAGGACGCCGTCCCGGTCGACGATCCGTTCGCGCCCGTCGAACCGACCGAGCCAGGTGCCGTACTGAGCGACTGGTTTGACTTTTCGGCCGGGACAATCGACGACCTGGCCGAAGAGCTGAAGGCGGCCTTCGAGGTCGGCGAAGGCGACGAGCTGGTTGCCCGGACGCCGCGCAGCGAGGACCTGGCCGAGATCACCGTCGCGGCTGTCCGGAGATATCTGTACAACCGGAAGGCCGGGCCGGGTCGTACTGATCCACGGCAAGCGATGGTCGATTGGTTCTCGCTCCCCGCGGCGCACGAAGAGGCGCCGCAGCCGTTCACTCTGCTCACGGGCGCTTTTCATAGTCCGTGGCGCGCGAGCAGCACTGAACTAGCCAAAGAGGCCATGGCTGCCGTGCGGCGGTATCTGCGCGACTGCGCAGCGCAAACCGCCTCACCAGAAACACCGACGCCAGATCCGAAACGTGAAGGACTCAGCGATGAACGACGCACCCGCGCCGAATGGTAGGCACCACCAGGCCGCGGGTGCAGGTGGAAAGGACGCGGGACAGCCGGTGGACGTGACGGCGTCGAGGACTGCGCTCGTCGCGGCCCAGCCAGAGATACGCCGCCTCATGGCCGCGCTCAGCCAAGCCATCCGGCCCGCCACCCAGGGGCAGGACTGGGCGCCCGAAACGGAAGCGGTCTTCCATGCCGCAGTCGCACTGGAGTGGCTGACCGAGGCCCTGGCCGTCGATGACGACAGCGACCAAGCCCAGCGGCTGATCGACGCCGTGGCCCGGATGCAGAGCTTCACCACCGCTGCGCACCGGCGGATCGCGGAACTGCGCCCACGCGAAGACCTCGCCGGCGACGAGGACCGGCGCCGCGTCAACGACTGTGTCACCACCGCGCTGATCTACAAGGCCGAGCTCGCTGTCATCCTCCCGAACGGCACCGAGACCAGCATCGAACTCGCGCCCGCCAGTGAGGGCGGCGTCAGCTGGACGTCAGCCCGTCTGCAGCTGGCCGCGGTCGACGGCCCGACCCAGCTCGCAGTGACCGCCGCAGTCACCCAGCTTGAGCAGACTCTGACTGAGGCACTGCCCGACGAGGCCTGGGGCGACCAGTAAGAGCTGAGAAGATCCGCCGGGCCGCGGACATGTTCTGCCACGACTAGCGTCTCGACGATCTGCCGGCGGGACGGTGACTCAGATCCTCTGACCCGGCCGGTGACCCACTACCGGCCGAAGCCCGTCCCGTTCGCTGCCGACCAGGTTCGCCTGCTGGCCGTCGACCAGGACCGCGTTGCCGGGACTTTCAGCTGGACCAGCTTTGCCGCGATCCGGCTCGGTGTTGTCGACGACCGTGACACCGCGGACGGGACCCAGGGCAAGGGGTCGTACGACGACCATCTCGACGTACAGATCGTTCGCCTGTACGAGGGCCGCCGGCCGGACCGTGGCTGAGCCGGAAACAACCGGTGCTGTACGGCGGGTGGCTTGGTTAGGCTGCTGGGCATGACTCATCCTGAGTGGCCGCGCTGGATGCCTCCTCGCTTCTCGGTCAGGCTGGGCCGGGATCTGGCCGATCCGGAAACGGTTACGGCCGACGTCGTGTCCATCCGCACGCCGCTGCAGACGTCCGCGCAGTGGCAGGACGAGGTGTACTTCTCCGACCGCATCGATTACCACCGGTACCGCCTCGCGGTCCGTCCCACCGAGGATCTTGAACCGACCAGCGAAGACCTCGATTGGCTGAGTGCCGTCCCCGGCTACGACGTGGCCAGCCTGCCCGGTGTCGCTTGGGATCGGGAGCGGGATCAGAGGAAGCCTCAGTACCCGCCGATCGTGGCAATGTGGATCGGAGACCGGCATGGCCTGGCGTTCACGAACAACGGCGACGAGATCCGGATGGGGCATGTCGGCCAGGTCAGCGGATCATCTTTTCGTGAGACGGCGCCCTACCCCGCGGTTCTCTACGCCTGGCTGAGCAGGCACCCCATGACTCCGCTCCCGGACCTGATTCAGCTGCGGTGGCTGAACAACTCCTACGGCAACCACCTGGTGAAGATCGAGGTCGTCAGCACGCCGTTCGATCGTCTCCTGCACGAGATGATCGACGGTCCGCCGTCGTCGGCCTCCTGAGCCAAATCAGCCCGCCGCGCCAGTCGGTGCGGTCACCGGGATAACCGGCGCGACCACACGCCCCCCACCAGGAGAGGACACTACCCCTGTGACTGCACCGATCGAAGGCGCTCTCCTCGATCACCGCCAGGTCCATACAGCGATCAGGGCCGCGCGCGACCAGATCCGCCAAGCCGACGTCGAGGGCTCGGCCTGGCTGGTGGCCGACCTGCTCGAGCAGTACCTGGACGAGCTCGCTGTCTATGAGGACGCGGCCGGTCTGCTGACCAGTCACCAGCAGACCCTCAGCTCGGGCACCGCGTTACTGACGATGGACGAGATCATCCGCGACGTCGAAGGGCCGCGACGGCAGCTGGTGTGGAGTCTCGCGCAGTTCACGATCTCGCTGGCCGGTGACCTGGCCGACCCTCGCGACACCTTCACAGGCCATCAGAGCTACGCCCCTGCAGAGAGACCGCCAGCCGGCCTGGATGCCCCGCTGGTGCTGCCATCGCTGCCCAGCGCTGTCGCCGACGGCGATCACCGCTGGGACGGCGTCCGGACCGCCCTGACGGCCTTGCGCCGTACCGAGCAGACCGATGATCGCATCGGACAGCTGGACCGCAGTGCCGGCGGCGAGGACCAACTCGATGTGGCGGCCGATCACGCTGCGACCCTGACCTACCGGCTACAGGACTACGCCACCGCAGTGGCTGACCTGTACGCCCAGCACTGGTCGACCTTGGTCACCAGGTCCTGATCTATACCCTCACCCAACTCGTCAGCTGGCTGCTGGCTGATGAACCCGGTGGGTCTGGGACCGTCCATGATTCTGCTGTGATCACCAAAGCCGTACGAGGAGACTGATCGATGGACGACGCTCAGCTCTGGGCCGACCTGACCAAGCTCGTCCAGGTGCACGCCGGCCAGGAACAAGCCGCAGCAGAACAGACCGCCAGGCATCTCATTGCCGCCGTCCGTCGTGAACGCGACAGCGTCATCGGTCATCAACGCCGGACCTGGGCACCTGGCGACGAGCTACCCGACCCCCCGCCCGAGCACGTGGTCGATTTGGACGGCGATCTGTGGGAGTTCCTGCCCGGCCGCGGCACCTACCGGCTGCGTGCGCTCGGCAATCGCAAGCAGACCGACGTCCTGTTGGACGTTGGCGGGGTCCGTGACTGGCAGCAGCTGCTCGACAGCGAAGGGCCGCTCACTGAGAAGCCCGGCATCGACTGGGCGCGGGTCGCCGCCAATCAGTAACGCAGGCACGCCACCACGGTGCAACCGCCGCTTGTGAGTTCCAGGCGGTCACGTCGGGTAGGGCCTAGGGTCGGTTCTCGTGAACGACTACATGCGCGACGTCAGCTCCGCCGCCCAGGGTTGGGCAGACAGCTTCGACCCGGGTAGCGCCGGCATCAACATCACCGACCTGGTGATCCGCGACCCCTACGGCGAGGAGCCCCTACTCGAGCTTCCGCTGCAGGAACTGGTCAGCAACGAACTCCACTACGTGCTTCGAGCCGACACCGCGGCCCGAACCAACTCCGCTCCGGCCACCAGGGGCCTGCTTGGCGCCGAAGCTGACACCGGCGAAGCGCTCCGCCACGCCGCAGCCCGGCTGGACCAGTTGACCAGTACCGCCGAGATCTACGGCAGCGGCGTCGATCGCGGCTGGCCGGCCGATGCGGCCGCCGCGCTGCACGAGACCTCCCGCGTCAGCGAACTACTCGCCGAACTCGTCACCTACACCACAGGCCCGGTCACAGAAAGCCTCAGCAAAGGCCGCGTCGTCGCGCTGCCCGCGCCCGGCGCCAGCGATGTACCGAACCAGTCCGCGGTCGTCGACGCCCACCGGGAAGCGGCTGAGGCGATCGCCGGCCTGCTCGGCGACGTGGCCGCCAAGCTTCAGGATCTGTCCAGCCAGGTCGCGCGGCTGCAGCACACCACCAGCGCCGTCCCGGGTGCCGACAAGAACGACGGTCCGACCCTGGACACCGAGACGGTGCTGGAGTGGCGGATGCCGGGCTACTCCAACGACTGCCGCTTCCACATCCGGGTCTTCCGGCCCGACGGGCAACTCCCGGTCGTGGTGATGGGCCAGATGGGCGACCACCATTCCCAGTCGATCATGAACTGTGTCGAGGAAGTGGCGGCCGTGGTCGGCGAACTCCTGCTCGACGGTGCCGCGCACGACACTGTCCAGTGGGTCCAGATGTTCCCGCCCGGGAGCGTCGGCGGGCCGAGCGCCGAGGCCGGGCTCATCCAGGCCGTCGGGTTCGCCAAGCCCTACGGATCCCCGAACTGGAACTTCCTCACCCACGACGAGCTGGAGAACCTCGCCGGCGGCCCGGTCCGCCGCTGGCACTCCAGCGGCTACACCGTCCCCGCCATGACCCAGCGAGGAATCCCGATCGTTCACCCCGAAACCCGCCGCTACCGGCCCCCGCGACAGGCCGACCCCACTACCACCGGGCCGGTAGCAACCCCGCAGCCCGACCCCGGCGGCGAGCGAACCCGCCCGGAGAAGCGCTGGTGGCAGCGCCGCCGCGACCAGTAGAACTGCGCCGGGCGTCCCTCGACCGGACTGGCCGAGGGACGCCGGCGGATTGCGCCTGTTCTGAGCTAGTTGATCGGCACCCCGGACTTGCCGTCCGCAGCAGCCTTCCACCGTGCACGGTCGGCAAGCTCGAGTGGCACCACCCGGTACGTCGTGTCCTTGCCCTGGTTCTGGTCGATCTGCCGCCAAGTTGCCGCGTCCTGCTCTGCTGCCGCCTCATTGGTGTAGGCGGTCGTGCTGAACGTCGTTCCCGAATCGTCCGCCTCGTTGATGGTCAGGACGTAGACCGTCTGATTGGGCACCGCTGATCTCCTGTCTGGTCGGTCCCCAATTCCTACACGGCGACCAGGCGCCATCGCACACAACCCGCGCGGCGTACTCGGCCCTGGCAGCATCGAGCGAGGTGGCCGGGACCGCTTCGTGCCCGTCGGGCTTCATTGTGATTGCGATTCGCAATCCGAGCGGCGCCGGCCATCTCCGCCCCACGGGGCCCCGCCCCGGGCGGCCAGTCGGCGGTTCGTCGAGCGTCCGACTCGGGGCCCTTGCTGTAGTGCGCAGCTTCAAGTGTCGAAGCACCGAGCAGGCAGGCTTTGCTCAAGGGGCCTGCCTGCCCGGCGTAACGACTGCGCGCTGACTGTGGCGCCGCCCTAGGTCAGTCGCGCTTTGGTGCGTTCTTGCTATCACGAAGAGCTACCACAAGGTGTAGCAGTGAAATTACAATCGCAACCAGGTGGAGGGCAATGACGATTCCGTCCATGCTATCCCACCTCCTTTATTTGATTTAGTTCTCCTTTCATGTTGGGAATGATTGTTGAACTTGATTCTATTATACGGCAATCCCGTCTATTTGTCACATTTCCGACATTCCGCTGAGAGGAGTTCAGTAGGAGATCCGCTCAAGTAACTCGTTTATCTTGTCGCGACATTGATGAGGGCTAGAGCTGCTGCGAGTGTGGCAGTGATTGCCGCGATGAGTCGGGCTGGGCTGACTGAGATGTTGACTCGGCCGGCGAGTCGTCCTGGCTGTTGTGGGGACGAAGTCGAAAGCAACCATCGCTGAAACAGCAGGATGAAGAACTGCGCAACAGAGGCGCTGAACGATGTGACCCGACGGCGGGTCCCGGCCCGGGCCGCCCGGCGCCAGTAGTGGGTCTTCCTCTGAGCCGATCCTCCCAGTGCGGGAGGGATCTCGTGCGACGTCCCGCGGTCACGGCTCGTTTCACCACGGGTCTGCTTGTCAACTGGCGGCTGCTGATGAGATCGGTCCGATCTGAGTTGCGGCTCGTGAGGCCGGGGCCGAAACAGTTCGAGATATGCGGCTCTCTTCACTTCCAGTGCCGAAGTTGTCGGACCACGTGGCGCGCTTGTAGCGGTCTTTGCGGGGAATGGCATGATGTGGTGTTCGTTAAATCTGGCATGGATGTCACCTTCTTCCTCGCTGATGAGTAGGGTCAGGTTGTTGTCGGTGAACAGGCATGAGGCTGCGATGGCCTGCTCGCAGGCCTTCATGATCGCCTCGGAGTTCGTCTGGCGGTCGAGGATGAGGGTGATGAGCAACCGGGCCACGTCGGGTCTGACGGTGGCAAAGACGTTGGTTTCGAGGAGGTCGTCTACGACTGCCCTGGCCGACCAGGGATCGCTGTACTCGACGAAGGAGACGACCTTCTGCGAGGCTCCGGCCGAAAGGTGGCGCAGCAGAATGACATCTGGGCCGCCCCGATCGATTGCGTACGCCGTGTCGTGGGGGAGTGGGTAGACCCAGGTAGGCCGCCGCAGGTGCACGGCCGTCAGCTCGCCGCAACGCCAATACGGCGGCGCCGTGCCGTCGTTCCGCGAGGCGCGGTCGACGAGGTGGACGAGGGCATCGTCGATGTCTCCCTCGGAAGCCACCGTTCCCAGGTTGCGCTGCTGGCGCATCTGGTCGAGCAGGGCGTGGGCATCTGCGGGGGCGCCCGGATTGCCGGGCGTGTTGAACGAGGACCCATCGAGCAGGTCGTCGAAGTCCTGAAGCAGGTCGGAGATTGTTCCGGCCCCGCCCCCGGCCGGCCCGTGGGCCGGCCGGGGCATCTCACCGCAGGCTGCGGTGTTCATTTTCGTGTAGGTCATGATTGAGCTACTCCATCTAGGTCAGGTCGCTGCGTTCGCTCGAGTCGGGCAGCTCCCCGGAGAGGTCGGCATCCGCTTGTGGCGGATCTCCATGGGCATCCGCGGGGCCTTGTAAGGCCCGGCGGTGCTGGCTTTTGCGGGTCCGCACGATGTGCGGAGCGAGACCGGTGATTTCACGCCTCTCGCGAGGCGTGTATCCATCGACCTCGAGCTGGAGGTAGGTGCGGTAGGCCTGGTTGTCCTTGAGCGGTGCTGCGGCCATCGCGCGTTCGGCCTCATCACGTAGGCACGCCAGTTCCTCGGGTCCAGGCCCGGGATGGACGAGCTCCGTGCGCATGTACTCCCGGCCGGCGGCGTCGTACGACGTCACGTAGACCGGGTTGCTGTCGATCTGTTCGCGGCTCTCGCCCTGTCTGGTGATCGAGCTCGCCAGACGAGTTTCGGTGTACCAGCGGTTGAACGCCGCGACGAAGTGCATCAGGCAGCAGTTGGTGAACCAGGTCTTCAGCGAGGTGCCCCCGTCGGGACGCCACTCCTGCAGAGCCTTGTGCTTGAAGTAGACGATCGCGTCGTCGATCGTCGCTGTGACGACCTTCTTGCGATCGGCGCCGGTCCAGCCGGGTGGTGGTGTCGGGCCGGCGAACGTCTGCTCCTTGCCCCAGTAGCGGGCCGCGGAGTAGATCGTGTTGTCGATGACCATCCTCATCAGCACCGGATAGACCTCGTCCAGTGCTCTGTGCTCGTACCTCTCCCAGAGTGCTTCGCCCGCTTCGGGGCTGGGCGGGTCGAGCAGCAGGGCTCGCAGCTGCACGTCTTTCAGACGCTGCAGGTCGTTCGGTGAGGGCCCCCGGGCATACCCCGAAGGGCCCGCATGATCACCCGGTGAGTTTCCGTCCGGAAAGTCTCCGGGCTCAAGCAGGCTTGAGCTCATGGTGGTGCTGCTCCGTGAAAAGTGGAAGGTGGAGGATGAACCGCAGGGGAGGGCGCACCCACTGACTAGAAGGCCCGGCGGCAAGGCCCACACCGGGTGTTCTAGGTGGGTTTCGCGCGGATGCGACTCCAGATCGTGGAGAATTTTGAAAATTCTCCGTCGTGGGGCGGATGCAGACCAGAGCCCTGGATGGTCTGATCCGGTTAAGTCCCCAAAATGGACACCGCTTGCCGGGGCGGCTGTGGCGCCCAGGCAGCCCGGACCGCATCCACCGGCTTGTCGACCGCGGCCGCCGAGGGGAGATCAGACCTGCGGCGGCCGGTCGACCGGTACGTCAGCTCCGAGGGCCGCCGCGCGGCCGCCGGATCGCCCTGGCGATCTTCGCCATCCGGTCCATCAACTTCAGCGTGTGCTCCTGCCCGGCCGGGGATAGCCCCACCGAGCGCCAGGCCAGCGCCCCGACCACGAGCACGAGGATCGTCACCGGCAGCGCCATCGCCAGCGCGACAACCACCGACGCGCTCAACGCCGGCGCTGCAGTTTGGGTCGCGTCGGCCCAGGCCAGCACCAGGTAGTACGACGTACTCTTCATTCAAAACCCCGCCCTTCAAGTGGGTGTTTCAGAACGGGTCCTTCGCCCTAACGAAGGACCCGTTCGCTCTGCCGGGAGGACCAAGAACCTCGTTCCTGATCCCCCTGACGACTTCTAGGCCCCGAATCGGCAGATCGGTGTCGCGCTCTCCGATCTCTTCCGTCCATCTCGCCAGGAGGCGTCCCGGACCAACTGCACACCTGGACCGCCGAGGCCGCAACGAACCTGATCCGAAGCGACCCTTCGTAAAGGCGAGGAGACTTGGCCGAGATGGTTTCAACTCTCTGCCGCGAGCCGCGGGGCGCAATACAGGATGACCAGTGTGTGAGGTCGAGCACAGACGGCATGTCACGTACCGGGGCACCGGCCGGCCTGAGGATGCATCGGCCGATGGAGCTGCGGCGGACCGTTACCCCCAACGCGGTCGTCAGGTCGTAATTGGTTCAGCAGAGCGGTGGGCTCGGCACCGGCCGGGTAGCCATTGTGATCTGAATTCGTAATGCGACGCTGATCGAGGCTTCGCGGGTGCTGCAGGCCCCGACGGCAGCTGATGTAACTCACGGTCGGCCGGTGCTAGCGTGCGGTGAGTGGAGCTCATCACGGACAACCCACGTTGGAAGTTCACGGACAGACCGGGTTTCGATACGCGGCACCTGCGTGTGTGGTGCAGCATGCCGGGCATGTTGATCGCCGTCGTCACAGAGGTTGCCGACGAGAACGGTGACACGAACGGCACGAGCCTCGTCGAGGCGCACGAGCTGGTCTTGGCCCAGCTTCGGGCCGACTATCCCGGCAACGAGATCGAGTACGTTTTCTGCGAGGCGTGGGCCGAGAACTCCTGGGACATGTTCACCCGGATCACCGTTGCGGCAGATGGCACCCAGCACGGCCTCATGCTGATGACGAATCGCTTCATCTCCCGGATCAACGCACGGACCATCTACCGTCCGTACCGCGAGGCCCGGTCGGCCGTCTGAAGCAAGCCGCAGGTTGGTGCCCGCGCATGACAACCGGCAGGCAACGGGGCGTCGGCCGGGCGGAACCGCACAGGCGGTCCGATCCCGACACAATCTGGGCATGGATGGTCTCCCCGAAGGCGATTGGTCGCCCTGGTTGGCGCTCGAGCAGGCGATAGCTGTTGCACCCCGCACACCCGGTGTCTACGTCGCCCGTGAGCGCAGTACCGCGCGGCTCGTCTATGTGGGCATGGCCGGTCCGCGTCGAGGCCAAGGTCTCCGCGGGCGGCTGCGGGTTTATCTGAGTGGCAAAGCAGCAGTGAGCGGTCTTGGCGAAGCCGCACTGGACCGGGCGCTGGCCGACGAGGAGTGGCTGCGCCAGATGACCGAACGGACGTGTTCATCTGGCCCGATGAGGGCCACGCAGTGGGCTCAGGCAGCGCTAACTCGCGCAGACTTGGAAGTGCGCTTCACCAGCACACCCGACAAGGCCAGCGCGGCATCCTTGGAGCGGCAGGTGATCGCTGCGATCAACTTCGGCTTGTGGAACCGGCGGCGGTGAACCCTTTGCTCGACGATTCCGGCCTCTGACCGATGGCCGCCGAGCGGCTGCTGCCCTGACCCCAAGCTCAGCCGCTCGGCAAGGTCGGTACGTCGGTCGACGTGTGCCGGTCGACGCCGCTTCCGTTCGGCTGGTCGGTGGTTCTGGGTGGTGAGGGGCCGGTGGCGCTTAGGGTGCGATGGTGACCTGGGATCGGGCTGTGCAGGCGGCGTGTCGCAGGATGACGGGCTGGCGGGGGTTCGAGGTGTTACGGGCACCGGAGCTGGCGTTGCTGCTGTATGGGGTGGCGGGGGAGCGATCGTGCTACCCGGACGACGTGCGGGCAGAGTGGTTGCGGTACTGGTGCGAGGACCAGCGGGCCTGCCTGATGTGGCTGTGTGTGCAGCTGCAGCGCATGGGGCATGCCGTGGGCTCGCTGCCGGAATCCGCTTCGTCGCAGGTCAAGAGGCGCCTGGATCAGCTCGAAACCTCCACTGATGACGAAGTCGCCGCGACGTGGCTGTACGCAACGATGCCGACAGGCGACTACGACTGTGGTGACCCGGAACTGCCGCTGGCCCAGGTGATGCGGTCCATCAAAGGCTTTCTCGACCAGGACCTGCTGGCCGAACGGGGAGGTTTGCTGCCCGGAGACTGTGTCGTGGTGGCTGCGATCGCGCCTTTCGCCTCCCGGTCCGGTCTGACCTCGGCCGAGCTCGGCGTGGATCCGTACCAAGCGACCGTCCAGGAACCCGTCTGGGGTCTGGACCACCGCGAGCACACCGTCATCGGCGGGCCGCCGATCGCCCAGCTGGTCGCCTACCGTGACCTGCGAACCGGTCAGCAGCGCGACTATGTCCGGGACGTGGTAGCCAGCGAGCACCTGCGCATCGACAACTCCGCCTGGTCACCGGGAACAGGTCTCGCGCTGCTAGCCCCGGCCGCCTTGATCACCATTCCGGCCCTGGATCCCGAACGGGAGCCGGCCGGGCAGGATCAGCTGGACAACAAGTACCGGGCGCTGATCTTCGCCAGCGAGAGCCTTCCCCTGGCGCCGGGCCGTGAGTTGGTTCTGCGGGATCCGGCCGACAAGTACCGGTCCGCCGCGCTGGCCAGGTTGTGGCGGCTACGGGACAAGGAGCTTCGGGACGTCGGCGAGACCGACCCTCGCTACATCGCCGGACGCATCCTGAACGACCCTGCCTACCCCGCACCTACCCCACGAACGTCCCAGCAGTTGCAGGAAGACGAGGTGAGCGAGCAGTCGGCGCTGGTGTCGCGCGCCAGGAGGCCGCGGTCGCGGCAGGCACCGGCGGACCGGCAGCTCGTGACCGGGCAGCGCCGGGATGCGCTGATCCAATGGCTGAAGCTCGTGACCCGGAACTTCACCACCGGACGCGTCTCGGCAGCACTGGACGGTTTCACCCGCTCGACCAGCCTCATCACCGTCAGATCTCTCCTGGCGGTCGAGGGCTTCATCGAGGTTGCCGACCTGTACGGCAACGCCGGGACGCCGCTCACCCCTGCCGACGTCAAGCAGGGCTGGACCGGAGACATCCAGGTTCCCCGCATCCTTGCCGAAGCTCCGGACGACGTTGGTCTGGGCCGTGTAGAGGTCGTGTTTGCCCACCCGGTCGACGGCCACCTGGTGTCCGTCCGCGCCCACGGCGGCGACGCTGGCCTGAAGGTGGACGAGGTCAGGCTGTGGTTCAAGGTGCTGCCGTTGGACTGGGCGCTGTTCGTCTATGCCTTCTCATCAGGCTCACCCGAGCAGAACGCGGCCCATGAACTGACCGGCGTCTACGAGGGGTCGTTCACTACCCAACCGTCCTACGGCGGCATGGGTGGCAGCCTGCGTGTCCAACTCGCGCTGCTGCGAGCATTTACCGTGCCGGCCTGGACACCGCTGACCCGCCTGCGGCTGGGGACCGACGGTGCCGACCAGACGCCCCTGTACGAGGCACTGCACAAACAGGCACCGGACTGGGTCCGCCGACTGACCCCTGTGCCGCCCCAGCAGCGTTGAGCTGGCCGCCCCGCACAGCGGAACCCTGGCCGCTGGCGGCCGGCTGTGCGCATGGAGGACTCGATGTCACTTCGTGCAATTGGGTCGATCTCGATCCAGGGGACAGGCTACGGTGAATGACCTTGGGGGAAATGGATCTCCCAGCACCGCGGCCCCGCTCGGCGACCTCCCCAGGTTGTTCGGTGCCGCTGGCAACGAGTGCTCCTTCTCGTTGGCTCGAGGCTGCTGCTGGACTGCCGCCGTGGTGTGCGACCGGTAGGGCGGAAGCACACCGCACCAGCGGTGCGGTCCAGCAGCAGCCAGCCGGCGCCGCGCGTCGCGGCAGCTCCCCGCACGCCGGTCCGCGCCGCTGCGATCCAAGCGGAGACACGCGACTCGTGACCCCGCGTAGAGCGCTGTATAGCCAGGCCGATATCGGTGACGGACGCAAGGCTCGCGGCAGATCTGGCAGGATCACTGCAGAGCCACAGAAGGTCTGGAGATGCAGTGGGCGGACACAACATCGAGCACGGGCGCGATCGCGAACTGAGCAGGGCCGCTGCAGCGGCGAGGGCGATGCCGCCGCCGGCGAGAGGTCGAGGCCCCGAAGAACTCGCCTTCTGGCTGATCGCGCGCAACCCGCACCTCGCTGCGCTGCTCGATGACCTCCCGAGCACGGCATCGCCGTACGCCGCACCAGGGCAGCGCCCGGACTCGATCGACCTGGACAGCCTGGTTCTCGCGTTCGTCCAGCTCGACGCTCGCCAGGACAAGTTCCTCGTCGAGTTCGGTATCGGCGCCACCGATGAACACGGCTACGCCCAGTTCCTCGACGACAACCCCGTCGGCGCCACCGCAGAGGCCGTGAGCGGACTGCCACACACCGACCAGGCCGTCTTGCGGATGCTCGCCGCGCTGACCTTCCCCGGCGTACGGTTCTCGGTCTTCTACCTGCGCGACTGCCTGACCACCACCATGAACCAGCAGTTCCTCGCGGACTGGCTGGCCGTGGTCGGATCCGAGCTCACCCGACCACCCGGCGCGGCCGCCACCATCAGCTGACCACCGTACGGAACCGGCCCACCCAGCGGGGGCGCGTACGCCGTACCGAAAGGACTCCTCGCCGATGAAGCGGTTCTTCGACACCGACCCCACCCGATGGACCAGCCAGCACGAGAAGCTGCACATCTACGCGATTCCCCCGGAGCCGCTACGGGAACTGGCCGCCGAGTACCACGACGTGATGCGTGAACACGGACACCTGATCTCGACCCAGCCGCCGCAATGGCTGCACGTGACGGTCCAGCTGATCGACCGGCACTTGGCCGATCTCACAGGGGAAGACCTGGAGGCGCTCATCGCGACCCTGGACGTCGATCTGTCCGGCACGCCAGCGTTCACGCTGACGATGGGTCCGCCCGTGATCGGTGTCCACTCGGTCGGATTCCGTAGCCTGCCTCCGACGATGGCGTTCACCGTGCTCGTCGACCGGTGCCGAGTGGCGATCGCCGACGTGCTGGGCGAAGCCGCGATTGCCCCCGAGGGCGCCCAACAGAAGCCGCACGCGAGTCTCGGGTACGGCGTAGCCGACGGCGACTCCGACTCGCTGATCGGCGCGCTAAACGCGCTCACCTACGCCGCCAGCCGCGACAGCACCCCGATCACGTTCGCCGTCGACCGCGTCCATCTGGTCGCCGTCGACCAAGACCTTGCCGAAGGCCGCTACACCTGGCGGTCACTGGCGACCTTCCCTCTGCGTCCAGCGATCACACGCTAGGTTGTTGCAGGTGGGAAAGCGGAACCGGCGCAAAGGCGAGCGCCCCAAACGCCGAGTAGTCCCCGGAATGGCCGAAGACGATCCACTGATCGCCGACCCCAACTCGCGCGCGTACATCCTGCGGGCCATCCGCTGGTCCGCTCGTGCGCAGATGTTCTTGCTGAACTACCTGTCGTACGCCGACGACGGCGGCTTCAGCGTCCCCGGCCACGGTGCGCCCCGCGAGGACGGCGAGACCGATGAGCAGTACGAGTTGCGCCGCGACGTTACCCGCGGTCTGGTCGAGGTCCAGGCGGCCCTCGGTTCCTGGGCCGAGCTGGCCGCCGAAGACTTGCGGCAGATCATGCCCTCAGACGCCGGCCACGTGGCTGGCCTCATCTTCAGCGCAGGAATCCGCTGGGGCACCGCGACCAACTTCGAGGCCGCACCAAACGATCTCCGTGACGGCGCCAGACCCTACCTGGACGCGATGTGTCCTGAGCACCACCGAGATGACGCCGAACAGGTGCTGACCGGCCTCATGACCGAACTGACACTCGGGCTGATGACCGGCATCGTCGCAACCGAAGACGACGACCCCATTGAGCGCAGCGCCGGTGCCCAGCCGATCGCGACGATTCACGTCGTCGCGGCGATCACGACCTGGCTGTACCAGCAACCAGCCTGCGTGCCTGATCGCCCGGCGGTCCTGCAGGAGCTCAACGACGACGTCATGAAAGCTCTCCCGTACCTGTAGCTACACCCGAATCCCCGCCGTGCTGCTCGTGTGCCGGCTGCGAGCACACCTCCTCAGCAAGGCCGCTGAGAAACCACTCGCAATCGGCCGCGCTGACCGACCAGCGCAGCGACGCGCCACCTGTAAACTGCAATCTTCGCCGCGCACGGCGGAGTCACCCTCAGGGAACTCATGGCTCAGACGCAGGCCGGCCTTTTCCCGGTCGCCGACCCCGACCGGCACGCCAAGGGCCGCCAGAAGATGCACGGCCTGGCGCTGTACATCAACCACGTGTGGGAAGCCGCCGCCTCCACAGACACGACGCTCTGCCGTGACCACGGCATGGAAGCCGATTCCGAGCGCATCGCCCTCGAAATCGCGCCCGCCCTCGCCGCTATTCGCACCCTCGACCTCGAGGTCATCCGGAACAGCCAGCAACCGGCCGACGGCCGGCGATACCTTGACCTGCAGAAGACCGATCCTCAGGGGCAGGTCGTGCATGGCCTCCTGCTCGCGCGCAACGCCGACATCCACCTCCCGGCAACTCTCGACCTGCACGTCGACCGGGTCGTCGGCGGCCGCGCTGGCTACCGGGTGGTCCCGTCCTGGCAGCCCTACGACAAGCTGCCGAACGCCGTACGGTCCAGCGTGCGGACGCCGACCCGGAAGGTGGGAACGAGCCAGAGTGCCCACGATGCCTACCGAGACGTGATCGGCGGCCAGCTCGTGATCGAGACGCTGCTCGACGCGTTCGCGTTCTTCCTGCGCTGCGACCCAAGCCTGGCCCAGCGTGTCCCCGGATCATCCGAGCTGGCCTACTTCCCGCTGCCGGCGTACGCCGGGCACGACTACGAGCGCAGCCACCCCGACCAGCCCAACCGGGCCGTCGTCGGGGCCGACGTCCGCCGGATTGCCGTACAGACCCCGCCCACCGGGAGGGGCCGCGAGATCTCGTACCGGCTGACCGACGGCGGCACGGCCTTCTACTGCGGGTACACCGTGCAGTCGTCCGTGCTGCGGTCGGCATTCACTGAGGCAGCGCCCGAGATCGCACGCGACATCCTGGCCGGCTACCAGTACGTCGTGGTTGCCGCTGACGGAACGCGGCACGTCGTCAGCATCGGCGCCGACGGCCACCTGATCGCTGATGGTGCCGCCCTGGACGGCTGCTCCTTCAATGAGCCCACCGGTGAGCCGTCGGCCGAGACCTGGCGGGGGTGGTGGCAGCTGACGTCCGGCGACCCGTTCTACCACCGGACTCAACGGCAGGGACACTGATCAACCCCGTTCGCATCGCCCGCATGTGGGGCTGACGCCATGCGGGCGATGCGCACTGTCGGTGGTCACGGTGACACTGGCCGTGGTAGCGACCGTGAGAGGGGATGGTGAACATGTCCGAGGTGTCGTTCGTGTGGCTGGAGATCACCGGGAAGTGTCAGCTGCAGTGTGTGCACTGCTATGCCGAGTCCGGGCCGGGCGGGTCGCATGGGGTGATGGAGACCGGCGACTGGATCCGGGTCATTGACGAGGTGGCCGGGCTGGGGGTGTCGATGGTGCAGTTCATCGGCGGCGAACCGACCCTGCACCCCGCCTTGCCCGTGCTGCTCGAGCACGCGCTGAGGGTCGGTGTCGAGGTCGAGGTGTTCTCCAACCTGGTGCATGTGACCCCGGCGTTGTGGGAGTTGTTCGCGCTGCCCGGGGTCCGGCTGGCGTGCTCGTACTACTCCGACGACGCCGGGCAGCATGCCGCCGTCACGGGCAGGGGGAACTCGTACGCACGCACCAAGGCGAACATCGCCGAAGCGGTACGGCGGTCGGTGCCGTTGCGCGTCGGCGTCGTCGACCTGGCCGACGACCAGCGCAGCCGACAGGCCACCGACGAGCTCACCGGACTTGGCGTGACCGACATCGGCTGGGACCAGCTGCGTGGTGTCGGCCGCGGCCAACGCGACCACCAAGGAGGCACGCCGGGCAGCGTTGATCAGCTGTGTGGGCAGTGCGCTTCGAACGTCCTCGCGGTGTCACCGACCGGTGAGGTCTGGCCGTGTGTTTTCAGTCGCTGGCTCCCGTCCGGCAACGTCCGGACGAGCTCGCTGGGCGAGATCGTCGCCGGACCGGTCCTGCGCGATATCCGGGCGGGGCTGGTGGCTGAGTTCGAGAAGCGTTCGGCGCAGCCGTGTGTGCCGAACATGTGCGACCCGCAGTGTGGGCCGTCGTGCGGCCCGGCGTGTAATCCGTCGTGCTGGCCGCATGGGACCGGCCCGTGCACCCCGCGCGGCGGTTGTGTCCCGCACTATCGCTGAATGGTGAACGGTACGCCGAGCTCGTCGACCAGGGCCGTGACCGGTGCGGCGAGCTCGGGGAAGTCGCCGGCGTCGAGACGGTCTTTCAGCCGGGCGGCCGCGACCAGCAGCGCCACCCGGCCTGCCGGGGAATCGAGCACGTCGGCGAACCGTGCTCGGACCTGCTGCGCGATGGCCGGTACGCGCAGGCTGAACAGGAGCAAGGTGGCCTCGTCGTACCCGGTGGGGCCACGGCCCCACATCTCCCAGTCCAGGATCGCCAGTCGCGGCCCGAACACGTTGGCCCAGTGCAGATCACCGTGGACCGTCGACCACGAATCCACCGTCACCGGTGCCCCGTAGACCCGGGCGGTGCGGTCACGCGTCCGGTCGACGTCGACACCGATCCGGTCGGTCGGCGTCGTACGTAACGCGGCCAATGCGGTGGCCAGGTCGATCCACCACGACTGCGGCAGGCTGGGGTCGCCGGACAGGTCGTCGGTCGCCGAGACGGCCCGGCCCGGGAGCAGTTCCATCAGCTCGGCGCGCTGTGTGCGCCAGCCGGCTTCGTTCCATTCCAGCACCCCGATCACCTGTGCACGCGGGACCGTGGTGAGCTGGTCGGCGTCGGTGTTGCCGGTCCAGGTGTCACCGCTGGCCCACTCGGGAAACTCCGACACCACTCGCAGCCAGAAGTCCCCGGCCGGGCCGGTGACGGGCGCGCCGATGGTCCGCAGCCGCCACCCGAACGTCACCTCACCGGTCACGTCGACGTCGAAGTGCCGCGCGGCCTGGTCAAGGTTCAGCCGCATCCACTCGGCAAATCGACGGTCGGCTTCGGCCTCGCTCATCGGCGGGGCCGGCCCGTCGTCGGTCACGAGATGCCCTGGATGTCGTCGTCGATGATGTGGCGCAGGTAGGCCTGCGGCGACTTCAGGAACCGTGACCAGTGTTCGACCAGGTCGAGGTCCTGCCAGGGGACGCGGCGCAGTCCCCACGGGCCGACTTCGACGACGTCGGCGCCGGGAGTCGCGGCCAGGATCGGGGAGTGGGTCGCGCAGACGACCTGCGCGCCAGTGCGCCCAAGGCGGTGCAGGACCGAGATCAGGTGCAGGCACGACGAGAACGACAAGGCGGCCTCGGGCTCGTCCATCACGTAGAACCCGGGCGCGTTCATCATCGACTCGATCATCGTCACGAACCCCTCGCCGTGGCTCATCGCGGACGTGTCGGCCTCCCAGTAGCCGCCGACGCCACCGAGGTTCTCCGTCATCGAGAACGCCGTTTCGGCGCGCAGGAAGAACCCCTTCTTCTTCACCCGTGGCCCGCCGAGCATCTTCGACCCGGCCGCGGTCGTGTCCAGGCGCAGGACCTTGCCGAGCTCGGTCGTGACTGGCTCCGGCCGCGCTGTCTTCACTGCAGCGCGGCCGCCGTGCGGGTCGAGTTTGAAACCTTCAGCGATCGCCTCGACCAGCGTCGACTTGCCCGAGCCGTTGTCACCCATCAAGAACGTCACCGGCGCAGCAAACTCCAGGCCCTCATCAACGACCTGCTGAACACACGGCACCGTGAACGGCCACCGCGACAGCTGCCCATGGTCGGGCTGCAGGTGGTCAGGAATGTAAGCGCGGCGAACGAACACTGGTCGGCACTTCCTTTCGCCGGGATCGATGAGGGACACAGTGATGGCCGTAGCTCGATCGGCCGCCGACCTACTCGGTCAGGGGCGACCCGGCCACCCTCGATCAGTCTCGCGGTGGGTGACATCGCTGTCTGGCCTGGTCATCGGGTTCACCCTCCTGTACGTCGAAGAACCGACGCAAGTTCGCCGCAGATCGGGTCAGGCTGCCGATCGCACCGCTCGACCCCCTGAGCTGATCCGAACTCGGGGGGAGGTTATTTCATTGCACGCGGCGAGCAGCGAGGGCATCGACTGGGCGAATCACTCGCTGCGTTGATCAGGCGGGTGCTTTTTTCGCATTCCCCGCACCACGGCGGCGGAGTCTTCCTCGCGACTGGACCCGTGCGCTTCGGACCGAAGCGCTTCCCTGCCAGATCCGGCCTGTTGATGAAGTGGGCGTGCCCGCCGCAGAAGCCTTCTTTGCCGTCTTCAGCCACTGACCTGCACGGGTTGCCGGCATAGCTGATACCCCGACACAGCAGGTCCGGACGCACTGCATTCAGGTGCTCGAACAGCTCTCTCGACCAGGGTACGAAGTAGACCCCGCACCCACATGGGCAGCTGACTACTTCGCCTACGTGATCAGCGCACAGTAGATCATCAGGGCCACCAATGGACACGTTGCAGTTGGACACCAGGCACCTGTAGGCCATCGTTTCCGGGTTCCTTTCGTCAGGCCTCGATGAGCTTCCCGGCCACTGCCTGACCATCGCGTACGAGCAGCAGCAGCGGCCGGACGGCTGCGTCCTCCTCGACCGAGCCGTCCGGTACGGACGCCTGACCGTGAATGTCGCGCGTCGCGCCGCTGGGGTGGCTCCAGACCCACTTGACGTGGTCTGAGCGAACCCAGATGGCGCCGTTGGCATCGAAGACGACGTCGCCCGGCTTCCACACGGCGTCGAGAGTCGTGATCTTGTGGACGTCGGTCATAGGGTCCTCGTTCTCGCGGTAGTCAGACTGTACGGCGGAGGTGGCGGGGGACGGCGCGCATGACGCGGCCGAGGTCGTCGGTGATGGCGGAGACCCGCTCGTTGCGTCCGTCGTCATCGATGTAGATCATCACAGTTCGAACGTCGGCATGGCCGGAGAGCTCCTGGATGTCTTCGGCGCTGAGGCCGCGGCGCTTCTGGTCGGTGATGGCCGTGGCGCGTAGCGAGTGCGGTGTGACCTTCTCGGGCCGGGGGATGCCCGCGGCCCTGGCGAGCCGGCGCAGCATGCGGGTGACGTCGTGCCGGTCGAGCCGTTGCCCGGCGGCATCGGTGATCAGTGCCGGTCGTCCGGTTCCGGCCCAGGCCGGCCGGATCGCGACGTACAGGTCGAGCAGCTCGGCGACCGTGGTCTCGAGCGGAACCCGCTCCTGCGCGCCGCCCTTGCGGGTGATCACCAGCCACGTACGGCGGCCCTCGTCCTGGCGATCGCTGTCATCGGCCGCGCACAGCTCGGACACCCGCAGAGCACCGGTGAACAGCAGCCCGACGACCAGGGCATCGCGTACGTCGGTCGCGGCCGCGAGCAGCGCGGAGACGTCGTCGGCCGTCAGCACGCGCGCCGAGGTCGCTTTGCGACCACGCTTGACCTTCGGCCGGTGGTCGTCGTCGGAGATAGGGGAGATCACCTGCAGTCCCCAGCCGTTCGCGTACTTATAGAGGCTGGACAGCGATGACAGCCGGCGGGCGATCGACGACTCGCTGGTGCCGGCGTCTTGCTGGCGGGTGAGCCACATCGTGATCTCGGCGCGGTGCAGGTCGAGGGCGAAGCGTTCCCGGCCGAGCTCGCGGCGGGCCCAGTCGGCCCACAGGAGCAGGTCGTCGGCGTACGCGATCCTGGTCTGTTTGCTCGCGCGCCGTGTGCCGCCTAGCCACAGCACCGCCAGCGCGGTGGTCTCCGGCGTCAAGGCCTCCGCGAGAAGGTCCAGCCGGTCGACCGGTTCGGCGTCGCGGTCCGCGCCGATCGGACGCCGGACGCCCAGCGTCCGACGTACCGCGGCCTCGGTCGCCGCATCGGGAAGTGGCCGGTCATCCTGAGGTACGACGGGGGAGCCGACCGGCCTCGGGGACACCGGCACGAGATCCGTGCCGGTGCTGGTCGGCGGTTCTGCGCCGGGCTGGGTCAGCGCCATGGCGCCTGCAGGTGCTCGGGCAGCCAGGCTGCGGTGGTTTCGGTGGCTGCCGCGATCGGCTTCCAGACCGCGCTGCCGTCGGCGAGCCAGGCCAGGCCGAGCCACCCCATCCGGATCAGCAGGTCGGCCCAGCCCTCCGGAAGGCCGTGCTCGTTCCGGTCATACGGGCCGACCAGGCGGACCTCCGGCTCCAGACGGGCGCCGGTCGCCGGATCGAAGCGCAGGACCTTGCCGGGCAGCGTGCCCCACCCCTGAAGGTTCCGCACGGTCATCGCGACGGCGCGCCGGTCCGAGTCGGTCCAGTCGTCGACGGTCCGCCGTACGCCGTTCGCGTCGAATCGCTCCGTTGGCGCCGGCCGGTACCGCGATGTGGCTGCTCGGGTGCCTGACGGCCCGCTCTGATCGCCGGTCGGCGGCTCATCGGTCATGACACACAGGGTAGCACTTAATAGGGATTATGCGCTACGTTTTCGTAGTTTTGTTTCGTACAAAAACACGAAACAAAACACTACAAAATACGTTTACAAAACATACGAAACCAGGTATCATCAGCCCATGACGAGCCTGGATGTGAGTGAGTACGGCGCCGAATCCAGGGGGCACTGCGCCTTCCCGGGCGTGGACTGCCCGAATCCACCGGCCCAGGCCGATGGCACCGTGCCGAAACCCGGCCGGCCGGGGCGGCCGCCGATCTACTGCCAGCAGATCGGCGCAACCCGGAGTGGGCGCCCGGTGAAGCACAACCGGGCGTACGCTGCCGTCGAACAGCGCAAGCTCGACGCGGCGGACCGGCGGCCCGGTGATGCGGAGCGCGGATCTGCGCCGGTCTCAGATGCGCGGGCCACGCTGGAAGACCGCGTCGCGCGGTTGCCTGGTGCCGTTGAAGGCCTCGGAGAACTGCTGGTCGACTTCATGGAAGCCGCCCAGGCCTACGGAGACGCGGACGCCGTGGCGGCCGAGATCGACCAGATCAAGGCCGAGAGCCGCGCGGAGGTCGCCGAGGCCCAGCGGCAGCGCGGCGAAGAAGAACAGCGCCGCCGTACCGCAGAGCGCCAGGCCGAGCTCGCCGAGCAGGCGAAGGCCGAGGCCGAGGAGACCGTCGACGAGATGGCCGGCGAGCTCGAGGCCGCCCGCGCCGAGACTACCCAGGCACGCGAGGCGGAGCTGCAGGCCCGCGCGGCCGCCGACGCTGCAGCGCTCGAAGCAGCCGAGGCGATCGCGCAGGCACGCGCCGAGGCCGAGGAGCGGATCCGCGCCATCCAGGAGAGCGCGCGCGAACAGGTAGAGCAAGCCCAGCGCGCAGCCCAGCAGGCCCGGATCGAACAGGTGCAGGCCGAAGCCGGCCAGGCCACCGCACGCGCGAGCGCTGAAGCCGCCACGGCCGAACTGACCGCGCTCCGCAGCGAGATCCGCGAGACCGCCCAGACGCACCGCAGCGAGCTCGACACCCTGCGCGCCGACCATCGCGCGGACCTCGACCAGCTCCGCACCGACCACCACGAGCAACTGGCCGACGTACGGACCTCGGCCGCCGAACGCGTCGCCGCTGTCACCTCGGCCCTGCGTACCGCCGAACAGGCCGCCGACGACCTGCGCCGTCAGCTCGCCGACCGACACCAGGCGGCACCCGAAACCGGTACGGCCGCGGCCCGGCCAGACCAGGACGCGGACCCGGAATGACCGCCCCGGCGCGCCAACCGGCACGCCGGGGCTACCCTCCCTGCCCCTCCTGCGGACACACCCCGGCGAAGTGGGTCGAAGCCAAGGACCAAGCCGACGAGCTCAAGATCGACTGGATCTTCGAGACCCGGCCAGCGACCGCCACGAAGCCCGGCGCTGTCGCATCACGGAAGTGCTGTGGCCACTGCCAACCCGACGGGCCGATGTACGCGATCAGCTGCCGCGGCTGCACTGCTGGCCCCTTTCTCACCGGCGCCCTCGTCGACCAGGTCCGCGACAACCAGCTGCCCGCACACGTCGCTGACCGGCTGAAAGCCAACCGGTGGCTGCCCGCCCGTGACGGCAACGGCTGGGTCTGCCCCGACTGCCAGATCCCGCGATCGGAGGAGTGATCTCATGGCGGCACGGCCATCGAAAGCCCTCGCGGCCTGGAACGAACTCAACGACCGCCAGCAGGGCACACTCACCGCGATCTACGAACAAGACCAGGCCCGCGAAGCGTCACACCGCCGCGACGCAGCGCGCGACTGGGATAACACCCCAGCCGCCATCTGGCGCCGCATCGATTTCGCCCACGACCCCGCCGCCCGCGACCTGCTCGGCCTCACCACGCTCCAGACGGCTCTGGCCAAGAGCGGCTGGGACAACCAAGGCAACGGCGCCACCATGGCCGCCCTGGAGTCCCGCGGCCTCATCACCCGCGGCAGCTACCCGACCACGCTCGGCACCATGCTGACCGTCGCCCTCACCCGTCACGGCCGCGCCGTCGCCCGCACCGCCACCGATGTCCGCGGTTCAGCGCCGAAACCGAAAGCCGCGCTGAGTGAACGGTCCTGGCAAGTCCTCGCGCAGCTGTGGTCGGCCGACCAGGCCGGACGCAGACTCGAATGGAGCCACTCCACGACCATCGAACGTGTCCTGATCGACAGGCACCAGCCACCACTGGCCGCGTACGTGAGCGGCGGCTACACGATCACCGATCGCGGCCGCGACTTCTACCGCGACCAGTACGCCGTACACACCGCGGCACACCCCGCCATATGGGCACCGCACCCGGACGGCCCCGGCGCAGAGCCCTGGCCAGCCCGTGCCGACGAGATCCTTACCAGCCACCAGCAGCACTACCGGCAGCTCTGCGGTGCCTGGCGCCAAGCCGGCGCCGATCACACCGCCGCACAGACCGAGATGGCCGAGCTCACCGCGCCGGATCCGGATCTACCCGCGCCAGCAGCGCGTCTTGCCGCTCGTCGACGGAAACTGTGGCACGACACCGCCAGACGGCGCGCCGACCTCGCCGCTGATCACCGCAACCAACTCGCTGCGCTGGCCACCCACGCAGCCCACGCGTACGCCGTCACAGCGATTGCCGCCCACCGTGCCGCTGTTGCACAAACCGACCCCGTCGACGGACTCGTCGAACCCGGATCCAGCGACGACGGGGACGAACAACGACTCGCCCCGCCGGCCGAAACCGGAATCCCCGCCCTCGACTCCGCCGCGAAGAAGCTTCACGCCGCCGCCATGGGTACACCTGTCCAGCGCCGCGGACCCCGACCCACCACCGGCCCAACCCCAGTCCGGCGACGTCGCCGCACAGCAGCCGCCCCGCCAACAACTGACCCTGAACCCGGCCGAGAATCCGCTGCGCTTGCCGATTACCTCACCCAGCATCTCGCCGGCGGCGCACTACTGCGCCGCCTCCACCCCGAACGTTCGAGGCCGACCGCATGAGCCCCCTCGACAGCTGCGGCATCAGTAGTGTGGGGCACGCCATGAAAGGAAGTGCACGATGTTTTATCGCGACGTCCTCGGGGGCTACATCTCCTGCTCAGAAGACACCTGGCACATGAGCCCGGCGTACATAGTTGCCTCTGCGGCCAGACGCCTCATCGCAGAAGGGCAAAACGTCGCACTCCCGGGGGACTACGACCTCAACGTGCTGAACCAGATCACCTGGCTCACCGGGCAATACCTCGAACGAGTCAAGGTCACTGAACGCCAAGCCGGTGAGCTCGCTCAAATCGCGCGCACCCTCCAGGATGACCACGCCACGGCCACCACGCCGTCGGAACGAGACGCAATCACCGAACTCTGCAGGATCGTCGCCGCACCGCACAACAGGTAAGCATCTGGCGGGGCGTCGGGATGGGAAGATCAAGCATGGCGAATCAAGAGGCCGTTCCGGAATCGATTGAACAGATGCTCAAAGAGCTTCTGGCTGCCCGCGGTGCACCGGTTGTGAAGCTGGAGAAGGCGGCCCACGTATCGGAGCACGCGCGAGGAGCCCGGCCACAGAAACCGGTCATCTACATCGACGACAAGTTCCTCGCCGCACGTCCCGACGTACAGCGATTCATGCTCGCCCACGAGCTCGCGCGGCTGCAGCTCGGCAAACCCCGGCTCCCTGGCGGCCGCGCCCTCGCTGGCGCGGGGGCGCTGTTCACCTTTCTGGGACCGGTGCTGTTCGTGGTGATCGCGGCGGCCACCGGAGTCGATCAGCTCGCCTGGGGCGGCTGGTCGGCAATTATTGTCGGCGTTGCGACGCTGCTCGGAGCGCGAAGGGCACAGAGCAACCAGCTGGCAGCAGACGCACTCGCAATTGAGCAGCACGGCGAGCCAGAATCCGACGTCCTCATCACCATCTGGTTGATGGACCCGCCCCGCTTCATGCCACAGATCCTCGACCCCGTCGTCAGCGGAGTCTGGCGCAATGTCTACAAGACAGCACCTCCCACGGCAATGTGGCTGCGCAGCGCGCTGCGCGGCGGCCAGTAACGGGTTCAGCCTGCTGACGACGGGCTGGCGATCCCGAGATGTCCGAGGCGACGGCTAGCGTCTGGGCGATGAATGACGATCGGGCCGCTCAGGCCACTGATGTTCAGTTGCGCCGAGCTCTGGTTGACGAGATTGCCGCCGAAGGCTGGCTGCGTACACCGGCCATCAAGGCAGCGATGGAGATGCTGCCCCGCCATCTCTTCGTGCCGGGCGCATCCGTCGAACAGGCGTACGCCAACACGACGGTAGACATCAAGCACGCTGACGACGGTCTGGCGATCAGCTGCGCCTCACAACCGACCGTCGTGGCAATGATGCTGGAACAACTGCAAGTCGAACCTGGCCACAACGTTCTCGAGCTCGGCGCCGGCACCGGCTACAACGCCGGGCTCCTCGGCAAGCTGGTCGGGCCGACCGGGCGCGTCACAACCGTCGACGTCGACGACGATCTCGTCACCGGCGCCCGCTCGCACCTGGCCGCCGCCGGTCTCGGCAACGTCTCCGTGGTCCTGGGCGACGGCGCCCTAGGGCACCCCGCAGACGCGCCCTACGACCGCATCGTCGCCACGGTCGGCGCCCACGGCGTCCCCCGAGCCTGGCTTGACCAGCTCGCGCCCGGCGGGCGACTGGTCGTCCCGCAACGTATTCGCGGCAGCGTGTCCCGCTCCTTCAGCTACGAGAACCGCAGCGGCACCTGGGTCTCGATCGGGAGCCAGATGAACAGCTTCATGCCACTGCGCGACGGCGTCGCCGCCGACGACCGAGACTTCATCCCGATCGCCGCCGACGGGTCAGTGCGTCTGCAGACCTACAGCACCCAGCCCGTCGACGCCGCGGCGCTGGCCGACGTCATCGACCAGCCCCGCAGCATCGCCTGGACCGATGTGCTCTTTCGCGGGAAGGAGTCACCGGAATGGATGGAGCTTTGGCTGACCTGCTCCTTCTCCAGTGGCCTCAACCGGATGACTTCGAACGACGAAGCCGCACGGCTATTGGTCGACGACCCATATCCCAGTTCCGCGGCGGTCGTGGAGAACGGCACGCTCGCCTACCTGGTCCGCCGGCTGTCCAGGCACCGTACGCCCGAAGGCGACAAGCTGTGGGAGTTCGGAGTGGTCGGCCACGGCCCGGCAGGGGACGATCTTGCCCAGCGCGTACGGGAATCGATGCGTACCTGGAACCGGGACTACCGCGGTCGCGAGGTCTCATTCGAACTTAGAATCCATGCCCACTCGACAACTGCGCCCTATGAGGACAGATTCGTCGTCGAAGCGCCACCAGGCCAGCTGCTCATCGACTGGCACTGAGCGTCCAAGCGAGGACAAAAGCCCTGTTCAAATCGCTATTCAGGTGCGTTCCCCGAGGGTAAGTTGCGAATAGAGATCAACGCACGGCGTAAAGCGCCCTGACGGCCTCCGCAGCGGCCACGAGCTTGGCCGCTGCGACCAGACGGCAGTTCGTCAGCCGTCTAGCCGTTGTAGGGGCCGTACATCAAATCGATCGAGTAGTAGCTCTTGTAGTACAGATGGCAGGCGGCCTCGTCAGACATCAGGGAGGCGCTTTCTTTGATGGCCTTGTAGCAGTTGCCGATCTGGTTGAACCGGCGTGTGGTCCACTTGTAGACGTCGCCTTTTTCCTTGGTGTAGATCGTGAAGTGGCTGCCGTTCCAGTGACAGTTGGCGCCGCGGGTCATCAGGTCGCCGCTGGCAACGATCGCCCCGTAGCAGTTCACGACTCGGTTGTACCGTCCGCCGTACCACTGCGCTGCGTGGCTCGGTCCAGCGGTTGCGGTCAGGCCGGAGATTGCCAGGAAGAGAACCGCCACAGCGGACCCGATCCGGTGAAACATTCGTTACTCGCTCTCATGAACGGATGATGCGTTGGGCATCAAACGTAAACGCGCGAGGCAGGGTTGTGAGCCCTTTTGGTGTTGCAGGAAACTGCAATTTTCCGTTGCAGGAAAGTGCAATATGGTTGCCCTAGGCAACGCAGAATATTCCACGTTGGCGGCGGACAAGCGGGCCGGATCCAGCGATCCACTGCAGGAACGTGCAATTCGGGGATTCCGCAATTGCAGGAACGTGCGAATGCGTTGCCGGAGACCTAGCTGATGAGCTATTGGAGGTTGCGGCGAGTGGTGGGCTGTGCCAACTCGGCATCGTCCAGAGCGTCGCGCAACTGAACCAGCAACCTGGTCAGTGTCACCTGCTCCCTCGCGGTCAGTCCCAGGCTGGTCGGCCGACTTGCTCGTACGACGGCTGTCTGTGCATGGCCGAGCGCGTCGTGGCCGGCCTGGGTCAGGCGCAGGACGTTTCGGCGGCCGCGGCCGCCGAGACCGGTCAACTCGACTAGTCCGGCGTCTATCATCCGCCGCAGGATTGGCCCCATCACCTGGTGCCGCACCCGCAGCGAGCGGGCCAACTCCGTCTTGCTGAGTTCGCCCGTGTCGCCGAGGCAGGCCACCACGGCGAACTGGGTCGGCGTGAGCTCCGCGCTTCCCACCGCCTGGGCCAGCCAGCGCTCAGCTATTCGGGCGGTTCGAACCAACTCCCACAGCACCGGCACCTCGCTGGACGATCCCACCGAACCAACACTAGGCGAGTCATCAGGGGCGAAGGCCTCAGCCGGCCCCAGCCCTCGCGGCATACCGGGAGAGGGCTACCAGCCGAGTTCGGCGTACGCGATGCCGCTGAGGTAGTTGTCGAGGCCGGCCCGCGGGTACGGCACCATCTCGGCAGGCAGCTCGTCGAGGGGGAACCACTCGACGCCGCCGCACTTGTGCGGCTCGGCGTTGACGGGTTCGCCTTCCCAGGCGGTGGCGACGAAGAACAGCCCGAGACGCGGCAGCTCGGTCTCGTGACCGCGGTGCATCGTGTGGCCCAGCTGCAGCGATGTCGGGTCGACCTTGATGCCGGTCTCCTCGTGGGCTTCGCGCGCGGCGCACTCGGTGGCGCTTTCGCCTTCCTCGAGGTGGCCGGACGGCATGTGCCACTGCCCGTCGGCGTAGCCGGTTCCTTGTCGTTGCGCCAGCAGGATCTCGGCGTCGCGGATGAGGAGCAGGTGGACGTCGATGATGGTGCGGAACCGCTCGGGTTTCATGCTGGCGCGCCTTGCTGGTAGTCGATTGATGGCTCAGCGAGGCTAGCCCACCTGGCCCGGATCGCCGCACTGATCACGCGGACCGTGTCGCATGGGCGATGCTGACCGACGTCGATCGTCAGTACGTCGACACCCCGGCCTCGCAGGATCTTGCCGGCGTCGACGTAGTAGCCCAGGTCGACGTCGATGCGATCGTCGTCCTCGAACCGGCCGGAGCTCACGCCGCGCGCCTGCAGCCGGGCCCGGATCGTGGCCGCAGGCGCGGTGAGGATGACGGCCAGGTCCGGTGCATCGGCATCGCGGTTGATGGCGTCGATGAAATCCAGCGGGACGCCGTCGCGGCGCTGCAGCACCAGCGACGTCGCGACGTACCGATCGCACAGCACCAGGCGGCCGGCCCGGAGTGCTGGACGCAGCTCGGTGTCGAGGTGGTGGTACCGGTCGGCCGCGACCAGGCAGGCCAGAGCCTGCCCGCTGAATTCGTGGGTGCCGTGCCGCGCGAGCTCACCGATCGATCCCCTGGACGGCTCAGTCGTCTGCTGGACCGGGACGCAGTACTCGGCCAGCTCGGCCGTCAGGCCCGCGACAGCGGTGGACTTGCCCACCCCGCCCGGGCCGTCGAGGGTGACGAAGAACCCGGGCCAGCGGTGGTCCCCGGTCACGCCGTGGCCGTTTCGCGGCTGCGCGCGTACTGCTGACGCGACAGGTTTGCCATGTGGCGGCGCACCTCGTCGACCGGTGCTTCACCGAACTGGATCCCGACCGAGAAGTTGAACTCGTCACGCGAGCGCATCGCCTCGTCCAGGCCTTCGTCGGTCAGGTCGACCGCGCCGTAGGCGAGCAGCTGCTCGGCGGTGTAGCGGCCGGTGGCCATGAGCCTGGACCATTCCGGCGTACCGGGGTAGGGACGGAACTCGAACACCGACGCCCGGAAGCTGCCCGGGAGATGATCGGTCATCTCCCATAGCTCGTGCACCAGGTCGACGGTGTCGAGCATCTCGTGACGCTGCTCGCCGGGGAACCCGAGGATGAAGTAGCCCTTCACGCGGATGCCGCGCTCGGTCAGCCGGCGTACGGTGCGCTGCACCATGCCGGGATCGATGCGCTTGTCGATGTAGGCCAGCACTCGTGGGTTGCCGGACTCGATTCCGAGCGCGACCTCGCGGAGCCCATTGGCCGCGAGACGGTCCAGCTCGGCGTCGTTGACCTTGTCGAGGACGTTGATCCGGCCGGTCGCGTCCCACTGCGCCCAATCGCCGACCCGTTCGGCGGCGAACGGCGCCATCATTGCCTTGATCACCCGCGGTACGCCGAGGAACAGGTCGTCAACGAACCGGTACGCGGTGACCCCGTACCGGTCGCGCAGGTCGTACATCTCCCTGAGGATGTTGCCCGGCGTACGGACCCGGATCGTGATGTCGGGGTTCGCGGAGACGGCGGCACCGCAGAACGAGCAGTCGTAGGGGCAGCCGCGCGCCCCGACCATGTTCGCCTCAAGCCGTCCATCACCCGCCAGGTAAGGGTCCTGGGCGAGGTACTGCCGATCGACGTGGGCGAGCTGATCGATCGGCGGCGCGAGGTGCGTGTTGCTGCCGCGGCCGGTGTTGATCGTCCCCAGGAGCGGATCGCGCCACATGACACCCGGCAGTTCCGCACGCAGGCGGTGATCGGTCAGCAGCTGCACGACCCGGCTTTCGCCCTCACCGATGACCAGCGCAGCAGTAGCGCGCATCCGGGGGTCGGTGAGGATCTCGGTCGGCATGGCCTTGGCCTGGTGGCCGCCGAGCATCAGCATGATGGCCGGGTCGAGTCCGGCGGCGATCCGGGCGCTGATCTCGTAGGTGGGGGCCAGGAGGTTGAACCCAGCCCAGCGTGGGGCCAGTTGGTTGACCAGGGCAATGGTCTGATCGATCCCGAGGCCGTGGGCCTCGGCGTCGAGGACTGCGGTGTTGAACCCGGCCCCGGCGGCCGCGGTGGCGATGTAGGCCATTCCGAGCACGGGGAGGGTGAAGTCGTTCACGCGCGGCCGGAGCGAATAGTCACGAAGTGGTGCGTTCACGAGTAGGAGATCGAGCTGACGGGCCGGGTCGCCGCCGGCGATCAGTCCTGGATCAGGTCGGTGGTCGAGGTTCGCTGGTAGCACGTGCGCCTCCCTGGGCAAGGGTGAGCAGAGTCAGTGCGGACAGGTGATCGCCGGCGCCGTCTCGCCACAGGCGGCCGAACGCGGCATCGGTGTCGGGCCAGTCGTGGCCGGGTGCCGTCGTACGGGCGTAGTGGCGAACCGCCATGTCGTAGTACGGGTAGAGCGCGAAGTCGTTGGACCAGTCCGCGACCGCTGCACCAGCAGTCCACGGCCCGATCCGGTACACGCCGCGCAGCGCGTCGACGAGGTCGCCGGGCTCCAACTGCGCCCACTTGTCGGCGTTCTCGAGGTAGGCGACCGCGGCTGCGCGCAAGATCGGCCGCTTGAACTTCATCCCGAGGCCGTCGAAATCGTCGTCGGACAGTTGGGTGACCCGCTCGGCGGTGGGGAACAAGAACATCACCCCGGCCGGAGTCAGCACCTGCTCGCCGTATGCGATGCAGAACCGCTGGTGCGTGGTTCTTGCCTGGCTGACCGTGACGACCTGCCGGTTGATCGCCGTGCCGATCGCATCCCACAGATCACAGTTCCGTACTCGCATCACCGGCCCGGCCGATGCCAGCACCTTGCCCAGCGTTCCGAACAGCTCGGGCAACGAGTTCGGGTCGACGACGCTGGCTACCGGTCGAGGTGACGTCGGCTTCGTTGCAGCTGCTGGCGACAGATCCAGAGCACCGCTGGCCGTATCCCAGGCCAGATACCAGGTCGTGGCGCCGGATCGCATGACCCGTGTGAATCCAGCCGCCGAGGGCAGCCAGCCGGGGTGTTCTTGCATCAGGTTCGGCATCGTGAAGCCCCTTCTTGAGGTGAACGCGCGTCATAGTCAACGCGCTCGCCCCAGCCGCAGCCGGACGCCGCGCGCGATACGCGAACCGTCAGGAGTTCGGGCAGCCCGAAAAGGGTGCAGCCGAGTGCGGCCGCGACATTCGCGGCCGCACTCACGGCGATCAGCGCTGGCGCAGAACAGCTGGCTGGCGTGGCGGGCGGCCGCAGGATCGAAACTCCGGTACGGCCGCCTGCCGAATAGGGGAGGTGTCCTCGGTTCGGCCGCCCAGGCGCCGATCGCCAGCCCGAACCGAGGACACCCAGGTGGACGACGCCGGCGCAACGACCCTGAGGAGGTCGCGCAGCGGAGGAGATCCGGCCTCGTCGCACAGGAATGCCACATCGCCAGATCGCGAAGACGCGACCAGCGCCAGATGCTCGATGAGCCATGGCCACTCCCCGCCTCTCCGCAGAACCGCAGATGCAACATGAAGGATGTAGTACATCCTGCATCCGGATAATCCGGCGCGTCAAGAGGGTTGTAGGACATCGGATGACCTACAGCCCCGCGTTACGATGAGCACCTACGCGCGGACGAAAGGGGCGAAGATGACCCAGATCGAGGCACCGCGGTCGCGCGCCGCGCAGATCGCCGACATCCTGCGTGACCGGATCCGCAGAGGCGTGCACGCGCCCGGCTCTCCCTTGCCCAGCGAGCCGGAACTGTCGCGCGAGTTCAACGTCTCCCGGCCGACGATCAACCGCGCAGTCATCCTGCTGCGCAACGAAGGCCTCGTCCGGGTGAGGCGCGGTCTCGGCGTGTTCGTGCAGCCGATCCCGGTCATCACCCGGATCGCGACCCGGCGGCACGGAGCGCGCGACAAAGGCCGGGGCGCCTACGACGTAGAGATCCGAAGGCTCGGCCTCGACCCGACCTGGACAGCACTGGTGGAGCGCGTGCCCGCATCAGAGCTGCTCGCCGGCCTCCTGGACGTCGAGGTCGGCTCCGAACTCGTCGTCCGGCGCCGCAAGTACTTCGCCAACGACATCCCGACCCAGATCGCCGACACCTACCTGGTCAGCGAGCTCGCCGAGAAGGCCGGCGTGACCGAGGAGAACACCGGCCAAGGCGGCACCTACTCCCGGCTCGCAGACGTCGGCCGAGGGCCGGTTCACTTCTCCGAAGAAGTCGGCTTCCGTGGAGCCAGCGCCACCGAGGCAGCCTTCCTCGACATGGAGCCGAACCAAGCAGTCTTCGAGATCATCTTCGTTGCATCAGACCACGAACACCGACCCGTCGCAGTCACCTCCCACATCCTGCCGGGACACCAATGGAAGCTGCGCTACGAGTGGAGCGACGAACCCGAAAGCGAAACCGAGTGATCGACACCCGCATCGCCACCCGTCCAGGATCACCGCGGCGACCCAACGAAGACGCCTTCGCCGCGGTCGCTGACCTCGTCGTCGTCGCGGACGGTGCCACCGCGCCCGCCGATCTCGGAACCGGATGCATCCACGATCCACGCTGGTACTCACGCGAGCTCACCACCCAAGTGGCCACCGCACACGTCCGCGACAACGGACGGACCCTGGCCGCCGTGCTCAGTACGGCGATCGGTGCCACCGCCGACGCCCACGCTGACACCTGCGACCCGCGCCACCCAGGCACACCATCATCGACCGTCGTCATACTGCGCGCCCGCGACAGCAGCCTCGAATGGCTCGTCCTTGGCGACGCGACCCTCGTTGTCGAAACCCCGGCCGGAATCAGAGTCGTCTGTGACGACCGGCTCTTCCGCACCAACAAGGACCTCCGCGAACGGGTCCTGACCACCACCGCGGACGACCCCCAGCGCCCGGGACGTATCTCTGCGTTGGTCGATGCCCAGCGCAACTACCGCAACTCCGACAACGGCTTCTGGGTAGCCGCCGCGGACCCCGCCGCCGCGCACCAGGCCTTAGCCGGCACCGAAGACCTTCCCGCAGGAAGCACCTGGCGGGCCGCCTTGCTCACCGACGGGGCCTCCGCAGCCGTCGACACCTACCACCTCACCGACTGGCAAGGACTCCTCGACCTCCTCGACGGCGCCGGCCCGAACGCCCTGCTCGAATCGGTCCGCAAGATCGAGGCCGACGACCCGACCGCCCAGCGCTACCCCAGGATCAAACGATCCGACGACGCGACCGTTGCCTACCTCACCGGAGCCTCTGCGTGAGCAACATCCCTCTCCACCGTATCGGCGTCTCGGCCGTCACCATCGACGACCGAGGACGCGCACTCGTCATCCAGCGCCGCGACAACGGACGGTGGGAAGCCCCCGGAGGCTTCCTCGAACTCGCCGAAACGATCGAAACCGGGGCCCGCCGCGAAGTACTCGAAGAGACCGGTCTCGACGTCGAACTACTGAACCTGACCGGCATCTACAAAAACATGAAGCTCGGCGTCATCAACTTCGTCTTCCGCGCCCGGGCAATCGCCGGCGCCCCCACCACCGGTCCCGAAACCAAAGACATCCGCTGGGTCACCAGAGACGATGTCGCCGAACTGATCCCCATCGAAGCATTCTCGATCAGGACCCTCGACGCCCTCGACAACCCGGCCACACCGAGGATCAGGCACCACGACGGCGTGCGCCTGCTCTGAGCCCTACCCCGCAGGCTTCCTGGCCTGGGCGACACGAGCGGTGAGCCGCGCGACCCGGCGGTACTTCTCCGGAGTGTCGTGCCGGTCCCACGCGGCGGCCGGATCGTCCGGGCTGACGTGCGGCACGTGGTCGAAGTGCCGCTCCACGTCCACTGCCTCCAAATGCCAGCTCAGCTGGCCCTCCAGGGTCGGCACATAGATCACATCCGGACACGCAGGCTCTTCCGAATCGACCGACAGGACGGCCTCGTGGCCGGCCGCCATGTAGGCCACCAACTGTGCGCGCTCAACGTAAACGGCGCGCTCGGCCGCGCGTCGGGCCAACTCATCGGCATGGCACGGAAACTCGTCCATCGGGCACGTACACACCAGCACCTTGCCGATCAGCTCTTCCAGGTGTGCCCGCATCCAGGACCTGCTGACACTTCGGTGGGTGCCGACGGCATACTCGTCGGGGCCCTCGCCGTCCAGCCAGCGGCCGAAGCGATGGACGGCCACCGTGCGGGCCTCGGCCTGCGTCGAGGCTGCCCCTTCGCCGAGTAGGTCGTCGGTCCTGAACGGATTGCCCCAGCGGCTGCTGCGGTCCACCATCACACTGCCCTCGGGCGTGGCCCACCCGGGGGTGGGCCGTTGCTGGATGCGAGTTGGCCGTTTCACGTCTGAAATCTCCTCAAGTGCTTGCTGGTACTGGTGAATGTCACCAACTAGACCCGGGTCACCGGCACGCGGGAGTGCCGCAAGGACCTGCGGCACCGGCTGACTTCAGACAGCTGAATCCGGCGCCTCGTGATCGGGCTGGGCGAGCGCGACTAGCTGCTGTTTGAGCTCCGCCATCAGTTCCTGGTCATCGGCGGCGAAGGCCTTCCGCCACTCGTGGATGAGCCGGCCGGGTTCATCGCCCTCGAACGGAACCCACTCACTCATGCGTCGTCCCGTGGACCAGGAATCCCAGCGCTGCCGTTGCGCGGTCCGCCGATGAAGTCGGTGCCAGCCAGGAGCCGGTGGCCGACCTCGTACTTGCGCCGCGCGCTGGATCTCTTGCTGGGATCGTCGTACAAGGTGCTCGCGATCTCGGCCCAGCTGAGGTTGTGCTCGTCGCGCAACTGAACGATCAGGTACTGCTCCCGTCGCTCGAGCAGCCGCGCGAGGTATGCCGTACTCGCTGCCAGCCGCCGTGTCTCGGACCTGCTGTCCGCCCGGCCACCCGCGCGCTGCTCGTCCGCGACCGCCGTCAAGGCATCAGCCAACACGTCGGAGTCGACCAGCCGCGCTACCCATCCGCGCGGGTCATCCTTCTTGGTCCAGCCCAGCACCACACCGCCGGCGGTGTGTCGTACCTCAATCGCCATCTCACTCTCCTAGGTGTGCGCAATGCGCACACCTGACTGTACGCATTGCGCACAGTCAGGGTCAAGGCTGCGATCCGCCGGTCCCGATGGTGACTTCTCCGGCGCTCGTCTCGCCTCCGGCGAAACTGGGAGAGCGCCCGGCAATGCACCACCAGGCTGTTGCTGCTCCGGTGTCGGTAGACGTCGCTGGTACAAGCAGCTGATCACGCACCAGTTCAGCCGCTGGCTTGCTGGCATGCAGCGAAACGTGTACTGGATCGCTGGGCATCCCGTGAATGGTCAAGACCCACACCTCGGCGGACGCCCGGTCAGCGGCCATGCGCTGCCACAGGTCGACGATGCCGCCTGGTTCGCAGCCGAGCCGGTCGACGATCTCGGCGCGGTTTTTCGCGAGTCCCAGCGAGAGCAACTGCCGGATCAGCTGGGGTTCGTCGACGTCGAACTCGGCCGCGATCGTCTGCAGTGGTGTCGAGGTGTCCCAGGCGTCGAGTAGCCGTTGGGTGTCGGCCGCGTTCCAGTAACGGCGGCCAAGTCGGTCCAGGGCTTGGGCCAGTTCGGCTTCCCAGTCGTAGGCGGGATCGTCGATCAGCAACTCGCGCAGGACGTCAACGGCGTACTCACCGCGAGCGCGTGGCGTCCCAGGCGGCAGGAGAAGCTTCGCCCGCGACCGGATGGCCCCCGGTGTGCGGTCCAGGTCCTCAGCGAGCTGTTCCACCGTCACTCCCGCCCGGAGCCCGGCAACGAGCTCGGCGTGATGATCGTGCGTCCAGTCGGTGTTGCGCTGCCGGCGGCCGCTGACAGCAGGCTCAGTGCCTTCCGCGATGTCCACGCCAGACACGGTAGGTGACGGCGCCGACACCCGCGGCGCGCCGAACAGCTGCGTCGCCCTGTCACGGGTCGTCAGCGCTAAATTGCTCGCTGTGAAACCCAAGACCGCGCGGAAGCTCCTTCGCTC
Organism: Kribbella sp. NPDC051587; assembly: GCF_044453945.1. NCBI lineage: Bacteria > Bacillati > Actinomycetota > Actinomycetes > Propionibacteriales > Kribbellaceae > Kribbella > Kribbella sp. NPDC051587. The sequence goes on from NZ_JBITDE010000018.1 coordinate 48,051, forward strand.
CCTGCTTCCCGACAATGTCGAGCCTGACGAGCGGCTGGTTGCGAAGATCGCTACCGATCTCGTGAAGCCACTAGGCGCACCCGGATCCGTCCGCTGGCAAGCGGCGCGAACCGTCATCTCTGCTGGCCGCGGGATCACGGACGACCAGGTCGACGCCGAGACGCAGCGGCGCCGCGCGAAGCACGCCATGGCGGTCGAAGAAGCCAGGCGCGCAGCCGAGAAATCTGCCGACGCAGCCGTGGCGTACGTCGCGCAATACCGCGCTGCTCACGGTGTCGGTCCCACCTGGTACGAGCTGGCACGCGAGATGGGCTGGTCCCACCAGACCAAGGGCACCAGCATTCGCCATCTCCAGAAACTCGGTCACCTGACCTTCACGACCGCGAACCGGTCGCTCGACCTCGCGCAGTCGCCAAACAGCGAAGTAGCAACCGCCGCCATCTGATCCCGCGCCGGGTCGGGCCGTCGACGGCGAGCCCAGTTCACGGCAGGGGATCTGTCCCGGATCATCCGGCGTCGTTGCGAGCTCGCACAAGGATCGCGACAAGTGCGATGACCGCCAGCGGCCAGACAAGGACAGCCCAAACAGCAATCCCGCCGAAGATGGTCGAGCGTGACAGCGGAGTATCGCGGGACAGCCGCCCAGATATCTCCTTGTATGCCGAATCGGACGGCATGACCCGCACCAACACCACAGCTACCAGCACACCGATCGACAACCAGAGCAGCCAGGTCATCTCCGCCCCGCCGCCGGGAGCTCGAAGGCGCCGGGGTGACCGGCCTTCCACCGCTCCCATTCGGGATTCGGCCTGTCGCCCCAGCCGATGATCCGATCGAGCAAGCCGTGAAGATCGAGGGGCTGTTCCTTGCCTTCCCAGGTCTCGGGAACTGGTACGGCCATGCGCCAGCTATCGACGACGTAGGCCCAGTCGTTCTCACCCCGCTTGATCAGCGTGCAGCACGACGCGCCGGAATCGATGTCGAACGGCTGCGGGTCGAAGTGGGCCGCGATCCAGGTCGCGCTGTACTGGTGCCGGCGCCAGCCGACGAACGCCTTGAGCTGTGCGGTCTCGACCGCGGTCGGCCGCTCGCCGTACCAGAGCGGGGTGTCAGGATCCTCGTCGACACACAGGGCCACGAGGTAGGCGTACCGCGGGCAGAGAGTTCCGACGACCGGGATCCGAAGCGCGGCGAGTGGGTCGTCTTCGCGCGCGTCGTACGGCCAATGAGATGTCATTCGGGTCCTCCTCGGGAGTGGACGGCAGCCGCCAGTGACAGCACCTATCTCCTGAGACTATGTCTAATCATTAGACATGTTCAACAGCTAGACATGTCTAATGATTAGACATTAATCTCCTTGTTGTGGACACCTTGGAGCAAGCTCTGGAAGACCTCCGGCTGTGGTCGACACCGGGCCGACGAGCTGAACTACTCGCGGCCGCGTGGCGATCCGGCGAGACGAACATACGGACGCTGGCCGAGGCCGCGCGGGTAACCAGGCAGACCGTCTACACCGACCTGGAGTCCTGCGGGATCGATCCAGGCGATGACCGCGAGAACGCGCAGGAGCCGCGCTGGTTCGCGCCGATCGTTCCGTTGTTCACGAATGAGGCCGAAACCGAGGAGGAAGCATGGATGCTGCTTCTCCCGGAGGTCAAGCTTCCTGGTGACTACCGTCCGGCCGAACCGCCCCGTGACAAGGCCGACGAGATGCTCACCTTCGCCATCCAGACGTGGCGGTACTCGCGGTATCACCGGGTTGTGGTGGCGGCCGCCCGCGACGAGTACGCCTGCCGGCTCCGTGCGACCCGGGCGATCCATCGCGCCGAGACGGCCTGGGAGGCCTTGCGCACCGCGAAGCACTGGGCAGCTGCCCATCATCAATGGGTCGAGGCGGCCGACGACGCGCGCCAGCCGCTGGCGGCCTGGGCCGCGGCCGCCGAGGCGCGCCGTGACTTGGAGAGCACAGCAGAGCTCACTGCGTTTCGTGATGGCGGCCGGGACGGGATGCCTGCGGATTCCCTGATCCCGGACTGCGACGTCGACCAGGCCAAGCTGGTGGCAGCCGATTTCGAGGAGACCTATTCCCGGCGGCTGGGCATGGCGAGGGTGACCCTCAGCGCCCAGCAGCAGGACGTCTAGGTTCCACCCGAAGGTCCGAGCCGCCCCCACAGCGGATTGATGGCGTCGCCGGAAGACGGAGCGAAGAGCAAGATGCCTGCAGCCGCAGTTCTCCTTCTCGGCGACCATGTGCTCCTGTAGATCCCGAAGTCACCTGTCGCACGCGGAAGCCCGTGCGCGCGGCGCACCTGGTTTACCGGCGGAGGCCTGGTGTTCGTGATGATCCTGGGGCCCATCTTGCTGATCCACTACTGGCCCTGACCCCCGGTCCGGCGGGGATACCCAGGACGACGAACCGCCGGCAACTTGAGCGCGGGTTAGCCCGGTGGTGCTGCGGATCTGGTACGGCGTCAGGCTGCCTTCGTCGTACGCGGCTCGTGCGGCCGCGATCAGTTGACCGCGAGCAGCCTCGAAGGTGTCACGGCGATGTGTGTGGTTGGCGCCGGAGACGGTGAAGGCCCAGGCCTGGCGGTACTCCACTACGACCGCTTGCAGCTCCGCCAACTCAGCTCCCGCCGTTGCCGTTGCGGTAGCCGCCCGGGATCGGGGTTCCAGATGCCAGGCGCGGCGCTCAGCAAGTTGGACGTGCACCGGAATCGAGTCGTCCTGGAGCACGTAGCACTCCAGCAGCCAGTCGTCGCTGTTTTCGTGTACCTCGTGCGGGTCCTCGCCGCACATCACGCGGATTCCGTAGAGCCGGTCACTGTCGAGCTGGTCACGGGCAACGAACAGGTGAGTTGCGCCGGCTTGCTGGGCTTGGCGCACCATGCGGGCGATCGCGCGTCGCTTGATCATGACGAGAACCTCCGTCGGGGTTGTGGTGGGCCTTTGGGGTCGGCAGGCGTTGTGTGCCTGCCGGCAACTGCCGGGGTCTTGTGCCGACGGAGGCTCGAGGTCAAGGGCGGCCGCGTGCGGCCGTCGCCGAGGGCGATGCGGAGCTTGCAGAGCACCCTTGACGTCGAGGGTCGGCGTGGTACCCGGGCCACCACTCGGCGCCGCAGGCGCCGGTACAGAAGCGGTGAAGTCGCACGAGCCCGCGGCGCTTGAAGCGCGCCGGCGACCGGCTACTCGTGGCTTGCCAGCACCCTGGCGTTGCCAGTCGAGGGACGGGACCGGTCAGCCGACTTCATGAGTACGGCGATTTCGTGGTGCGGCTGAGCTCACCGAGGGGCGTCGGTGATGTGGCTTCGTGGCCGCGGATGGTGAACGGCCTGGCGCGCGCTGCGCCGCATCCCAATAAGGACTCGTCCCCGCTCGGCGGCGGGCCGCGCGGCCCATTGCGGTGCTGAATGTGTGTCCGATCCGCGCCGAGACAGCTTGTGCCCTGGAGCGTCTCCACCTCGCTCTCCTCACGCTGATTCGGCCTTCGCCGCAGCGGCCGCACTCCCAAGCAGGTGTGCTGGTTGCTCAGGGCAATTTGGGCTTCGGAGCAGCCAATAGCTATTGGTCGGCGCGGACGAACCAGACCGAGGAGGCCTTGTTCACAAGGTTCTTGGGGACGTTGCCCTTGGCGCCTGACTTGTAGATCACGCCCTTGCCGGCGAAGTTCGCGTCGTTCATCAATCCGAACTCCCACTTGTAGCGGTTCCAGGCGCTCTCGATGTTGTTGTTCATCCCGCGCGGTCCGACGCGGTCGGCCAGGTTCCGATCGCTCTTGGTGTAGATCGCGATGACGCCCGTGCCGTTCGGTCCGGTGAAGGCGCAGAAGCGGCCGGCAGGGCAGCGGTTGTAGCCAGTTGCGGCGTGTGCAGGGATCGTGCTCATGGCGGCGACGGAGCCGATGGCGGCTGTGACGGCGAGGGCTCTGGCGAACTTCAACTCAGGAACTCCAGTTCAGTCGATGGCTGAGTTTCGACCGTACCGAAGCTGAGTCCACCAATCTACGAATCCGTTCTACTCTGCAGCTTTTGACATCGATCCGGTTGCTAAAGGCACCTATCGCCAGCGCGGAGGTGGCCCCGGCGAGCAGCGATCCCCCCAGACAGGGGCGGCGACAAGCTGCACCTTTAACATCCGACTGCCAGTCCCTCGCGACAAGGAAGTGAGTAGCCGGACGGCAGCACCTGCCGTCCGGCCCCCGGAGGACCCCGAGAACGGGAATTCCGTCGGCGGTGAGCGAAGTTCGGCCGTCCCCATCGGTCCGCCCGGAACCGGAAAATCCGGTTACGGGTGGCCGGGGCCGCGTACCGCCGATGAGATCGTCGACTGCGTGCTGCTGGGATCAGCCTGCCGTGTCGGTGGTCGGGGCCGACATACCGGGTACTGCCGGCGGATCTTCAGCCAGTGCCGTGGCCGAGACCGCTGGCCCGGGACTGGGCGGGTGATTGACACGAGACCCTGGCTTCTGCAGCAAGTCGATGGCGGACAGCCCGGTCTCTCCGCCGACCAGGCGCAGGCCCATTTCAGCGCGTGCTGCTGTGTCGAGCGGTGCCAGTTGATCTTCCAGATAGTGGTGCGTGATGCGATCCAGTCCCGCACCCAGCAGAGGTGCTGCGGTGCGCAGTGTCGCGTCGAGCGCGATGCTGGAGGTCGATCCGCCGTGCAAGACGACGTTTCGAGCCCGGTACAGCCGCCGGAAGGCAATCTGGGCGGCCAGCTGTACCTCGCCAAGGACGCGCAGAGGGTTTTCGATCATGTGCTGCATTCGGTCGGCAGCGGCCATGTCGCTGCGCCAGGTGGGTTTGCCTCTGAAGGTGAGCCGGGTGGTGCCATGGGTCTGCAGCTCGGCCAGCAGAACAGCCGAGCGTGCGTGGTTGGTCTCGCAGGCGTCGCGCAGGTCGGCCAGGTCGTCTTTGCCCGTATGGCGATGAACCAGTGTGGTCAACTCGGCACGGGGCCAGGAGCAGGCGACGATCGCGGCGAGCCTGTCCGCCGCAACAGCCTTCCCGCCGCGCTCGTTGTCGTCCACGGGATCACCTGGGTGGGTTAGCAGTGATTCCACCGCGGCCCATCCGCCCGCGACAGCGGGACCTGGCAGTCCGCCGCGATTGATCGGCGCCGCAAGTTCAAGGGCATCATCAACGATCGTCCGTTCGGCGCTGACATCGAACAATTGCCCCTTGTGGACCAGCGACAACACATCGGCGCTGCGCGACGGCGTCTCGCTGGCGATTGCGCTGGGATAGCCGGAAACCCAGAGCACATCGAGTGGCTCGAGGTCGCCGCGCCCTCGTCGTACGAACCATGCCCGGGCGACCATGCGCTCAAGTACCTCGCGGGCTTTGGCCGCGGCGGCCAGCGGGTCGCGTGCAGAGATCTGGCGAGTGACGCCACCGGCAGCTCGTACGCCGGCGACGGGGAGTCCGTGGTCGTGCAGCCACTGGACAACCTGGGCGCTGGGCATCCACTGCGGATGGCTCGCGACGGCACCACCCTTCGGTACACGAGCAAACGCGATCAGCACGTCGTAGGTCTGCTCGTGCTGAGCGGCGAGCGCAGCAGCACTCTCGACAATGCTGTGCGTATCCGCGTGCGCCCGGCGCAGATCCGTGACCCAGTGCTGGGCCAGGTAGGGCGCGCTGAAACCCAGATCGAGCAGGTGGGCTGACAAAGTGCGTGCCAACCGTTCCGGTTTCACGCTCGGTTCCGCCGACAACGCGGCCACCCAACGGTCCAGGTAGCCGGCTTTTGCGTGGTCGATTAGTTGCCTCAGACGCCGGTGCTGCGGACTTGGCGCGACCAGGCCGTTCTGCAGAAGAGCCATGAGCTCTCGCCGCAGCTCACGATCACCGATCCCTTTGTCCGGTCCGACCAGCCCCTGGAGCTGAGCACGCTGCCACGCCACCGCGGTTGACGAGAGCACCTTGCGCGACTGCCACTCGCAGGCCTCTGCCAACTCCTCGAGCCCGAGGATCGACCCGATATCCCACAAGCGCCGGGTCCAGGGAACCCCCTCGGAGAGAAAATAGTCAGTCATCCGCGCCAGAACGTGCTGTGCGAAGGCGGAATCCGCAGGCTGCATCGCGATAGCCTACCCGTGGTATCGTGATCTTGAGCTTGGGAGAGATGCCCGCCCTTTGAGGGCCAGCATCTCTCCTTTTTTCATGCCCGAGATCGGCCCCAGCGGGGCAGCTGATCTGGGTGTCAGCGCGCCGCGTTCATTGACGGCAGGCACTGTCTGAGCAGCTCGATCGCAGCCAGCCGTTCGGCCTCTGGCATGTCGCCACCCAAGGTCATCGGCAACGCGTCAAGGAACTCGGCGATCGTCATCCGTGGGATGCCGTTGGCGACGTCCTTGCTCTGGATGGTGGCCAGAGTGTCGGAGGCGAACTGGGCGAACAGTGCCTGATGCCCGTTCATCCACAGCGCGATAGCCACGAACGGCCACGGGTCGCCAAGCTGGTAGACCGTCCGGTCCGAGTCCTTGCGTCGGCCCTCAGCAACGAACTTGCCAGTCTCCCCTGCCATGGTGCTGAGCAGCTGCGGCAGCAGCCGGACAAGATCCGGCGCGACCAGGACCGCACCCGGCTCGCGATAGCGGCCGATCACCGGAAAGCGCCCCTGCTTCGTCGTAGCGATCAGCTCGGTCAGTTTGTCGCGTGCCTCAGTCACCGGGATGACGGTGCCCGAGTCGGCGAACATGAAGGTCCCGCCCAGATCGATAGGTGTGAGCATGAGCGGGACACTATCAGATGTCGGGGAGAATGTTCCCCGACATTGTCCCCGACATGTTGGGCAGGCTCCTGCGCGTGGTGGAGAAATGTGCAGCAGGTGCGTCAGGCCGCGGATCGGGAGGTTGCTCCCAGGTGGGCGCTCGACGTAGACCAGAGATCATGACCGGCCGTGAGGATCCCGACAGCCCGGTCTCCGGCACGCCATGGACCGTGGAGCAGCGCCGCGGACTGAAGGGCCTCTGTACTCAGCTTGCCCGGCTCAGGACCGGGACGGTCCTGCCGGGCTTGGCCCGCCACCACCCCGAGCATCCTCAGCTCCTCGAGCTCGCCGCCCAGCTCGATGAACTCGAACTTCTCGCCGACAGGGCCTTGCATATGCAGGCCGGCGACCCGGACATCCTCCTGGTCGACGCCCAGCTGCACGAGGCCATCCAGCACATCACCTGGACCGGGCCGAACACGTGAGCGTGGTCCGCGGTCGCTGACCGGCGGCCGAAAACCCGTCTCCGGTGTGACCTGCGGAAACGCCCGATCGGCCGGTGGGCGACCGGCGACAGGAAACCCGTCTTCGGTGAGCGTGCGGAGGCCTGGGGCGTTCAGGCTGTACAAGCAATCTGTTCGGGAAATTATTGAACTCCGCTGACAGCGGAGCTAGGCTATTTCCCGAACATGAGGAGGTGGGGATGGTGGTTGCTGCGCTCGGGCCGCTCACTGAGGCTGACGTGCTCACACGGGGGCAAGAGATCCTCGCGGAGCGGTTGCCCGCTGGGTGGGAGGTTCGTCCGGTCAGCTCAGCGTCTGATCGGGGAGCGATCGATGCCCTGGCCGATCTCGTTGCGCCTGACGGAGCTCGGCGCCGACTGTTGTTCGAGGCGAAACGCACGGTGGAAAGCCGCGATGTCCCGGCGCTCTACAACCAGCTGAACAAGTACATCGCCGACGGCCCGAGCAGCCCAGCAGTCACGGGTGTGGTCGTGGCGCGTTACCTGTCTGCGCCGGTGCGGCAGAAGCTGCTCGATGCCGGGCTGTCATTCGTCGATGCCACCGGCAACGTCCGGGTTACCTTCTCGAGTCCAGGCCTGTTCGTGTCCGATCGCGGCGCGGATCGCGATCCATGGCGCGGCCCGGGCCGGCCGCGCGGAAGTCTGAAGGGTGCACCGGCGGCCCAGGTCGTTCGTGCGTTGCTGGACTACGACCGGACCTGGCCGATCCGAAGTCTGGTCGAAACCTCAGGGACATCGACCGGTGCTGTCTACCGGGTCGTGCAGTTCCTTGAAGAGGAGGACCTGATCGAGCGGGACGGAAAGCGGGTCCTCGTTCCGGCGTGGCAACCGCTGCTGCGCCGATGGAGCCGGGACTACGAGATGGTCGCGAGCAACCGGACCACCACCTGGCTCGCGCCCCGCGGCCTGGACCGGCTCCTGAACCAGTTGAGCAACACGGCCCGCGAGTATGCCGTCACTGGGACGCTGGCTGCCGCCGAGTGGGCGGCCTATGCGCCGGCGCGCTCGGCGATGATCTACACCCCGGACGCGGCGGCCGCGGCCGCCGATTGGGATCTGCGCTCAACAGATGCCAGCGCGAACGTCGTACTGGTCGAACCCCAGTCCGCTGCCGTGTTCGCCCGGACTCGGGTCCGCACCGATGGTGGCTACCAGATCGCTGCCCCGGCCCAGGTCGCCGTCGACCTACTGACCGGCCCCGGACGCAACCCGTCCGAAGGCGAAGAACTCATCGAATGGATGACCCGCAATGAACGAACCTGGCGCCAGTAGGCCCGACCTGCTGGTCCAGTCGCGCGCCGCGCTGCTCGACGCGCTCCTGGCGCTCGAAGCTCACCGCGACTCCGTGATCGTCATCGGAGCCCAGGCCGTCTATCTGCGGACGGCCGCGGCTCCGGTCGCCCTGGCTGAGGCCACCAAGGACAGTGACCTCGCGGTCGATCCCCGCGAACTGGGCGAGGATCCCCGGCTCGAGGACGCGATGACGCGGGCAGGCTTTCACCCCAACCCTGACAGCCGTCAGCCTGGTGCGTGGCTGAGCTCGACCGGGATCCCCGTCGACCTGATGGTGCCCGCATCGCTCACCGCAGGCGGCAAGCAGACTCGCGGCGGCCGGATCCCGCCGCACAGCAAGAGCGCCACTCGGCGCGCCGACGGGCTCGAAGCGGCCCTGATCGACAACTCACCGGTGGAGGTTGCCGCGCTCGACCCCGCCGACATCCGCCGCTACACCGTCAAGGTCGCCGGGTGTGCCGCGCTTCTGGTGGCCAAGCTCCACAAGATCGGTGAACGCGTCGGCGACCCGAACCCCACCCGGCTGCAGGACAAAGACGCCCACGACATCTACCGGATCCTCATCGACACTGAGACCACCGAGCTTGCCGGTACGTTCGTGCAGCTGCGCGCCGACGAACTGAGCGGCGCGGCAACCGAGACCGCGATCAGCTATCTGCAGCAACTCTTCGCTGCTGGCCCGAATGCACTCGGCGCACAGATGGCTGGCCGCGCGGAGTCCGGCATCGGCGATCCGGACCTCGTCGCCGCATCGGTCTCGGCCCTGGCCGAAGACCTGTCCGAGGCTCTCCAGACAGCACAGGAGCACAACGGTGGCCGTCGTTGATCACCGCCTGAAACTCACCCTCGAACACCTGCTGAACATGGGCGGCGGGTTCGTCCTGGACTTCACCAACGCGACCTTCGCCGACTTTGTCGAGAACAGCACCGGGGTCGATCCCTACACCGAGTACGAGGGCTCGAAGGCCCGCATCCTGCGGCAACTGTGGGCTGACCAGACCGACTACCTGTTCGCAAAGCTGACCATCGACATGCTCGAGTACCGGCAAACGGCCGAGGACCTGGGCCGCATCTCGCCGTCCTCCGACCCCGATCGGGCCGCGGCAGACCGGCGCCGCGTCGAGGAAGTCATTGCCCGGCTGCGCCCCATGCTGGAAGCGAACGACCCATGGTCACGCGACGAAGCCGCGTTCCTGGACAAGGACTTCGGCACACTCGACCTGTCGCGAGTCGACGTACCGGTCGACTTCCAGACGGTGATCTCCGACCGGCTGAAGGAAATCGAGATCTGCCTGTCCAACTCGGCGCCGCTCGCGGTTGTTCTGCTGTGTGGCAGCACCCTCGAAGGACTGCTGTACGAGGTGGCGAAGAACCAGCCGGCTGCCTTCAACCAGGCAGCAACAGCACCTCGCCGTGACGGCAAAGTCCAGCGTCTGCCCGACTGGACGCTCAGCCAGCTGATCGTGACAGCTCGCGAACTCGCCATCCTGGGCGAGGACGTCGCCAAGTTCGCCACCGCTGTCCGCGACTTCCGCAACTACATCCACCCCCTGCAGCAGGTCAGCGACAACTTCCGGCCGCGGCGGATCACCGCGCTCCTGGCGCGCCAGGTCCTACGGGCCTCGCTCGATGACCTCGCCGCCAAGCGGCCGCCAACCTCCACCGTCACCGGATCGCAGAGCGAGGGATCGTGACCCTTCCACATCCACCTCGATGGACGCCGGCCATCATCGAAACCGCGACCGGTGCGCTGGCCGCGCTCATTCTCGATGCCGTACGCCTCGATTCATACCGCGCGATCCGTACCCAGCTCACCCTGAGTGGCTGCATCGGCCGCGTCAGCGCCGCTGACTGGCGGCATGGGACCTGGCCAGATGGCGGCCGCCTTCAGCTTCACCACGTCGGCGGCAGTCTCACGAGCCTCGTCACGCCTGGACCCGCCCTCCACATCGGCTGCACGGCCGGGGACGAGTGGATCGGAGCCGCTGCGAGCCGTGGTCAGGCGCTCTTCGTGGTGATACCGCCCACCTCCGCCGGCTCGCAGAGATCCGCTGCTTCGCAACCCGTGCAGTCAGCCACTGCGGTCGCCACCACGTTGCAGCTGGCCGACCTGGTCCAATCCCGGCAGCTCACCGCGGGCCTGGCCACGATGACCGAGGCTCCGCCCGGCGCCTAGCCACCTGAAGCGCTACGGCAACCCGCGGCCGATGGTCTCGCAATGGCCCACTGGACGGCAGCGGGCCGCCGTCAAACTCCCACGTCTGGCCTGCCTGCCTTTGTCGGCGAGGGCCGGTGCATGCGTCGCATCCCCAGCCGCTGGCTGACCAGCACGAACCCGAATTTCCGGTACCAGTCCTCAAGGAACCTGGTACACCACAGCTCCATGTCTGCTCCTTCCCGGTCGGCTTCGTTCAGGAGTTCCACGAGTAGCGCCGTACCGGCTCCCATGCCACGTGGCCATGCCGCCAGCGTTTTCACCTCCCAGCGCGCTGTGCCCATGCCGTCCACGACAACGCCCGCGCGCCGCCGGTCATCCTGGAGCAGGTACGTCGTTCGGCCCGCCGGTTCTCGGCCGAGCAGAAGGCTCAGTCCGAAAGCAGCAGGGATCAGGGCAACGGTCAGCACGGTGCTGATCGTGATCAGCACGACGCCGGCGCTCGCCGCTCGCGGTAGCGCGAGATCGGCCAGCGGTCGCCACCACAGGGCACCGACGATGACCCACCCGAGCGGAATCACCCATACCATCGAACTGGTCCATGGCCGGGTCAGAAGTTGTACGCCGAACGCCCGCGCAGCAATGCGCGCATGGACACGCCGATCCGCGCGTGAAGTCCCCCGGCGAACGTCATGCCGGAGATCGTCTGGTCCCCCGGGGCCGAGGCTGCTCAGGCCAGATCCCCCGCCCGCCGCGCCAAGGCTGCCACGGTCTCGCGGGCGTGCTGGAGATCTTCTCGGGCCCACTTCTGGATCTGCGGCCACGGTAGACGCAGCGGGCCCTTGGTGGTCGAGATCGCGTTCCAGAGCTGACTGTCACCAGACTGCATCCGGTCGTGGCTCATCGCACGAACCGCGTCCTCGTCGCCAAGCACACAACGCAGCAGCGACTGGTAGGTGGTTGTCGGCGTGCCGCCGGAGTAGCCGTAGGCAAAAGCGTTGCTACCAGGCACGATCGGAACCGGCTGAACGCGCATGTCCCCTCGGTCGTTAGGGGTCAGCGCAACCAGCAGCGTCTGCTGATCGGTGCCGTCGCCGGCGATGATCGTCTTGTCGTTCCAGGCCTCCAAAATGTTCCAGCCGGAGTTCGTGATCCGCTCGGTCGGCCACTCGGCGATCATCAGCAACGCGGACTCGTCCGCGCTGTTCGGCTGCCGAACAACAAGCAGCGAACGACTGGAACTGAACGAGCTGGCGGTGTCAAAGGAGTACAGCCCGACGACCTCGTCGTCGGTACGGCCGCTCAGCATGCGCTGGATCCTGCTGAGCTTTCGAGCTTCGGCAAAGTCGGCCTTACGAAGAACCGGAGCCCACGCCTCGGCAACCGGTCCCTGCCAGGGCGCCTCAAGCAAAACGTCTGGTTCGTACCGCACCGCGGCGCGGCTGACATGGGTCAACAGCGCGACCGCGGCTGCAGCGCAGCATCGCGCCATGGAGCTGCCCGCCTGAGCGTTGCCCTCCTCGCGCGTCAGCCAACCTAGTTCGTTGGCTCCCTGTTTCGTGCCGAGCATCTCCGTTTCGGCCAGCTTGCCGGCAAGACTGCCCTCCTCGACCGGAAGACCTTCAGGTCGGAGCGGACGGCACGCCAGATACCACCCTGGCCCTGAGTCAGCAAGCCGGTCATGGGCTGCATGCAGCTCCGCGAACCGGTTGCGGCCTTCCAGATAGAGCGCGGTGAAACCCAGCGGGAACCTCTCGATGAAGGTCTCTTTGTGATTCTGCCGACGGAGAGGGTCGACGTCGGCCATCGCGAACATGAGGTTGCTGCGGGCGTCCGGCCAACCTGTGACCGCGTCCGGGACGGGAAAAGTCTGGTTGTAGGCGAGTGATCGTTTGACGTTGGCCTCGGTCAAAGTCCCCTCGACCCAGATCGGGATGCGATGACCCAGCACCTTGGCAACGGCGTCCAGAGACATCTGACCCTGAAACGGGATCGCCGGTGGCTGGTCGACCTCGACGCCATCGGAGCGGTGCCCGTCGCCCAGCGTCTCGGCCCACCGCCTGACGCTGCGCATGACCCCACCGGTACTTGGTGCCGCCTGCGGCGTGATCCGGTAGACGTTGGCCAACGGTTCGACGCCGTCCGGCTCCATGTACAGGAGGGTGCCCAGATTGACCGTCTCCGGAATGATGACCGCCGCCGTCGACCACCACCTCGGGAGTAGCAGCGCCGGAGCAAGCTGAGCCAAACGATCAGGCCCGTAGTCCAGCGGCTCGAGCGGCTGCAGATAGATCACATGCCCGTTTGGGGTGTCCCAGACGATCGTGTACACCGACACCGACTGGCGGGTCCTGCCCCACTCCGTCAGCTGCTCAATTCCCCGCTGCAGCTCTACCGCCGGCTCGGTTGCGGCCCCGGCGCCGAACAACCAGAGCGCATCCTCGCTCACATGCCGCCCTGTCCGCGCGCACCACTGGTCGACCGTGGCAGGCCACCACAGCGGCCGCCCGTCGACGTCGTACTGATCGGGGCGGGGAAGCTTCGACTCCGTGGCCAGCGACCGTGCACGGCCCTCGGCGATCTTCACCCGCCGGGCCAGCTGCGCCATCGTCAAAGGTGACTGCCGCCCCAACAACTCCGCCACGCTCCACCTCCAGAAGGGCCGTGCGGTTCCGCACGGGGTATCTCCACCCTAACGTGCCCCGTGCGGAACCGCACGGGGTGGGCGTGTTGCTTCCGCCCTGGTGCTTCTGGACGGTCAACTCGCGGGCCTGTACTCCTCACGCCGTGCTTGCCAGGTCGCAAGCTGCTGTTGCATCCATTCGCGGCGCCGTTTGCGGCCGTAGTGACGTTCTGACGTGAGCCACGTGGTGATCGCCACGGTCTGAGTCCAGGCGGCGATGAAGTCGCCGGCGTCGAGGTTGGCGTCGACTCGGCGTGCGGCCTTCCGGAAGGTGCGGCGGTCGACGACAGGCACCAACCGGAGGTGCCGGCCGCTCCCGAGCCTCATCGTGGAGCCCCTTGCCCATGTTCACCGGCCAGCTCGGTCGCCTTCCGGATCCGGCGTCGCAGGTCAGCGAGGCTGATGGCGAGTGACTCCTTGCTCGAATGGTGGACCTGGTCGGTGATCCAGTCCCGGGGGACTTGGTCGTCGGTGAGGTGGTCGCTGGCTTTGACCAGCTCGCTGATCGCGCGGATAAGGAGTCCAGGGCCGGAGCCGCCGTAGCCGAAGTTCCAGCCGCCGGCGAAGGGCGTGGGCGTTTCCGGTAGCGGCTGGAGTTGGCCGGTGCCGTGCAGCAGGTACACCGGGCGGTCGTTGAGGTCGCCGTCGGCGACCAGGACCACGTCGTCGTCGAGCCGCTCGATTGGGGGCTTGAGCGTGGGCCATTCCACTGCGAGCTGGGGATGGTTGTAGTACGGGTGGTCTTCCAGGTAGGCGACCAGGTGACCGCTGGGGTCGAGGCCGTACCGCACCGGCAGCGACTTGTCGCTGGCCACTTTCCGGCGGATCCGGTTGCGGCGAAGCGTTGATCCGGCCTGCGCGTTCCAGCGGACCTGTTCCAGATACGCCTTGTCCCGAGGGCCGATCACGTCGAAGAGACGCGGCTGCACCTCCGGAAGGTCGCGCACCTCAAAGTCCGGATCGGCGTGCCGCATGCGAAGTGCCAAGATCCCCACCGCACCTTCAAGAGCCTCGTGGAGCTCCGGAGTGTGGTTGTCGCCGTCAGGTCCTGCCTGGTCCATCCAGTTCCGCGCGGCGGCAAGGAGTGGTTCGAGGCCGACGACGTCAGCGGAGTCAGCCGGGAGGTAGCCCGGGACGTCGTGCTGGCGGTGCCGGCCGACCAGTTCCTGTTCGGGAACTGTCAGCCGGGTGGGAACAATCCGGGCTGCCCACACCTGCCCGGCTGCGACATCCTCGTCGAGCGGCCCGATGGGCAGGTCTCCGAGAAACTCCTCGGCTTCAGTCACCAGTACATGGCACAGCGCATCGGCCAGGCTGCTCGCCTCGGCGGGCGGCGGGGTCGCGTCCAGTACGCGGGCCTTGGACAGCATGGCGTGCACGCCGTACCGGTCGTGCTCGTAGTCGACTATCTGTCCTGATCGCTGCCAGGCCTCGATCACCGACGGGATGTAGGCCGGCTTCGGATAGCACTCCACCGGTCCGCCAACGATCCGCTCAAGCTCCGGCACGCCACATGGATACCAGCTCGGGCCGCGCAGAGGTACAACAGCTTCGGTCCGCGGCGCCCTGAACAGCCCGAACCTGCGGCGTTCCGGCTTGCCCAGCCTGAAGGTCACGCTGATGACCTCGTCCTGAACGCCATGGCCCGAGCCCGCCGGCCAGTACTCGAGCCAGGCAACCCGCTCCGGATCGGTGTCCGGGCCGAGCAGCTGGTCGCGGACCGTCTCCGCGATGGCCTCGGCCCGGGTCGACACCCCACCGGTGCCAGTCAGCGCACCGAGCACCACAACGGTCACGCCGTCAGGTTCGGCCGGTTCCCAGATCCGGACGTGCGCCGAGCTGGCCTGCCGCTGCGGGTAGGGCTCGAACTCGATCACCCCATCGAAGACCCGGCGCAGCGGCCGCGGCGCCGTCGGCGCCAGGGCCGAGTGCACGGACACGCCACCGTCCTGCGCTGCCAGTACGGCCCTGACGACCGGCTCTGGCCACACGGCGGCTTTCGTCCCGGGCCGCTTCGGCTGTGGCAGCTTTCCTTCGTCGACCAGTTGCCGTACCCGGGCCGGGGTCTTTCCCAGGCGGGCGGCGAACTGGGCAACGGTCACCAGGCCGTCATCGTTGTCCTTCACAGCGCGACCATAGACCAAACATTTTCGCTAACGCAAGCGAATGGCTAGCGTTATCGCGCGAGTGAATGTGGTGGCGCAGGTCATACCCTCAGCGTCCAGTTTCGGACGGTCGCCGGGGCCGGTCCGCGAGACGGTCGGTGCAGACCCCATCGTCCAGTTCCGGAGGCCGAATATGCGACCCGACCGATCTCACTCCCCCGTCCGTGCCCTGGCGCTCTTCGGTACCTTGCACGCCGTCTGGTCCGATGTGCACCCGGTCTGCGACCAGGTCGTCCAACGTGGCCGGGACGCCATCCGGAAAGGTGAACCAGGACCGGCCGGCCGGGCCGCCGCGGCCCGGCATGTTGCCAGCTACACCGTCGGGCAGATCTTGGTCGCCGAGCTCGTGACGCGTGGCCTCGGCTACCGCGTCCCGGGCCGCGCGATGCTGACTGGTCACCTGATCAACGCTGCAACGCACTACGTCATCGACCGTCGCCAGCCGCTGATCCGGCTCATGCGTACGAGGCTGCTCGACAAGGGCGGCTACATCGACCACGCGACGGTCCAGCGCCGTCCCGGAGTCGTCGATGCAGCCGGACCGGGCACCGCGCTTTTCGAGATCGACCTTCTCTGCACTAGCGCGTCGGTTGCGGGTGTCCGGTGACCTCGATCGAGCAGGTCGCGACGTTGGCAACGTTCGGATCTGTATGGGCAGTACTCGCCGTCAGCCACAACCTCGCGGACCACGTGCTGGGCCAGAACGACAGGCAGGCGTTGAACAAGGGCGCACCGACGGCGGTCGACGTCGCCGGTGGAGTGAACCCGCGGAGGGGGTGGGGTGCGTGCATGGGTCACGTCGCGCAGTACCACGTGGTCATGGGCGTAGTGCTGACCTTGGTGGGGGTTGTTCTCCCGCTCGAGCTCTCCTGGCCTGGCCTGCTCGGGGGGCTGGTCGTATCTGCGGTGACGCACGCCTTTCTCGATCGCAGGTGGCCGGTCCGCTGGCTGCTGCAGCACACCGGCAAGCGGAACTTCGCGGAGCTGCGGGAGGGTGGCTTGAACGGCATGTATCTAGCCGATCAAGCCCTGCATCAGACCGCTCTGCTGGTGTCGGCTCTGGTGATCACCCGTCTATGACTGCGGGTCAGGGCATCAAGTCGTCGCGCAGTACGACGGAGAGAATCTCGCCAGCTGATGTGAGAGCGGCCCGGCGATCTGCCGAGGTCATTGCCCTGGCCAGCGCGAACATCGTTTCGTTGTTCCCGCCGCAGCCGGCCGCGGCGAGTCGTCTGAATTGCAGCGTGGTCTTGCCCGGGACCTCTTCGTTGACGAGTGACTCGGGGAGACAGCCCCAGACGGCGTTGACGGCGACGCACGCTTGTTCGACGGTGCGTGCTGCCGACACCGGGTCTTCGGCGAGCAATGACAGCTGAAGATCGTGGCAGACCATGCAGAGGTCAACAGCCGCGCCGATGAACTCTGCGATCAATCGGCTGTCGACGCCTCGGTTGCCGGGACCTTCCTGATCTCCGAGCAGCGCGCCGTGGTCGTGCATCCCTTGCGCGGCCAGGAGGGCGTCGTGGGTGCCAATGGAATCCATTCAGTACCTCTCAACCAAGGACGCTGACATGCGGCCCGTGGGGAGGGCCTCACATCGTCAACGACGCGCCCGCCGTGATGTCACCCGGGAGCGGGCAGGGGGTCTGCATGACTAGGAAGCGCCGGCTCCGCCGGACCAGGATCGGTTCCTCCAGCGGGGAACGGTGCGCCAGTCGCGCCCGGCGCTCCGGGCTCTGCGGCACCGGGTTCACCAGCGGCCCCCGCCCGTAGTGGCGGTGGTAGTCGTAGAAGCCGTGTACCACCGTGAGCGCGTGCGCGATCGTCGACGGCGCGTACCCCGCCGACAGCGTCGGCTTCCCCGTCCGGGCATTCATCACCCCGGCATCGGCCCGCCGGCGCTGCGGGTTCGGCGCCGACCGCAGCCACCCCACCATCGCGGCCGCCTCCGCCTCCGTCGCCTGCTCCCACCCGACGTCGACCAGCCACAACAGCCGGAACCAGCGCAGCAGATCGTGCGCGTAGCTGCGCCCCGTCGACGGGCTCGCATCCCCCAGCGCGAGATCCCGCAGGAACCGGCTCGCCGGATCAACCTCCCGGCCGGCCGCGTCGACCACGACCCACGGCAGCGACGCCAACCCACTCGCGACCACAGCACCAACCCGCGGCAGAGCTACCCGGCCCTCCAGCAGCTCACCGTACGAACGAAACTCCCCAGCAACCACGCCGCAGATCATCACCAACCCCCACCCGACCGACCAACCTGGAGAGATCGTTAGTGCAGTTAACTGACCAGGCGGCCCATCGGCTGATCGGCGTTGCCGCCAGTGCCGTCACGACCTGGCTCGCGATCCGAGCCACCAAAGCCGCGCGGACATCAGCGGGCTAGAGCCGGTCGTGGTCACCGTTCGGCGGCGAAACGTCATCGGGCTGACGTGCCCACGACACCACCAGCCACAACCCGGTCAGGAATCCGGAGATCACCAGCACCCACGCGATCACGGTGGTCGTCGTACTCATGCCGGCGGCCACCGCTCGAAGCCCTCCGGCCAGCTGGGCTACGAACTGTGCTCGAAGGTCAGCTCCACTCACGATCGACGCGCACCTTCCATACCTAGCGACTAGTTGGCGAGGGCCCGAGCGAACCCGAGGGATCGTGCCAGCTCAACGTGGAGGTCGCGAACGCCCGTGTTCGTCGGCAACAGTCGATCCGCCTGTAGAAATAGCAATCCCCCGGGCAGCTTGCCGAAGCAGAGGCGATCACCGGGGGTTACAACAGAGGCTTACCACGAATTCTGCGGCGTAATGGGGTGATTTCTTGCGGTGGTGTTGCCGGATTTCCGGCAGCTCCTCGATCGCGGGGCCGGCTGTGTGAAACGTTCCGGGGTCGTTGCCCGATACAACGTCCAAGGGGAGGGGCCGTGGGGAGATGCGAAACCTGCAGAAGGATGCTGGCTCTTCTGCAGCTGGTCGAGAGACCAGAAACGATGTTCGGGGAGCTCGGGACAGACGCGGTGATCGATGCATGGTTTGGCGAGCGCTCTCACGCTTTCCCATCCACCGGTCACCGCGCAGCGATCCAGGTCGGCGGAAGCCTGAGCTCTACCGAGTGACGATCTCTGCGCAATCTCGAACAGACGTTCGACTGTAGGCTATCGTGGGTTGTATGCGGGTGCGATTCACGGTGAGATCGGACGACGGCGACGCCGGTCCGTTTGCTGTGTGGGACGGCAGCGTCAACGGCTGGAGATCGAAGAACTTCTCCGACGAGGCAGCAGCCAGCCGTGCCGCCGCCGAGCTTGAGCTCCAGTACGACGCCCATGGGCCGCGCAACCCGGATACAGTCCGCCGCCAAGATGCCCCTCGGCAGGTGCAGCGGGTCGAGTGGGTGCCGGCCGGAAAGCTCTACGCGTGGGTGCTGACCGACCGAGAGTGGTACGGGCTCGTCTGTGACGATGACGACGGCCGGATGACCTACGTCCCGGGTGACCAGCTACGTCCGGAAACCTCGTAAACCCACTGTGTCGCTTGACGTGGTTGCCCTCGTCAACAGACGCCGCCCCGCCGGTGCCTCGAGCCCAACGTCCGCTGCGGGCGCTACGGTTCGTCGTGGACCAGACCTCATCAGCGATCGGAGCGCCCATGACAGTTCGCGAAGGCGTCGCCGTATCACCCCAGGTCCGAGACCACCTCGGACCGAGCCTGGAGCAGGTGCTCGCCAGCTTGTGGCCGGGCGACTGCCAGACCTGCAACCAGCCGATGCCCGGCCGGCGGCCAGCGCTCAGCATCGACGAGATCAGCGACTTCGCCATGGCAACCCTGCACCATGACAACTGCCGCCCGTCCGACTGGAACACCGACCGGCCCATCCCGATCGGCACGGCTGCGATGGTCACCAATCACACCTGGTGTGCGCTCGTCCCCGTCGTGACCGGCGACGACGGCCAGGAACAGATCAAGCCCTACGTGCTGATCAACCCCACGCTCGAGCTCATCTACCTGACCCGCAGCCCACTCGGGCAGTGGAGAGTGGAACCCCACTTCGCACTCGAAGGCACCGGATTCGCACCCCCGCCCTTCACCTCCACTACCCCGGCGGCCGGTGCCACCGCGACCCTGCAAGCCACCGAGCTCACCATCAGTCTCGCGGGAGGCGCACTCGGCCCCTTCGCCGTGACGCTGTCCGACCGCGCACGGGAGCTGGTCGAGGCCGACCGCGGAGCGACGGTCGTGATCACGCACGCGATCGACCCGCACGAACTGACCGATCCCGTTCAGCTGGGACCGGTGCTGCGCGGCGACCGGACCGTCATGGCCTACGTCCGAATCGACCGGGCAGGACTCCAGTAACTGCCAGTCCTCGCTGGCGACGTCAGGGCACGATCGTCAGCAGCGCCGCGGTGAGTCCGATCAGCGCCTCGGCCTCAGCCCGGCTGTAGACGTAGCCCTTCGTACCGCCGTCGCCGTGCATCGCTCCGCTGGCCTGATGCTCCAGCGCCGCTCGGATACCGGCCCATCGCTGCTCGGCGGTGGCCGCGCGGTCATTGCGATTCGAACTGCCGGGAGGTGGAGTCCAGCCGGCGATCTGTTTGATTTCCTCCAGCGCCCGCCGGATCCGGAGCATCGCGCCGTCGACGTCATTGCCGCCGAGCATCCGCTGAGCATCGCGAAGCAGATCGGCAACCGCCTGGCGGGGTCCGTCACCGGCCGGGAACGGGATGACCATGTCGACGCCGAGCGTCCGTCCAAGCCCTTTGAGCTGTTTGCGCCACCTGCTGTCGGCAACCACGACCGGTTCGACAACCTCGGCGCATCCCGGGTACCCGGCCGCCTGCGGCAGATAGGCCCGGATGCGCAGCTCCAGGCGCAGGTCATCAGTGCGGTGCTGCTCGACGGCCAGCAGCTGGGCATTCGTGAGGAAGTACTGCGGACTGACCCGCTGGAGCCCGCCGTCGGGCGAGAAAGGCACCGAGACGTTCACCTGGGCCAGCGGAACAGTCGAGCCGCTGCTACCACGCGGCGCCGACAGGGTTGTCTCCAGGCACAACAGGCGACCAGCCTCAGTGCCCACCTCGGGAACACCGATGTCGAGCTGGAGCTGCAGATAGTGCGTCCCCATGCCCTGGTGAATCCAGATGGACTCCGGGGCAACGGCGACGCTGTAGGTGCCAAGTGGTGAGTCAAACATCAGTTGCTGCACAGGCGTGCCCTCACTTCGTTCATGCCGTCGATTGTGCCCCCATGTCCGTGCCGCGGTTGCAGTGCGCCAGATCGTTGCCTCAGCCCTCAGCGTCTCCCCCGCCCTGGGCAGCTCCGCCGGTGGACTCACCGGGCCGGCGAGTTCAGCCTTCTTGCGGTGCAGCCGTCGGCGCGACAACGATGCGGTTCCGCCCGGCATCCTTGGCGGCGTACTGGGCTTCGTCAGCGGCCTGGACCAGCAGTTCCAGGGTGCTCGCGGCATCGGGGAAGGTGGCAACCCCGACAGAGCAGGTCAGGTTGTCGATGACCGCGCTCTGTCCTGCTTTGCTGTTCACCCGCACGCTCAGGCCCTCGACCCGTCGGCGGATGCGCTCGGCGATCTCGGCCGCATCGGCGGGGCTGGTGCTGGGAAGCAGCACGGCGAACTCCTCGCCGCCGAGCCGGCCGACGAGGTCGTCGGAGCGGGTGGCTCGCTGGAGTTCGGCGGCCACGGCCTGGAGCACCTGCTGGAGTTCGGCGGCGACGGTTTGCAGGACTTTGTCGCCGGCGTCGTGCCCATGGGTGTCGTTGATGGGCTTGAAAAAATCCAGGTCCACGTACAGCACGCTCACCGGTGAGTTGGTGCTCGTGGCGCGCTCAAGCTCCTTGCTGGCCATCTCGTGCCAGAAGGCTGCGTTGACGAGCCCGGTCTTGGTATCGGTGCGGGCCGCTGTCTGGAACTGCCCGGCCAGCAACCCGTACTGCAGACCGAGAACCGGAACAAGCAGGAGTGGGCTCATCCACGGCTGAGCTATCAGCAAGATCGCGGTCACTGCTCCCAGGCCGAGGGAGCCTAGGCCGATGAAGTGGTCGGTGAGCCGGCCGACCATCTCACGGGCGGTGGTTTCCGGGCTGGACAGCAGTACGGCGCCGATGACGAGACCGTAGTTGACGAACCAGTACGCCAGGCCGGCAAGTACGAGCACAGCCAGGCCGACCGGGCCGTACGGCTCCCCCAGGTAGCCGCCAGGCAACAGTGCCTGCAGAACGAGGGCTGCGGCGGCCGAACCGAGGACGATGGTCGCGGTGGTGAAGATCAGGCGGTAGGCGCGGACGCGGTTCAGGCGCAGCCACGAGTGCAGGTAGGTCGTCACGATCAGTGCGAATGCCAGTGGCGGCGGGAGCAGGAGAACTCCCGCGAAGGTCCACATGCCTTTGAGGTTGACGTACGGGAGGCCTTCGGCCGCGAGCTCTCGCAGCTTCTCGATCCCCCGTGCCGCCTCGATGTGGATCGCAGAACCCACAGCCAGGACCGCGAACCGGACCAGATCGACCGACCCAATCGGGTCCACGCCGTACGCGAGCAGCGGCGCCGCGAGAGCCAGGCCGTCGACGGCCAGGACGTAGCTGAGCAGGACAGGCGGGATCGACCACAGCTCCCAGCTGCGCACCGCGCGCGACCTGTCCGGGCGGCGGCGGCCGGGCCACCGATGCCGGATACTCAACATTGGAACAACCCCCGCCTCACGTAGGTCCCCACCGCCAGGGTAATCGGCATGTCACCGAATGTCACCGCCTGGTGTTGCGGGAGAGCCCCCTTGGGAGGAGGTGCCTGCTATGCGCAACGGCGAGTGGCACTGACATCCACACCCCCATTCCCCATCCGTTGACCGTCGAGGGTCAGGCCGGCGTGTGCGCACGCTGTGCCCGGGTGAACCCCGTGGCCGCAGCCGTGGCCGCGATCACCCCGAGCACGCCGGCCGCCGCCACCACCGCAGCGGGCCGCCAACGGTCCGCCGCCAGCCCGGCCAGCAAGATCCCGATCCCCTGCGCAACGATCATCACGGTGCGGGCCAGGCCGAACGCCTGGCCCCGCTGCCCGTCCGGGACCGCCTGCACGAACATCACGTTCGCCTGCAGCTGGTAGGCCGAGAACAACCCCGACACGAACCACAGCGCCACCGTCACGACCAGGCCCGGCTCGACGACACAGCCGATCAGCGGGGCACACGACCCGATCGCCAACGGCCGGATCAGCCGGACCCGCACCGCCGGGTCCTGCCGGGTCAGCAGCAGCATCCCCGTCACCGTCCCGGCCGGATTCGCCGCCAGAAGCAGCCCGGCAGCCACCGGCCCGGTGACGGGCCCGGCAGGCAGCGCCGCTGCATAGGGGACGGCGAGGCCTTCGACGGTGATGTAGAACCCCATCAGCGACGCCAGCATCACCAGATACCGCAGCCGCCGATCGCCCCACACCAGCCGCGCGCCCGCGGCGATCTGCGCCATCCAGGCCGGACGCCCCGCCGTACGGCTGTCCACGGGGTAGTCACGGATCCCGAACCCGATCAGCGCGGCCGACACCGCAAAGGTCCCCGCGTCGACCAGCAACGTGTCGCGTGCACCGAGGGCAGCCACGAGGTTGCCGCCGGCAACGAACCCGGCCACCTGCGCGAACTGCGACGTCATGTTCGAGATCGCGCTCGCCTTCACGTACGGCTCATCGGTCAGGATCGACGGCAGCAACGCCGCCCGCGCTGCCTGGAACGGCGAGGCGAACAACTGCACCACGACCAGCAACCCGCACAGCACCCACAACGGCGCACCAGGAACAGCCATCACCGCGACCAACACCATCCGCGCCAGGTCGCACACGATCATCACCCGGCGCCGCGAGAACCGGTCCGCCAGACCCGACAGCAACGGCCCCGCCACCAGGTCGGGCAGAAACGTCAACGCGTACGTCAACGCCGACAACCCCGCGGATCCCGTTCGGTCGAACACCAGCACAGCCAGCGCCACCCGGGCGAGCTGGTCGCCGGCCACGGACGCCAGCTGCGCGAACCACAACGCACGAAACTCCGCCACCGCGAACACATCGCGGTAGGTCGTCTTCGGTTCTGCTGGATCCTGACCGGGCTGCGGGGCGGGCCGGCGAGTCACCACCTCACGGTATCCAACAATCCGTCGCGTCGGCGCGTACCGGCTAACGAGCATCGGTGGCGCGGGAATCTCGCCGGACAGTGCACCGGGCGCGAAACGCCGAAATAGCCTGCAGAACCTCGGGATGGACCTCGACATCTGCGCTGCTCACGTCACACCTCCAGCCCTCTCGTCCCACCGGCCGCCTTCGAGGCCGCGCCCATTGAGCTGCCAGTAGATCACTCGGCGGGACGACTGGCGGCGTCGCTCGGACCGCCCCACTCCTGCAGCAGCCTGGCCTCGTTCACCTCGAACGGCTCCATCCCCACCGCGGCCCGGCGCGCCGCCAGACCCTCCGGATCTTCTATGGGCTCTGGAACGAGCGCGCGCCCGTCATCGGTCGACGTGAACTGTGTCCCGTACAGCTGCGGCCGGCTCGCCCGGACCCTGACGCGGTCCTCCAAGTAGCCGAGGTACTTCGGCGAGGCCTCACCAGCCTCAACGGCCTCGCCCATCAGCCGGTGAAACAGAAGCTGGGTCTCCGGATCGGCGTCGGCGTGCTGCGCTAGCAACCACGCGTTGGTCGCCGCCTCCTCACCGATCTCGGACCGCTTCGGCCACCCGTCCTCATCGACGAGCTCGGCGAGCCAGCGGGTGTTGTCGGCATCCACCGCCCGCACCGCGTCCCATTCCTCTTTCCTCGGATTCTCCGACCAGCCCTCCACCGCGCTGCGTGCCTCCTGATCGCGGGCTGCCCGGCGCTCGAGCTCGCTGCGGAGTCGCTCAGGTGTCATCGGCACCCGCGGACCTTCCGGGCCCCATTCCACGAACCCGTCTGCTGTCGCGGTGATTCGGGCAGTGCCGCCGCTGCGGATGAGCGCTGCCTGGTCCAGCTCGATCGAACCGCCTTGCGCCGCGGCCACCTGCTCGACGACATGTGCAACGAGGCCCGGGGAGTCCTTGTGGACGAGGTGGCCGGCAAAGTGCGGGACCACCAAATGGCCTGACCACCGGCTCGCGAGATTCAGTTGGTGACGCTGCCACCAATGGTCCATGTCCACCATGGTGAGCGGGCGGTAGTCGTCGACGTCCTTGACGGGCAGCCAGCGCCAGATCGCCGAGCTGATCACCACGGTCGGGACCGGTTCGGTCGGACCGTGCTCGAACTCGCTCAGCGTCGCCGGGTACGAGATCCGGGATGCCTCGCCGTCTCGCCCGTCGATCAGCACGAGCTTGTCCTTGTCCAGTGCCGTATGCAGGGTCGGGTCACTGGCATCCACCAGCACCAGGCCCCTGACGTCGTCGGGCCACAATCGCGCGAACGCATCCACGATGAGCCCGCCGATGGAATGCCCTACAAGCACCAGCGGACCGTCCACGCCAGCCAGCTGCAGGAGGTTGAGCAGCTGCTTCGCGCTCCAGCTGACCGGCTGCGGATCCCCTGCGGCGGTCGCCTCGTCGACCGCCCCGCTGCTGCCGCAGCCGGCCCGGTCGTAGATGAACGTCGACGACCCAGCGGGCAGGCGGCCGATCACCTCGTCCCATCCGGTTCCTGAGCCGCCGAGCCCCGACACGAACACGATGCACGGTGCATCACCGTCGACGTACCGGTACGCCAGCTCGATGCCATCGACAACGCAGGTCTGTCCTAGGTCGCCCATCTGAAGCCCTTCTCGCTGCTGAACGCGTGAAATTGCACGAAGTGAGCCTGGCACGACCCGGCCAGTCCTGCGCGCCGAGCGTCTGTCGGCGCCCACCCGTCGCCCTGCGGGTACTGCGACGCGCTCGGGTCTGACACACACGCTGGCCGCACAGACAAGATGGCTGGGCGTGACGCAACCGAGCCGAGCTCGCCGTGAAACCGGAGTCGTCAACAGGTGTCCTCGCGCGGCCGCGGGAGTGACACTGGGGCTGTGGGCAACTTATCGCCCGGACTGGCCGGGCCGGTCGCGTTCGAGCTCGCCAAGGCGGTCGAGCAGCTGCCCGGTGAGCACGCGATGCCCGGCGGTTCGCAGTTCGAGTTGAAGTGGGACGGGTTTCGCGCCGGTGCGGTCATGGCCGGCGGGCGGGCCCGGTTGTGGTCGCGAAATGGCAAGGACTTCACGGCGAAGTTCCCCGACGTCGCCCAGGCGCTGGCTCGCCAGGTCGGCGTCGACTGCGTCCTGGACGGCGAGCTGGTGGTGTGGACCGGTGAGCGTATGGACTTCGACGCGCTTCAGCTGCGCAACGTCAGCTCGGCCGCCAGCGTGCGTACCGAGCTTGCGCCAGCCCGTCCGGCCTCGTTCGTCGTGTTTGATGTCCTCGCGGTCGACGGCACCGACATTCGCTCCATGCGGTGGTCGACGCGCCGCAGGCGGCTGGAAGCACTGGGCGCGAACTGGCGTCCGCCGCTGCAGCTGTCGCCGGTCACGGCAGATGCCGCCGAGGCGCGGGAATGGCTGGACGCGTTCAAGGCCAGCGGGGTCGAGGGGCTGGTCGTCAAGGGAGCGTCGACCAGGTATCAACCGGGGCAGCGGGCCTGGTCCAAGTGGAAGACGAGGGACACGACCGAAGCCGTTCTGGGAGCCGTCACCGGGTCGCTGCAGCACCCGGAGACGCTGATCGTGGGCCGGTTTCGAGGCAAGGTCCTTGAGGTCGTTGGTCGCACGACCAGGCTGAAGCCCGCCCAGGCCGCCGCCGTCGCGGCACTGCTTAAGCAGGCCGGGGCACGGCATCCGTGGCCGGACCAGCTCAGCACCCGCTGGGGCCAGGGCAAGACCGCGATCGTGAAGGTCCGGCCGAACGTCGTGGTCGAGGTCTTGGCCGACACGGCGATGCAGGCCGGTCATTACCGGCACCCGCTGCGGTTCCTTCGCCACCGCACCGACCTCACGCCGGCTGACGTCGAGAAGCTGCCCACCGACTGAACCGCGCTGCCGCCTCAGCAATGTCCGACAGCGCGGCTGCTGTCGGCTCTATCTGCCGAAGATGAGGGACCTGAACTGGTCGCGAATCGCCATGAGCGGTTCGCGTTCGCGCGTGTAGTAGAGCTTGTTTGTCAGCAGGGTCGCCCATCTGCCCGCCGTGGGACAGATCCACATCGCCGTGCCGGTGAAGCCGTAGTGCACCCAGACATCGTCGGCCGGAGCGGTCACGGGAGCTGGCTGCCAGAAGTAGCCCCGTTCCGCGTCGAGGTTGCCTGTCTGGACTGTGAGCGACTCGCTCACCCAGTCTGACCCGAAGCCCGCCGTCGTCTCGTTGCTGGCCTGCAGCATGTGCTGCAGAAACGCCCCGAGATCTGCTGCGATCGAGAAGGCACCGGCGATACCGCAGACGCCGAGCAGGCGAGCAGAGTAGTCGTGCGGCGTCCCCTTGATCCGGGCACCCGCCTCCGGGTCGAACTCCGTCGGTGCACAGCGCTCGACGACGCCGGCGGGAAGCGGACCGAACTGGGTGGAGACCATGCCGAGCGGCGCCCAGACCCGGCGCGTCACGAACTGGTCCAGCGGCTCACCGGATAAATACTCGGCGAGGTAGCCGAGGATCAAGGCCGCGCGGTCGGTGTACTCGACGGCCTGGCCCGGCGGCCGGTGCAACGCCTCCGCCAGCACACCAGTCCTGATCGCCGCGCGATCAGTGCCGTACAGGTTCTTCAAGTTCGCCCGCAGCGGCAAGCCCGCGGTATGGGTCAGGAGCTGGTGCGCTGTCACCTGTCCCAGTTCGTACCCTGCGACGTCGGGCCAGAACGAGTCCAGACGCCGATCGAGGACCAGCTGCTCGGCCGCGGTCAGGACCCCGATGGATGCCCAGACGGCCAGCACCTTCGTGAGGCTGGCAACGTCGAAGACCGTGTCGTCTCTCATCGGCTGATCGGGCCGCTCGGGATCCAAGACACCCACCGCGCCGCCGACGCTGGCACCGTCCACGTCGCCGATGCGCCAGACGGCTCCGGGGAAGACCCGGTCGCGGCAGCCAGCATCGAGGAGCTCTACGACGTCGTCAGCGCTGATCATGCAAAGTGCCCTGTCTCGTGGATGAGTGATTGCCGATCACCCTAGTGATCGAACCCGGGCTGCCCCCGAATGGCATGGCCGGGAGGCTACGAGCTCGCGGCCGAGCTGGGTCAGTTGCTCTGCGGTCCGGGCGAGCGAGTAGTTGGCGGCGTTGGCTCGGCCGCCGGCCCGCAGCTCTGCTCGCAGGTCCGCTGAACTTCTGAAGGTCTCGAGCGTCTTCGCGACGGCTGCGGGGCTGGTGAAGTCGGTGGGAAGGGCTGAGTCCCCCAGCGCGTCGCGCAGCCCGGGAACGGGCTGGTAGATCACGGGCAGGCCGCAGGCCTGGGCCTCGAGTGCGACCAGCCCCATGGCCTCGATCGTCGTCGACGGCATGACAAGGACGTCGTGGCCGGCGAATGTCTCCCACAGCTGCGGGCGGCTGAGCCATCCGAGATAGCTGAACGCGATGCCGGAGCGGTCGAGCTCCGGTGCCAGGTTGTCGAATTCGCCTTCTGGCGCCGCGATACTCAGGTGGACATCGCGGACGCCGCTCAGCGAGCTGACCAGTCGGCTGCCACCCTTCTCGGCGCTCAGCCGTCCGGCGTACAGAAGTCGCAGGACTCGATCGGGAGATGGAGTTGTTGCCGGCGTCGCGGTGTGCAGGTGATCGGGAATGCCCCAGGCGATGTGGTGGATCCTGGCACTGTCGACCCCGGGAGCCAGACGCCTGAGCCGATCGGCCATCGCGCCGGTCGGCACGACGATCGCATCCGCACGGGCGGCGGTATCCCGCAGGACCTGCAGCTGGTCGGGGTGGGTCTCGGCGAACAACAGATCGGTGCCGTGCACCAAGGCGATCTGTGGATGGTGCGGAAGGGCTGCGCGCAGTGCCGGGGTGCCACCGAAGGCCAGGTGCTGCAGATGAACGACGTCGACCGCGTCCGGGGCGAGGTGTCCGGTCAAGGCGTGCGTCAGCCGGTCGACGTACTGCCAGAACCGGCGTCCTTCGATGCATTTGCCGTCGACCGGCAGCAGGCCGACCCCGGGTGGCGCAGGCGACTGGGCGGCGATGGGCTGCAGCATGAATGCAGTGGCGTCGATCAGCGGCGCCGTACCGGCGTACAGGTCGAGGAAGAGCTCGACACTGCCGCCGGGACTGCCCACGGGCAGATCAAGACACGTCGCGGCGCGGATCCTCGCTGCTGCAGACGTCATTGTGAGGAGCCGATCTCCTCGTAGAGCCGGGAGATGTCGATACCGCTGGTCGCGGCGTACTTCAGGCCGTGGCGCTGGTAGCTGGCGGCAGGTCCGAAGGCTCGCAGGAACACGAGCTTGCCGAACGTCATGCCCGCGTACACCCGGACTCGTTTCGCCACACGGATCTCGA
Organism: Kribbella sp. NPDC051587; assembly: GCF_044453945.1. NCBI lineage: Bacteria > Bacillati > Actinomycetota > Actinomycetes > Propionibacteriales > Kribbellaceae > Kribbella > Kribbella sp. NPDC051587. Next base: position 77,039 of record NZ_JBITDE010000018.1, read on the forward strand.
GCGTCCATTGGATCCCGTGGCCAACGTGGCCCAGTGGCGCGGAGACGTGGACCCAGATGCCGAGGGCACCGATCGTGCGGTCGCCGTTGATGAGCTGGGCGTAGTGCTCGGAGCTGGTTTTCTCCAGGGTGTGGCCGAGGTACAGCACACCGGGTTCCAGGAGATAGCCGTCGGCGGGGACGGTGATCTTCTGGGATACGTCGGTCGGTGTGGCCGCGTCGAGGTCGCCGCTGCAGATCCACAGCGTGTCCCCGAGGCGCCAGTCGTAGGCGTTCGACGACAACCTGGCCGGGTCGAACGGATCGATCACGATCTCCCCAGCGGCGGCGGCTTCGGCGATCGCCGCCCCGGTGAGGATCATGACACCCCCACCGGGCGGGAGTCCCACCACGACCGTGAAGCCTGTGGTCCGGTGGCGGCTTGGTACTTGCCGGTGTACAGGTCCACCGCGCCGGCAGCGACGAAGAACATGATCTGCGCGATCTTCATCCCCGGATAGACCCGCACCGGACGCACCGGGCTCAACATCAAGGTCCACTGACCGTGAAAGCCCAGGTCGCCGATCGGCGCGGTGATCTCGACGAACAACCCGAGCCGCCCGACCGACGAACGGCCGAACAACAACGGCACAAACTGGTCCGATCCGACCTGCTCGATGGTGTGACCCAGATACAGCTCGCCGGGCTGCAGGACGAACCCGGACTCGTCGATCTCGATCGAGGTCGTCGGATTGCGAGTGCAGGCGTCCAGGACCTCGTTGGTGTAGGTCAGCAGAGTAGGCCCGAGGCGCACGTTGTAGCTGTTCGGGTTGACCTGATTGAGGTCGAACGGCGTGATCTGCAGACGGTGGTCCTTGGCCGCGGCGGTGATCTCAGGACCGGTGAGGATCACAGGGCGCCTCCTTCCGGGATGGCGGGGCCGGCCCCGGTCAACACGTGACACACAGCGCCGCCCAGCGTCAGTCCCGCAGGCCCGTGACAGTGGACCTGGAAGGTTTCGGCCAGATAGCCGGTCATCAGCGCGGTATGGACAGGAGAGGGCAGTTCGGCGGGCGCTGTCAGGAGAGGCCCGGCACGGTCGGTGAGTTGCTGCAAGACCGTCTGCACGCCGCCGTTGCGGTACGGCAACGGCGTGTGGACGAGTTCGTTCGCGAACGGCTCGACGGCCAGCAGATCGGCCAGCGTCAGGACTTCGCCCAGTTGGACCGTGCGCAGGGCGGGCTCGTTGAGGATCACCGGTAGATCGCTGCGCCGCTCATGCAGCCAGGCGACCACCGCGGTCAGGAGTTCGCGTGGTTCGACCGTCCGATTGCGCCAGGGCTCGAGGATGGTGCCCATAGGAGCGGTCAACCGGCTGTGCAGGTTGGTGATCTGGTCGGCGATCGGCGCGAATCGTCGCGGGACCGGTGCTGGCGAGTCGGCCAGCAGACTGCGCGCGGTCCAGCCGGCTGGGGTGGGCTCGGCCGCGGCGTAACCGCGGCCGAGCTCCGGGCCTTTGACGACCAACGTTCGCCCCACCCGCAGTGGGCCGTACTTCGGGCTGTGGCAGTGTCCTGAGAACACGACCGAGACGAACGGGCATTTGGCGGCGAGCAGCTGGTCGGCGGTGAAACCGCTGTGCGACAGCACGATCCAGTCCTGGACATCGAGGTTGCGGCCCCGAAGCTCCCACAGCGCCGCCGCAGGATCGAACACCCGATGCGAGGCTCTTTCCGCCAGCGGGATCGCGCTGAACGCCTGCGGGCTGATGACCGCGGTGACACCCACCGTGCGGTTCCCGATCCGGGCCTTGTGGAACTGGCGGAACAGCCACCTCCCATCGGTGTCCACGGCGTTCGCGCACACCGTCAGCTCGCGCAGCTTCGGCTCGAAATGGTGGCTCCAGCCGTGGTTCCCGGGCGCGATCACGTCGTAGGCCGACAGCAGCAGCCGGCGCTCGACGTCGCCGCGGCCGAGCGAGTAGTAGCCGGTGCCTTCGAAGAAGTCACCGCAGTCGACCACCAGCGAGCGCGGTCGTTGAGCGTGAAGGTGACCCATCAACTGCCCGGCTCGGTCGAGGCTGGAGTGGAAGTCGGTCGTCGCGACGACCTGATCGAGAACCCGGGTCGTCACTGCTCATCTCCGGCGATCTCGGCGCCCAGCCAGCGCAGCTTGCCCGGCAGATCGGGGTGCCCTCGGCGAAGCTGGTCCAGGCCGGTGATGGTCGTCGTACCGGCCGCGGTGAGGCCGGCGATCAGGAGTGCGGAGCCGGTACGGATGTCGGTTGCTTCTACGCGGGTGCCGGTCAGCTGTTGAGGACCGGTCAGGCGGCATCTGGTCGGTGACAACTCCTCGATGGTCGCGCCGAGCCGGGCCAGCTGTGGCAGCAGGTTGCCGTGCCGGCCCGGGTTGATCTCGTCGGCGAAGACATGGGTACCGGGAACGCTGAGCGCCAGCGCCATGAGCGCTGGCTCGAAATCGGCATCCAGGCCATCAGGGTCGAGCGTGGCCACCGCCTCCAGCAAAGATCGCTCAGGCCTCGCCGTGTCGGCGATCACGAGAGCGTCGTTGACGGCTGCAGCGGGAATCCCCAGGCAGTTCAGGGCCGCGACCATCGGCATAAGGCCCTCGCTGTCGACGCCTTCGATGCGGCCGGTGCCCCCGGTCGCAGCGATCGCGGCCGCGATCGTGCCAGCCTCGATCTTGTCGCCCGGGACATCCCACGTCAGCTCCGTGGTCGAGCCATACACCGGTGGGACCACTGTGACAGCCTCCGGGCTGACCTCGATCCTGTAGTCGGCCGTTCGAAGCGCGGCCAGCATGCCGGTGAACTCAGGTGACAGATTCGGATTCTCCAGCCGCAGCCGCTGCCGCCCGACCACCGCACGCAACACAGCGCAGACACTGGCGCCGCGGGATCGAAAGGGCAGCCGCACCGTCAGCGGCTCGGTGGATGCCGACTTCCGAACCCGGTACCCCGCGATGTCGCTGTCGACCTGGTCGCCGAAGGCCCGGTAGACGTCGAAGTGCAGATCCATCCCGCGATCGCCGATACGGCAGCCACCTGGCAACGGCAGCTGGGCAGTGCCGTACCAGGCCAGCAACGCTGGGACGAGGTAGTACGAGGCGCGGATGCGTGCAGCCTCCGGCAAATCCGGGACCAGCACGGACAGGAGGTTCGGCTTGATCTCGAGGTGGCCTTTGCGCCGTGCCACCGCGAAGCCGCTCTGCTTCAGCAAGGCCGCCATCAGCTGTACGTCTGTGCTGCGTGGCACATTGGCCAGCTTGACCGGCCGGCCTACCGCCGCAGCCGCGGCCAGCAGCGGCAATGCGGCGTTCTTGGAGCCATCTACGCGCACGGTGCCCGACAGCGGACGACCGGACCTCACGGTCAAGGTCGTGCGGGGATGAGTCCGGAGATCGAGTGTCACAAAGCCTCCACGGTGGGCTGGGTCGAAGGTCTGGAAGGGCACCGACCGGTCATGGCCGATCAGGGTGGCTGGACGCGGGAGCCTGCACGGTGCTGGAAGAGCCCGCCGGGTGAGGGGGTGGTGTCGGATCCAGGTCGCAGTCGCGATCGCGCGTGACTGTCTGGGCAGCTGCAAGACCGAACAGGGCCGAGGCAACGACGATGATCAGGTCCAGCGTCCACAGGTCACCGGGTGGCAGGTGATCGTGGATCACTACCTGGCCGCCCGCGGTAGGTCCGGGCAGTCGCCGGCACCGCGTGAAGCGACGCTGCCTGTTGGCGTGATCATCTGGTCCTCTTGGTCGGTATTTCTGTTGGTTGGTGGTGTCGATGCCCGAAGCCGTCCCCTGTGAAGAACTGATTCCGCAGGGGACGGCTGGGCCACGCTGGGGCCGCCCGCCCCAGGGGTGGAACGGCTGGCGCCCGAGCTCGAGTGGGTACGGGTGCACCAGCCGGCTGGCGGGGAGTCCCCAGTCCCGGTGAGCTACCAGGGGTTCTCGGGGCAGGACTGGGGACTCCGCAGGCGACGGGGCCGAGCCGATCTCCAGCGCAGATTGAGGAAGCCACGCGTGGGGATGGACAGGCGCTCTCGGCCCCGTCGGATCATGGTGGTGTCGAGGTATTCAGGATCTGGACTTTGGCCGCGGTCAGTTCAAGGCGTTGCGCCGTGCTGAGGTCTGCTTCGCTCGAGACCACAACTGCTGCCGCCTCCAGGCGCTCAGCCAGGCTGACCAGATGCTTGAATCTCGATGGTTTCCCATCGAGTTCCTGGCGCACGATCGGGCCCAGCGCATAGCCCTCACGCGCCGCGAACTCAGCGAACCTGCGGCTGACGGCGTCTTTCTCGGTCGCCGTCATGAGGAACGTCTCCTTGTAGTAGCCGATCAGCAGCGGGCGGGTGCGATCGGTCACCTCAGTTGTCTCCTGCCGCCAAGGGATCCGCAGAGATACCCACGCGATCGTTGGTGACCTTCAGCCCCGCGAACCGCCGACGCATGGCCTGCTCGTACCGGGCGGCCAGCGCCGGCTCGGCGACGTACTGGGCAATGACGTGCTCACCGAACCAGACCCTGACCCGGCGCCTCTCGTGCCGGTCGGCATCGACCGCTGCCGGGGTCACTGGCCGTTCACGTCCTCGGCCACGTCGCGGCAGAAGCCGCGCATCCCCGCCAGGCCGAGCACGTACATCACACCGCATACGACTTCGTACAAGTGCATGTCTTCTCCCCTGCCGTTCAGTCCGGGCCAGCGATCACGACAGACGCGCGCTGCTGGCCACTCAGCGCGATCCAGGGCCGGCCCTGAGATCGACCGGTCTCGACCTTATCACGCAACTCGTGTTCTTGCAGTGACTACGAGTAAACAGAGCTCGGCAGACGATTACCTGGGGCCGGAACACCTATTTGTTGAGGACGGCAACGGACACGCTTCAGGCGTGAATCCAGGAGTGAGCGACTAGAAATGTGCCAGCTGCACCCAAAAACCTGGTGCGATTCACCTTGCTTTTGCCGCTGGCACACCCCAACCTGGTCAGGTTGACGGAGAGTAGGCGGGGATGAGCACAGCGCAGGGACAAGGCAGCGACAAGGCCGCGCGGACGACTCTGCGCCACAAGCTCATGAACCAGGGCATGACAGTCGACGACATCGCTGCCGAGTTCCGTAGCCGCTGGGGATTCGGAACGCTCGCGTCGTACCGGCACGCCTGCGGCCTCTCCCAGGGTGAAGTCGCGGCGCGGTACAGCGCGGCGGACGAATCCCTTCCAGCCTCTGACTACACCGCGATCTCCAAGCTCGAGCGATGGCCAATGCCGGGGCCGGGCGTCAAACCCCCGACGATCTACAACCTCGTACTCCTGGCACAGGTCTACAACGTCGAGCCACACCGGCTGCTGACCGCGACCGAACTGGACCAGCTGCCGGCGCGAGACCGGATCGTCCTCACCGCGATGCGCGCACAAACCACCGAACCGGTCGCCGCACTGCCGCCCGCCAGGCAGGACGTTGTCCGTTCCATCGGCGACGGCGACTTGTTGCCGCCTCTCGAGCACGACATCCGGCATCTCCTGCGTCAGCTACCTGGCCAAGATCTTGGTCCACTGCCGCCGCACCTCCTGGAATCGATCGACCGGGTTCGCCGTAGCACCGATGACCTCCTGGCGGCTGGAACGGTCAACGGTTCCAGAATGGAACTCATCGAAGACGCCGTCGAACAGCTCCGCCGCGACCACATCCACCATGCCCCGAACAAGATGCTGGCCGCGCTCCTCACCGAATTCCTGGGCGTTGTCGACCTCACCAAAAAGAACCAGACCGCACATATCCGGCTGCGCCTCGCAGGCGCTGCCGCACAACTCGCCACCCTGACCGCCGACAGCCTCATGAAACTCGGCGAGACCCACGACAGCCATCGCTGGTACCGCACGGCCCGCCTTGCCGGCGACGACACACATGACGTCGCGCTGCGAGCGCAGATCCGCGCCCAAGAAGCCATGCTCCCCTACTACTACGGCGATCTCCCGCGCACGATCCGCTTAGCGCAGGAAGCACAGGGCATCGCAGGCGATCTCGCCTGCGCCGCAGCCTGCCTGGCGGCCGCCGCCGAAGGCCGCGCCTGGGCGCGGCTCGGCGACCACGATCAGGCCGAGCAAGCAATGGGCCGCGCCCAAGACATCTTCAGCCAAATACCGGACCCCGACAGCACCGATGCATTCACCTTCCCGGAACGGCGCCTGCTGCTCTACCTGTCGGGAGCGTTGACCTACCTCGGCGAGCCGGATCGGGCCGAGCCGATCCAAGATCGAGCCCTTCAGCTGTACTCCCGGCAAGGAGCCGGCTTCACCCTCGACCCCACCCTCATACAGCTCGACCGTGCGGCCGGCCTGGCAACCAGCGACGCGATCGCTGCCTGCGAGCTGACTCAGGAGACACTGGAGGCGGTGCCCGCCGGGCACCGGACCCAGATCGTTCTCACCCGAGGAACCGACGTGCTCTCAGCCCTCCCCCGCAACGCACGGGCCCTGCCAGCAGCCGCCGACCTGCGTGAAATGCTCGCGCTCACCGCGGCCCCGTAATGACCTCGCTGATCACCGAAACCACCTTCACCCCCGAGACCACCTGGCACGTCCTCACCGACGTGTGCCGCCAAGCGGCCATCGACACGACCGATGCAGTCATGCTCCGTCACCAGACCAACGCGGTCTACTTGCTCCCCCGCAGCGAGATCGTCGTCAAGATTGCACGCCCCGACGAACAGCTCGAGAACCTGAACCGCACCCTCGCACTGGTGCGCTGGATGGTGAGCCAAGGCATCCTCACCGTGCCACCGACACCTCACCAGCAGCCGCTGGAAAGCGCGGGCTGCCTGGCAACCTTCTGGCCTTATGTCACCCAGCAAGACCAGCCCCCGATCACCGCCGGTGATCTCGGCCGCCCGTTACGTGCCCTGCACGCCCTGACTCCGCCGATGGACCTTCCACCGATCGACCTCATCGACGGCATACGGACCTCGATCGCGACCAGTCGCATCCTCACTGACCTAGACCGCCAGTTCCTGACAACCTACAGCGACCATGTTGCCGCCGCAGCAGATTCACTCCACTACGAACTGCCGCCCGGTCTGATCCACGAAGATCCTCAGCACCACAATGCACTCCGGATGCGGCAAGGCACTGCCCTGATCGACTGGGACGGCGCGTGCATAGGTCCACGTGAGTGGGACCTGGTCACCATCGAGATTCACTGCAGGCGATTCTTCCCCGATCCACACGAGTACAGCCGATTCGTCGAGGCCTACGGAATCGACATCCGATCCTGGCAGGGCTATCAGACCCTGCGCGATCTTCGCGAACTCCGCATGATCACCACCAACGCACGCAAATCGGCACCCGACACTCCATCAGCCGCCGAGGTACACAACCGCATCAAACAGTTGCAACGCGGAGAGCGCGAGCTCCACTGGAACCGGCTCTGACACACCAACCCAGTACGCCGGCCGCCCCATCTCGTCAAACCGGGGGCGGCCAGCACCAGCTACCGAAATTCCCAACCCGTCAGCCTGCGGTCCAATTCCACGGACGATCGCCATGCAGACCACGCAGGCACTCAATCCTCCGAACCACCTCGTGCCGGATGCCCGGATCTTGGTCGGCCTTGTTCGCCAGCCAGCTGGTCATCCTGAGCTCGCGGACGTCGCGAAAGATCGGGTAGTTCTCTCCCGCGATCACGTCGTGGCCGTACGCGGCGACGAACTCGCCGTACTCCTGATCGCCAAGCCAGCCACAGGTGTTGTAGCTCACTGCCTGCAACGTCAGATCCCACTCACGCGGACCGATCGAGAACCGCTCCAGATCCCACACCAAAACCACACCACTCGGGGTGGCGACGATGTTGCCGCTGTTCGGGTCACCGTGTAGAACCGCTGTGCCGAGCCCGACCTCCGGCGGCCACTGCTGCCGCAGCTCATCCAACCGTTCGAGCAGGAACTTTTTATCTGCAGACTCCAGCGGAGCCGCGTCAATCCGTTCCGCAACCTGCACGAACGGCTGAACCTCCTCCAGCTCCGGTGCCGAGTCGACCGGAATCGCATGCAACCGCACCAAGACCTCAGCAACCTCCGCGGCAGTCGCCGAGCGATGCTGAGGGACCCGCTCCCAAAACGTCACCGCATACGGCCCCTCGTCGACGGCGTCACCAATCGCGGAGACCGAGGGAATATCCGTGGATGCCAGCCATCGGGAGACTGCCACTGACCGGTGGGCAACTGGCTGCTGTCTGGGGAAGCGAGAGACCTTCGCAATCACCTGGTCGTTGACTGCGATCGTGGCGCTATCGCCGAGGCTCAGCAGCCGTGGAGCGCACAGCTCGACTCCCGCGCGATCGGCAGCGGACTCGAGCCGAGAAAGCTCGGCCTGCGGGATCTGACCGGTCACGCCGGGACCTGAGTAAGTCGGGCAATGTCTCGGCGCAGACCGGCGACGTCGCTGTGCTTCTGATGCGGCTTTGCCGCGGTGTGGAGCTCACGCATGTAACTGCGGACCCGGCCAGAGCGCAGTGATTCAGCAGCGCTGACCGCCTCAATTCCCTGCTGCACGCCCTCCGCCGGATCCACCTGCATCCACAGTGCAGCGCTCTTCAGGTGGCAGAACGCGCGAGCTCGGTTGTAGCCGGCCGAGTGACTGGCCACCGCGTAGCCCAGCTGATCCAGTGCGGGCTCCGGCGCCGCTCCGGCCAAGGCCAGGTCCGCCAGGCTGTGGCCGGCGTCGCCGGCGAGCTCGGCGCGGTCGAAGAACTCCATCCAGGCGACCTGGGGGCGCTGACGCGGGTCGTAGGCAGCGAACAGATCCTCAGCGTCACCGATCGCCCTCAGGGTGTCTGATCGTCGGCCGAGCTTGGCCAGTGGCCGGGACCTCACGACGTTGAGCATCGACTGCTCGGCCTCTGGCAGCCGATCGGCACGGACCTGGGCGAGCTCGATCGTGCTGAGGGCGTCGTCGTAGTGGCCGAGGAGGAACTGGTGCCGCGACATGGTCGACAAGACGACCGCTCGGAGGCTGTGGTTCTGGGCCTGCTCAGCGCAGTGGACGGCGAACCGGAAGTAGCGCTGGGCGACCTCGTGGGCCCCGCAGTCAACGACCATCCACGCGAGCACCTGAGCCAGGTGTCCTACGGCGCTGTGAAGGTCGTCGCGGACCCCCGGCTGGGTAGCCCGAGCATCCAGCAGCCGTGCGGCCCATTGCAGCTGCCCGGCGACGGCGTGAATCGACAACTCGCCGCCGACACTGCGGTCCCACGCCTTGAATGCGCGAATGCTCTGGGCGATGTGGTCGACATCCGACCGGCCGACTAGCGCGGGCGCCTGATCCGGAAGGTCAATGCTGGCCAGGAAGTCGGCGGCTGAGGAGCCTCCGATCAGGCCGCCGGCGACGGCTGGGCCGAGGGAGAAGAAGCTACGGCGATCCACGGGGGCGGTGTCCTGTTCCGGGGCAGAGCGGCTGCTGTAGAAGCCGAGTTCGGCATCGGAGCCAGCCCCCAGTTCTGCCCCCATCGCCTGGCGGTATGCCTCCGCGGGCCAGGTAATGGTTCCGCGCTCGAGCTTCGAGATGTAGTTCCCGTCGAGCGGCGGATCCAACCTAAGACGCCGCGATACCCGCTCCGCGAGCTCGGCCTGCGTCAGGCCCATCGCGCGGCGGGCATCCCTCAGCTTGAGGTTGCGTTCGCTCTGTGCGGCCACTTCTTGACCTTCCCCGTACGCCACGCTTTTCCACCATAGGCAGATGCCGGTGCTGGAACCAACGCGTGGCCGTGCGAATCCTCCCAGTAATCCTCCCAGTAAATCTCCCAGTAATCCTCCCTCCCGGCGCGCTCTGACGGCCGCGAGGCTGATCACGATGTGAAGTCGCTTTGCTACATCCGGGTGGCCTCGCCGCTGTCCGGCCCGCTCGCGCACCCAGCACCCGGCTCCTGAGGAGGTCAGATGAAGGTTCGAACCAGCCGAACGCCGCCCGCCCGCTCGGTATGAGACATGCGCGAGTGTGGGACGCCCTCCTGAGATCGCTGAACCGCCGTAAGGCCAGGTGGTGGAAGCGGCTCAACGACACGTTCCGCCGCCTGGGCGACGAAGACCCCTGAGCCGGTGGCGGCGCCGATCCAGCAGGGATCAGGTCTGACGGACTGGAACCTGTCAGCGCCACCACCTTTGGAGCCCCCGGCAGACCATCTGCTCTCCCCCTGTGGAGTGGATTGCGCCCATTCCCTCAGCGGGCAAGCCGGGGGCTCCTCCCCCACCAACCCCCGACCCGAAAATGGCGAAAGGTCCCGCACGATGCCGGACGAATCCATCCCGCAAGGAGCGCTGCGCGTGGGTGGTGTGCGCCTCGACCAGCCTGCGACCGCTCGACTGTGGAACCTCGCCGGTGGCGGCAAGGGCCACTACGGCGGGGACCGGGGCTTGTACGACGAGATCACCAAGGTGACTGCGGTCTTCCCCCATCTGGTGGCCTCGAGCCGGCGCTTCGTCGTAGGTGCAGCCGAGCACCTAGTCGCCAAGCTCGGCATCACGCAGTACATCGACCTCGGCGTCGGTCTTCCGCTCGACGCCTCCAGCTTCTACAGCAGCCCCGGCAACCTGCACAAAATCGTCCAGTCGCTAACGCCGAGCGCGAAGGTCGTGTACGTCGACCAGGACCCGATCGTCCTCGCCAATGCCCGCGGGCTGCTGGCCGAGAACGATCGGGTCCTCGTCGCTGATGGCGACATCTTCGAGCCAGCCGAGCTGCTACCCCAGCTCAAGCAGACGGCATTCCTGGACTGGGACAAGCCCATCGCGCTCTTCTGCACCGCCGTCCTGCACTACCACCCCGGCACCGCGGCCGACGTCACAGCAACGATGCAGACCTACCTCGACGCCCTCCCGGCCAGATCCTGCACGGTCATCACGCACTTCCTCGACCAAGAAGATCCGCAGTACGACGCCGCCGTACGGCAGGTCGAGAAAGTGCTGACGTCCAGTGCCATCGGCGCCGGGTGGTTCCGCACGAAGACCGACCTCGAGGCGATGTTTCCAGATCAGGAACTGGTTGGCGCCGGAGTCCAGCCGTGCCACGAGTGGTGGCCCGAGCTCAAGCCAGCTGTCACCGACAGCTGGATCCAGGACTATATCGGCGGCGGGATCGGCCGGAAGAGAAGCGGCCGCCGATGACCAGAATCCAGCGAGAAACCGAACCAGCGAGAGACCGCAACGGGTGGCCACCCGGGATGGAAGACACCCTTCAATATCCGCATAGTGCCTGGCTGTGGAACTACGCCGCAGGTTGGGGCAGGAACAACTTCCCGACCGAGCGCATGCTGGGAGACGAGCTCAACCGGGTTGGTCCCGGCATGGTGTTCAGCCAGATTGTTGCAGCGAACGCGGCGTTCGTGTTCCGGGCGGTCAGTGAACTTCATGACCAGGGAGTCAAACAGTTCATCGACCTGGGACCGGGGATCCCCGCGAATGCTCGTGAGGAGCTGCCCACCCATCCCAAGAGCCTGTACGGGACAGTTCTTCGCGACCACGATGATGCACGAGTCGTTTACGTCGACCACGACCCGCTCGTCCTCACGCACGCTCGCGCGCTACGCGACGTCGCCGGGCAGGTCCTGGTGATCGAGGGTGACATCTTCGAGCCCAAACAGGTCCTGGATCACGCCGACCTCGAGCAGTTCATCGACCGGGACAAGCCGATCGGGCTGATCTGCACCGGAGTTCTGCACGAACACTCCGGTGCTGTCGCCGAGGTCGCCGAAGTCATGGCCACCTACGCTGACTGGCTTCCGGGTGGATCGTTCACGGTCATCTCGCACCTGCTCGACACCGAAGACAAACACACCAAGGACATTGTTGAGCCCCTGCAGCAGATCCTTCAGGGTACGACCGGCCGTTGCAGGTTCCGCACCCTCGCCGAGATCGTCAGCCTCTTCCCTCAACAGGAACTTCTCGACCCAGGTGTGGTCCGCTGCCGTCAATGGCGCAACCCGGATTACAACGAGCTGCTCGCCGGGCAGGACTGGATAGGCATCGCTGGCGGAGTCGGCCGAGTCCTCGACCCCAGTGGGCACACGTGAGCAACGGTACGGCCGAGGAGCAACAGCGAGATCAGGCCTTGCCAACCCGGAAAGACAACCGGCAGCAGAACCCGCGATCGAGAGACCGGCCGACAACCTGGCTGCCGACCTGATGAGACTGCTTCGTCCGTCGGCCGACCGCTGAGCACTCCCGCACCGATGCCACGACCTCCCCCGCAAGCCTTTAATGTACAGCACTAAAGCTGTATACTAATACTGATCGGAGTCCTACAGAGGAGGGCCACGAATGACAGAGATTGAGCCGCTCGCGACGCACTACTTCGCCGCCGATTGGGACTGGGATGCCAGCCGTGGGCAGTACGCCGTCATGTACGGTGCCGTCCGTTTTGGGCCGCCCGGACGCTCTGGAGCAACCCCGGTCGTGACCCGAGACGTCCTGGAGACGATCGCCCTGCGGGAAAACCACCGTAACCATCTGGTGCCGGAATCCGACCAACTCGTGTGGGTCGGCGACCAGGTGTGTGCGCGTCGAGAAGGCGACCCTGGCGCCGATATCTGGATCAGTCCTGGAGCCGACGGCACCTTCGATCTTGCGCCGCTGGACTACGTGTGGACGCGGATCGAGTGGGACGACCTGTGCGACGAACCGTGTGCCGACGAGGAAGGCCAGTAGAGCCGTGGAGGCGATGCGCTGGTTCGTCTGGGTCAACCTGGCGGTCTTCGGCTGCGCAGCCTTCGTAGCGTTGATCGGGACGATGCACGCAGCATGGCGTCTCTTTACGGGGCTGGGATCCGAACATGAGGTGGACTGCAAGATTGGGCATCTCGCACTGGTGTGCATGGGTCTTGTGATCAACCTCGCGATCGCGCACGACTTGCTCGGCAAATGACCCGCGACCGGTACAGACCGGATCCCTTCCGGAATGGCTGCGGCCGCCCTGCCTCGGCAGCCTTCGTCCCGCCGCAAGCCCGACGGTGTAAAGCCGGCACCGTCACGGGGCAGCGGACCGCTCACACGGTAGAATGGTCACAGACGAGAGGAGTAGACCGCATGGCGATCCAGACCGACGGCCGCATCAGCGACGCCGAGACCGCTCAGCGCGCCGCCGCGGTCGAGTCCGTCCGTCACAGCACCGAGCTTGAGCACGGCCGTAGCACGGACGCTGGCCGAGCTCTGCAGGATGCCTGGGCCGCCGGCGAGCTGACCCTCGATCAGTACGGCGAACGCCTCAAGGCGCTGTACGGCGTTGCCTGATTCCGCCGACGAACTGCAGCGGCAGCTGCAAGCTGCCGACGACCCGTATCTGGACGAACGCTGGGGCGTGCTCGCCAACAAGCTCGGGGCACGCACCCAGCACGATCTTGATGCTGCCGAGCACGACTTCGCTGAGTTCCGTGCCCTCGAATTGCTTGCCAAGCCGATCCGGCCGTCGTTCGACGAGGACCATCTGCGCGCGATCCATCGGTACCTGTTTCAGGACGTGTACGAATGGGCCGGTGAGCCCCGTACGGTCAACACCAGCAAGCCTGACGATCCGGCGGCGTTCTTCCCGCGCCAGCTGTTCGACACCGGCGTACCGGCAGTCTTTGGGCAGATCGCCGAGCGCAACTTCCGTCCAGACATGCCGCAAGACGAGTTCGTCAACAAGCTGACCCGCACCTATGACGAACTCAACCACCTTCATCTGTTCCGCGAGGGCAACGGCCGCACCCAGCGAATTTTCCTGAACCAGCTCGCTGCCCGCTCCGGCTATGCGATCGACTGGAACGCCGTGACCGCCGAGCAGAACGACGCGGTCTGCCGCGCGGCCGGTCACGGCGATCGCCAACCCATGAAGGCCATGCTCGAAACCGTGGTGCAACCGGCGCCGCGAGTGCAACGCCCGGCGCGAAATGCGCAGCGGCACCGGTTGCTGGAGCGAAACCGGCAGGCCAGCCCCACGAACGATCCGCAGCCCGAGGACCAGTCGGCTGCACCGAAGGCCAGGCTCGCCGATCGCGCACGTGCCTACGTCGACCAGCAGGACCGGACGGCGCAAGAACGAAGCGCCGCCACGAAGCGGCTGCCCGCCGTCGACCGGCCCGCGACCTTGGGTGGACCCGAGCGCCAGCAGTAGCCCTTCCAGGTAAGGGGATTTCGGCGACTCGGCTTGTGACGACCGCGCTGCCGTGGATGCGGATGTCGGCGCTGGCAGTCACAATGGTGCTATGGACACTTTCCGGGTAGTGCGGGGCGGGTTCCTGCTTGCCATGGTCTTTGTGGCCTTCGGCGGCATCCTGACCTCGACCCGGTACGCCGCAATCTTCCAGCTGGCCGTGATTGCCACTGCGGTTGTCCTGGTCGGTGCCGTGCTCGGCGTTTTGATCCGGGCGGCCGCCGTTCAGCGCCGGCCACACGGCATCGGGGTCGCTGTCTGGGCCGCGGTAGCGGCTGGACTCGTCACCGTCGGCGCCCTGACCCGTCCTGGACTCACCCTGGTGGTCACCGGCATCTCGCTGGTCGTTGGACTCGGCACCTACTTGAGCCGCCGGCGCGTACCCGCTTGACGTGTGGACGCACCCGGCCGCGAGCTACAGTCCCAGTTCGCGGCTGGGCGGCGAGGGGGCAAGTGTGACGCCGAGATCCTGGGTGGCTGGGTGTTCGGCGTCGACGTAGGCCTGGGCCCGATCGCGCAAAGACATTGCCGCCGGATCTAGCTGCGCGCCGACGGGAGGCTCGTCCTGGTGCGCAGACAGGTTCTGTACCCGGTCGCTCGGGGTGTCGGCTCCTGGCTGGGTCTCGGTCACGCGGACCAGGTCCCCGTCGATGGGGTCGATGGCCCATTCGTCACTGCTGTAGACGACTCCGGAGAAGACGAACTCGCCTGCTTCTTCGAAAGAGATGTCGCCGGGGGCAGTGTGCGACCAGCGCTGCTCTTCTGTCAGTGGTTCCGACTTGAAATAGTCGTCTTCGATGGCCCGGTTGCGCCGGTTGATGTCGCGGTGGGCGTTGACCATGTCGGCTGGGGCCAAATGGTCAAAGTCGTAGTCGCCAAAGGGTGACGGTTCGGCGGTAGGGAAGAACTCGGTCGGCAGCCGCAGCCCGTAGGAGGCTGCAAGGTGCGAACCATTGAGGCACCATCTTTTGAAGTCGCTCGCCGACGTGATGCCCCACTCCTTGAGGGCGCGCTCTGACTTTAGGACCCACGTGGGAGGGTTTCTGGCGCGCTCGATCTCGCCTTCGAGGCGTTCACGAACTGCCAGATAGATCGCGGCGCGGTCGGCGTCGCTTGTTGCTGCCTGCTCGTTGAGCCAGTCGTATCGCTGCTGGACCTGCGGCTCGAATTCCTCGGCGATCATATGGCCTCCCGTCCTGTGCTGGGTTCCTCGGCGGCTGTAGTCGCAGTTGGTTGCGTGCGGCACCGACTTCGCTGCGAAGTTCGCGAGTACTCCGCCGGCGGCATCTTTCGGATCTGGCGTGGATCTACAGGTCGTCGCGAGATGACAGAGTCGTGTCCCGCGCCGTCAGCGGTATCACCATCGATCGCTATCGGCGACGCGCTCGTAGGTCCCGGCGGGGAAGTCGCCTTCCAGGTAGAGGGCGCTGATGTCGTCACCGGCGGGGAGGCGGACGTCGGCGGCGATGTCGATGGCAGCCACGATCTGCTCGCCGTTCATGCTGCCGCCGGGCCTGTCCTGTGTGGCGATCACGACCAGCCGGTCGTCAGGCACCGTCAGCGCGACTTCGTCGGGAACGCCCAGGGCGCGGACGAGGTCGCGTACCGTCTGCGGCGGCCCGAATGGCTCGTGCTCGAAGCTCTCGTACTGGGTCATCAGTTCTCCTGCTCTCCGGCCTGGGCGTCCGGCTCCTGTGGGCCGGAGGCAACAAGGCGGCAGAGCCAGTGAGGAGCGGGTATCAGTGCCAGCAGGGCGTCGTCGCGGCTGCTCCAGTAGCTGATCCAGGTGGCCGTGTCGCGGTGGGCGATCCGGCGGGTAACCTCCGGAACGCGAGTGGCGGCCGCGTCGGCCGGACCGCGTTTAAGGTGCTCGAGCAGCCCTTCCAGGTGCTCCGGCGCGTGGTCGCGAAGCCGGATGAGATCGTGGACGCCTGCGCGGCAGATCTTCAGGGCAAGCGCCGTGCGGAGCTGGTCGTCTTCGAGGGTACTCAGTTCTGCTCTCTTGAGCCGCGGGGATGCGTTCCGCAACTGCAGCTCGGCCGCGAGATCGAGATCGATACTTCCCACGGCCGCGTCGGCGAGCTCCTTGCCGAGGTCACCGGGGAAAATGACTGCCTCGGGTCGGCGGTTGCGCCCGAACCACAGGGGCCCGGTGGCAGTGTCGTCGCGCCACTGGCTGAGGATGCGTGCGATCGACCGGTTGATGGACTGCACGCTCGTCACCCGCCCAATCGGCGCGGCATCCAGGCCGGCGATCATGCCGGGACCTGCGTGACCTCGGGGTCGACGTACGCCGCCCCTGTCTTCGTACACACCTGTTCCATCACGCACTTTGCGATCCCGTACTTGGAAATGCGGTCTATGCAGTTCGGCAGCCAGCGGTCATGCCAGTTGATCGGGTCGCTGGTGGGTTTGCTGTTGCGATGGTAGGCCTCGGTCCAGGCAGCGACCAGAGCTGAGATCTCTTCAACAACCGCCGGGTGATGTCTCCAGCAGACGGCGTCAGCGACCGTCATGTAGGTGTGTGCCTGGCCGCCTGAGTCACTATCAGCCAGCGGGCCCACGTAGGTCGCGCGGATCCAGTCCCAGCGGTCGGCAACGTAGGCGAGGTAGCTGGCGCGCTGATCAGGATCCTCATGCAGCGCAGTCCAGGCCGACGGCTTCTGCGTCATCGTGTTGGGTTCGAGCAGGACGTCGAGCGCTTCCTCGATGTCAGCGAGGCGCGCCTCGGTCGTACGTTCGTCGCTCATCGGCGAGTCCCCTGCGCGATCTGATCGTCATGGTGAAGGCGGAGCTTGACCTTGGTCACCGGCAGGTTCCGGTACAGCATCCAGGCGGTGCCGACCGGAATCTGGGGCACGTCGCTGGCAGGAAGGACCGGCTCCCAGGTCTTCGAGGTCGACGTCGACGTGCCCTGCTGGGATTGGCTGGTGGAGGTCTGGGTGACTTGCTTGCGGCCGGCGCGGGCCTCGAGGTAGTTCCAGATCTCTTGCTCGTCGATCCCGGGCAGGTAGACCCGCGTGGTCGCCGTGGTCCGGATCGCCTCGGCCGCCTCTTGCCCCCAGCGCTGCTTGAGCTGCGAGAAGGTCTGCGTGATCACGGCCAGCTGGATGCCGCGGCCGCCGGAGTCGGCCATGTGCTGCGGCAGGCTCGGGAGCGGTGCGATGTTCGCTACCTCGTCCAGGACGCACCGCAGTGGTGGCCACAAGAACCCGCCGCCGCTGCCACCTGGGTGGGTAGCTGGTTGCTGCGACCGCATCCGGGCCGCGACCATGACTTCCTGGACCAGCATCGTGAACAGCGGTGCCGCGGTCGCCTCCGCGCCCTCGGCTGCGATCAGGTACAGGCTGTTCGCGGTGTCGAGGAACTGGGCCGGGTCGAAGCTTTCCTCCGCGGTGGCCGTCATTGCTTCGACGACCCGTGGCGAGTTCAGCGGTTCGAGGAGATCTTCCAGGGTCAGTTTGATCGAGTCCACCGACTCCCCCGCCCGGGAGGTACCGACCGACTTCAGCGCGGTGGCCCACTCGTGGCGGCCGTGACGCTGCAGGATCGCGACCGGTTCGGTGCTGCCCAGCTGGTTGGTCCACATCAGCAGGTCGGTCACGGGCCGATTGCCCAGTGCCGCGGCACACAGCAGCCGGCTCAGCACGCCTCCTGCTTTGCGGTTGAACCAGTCGCCGTTCTTCACGTTGCCCATCGGCTGCGCTGCAGCCCATGCTGCGCCGCGCCGGGATGCGACCTCGGGGTCTTCACATCCGATGATCGGGTTCCAGCGCAGTGGACGGGTGCCTTCTGCGGCGGAGCCTGCGATGCCGTCGAGGTCGAACAGCCACACCGTGCCCTTCGGCAGCCGTGATCGTGCCGTCGCCTTGAGGACGTCGGACTTGGTCGAGGTGACCACGACCGGTCCGATCGCGGACTCGGTCATTGGGTTGGCGAAGAACAAGGTCTTGCCCGATCGCGGCGGGCCGATGACCAGCACACCGTCCTCGTGCTGGATGTACAGGGCGACGTTGCCGTAGTCGGCGAACGTCACGCAGCAGACACTGATGTCTGTGACGCCGGACAGTTGCGGGATCCGCTGACGGGCCGCCTCGGCCGCGCTTTTGGCTGACAGTGCGGGTTTGAGGTCGCGCCACGTCGCCAAACCGCCCTTGCCCGTCTGGCTTGCCTTCTCCTGATACCGCGCGAACCAGATGGCACCTACGGCCAGGGCCAGCGCGAGCGCGAGCAGCGGCACGCTGCTGAGGATTCCCACACTGATTGCCGGTGAGCTCACTGGACAGCCCCTACCAGCTGCGGTGTCACTGGCACCGGCTCTTGCGTGGTCAGGGACATGGTCGCTGTCGAGGTCATGACGGCGTCGGTGTTGGTGAGTTCGCGTTCGATCTGCGAGCGCAGGTGCTGGATCAGCCGCGGCGGCCGGCCTGTCTGCACGAAGATGAAGGTGCCGTCAGCGAGCGTCATCAGGGTCTGCTTTGACTCGCGGGGCAGGTTGAACGTCTCGACACAGGCCTCGGCGTCGTCGGCACGCGACTGGCGATACAGCAGCACGTGCCCGGCCTCGCGGATCATGGCCATGGCCGCTGAGGCCTTGTCGATGTCGGACAGGTGGTGGATCGCGTACTCGGGTGCCAGGCCCTTGCCTCGGGCGAGCTTGGAGTTGCTGCGGGCAACTTCCGCGAACGCGCCGGAGACGAGGTGCCAGCCCTCTTCGACCACGAAGTGCGTCGGCACGGGCATAGCCTGCGCGGCGAGCACGTTGCTGAGCCAGGTGTTGATGATCGCCATGGCGATCGGCACGGCCGGCCCGGAGTCAGGAAGCGCCGATATGTCGAAGACGGTCAGGGAGTTGTTGAGCTGGATCCGCGGATCGGTGGGTCCGTCGACAAGTCCGGTGAGGTGATCGTCGATCATGATGTTGAGGGCGTAGGCGACATCGCGGCCAAACTCGCGGAGCTGGTCGACCGACGTCACTGCCTGCTCGGCCGACTCCCTGGTCGGGTTCAGCATGGCCGGGACCAGGCTGCGGATGTCGGCGACCTTCTTGTCGATCTTCGCCTCATGGACGGCTTGGCGGCGGGCGACCTCGAGCGCCTTGCCTTCACGCTGGCGGAGTTCGCGGCCGAGCGCCTGCGCGGCTACCGCGCGCAGCAGCTGGTTCTGTGTCGCGGCGGCTTGTGAGCTCGTGGTGCCGATCTCTGGGTCGAGGATGTTGATCTTGGTGCCGGTGCCGTCGAGCGCGAACCGGATCGGTTCGATGTTCAGTGCGTGGGCCAACGGGGTGTACTCGCCCTGGCCGCCCTGATCTTTCTTGTCGACGACCGCGACCCGGCGCCCAAGCAGCAGCGGCCGCATGACGCCGCAGGTCTTCTCGTTGGCGCTCTTGCCGGACCCGACGTCGCCGATCACACAGCGAGTCGGTGACTTGATCGCCGGGTAGTCGCTGAACGGATCGGAGAAACACGGTTCACCTGTTTCCAGGTCCTCGCCGATCGCGAGTGCTGCCGTGTTGGCGCCGCTCGAGCCGACGGCCACCCGCAAAGCAGCTGCCTGGCGGGTGGACGATTCGACGGGTTCGGGCAGCGGTTCGTACCAGCCCGCGCGGTCGAGCAGCGGCCGCCGGCGCAGCGTGGCGGCCGCGACTTGGACGATCCGCCGTACCGGCGTCTCTGGGGCGGGCTTGGGGGTGGTCGACCTACGCGCCATCGGTGGCCACGCTCCTCTCGTCGAAGCTCACAACACAGTTCATGGGGGCGGTGGGCATCACTGGCCGACGATCTTCCGCGCCCGGGTCCGCAACCCACGACCCAAGGGAAGTGTGGCCACGATCGCGGTGTCGTGGGTTCCGTCGGCCCAGGTCCACTTCGCGCCAAGCATGTTCGAGGCCACCGAATCCAACTGCTGGCACGCGGTGCGCAGCTGCTGCGGGCTCTCGGCCGCGACCGTCACATGCAGCGCCCAGCCGTCACGGTGGTGACCGGACCCAGGCCGCAGGTCGGCCAGGAGCTGCTGCGAGGCCGACGCCTGGACCAGGGCGGAACCGTCGTTGACGGACTGCTGGTTCCGGGCCGCTGACGCATCCTCAGTGGCCGCGGCTCGGGCTGCTGACCGAGCCGAGCCAGCAGGGGTGATCTCCTCGGTGATCGAGATGGTTCGGATCACCGCAGGCCAGACCCCGGCCAGCAACGGCCGCAGCCAGGTGATCGCGACCGAGTGGTTCGGCAGATCGGCACCACGCAGCGTCGCGGTCCGCAGATACCAGTCGTTTCTGAGGCCGTGCACGGTCAGGTGACGGCGGCTTGTCTCCCAGGCGGCCCAGCAGTTCTGCAAGATCGCGGGGCGCGGGTCGTCCCACGAGTAGTGCGCATCAAGGCAGGAGCGGATCGCCTTGGCGACGTCCTGCTCACCCATCAGCCGGCAGCGGCCGAGACCGGAGGCCTCTGCCTGCTGAAGAACCCGCTGTGCTTCCGCGACCGCCGCGAGCGCGTGGCCGTTGCTGCCTTCCTCGGGGTACTGCTCGCGCACGAACAGGTCCCACCGGGTGGTGTGCGGGATCCGCAGCACCACCGCGGTGCGGTGCGACTCCGACCGGAAGTTCATCTCGTTCAGCAGTCCCCGGTAGGACTCGATCAAGATCTCAGGAGTGTCCACCGGTACGCGTTCCTTGAGCCACTCCTCATGTGCAGTCAGCGAGACCGGCTGCACACGGGCGATCTGCTGCAGTCCCCGCACGTAGGAGGTGTCGTCGGCCAGCGCGGCCTTGAACCGGCCCCAGTTCACGTAAGCCATGTCCTCGGTCATCGCAGAAACCAGGCCGTGCGTCGCGGGCGTCACCTCAATGACCACCGTGGAGAACGTCAGCTGACCGGGGTTCTCGTGACGCAGCACGAGGACCTCATCGCCGCTGGATAGCACCCTGGTTGTCGAGGCGTAGAAAGTCCCTACTGCGTCGGGGACATCGCGCTGGGTCGAGGTCGGCTTGACCGGCTTGCCCGGTGCGGTCTTCGGCCGCACCGCGGGCTGCCCAGGCACAAAGGTCGTCAGGCCCCGGCGAACCCGCCGGCGCCACCGCATCTCGTGCGCGATGCGTGCCGCCGGAGAGCTTCCCCGCAGGAGCCGCGACGGAGTGAACATGAGCCACGAGATCAGCAGGACGACAACGGCTGTGAGCAGACCGCTGAGCCCGCCGGTGCCCACCACCGCGATGAACGCCACCAAGACCCCGGCCACGCAGCCGGCGATCTCGAACATGTTGCGCCCGGCAAGCAGACCCCGGCGGCGCGAGTGACCGCCGAGCTGTACTGCTTCGCGCTGATACGTCGGCTCGGTCGTGGTCATGATCTTTCGCCTCCGTCCTGACGGTGGATGTCCGGTGCGGCACCGGCTGCGGTCTGGCGAGCCTTCTCACCGGTGGCCTTGGCCGCTGCGGCCAGCGCCGCCGCAGCAGCAGCACCCACCGGGCCGCCCACGGCGGTACCGGCGGCGACCGCGCCTCCGCTGGCGATTTTTCCGCCCGCCTGGGTTGCAGGCTTGGTGGCCTGGCCGGGATCGGTAGGCGGATTCGGTCCGCCGGTGCCTGACGTGTTCGGACCCGTGCTGCCCTGCTGCGGCGTTTGCCCATCTGGTCGGTTCTGGCCGGCCGCGCCGCGGCCACCCATCTGCCCGGGCCCGCTCTGGCCACCTGACGTACTGGAGTTCGAGGTTGTCTGCGTCGAGGTCTGCTTCGACGTACTCATCGACTTTTCGCGCTGCGCACCCCAACTGCCACGAGACATCGCGACCGACGCCGCGGCCGACGTACCGGCCCCGAGAATGCTGCCGCCCGTGGCCGGGCGCATCGACTCCGTCGACGCGGGCAGCATCGGAATGAACTTCAGCAACGCCATCGGCGTCAGCCCGACGAGCAGGATCGTCAACCCCACGAGCGCGATGTTCAAGATCTCCTGCAGGCTTCCGACTCCGGCCTGAAGGTTACCGGCGACCGCGAACGCGACACCGAGCATGAAGACCAGCAAGGGTTTCGCGAAAGCGGTCGAGATCCAGAACGCGACTGTGCGATTCACCTGCGGCCTCCAGCGCGGGTTCACATACATGCCCCACACGATGGCCATCGCCACACCCGTCAAGTACAGCGCCAGCGTGTGCAGCAACAGAGCGCAGATGGTCAACGCGACGCCGCAGAATAGCAATCCGAACAGTAAGATGCCGAGGAGCGGGGAACCAGCTGCCGACGAGGTGGCGCTCATGTCGGTGATCCGGGTCAGGAACTTGTCCAGATCACCATTGAAGGTCGGTACAGCGGCCAGCGCGATCCCGTTCGAGGCCTTCGTGATCGCCAGCCCAATGGCCGGCGCGAAACACATCGCCAGCACAGCAACGGGTAGCCGAAGGAAGATCGTGGACACCAGCTCCTCGTCGCCCTGACGTTTCGCCGCGTCCCGGATCGCCAGCAGCGTCATGCCCGCCAGCAGCGCGAAGCCAAGCACGAGGGCTTGCCGATACTTTGCACCCCACCAGCCTTGCGTGGCGTCGAACGACGGCGTCGACTGCACCAGGTCAGTGGCCATCACCTGTGCCAGTGACACCCCAGCCTGCTTGGTCTGGTTGGCCAGGTCGTCGATGCCGTCCGACGGGTTCGCGACGAACTTCGCGATCTCGATTCCCGTCTTCACGGCCTTGGCTGCGTCGTACGCGGTCTTCCACTGCTGAACCATCAAGGGAATGACTGGTCCCAGCGAGAGCTGGCACTGCGCGCGGGGAATGGCAAGGATCTTCCCCGGCAGGACGCTCTCGCAGACGCGCTTGGCCGTGATGCCGTCCGTCCCGTCGGCGTAGATCGTCTCGATCTTCTTGATGCAGTCGTCGTCGAGGTGAACGGGCTTCAGGATTGCTGCCAGTTTCCCGGCGCAGATCTTGTTGGCGACCGCCGTAGCTGCCTTCTGCTTGGCCGGATCCGGCTGGTCGGCTGCCGCCACGGTGGTACCGGCCAAGACGAACAGCAGTGTGGCCGACAGGCCGATCACGAGGCGCTTTGGGAAGCTACTTCGGTGCATTGGCCCACTCCGTCCATCCCGCGCCGCCTGCCGCAAGGGCTTGACGGCGGACTGCTGCCGGCAACGGATTCGGTGCTTTCAGCGCGTCGGGGAGCGACGCTGCGGGATCCGGCGCAACCGCTGTTGCAGGGATGCGGGCGACATGCCAGTCATCGCCGTTCCAGACCAGCTCCCACACGGTGGAGGTACAGAGTGCACCCCCGTCGGAGTCCGGATAGCCCGTGAGACACGAGAACAAGTTGATGGTCGACGAGAACTTGGTGACGCAGTTGACGACCTTGTAGCCACCCCATTCGGGGTGGGCGGTGAGTCCGGGCAGTGTCTGGTTGGGGATGAGGGCGGTCTCCTTGTGTTCGGCTGCTGTGGGGTCGAGCTGTCCGCCGGTGTTGAAGATGTAGTCGAGTGTGGCTTTGAGACCTGGCCGCTTGGTGCCGGCGACGCCGGGCTTTGCGTACCCGGTTTCGTCGGTCAGGCTGATGCTGTAGGCAGCTGCTGCCTGGGCTGCGCCGTCACAGGTCGAGGGGAAGCGAATGGGGGTCTTGCCGTCGGCGGCTTTGCCGGATCCGCCGCTGCCGGCGACGAGGCCGCCGGTGGTCGGTGTCGTTGTCGGGGAGGGGGTGGGCGGTGGCGACGACTTGTTGTCGTTGCGGCCGATACCGATAGCCGCTCCTGCGGCGACGGCACCGGCCACGACGGCGACTGCGATGGCCGCAGCGGCGATCCGGTTCATGGCTACTGAGCGATGTTGATGATGGCGGTGATGATGCCGCTGGCGAACACAGCGGCGCCCAGTGCCGCACCGGAACGTTTCAGGTGCTTGGTGCCGGCGGCCATGTCGGACTCGTTGTGGGAGACGTTCTTGGCCCATGCCCACTGGGCCAAGGAGCCCAGCACGGAAACCGCGCAGGCCACGAGTACAAGCGCCCAAAAGCCGCTGAGGAATACGTTGACCTTTGAGGAGAGGTCACCACCCCATGCCCCGAGGTTCGGCGTGATTCCGCACAGGGGATTCCAGACGGAGCTGTCCTTGTCACATTTGTCGGCCGCCGCCGCCAGAGGGAGGAGCATGGGGTTCACGCGTATTGTCCTTTCAGTGAGTTGCTGATCTGTTCGGCGACCTTGGCCGCGAGTTCGAGCGCTGCGCGCCGGGTCGAGGGTTGCAGCGCCGCGTGGTCGAGCGGACCTTCCTCGGCGATGTGCATGTCGGTGGGGATGTCGACGACCGCGCCGGCGCGGTCGGTGAAGTAGGGCCGCAGCTTGTCCTCGAACTCCTTGTCGATGTCACCTGGCCCGTTGCTGGCCGCGATCACGGTCCGCCGTACGAGGTCGCGCGCGGCTGGGCCCTGGTTCTGGAGATCTTCGAACATCTGCACAGCGGCGTTGCAGGCCGAGGCCTTCCACTTGATCGGGACGACCAGAACGTCGGCCGCCCGCATGGCTTCTCGCCAGTTACTCGAGGCCTCGTTGTTCCCGGTGTCGATGACCACGACCCGGTAGAAGCGGTACAGCAGCTGGTGGACCTGCGCGAAGTGTGCGGCCTCGATCGGGGTGTAGGTGGTCGTCGCGGATACCAGGGCGTCGTACTGACCCGATAGCTGCGGCCGCAGGTAACTGGCGACGTCGCCGACTCGTGCGTCAGGCAGCGTGAGCTGCGGCATCGCTCGCAACAGGTCGACGACCGTGTTGGTGTTGCCCAGGTGGTTCGTCCGCAGGTGCAGGTTGCCGCGCAGTTCGTTGTTGTCCCAGGCAACGACGCCACCTCCTCGCGCCTGGCCGAGCGCGCCAGCCAGCAGCAAGGTGGTAGGTGTCTTGCCCGCGCCGCCCTTGGGGTTCGCGACGACGATGGTCACCGGCCGCGGGAACGGCGTAGCCGCCAGAGCCCGGGCGTGGCGTTCCGCCCGCTCACTCTCGCTCGGGGCCAAGCCGAGTGCTCGGCGGACGCCATGCTGCGCTGGCGCTTCTCGTGGCGCCGGGAGTGAGTTGAGCAGTTCCGCTGAGTTGTAGCCAGCCCACCTGGTATCTCCTGCGGGCGGCTGACCCGCCGCTGGTGCTGGCGCGTCACGAATCGGCGCCGGAGGCGTCTCTGGAGCAGGTGGTGCTTCGGCTTCTTGGTGTTCAACCCCCACGATCTCGATTCCTGCGTCCTCGATCGGCCTCACGGGCCGCTCCCCCGGCTCAGACGGCACCCATCCAGACATAGCCTCAGTCTTCCATAAAACTATCAATACTTACAACGACTTTGCGTTGTAAGTATTGATAGTTTGAGATGATCGCGGGATGGCAGATCCCCTGAACAACGCCGCGCGCCGCTACACACCCGCCCAGGCGGCCCAGCTGACCGGCTGGGATGTGCAGACGATCCGCCAGCTGCTGCGCAACAAAGAGCTCGACGGGGACCGCGTCGGCTTCCGCTGGTACATCACCGAACTCGGTTTGGAGCAGCTGCGCCACCGATGAGTGGTGATCTTCGCAGCTCGATCGGGTCACCGTAACCCGCACTGCGTCAGAAATTGCGGATGCACCTCGGCTCGTTGCGTGATGTTCACTTGACGGGTCGGTCGGCTGCTCGCAGACGTTCACCAGCTTGCGACGGTAGCCAGAGTCACCGCCAGAGTCGAGGTTTTCCAACGAGATTGCAGCAACGTGCAATTGCGGGCGGACGGCAACGGTTGCCTCAGGCATCTACGTCCTCAGCTCCTGACATGGGTGCGGTTGGGGTGCAGGCCGGGTGGCGCGGTTGCGGACCGTCGGCCCCCACCAGGAGTTCGCGCGGCGCGACGCGTCCGCACGTTCGGCAGATACGGAAGAGGCGAGTGGAGGAGTAGGCCTGCGCCTGGGCCTCGGCCAGCGGCCGGACCGGCGCCGGTTTCCAGCTCGGGCCTTGGTTGCCGTCAGCCGGATTGGTCGCCGGTCCTTCCGGGAACTCGGCCGCTGTTGTGCTCTCAGAAGACGCGCCCGGCGCGGCCGCCGATGGCGTGGGACTGGTCGTGGGCTCCTGCTTCCCCATGACAGTGATCAGGAATGCTCGGGGCCGGCGCGATCGCCGCCCAGGCTTGAGCACAGGCCGCCGGACGGTTCGCACAACCCGCGCCCGCTCCATGCAGCTCTGGGCGTTCTGCTGGACATAGCGACGCGTCGCAATCAAGGTCATGCTCGTCTCCTCTGCAGGCAGTGGGCCCGTGATGTCGTGCTGACCAGCCACGTGGACCACGTCGTGGCGAAGCTCTTGTCCGAGGGGTGCCGCGGGACCGTGCCGGTCGGCATTGCCTGCAGACCCGTGCGAGATGTCGGTCTGATCTGGTGTGCCTGCTGGCAAGCGCCGTGACTCACCGCTCCCGGCCGACCGGCCACCTGCCGTCGGCCGAATCGGGACACAGGCTCAGGTGCACGGGGTCGGTCGGCGCGAAGAACAGGTGCGGCTTGCTGCCCGGCTGGTCGCCGTTGTAGAGCGTGACCGCGACCTTGCCGTCGCGCAGATGTGCCTCCGAGACCAGTACGTAGTTGGGGCCTGCTCCCAGCCGGACCAGATGGCGTGACCGGAGCTGTCCCGCGGCAATCCTCGGCATCCGAACCTCATCTCTCAACAGTGCGCAGTCCTCCCTGGCGCTACAAGGATACAGTTTTAGACCTGTATACTCAAGTCGTCTGGAGGTGACCGCCCGGCTGCTTCGGTCGAAGACAGCACGCTCGGCGGTCGCCCTGATCCCAAGCACCCATCCGAGGGAAGTTAGTTGCCCAAGGCATTGCAACTTCGTGCAACCCAATCGAATTGGTTCGCCGAACCGACACCGGCCGTGTCTAAGCTGTCGACTCACGAGAACGGGGACTCGAGTTGAAAAAGATCGCCGCGATCTTCGCCCTCATCGTCGCTTTCGCCGCCATCATCCTCGGCGTCCACGACGACGAGCCTGCCCAGGCCAGCTACGGCGAAGGCCTGCGAGAAGGCTCGGTACCTGCTGAGTTCGTCGGACCCATCCTCGCCGCGGCCCGGACCTGCCCCGAGATCACCGCTCCCCTCCTGGCCGCCCAGATCGAGGCCGAATCCAGCTTCAAGGTCAACTCCGTCTCCGACTCCGACCCGCCCGCCGAAGGCCCGTCACAGTTCGTCCCCGGCACATGGGCCATGTATGGCGTCGACGCGAACGACGACGGCAAGAAAGACGTGTACGACCCCTGGGATGCGACGGCCGCCCAAGCCCGCTACATGTGCCGTCTCATCGAGATCGTCCGCCCGCTCGGCGGCAACACTGTCGACTTCGCCCTCGCCTCCTACAACGCGGGCGAAGGCCGGATCCTCGGCTGCAAGTGCATTCCCCGCAACGGCCAGACCGAGTTCTATGTCCCGAAGATCCGCGCGGCCATGGCCAAGTTCACGCCGACCGAGGATGTCGACGCGGCCAGCGGCGGATGGATCAAGCCCGTTGCCCGCAAGTACGGCGTCGGCGCGGTCTTCCACCAAGCCGGACCTCTGTGGTCACTCGGCTGGCACACCGGTTACGACTACGTCGTACCGACCGGCACAGACGTGCTGGCCACCTACAACGGCACCGTCAAATCCGCAGGCTGGGGTGGCGCCTACGGCTGGCACATCGTCGTCGACCACGGCGCCGGCGTCCTGAGCACCTACAGCCACCTGTCCCAGCTCGGTGTCCACACCGGGGACCAGGTCCACACCGGACAGCGACTCGGTCGTTCCGGCAACACCGGCAACACCACCGGCCCACACCTCCACTTCGAGATCAAGGTGAAGGGATCCTTCGTCGACCCCGTTGCCTGGCTCAAGGACCACGCCGGACCGACCAACCCCGAAGGCGGCGCGGCCGCCGTCATCGCCGCAGCCCGGCGACAGCTCGGCGTCCCGTACGTCTTCGGCGGCGGAAGCCTCACCGGCCCCTCCCCCGCCCCAGGCGGCGGCAAGTCCGGCTTCGACTGCAGCTCCCTCACCCGCTACGCCTGGTACACAGCCACCGGCGGCAAGACCAAACTCCCCCGCGTCGCCCACGACCAGTACGGCGCCACCCAGCCCATCACCGGCGCACCACAACCCGGCGACCTCATCTTCTTCAAGACCGGCCGCCTCAGCGGCCGCTGGGACCACGTCGGCATCTACATCGGCAACGGCCAAATGATCCACGCCCCGAACCCCCGCAAGAAGGTCGAAATCGTGCCCGTCGACACCGGCTACTACAAGAAGACCACCCACGAAACCCGGCGAGTGACCCCATGACCAACAGCCCCCGCCGCCGCGCCATCGCTGCAACGTTGACCGCCGTACTGCTCGCCACCACCGCGGCCTGCGGCCGCAGCAACCCCGACAGCGAACCGACCGAGCCACCGCCCACCACCTCGAGCCCGCTCGACTACAACGGCTCGGTCACCCCACCAGCGCCGAGCCAGACCCCCTACATCACCCCCTCAATCCCCTTGCCCCCGGCAACCGGTCGGCCGACCGACCGTCCCGGCACGCCGGGCCGTACCGGGACGCCTCGCGGACTAAGCCCAGCCGCGGCCAACCCCGACCGCAGCGACCCCAACGCCGTTGCGGCCGCGTTCTCCCTCACCCTCACCAGCTACGACACCCGACTCGACAACCAGCCAGCCGACGCCGGCCGCCGCGCAGCCACGTTCGCCATCCCCGCCCTGGCCACCGAACTACGCCAACCCCCACCTGGCGGCAACCCCGGCGCAGCCTGGCGCGAACTCAAATCCCACAACGGCTACACCCAATGCACAGCAACCGACGCCACCGAAGCAGGCGCACCCACCGACACCCCAACCCAAGCCAGCCGCGCCATCCAAACCACATGCCGCAGCACCGGCGACAACAACTGGAGCGCCGACAACCCGACCCAGGTCCTCTACCTGACCCTCAGCAAGGTCAACAAACAGTGGTTCATTGCGTCGTACGACGTCCAGTAGTGCCAAAACGCGCCGAGACTTTGTGCTCAATCCTCGGCGCGTCGCGCCACTTTGTGCTCATTTGTTCGCCAGGATCGAGCCCATGGCTGCAGTTGCAGGTAGAAGGCACGGGATTGGGCGCCCAGGGCGTACCGCAAACATGCGTGCCTGGGTCCATCCGGACGAGGTTGAGAAGGCGGACAAGTTCGCAACCCGTGCAGGAATCTCGCGCGGTGTCTACGTGGACTTGCTGCTCGAGCATGCCCAAGCGGAAGTCGATGAGGACGGCTACCCCACCTGGTTCCCCGTCCACCTCCGCCAGCCTGAGCCACCGCAGGAGCTGCCGTTGACCGGCTAGCCAGCTAAGTATTCGAGAACAACCTCATAAAGTACGGCGGCCCGCCCCCTAAGGGGCGGGCCGTAAGCCCAGAACCTTCGCGCCTGCTTGGCTGGCGTCGCGCGAGGGCCGGATCACCACACCCCTCAAGGGGGCTCTTTTGCTATGCCTACTGTAGCCGTTTCCGGCGACAGCGCCAGTCCGCACCCCTCTGTGCATCGGCGTGTCGTCCCTGATCAAGCAGCAAAAGCCGCCGCCGAGGCCTGGAAAGCGCTCGTTCCTCTCCTCAGCGGGCAGTCCTGGATGCTCGTCTCCAAGGACGGCGGTAGGACCTACCTCGGCGGCTGGGGCCGTCGGCCGATGACAAAAAAGCTGCCCAACCAGCCGGCCGCCATTCCGATCTACGACGGCACGGGCATGACCCGTCTCCTCGCACTCGACCTTGACGTCAAGAAGACCGACGAGCTCCAAGTGCTCCGCGACGCAACGACCGCCCAGCGAGTCCTCGAAGCTGCCGGCGGACGCGTGATCGTCGACCAGTCTCCCAGCGGCGGACGCCACCTCTACCTACCGCTGGCCGAAGCCATCTCGCTCGGCGAAGCCACAACCCTCGTCCGTGCTCTGCAGGCACGCCTGCCCTCCCTCGACCCCCAGCCCATGCTCAACGCCAAGTTCGGGGTCATCAGGCCGCCCGGGAGCCTCTACAAGATGGGTAAGGGCTACCAGCAGCTCATCACTCCGCTGGCTGTCGCCTACGACATCCTGCAGCGTCCAGCCGGAGCGGACACCATCACCAACCTCCGCCTTGAGCTCGCCTCCGAAATCCAGGCCCGCCGCCAGGTCTTCGAGGGACTCGGAACGCTCAGCGACGACCTGGCCGACCAGCCATGGCACGCAAGGACTGGCGGTCCGCGCCCACTCACGGCGGCCTTTCGCTGCATCGCTGAACAAGGCGTCTACGACACCGCCCGATACAAGACCCCCTCGGACG
This sequence comes from Kribbella sp. NPDC051587, assembly GCF_044453945.1. NCBI lineage: Bacteria > Bacillati > Actinomycetota > Actinomycetes > Propionibacteriales > Kribbellaceae > Kribbella > Kribbella sp. NPDC051587. Next base: position 107,488 of record NZ_JBITDE010000018.1, read on the forward strand.
CCCGGCAAGCCGTCCTCTGCTCAGCAATGGCCGCCGGTATGCGACTCGAAGACGTCGCCCGCCGGATGGAGTCCGGCCACTGGGCCGGGCTGAACAGCTTCTACCAGCGCTATCACGCCAAAGACCGGAGGAAGGCCCTCCTCAGGGACTGGAAGAACGCCGACCTTCTGCTGCGAGGAATGAGACGCAGCCCCTCAGACCAGGAGAGCACTGTCCGTCAAAGCGACACTAGGGGGCAGGTATCACAGGGGGGTAGGAAGGGGGGCGCGCTGAATGATTACCAAGCGCTGCGCCTGTGGACTGCGGCCGTCGACGACTTCGCGCCAGACAACCTCACCCCTGACCAGCACATGGTCCTGCGGACGCTGGCTGAGGCCGCACAGAAGAGGGGCAGCCTGGACATCGAATTCGGAGTGCGCAGCCTGTCGGTTGCCGCTGGCAAACAAACACACCAGGCTCTCGCGAAACACCTAGTCCTGTTAAGGGAACAAGACGACCCGTTCATCGAACTCGTTGAAGAACACCAAGGCACGGTCGCCGACCGCTACCGGCTCCGCCTGCCCGAGCGGTACGACACCCGCTCCTTCGCTGGCCGGCCCTGGCGCAAAGGCAAGATCTACGGCATTCGAGCAGCCTTCAGAGAGCTCGGAACCATGGCCGCTCTGACCTACGAAACCCTTGAAAACATGGCCGAACCGACAACCGGGCGAGGCATTGCGAAGACCATGCGCCGCTCCCCCGACGCCGTGGCCACCGCGCTCCTCGTGCTGGCGGCCTGGGACCTGGCAGAGAAGGTCGACGGCCACTGGCGCCTGTCTCCGCGAGCCGACCTGAACATGGTCGCCGAGCTCCTTGGAATCACTGACGAGATCACCCTGCAGTTACAAAGGATCCGCCAAGAACGACAGGACTGGTGGAAGTGGCTCGGCGTACGGCGTATCGGCGCTGCCGGCCGGGTCCAGCAACCACCACCCAACGAGCACGACTTACCTATCGAGATCCCAGAACACCTGATCGACGGCTGGGCGGACCGGCCAACGCCACCGGCCCCGCCGGAAGACCCAGGACTCAGACGGTTACGCCTTCTCGATCAGGTCCCGCCTCCGGAGCTCTGGATCGCCCAGGAACAGTCAGCTGTGCCAGATGTAGACCCTCACCTGACCCTTCTGCGTCTGCTCGAGCAAACGCTTGGGGCTGAGGTTCTACGTGTCACGGATGCCAGCAGGGCGTAATCCACCGAGAGGTTCGAGGGTGATGCAGCCTGCATCACCCTCGAACGGGCAGCCGCGTTCGTATCGTCGGTGAGTCGGCTGGCTCCCGCGTTGCTCCGCCCGGTAGCGTCTCTAGCGCACTGGTAATGCCGGTAATGCATGTGAAGAGGGAGAGAGATGGCGGCAGAGGTCACCGCAGCAGGAAGCACCACACGAACGAAGTCGAGCAGCAAACAGGCTGGTGGCCGAAAAACGAAGAGTCGCTTCGGTGCACTCGCAGGCAACTCTGATGAGGATGACCTGTACGACGGAGAGCCGGATGAGTCGCCTGCTGATGGCGGCATCCTTGCCGGAATTGCCTCGCGTCAGCCCAAGCGAGTCCAGACAATCGATGGGCACGCTGTGGTCGACATCCGCGTCGACGACGTTGCTCCACACCCCTTCAATGACCCCCAAAGGTCAGTGCCGCAGCCGGGCAACGCGAAGTGGGAGGAACTGGTTAATGGAGTCCGCGCCAATGGCGTGAAGATCCCCGGGCTCTTCGTCACCCGCACCGCCTTCCTGGCCCGCCGTCCGCAACTGGCTGAGCAGATCGGCGACGCGGAGTACGTGGCCATCTACGGACACCGGCGTCTCGCGGCAGCAAGGGAAGCAACGCGGGAGACGATGAAGGCCGTCGTCGACGACACGACGATGGAAAACGACGGCGACCTTGATGCCATGGCTCTGGAGAACCTTGGCCGCGAAGATCTGGGAGACCTCGCTGAAGCTCGCATGTACGCGCGATACTCCGAGCAGGCAGGGCTGGGGCAGCGTGCGATCGCAGAACGACTCGGGGTAGATCAGAGCGTTGTCTCCCGGAGACTAGCTCTTCTACTGCTCTGCCCTGAGGTACAAGGGGCGATCGAACTGAAGCAGATTCCAAGTGCTGCCGCTGCAGCCCTCGCCGGAGCCCTCCCCTACGGGCCGGCGCGGAAGTGGCAGAAGGCCCCGGACCCGGATCAGACATCTGCGGCCCGTAGGGCAGACCAGATCGCAGCTCTCGAGCTCATCACCCGAACCAACATCACGCCCCCACGTGCCGCAGAACGGGTGCTCGCGGAGCGCAAGAGCCGTGAAGAAGCTGCTGCTGCTGGATTGCGGCTCGTCGATCCGACAAGCACCTTCGGCAAGCAGCAGGCCGTTCACAGGCTGTACAGCGACGAAGCGGTCGAGGCGGCACGCCGCGAGGACCGACTTGTGGCCGCGATTGCACCTGAGCAGGGAACGCTGGAGTACTACTCCGAAGCCGCGCCAGCTGGTGCAGATGATCCCGAGGAAGACGTGCTCCGGCAGCGAAAGGAGGCGACCGCGGCGCGTAGAAGCGTTTGTGCACGCCTCGCGTCGGCACCCCCCGGCAAAGATGCGTTGCTGGAGATTCTCGTCGCTCAGCGGCTCGAGGGTCAAGATGGACAGTCGGCCGAGGTCTGGCGCCTGGCAGCCCAGTGGGCGCAAGCGGCAGACCTCCAGGTCCCAACGGCCAGCGACCGTCTGAGGACAACTGCGAGCGCCGAGTCAAAACCCGCTACGAGGCAGCATCTGGCATGGTTGCTGGCATTGGCTCGCTACGAGATCTCCGCAGCTGGTAGTACGGAGTGGGGCCCGACCGAAATCGGCTACTGCAACCTTCTCCGTACCCGAGGGGATTACTCCCCCACAGCCTGGGAGCAGAAGCAACTTGCCCAGGCGGCATTAACCGAGTAACCGACAACCCAGATTCGCGGTTTCGGTGATGCAGCCTGCATCACCCGAGACTCGGCGGGGTGATGCAGCCTGCATCACCCCACCCGACCGCTCGCCGGCCGAATCGCCTCTCTCGCAAGAAGGAGCAGTACCCATCGTGGACAGGTACGCAGTAGTGACGCTGTCGGGGAGCGCAGGCAAGACCACGAGCGTAACGACGTACGCGGTACTCCTGGCGCAAGCAGGCCATCGGGTACGCGTATACGACATGGACGCTCAGGCCAATGCAAGCACTTGGCTCGGATACCCGTCACACCGGGACAAGACCATCGTCGACGTACTCAGGCAGAACGCCACCATCGCCGACGTCGAGCTTCCCGCGCGCTACCCAGCCGGTGAAACCGACAGCGGTGAGCAGCTCTACGAGCCGATCCCGAACTTGTCCATCGTCCCGGCGAACCGAGGCACGCTCGACCAGTTGGTTGTCGAGTTGCCGGGAATCACCGGGGGAGTGTTCCGCCTCTTCGAGGCAGTGCAGGACGATGAGAGCGACGTAGACATCGAACTCTATGACTGCCCGGGATCTCTCAACGTCCTCGTCATCGCTGGGATCCTCGCCACTGCCGAGGAGGAAGACGGCGCAGCACCCCCTAACAGCTGGGGCGTCATCACCTGCACCAAGCCGGCGGGCAAGGAGAACGAGGGCATCCCCGCCCTCGAAAAGGAACTCCGAACGATCCGTCGTGGCTACCGCGTAAACATCCCGCTTGTCGGCATCCTCCCCTGCGCGGTGCCGCATCAAGGCGGCGTGTATGACGAGCAGATGGAGGATCTGATCGAGGGCTACGGGGACTTGGTAGCCCCGAAGATCCGCCGTGCCTCGATCGTCGATGAGGCGTACACGAACTACACGCCGTTGCCGCTCTACGGCTACCGCGCGAAGGCGGTGAGCGACGACTATCGGGCGCAGCTCAGCAGCCTGCAGAAGCGCGGCGTGCTGCTTGGGAAGGACCGGCCAGCCGACCAGGCGGAGTTCAAAGATGCCGCGACCCAGTAGCGTTAATCTGGAGCGGGAACTTCACCGTCAGTGCCGTGCCGCGGTCCGGCTTGTGCGCCGCGCCACTGGCCGCCCATACACGATGACGCAGTTCCTCAACGAGGCAGTCAGAGGCCAACTACTTCTCGTCGCGGAAACCTTCAACGATGGTCGGCCCGTGTACCCGGACGACGAACCACTCGAGCCCGGTCGCAGCAGCTGACCTTTGGAGCGCAGGGTGATGCAGGCTGCATCACCCATCACGATTCGGGGTGATGCAGCCTGCATCACCCCGAATCCGCAGCCGGATGCCCGCCCACCGCGCGATTGCTAGTCGTCAGTGAAATACTGACGGGCATGTCGACTCCTCCTAAGGTGTCTCGGCTGGAGGTCGTTGAGGCCGTCCGCCGGATCGCGTCTAGGCGCGCCCAGGTGGACGATCGCAGTCGTGATCGGCTGCCGGATGCGCCTGATTCTGCGCCTCTCGAGGTGCTGGACTATCTAGTGCGGTACAGCGGAAACAACATTCCGATGTGGGTCCGGCGGGCCGACGCGCTGGATGCGTTGGTGCTGACGACGTTCGTGTGGTGGGAGCAGCGGCGACTTGAGTTGAGGTTCCTGGAGGCGGGGAAGGCGTCGGGGGAATACCTGGCGGTTCTGGGTGGGAAGCTCGGGGTGGGCCGGCAGGGGGCGCAGGATCGGATCGATCGTTCGACGGCGTTGCTGCGGTATGCCGACGTGGGCCCCGACGAGAAGTTCATCCGCAAGGAGCGGCGGGCGCAGCGCGCCGACCAGGTGGTACCGGTGTCGCTGTCGCCGGAGGAGCTGTGGATCGCGGCGCGCAGAGACGAGCTGGTCGCAGTGATCTCAGGGCTTGACGAGGAAGCGGACCATCACGGCCTCGACGGCGATGAGCAGCGTGGCTGGCTGGACGAGTTGGTCCTGGACGTCGGCGAGGAGCACCTGACGCCCAGGACGATGACCATGCTCGGATTGGCGGTCGACGAGCTCCGCGTCGCGGAGCCCATCCTCGCGCTACCTTCGGTGCGCCACCGCCACCGGATCCATGACCTATTGCGGGATGCGGACGTACTTCGAAGCGACTTCGCGGGGCTGGGGACCAGGAGCGACTGAGCGGCACCGAGGCGCGGACCGAAACCCCAGCCCGTTGGAGCGTCAGGCCTGGTCGGAGCGGGTCGGTTTGCCGCGGTAGACCGAACGGCGGCCGCCGGAATCCCTTTGGTCAGCGGCAACGAACTCGCCGGCCTCCGCGTCTCGGGCGCTGATCCACTTGGCGAACATGCTGACTGTGAGGTCGCGCTCGATCGCGAACTGCCGTGCGTTCAGGCCGGACGCATCGAAGTCCGCGAGGATCTGTGCCTTCTCCTCGGCGCTGTACCGGCGCCTGGTCTGGGGCGCGTCGGAGCTGCGGTTGCCGGGCCGGCTCGCCTCGTACTCGGCGATCGTGGTCTCGAACCAGTACGGCGTGCGGCCGTCGAAGTAGCCATCAGGGGCCGGCGCCTGGCTTCTGGACACGTAGGAGGTCCACGTGTTCGGGCTGATCTCGAGCCGCTTGGCGATCGCTTCGCTCCGCAGCTTGTCCGGGCTGGTAGCCAATGTCCGGCTCCTTGTTTGGGTGTTGGCTGACCGAGCGTACGCAACGCGACGGGCTCGTTTCATCGTACAACCCTAGAACTGTACCCTACAAGACTTGAGTATACAGGGCTAAAACTGTATACTAAACATGTAAGGGGAGCCGGGGAAGGGAATCGCCGAGGTGCTGGAACTAACGCTGACCGATCTGTTCTGTGGTGCCGGAGGATCGAGCTCGGGTCTGATGATGGTCCCGGGGATCATCGTCCGGATGGCCGCCAACCACTGGCGACTTGCGGTGAACACGCACAACCTCAACCACCCGTGGGCCGACCATGACTGCGCGGACCTGTCGCAGGTCGACCCCCGGAAGTACCCGCGCACGAATCTGCTGTGGATCAGCCCGGAGTGCACCAACCACTCAGGTGCGAAGGGGAAGCGGCGCGACAGCGACAGCCAGCCGTCGCTGTTCGGCGACAACAAGCTCGACGAGGAAGCGGCACAGCGCAGCCGCGCGACGATGTGGGACGTGCTGCGGTTCACCGAGCACCACCAGTACGACGCGGTCATGGTCGAGAACGTCGTCGAGGCATCGAAGTGGAGCCTCTACCCGGCGTGGCGCCACGGGTTCGACAACCTGGGTTACTGCGTGCACGTCGTCTACATGAACTCGATGCACTTCCAGGCACTCGGCGCACCGGCGCCCCAGTCCCGCGACCGGGGCTACCACCTGGCGCACAAGCGCGGCACGCGCTGCCCGGACCTGAACAAGTGGCTCCGGCCGAAGGCCTACTGCCCCGGCTGCGACGAGATCGTGAACGCGATGCAGGCGTTCAAGAAGCCGAACGCCGCCTGGGGCCGCTACCGCGCCCAGTACGTGTGGCGCTGCCCGAGCGTCTCGTGCCGCAACTCGGTCACCGAGCCCTGGATCATGCCCGCCGGATCGGCGATCGACTGGAACCTGCCGGGCCAGCGCATCGGCGACCGCGAAAAGCCGCTCGCGGCCAAGACCCGGCACCGGATCCAAGCCTACTTCGACAAGTACCCGGGCGCCTGGAACGCGCTGCCGCGCACGCCGTGGAATCAGCACCTGGCCGACGGCCGCCCCGGCTACCCGCCTTTCATGGTCGAGCTGCGCGGCGGAAGCTCGAAATACCGGTCGCTGGACGAGCCGATGGCGACCGTCACAGCCGGCGGGAACCACCACGGTCTCGTCGTCCCCGCAGGAGGCACCTGGAACGACACCGCCAGCCCAACCACCGAGCCGCTGCGCACCCTGACCACCCGCGACGCCTACGGCCTGGTCGTTCCCTACAACCGCACCGGCGTCACCCGCTCGACCGACGAGGTCTTCGGGACCTTCACCACCCGCGACCGGTACGCGATGGTCATGCGCAACAACACCGGCGGCGCCGAGATGGTCACGCCGGTCAGCGAGGAGCTGCGCACCCTCACGACCGCCGGGCACCAGTCCCTGCTGCACGGCCAGATCCCCAACGTCGACGACTGCCACTTCCGGATGCTGGAGCCGCACGAGATCCAGGCCGGGATGGCGTTCGACAGCGACTACACGATCCTCGGCAACAAGAAGGAAAAGGTCCGCCAGCTCGGCAACGCCGTGACCCCTCCGGCCTCCCGCGACCTCGGCGCCGCCGTCGCCGAAGCCCTCGGCTGCGAAATCGCCCTCGCCGCCTGACCCAGCACCAGCCATAGCCGGGGGAGTGGCCCAGCCCGAATCTGGGCCACTCCCCGCCAGCACCCCAGACCGCTCGCCAGCACGACCGACGAAGGAGCACCGACGTGAAGCGCCTCAGCTTCCTGAAGCCCGGCACCCAGATCCGCTACATCAGCGACCAAACCGAGACCGTCATCGAGGGCCGCGTCACGTTCATCAAGGTCCAGTTCGGCGTCGAAGGCGAACTCGCGATCTGCATCGAGACCGGCAAGCACGAGCCCTACCGGGCCCTCCCGGCCACGACCTGGGTCGCCGTCGAAGGCGACGACGACTACGACACCAAGCCGCCCACGATGTCGCTGTGGCTCCTGGACCGGGGAACCGACGTGATCGAGCCGCGTGAACTGCTCGCCTGCATCGTTGCCGCCAGCACCGAGCACGAGGCTCGCGGTGTGGCGGCCGACCACGCCGAAGGCGAAGGCGTCAACGCCTGGTACGGCGGAACGAACCTGGTCACCGTCTCGCAGCTCAGCGGCACCGACATCAGTGAACCCCGGATGATCCTGCCCAACTACGCGGTCGCCGACTGAGCCGCCGCACGGCGGCCACACCTGAGACCGCTGCCCCAGGCAACCAACGCCCCGAGTCACCGCCGCCGGGCCACCTGAACAACCCGATCTGACCGCCCGGCACCTCCCATCGAAAGGGACAAGCCATGACCACCCCCGAGACCCGCACCGCGGCCGTCGCCACCCAGCTCGACCGGTTCCGCCGCTGGGCGGCGGACTGGACCCGCGTCGAGCGCGAGGAACCCAACAGCCGGCGCGCCTACGACGACCTGTACGACGGCGCCATCGAGCTGCTACGCAACCTGGCCCGCGTGTCCGGCGACCTCATCGACGAGCCGACCTCCTTCGAGCAGTCCGTCGACCAGGCGATCGCCCGCCACCAAGCCGAGTTCGCTGCCACGGTCTGCCCGTGGTGCCTCGGCACCGGCCGCGTCGGCCATCAGCGAACCCCCTGCGACCGCTGCGATGCGACCGGTAAGCGGCCGCCAGCGATCACCCTGACCGTCACGCTGCCGAAGGTCCGCGCCGCCCTGAGCGCCGTCGACTCCGACACCGAACGCGACACCCACGACCTCGGGCACCGCGCCCGGGTCCTCATGCACTACCTCGACCCGGACAGCCACCCGCACCCGGATCCGGCCTGATCGCCGGTGGAGTCACCCCGGCCCGGGACAGAGCCCATTCGAATGGGCACTCGTATATTGCGCAATCGGGGCCCCGGCCGGGGAGCGTAGTGATTCCGCGCCGGGGAACCAGAAGCCGCCGCCAACTGATTGCCGGGGGCCACAAAGAAGGTCGATAGAGCTTGATTCTACAGCTCTAAAACTGTATACTAATCTCATGAGTTCAACACCGGAAGACCAGCTGGGCAAGGCGGCACCGATCGTGACCGACGAAGGCGTCATGTACCTGGTTCGGCGTCAGCCTGTACTGGAGCTGCACCCGCTCCCGGAGGGGATCATCCCCAGCGCTGAGCGCACGATCCTGGATCCCCTGCCCGACTTCCTCTTCTGCTGGGAAGACACGACCCTGCTGGAAAAGATCGTGCCGCAGCTGTCCTGCGGTGAGGCCGACACCCTGGCACAGGTGCTGGAGTACGCCGGGGCGCCCGCCCAGGCCGACGAGGTACGCGCGATCCACCTGGAGCACCAGACCGATCCCTGCATGCTCGACCACAACACCGGCTGCTTGATCGAGTAGCAGACTCCCGCTGCCAAGACACAGATGGCCGGGACACCCGAAATGTCCCGGCCACCAAGGAAGGAGACCCTACCCGGTGCTCGACAACACCACCCTGCGCCGTACCTACCCGCACGCCGACCGCTACGACGGCCAGGTCTGCACCATCCACCTGGCCGACGGCACCGAGCTGACCGGCCGCGCCTACGCCCCGCTGGGTTGGGCCGACAACAGCGAGACCCGGCGTCACCTCCGCATCGTGCACGGCACCCAGGAGCACTGGATCTCGCCGACCACCATCGGGAGCACCGGCGTGACGGAGGTCGACGCGACCGGCGTGCTCACCGTCGGGCAGCGCGTCCGGCTGGTCGAGGACTTCCACTGGCACGACCGTGCCTACCAGGGCGCCGAGGTCGAGATCGTCGAGATCGGCCACAGTAACTTCAGCCAGCCCTACAACTCGCTGTACATCGTGGCGCCCGTGAAGCCCGGCGCCCGGCACACCCACCTGAGCGTCAGCCCACGCGACATCGCCGAGACCTTCTGGTTCGCCCAGGGCCCGGACGCCGGCAGCGACGACTGCGACGGGGCCCTGCGGCCCGTACGACGGCTGCGAGTACTGCGCTAGCTAGCCGCGCGCTGCGGCCGGGCGGGGAGCGGCACCTCCCCGCCCGGCCGCCTCGACCACCCCCGCAGCCACGAGGACGCCACTGATGCGCATCCACCAGGGAACGCCGATCCACGACCTGCCTCACGGGAACGGCCAAGGGACGGCAACCAGGGCTGGAATCTGACCAGCACCGGCCTCATCGCCGCACTTATCGCCTGGTTGCCAGAGGCAACTATCAGTATCGGCATCCCCTACACCCACCCGGCTCTTATCCAGCCGGCCTCGATCGCCAGGGAGCAGCCATGAATCTTACGCACCATAGAGAGGCCACAACTATGGGACCGTCTGAGCAGTTCGAGGCACTGACCACCGAACAACGTGCCAGCCTTGCCGCCGACCTATTCGCGGGGATCCAGCGAACCGCCAAGGGGGACGGCTGGGGGTCGGAAGTCCTCGGCGAGATCGAGCGGCTGTTCAACGAGCATGGCGTGACCTGGCGGGATGCAACCGGCGATGACACCAGCGAGGACACCGGGGAGGCGGAGTACGACACCTGGACCTCGGCGTCGCGGCAGCACTACATCGACAGCGGCGAGTACTTGCTCGTCACCGACGATTCATCGCCTCAGTCGGCCCCAGCCGCTGCTTTGGGGCCGTCGCTCGACGTCCTCTGGCGCGACAAGGTACTCACGCTCGCATCGTTTTCTCAAGGCGAGGCGCCAGCGCCTTGGTATTCGCCGAGCACTACGCCAGGGAGATCCAGAACCGTCACGGCGAGGCGTCGAGCGAGTTCGAGAAGGCCACCCGCTTCCGCGGGATCGCGTTCGAGATGCACGCGACTGTCAAGACGTACGTGGCCGATCTCCAGCAGGCCGAACCCGACATTCACACCACCGACGGCTGACCACCGGAAAAGACGCTGGCCCGGGTGGCGCACCAGCGCTGCCCGGGCGCCGCACGACAACACCCGTACGACGACAGAACGGAGACAGCACCCCATGACCGTCGCCAGCTTCCCCGGATCACGTGCACCGCGCACCGTCTACGTCGACGGCCGAGGCACGCCGATCGCCGAGGCCATCGAGACCCCGAGCGGTCTCCTCGTCTGGGGCCGCAGCCCTCTCGCGTCCCAGGCCCGCATGGTCAGCCTCGGCATCGCCGACGGCACCGTCGGGGCGATGCTGATGGTCGCAAACCACGAGCGCAGCATCGCCAGCCGCGCACCGCGGCTGGTCCGCCAGATCGGCACCTACATCGGTGATCTGCCCGCCGATATCTGCATCGCGGCCGACACGAACCCGTGGATCGAGATCAACGGCGCCACCGTGACCTGGCCCCACCCGAGTCTCGTCCCCGACGCCGCCAACGACTGCGAGGGCTGCGCCGGCGAACCGCTCCCCGGGGTTGTTGCGCCGATGGACTCCGAGATCGGCATTCAGCGCTGCGACAACTGCCAGCTCTTCGAGGGCGACCTGCCCGCCGCGCTCGCCCTGGCCGCCTGCGTCGGGGGAGTCGTCAAGTTCGAGCAGGAACCCCGCCGATAGTCCTCGTCGTGGACGGCGGCCATCGACCAGCCCCGAGCCGAAGGAGAACGTGATGCTGTACCTGGCAAACCCGTGCGGCAGCCCAGCGATCCGCGCAGCCATGGCAGCCGGTGAACTCGGCTACATCGACACACCCCGCCAGGGCAACATCCGCCCGCGCGGCGTCACCTGGTGCGCGGACAACGGCTCCTACGGCCAGGGCTGGCCCGGCTACGACCGCTGGTACACCTGGCTGGCCGACAACGCCGCCGACACCGCGACCTGCCTGTTCGCGACCGCACCCGATGTCGTCGCGAACCACTGGGCCACCGAGACCCGCTCGCGGCCGTGGCTGCAGCGTATCCGTTCACTCGGTTTCCCGGTTGCGTTCGTCGCCCAGAACCACATGGAGTACTCGACCTGGGACCTGTGGGACGAGATCGACTGCCTGTTCATCGGCGGCGACACGCTCTGGAAACTCGGCGACGCGGCCGCGAACCTGGCCGCCGTCGCGTCCTCGCTCGGCAAATGGGTCCATATGGGCCGCGTCAACTCCGAGAAGCGCTTCCGCTACGCCGAAGCGATCGGCTGCGATTCCGTTGACGGCACCTACTTGACCTACGCCCCGGACCGGAACCTGCCGACCGTGCGGGCATGGGCCCGCACGAGCGACCAGTTCGCGATCCCACTGACTTGAATCTACAGCTCTAAAACTGTATACTAATGTCATGACTACACAGCCTCCGATCGACCCCAGCGAAGACGGCCTGGCGCGCATGTCCACTGAGGACTACCAGGCGATGACCTACGACATGGTCGTCGGTGACGACGACATCGTCTTTTGCGGCGTCGTGGTGAGCCGCGCCGAGTACGAGGCTGAGAGTGAGCCCCTGGGGGATTACGCCTCGCTGGAAGAGGAATACGCGGAAAACATGCGGTTGTTGGAAGCCGAGGAGGCCGCAGAGGTGGCTACAGGCAGGCGGGTCACGATGGGTGGGCGCACGGGGGAGCGCCTGGGTGACGGTGATGCGGTGCCGCTGCGCGGCCGCGCCGAGTTGATCCCGGTGGACGACATCAGTACGGTCAACGACCCGGATGCCTGGGTCAGCACCGATTCCGGGACCACTTTCACCCACCCGACCATCTACGGCTGGGTCATCACGCGGCGCATCGTGCGCGGTGCCGACAAGTTCAGGGTCACCGGCGTCTTCAACGGCGAAGACGGCCATCACTTCGGTACCTGCCGGACTTTCCGTGAGGCGATCGCCCTCGTTGGCTACGCGCTCGGCGCCTGAGGAACGGACCTCAATCATGGACGTCACCATCAACGACCCTGACGATGTCGACGGCACCGGAGTGCCGATCTACGAAGGTCCGGCCGACGAGGCTTACACGCTCCTCGCTGCGGGGACCTACCCGACCACCGTGACTGGTCTGACGGTTTTGGTCAGCGAGCATGCCAGCATTCCCGCCATGATCGATCGGTATCGCCTGTGATGATCTTCGCGCGTGACCTGGCCGCAGGAACCGTCCTGACCGACGGCAGCCTCGTGCTGTGCGCCTACCGGAGCAGGAAGAGCAACTTCCGGGTCGACGTCGTCCGGCCACGCCCCCCGTACGGCGACCTGGCAACGATCGGCTACGCGCCCGAGGAGTGGGTCGATGTCCGCCACGCGCCGCAGGTGTTCGGCGGAGGTGTTGTCGCAGCGCCCGCGCGCCATCTGGAGATCTCCGGGATGGTGGCGGCCGCGGCCACCCCGCCCGCCGAGCTGGCCGCCCAGGTTCGCACGTGGGAAGCCGGTTACGCCCTGCTGGGCAAGGCCGACCGGATGCCTGACGAGCTTCTCTGCGACCTGGTCGACCGCGCCTGTGCCTGGATCGACGCCACCGGCTGGCCCGACGGGAAGCCCCAGCAGCCGGCGGCCGCCGCGATGACCGTCCACGAAGTCGTTGCCTGCCTGCGCCAGTACTACCCGCTCGGCGGCTGGGTCGGCCTCCTGCGTGACCACGGCGTACTCGCACCCCGGGACCTGCCGCCAGGCAAGAAGCAGCGTGAACACCATGCCACGTGGGACAAACGCGGCAAGAACCCCCGTACCGGCGACTTCCTGTAACCGCCTGCGCCAGACCTCAGGAAGCGCGGACGGTGGGGCGGCCCGTGAGCAGCGTCGTGACTTGGTTGCCGAGAGCAATTGCCCAACGAGCCCAGTCGAGAGGAACAGGAGTTGAGTCTACAGGTCTAAAACTGTATACTACTATCATGACGCCGACACCTGAGATCGACCCGAACGCAGCACTCCGCGATCTCCGCGATGCTGCTTCCCGCGCCCGGATCGCAGCCGATGGTGATTCCAATGACACCGAGATCGAGACACTCCAGGAAGTCATGGAGCATGCGGAAGCGCTTGATGAGTGGCTGACCGCCGGCGGTTCCTTGCCCTCGCGGTGGGTGCGTATGAAGACGTTCGCCTACCAGCTCGGCGAGACCTTCGGTGCCGAGGACTGTGCCCGAGGTCTCCGGGACGGCATGTTCGAGGCGACCGACGTATCTGCGACCGCGCAGCAACTTGCCCAGGTCAACTACCCCGAGCACGGCGACCCCAGTCGCGAGGAGTTCGCCAGCGGATATCGCGCCGGGTGGGAACGGCAAGCCACGATCCCGCCATTCCTCTATCACGCGCCCTTGTCCACGCCGGTCATCGTGACCGAGGCGACGCTGCAGAGCGCGCTGGAAGCCGCGCTGCCTGCCGTCAACGTGCTCGGGTTCCACCACACCCTGGCCCAGGTCGTCATCGACCATGTGACCCGCAACGGAGGTGAGCGGTGATGAGCAAACTCGCGTGGGACCGTCTGGCCAACGGCGACCTGCTGTGCCGCCAGTACCCGATTCGTCTCGTGAAGCCGTACAGCCGTCGCGCCGAGGATCCGGGCTGGTTGGTTCGCACCCCGTATGCCGAGGACCCGACCTATGACGAGATCGACGGATGGCAGTGGGGGTTCGTCCTGGATCGCGGATCGGCTCCGCTGGAGGCCGTCAGCAAGCAGAAGGCGATCGACATGATCAACTCCAGCGTCTATCTGGCCTACGTGCGCGAGCACTGGATCCCCGACGGCTACGGCGAGTGGGACCAAGTCCGCCGTGACCTGATCAGGGTCGATGCAGCCGCGAACGCGGCCCGTCTCGCGACCTGGCTGCGGGACCAGTCGCCCGCGACGACCGGTACCAGGTCGCGGTACAGCCGCGCCGACCTGATCGCAGGACCGCTGTCCACCAGCGAGGCCATCGAAGCTCTGGCGGCGCTGCGTGATGCCGCTGCCGAGCGTCGAGACCTGCAAGAGGCCCTGCTGCTGGACAACCGGCTAGAAGACAACGCGATGCACGCCGACGACCGCCGGACCTGCCACCCCTGCCAGGACTGGGCCGACCATCGCCATCACCCGCTGACCGGAGTCCGGGTCGAGGGCGGCCAAACCCGCAGTCCGGGTACGCCGCACCAGGGTGCCATCCAAGAAGACCCGTACCAGGCACTCGGCCTCCGCGGGCCCAATGCCCACGGCTGGCCGGCGCTGCTGGAACTGTCCAGCGTGCAGTTCGCCGCGCTGTTCGCCGTCACCGGCGCCGTCACCGCCGAGGATCGCAGTGAGCACGCGCAGCCGCTGCGTGAAATCCACCGCCAACTGACCAATCTAAGTACCCAAAAACCTTGAGTCTACAGCTCTAGAACTGTATACTAATATCATGACCTCGACACTCCAGCTCGATCTGTTCGGCGAAGTCGAAGCGGCCGAGAACACCCGTGAGCACGAGCTTGCGTGGCTGGCCCGCTTCCAGCGCGTCCCGGCGGTCTTGATGGTGGAGCGCAAGGGGGAGATCGTCGGCGAGAACAGGTGGAACCAGACGGCCTGGCTGTGCCCGGACCCCGACTGCGGAAGGGTCGAGACCAGGACCGAACTCCTGATCTCGATCCACGGCTTCGACCCCTTCACTCCTGGGCATGCGCCCAGCGACGGACGGTGCGTGAACGTGGCCCACTACTGGGCCAAGCCGCACGCGCTGGCCGGTGCGATCCCGCAGGCCGACGGCCGCCTGATGGGCTACTGCACCTGCGGCAACTTCACCCACTTCAAAGGCGATTGCGTGGCCGACCTGGAGGCCGAGATCGACGGGCACCGCCGCTACATCGCCCGGCGTCTGGCCGCACCGGCCGGACCCTTCGCCACCCAAACGGCCTGACGGGCCGACTCCAGAAAGGTGTCATCAATGGACAAGCGCGATCGGAACGCCGAAAGCCAGGCCACGCGGCGTGCAGCCGAAGACGTGGTCACCAAGATCGGGCAGTACTTCGGTCGCCCCAAGGCGACCTTCGGAATGGAGTACATCTGGGACGACGGGCGCCAGCCCGAAGAGCCCGGCTGCTGGCGTGTGACCTGGAAGGGCGGCGGGCCGCACGAGTGGGCGCGCACGTTCTGGATGGCAGTCATCGACGGGCGGAAGGTCGAGGTCGACCCGCAGATCGAGTTCGACATCGAGTACGACCATGACCAGGCCGAGGAAGCACTCGCAATTCTGGTCGGCGAGAGCGACGCCCGTCCGACCTCGGCCGGGTCGCTGAACAACGAGGGGACCGCCGTGAAGAACCGCGAGGACGCCCAACTGCCGACGCGGGACTTCGTCGAGATTGGCCGCCAGGCGTTCCGCAACGGCGACCATTCGGCACCCGCACTGAACGCCGAGGTGATGCAGGCCCTGACCGGCCTGCCCGTCGGATCGGCCGAAGGGAAGCAGATCATGACCGACTTCACCACCGGCTGGACCGCGGCCAACCTGGCGGCCCCGGTGCCGACCGACTTGGAGGGATCGGTCTGGTCACCCCGCGACCCGATGTCCATGCCGCTGTACGAAGGACCCCTCAGCCAGACCCACACCAAACTCACCCCCGGCCGGTACCAGGCCACCGACGAACACGACAACACCGTGATCGTCGACGTCACCGAGAACGCGAGCACCGTCACCCCCTACGACCCGGACAACCCGCCCCGCCTCGGCCCAACACCCGCCCAGGCCGTCGCCGAGCTCGCCGAAACGCTCAACGACGAGGCGCAGATGCTCCGGCTCGCCCGCGCCCTCTACTGCGAAACCGCCGAAGCCCTGGCCGTCGTCCTGGACATTGGCGGCGAGCCGGCGCTGGCCGACTTCCTTCGCCAGCTTCACCCCGAGCACGCGGCCTGCGTGATGGACCACGCCACCGGCGAGATCGTGAACCACAACGTCCAGCGCCCACATCACCACCAGATCCGGCCCTCAAAAAGCTTGAGTCTACAGCTCTAAAACTGTATACTAATCACATGGTGAACGGAGAGAAGATGCTCGAACTGCTGACCGTCCCGCACACGGACCTCCGTGCGGGCGACGTCCTGCACGGCACGGGCGAACTGGTCATCGGCCCGCCCACAACGATGACCGACACGCACCTGTGGCTCGACGTCGTCGCCCTCGATCCGGTCGTCATGGGCGAGCGGTTCAAGCCCGGCCCCCGGTGGACGATCGTCGATTCCCGCATCAGCGTCGAGATCCAGCGAGCGGCCGCCGAGCTGCCGCTGTCGGCACCCGCCGGACACGTCGGCAGGGGAGGAACCCCGGCCGCCTTCGACTCGGGCGAAGAGATCGCCCGTCAGATGCAGCTGTGGTTCCAGATGAGCCCGCGCGTCTGCACCCGCGACAGCGCACTGCTCAACGTGCCCGCCGACATCGCCGCAGGCGCGCTGGCCCGGGCGTGCTGGTGGATCGACGACCGCCTCTGGGCCGACGACAACCCCACCCGGCGCGCCGCCGAGCGGATGACCACCCACGAGGTCATCGCCTGCATCCTGCAGCACTACGAGGCCGAGGCCCCGATGGATCCGTGGGACGACCTGATCACGGCCGAGATGGATTTGGCCCGCTGACCACCCGTCCCGGCGGCGCGCCGAGCCCAACCAGGCTGCGCCGCCGGGACCGCGGTCCCGCGCACCAACACACGCCAGCACACCAAGAACCGAGGGGACTTCCATGATCGCGAACCGTCGAGGACTCACCCGACTAGCCGCCGTCGTCGGCCGACTGACCGGGGCCACCCGCCGCCAGGCTGCCCGCGATGCCGCCAGGCAGGCCGCCGCTCGGCAGGCCGACAACGAGGCCTTCCAGCGAAGCCTCCGCCACGCGGCGTACCTGCGCGAAGACACCGCCCGCCGCGAGGCGCAGGCCCGCGAATGGGGCATCGCGCTGCTGCCGATCCACGACCGCGTCGAGCAGATCTGGGACCTCGCCCAATACACCGGAAGCGCCGAGCGGCACGAGCAGTACCAGCAGTACGACCAACTGATCCGGGACATGGAAGAGGAATCCCTGCCGATCATCACCGGACTGCGCACCGGTGCGGTGACCCTCGCGGACATCCCAACAGAGCTGGAGCAGTGGCGAGACGCCTGCCTGATCCACGCAGCCAAGCTCACCCACGACGCAGACGCGGCCGCCGCCATCCTCGCCGCCCCCATCGTCGCGGGAACCGCCGAGGCCTACGACACCCGCCCGTACGCCGACGCCGCGGTCGAGGAATTCAACGCGGCCATCACACAGATCCAGAACGACCTGGACAACGGCACCCTGCCCGGCGCCGGGCTCGAGCAGCAGACCGCCTGACCCCGGCTCATCAGCACCCAACCAGCCCAGCCGAACAAGTCGAGGAGACCTCTATGACCACCTCCGCGCGTCTGACCGGCACCACCGGCCGCTGGGCCGCCGACCGCGCCGCCCGCAACGAGGACCTCGCGGCCGAGACGTACTTGCGAGAAGAGACCGCTCGGCGGGTTGCTCAGGCTGACGAGTGGGGTATCGCGATGCTGCCGATCGAAGATCACCTCGATCAGGTCTGGCATCTGGCCCGCGAGACCGACGACGCCGAGCGCGCCGTGCAGTACGAGCAGCTCGCCGCCGACATGGTCGACGCCGCCCGCTCGATAGTCACGCTCCTGCGTTTCGGCCTGGTGACGCTCGACGACATTCCCTCCGAGCTCAAACGGTGGCATGCCGTCTCCCAGTGCTACGCGCGCGAACTCGGCGACGGCGGCACCGCCGCCGCCGCACTTGCAGCGCCGATCACCGCGCGCACTGCAGACGAAGACGGGCAGCCCCGATACGCCGATGGCGCGGTGTGGCGGCCGGAGGCAGACAGATGATGCAACACACCGACGTGCCCCCTGCCGCCGCTGACGATGCGGCCGCCGGCCCAGCCCGCGAACCGGCCCTGCGGGCACTCAGCCTCGGAGCCGGCGTGCAGTCCACGACCCTTGCGCTGCTGGCCATCGATGGCGCGCTCCCCAAGCCGGACGTCGCAATCTTCGCCGACACCGGCTGGGAACCGGCTGCCGTCTACCGCCAGGTCGACCGGATCGCCGAGGCCCTGATCGGAGCCGGTGTCGAGTTCCACCGGGTGTCCAACGGCAACCTGCGCGCCGACGCGCTCGACCCGCAGCACCGCTACGCCTCCGTCCCCTACTTCGTGCGCAACCCCGACGGCTCTGACGGCATGGGCCGCCGCCAATGCACCAGCGAGTACAAGCTCGCGCCGATCAACCGCAAGGTCCGCGAGCTGCTCGGAGCCGAGCCGCCGCACTACCGGCGGGTGAAGCGCGGCCAGGTCTGCGAGCAGTGGATCGGGTTCTCGACCGACGAGATCGGCCGCGTGTCCGACAAGGACCAGCTGCTGTACATCCACAAGCGCTACCCGCTGCTCGAACTCGGCATGTCCCGCAAGGACTGCGAACGCTGGCTGTCGGCCCGCGGCTGGGGCGACACCGCCAAGTCCGCCTGCATCGGATGCCCGTTCCACGGCAACCGGCAATGGCGCGACCTGCGCGACAACCACCCCGCCGAGTGGGCCGACGCCGTCGACTTCGACGCTGCCATCCGCCGAGGAGGCGCCCGTGGCCTGCCACTCCACGGCCGCGCCTTCCTGCACCGCTCGCGCGTGCCACTGAGCATCGCGCCGATCGACCGAGTCACCCGCCGCGAGCACCAGGAAAACCAGACAGACATCTTCGACCAGATCGCCGAGCTCGGCGACCCCGACGGCTGCAGCCCCTATGGCTGCCGCTCCGGCCAGCCCGCCAACACCCAGAAGGGAGCAGCGTGATGACCTGTGTCTACCCGACCGTCCTGGGCCGGCCCTGCGGCCGACCGGCGGTACGCCGGATCCGCTGGCAGGAACAGCACCGCACCGGGCCGGAGATCCACGACTGGCCGCTGTGTCCGTTCCACCACGACCTCCAGCTCGCCGAGCTGCTGCTGTCGTGCGACGTTCATGCTCTCGCGCTACTCACCCTCGACGGCGACCTCATCCAGCCGACCGACCCTGCCCTGCTGGAGCAGCTATGGCCAATCTCGGCGCCCAGTGCCGCCGAGCTTCTGCAGCTCGTCGACCCCGTCACCGGAAAGGACACCGCACGCGCGAGGAGGATCGCGTGAGCGACCAGGTACTTCCAGGCCTGAACCCGGCCGCCGTCGTCTACCAGATGCAGAGCTGGACGCACGCCGACCGGTGCATCTGCGGCTTCAAGCCGATCCGCAACGGCCACAAGCCGAACTGCCCCTACCCGACCACCACGCACTACTGGTCCCCGATGGAGAACGGCGCAGCCCGCAGCCACTGGATGCCGAAACCCACCGCGCGGGCCGCCGTCCGCCAGGCGGCAATGTGGGCAGGCGCGGTCTATGGCCTCGGCATCCCCGCGATGCAGGTCGTCGAACTCCCGTCCGGGCGCGTGGTCTGGCGCGACTCCCACCAGTACCCGGCCGCCGGCGCCCCGGTCGCACCCGAATGGCAGGCAGACGTGTACGCGGCCGCGCGTGCGGCGTACGACGCCGACTGCCGCGCCGAAGAGGCAACCTCCGACCCCGAACCGGTCCAGGGCCTGTTGTTCTGACCAGCAGCCATCACCGGGGAACCACCGCCGCCAAGAGCGCGCCGCCCCGCACTGGCCCGCCCCAGATCTCTGGCGAGCCTCACCTCAGATTGGTGATACAGTTTTAATACTGTATACTAACCATGTAGTCAACGCGGCCACGGCGATCGTGGCCCGCACCCGCTACGTCCTCTGGAATCGAGCAGGAAGGGCCTATCCGATGGCGCTGATGACTGTTGCAGAGCTCTGGGTTGCGTTCGGGCGCGAACACCGTGCCTACGACGAGGACGGCAAAGGTCTCCAGGATCTCGCGAACGACTACGTCGAGACCCTTGCGGCGCCAGAGGCCGTAATCGAGCACGAGATCCAGGTCCGGCACGCGCGGCTGGTGATGATCGAGGAGGCCATCAAGGAGCTCGGCGGGGTGGTCGACGTCTACGCGATGGTGGGCCGCATGGCGATCTACGGGCCGGACCGGAAGGTCTACGCCCGCTTCTGACCCCTTACCACGGTGGCAGGGCCCCGCCCGACGGTCGAGGCCCTGCCACAAGTGGCAATTCATGTCACAACGAACCGGCCAGTCGGTTACGGTCGGCAACGACAGCAAGGGTGCCCTCGGCAACATGTCCGTCGCCGAAGCGCCGATGCTCACCGAGAGGACGCACTAACCGATGGACCCAGCAGCCGGCCCCACTGCCAGCCGCACCCCTGACCCGGGCGAGCGCAACGACCCGGCGCCCGAACCTGTCGAGTCGAAGACAGCCGACAAGTTCGCCTACGTCTTCTACGGCGTCGCGGCGACCGCGGCGCTGGTCGGCCAGGTCTGGGCAGGCGTCAAGCACATCCCCTGGCCCGAGACCGGCTTCAACACCTTCCTCAAGATCCTTCTGGTGACGCCCGCGGTCGCCGTGATCGAGCTCGGCGGCGTTGCCACCTCCGGCCTGGCCGATGTCCGGCGACGCAAGGGCGAGAACGCCTATGCCTACCGCGCCATGTCGCTCGCGGCCGCGCTGGTCGCGTTGGCCTTCAATGTCATCGGCCACTGGAGCCCGGGGGAGCGGTTCCTTGCGTTCGGGTTCGGCGGACTGTCCGCGTTCGCGTACGTCCTGTGGATCGTGCACTCCGGCGCCCGCCGCCGCGACGCGCTGCGCGCCACCGGCCGGATGGCACAAACCGCGCCCGTCTACGGCCCCGTCCGCTGGCTGACCCACCCCCGCGCTACCTGGCGCGCGCGCCAGCTCGCGCTCGAGTTCGACCTCGGCCTGTTCGAGTCCGTCCGGCGAGCCGAGACCGAACTCCGGATCGAAGACCGGAACAAGAACATCTCGACGGTGGTCTCCCGGATCATCAAGAAGCAGCACAAAGACACGCTGCACGCCGACATCGCCGTGGCCGCCTACGACTCCGCAGCGATCGCCGCTGAAGTCGCGGGGGACGCCGACAACGGCCGCATGGCCCGCCACATCGGGCGCGTCATCGAACCCCCGCCCGAAGCCGCCGACCCCTCGACCGATGAAACCCCTGTCGAGGAACAGCCGCCCGGCCAGGAACCGGCGGCCGCCGGACGGCGCCTCCTGACCGATCCCAACGGGCACCAGTACCTGGAAGCGGCCAACCACTGGGAACTCGCGGTCAGCAAGCCCACGCCCACCGAGTTCCAGATCGCCGACTGGATCATGGACGTGCAGCGCGAGGACATGTCCGGACACCACGTCCGGCTCCCCGTCCCGCCGCAGTCGTCCCTGTCCGGCCGTCAGCCCGCCGCCGGTCAACCGGACGCGGCCAACGAAGTTGCGGACACCGTGACCGAAGCGGCCACAGCACCGATGAGCGTCCTGGACGGAGCCAACGCCCAGATCGCCAGTGTCAAGGCCACACCCCCCGACCTGGCCAATGGACCGCACCCAGACCCCACCGGTCCGGCGGCGCTGACCGGGCAGGTGACCGGACAACACCCGGTCATGACCGGTACGGATCCAGACGATGAGCCCGAGCCCCCGGACGGCCCTGGCCGCGGCACCCAGACCGGCACGGCAGCCATCCCCCCGGGCGAGTCTGGTGCCGAGGGGCACCCCAGCCCCGCCCAGTGGTCGCAGCCGGCCCCGGCGCACGCCGGGGCCACCTCCCAAGCATCGGCCGTTCCGCTGGACAACCCGGTCCAGGCCGCGCCGCAACCGAGTGGACTTGCGGACACCATGACCGAACCGGGCGGCCACGCGACCGGCGCGGCCACCCGACCACCTGCCGGGCCCGACGCCGCACCTGCGGGTCGGACCGAGTCCGAACCACCCTTGACACCTCCGGCGGATCCCGGTCAGGAGCCTGCCGGAAAGCGTGGCGGTCGGCGAGGCGAATGGTGGGACATCGCACAGCCCGCGATGGACGCCTGGGCCGATGCGGGCGAGGAGGTGACCGCGCCCCGACTGGCCGAAAAACTCGGCATGAACGACCGGACAGCACGCCGACTGTTCAAGCAATGGAAGGAGGAGCGCGCCGAACAGCAGCGCCGCGAGAACGGCGGCAACGTGGTCCGGCTGACCGGACACCGCAACACCTGACCGGACACCATTGAGGGCCCCGAGGCGACCTGCCTCGGGGCCCTCATCGCTGTCCGGTCACACCGGCCTGACCGCTGTGTCCGTCGATGACCGGACAGACCCCGTGTCCGGTCATCAGCCATGTGACCGGACATCGCCACGACCCAGACGACCGCCTTCCAGCGGTGACCGGACATGGAGACGGCGTCCGGTGGCCGGTGACCTTGAGTGACCGGACACCGGTCATCGGCCGGTACGAACTGGCGGCCGATGTGGGGCGACCCGAGCCCGGCCAGCCGGGCTCGCTGCATGGGTCACGGTGGGGCGTGCGCCGCCGCCTGGGACACCCCTCCCAACGGTGGCGGTACGCCGTCCCGGCACCGTTGCCGCCGCCGGTGCGCCCCGCCGGCGGCGTGGCCAGGACAGGCCTTCAGGTACCTGCGTGCGACGCCGGTCCGACATCGCCACTGCGCTGGTCGAGGTGCTCGACCGAGCCGTTCTCCGGCGTATCGCGGCCCGCGCCATCGCGCCCACCGGACGGCTGGCGCCCGGCCCGCGCCGCCGCTCTCGCCGCGGCTGTCGCGCGCGCCAACTGGCCCCGCTCGCGCGCCGGTACCCGGCGACTACTCACCCCCGCACCAACCCCTCATCTACCGCACTCCCTCTCCTCCGCTGATCTCCGACCAAGCGATCTTGCACCACCTCTCCCGCGCCGCTCACCAAACCCGCGCCCCCTCCGCCTGTGCCATCACCTCCCACACTACAAGGTCTACACACCTCTTGCACTAATAGTGAATGGGGTAGACTGAGCTCACCGCCGCCGTCTCGCGACGGGTGTGCGCACGGTTGGTGAGGCCCCGGATCGCAGAGGAGGTGAGCGCGATGAACGCGACGGTTCACGTGCTGCACGCCGGCGATGGCTACACCTACATGACCCGCCATGTCGCCAGCGGCGACAACCAGCTGCGGCGGCCGGAGACGGTGGCGGACTACTACACCGCGACGGGGAATCCTCCGGGTCGCTGGATGGGTTCGGGGCTGGCCGCGCTGGGGGTGGCTGGTGAGGTCACTGAGCCGCAGATGAAGGCATTGTTCGGGCTCGGGTTGCACCCGGATGCCGACCGGCTGATCACCGAGAAAACCGCGCAGCTGCTGGCCGAGGGAAAGACCCCGGAGGAGGCCGCGAAGGAGGCGGTCCAGGCGGCCCGGCTGGGGCGGAAGTTCGCGATCTTCGATCCGCCGAAAGTGAACCTACCGGAGATGCTGGACACGGCCTACCGGGAGGCCCGCCGGTCACGTGGCCGGTCACTGACCGTGGCGGAGCGGACATCGATCCGGGCGGACACTGTCCGGTCAGCGTTCCGGTCAGTTCATGACCGGTCACCTCATGACCGGTCAGAAGAGAAGAAGTTCGAGACCAAGATGATGTCCGGTCAGAAGCAGCCGGTCGCGGGTTATGACCTGGTGTTCACACCGGCCAAGTCCGTGTCCGTTCTGTGGGCCCTCGGTACGGCGGACACCCGCCGGGCGGTCAGCGAGGCCCACCAGGCGGCGGTCGCGAAGGCGATGGCGTTCATGGAGAAGAACGCCTCTAAGACCCGGACCGGACGGGCCGGGATCGCGCAGATCGACACAGCGGGTTTCGTGGTGGCCGCGTTCGACCACCGCGACTCGCGCGCCGGTGACCCGGGGCTGCACACGCACTGCGCGGTCTCGACCAAGGTCCTGGGCGCGGACGGGAAGTGGCGCTCGATCGACGGCCGGGAGGTGTTCCGGTTCGGGGTCGCGATGAGCGAGACCTACAACACCGCGATCGAGGACGAGCTGCGCAGCCGGCTCGGGGTCGGGTTCGTCGACCGGCTGACCGCACGCGGGGCTCGGCCGGTGCGGGAGGTCGACGGGATCGACCTGCGGCTGATCGAGGTGTTCTCGTCGCGCCGGTCCGAGATCGAGCGGCGGCTGGCCGAGCTGGTGCGGCAGTACCGCGCCCAGCACGGCAAGGACCCGTCGAAGCCGATCCAGCTGCGGCTGGCCCAGCAGGCCACGCTCGAGACCCGGCGCGGGAAGGAAGCACCGCGGGCGTTCGGCGAGCAGCAGGCCGAGTGGATGCAGACCGCTGCCCGTGTCCTCGGGGTGACCGATGACCAGGTGACCGGACAGATCGAGATGGCCGTCGGCCGCGGCGCGGTCGAGCTGCGGTCCCGCGACATCGACGTCGAGGCCTACGGGCGGGCGGTCGTCGAGGCGGTCACCGAGCACCGTGGCCAGTGGCGCGAGTCGCACCTGCGCGCCGAGGCCGAGCGGATGCTGCGACCGGTCACGGTCGACTCCTCCGCCGACCGTGACCGGCTCGTCACGGCGGTCACGTCGGCGGCGCTGCGGGCGAGCGTGAAGATCAACCTGCCGGCCCCGGAGCGGATCCCGGCCCAGCTGTCGCGCGGCGACGGCATGTCGGTGTTCGTGCCGCACGGCGCCCCCCGCTACACCTCCCTGAGTGTGATCGACGCCGAGATCCGGATCGTGGAGGCCGCCAAGCACGAGGTCTTGCCGGTGGTGGCACCGGCGCTGTTCCGGGCGACGCTGAAGTCGTTCCCGGGTCCGCTGGACCCGGGCCAGGTCGCGTTGGCGCGGGAGTTCGCGTGCGGTGAGCGGGTCCTGGGTGCCGGGATCGGCCCGGCCGGTGCGGGTAAGACGACGACGCTGCGGCTGACCGTCGCGGCGCTGCGCGATGTCGGCAGCGACATGGTCGCGCTGGCGCCGTCGGCCGCGGCCGCGCAGGTGCTGCGCGACGAGCTCGGGGTCGGCGCCGACACCGTCGACATGTTCTTGACCCGGGCCCGGCACGGCAACGTCGAGGTCAAGCGTGGCCAGGTCCTGGTGATCGACGAGGCCGGGATGATGTCCACGCCGAAGCTGGACGAGATCATCGCGATCGCCGGGTCGGTCGGTGCGCATGTCCGGCTGATCGGTGACCCGCGACAGCTCAACGCAATCGGCGCCGGCGGGGCGCTGCGCCTGGTCGCGGAAGAGGCCGGAGCGGTCGAGCTGTACGAGGTGCACCGCTTCCTCGATGCCGGTGAGGCCGCGGCGACGCTGCTGCTGCGCGACCACAACCCGAAGGCGCTGGACTGGTACGAGGCCCAGGACCGGATCTCGGCCGGGCCGCGCGACACCCAGCAGTACGACATCGTGACTGCGTGGCGCAGCGACATCGACGCCGGTACCGGGTCGATCATGATCGCCTCGACCCGTGAGGCCGTCGCGGCGTTGTCCGAGCTCGCCCGCGACGGGCGGATCGCCGCCGGCCTGATCGACTTGTCCCGCACCGTGGCGCTGGGCAACGGGGCGTCGGCGAGCGTCGGCGACGTGATCGTGACCCGGATGAACGACCGGTTCAACCAGCGCGGCGACGGCGACTACGTGAAGAACGGTGACATCTGGATCGTTCAGGACGTCACCGGATCCGGGACGATCATGGCCCGTCACGTCACTAAGGGTGACGTGGTGGCGTTGCGGCGCGAGTACGTCACCGCGAACGTCGAGCTCGGCTACGCGGCGACCATCAACCGTGCCCAGGGCATGACCGTCGACCGGGCCCACGTCCTGGTCGACGCCCGGATGCGGGCCCGTGAGCTGTACGTCGCTATGACGCGTGGCCGGTTCAGTAACCAGGCCTACGTAGTGACCGACGACCCGGCCGACATCGAGGTCGACCACAAGCACGAGCCGACCCAGTGGTCGCGGCACGTGCTCGAGCAGGTGCTGCGCAACGAGACCGACGACGATTCCGCGCTGCTCGCGATCCGCGACGAGCAGAACGCCGCGGTGTCGCTGTCGCGGCTGGTGCCGGAGATGGAGCACGCGCTCGGCCTGTACTTCGGCGACACGATGGAGGCCGCGGTCGAGGCCGTGTTCGGCCAGGCACCCAGCAGCACCGCCGACACGGGCGAGATCGCCGAGCCGGTCGACCCGGCCGCCGAGGCGCTGCGGCGCCGCCTGCTCGACATGCACATCGCAGCCGACGCGTTCTTCCGTGGCCACGTCGAGACCAGCTGGGTCCCGGCGTATCTGGACGGGCGTGGCCTTGCCAGCCTGGTGACCGGCGGCGAAGCGGGCTACGCACCGGCCGGATGGACCGCGCTGACCGACCACCTGCGCGAACTCGGCTACAGCGACGACGAACTCACCAAGTCCGGTCTGGCGCTGATGAGCCGCAACGGCCGGTTGATCGACCGGTTCCGTGACCGGATGGTGCTGTCGATCCGGTCGGTCGACGGAGACGTCATCGCGTTCACCGGCCGCGCGGCCGAGAACGCAGGACCGGACGTGCCGAAGTACCTGAACAGCCCCACCACCGACCTGTACGTCAAGGGCGACGTGCTGATGGGTCTGGCTGAGAACGCCGAGGCGCTGCGCGCCGGAGCCATCCCGGTGATCGTCGAAGGCCGTACCGACGCGGCCGCGATCACGGCGGCCGGGCAGGGCCGCATCGTCGGGCTCGCGCCGGGTGGCACCGCGCTGACCGAGGTGCAGGTGGCTGCGCTGGCCCAGATGGTCGACCTGACCACCCGCCCGGTCGTGGTCGCGACCGACCAGGACATCGCCGGCCGGGCCGCGGCCGATCGTGCCTGGGACCTGCTGCGCGCCGCCGGCGCCAACGAGCTGCGGGCGCCGCGACTGGCCAGTGGCCAGGACCCGGCGGACCTGCTGAAGGACCACGGGCCGGACGCGGTCCTGGACGCCATGACCACCCAGACCCGGTCGCTGGTCGACCAGGTCGTCGAGCAGCGGCTGGCCAAGTGGAGCAGCCACCTAGACCAGGGCAACACCTTGGCCGCGGTCGACGCGGTCCGGGACGTCGCGCCGATCATCGCCGAGCTGCCTGCCGATCAGCGAGCCGCCGCAACGGCGAACCTGTACCTGCAGCTCGACCTGGACACCTCGATCATCGCCGAGGCCATCGACGACGCGGTCGACGCGCTCGAGGCCGCGACTGCCCTGCAGACCGAGCCGCCGGTCGAGGCACCGAGGGCGGACACGCTGACGGTGCAGGACATCCTCGAGGACCGGGGCTGGTCCGCGCTGTCCGAGCGGCTGGCCAGGATTGCGGCGATCGGTGAAGACCCGGCGGTCGCGCTGCGGACAGCGGTGGAATCCAGAGAGCTGGACTCGGCCGACGAGCCCGTCGACGTCATCATCTGGCGACTGGACCAGGAATACGGTTTCGACATCGTCCCGCCGGCACCGGTGGGTGCGCCGGACAACGATCTGGCGCGCTGGCTGCAGGACCGGGCCGAGACGCTCGACGCGCGCGTGGCAGACCTGGTCGCGATCGCCCGCGCCGACGAGCCGGCCTGGCTGGCCAACGTCCGCCGAGGCGGGCTGCGGGACGTGGTCGCGTACCGCGACCGGTACGGCGTGACCGCCGAGGACGACGCGATCGGGCCCCAGCCGCCGCGTGGGCAGCAGCGCACCCGCTGGCAGAAGCTCGAAGGGGTCATCCGTGAACCCAGCGGCGAGCCGACCGGACAGACCGAGCCGACTGGGCCGAGCCGGACCCGGCCGAGCCTGGCCGACCTGGCCCGGGCGCACGTTGAACAGCAGCAGAACGCGGCCCGCGGCCAGGACTGGGCGCCGCCGGACAGCGGCCTCGGGCCCGAGGCCGGGCCGCGTGGACCGCAACTGTGACCATCCCAAGAACGGG
>NZ_JBITDE010000019.1:0-120029 GCF_044453945.1 Kribbella sp. NPDC051587
TCTCCAAGAAAGACATCATCCGCTGCCTCAAACGCCTCATCGCCCGCGAGATCTACTACACCCTCACCACACTTGACGATCTATAGGAGCATCCCTCCCTCCCCACCCCCGCCCCATTTGATGGGTTCACCCACCAAACGCACCCCCACCCACCGCGCCATTTGATGGGTTCACCTATCAGCTTGTGGGTTCCCCCACCGCATGCGGGTCCATAACCCCCCACCCCATGGGTTCACCCACCAAACGCATCGCCGCCGACCGCACCATTTGATGGGTCCACCCACCAGCTTGTGGGTTCCCCCACCGCATGCGGGACCAGAACCCCCCACCTGATGGGTTCACCCACCAAATGAGGCGCCGACCACCACCATCCGATGGGTCCACCCACCACCTTGCGGGCTCCCCCACCACATGCGGGACCAGAACCCACCACCTGATGGGTTCACCCACCAAATGGGTCGCCGACCACCACCATCCGATGGGTCCACCCACCACCTTGCGGGTTCCCCACCGCATGCGGGTCCAGAACCCACCACCTGATGGGTTCACCCACCAAATGGGTCGCCGACCACCACCATTTGATGGGTTCACCCACCAAATGCGGGTTGGGGTGGCGGGGGAGGGCTTGGTGGGTGAGGGTGGGGGTGTTCATCGAGCTGAGGGGATTCGGATGGGTGTCGACGTGGTGTCCGTGGTGGCCGGCGAGCGGGTTGCGGAGGCGGTACGTCGTACCGAGTCGACGAACCCGGCGCAGTTGAGCGACGTCGTCGGGACGGTGGGCAGCGCGGGCCCGGATGTGTTCGTGCGGGCGGCCGAGGCGGCTCGGGCGGCGCAGGGCGCGTGGGCGGCGACGCCGGCACCGCAGCGCGGTCAGGTGATCGCGAACGTCGGCCGGCTGATGACCGCCAACAAGGAGCGGCTGGCCGCGCTCGTCACCCGCGAGATCGGCAAGCCGATCGCCGAGGCGCGCGGCGAGGTCCAGGAGATCATCGACACCTGCGACTTCTTCATCGGCGAAGGTCGCCGGCTGTACGGGCAGACCGTTCCGTCCGAGATGCCGGACAAGCAGCTCTTCACCTTCCGCCGCCCGATCGGCACGGTCGCGATCATCACCGCCGGCAACTTCCCGGTCGCCGTACCGTCCTGGTACATCGTCCCGGCACTCCTCTGCGGCAACACAGTCGTCTGGAAGCCCGCGGAGTACTCGGCCGTGATGTCCGACGCGTTCTACGAGCTGTTCGCGCACGCCGGCGTACCGGCTGGGGTCTTCAACGTCGTGTACGCCGATGGTCCGGACACGTTCGCGGGGTTGGAACAGTCCCTGCAGGCCGGTCTGATCGACAAGGTCGGCTTCACCGGATCGAGCGCGGTCGGTACCCAGATCGGCGAGCTGTGCGGACGCCACCTGCAGACGCCGTGCCTGGAGCTCGGCGGCAAGAACCCGATGGTGATCAGCGCGAGCGCGGACCTCGACCTCGCCGTGGAAGGCGCCCTGTTCTCCGGCTTCGGTACGGCGGGACAACGCTGTACGTCGCTCGGCACGGTGATCGTGCACGAGTCGATCCACGATGCCTTCGTGGAGCGGTTCACCGCGGCGGTCGCCGGCGCGGCGATGGGTGATCCGACCCAGGACGTGTTGTTCGGGCCGTTGCTGGACGAGAAGTTCGCGGCCGGATTCGAGAAGTCGCTGGGCTGGATCGCCGCACATCATCGGGTGATCGGCGCGACCGGACGGGTCGGCAAGGACAACCTGCGGAATGGGTTCGTCGGCGATCCCGAGGCCGGGCTGTTCTATCACCCGGTGATCGTCGACGGCGTACGGCCCGACGACGAGCTGTTCCTGAACGAGACCTTCGGGCCGGTCGTCGGCATCACGACGTACTCGACCCTGGACGAGGCGATTGCCTTGGGCAACAAGCCTGGCTACGGGTTGTCGAGCTCGATCTACACGACCGATCCGAACGA
The DNA here is from genome assembly GCF_044453945.1 of Kribbella sp. NPDC051587. Taxonomy (NCBI): domain Bacteria; kingdom Bacillati; phylum Actinomycetota; class Actinomycetes; order Propionibacteriales; family Kribbellaceae; genus Kribbella; species Kribbella sp. NPDC051587. The sequence goes on from NZ_JBITDE010000019.1 coordinate 1,966, forward strand.
GGCGTTCCGGTTCGCGCAGGGGATCTCGGCCGGCATGGTCAGCGTCAACAACTCGACGTCGGGTGCCGAGGCGCACCTGCCCTTCGGCGGGAACGGCAAGTCAGGCAACGGTTCCCGGCAGAGCGGCATCTGGGTGCTCGATCAGTTCACCCGCTGGCAGTCGATGAACTGGGACTACTCCGGCAAGCTACAGAAGGCCCAGATGGATACCGAGACCGTCGAGGCTGATCTGGCCTACTTAATTTGATACGGCTTGCTGCCATGACGGCCGCGCTACCGGAGACCGCTGACGTGGTGATCGTCGGCGGTGGCGTGATGGGGACGAGCATCGCGTTCCACCTGGCCGAGGCCGGGGTCGAACGCGTGCTGCTGCTGGAGCGGAACGCACTCGGTTCGGGCTCCACGTCGAAGGCGGCCGGCGGGGTCCGGGCGAACTTCTCCGATGATCTGAACATCGCCCTCGGCGCGCGCAGCCTCGAGGCGTTCGCCAACTTCGCGCAGCGGCCCGGGCAGGAGATCGACCTGCACCGGGTCGGCTATTTGTTCCTGCTCGAGAACGACGATCAGCTCGAACTCTTCCGCGAAAGCACGATCCGCCAACGCGCCGTCGGCCTGCCGACCCGGATGATCGGCGTCGACGAGACCCTGTCACTCGCTCCGATCCTCGCCCCTGATGGCTTGGCCGGCGCTTGCTTCTCCCCAGCAGACGGGCACTGTACGCCGGAGTCCGTCGTACTGGGGTATGCCACCGCCGCCCGTCGTCTCGGCGCCACCCTGATCACCGGCTGCGACGTCGTCGGTATCGATGCCGTCGGCAACAACATCACCACGGTCCGGACCAGCCTCGGCGCAGTCCGTACCAACACCGTGATCTGCGCGGCCGGCGCCTGGTCCGAGGCGCTGGCGGCGCCGCTCGGCCTCAACCTGCCGGTCACTCCACTGCGCCGTCAGATCGTGGTCACCGAGGCGATCCCCGACCTCCCGCCCACGCTGCCGATGACGATCGACTTCACCAGCACCTTCTACTTCCACTGCGAAGGTCCCGGCCTCCTCGTCGGCATGTCCGACCCCGACGAGCTCCCCGGCTTCCACCTCGACCGCACCGACGCCTGGCTCCCCCGCCTCACCACCGCGATGGAACGCCGAGCCCCGTCACTCCTCGACGTCGGCCTCACCGGCGGCTGGGCCGGCCTCTACGAGGTAACCCCCGACCACGACGCCCTGATCGGCGAAGCCGACCACCTGACCCGCTTCCTCTACGCCACCGGCTTCTCCGGCCACGGCTTCCTCCAAGGCCCCGCCGTCGGCGAAATCATCCGAGACCTCTACCTCGACCGACGCCCCTTCATCGACGTCACCCCCATGAACGCCCGCCGCTTCGCCACCGACCACCTGCGCACCGAACAAAACGTCGTCTGACCCCCGACGCCATTTCACCGGATAACCCCGCAAAGTGCCCCTTCTCCCTCCGAAATTCGACCGGAGAACCAGCAACCTCAGGGGAGATCCGTTCAAATGCCCACCACCGGGTCGGCCAGCATGGGGTTGCCCGCTCACCTGATGGGTTGCCCATCGAGATTTCAGGGGGCAACCCTCCAACTCAAGGGATATCCACCCAGTTGGAGGGTTGCGGGGCGCGGGGTGGGGCGGTCGGTTAGTTGGGGGTGGGGTTGTTGCGGGGGTCGTCGGAGGGGCTGTTCCAGTTGTCGGGGTCGCACCACTCGGCGGGCCAGCCGCGTTGGACGCAGTACTGGCGGAGGGCCTGCTCCTCGGGGGTCGGAGGCTTGGTGGTGGTGGGGCGCGAGGGCTTGACGGTCTTGGTGGTTTTGGTGGGCGTGGGCTTCGGCTGCGAGCTCGTCCGGGTCGGCGTGGGCCGGCGGGTGGGCTCGGCGGTCGCTCCGAGCGCCGTCGGAGTCGGCGTCGGCTTGCGCGCGGAGGGCGTGACGGTCGGCAGCTTCGGCGGTACGACGGGAGTCCGCGACGCCGACGGGGTTGTCGAGGCGTCGTCACCGGCGATGTGGGCAGCGGTGTCCTCGCCACCACCGCCGAACAGTCCCACCGCGGACAGCGCCCAGAAGACGACACCCATCGCCAGGATCAAGGCACCGGCTCCGGCAATCACCGTGCGCTGCGAAGGTCCGGCGTACAGGCCGATCGGACCGCGGACCGGCTCACCCTTGCCGTCGACCCAGAACTGCCAGTCGTCGGGTGCCTCGGGCCAGGAGGGGTCGGGTCGCCAGGTCTTCGGCGGAACCCAACTTCGGCGGGGCGGCGTCGGCCAGTCCGGTGGGACCACGAACCGCTTCAACGACTTCCTCCATATCGGCCACACGCGCGCAGGCTACTGGATACAACCAGTGAGCTGATACCCCCTCGGGGTGAGCTTTACGAAGAGAACGACACAGCAGGGGCGCAGGCTACTTACGACTCCGCAGCAGTCCGCGTGTCGCATTGGATTTTTCGATCAACCCGTTCAACGCACAGCAGGTCAGGTTAGGCTAAGCTTATGAACCTGTCTCGGGTCGCGGCCGGCGTTCTCACCCTGCTCGGCCTCACCACCGGCCTCGCCGCGTGCGGTCAGGGCGAGGCCCCGAAGACCACCGCCGGTGACACCGGTACGGCGGGTTTCCCGGTGACCATCGATCACCTCTTCGGCTCCACCACGATCAAGGCGAAGCCGCAGCGCGTGGTAGCGATCGGCGGCGGCGACCTGGAGGCCGCGATCGCGCTCGGCGTGGTCCCGGTCGGTGGCGCGGACTGGTTCGGCAGCACCGAGATGCGCGGCTGGGTGAAGTCGGCGCTCGGCGACCAGCCGGCTCCGAAGCTGGTGAAGTCGTTCGAGCCGAAGTTCGAGGAGATCGCCGCCCTCCAGCCGGACCTGATTCTTTACGTGAACACGATCAACGACAAGAAGGAGTTCGAGACCTTCAAAGCGATCGCGCCGACGATCGCCGCCCCGGCCGGGACCAAGAACGTGTACGGCGTGAAGTGGCAGGACCAGGTCGCCGAGATCGCCAAGGCCACCGGTACGTCGACCGAGGGCAGCGAGGTGATCAAGCAGACCGAGGCGCTGCTCACCGACGCCGCCAAGACGAATCCGGAGTTCGCGGGCAAGACCATCACCGCCGGCGTCTACACGAACGCGGTCCTGAACGCCTGGCTGCCGTCCGACCCGCGGATGCACCTACTGACTTCACTCGGCTTCAAGACCAACCCGCAGGTCGACGCGATGGAGAACGGCGACTTCTACGTCGCGATCCCGGCCGAGCAGACCGCCAAGGCCCAGGCCGACGTGATCTACCTGGCCGCCCTTGACGCCGCCGGGAAGCTCGACCCCGGGCTCGAGAAGAACAAGCTGTACAACGCACTCCCGGCCGTCCAGGGCAAGCACGTCGCGTACTTCGGTGGCGCCCCGGTGATCAACACCCCGACGCCGAGCGGTGAGTTCTCCAGCGCGTTCTCGATCGGTGGTCCGCTCGGCATCAAGTACGTCCTCCCCATCCTGATCCCCCAGTTGAAGAAGGCCATCGCCGGTCAGGGCTGAAGCACGGTCTCCAGCAGCCGGGTCAGGTCTTCCCCGAACGGTCGATCGGCAACAATCGGCGGTACGACGTCCGCTACCGCCTGCAGGCTGACCGGAAGCGGTCGCTTCGCCAGCAGATGCGCCTGATACACGGCCAGGAGCTCGCAGGCGGTGACCTCACGGGTCAGGCGCAGAGCCTCCGCGAGGTTGCCAACCGCCTCCCACGAGAAGCTCTGCACATCCTCCTGCCCGTTCGACGTCTCCGCCGTACCGATTGCCGTCGGCAACGTCAGCCGCCGCAACCGATGCGTAGTAGCCACCGCCCGTTTGTGCACGGCCACCAACCCAGCCTGCGGTCCCGGCTCGTGCGCCAACTGAGCCGGCAACCCAGTCACCGCAGGGTCCAGCAACCGATGCAGCCGCGCCGCCGAAACCTCGGCCGCATGCGCCAACGCCACCACCAATTGATCGCAGTACGCCGTCAGATCGATCCCGTGGAACCCGGCCGTCCCCACAAACTCTCCACCCAGGTACGCCGGTGAGTCCGTCACCCCATCGAACGCCCGCGCCACGGCCGCATCCAGATCGCCGATCGACCGTCGTACCTGGGCAATCACCTGCCCAGCCACCCGGAACGAAACCGGCGCCTGCAAACTCCGCGGCTCAACCTCCGGCCCAGCCAGCTCCAGCAACCGTGCCAACTCCCCAGCCAGTACGTCGTCCCCGCGCCCCGCCAGCGGCTGGTACGGCGCTCTGTTCGCCCCGACGACCGCGATCGCGCCCGCAGCAACAGCACTGAGGTGGTCGGCGAGCCGCCGCGCGCGCACGACCTGCAGAGCCGCACGGCCAGTGGCGCCCGGAATCCCCGCGAGCAAGGCGATCCCCTCTTTCGGTCCAAGCTCGAACCGCGCGAAGGTCCCGAACGCGTGCGCCAACGGGATGATCTCGCCGGCCGAGCCCGCACCCTCCAACGGAATCTGCGGCAGCCACCCACTGTTGATCAAGGCAACCAATTGCTGAACCAGCTCGACCGATACTCCCGAGTCCCCGTTCAGGAAGGTCCGCAGCCGACCGAGCAGCACCGCCCGCGCCTCGTCCGCCGGCAACCACGGCGGCCCACCGACCGCCCGCCCCAGCAACAGATTGCGTTGGTGAACAGCCTGCTCGGACGAGGTCAACCGAACCTTGCTCATGGCACCCATCCCCGTGTTCACGCCGTACACGAGCTCGCCAGAGTCGAGTGCCGCCAGCACCTCAGCCCGGATGGCGGCCAGATGGTCGAGAAGCGGCTGTGCGATCTCCAGCTGCGAGGCGCTGCTCGGATCGACGTCGGACGCCTGGTTGATCAGCATGTCAGTGGAACCTCAGCATCGTGCCGACGTCGGCCGCCTCGGCCTTCTGCAGGATCAGATACGCGATCGCCACATCCAGCAACGACAACCCCCGATGCCAGAACAAGTTGCGCTCGGCATCATCCGTTCGCCCGGGCTTCTGTCCCGACACGATCTGCCCCAACTCGGCGTACAGGGTCGAGGGCGACAACCGACCCGTATCCACGTGCCGCCGCAGCGCACCGAACGATCCCGACTGAGCCTCCCGCCAGTCGTCCACCACGACCTTGTCCATCACGTCCAGCAGATCAAGCTCAACGGCACTGACCGTCCCATAAGGCACCACAAATGCCCCCGGTTTGACCGCGGAGGTCCGCAGCAACGGCTCCGGCTCCATCAAGCGGGTAGCCTCGACCAGAACATCGGCCCCGTCGAACGCTTCTTCCGCCGTCGCAACTACCCGCACCGGCGTCGACAGCTCCTCCGACAGCTCAGCCGCGAACTTCTCCCGAGACTCCGGCCGCCGCGAGGTCACCCGAATCTCGTCCAGATCAAAGAGATCATCGAGCATCGTCACGTTCCACCACGCGGTCCCGCGGGCACCGGCGTGCGCCAGGATCTTGCTGTCCCGCCGAGCCAAATACCGCGCACCGACCGTCGTCATCGCACCGGTCCGAGCCGCGGTGATGAACGTCGCGTCCAGCACAGCCAGCGGTACGCCGGTCGTCGGGTCGAACAACGTCGCCATCGCCAGCTCACTCGGCAATCCACGCTGGTAGTTCGGCACGAAGTCCCCGACGACCTTCACCCCACTGATCCCGTGGGAACCCAGCCCGTCCAAGTGACCGCGCAGCACATTGAAATGACCGATCCCGCCGTTCGACGGCATCAGGTGCACCCGCGGCTCGAACGAGGTCCGGCCCAGACCGTGCTCGCGCACCGCCCCCTCGACCGCGTCCACGATCTCGGTCCGGGTCAGCCCCAGCGAATCGATCTCGGGGCCGCTCAGGAAGCGCAGCCAGATACCCTCGGTCACCAAGTCTCCTTCGGTCGTCTCCTTCGATACTAAAGTTCCGGCCGCGAACGCTAGCTTCGAAGCATGCAGAGCAAGACGGTGATCGGGCACTCCGTCACGGACAAGGTCGTCCTGTACGGCGGTCTGCCGTTGGCCGGCGCCGTCCTCGGGTTCTTCCTGCCCCGGATCGCGGACTGGGCGAGCCGGCAGAAGTGGGTCCCGTTCCAGGGACCGCTGGAGCTGGTCGCCCGCTGGGACGGCTGGTGGGTCGTCGTGGTGTGCGTCGCGGTCGGCCTGCTCGGCGGTCTGTTGCTGGCTGCGATGGCGCTCGACGACACCCTCAAGGTGACGATCACCAACGACTCGGTGGAGTTCCTGAAGAACGAGAAGACCGTCACCGTCCCGCGCGCCAAGGTCGCGACCGGGTTCCTGGACGGCAAGGAGATCGTGCTGCTGGACGCCACCACCCGCGAGCTCGCGCGGGAGAAGCACGACCAGTTCAAGAGCGACGCCCAGAAGATCCCGCGGGCGTTCCGCGCGCACGGTTATCCGTGGTCGGAGGCCGGTGATCCGCACGAGGACCGGTTCCGGCGCTGGGTCGAGGACGAACCCGAGCTGCCGCCGGGAGCGAACGCCGTACTGAAGGCGCGGGCGAAGAGCTTCGGTGACGGCGACAAGGGCAAGGCCGACCTGCGCGAGCTTCGCGACGAGGTGGCCAAACTCGGCTACACCGTGAAGGACAAGGACAAGAAGCAGTACTGGCGCCCGAACACCCTGCGGTGACTCAAGCGCCCAGAAGATGCAGTACGGCGTCCGCGTACGCCTGCTCGGCGTCCGGCGAACTGTGCGCGGAGCCGGTCAGCTCCACGGTGTAACCGGCCTCCAGCCGGACGAAGTGTGTACCCAGCAGAGCGCGGAGCTGCTCCTCACGAGGGAGCCAGATCACCTCGCGTTGCTCGATGCTGTCCAGCGCCCACTCCGTGGTGCCGTTGAAGCCGATCACTTTGCTGCCCTGGTAGTCGTGCACCTCGACGGTCATGTCGCTCACCACGAACACGTCGTCGTCCATCTCCCGGTCCGGTACGACGAACCGGTCGCCGGCCGCGGGTGTCCACAGGACACCCGCCTTACGTAACCGTGCTGCCTGCTCCAGGGTGATCACACATTCCAGTGTTACCGCTCCAGCGCTGTACGCAACTCGGCGGCCCGGTGCGCGATCCGGTCCCGGCACTCGGTGGTGAGCGGCAGGTCGAGCAGCGCGGTCGCCTGCAGGTGTGTCAGCGCCAGCTCTTGGCGCAGCCGCCGTACGGCGGTCTCCCGGTCTCCCGCGGCCCCCAGCACCGCGGCGACCTCGTCCCGGCGCTCGAAAGCAGCCAGTACGCCGTCGTAGATCTCCAACTGCGTGTACGCCGACCGGTCCGGCTCCGGCACGATCTTCTCCCCCTTGGCGGCGGTCTCGCCGGCACGGATCACCTGCCGCCAGAGAGCGGGAACGGTGAGCCGGGCGCGGGTGTACCGCGTCGGCATCGGCTGTGCGTAGGTCATCGTCATGATCTGCTCCTGGCGGTGGTGAGGGTGGACTATTTGTGGGCCGTCGAGCTGGCTTCGCGCGGCGGGCACTTGGTTCCTGGCGTGGTCAGTGCTTCGAAGTGCCAGGGTTCGTTGTCGTAGCGGCGGCAGACGCCGTAGCGCCAGCCGTTCTTGTCCAGCCACTGCATGGCGGCGGCCGGCTTGATGTCGACGGCCTTGCCCTGCACGTGCGCGGACTTGGAAGGCGGCAGCACCCAGCGAGTCGCCTCGCGGTACGAGCCGTACTTCTTGATCGCCTCGTTCAGCAGCCGCTGCTGCTTGGCGGCACTGCGCCGGGCCGAGTTGATCCGGATCGTGACACCGTCGGCGCGGGCCGCGACCATCGCCTTCTTCAGCCGGGACTTCAGCTTGGGCGAGAGACCGTTGATGCTCTCCTCGCCGTACTCCGCTGTCGGTGCCGTCGTCGGTTTCGGCTTCGGCTTCGGGCTGGTCGTCGCCTTGGGTTCGGGTTTCGGACTGTGTGTCGGCGTCGGAGTGGGCGTGATCTCGGCCTTGACGGTGGCACTCGGCGGGATGGAGACGGCCGGAGCGATCTGCGCCGAGATCACCGGTTCCTTGTCGGCAGTCGGCGAGAAGAACTCGCCCAGCTGCGCGTGCCAGATCAGCAGCGAGCCGATCACTGTCACCATCACGGCCAGCCCAGTCACGGACAGCAACCGCGACCGCACGGTACGGCGTGGCCGCTGCGGTAGCTGTTCGGTCATGGGTACAGCCTCTCGGATTGCCATCGATGTCACATCGGTCCCAGGGACCGTCCTCCTGGGCCGCGAGTAGGCCCTGAGTATCAGTTCGGACGTCCGGACTCGTCCGAAAGTTGGAGACTTTCCGTCCGCTGTGACGAAGCGTTACTCAGAGTCGGATGACTACGCTGGGCAACATGACCGCATGGCGACGCCTGTCGCAGCTCCAGCAGGACCTGTTGGTGGCTGCCGTTGTCGCCGTTGTCTGGTTCGTCGGACTCGGTGTGATCGACGGCAGTTGGCTGCGGCCGCAGAACCCGATGGTCTCCGCGGTCACCGGCATCTTCCTGATCGCCACCATCGCCTTCGGCCGTCGTAGTCCCCGCACGACCCTGATCACCGTCGCCGTCCTCTACCCGCTCGTGTACGCCGCGGTCGGTACCGGTCTGGCCGCCCAGCTCGGGCTGACCATGTTCGGGCAGCCCAAGATCGCCGACGCCGCACTGCAGTCCGAGATCCACCTGGCCCCGCTGCTGGTGGCCGGCTACATCGCCGCGTCCAACGGCGTCCGGCGCCTGGTCAGCGGCTTCTTCGCGATGGGCAGCCTGGCCGGGCTGATGATCGGCCTGCCGACCGTGGTCGCGATCGTGCTGAGCCATGTCGACCGCGCGGTGCTCTACGGCAAGCGGTACGCAGCCCTGCCGAGAGATCTGCAGAGCCTCTACAGCTATATCGACGTCTCGCTCTTCGTCTTCGCGGAGGCCCTGATCTGCGGCATGGTGCTGCTCGGCGCCGACGCCCGCCGGCGTCGCAAGAGCGTCGCGGTCCTGGAGCAACGCAACGCCGAACTGGTCCGGCTGCGCGCGGCCGCGGCCGAGCAGGCGGCGGTCGCCGAGCGCACCCGGATCGCCCGCGACCTGCACGACGTCATCTCGCACCACGTCAGCGCGGTCGTGATCCGCGCCCAGGCCGCCGACCGGGTCGCCGATCAGCGGCCCGAGGTCCTGCGTGAGGCGATCCGCTGGATCATTGCCAGCGGCAAGGAAGCGCTGACCGCGATGCGCGAGACAGTCCGAGTGCTCAACGCGTCCTCAGGCGCCGAGCCGACAGATTCCGGCGGCGGTACGGCGCCGGTCCCCGACCTGGACGACGTGGCCCGGATGGGTGAGCGGCTCAAGGCGGTCGGGATCGACGTCGCCATGTTCCTGCCGACCCGGCAGCAGCAGCTCACCACGGCCACCGATCTGACCGCCGTACGGATCATTCAGGAGGCCTTGACCAACGTCATGGTGCACGCGAAGGCCACCGCGGCTCGGGTGACCTGGCAGAGTAGTCCGCAGGGCGAACTCCTCACCATCGACGACAACGGCAGCGGTGGCCCACCACCGGTGAACGTGCTGGAGACCGCCCGGCGAAGCGAGAGCGGCCGTGGGAACGGTCTGATCGGGATGCGCGAACGGGCCACAGCGGTTGGCGGCACACTGGCCGTCGCGGCGGGCCCCTTGGGTGGATGGAGAGTGCAGGCATGGCTGCCGCCGCAGAACTGAGTGACCAGATCCGGATCCTGGTGGCTGACGACCAGGGCGTGATCCGGATGGGCCTGGCGATGATCCTCGACCACGAGCCGGACCTGGTCACGGTCGCGCAGGCCGGCGACGGCGCGGAGGCGCTGCGGATGATCGACCAGTTCGACCCTGACGTCGTACTGATGGACATCCGGATGCCGGTGATGGACGGTCTGGTCGCGACCGAGCGCATCACCACAGCGAACAAGGCCGCCGGGCGGTCGAAACCCGCCGTACTGGTGCTGACGACGTTCGACGACGAGGCTTATGTACTGAGTGCGGTGCGGGCTGGGGCGTCCGGATTCCTGCTCAAGGACACCGATCCGGACCTGCTGGTCGCAGCCGTCCGAGCCGTGCACCGCGGAGACTCACTGGTCGACCCGGCGTCGACGCGCGTCCTGCTGGAGCGATGTGTCGAGCTGGAACGGCAAGTCGGCGGTACGGCGTCCTCCGCGCCCGCCCAGCCGGATGCGCGCTGGGCGGGACTACTCAGCCAGTTGAGCGAGCGTGAGCGGGAGATCCTGGTCTGGATGGCCCGCGGGCTGTCGAACCGCGACCTCGCCAGCAAGCTGTTCGTCAGCGAGACCACGGTGAAGACCCACGTCAGCAGCGTGCTGTCCAAGCTCGGGCTGTCCAGCCGCGTCCAGGCCGTCGTCGTCGCCTACGAGGCCGGTGTGGTCCGGCCGGGCGAGGCGGAAGTGCGCTGGGACGCTTAAAGAAACAGCCAGGCGGCCGTAGCCGCCACGGCAAGGAGTAGTACAACGGTCAGTGTCTGGCTGAGCACCGACGCCTTACGGCGTTCGGGCAGAAAGTCCCCGGTCATACCTTCAAGGATGCTTGGCGAATCGCCGCCACCCATCGGCCGCCAGGATGGTCTTCCGGTCATCCTGAAGGACTAGGCGACCGGGCACCAGCTCGGCGATTCGGACCGCTGGCCGCAGACGATCGTTGCCTTCGGCACTGGTCCGCCGCGCTGGAAGGTGACGATCGCGACCGGTTTGTTCACCGGTACCCGCTGCGCGATGCTGCCGCCGAAGTCGATCGGCCCGGACACTCCCTGGTAGCCGCGCTTGGCGCCGTCCGCGTCGGTGATCGACTGCAGTGCGGACCAGACCGTCCCGCCGTTCACCGCGATGCTGTCCCGCCGCAGGTAGCTGGTCGCCAGCACGATCGCGTACGCCGCGTCGTAGCTGAGCGCGGCATGACCGTCCAGGCTGCGGCCGCGATCGGTCTTCTCGTACGGGAACAGTTCCTGCAGCCGCACATAGAAGTCGGCCGACTGCGGCGACGCGTTCTGCAGCAGGTCGGGGGCCAATGCGAGCGCCAGATACTGGAACGGGATCGACTGGTTCAGGCCGCTGACCCCGCGATCGGCGACGTACTTGGTCGTGTCGTCGCCACCGATGATGTACGGCGGCCTGGTCCGGCAGCGATCCTGGATGCCCCCGAGGAACGCCTGGAAGTCGACCTGACCGCGACCGGCGAAGAACACGACCTCGCCTTGGTGATCGCACGCCTCCCGACCGGCGGCGGCCGGATCGACAGCACCACCCTGGGAGCTGTAGGAGGACGAGCTACCGGGAATCCCTACGGCCGCGAACGCCTGCACCACGTCCTTGGCCAGGTTCTGGCTGTAGGTGTCGGCCGGGTCGTCGGACTTGTAGACGGTGAGCTTGGGTTTCAGCGCGTGGCCGAATGGATCCTTGCCGGTCGCGAGCTGGTTCCGGACGTGGGCCGCGACGACCGCCGCCTCGCGCCGGTTCTGCGGGCTGATCTGCAGGTACATCCGGCTGACGTCGACCATCTGGTCCGCGGTCAGTGTGGCCGCGACGGTCGGCAGTCCGACCGCGGCGAGCTTGCGGATCATGTCCTGCGTCGACTGTCGGCTCTCGACCATGCCGACCACTGCCACGACCGACGGATCCTTCTGGGCCAAGGCGCCGAGCTGCGCCGCGACCCGATCGGCATGCCGGTACCGCGGTCCCGCGTTGGCGATCAGCACCCGCAGGATCGGCTCATAGCGCTGCGCCGGCTTCCCGAGCTGGACAGCCTGCGCAACCGCGAGACCGGCCAACTGCTCGCGCTCCGCGGTGAAGCCGCCCGGACTCGACGACCCGTCGCTCGCCGAGGTCAGGGAGGCCAGCGTGATCACCGGCCGCTCCGGCTCCAGCTTGCTCAGCTCGGCGGCCTTCCGGTTCTGCTCGAGAATCTTGGCCCCCACCGGACCGAACGAGTCGCTCGGATACAGCAACGAGTTCGTCCCGTCGGTCAGCCCGACACAGTCGCCGTCGACCTTGGCCACCGAGCTGTCCACGGCCTCGAAGAACAGCCACCGGAACCCGTCGCCACCACAGTGCCGCCGATCATCCAGTACGCCGAAGCCGCCGTACGCCGCTGCCAGTACGGCGAGCACGGTCCCGATGATCAACCACCCACCGGTACGTCGCCGCCACCACGGACCGATCACGCGCTGGAAGCGGACCTCGCGCTCTTCCTCGGTCGTCACGGCCGCCGGCCGGTTCTTCAGACTGAGCTTGCGGGTCGCCGCGACCTGACTCGCACCGATCGGAAAGGTCAGCAGCCAGGCCCCGATCCAGCGCTGCAGGCTCTCCTGCAGATGCCGGGCCCGCCAGGCAGCCACACTCTCGTCGACCTTGGCTTCGCCGGGCTCCAACGCCAGCGGCGGGACCTTCCGGCCGATCGTCACCAGCAGCAGCGGATCGAAGCGCATGGTGTCGTTGCGAACCTCGGCCACCATCCGGACCAGCAGATAGCCACCGTTGGTCCGGCTGATCGGACCGACCAGCAGGATCGGGTGCGTCGCGCGGTGCTTGTGAATCCACTCGACCCGTCGGAACCCGGCCCGGAGATCCTCCAGGAACGCGTTCACCAGCAGACCGGCGAATCGCTCGGGGTCCTGTTCCGGCCGCTTGTCCCGGGTGATCCGCCGAGCCAGCTCGAACAGGTTGTCGTCGCCGCGGGCCAGGTAGGGCTGGTTGCGCAACCAGCGATAGCCGCCGGACAGCACCGGCACCCGTCCGCTGTTCCGCAGCCAGAAGAACGTCGGCAGCAACCACAGCGTCAGTACCTGCAGCCAGCCGGGCAGCTGGAGCTGGATGCGGGCCCACACGCCGTCGCCGTCGCCGACGCCACCGACCGCGCGCCGGTACAGAGCACGCCGTACCTGCTTGGCTTCGGTGAAGGACTCGCCCATCAGCCAACGGACCAGGTCGTAGCGCGGGAAGTCGTACCCGCCGGAGCGGTTGTCCTTCAGACCTGCGGTCGCACGGTCGAGCAGGCTGACCAGCTCGTCGACCTCCTCGGTCGACACCGGCTTGAGCTCGGCGTCCGGGCCGTCTGTCGGCGACTTGTCCTCGAGGCCAACAACGAAGTGCGGTACCTGCAGCTCGGGCGACTTCGCCCCCTCCGGGCGCAGCCGGTCCGACAGCATCCGCAGTACGACGGGGCTGGCCGGCTGGCCTTGCCGGGCAGGCTTCTCCAGGTCGAGCGGCTCCTGGACACACGCGAAGATCGGGAGTGCTTCGTCGCGCTCGTGCCGCAGGCTGTGCTCGAACCGATTGAGGCTGCGCCTCCGGTACACCTCAGCCAGGCACTCGGCCAGCTGGCTGAACCCCAGCGGCACTCTCTCGGCCATGCACTCCCCCAGATCCTCACGGTCGAGGGGACAACCTACCCATTCCGCTGCACTCCGTCACAGGTTTGCCAAGAACTCCTCACGCACCCTTTTCGGTACACACAGCGCCCAGGCGTCGATGACGAGCTCGCGGAGTTCGTCGTACTCGAGGGCTTCCAGCCGTACGACGATCCACTGGTACCGCTCGTCGGACTTGCTGGGCGGGAGGAACTTGTCCGGCTCCGCCGCCAGCGCGGCCGCCCGTTCCTCGCGCGGGAACCCGATCCCGATCGTCTGCTCGTCCGGCGCCACCGCCAGGTACACGATCCGGCCGACGCGGAACTTGATCCGGTCCCGGACCAGCACCTCGTAGCTGCGCGGCAGATCCGCTGTCGCTGCCCGAATGTCCGTGAGATCGACCACCTCCCCACGATAAGCCGCTATGACTGACAGGTGTTGTCAGCGTTTCTGCCAGTACCGTGTGCGGATGCCTGATGTTGTGAGCGCTGTCGAAGGCGCTGAGGTGGTGTTCCGCCTCAGCGATCCTGCGCATGCGCTCACGGGCGTGCGGCTGTGGCAGGAGCTGGGGCTCGCGGCAGAGCTACTGGAGTTCAAGCCAGTCGACTTCGGCTGGGAGCTGCGGCTGGCGCGGCCGTCGGTGCACCGGATGGAGTACCTGTTCGACATCGCCGACGAGGGGATGCGGACCGATCCGACCAACCCGCGGGTGGTCGGGGGCGCATTCGGTGAGCACTCGTGGCTGCCGCTGCCGGGGTATGTCGAGCCGGCCTGGATCAGCGTCGACCCGGTGGCGTCCACGCTGACCCCACTGACGGTGGAGTCGCCGGTCGGGCCCATCGACGTACAGGTGTGGGCTCCTGACGGGATCACACCCGCTTTCGAGTTGCCGTTGCTGCTGTCGCATGACGGGCCCGAGTTCGCCATGTACGCCGGTCTGACGCACTACGCCGGTGCCATGGTCGCGTCCGCGGAGCTCCCGCCGTTCCGGCTCGCCCTGATCCGGCCGACCACCCGCAACCTCTGGTACGCCGCCAATCCGCAGTACGCCGAGGCTCTGACCCAGCGGGTGCTCCCGGCGCTGGCGACGCAGTACAAGAGCCGCCAGCCAGTGCTCATGGGCGCGAGCCTGGGCGCACTGGCTGCCCTGTACGCCGAGTGGCACCACCCCGGCACATTTGAGGGGCTGTTCCTGCAGTCGGGGTCGTTCTTCACCCCGGACACGGACCCACAGGAGTCCCGGTTCGAGTTCTACGCCGAGGTGACCAGTTTCGTCCGTGAGGTGCTGGCGGCTACCGCTGCACCGAGCACACCGGCTGTCTCGATGACTGCGGGTGCCACCGAGGAGAACGTGCACAACAACCGGGTGATGGCCGCGCACCTGGCCGAGCTGGGACTCCCCGTCGAGTTCGACGAGACACCGGACATGCACAACTTCACTGCCTGGCGTGACGTCCTCGATCCCGACCTGACGGGCCTGCTGAACCACATCTGGTCCTAGCCCTCGTTTGTTGCCGGGACGCGCTAAGACGAGGCATCCGAGGTAAAGACATGGCATGGTGGCTCGCGGGACACTACTGCGGGGGTGAGGCGTGTGGAGCGTGAGCAGGTCGAGTTGGATGCTCCGGGACTTGACCGGCGCGGGACCCTGATCCGCTACGGCCACTACGGCCGGCCGGTGCTGGTGTTCCCGAGTGAGCAGGGTCGCGCCTGGGACTACGAGAACAACGGCATGGTGGACGCGGTCGCCGATCTGATCGAGGCCGGCCGGGTGAAGCTGTACTGCGTCGACTCGTTCGACGACCTCAGTTGGTCCGATCGCAGCATCCCGCTCGAGGAACGCGCTCGCCGGCACGGCGGCTACGAGTCCTGGATCCTGGATCAGGTGGTCCCCGCGATCGGTGCGGACTCACCCGGTACCGCCGACATGATCACCACCGGCTGCAGTCTCGGTGCCTTCCACGCGCTGAACTTCGCGTTCAAACGGGCCGACCTCTTCCCGGTCGCGATCTGCCAGTCCGGCAACTACGACGCCGCGAGCTGGCACGCCTGGGGTGAGCGCGGCGAGGCGACGTACTTCAACAACCCGGCCGACTACCTGCCGAACCTCGAGGGCGACCACCTGGACTGGCTGCGCCGCCGGCTCTTCCTGGTGCTCACCGTCGGCCAGGGCGACTGGGAGACGCACCCGACCGGTTCGTTGCCGTCGGCCCGCGCGATCGACGGCGTACTGACTGCCAAAGGCATCCCGCATGAGCTCGACCAGTGGGGGTACGACGTAGCGCACGACTGGCCGTGGTGGCGCCAACAGATCGCCCACCACCTGCCCCGATTCGTCTGACCTGTTCGTCTGACTCGTGAGGAGAACCCGTGGCTGACAACTCTCGCCATCTGATCGGTCTGCTGCTGGGTGCCGAGGAGGACTGGCCGCAGGCCTTCGAGGCGCTGCTGCGCCGGGTCGGCCCGGTCAAGACCGCGTCCGGCAGCCATGAGTTCGAGACCGAGCGGCTGACCATCGAGCCGTTCGACCTGAACGACCCGGTCAAGGTCGAGCTCGTCATCGACCGGCTCGCGTACTGGTATTACCACCCGCGCGAGTGGCTGAAGAAGGCCGCGCTGATGAACGGCACCTACCTGCTGAACTCGCCGTTCACGTTCCAGTCGATGGAGAAGCACTCGGCGTACTGCGCGATGCTCCGGCTCGGCCTGAAGATCCCGAAGACCGTGCTGGTGCCGTACAAGAACCCGGTCGACAACGTCCGCTGGGCCTACACGTCGGCGAAGTACAACAAGACCTTCGACCTGGACGCGATCGCCGAGGACCTCGGCTACCCGCTCTATATGAAGCCGTTCGACGGCGGTGGCTGGCGCGGGGTCTCCCGGATCAACAACAAGGTCGACCTGCACCGCGCCTACGACCAGTCCGGCGAGATGCTGATGCACCTGCAGGCGACCATCGACTACGACAAGTTCGCCCGCGCGCTGTCGATCGGCGCCGAGACGATGGTGATGGACTTCCGGCCCGACGAGCCGATGCACAACCGGTACGCCGTCTCGCACAACTTCCTCAGCCCGTCAGCCGGCCACCAGGCGGTCGCGATCAGCCGGATCGTGAACGCCTTCTTCGGCTGGGAGTTCAACTCCTGCGAGATGCTCGTCCGTGGCGATTCGGTGCACCCGATCGACTACGCGAACGCCTGCCCGGACGTCGCCGTCACCTCGCTGCACTACTACTTCCCGTGGGCGATCAGCGCGCTGGTGAAGTGGTCGGTGTTCAGCCTCGCCACCGGCCGGCGCAGCTCGGTCGACCTGCAGACCGACAAGTACTTCGCGATCGCCGACGACGAGTCGCTCGACTACGACGCCAAGATCGAGGCCTACCTGGCGTTGGCCGACGCCCACTTCGACACCGTGAAGTACCACGAGTGGTGTGCCGAGAACCTGCCCGACTTCGACGCCCGCGTCCGCGACTGGTTCAGCGGCACCGAGTTCACCGACATCCTGCGCGAGACGGTCGTCGCGACATACCCGGTCGACGAGCAGGAGAAGTTCCAGGCGCACTTCCAGGGCCTGATCAACCTCTGGCTCGCCGACCAGTCCGAGTCATAACAGCAGGCCGATCAGTACGGCGACCACCAGCAACTGGAGTCCGACCGAGACCACTCTGCGCGTGGAGTGGACTCGGGTGATCGCGGGCAGCTCGGTCGCCACGCGTCCGGCGTACACGGTGTCGACCGCGAGGATCAGCAGGCCGACCAGCCAGAGCACCGGCGGTACGGCGGTCCAGTCGACCGTGTGCCGCGCGACGAGCAGGAAGAAGATGCCGACGCCGATCAGCAGCACCGGATCGGCGCGGTCGCGCAGCCGGCCGCTGCGCAGCTGCCACAGGATGATCAACGGGTAGCCGATCGCGAGGACGAGCTGGATGATCGTGGTCATTGGTCCCCCTTCAAAAGGTCGATCGCGACATCGTCAACCGAGGCCTGGACGTCGGAGAGCATCACGACGGCCCGCTTCCGCTCCAGGTCGAGGCCGATGAACGAGGCGTAGCCGCCTGTCCCACCGTCGTGCCAGACGATGCTCCGATCGGGCAGCTTCTCGGTGATCCAGAAAAGCCCGATCCGGTACTCCTTGTAGTCGCGGCGCGGGCTGAGCGCTTCGATGCCGGCACCGGCCAGCAGCTTCTGTGCGAGGTGGGCGAGGTCCTCAGCACTTGCGACCACACCACCCGCGGGCGCATAGCCGTCCTGGATCCAAGGAGACTGCCGCCGGCCACCACTGCTGTAGCCAGGTGGCGCCGCGTCCGCCCTACCCGTCGCCACCCTGGCCGTCGACATCCCGTACGGCGTGAACACGCGCTCCTGCACCAGGTCCTGATAGGACTTGCCGGCCTTGCGAGCCAGCGCCTGACCGAGGAGCGCGCCGCCGAGGTTCGAGTATGTCGTGGTCCCGCGACCCTTGGTGCTGGCCGCGCGCGCCTGACTGAGTAGGTCGTCCACCGTGAACTTGTACGGGTTGGCCGCGCGCAGGTTGGTGAAGAACGTGCCGATCATGACGGTCGGCTGCCGCGAGATGTTGGGCAGACCGGACGTGTGCGTCGCGAGCTCTTCGAGCGTCGCACTGGCGACCTCGGAGTCGCCGAGTGGGAGCAGCGTGCCGACCTGCTGGTCGAGCGTGACCTCACCGCGCTTGACCGCATCGGCGAGCAGGAGACCGGTCAGCGCCTTGCTGATCGACCCCACTTCGAAGACGTCACCTTCGCCCGCGCCGCGTCCGGCGTACCGGATGGTGTTGGCCGTGACGACGGCGATCGACAGTCGGTGGCCGGGTTCGTCGTACTGATCGTCGATGAACCTCTGCAGGCTCGCGTCACCGGTCCGGCTCTCCTCCAGGCCGGGTCGGTGTGGGCGGACGATCCAGCCGCCGATCGTGAGCAGGACGGCGAGGACGATGGCGAGGACTTTCATGGGCGTTTACCTCTCCAGGGCGACCATGATGGCGAGCAGGGCGACCACTCTGGTCTGCGGTACGGCGAACACGCCGCGGCTCGGGCTGTGCAGCCAGCCCTCCGCGGTGAGCTGCCGTAGGTGGTGATAGATCTGCCCGCTCGTCCCGAGGCCTTCGACCTCGCTGAGCGCGCTGACCGTGGCGCGACCGTGCAGGATCTCGCGCAGCAACGTGAGCCGGACCGGATGCCCCAAAGCGGCCAGCGTCGACCCGCGGGCGGCCCAATCGGCCTCCAGGACAGCCTCGGTGGGACGACCGAACTGCCAGCTGGTCGTCTCCCCGTCCGGCAAGGTGACACTGCCGACGTATGCGACCCCGCCCGGCTCCGCGACGCGCTCCTTCAACGCGCGCAGCAGGAACAGCGGGTCGCTCTCGTCAAGCATCGGTACGTCGGTCCGTGGGCGCGCGGCCGCTTCGAGCGCGGCGATCCGCTGCTCCAGTGCTGCCAGCCGGTTGTCCACAGCCTTCTCCACACTGTGGATCATACGTAATTACGTAGTTCCTGCAAAGACCTTCGTTCTAGGCTGGTCCGCATGCGAGACGAGGACGTACCGGCGTGGTGGCAGGGGCTGGGGCTCGACGGACTGGTCGACATCCACGTGCACTTCCTGCCCGACCAGGTAATGAACGCGGTCTGGAAATACTTCGACGCCGCCGACGAGCACTACGGCACACCGTGGCCCATCACCTACCGGACGCCGGTGGCCGAGCGGCTGAAAACCCTTGCCCTGCTGGGCGTTCGGGCCTTCCCGGCTCTGGTCTACCCCCACAAACCCGACATGGCCGCCTGGCTGAACACCTGGGCACGCGACTTCGCCGCCACCACCCCCGGCTGCATCCCGAGCGGCACCTTCTACCCCGAGCCGACCGCCTCGACGTACGTCCGCGAAGCCCTCAACCAAGGCACCCGCATCTTCAAGGTCCACCTCCAGGTCGGCGACTACGACCCCCGCGACCCCGTCCTCGACGACGTCTGGGGCCAACTAGCCGAGGCCGGCACGCCAGTAGTCGCCCACTGCGGCTCAGGCCCCATCCCCGGCCGCCACACCGGCCCCGGCCCCATCGGCGAAGTCCTCCGCCGCCACCCCCGACTAACCGTCGTCGTCGCCCACCTAGGCATGCCCGAGTACGCCGAACACCTGGACCTCACGACCTACCCCAACGTCCACCTGGACACCACCATGGCCCTCACCCCCTTCACCGAGGCCCTGATGCCCTTCCCCCGCTCCCTAGTCCCCCGCCTCGCCGACCTAGCCGACCGCATCGTCCTAGGCTCCGACTTCCCCAACATCCCCTACCCCTACGCCACCCAACTCCAGGCGTTGGCCGACCTGGACCTCGGCGACGACTGGCTCCGCACCGTCTGCTGGACCAACGGCGCCCGCCTGCTGGGAATCTGAGCTGTCGGCAGCTTGAGTGTCAGAACGGTGCGTCGCCCAGGCGGTAGTGGTGGGTTGCGTCGTCCAGTCGCTGCTTCAGGTCGTCGGAGAGGGTGAACTCCAGGGCGGCGAGGCTGTCGCTGAGTTGGGTCGGGTTGCTGGCGCCGACGATCGGTGCGGTCACGCCGGGGGTGGCCAGCACCCAGGCGAGCGCGAGGGTTGCCATCGATTGGCCGGCCTCCGCTGCGAGGCTGCGTAGCTGGGCCAGCGTCTCGAAGACGTCGCCGCGCCAATAGCGGTCCCGATAGATGTCTCGGACGGCGTCGACGGCGAAGCGCGTTCCGTCGGTTGCCTCACCGGCTTGGTGCTTTCCGGTCAGCATGCCGCCGGCCAGTGGATTGTAGGGAAGGACACCGATGCCTTCTTCGCGACACAGCGGTAGCAGCTCGCGCTCGGCCTGACGGAAGAGGAGGTTGTAGCGCGGTTGCACGGTGACGAACGAGACCAGGTTGCGGGCCTCGCTTCGACCGATCGCCCGGGCCACCTGGTAGGCGGCGAAGTTGGAGCATCCGACGTAGCGGACCTTTCCGGCCCGGACCAGGTCGTCGAGTGCGGTCAGGGTCTCATCGATCGGGGTCTCGAGGTCGGGGCCGTGGAGTTGGTACAGGTCGATGTAGTCGGTCTGCAGGCGGCGCAAGGATCCTTCGACGGCGTCGATGAGATGCCGGCGGGAGTTGCCCTGCTGCCACGGCCGCGGGCCGATCTTGTGCGAGCCTTTGGTCGCCAGCACGAAGTCCTGGCGTCGTTTGTTCAGCCAGCGGCCGACGATCTCCTCGGTACGCCCGGCAGTCTCGAGCCGGCCGCCCATCGGATAGACGTCGGCGGTGTCGATGAAGGTGATGCCGGCCTCGGTGGCGCGGTCGAGGATGGCGACCGCGGTCGGCTCGTCGCTCTGCAGACCGAAGGTCATCGTCCCGAGGCACAGCCGGGAGACGCGTAAGCCGGTTCTTCCCAAACGCACGTGATCCACGGTTTTCAGTCCTTTCGGTTGGTCGACCGGGGTGCTCGGCGGGATGCGAGAGCGGCCGAGGAGCCGGCGATCGCGGCCGTGCTGGTCTCGTAGGTCCGCTGCGCGACACCGACGTACAGCAGGTCGACGACGAACTGCTGTGCCTGCCGGCCGGACAGGGCACCGGAACGGAAGGTGGTCTCCGCGGCCGCGGTGATCAGCGGGAGGTCGGCCGCGACTGCCAGCGGTGACCGGGGGAAGTTGGTGACGGCGACCGTGGTGGCACCGCGCTCCCGGGCGGTGGCGAGCGCCTCGACCGTGTCACGGGTGTGCCCGGAGTGCGAGATCCCGATCGCTACGTCGCCTTCGGTGAGCAGTGCGGCGCTGGCGAGGGCATCGTGCGGATCGACCCACGCGGAGGCAGGTCGGCGGATGAGATGCAGTCGACGGCCAAGGTCCTGCGCGGCCGCCCCGCTGCCGCTGACGCCGTAGATGTCGATGCGTTCGGCAATGACGATCGCGTCGAGCGCGGCCTCGATCATCGAAAGGTCGAGGGTGGCCGCGGTGTTCTCCAGCGCCTGGACTTCGGCGGCCAGCAACCCGGCAACCACGTTCGCCACCGGATCGTCGGGTCCGATGTCGCTGCCATGCCCCGGTGCCCACCCGTGGGACCGGTCCTGCGACACCTCCGCGGCGAGGGCGAACCGGAGCTGCTGATAGTTCGACAGCCCGAGGGACCGGCAGAAGCGGGTGACCGTCGTCAGCGACACACCGGCCCGGCGCGCCAGCTCCTCACTGGTCGCCAGCGGAGCCCCAGCCGGGTCGCGCAATACCTCTTCGGCCACCCGGCGCTCCGCCGGCGCGAGCGTCGGCAGGAGCCCTCGAACCCGGACACTGAGGCCAGAATCAGCTTTGGTATTACCTCGCAAATTTTCCATATCGGTCGTTATTCTCTAACCAACCTCGCTCAACGTCAACCGCCTTGTCAGTACGGGAAGGACGATCGGCGGCGTCAGCCTTCGCGGAGCTGTCGGGCGAAGGCGCGGGATTCGGCTTCGCGGTCGGCTCGGTTGGCGGCGAGGGTGGGCCGGAAGTCGTTGGTGCTGGGCCCGGCAGGTTCGGCGAGCTCCTCGCCGAAGTCCTCGGCGAGCTCCGCGTGGGTGAGGAAGGTGCGGAGGGCGGGGCGAGCTGGGACCGGCTCTGTCGGGTAGCCGGTGGAGTGGCGAGAGCCGTGGTACTGGTCGACGAGGCCCAGGAAGACCGAGTCCAGGTTGGGGAAGTACGCCGGGTCCGCGATCGCTGCCGGGAGCGGTTCGTCGGACCGGCGCTGGTCGAGCTTCCAGACGTCCTGCTCGAGGTCGAGCTCGACGAGGCTGGTGGCGACGAGGCCCAGCTCGGTGAGGCTGGCGTCGTCGAGGTGGCTGTCGTGGAGGTTCAGCTCCCGCATCCCCGGTACGGCGGACCACGCGGCGAGCGCCTTCGCGGAGCCGATCGTGTTGTAGGCCAGGTTGAGGCTTTCGAGCTCGGCGGTCGCGCTGGTGAGCGTGACGATGTCGTCGTCGGTGAGGGCGCAGGCCTTGAGGTTGAGGCTGCGGCCGGGGAGGTGGCCGACGGCGGGCCAGCCGGTGAGCTGGTTGTAGGAGAGGTCAAGAGTCTCGAGCTGACCGATGCTGAGCAGCTCGGGGACGCTCGCGGTGGTGAGACCGGTCGCGGCGAGGTGGAGTTCGGTGAGGTTGATCGCGTTGTGCGACGAGGCCCAGGCCACGGCGCCGGCGTCGCCGATCGGCTGAATCTCGGAGCGCCCGTAGTACGGCGAACCACCCGGGTCGCCGGAGAGGTCGAGTCGCTCCAACGCCGGCAGATCGACGTCGTGCGCGAGGTGCTGCGCACCGGACTCGGTCAGGTAGTTGTGCCGGAGATCGAGATTGCGCAGGGCCGAGAACGTCCCGGCGAATCCCTCGGCCGCCAGGTCCGTGAGTACGACGTCCTCGAACGTGATGCTCTCGATCCGGTCATGGTCGAGTGCCGCGAGTACGTCGATCAGCGCGGCATCACCAAGCGGGAGGGTCTTGATCGTCAGCGCGGTCAGCTGCGGGATGACCCCGCTCGTGACCACCGCAGCCAACCCCTCCGGCCCGAGCCCCTCCCTACCAGCACGACGCGGCCCCTGCAGCCCGAGCTCGCTGAGCCTGGTCAACTGCGCGGCCGCGAAGAACGCCGTACAGGCTTCATCATCCTCGGGTAAGACGTTGCCGACGGTCAGCGCGCCCATCAGGTGCCGACCGTTCCGGCCGCAGCGGAAGCCGATCGTCAACCGCTCGAGCTGTGCAAGCTCAGGGCACGCCGCAAGCTCACGTGCTTCCTCGAGGCTGGAGATGAGAACCGTCGCGGAACTCAGTCGCTGCACGATCCCTGCGCGCAGCAGGTAGGTCAGATCAGCTGCACGCAAACCGACATGACGAAGCCGCAGCGGCCGCCCAGCCGGCGGCCGGAACGGTGGCGGCATGAAGTGGAAGAAGTCCTCGCGGATATCGATCAGCTCAAGCGACTCCAACCGATTGAGCGCCGGAGAAGCCGCCAGCGCCTCGATCACTTCGGTGTCCAGCTCCGTGAGACGCCACGTCTTCAGCGCCCGCAGGTGTTCCCACCGCGGCAGGCTCGGGATCAGCGCCGCCAACTGCTCGCTCGCGAAGTACCCAAGGTCGATGCTCGTCACGCCAGGCACCTGCTCCGGATCGGGCATCGCCGGATCCGCCAACCCGAGATGCGGCGTCCGGCTCACCAGCGAACGAGCAAGCTGCAGCCCCGGCGCGACGTACCCGTCCTCAAGCCCGGCAAGCCACGACCACGGCGCCTCCCGAACCTCGTCCGGCCAGTCGGCAAGCCCGTGTGCACAGGCCTCGACAAGCCCCTCCGGCCCACCCGCTCGTCCCAAGGCTGCACCCAGCGCCCGAAACGCCAGCACACTCGGCGAACCGTTCAGCACCCGCTCGATCTCCCCCACAGCATCGCTCACGGCCGCAACCCTATGCGCTCCCACCGACAAAGCGTCTCGACCGGTCGGGGTGCGCTTTGCGGATGTCTGCTGCCGCTGGGAGGCAGTAGGACTCCGCAAATCTGCTTGGCGGGGCGATCGCGACGGTCGGTGGTGTTGGGGTGCTTTCCTGTCGCTACAGGTCAGTTTTGCTCCCCGGCCTACCGGGCAGGCGGGTGGCTGAGGAGGTCGGGTGGTTAATCCGTGGTGGCTACGGATGTGGGTGGGGGCTGGGGGCGGGAGAGTCGGGGTGTCAGTAGGACAACGACTTTGGAGGTTGTGATGAGTACGACGGCGAGTGCGGGGCGGCGGGTTCGGGTGGGGAGTGTGGTGCTGTGGGTGGTGCAGGTGGGGTTGGCGGCGGCGTTCGTGATGGCTGCTTTGCCGAAGCTGAGTGGGGATCCGGCGATGACGGAGATGTTCAATACGCTCGGGCCGGGCGACTGGTTGCGGTATTTGACCGGTGCGCTTGAGGTGGCGGGGGCGATCGGGCTGTTGATCCCGCGGTTGTGCGGTACGGCGGCGCTGGGGCTGACCGCGTTGATGGTGGGGGCGACGGTGACGAACGTGGGGCTTGGGGTCTCGCCGGCGATCCCGCTGACCTATCTGGTGCTGACCGCGGTGGTCGCCTGGTTCCGGCGGAGCACGACCAGCCAACTGGTGAAATCAGCTGTTGCTGGGCGCATTCCAACGTTGTAGTGTCAAATCGATCCGTTCCCAGCCACGTATCGGGAGTACTGATGACACAGCCTCGTGCCGAGTATCCGCGTCCGCAGTTCGTGAGAGCGGAGTGGGTGAATCTCAACGGCGAGTGGCAGTTCGAGATCGATCGCTCGGACAGCGGGCTGGAGCGGGGCCTGCGGGAACGGGAGCTGGAGCGGCGGATCGTGGTGCCGTTCGCTCCCGAGTCCGAGCTGTCGGGGATCGAGGACGTCGACTTCCTGGAGGCGGTCTGGTACCGCACGACGGTCACGATCCCGCAGGAGTGGGCAGACAAGGAAGCGGTGCTGCACTTCCAGGCGGTCGACCACGACGCGACGGTATGGGTCAACGGCACTGAGGTCGTCCGGCACCGCGGCGGGTTCACGCCGTTCAGCGCCAACCTGAGCCAGGTCGCG
Organism: Kribbella sp. NPDC051587; assembly: GCF_044453945.1. NCBI lineage: Bacteria > Bacillati > Actinomycetota > Actinomycetes > Propionibacteriales > Kribbellaceae > Kribbella > Kribbella sp. NPDC051587. Next base: position 26,869 of record NZ_JBITDE010000019.1, read on the forward strand.
AAGCCGGGTGAAGAGGCGACGATCGTCGTCCGGGCACGGGACACCCACAAGGGCCCGCAGGCTCGCGGCAAGCAGAGCCAGCTCTACAACAACCACTCCTGCCTCTACACCCGCACGACCGGGATCTGGCAGACCGTGTGGCTCGAGGCCGTCCCCACGGTGCACCTCAAGCGGCCCCGGATCACTCCGGATGTGGCCGGCTCCGCGTTCCACCTCGCCGTACCGGTGTCGGCCAACAAGCCCGGCTACAAGATCCGCGCGATCCTCAGTGACGCGGACGGCGACGTGACGACGGCCGAGGTGCGCGCCGATCTCGACTTCGCGCCGCGACTCACCCTGCAGATCCCCACGGACCGCGTCCGGCTCTGGGACACCACCGACCCGCACCTGTACGACGTCGCCCTCGAACTGATCGATGCCGACGGCAACGTTGTGGACACGGCCGACAGTTATGCCGGCCTGCGGTCGGTCTCGGTCAACGGCCAGGCGATCCTGATCAACGGCAAGCACGTGTTCCAGCGACTGGTTCTGGACCAGGGCTACTGGCCGGACGGCCTGATGACGGCGCCTTCCGAGGACGCCCTCGTCAAGGACATCGAGCTCAGCATCGCGGCCGGGTTCAACGGCGCGCGCCTGCACCAGAAGGTGTTCGAGGAGCGGTTCCTCTACCACGCGGACCGCCTCGGCTACCTGGTCTGGGGCGAGTTCGGCGACTGGGGTTCGGGTGTCGGGCACACCGGTGACGACAACCAGCAGCCGACGGCCTCGTACGTCGGTCAGTGGCTGGAGGCGGTCGAACGCGACTACAGCCACCCGAGCATCATCGGCTGGTGCCCGCTGAACGAGACGCACCAGTTGCTGCACGACCGGATCACCCAGCTGGACGACGTCACGCGGGCGATGTTCCTTGCCACCAAGGCCGCTGACTCCACGCGACCGGTTCTGGACTCCTCCGGCTACTCGCACCGCGTACCCGAGACCGACGTGTGGGATTCACACAACTACACGCAGGACCCGGCCGAGTTCGCCCAGGAGATGGCCGGCCTGAAGGACGGAACGCCGTACGGGAACCTTGGCGGTCCCGAGGGCCGGCCGATCTCTCAGCCGTACGCCGGTCAGCCGTACTTCTGCAGCGAGTTCGGCGGGATCTGGTGGAACGCGGAGAAGGCCGCCGCGGGCAAGTCCGGGAACAGCGAGGACTCGTGGGGCTACGGCCAGCGGGTCGCGGACGAGGAGGACTTCTACGTCCGCTTCACCGGGCTGGTCGACGCGCTGCTCGACGACCCGCTGATGTTCGGCTACTGCTACACGCAGCTCACCGACGTCTTCCAGGAAGAGAACGGGATCTACAACTTCGACCGCAGCAACAAGCTCGACGTACCGCGGATCCAGGCGGTGCAGACCCGCCCGGCCGCTTACGAGAAGAAGGACTGAAGGACCAGCGAACCGACCGCGACCAGGACCCAGAGGATCGCTCCGAGCAGGAGCGGCCGGGGTCCTGCGTCGCGTAGCTCGCGCGGCCGGAGCGACAGGCCGATCGCGGTCAGCGCGGCGGTGATCAGGCAGGTCCCGATCAGGCTCAGCGTCGGCAACCACGCGTCCGGTACGACGCCCGCCGAGCGCAGCCCCGCGGCGGCGATGAAGCCGATCAGGAACAGCGGCACGAGCTTCTTCCACGGCAGCGGCCGACGCGTCGACGCGGTCGCCCCGTGGTACGAAGGTCCCTGCCCAGCAGCACCCTGTACGTCGAGCGCCCGGGCCGCGCGGTTCTCGCGCCGAACCTTCAGCGCAACAAGCGTGAGCACGATCGGGATCAGCGTGAGTGAGCGCGTGAGCTTCACGACGATCGCCTGATCACCGGCACTCTGGCTGTACGCGTACCCGGCCGCGACCACGGACGAGGTGTCGTTGATCGCCGTTCCGGCCCAGAGCCCGAAGGCCTCCGGACTCATCCCGAGCAGGTGACCGAGCGGCGGGAACGTCAGCACAGCAACGATGTTGAAGGTGAAGATCGTCGCGAGGGCATAAGCCACCGACGACCGCCGCGCCCCGATCGCCGCCGTCGCGGCCGCGATCGCCGAGCCACCGCAGATCGCCGTACCGACGCCGATCAACACCTGCGTGTCATCGCGCACGCCCAGCAACCGCCCGAACAACCACGCGCCACCCAGCGCGAGCGCCAGCGTCCCCAACATCACCGGCAAAGAAGACAGGCCAACATGAGCTACCTGCTGGAGTGACAGGCCGGTGCCCAGCACGACGATCGACAACTGCAGCAGGTTCTTGGCCGCGAAGTCGATGCCGGGGCGGAGCACCTCGGAGCGCAACGCGGGGATGAACAGCCCGGCGAGGACGCCGAGGACGATGCCGAACACCGGCCCTCCGACCACCGGGACCAGGCGTCCCAGCGGCACCGCGATCGCCACCAGCACCGCGACCACGCCGACCCCTCGCAACCGCCACACCGCAGAGCCGAGGCGACGGTGGACGCGGCGTGAAGCTCCCACAGAGCGAGCGGGCGGGGCGGAGCGGCCGTGCGGTGACCTAACCTCGACCTGCACCATGAGCCCGGCTCCTCTCCGCAGAAATGTGCGTACATTTAAGCTAAGAGCTGACCGGACATTTGGCAAATCGGAGGTCCGACCAAGATGACTGTGCTCGACCGCGAAGGCGGGCAGCCGTTGTGGAAACAACTGCAGACCGACCTGGTACGGCGCCTGCGGGCGGGCGAGTTCGACGCGGCCTTCCCCGGTGAACTGGCGCTCGTCGAGGCGTACGCGGTGAGCCGGCACACCGTGCGCCAGGCGCTGGGCCAACTCAGGTCCGACGGCCTGATCGTGGCCGAGCGCGGCCGCCAGCCGAGGGTCGCGATCGTCCCCGAGATCCGGCAGCCGATGGGCGCTCTCTACAGCCTGTTCTCCTCGGTGGAGGCCTCCGGCCTCGACCAGCACAGCGTGGTCCGCGTCCTGGACCTCCGCGCCGACGGCGTCATCGCCGCCCGCCTGGAGCTCGAGGCGTCCATCCCGCTGTTCTACCTGGAGCGCCTCCGGTACGCCGATGACGAGCCGCTGGCGCTGGACCGCGTCTGGCTGCCGGCTGACCTGGCCGAACCACTCCTGGACGCCGACTTCACCCACACCAGCCTCTACAACGAACTCTCCGAGCGCACCGGCGTCCGCCTGGACCATGGCCGCGAGGACATCCGCGCCGTGATGCCGACCCCGGCCGAGCGTGCACTGCTGCACTGCCCGGCCGAGGCCGCTGTCTTCTCGATCATTCGGCAGGGCACCACTCAGAACCGCCCGGTCGAGTGGCGCCATACCGTCGTGCGCGGTGACCGGTTCGCATTGTCGGCCGAGTTCTCCGAGAACACCGGCTACAGGCTCACCCCGGCCACCGCGACGGCTCAGGGCTGGTAACGCACGCTCCCACCCCAGTTGTCGTTCTGCCAGGCCTCCGTCGGGGTCCACCACCAGTGCGACAGCGTGTTCGTCGCGGACTGCGCGAAGATCTGCTGCTGGTCCCCGAACTGATACGCCACCGGATCCGAGTACGCCGCACCACCGCGGTCGGCGAAGGTCACCAAGTTGTTCCCCTTGCCCCAGAACCAGGTGTACAGCGTGTTGTTCGGGCCACGAGCGACGACATGCTGCTCCTCACCGAACGCGAACCCGGCCGGCGCACCCACGAACTTCCCCGACGCACCGGTCCACCTGTCCAGCTTCAGACCATCGGCCGGGTCCCACCACCAGTGCTGCAACTGCCCGTCCGCCGCCTGGGCGAACACGTGCTGTTGCCCCTGCCAGGTGAACGCGGTCGGGTCGGAGTACGTCTCGCCACCCCAGTCGGCGAAGTGCGGCTCGAACTCGTCAGCGATCCACCACCAGTGATACAGGTGATTGTCGGTGCCCCGGGCAACAACATGTAGCTGGTCGCGGTAGGTGTAGACGGCCGGCCTCCCGACAATCGGCCCCGGCGCACCGGACCACTTGTCCAGCCGGAGCTTCTGGTCGACCGGATCCCACCACCAGTGCGAGATCGCGCTATCACTCGACCGCGCGAAGATGTGCTGCTGTCCACCCCACACTGCGGCCACCGGGTCGGACGCCGCATCACCGGCCCAGTTCGCGAACGAGGGCTGCGCCTGGCCGTCAGCCTGCCACCAGTGCAACAACTTCCCGTCGGTACTGCGGGCTATGGCGTGCTGCTGGTCGAGCCAGACATACCCGGACGGGCGGCCGGCGATCGGCCCCTGGCCCCAGTCGACGGTCTTCGTCCCAACACCCGGCGCCCAGTTCCACCGCATCAACGAACCGGTCGTCGTCGGCGCGAACATCAACTCCTGACTGCCGAACTTGTACCCGGCCGACCCCGGTACCTCTTCAGTTGCCGCGGGCACCGAACCCACGCCGTACACCTCGAGGTCGTCGAAGTAGACGGCCGACTTCGCCCCGGACCGCGTCTTCACGAAGGAGAACCGGACGAACCGCGCCCGCGTCGGCGCGAAGTCCGCCTGGTACCACATCTTGTACATCCCGCGGTCCACGCCGGTCTGCGCCACCTCGGTGTAGGTCCGCCCGTCACCGCTGGTCGAGATCTTGATCCGGTCCGGCTGGTACCCCGGGAAGTCTTCGTACGCGTGCGCCTTGGCGCGTCCGACCGTCTGGACCACACCCAGGTCGACCGTCACGTCGTACGTGTGCGCCACGTTGTCGTTCGGCACGTCATAAGCGAACCCGCGCCGGTCGTTCCAGTCATGGGACAGTACGCCGTCGGTCGCCTCCTTGCCCGCGTCATCGTTCCCGGGCGAGGTCCCACCGGGCTTGGAGTAACTCTTGCCCCCGGCAAAGTTCTGCTGCAGCAAGTACGCCCCCGAAACCTCCAACCCGGCAAGCCCAACGCCTCCAGCCGGTACGACGATCCGCACGTACCGCGCCTTCCCGTTGATCCCCGCGAAGTATCCCTTGTCCGCAACGCTCACCGCATGGGCATCCGACCAGGAGGACCCGTCGTACGACAACTGCACCTTGTACGACGCGGGCGCAGCCGTCCAGGACAACTGGACTCCGTTCAACTGCACCTGCCGCCCGAGATCGACCTGCACCCACTGCTCGCCGGTACCGGTCGGCTGCCAAGCCGTCGCCGCATCCCCGTCAACCGCCTTCGTCGCATCCCCTGAGGAAGCGGTCGCCGTCTTGCCGACCGCAAGGTCCTGCGGAATCAGCGGCTTACCGGCTGCCGCATCCAGCACCATCGCCCGGATCCGTTGCATATAAGAGATGTCCGACTGGTAGTTGTTGCTCATCTCAACCAATGACCGCGACAGCTCACGGGCCAACCCCGGGTTCGTCTTCCCGAGCAGATTCAGCACCTCCCAGTCCTCGATCCCGTCCCGCAGCGACTCGTACCGCGTCGTCACCTCGAGGGTGTTGCGGGCGACATCCGGCTGGGTGATCCAGCCGTCCCCCTTGGGCTTCTGGTCGTCGATCTTGAAGCGCCAGTTGTTGTAGGCCCAGTGCAGGTAGCCGGTCGCGCCGCGGCTGTAGGCCAGCCACATCGTCATCCGCTGGTTCCACTGCGCCTCGTCGATGAACCTGTTCAGGTGCCCGAAGACGGGGATGTTGCAGTTGTAGAACCAGAGTTCCTTGTGGTTGGTGGTCCGCTCGTAGTCGAAGGGGTCCCGGTTCTCGGTGTAGGTGTGCAGGTTCGGAATCACGATGTCGTCGGTCTTGGCGACTCCGAAGGCCCCGGCGTTCACGATCGCGTCGGCGATCTTGATGCCCGGCCACAGCTGGCGGTACCGGGTGGCGACCTCGTTGTACTCCTCGACGTCCTGCGACTCGTCCGAGATGTGCTGGAACCACAAGTCCTGCCAGCCCTTGGCCGCCACATGATCGCGCAGCGCCGGAAGGTATTGGTCGGTCCAGTTCTTGCCGGCCGGCGAATCCCAGTCGTAGTACACCTGGAAGCCACCCGGCGTGGTCGGGAAGGTTGCCACCTTGAACCGCGGCGAGCTACCGATCAGGTCGTTGCCTTCAAGGCGTTTCACCGCGCCGTGCGCCTGGTAGTGCTCGACCAGCTGGTCGACCAGGGTCCAGTTGAACGTGTACTTCCCGGTCGACGAGTTGAAGACGCTGCCCGCATCGATGAGCAACCGCAGGATCTGCACCTGCACGCTGTTCCCGCGGTAGCGCTTGGTGATCTCCGCCTGGCGGTCGATCAGCTCCCACCACTTCGTCGAGTACTTCTTGTACTTGTAGATCTCCTCGATGGTGTCGGTGATCGCCGGGTCCGGGTAGATCGCCTGGCTCGTGCTCTGCCACATCACGTTGGTGAAGCCGCCGTCCTTGGCCGGCGGAATCGTCACCGCCCGTGCGTTCACCGTCAACGGCACGACGATGTTCCCCGCCGTGGTCCGCACCGTGACCCGCCCGCTGTACACACCGCCGGCGGCCTCGGCCGGCACGAACACCCGGATCCAGACCGACTGCGTGGTGTTCGCATCGACGGCGATGGTCGGGTCGTTGACCAGCCGATCGGGGAAGAGCCCCGGCGCGTCCCGGATCGTGTGCCAGGCAGGCTGTACGCCGTCGAACGTCGAGTTCCGGTTCAGGCTCTGATAGCCGACGAAGTTGTACGACAGATTCGTCGCCGCGATGCTGTCCGACGGCCCGGCCAGCTCACTGAAGTCGACCCCGTTGATCGTGTATGCCGACGGTCCGCGCAGGACGACCTGGCCGCCTTCGTAATCGTTGCGCGCCGTGTCGAGCTTCAGGACATCGGCCGCCTCCTCCGAGCGTCCACTGTCCTTGAACACCGACGTGTACGCCGATTCGACCCAGTACCCGGGAGGTGTCGCGGCCTCCGCCTGATCAGGTGGTACGACCACCGTCCCCAGGCCGACGATCAATCCCAGTCCGACCAACGCTCGCACCCACCGCACAGTGACCTCCAGGAGTCTGCTGGTGCAGCGAGGATGCGGTTCCGGCGCAGTCCGGAACAATCTGTGAAACCGAGACCGAATGGCCTCACGGTTGGTACGTCGAGGCTCCCGCCCGGAACGGATCGTCCTCCGGCAGCCAGTACGGCGCTGGTCCGAACTCCACCGCGGCATCCCGGGTCAATGCTTCAACGGCGGCCAGTACGGCGGGGTTCGACTCGTCCCACCGCGATACCAGGGCCCATGTCCACACCGGCGCCGGATCGACGACCGGTCGCCGGGTGAACCCACTCGGCCACGGAGTCGCGTCGCGCTTGGGTGAACTCAGTACGGGCCGGCCCAACCGCCGTACATGATCGAAGAACGCCGAGCCGGTGATCCCATGGTCGTCGATCCGCTCGACCGTGGCACCGGTCGCGCGGGCGAACTCGATCGCGTAGATGTTCCAGGCGGCCCACGTCGCCGTGTCGGCGTCGACGAGCACCACGGTGTCCCGGGCCGCCACCGGCGAGTCGTCGCCGGTCGAGACGGCGTCCAGGCGGTCGGCGCCAACCAACCGACCGGTTAGTTGCTGCTCGGCGAGGTCGGTCGCCCGGACCCAGCAGATCGCCAGGTCGATGCTCCCCTCCGAGACCCGTGCCGCCTGCGTGTGCGACGGCATCACCCACGCGTCGACCCGCAGCCGCGCCACCCCGGACACGCGTTCCTCGAGATCGGCCGGCCGCCAGCTCACGTAACCCAGTCGGACCGGCTCACTCATCGCAAAGCCCCGCGCCGTACGGCGTAGGTCGTCCGCCTGCTCGAGCAGCGCCCGCGTCCGGGGCAGCAGCGTCTCGCCGAAGGCGGTCAACGCAACCGTCCGGCGATCGCGCTCGAAGAGCCGGACGCCGAGGTCCCGCTCGAGCGACTTGATCTGCTGCGAGAGCGACGGGCCGGCGATGTGCAGCCGCGCCGCGGCCCGCCCGAAGTTCAGCTCCTCGGCCACCGCCACGAAGTACCGCAACTGCCGAAGTTCCACCCTGCGAACAGTAGTAGGCGCAGCCTCCCAACTGGGAGAAGACCGGTCGTGGAAAAGCCTGAATGGTTCGACAACTATCGAATTACACCAACTCAGGAAAGCAGGGGCTATGAACACCCAGAAAGTCGCCGTGATCACCGGGGCGTCGCAGGGCATCGGAGCCGGACTGGTCACGGCGTACCGCAAGCTCGGGTACGCCGTCGTCGCGAACTCGCGGTCGATCGCCCCCTCCGACGACCCGTTCGTACTCGCTGTCCCCGGTGACATCGGCGAGATCGGCGTCGGGACCGCGGTGATCGAGAAAGGTCTCGAGGCCTTCGGCCGGATCGACACCCTGGTCAACAATGCGGGCGTTTTCATCGCCAAGCCGTTCACCGAGTACACCGACGCCGAGTTCGACCAGGTCAGCGGTATCAACCTGCGCGGCTTCTTCGACACCACCCGCCGCGCCGTCACCGCGATGCTCGACCACGAGGACGGCGGGCACGTCGTCAACATCACCACCACCTTCACCGAGCACGCCCTCAGCGACGTACCGGCCGCGCTCGCCGCGCTCACCAAGGGCGGCCTGAACTCCGTCACCCGCTCGCTCGCCATCGAGTACGCCGCGCGCAACGTCCGCTTCAACGCCGTCTCCCCCGGCGTGATCCGGACGCCGATGCACCCGGCGGAGACCCACGACTTCCTCGCGGCGCTGCACCCGGTCGGCCGGCTCGGCGAGATCGAGGAGATCGTCGACGCGGTCACCTACCTGGAGAGCGCGAAGTTCGTCACCGGCGAGATCCTGCACGTCGACGGCGGCCAGCAGGCAGGACACTGACGTCATGAGCGAACTCACCGCAATCCTCGACCAGTGGGCGGCCGGGATCGCCGCCCACGACCCGAAGACGGTCGCCGCCCTCTTCACCGAGGACGCGATCTTCCAGGGCCTGCACCCGTACGGCGTCGGCCGCGACGCGATCGCCGAGTACTACGACTCGCAACCCCTCGGGCTGACCGCGAAGTACGCCGTACTGGAGACCCGTGAGCTGGCAGACGGCCTCACCCTCGCCTACCTGACGGTCGACTTCGCCTTCACCGACCGCCCGACGCTCACGGTCAACCTCAGCGTCCTGCTGAACCACGGCCTGATCGCGCACTACCAGGTCTCGCGCTTGACTTAAAGGCGACTTGAGGTGTTGAGGTGGGCGGCATGTGGAACATCGAGGCTCTCGACCTGGCCGCCTACCTCGAGCGAATCGGGCACCCGCGCGTCGCTCCATCCGCCGACAGTCTGTCGAGCCTGCATCGCGCGCATGTGCTGGCGATCCCGTTCGAGAACATCGATGTCATCCTCGGCACGCATTCGGGTATCGCTCTCGAAGCCATCCAGAACAAGCTGGTACGACGGCAGCGCGGCGGCTACTGCTATGAGCACGCACTGCTCTTCGCTGCAGCCCTTGAACAACTCGGCTTCACGGTGGATCGACGAGTGGCCAGAGTCCAACCCCACAAGGCCGGACCGCGCACGCATGCACTCCTCAAGGTCGGAGTCGACGGCCAGGAATTCCTGGCCGACGTGGGATTCGGCGCCGGCCAGCTGTACCCCACGCCACTCAAGGACGGCGTGATCGTCGACCAAGGCGGCTGGGATCACCAGCTGACACTCGAGAATGACGTGTGGACGTTGGCGAAACGGACCGCGGAAGGCTGGATTCCGCAGCACGCGTCCAATGACGAACCGGTCCGCCCGATCGATTACGAGGTCTACCACCACTACGTTTCCACCCATCCCAACTCGCCGTTCACCGGTCGCCCGGTGGTGATGCGCGTCGCGGACGGCGTCGTACGGCGACTGGTCGGTGAAGAGCTCACGATCGAGTACGCCGATGGCCGGTCGACGACACGCGCCGTACCGGCTGATGACCTGCCGGAAGTCCTTGCTGCATTGGATGTTGTGCTCAGCGATGAAGAGATCGATCGTTTGAAACTTGTCTAAGAAGCCTTGTTCGGGGCGGTGGGGTGGGTCCAGTATCCAAGCGGGAAGACACGCTCGGACCTGCCATCGCGGCGAAAAGCGCTTATCCTACGGCCATGAACGAGTTCGAGCACGGCGCCGATCTGGTGTCCCGACTCCCGCTGCCCGGCCATGTGGTCGTGCTCGCCGACGGCCAGTGGCGCCGCGGCTGGCTGATCGGCCGCGAGCACGAGGAGACGGGATGGACCGGTCTGGTGCAGTACGAGGACGGCGAGGGTATGGAGCGGACGGAACGCCTGCCGGCGGACCGGATCGCCCTGGCCGAGCCGGAGGGACCGATCGAGCGGGCTTCGTAGCAAGCCGCAGGAAATGAGCCGCAGGACGTGAGAAGGCCCCCGGGATGCGAGTCAACCGGGGGCCTTCTGCTGTAACGCCGGGCCGGGGCGCCTAGGCGGCGGACGAGAACCCCGTCCCAGGCCCTTCGGGCGGTTGACCTGGGACGGGATCCTCAGTGGCGTTACACACGGTGTATCGCTGGTGACGGCGCGAGTGTTACAGGAATCAGGAAAAATTCTTCCGGGTGTTTCCGGAGTTCCGTACTGGACCGGTCCGGACAGGGGGCGGCCCCGGTGCACTCATCCCTGAACACCGGGGCCTGAATCGTCGGCCTCGCGCGCGACCGGCGGCTCGTGGTCATCAGGTGCCCCGGCAGTAGCGCCTCATGCACGCAACGCCAACCCAATCCGGCAGATACGCTCAAAAGTGCACGGCGAGCAGGATCCGGCCGGTCTCCGAGCTGCGAATGTCGAGCGCACGGATCTCCGCGCGCTGCAACTTCGTCGTCGCGGCCGGCTTCACCGTCGTACCGGGGGCGGCCGTCCAGGTGGCCAGCAACTGAGCCTTGCCGGAGGCATCAGTCAGGTACAACTCGTAGCCTCGGGCCCGTTCACTCGGGGTCGCGAGCTCGTCGTACCGGCAGCTGATCTCGATCGTCGTCCCCCAGCGCTCCGGCACCAGCCGGGCGTCCGCGGACAGCTTGCTCGCCACGGTCTGCGCGAGCACGACGTAGTCGCCCTGCGGCTTGTCCTGAACCAGCGGTACCGCGATCACCGCGCCGATCCCGATCGACACCGCCGCCACCGCGGCAACCATCCCGCCGACGCGGAAGCGCCGACGCCGTCGATCCTCCTGCACTTTGCGCGCCAGGCCGGGCAGCAGGTTCGGCGTGGTCGTGGCGACCGTCACCAGCGCCTGATCACTCGGCAACGCGGCCAGCGCAGCCGGTACGGCGGTCAGCCCCGCCACCGCCTCCGAGCACTCGGCACACGTCGCCAGGTGTTTCTCGTACTCCCGCCGGTCTGTGGCCGGCAGCGCACCCACCAGATACGCCGCGTCCCACTCCCGGTACTTGTCACTCACTGACTCGTCACCCCCTTCTCCTGCAGTGCGAGCTTGAGGGCCCGCAGCCCGTAGTGCAGCCGCGACTTCACGGTGCCCGACGGGATGTCCAACTCCTCGGCGATGTCGGTGACCGTCCGGCGCCCGTAGTAGGCCCGGACGATCACCTGCCGATGCTCTTCCGACAACAAGGCCAGCGACTCGGCCACCAGCCAGGCATCCAGTACGGCGTTCGCATGGTCGGTACTGGGATGCTCCGGCAGGTCGCCGCTGGCCACCTCACGGTTGACCCGGGCACTGCGCCGGTCGTCGATGACGAGATTGCGCGCCACCGTGAACAGCCAGGCCCGGGCCCCCGCTTCGTCCTCGGTCAGGATCTGCGGCCGCCGCCATGCCCGGAGCAGGGTTTCCTGGACGACGTCCTCGGCCAGTCGGTCGTCGCCGGTCAGCCGCACCACGAACCGCCACAGCGCGGGAGCATGCACATCGTGCAGCTCGCGCAGCATCGCGGCCCGGTCGTCGGCCATCGGGGCTCCTGCTCTGTCGGGCACGGGTTCACATCACTCGGTGGCTACGGCCGCGGTCTGCCGCTGCTGAGCCGGCGCGCTCCGCTCCAGCGCCCAGGCGCCGTTACCGAGAAACGCGATCAGCAGGAAGGCGAAGCAGAACAGCGCCGCTTTCTCGCCACCATTCTGCACGGGCAGCAAAGCATCCACCTGGTGCACGGTGAAGTAGGCGAACGCCATCGAGCCGGACGAGAGCAACGCGGCGTACCGGGTGCCGAGCCCGATCGCGACCAGCGCACCACCGACGAGCTGGATCGCCGACGCCCACCACGACGGCCAGACGAACGCCTCGACCTGCTTGGTGCCGAGGATGCCGAACAGTGCCGCGGCACCGTGACACGCGAACAGAAATCCGACCACGATCCGGAAGATTCCGATGACCTGTGACTGATAACGCTCCAGGACCTGCATGAGCCTCACTCCTCAAGGGGCGGTTTGGGGACTTGTCCATGCGAACGGATCCCCGGCTCATTTGGTTCAACTCACAGCGACCTGTACGTCACAGGCCGAATCGGTTGCACTGAAGCGGTCTACTGTTGTAGAGCTCTCAATGACCTGACAAAGGTCTCCCGATCGGCGGCCGGCAGCGTGCCGAGCAACTCCTCCTCGTAGGCGCGAATGCTTTTCCGGACCGCACGCCGCACCCGGCGCCCCTTGGCCGTGATCGACAGCAGCCGGACCCGGCGATCATCGGGATCGGGCGTCCGCTCGATCAGCTCGGCCGACTGCAACTCGTCGAGCGTGCCGATGATCCGGGATTTGTCCGCACCGATCGCCTCGGCCAGCGCCGCCTGCGTGCGCACCGGCGTCTCGTCCAGCGCGGTCAGCACCGAGTAACCCCACATCGAGAGGTCATGCGCGGCGAGGATCGGCGTCTCGGCAGCGATCAGCACCCGCACCAACGGGTACAGCATCGCGGCAAGATCCGGGCGCTCGTCCATGCCCGGAAACTACCACTGGCGCAATCATATGCAGGCGCTTATCATCAACACATGCCTACCATTGATTTCGTCGCCCTCGACCGCCGCGCCGTGACCGCGAGCATCGAACTCGCCGCCGGCGTCACCGACGCCGACCTGAGCAAACCGACCCCCTGCCGGGCCTGGACCATCTACGGCCTGCTCGCCCACATGGCCACGCAACACTACGGTTTCGCCGCAGCCTCCCGCGGCGACGGCAACCCCGAGCTCTGGAAGCTCCGCGACCTCGGCGACGACCCCGTCCAGGCCTACCTAGACTCCGCCGAACACGTCCTCGAAGCCTTCGCCGAAGAAGGCGTGACCGAGCGCATCTTCCCGCTCCCCGAGTTCGGCCCCGACGTCAAGGTCCCCGGCCACCAAGCCATCAGCTTCCACTTCATCGACTACGTCGTCCACAGCTGGGACCTCGCCAAGTCCCTCGGCACCACCGTCGACTTCACCCAAGACGTCCTCGATGCAGCCTGGTCAGTAGCCCAACTCGTCCCCACCGGCGACGCCCGCCGCACCCCCGGCGCCGCCTTCGCCCCAGACATCGAGTGGCCCGGCCCCAACCACCTCGACCGCATCGTCGCCCTCCTAGGCCGCTCCCCCTCCTGGCCGTCCTAACCACCACCACCTATGCCGTCGTACGTCGTCCGCGCCGTCGCCTCGCCCAACACCTCGCGGCCACCTTGTGCACCCACCAACCGTTTCCCCAGCGACAGGAATGGTCGACCCGTGCACAACGCCGACAATCCTCCCCAAACCGGTTCGGGGAGAGTTTGCTGCTACGGAAGGGTCGACCGGGGAGGATCCACCCACCGAATCGGTCCGACATCCTCCCCAAAGCGATTTGGGAAAACCTCGCGCGAGCTCTGTGGAAGCTGAGTGCTGCTCCATGGCCGCGCGACTCCACAGATGTCCGCGCGGGGCGGACCGCCGCCACTCACTAACTCCACCTCACTCAGGCGCCTCACGCTCAGCGTCTCCCCTTCAAGCGGCTCACCCACGAGTTGATGAGTGCTGGCGGTCCGCCTAGGGCGACCTACTCGGGCGGAGTGGTCTCGTGGGTGATGGGACTGGAGGCGCCGCGACGGAAGGGGCGGGGGTAGTAGGTCGCGGGCTTGTCGGTGGGGAGTAGGGGAAGGTCGAACGAGGTGGTGTTGGGGTCCAGGTAGGCGGCTACTTGGACTGGTTGCGCCTCGGTCCGGCGTTCCAGGAGGTAACCGTCTTCGTCGACGCTGGTGTCGTGCCAGGTGAGTTGGATGTCTTCCTTGTGGGGCTGGGCTTTCGCGGGCTCACCCGCCGGGGCGGTGAGGGGTGTGACCCGGTAGTAGAAGGTTGTCCCCGGCATCAAGTCGGGATGCTCGAAGGTGTGCTGCGACGGCGGCAGGAAGTCGAGGATGATGTAGGGCCCGGCCTCTTCCGTCGCGTACTCGACCATCAGGTACGCCGCGTCGGCCGGCGCGCCTGACCAGTTCAGGGTGACGTCGTCGGCGACCAGGTTCGCGGACAGCTCGAACCCCTTCTGGTGCTGGCCGCAGCCGGTCAGCACCAGAAGAGCAGCCAGACCGAGGCCGAGACGACGCATCTACTTCCGCCAGAACTGCACACCGCTCCAGGTCGCCTGAATCGGACCGGAACCGCTGTCGGTCCGGTAGGTGCCGAACTTGTCGTAGAAGCTGCCACCCGGGCTCGACATCGTGTGCTTGAGCGAGCCGTTGATGTAGGTCCGGTGCTGGCTGCCGACCACGTGCACGGTGTTCACGCGAACCGTCGTACCGACCGTCGCACCAGTGGCGATCGTGTCGCCGCCGACCCGGTAGAGCCGGCCGCCACGCTCGACCGCGAGCATGAAGTACGGACCGGCCGCGCTCTCGTTGAACGTCTGCTTCAGGCTGATCCGGGTCCCCGTCATCGACGTGATCCGGAACGACCCCTCGAACTGCCGGGTCCCGCTCGAGTACGTGGCGTACCGGCGCTCGGCCCGCTGATCACCACTGCCGGTGGAACAGGTGAGCTGGAAGTTCAGCCCACTGATCTGCCCACACCCGCGCTCCTGCTCGGTGAACGACGGCGAGTACGACGTCCATCCACCGGGCTCGACCTGGGCCTGAGCAGCCAGCGGACTCACCAGCGTCAGCAGGGCCGCGGCACACACAACGCGCAGAATTCTCATCGCTATACCTCATCGGAAAGTCGGGGCGGTAACTGTCCGCGTACGCGAGCTCACCGTAGGGCAAACGCTTACCCATCAGCTAGTGGCTGGCATGGGATTTTTCGGAACCGAGTTCCACAGAGCTCTTGCTACGCCCCGCGGGACTCAGCGACGCGACGAAGCCAGTAGCGGAACCAGGACGGGCCGTAGGGGATGTAGACGCGGGCGGGGATCTGGCGCTCGCGCAGGTCGGCGAGTACGCCGGGCCGGATCCCGAGCAACTGCTCGATCGGAACCTTGCCCAAGGCAAGCAAAACGGCCTCCCGGAGACGCCCGTCGTGCGTCGCGAGTGACCAGTCGGCACCACGCTCGGCGAGCTGATGGGCCAGTCGCAGATACGCGACGTCCGTCGGCTCGCCGTACGGGTGCGCTCCGGACGGCTCGACGTACGCGCCCTTCACCAACCTGATCTGTACGCCGGCCTCGGCCAGCGCGTCGATGTCATCGGGCGACCGCTCCAGGTTGGCCTGCACCGTCGCGCCGAGGCGATCGGCCAACCCACGACCTGCAACCTCCAGCACACACTCACGAATCCGGTCGGTCCGCGCGGTGTCCTCGGCGCCGATCTGCAGCCTGCGCCCGCTCGGCAGCGCCGCGGCAATCCGCTCTACGCGATCGGCCGCACCGGCTGGATCGACATCCACGGCCAGGTGCGAGAGATCCAGTGACAGCCACGCCGTCGTCAGCTCGGCCAGCTCCAGATACTCATCGACCACCCGATCCGCATCCGCGGGATCCTCCGACAGCTCACCGAACAGATCAATGCTGACGCCGTGGCCGAGCGCTGACTGCCCTTCGGCTACTTCTAAGGCCTCATCGCGCGTCCGCCCCGCGACGTACCGGGACGCCGCCCGCCAGGCCTGCTCCTCGCCACCCGGCAGCCCCTTCACCACCTGCTCGAGTCGCTCATTCGTCGCCAGCTTGAACAGCACCGCTCGATCCCAACGCATGCTCCCGAGTCTCCCAGCACCCGCCGACAGTCGCCCTGTCGTCCGCCCATCGAGCCCTTCCGGGCAGTCGCCTCTTCGGCGCTTAGCCTCGACCCATGCCTGCCGAACTCTCCGAAGCCGCTCGTGCCCTGCTCGACGACACCAACGTCGGCGTCCTCACCACCCTCGACGCCACCGGCGCACCCCGGAACACGGTCGTCTGGGTCGGCCGCGACGGCGACGCCGTACAGATCTCCTCCGACGCCGCCTACCTCAAGACCCGCAACCTCGTCGCCGACCCGCGCACCAGCCTGCTCGTCATCGACCGCGCCGACCCGATGCGTTACGTCGAACTCCGCGGCCGCGCCACCATCACCCCGGACAAGGACCGCCGACTGGTACGAGAACTGGCTAGCAAGTACGCGGGCCCCGACGCCGACGCCGAGTTCGGCGTCTTCCCGCCCGAGGTCGAGCGAGTCGTCATCCGCATCACGCCGGAGCGGATCCAGGACCACACCTGAACGTGAATCGCGCTCCGCCACCGGGAGCCTCGGACACTGTGAGGGTCCCGTTATGGCGGAGTGCGATCTCCCGAGCGATCGCCAGGCCGAGGCCGGCGCCACCGGCATCGCGGCTGCGGGCTTCGTCCAGCCGGGTGAACCGCTCGAAGACGCGCTCCCTGTCGGCTGCTGGGATTCCATCGCCGTCGTCGTCGATGTGCAGTACGACGCTTGCGTCCTGGTGATCGATACTGACGGCAACGATGGTGTGGGTGTGCCGGATCGCATTGTCGACGAGGTTGCGGACCAGCCGATCCAGCTGGGCGGGATCGCCGGTCATCATGACGGATTCAGGGGCGTCGAAGGTGAGGGCCGGCCCCTCGTCCACGCGCGCCGCGAGGTGGCGTCGTACGAGCTCGGCTAGGTCTACGGGTTGGGCGGTCGTGCTGGGCTCGGCGTCGAGTCTCGCGACGAGGAGTAGGTCGTCGGCCAACTTTTGCAGACGCTTGGTCTCTGCGATGGCGGTGGTGCTCACCTGCGGCCAGTCGGCTCGGTCGGGGTGCTCGTTGGCGACTTCGAGGATGGCGCGGAGGCTGGCGATCGGACTGCGGAGCTCGTGCGCCGCGTCGGCGACGAAGCCACGCTGCTGGTCGGCCGCGGTTCCCAGACGGCCCAGCGTCTCATTCAGGGTCGTCGCCAGCCGGGCTATCACGTCGCCGGTCGGCGGCACAGGGACGCGTTCGTGCAGGTTGTGCTGACTGATCGCGGCGGCTTGAGCTCGCATCCGTTCGACCGGTCGCAGTGCAGTGCGCGTCCCGACGTAGGCGCCGAGCATGATCAGGAGGACCGCCAGCGGCAGCGCCGGTTTCAGCACCGCGTCCACCTCAGCGACCGCCTCCTCGGCCTCGAACGGCAGCACGAAGATCGCCACCGCTACGGAACGCCGGTCGGCGGCGGCGCTGGCCGGAGTGGGGACTCTCCTGTACTTGTAGTCGTTCAGCGACCGAACCCTGCGATAGATCTCGACGCGTTGGCCGGCCATTCTCTCGACGAGCGCGCACTCCTCAGCGTTCACCTGGGCCTCGCATGTCTCCCGCTCCAGCCGCTGAGCCTCGGCGTCGAGTGTGCCCAAAGTCGCGTAGTGGCGACCGAGCCACTCCGACTCCTCCGCGGGTGCGGGCACTGGCTGCAGCGGGCGTTCGCGTTGGAAGAGCCTCACCAGGCCGCCGGACTCCACTACCCGGCCGGCGTTGTCGATGATCTCGTACTGCTCATCGGTACTCGGATACTGGACCCCCACGGGGGTTCCCGCCTTGGTGTTCGTCGCCTCCATGTTGCCCACGATCATGTTGAGCGCCTGGCGGGCGCGCTTCTGCATGACCTCGTACCGCGAGGCGTAGACCTCGTGGCGGATCCAGTACGCGAACCCGCCGGCCAGCAGCGTGCCGATCACACCGGCGACGATCGTCACCCGGGCGGCGGTCGAGAGCTTAAACATGAGTGCTCCCGGTGAGGCGATAACCCATACCGCGGACAGTCTCGAGCGTCTTGCGGCCGAACGGCTGGTCGATCTTGCGGCGGAGCGCGCTGATGTGGACCTCGACCACGTTCACGTCGCCGTCGTAGTGGGTGTCCCAGACCTGCTCGAGGATCTCGCGTTTCGTGACGACCACGTCGCGGCGCCGGATCAGACACTCCAGGATCGCGAACTCGCGGGCGGTCAGCTCGATCGGGGAGTCGCCGCGCCGGCAGCTCCGGGCGGCCGGGTCGATCACCAGGTCGCCGACCTCGAGCTCGGCGCGGACCGAACCGCTGCGCCGCAACAACGCGCGGATCCGCGCGACCAGAACGACGTACGAGAAGGGTTTGGTCAGGTAGTCGTCGGCGCCGGTGTCCAGGCCCTCGGCCTGGTCGTACTCGCCGTCCTTGGCGGTCAGCATCATGATCGGAGTGGTGATTCCGGTCCGGCGGAGGCTCGCGCAGACGCGGAATCCGTTCAGGCCGGGCAGCATCACATCGAGGATGATCGCGGCGTACTCGTTCTCCTCGGCGGCCCACAGCGCGTCCGGGCCGGTGTGCACGACGTCCACGGTGAAGCCGTGGGACTCCAGTCCCCACTTCACCGCCGCCGCGAGTCGTTGCTCGTCTTCCACCACCAGTAACCGCACGAGACCAGGTTCGCACGTTTTCCAGCTCAGCCTGAAGAACTCTTCAGCTTGCTTCAGGTTGCCTTGGGCAACACGTTTCCATACTCCGGGGCATGATGCTGCTCCTCGCCGATCGCTTCGCCCGGGTCTCCGCACCTCTTGCGCCACAACGGGCGCGGCCGTGGCCGGCTGCCGTACTGGCCGGTGGTTTTGCGGCCTTCTACACCTGGTTCGTGCTGATGCAGCACTGGTCGTACCGGACCGGGGCCTTCGATCTCGGCATCTTCGACCAGGCGTTGCGCAGCTACGCGCACGGCCACCTGCCGGTGTCCACGATCCGTGATCCGCAGCTGATCCTGCTCGGCGACCACTTCCACCCGATTCTCGCCGTCCTGGCTCCGGTCTACCGGCTCTTCCCGATGGCCGAGACGCTGCTGGTCGCGCAGGCGCTGTTCTTCGCCGCCTCGATCTACCCGATCACCCGCCTCGCCTGTACGACGCTCGGCCCGCGGATCGGCGTGGTGATCGGAGTCTGCTACGGCTTCTCCTGGGGGCTGCTGCACGCGATCACGTTCGACTTCCACGAGATCGCGTTCGCCGTACCGCTGCTCGCGTTCGCGCTGGTCGAGTTTCTGCAGGGCCGTGCCGGGCGGGCGGTCGCGATCGCGGCGCCGTTGGTGCTGGTCAAGGAGGACCTTGGGCTGACGCTCGCCGTACTGGGGTTTCTGATCGCGTTGCGTCCGGCGACCCGGCGGCTCGGGGTGTGGACGGCGGTCGGCGGGACCGCGGCGTCGCTTCTGAGTGTGCTGGTGATCGTCCCGGCATTCAGTGCCTATGACAACTATCGCTACTTCGGCAAGGGTGGTCTCCAGGGCGCGGAGCCCGCTTTGAACGGCGCGATGTTTTCCTTGGACAAGCTCTGGCTGGTCGCACTTCTCTTGCTACCAACGCTTTTCGTGGCACTCCGATCGCCGCTCGTACTGCTTCTGCTACCGACGCTGGCGTGGCGGCTGGGTAGCACGAACGTGCTCTACTGGATTCCGTCGTTCCACTATGACGCCGTCCTGATGCCGATCGTGTTCTGCGCCATGATCCACGGGCTCACGTTACTTCGGCCGCATCTGGTGGGTCGTCGACGTCGGCTCCTCCTGCCACTCTTCGCTGCTGGCCTGTCGGTCGTCTGCTTTTCCTTCTTCCTGCAGTCCGCGATTCCGAAAGGCCCCGGCAAGCCTGCAGAGTTCGCGGCCGCCGCGGACCGGCTGGTCAACCGCATCCCCGCCAACGCCACCGTCAGCACCACCGGCACGATCGCTCCGCATCTGACCTCGAAGGCCGACGTCTACCAGTTGAAGGACAACCAACCGACCGAGTGGACACTCGCGCCGTACGACGATCCTGAGCTCAGGTACCGCCTGGCCGATCTGGTCATCCGTGACGACGACCTGGTACTCATGCACCACCCCGCGCCGACCCTGCCTCCGCTGCGCGGGCGCTGACGGCCGTTGTGCGGGTGGGCAACTCCGTTCGGTGCGGTTATCGTCGCTGGTAGCTACCTACCGGACCGCCCCCTGGAGGAACGCCATGCGCCGTCGTACCGTGCTGGGCTCGATCGTCGCCGCGCCGCTGAGCGCCGCCGTACTGGGACAGACCTCGACCGCTTCGGCCGCTGTCGCGACGATCGACCCGCGCGTCGACTGGGGTGCGTGGGAGGGGTGGGGGACGTCGCTGTGCTGGTGGGGGAAGGCGCACGGGAACCGCGACGACCTGGCCGATGTCTTCTTCACGCGGAACAACGTCAACTACCAGGGCACGACGCTACCCGGACTCGGGCTGACGATCGCGCGCTACAACGCGGGCGCGTGTTCGACGCAGCCGATCAACGGGGAGTCGATGGTTCGCTCGCCGAACATCGGCGACCCGCGGCAGATGGACGGGTACTGGCTCGACTGGTTCAGCTCGGATCCGTCGTCGACAAGCTGGAACTGGTACGTCGACAGCGCGCAGCGCACCATGATGTGGAAGGCGCGCGACCGGGGCGTGAACCGGATCGAGCTCTTCTCGAACTCGCCGATGTGGTGGATGTGCCAGAACCACAACCCCTCCGGCTCAGCGAGCGGCGGTGACAACCTGCAGACCTGGAACCACCAGCAGCACGCCGTGTACCTCGCCACCATCGCCCGCTACGCGCACGACCACTGGGGCGTCGACTTCGCCTCGGTCGAACCCTTCAACGAACCCGACGGCAACTGGTGGAAGGCCGACGGCACCCAAGAGGGCTGCCACTTCGAACCGGCCACCCAGCGCCCGGTCATCAACGCCCTGCGCGCCGAACTGAACGCCCGCGACCTCGGCTGGATGCCGATCGCCGCCTCCGACTGCAACACCTACGACGCCGCCCTCGCGACCTGGAACAGCTTCGACAGCACCACCCGCAACAACGTCGCCCGCATCAACGTCCACGGCTACCAAGGCGGCGGCGGCCGCCGCGACCTCCTGTACGCCGCCGCCAAGTCCGCCGGCCGCAAGATCTGGAACTCCGAGTACGGCGAGGGCGACGCCTCCGGACTCTCCCTGGCCAGCAACCTCAACCTCGACTTCCGCTGGCTGCACCCAACCGCCTGGGTCTACTGGCAAGTCGTCGACGGCGGCGGCTGGGGCCTCATCCAAGACAACGGCAACAACACCACCGGCGCCCCCAACCCCAAGTACTACGTCCTAGCCCAGTACACCCGCCACATCCGCCCCGGCATGCGCATCCTCGACGCCGGCAACCCCAACACCATCGCCGCCTACGACCCCACCACCCGCAAACTAACCATCGTCGCCATCAACTACGGCGCCGCCGCCTACCTGGACTTCGACCTGTCGAAGTTCACCAAACCCTCCACCGACGCCGCCCCCATCCCCCGCTGGTCCACCGCACCCAACGCCACCGACCGCTACACCCCCCACCAGGACACCACCATGCACGGCACCCGCTTCTGGTCCTGGTTCGAACCCAACACCATCCAAACCTTCGAAGTCCCCGACGTCACGCTGTAACCCCAGCAGGCATCTGCCGTCGGACTGTTGGTTGCCGCGCGCAACGAGACGGCGCGGACGAAATTTGCACTTTGCTGCAAGCACTTTCACCGTTCAGACGGTGCTACCTGGCGTAATGTCCACGATGGGTCCCGGACCGGCCGGAGCCGCTGAGTGGAGGAACACATGAGCCTTGTCCGACACGTGTATCGCGGTGTGGCAACAGTCGGCGTCACCGCAGCGATCGCCGTGGCAATGACCGCGCCGGCGTCTGCCGGCCGCGCCGGAGCCTGCAACAAGGATCAGTCGCTGTGCAACACCATGTACGGCAAGAACCACCACGTCGACTCCGTGCTCGGAGTGCGTTACGACGGTCTCGCCAAAGAAGGGTTCTTTCAGATCTTCGGTCCGCGCGGATTCAAGCGGACCGGTGACACGGTGAAGGACGAAACCGAGCACCGCTTCGAGGTCAACAAGGACTTCGCCGACGGCGAGCTGATCTGCCTGCAATTCTGGGCGAAGAACAAGAACGGCAGCTTCACCCAGTTGGGCGGCAACGTCTGCGGGACAATGCCCATCAAGTAGGCAGATCGCGAACTGGTGTGGTGATGCTGCGGCCGTTGTGTCCGGTGTCATTCATCAAGCTAAGGTCGCGTGCCCACCTGCCAGAGCTCTGCCTGGCAGCGCGACACAGAGACATCGGCGTAGCGCCCTCGCCTCGCCCGATCCGCACCGCCTGCGAATCGGGCGAGGCAACGCCAAGCTCCACATCGGTACGGCGAGCGACTCGCGCCGCACAAGTGAAATTCCCAGCCGCGGTCGAGGACATATCCGGTGGCGTCGAGTTGCCAGCAGACGTTCGGGGCTGGATGGCCGAACCCGCAGCCGTCTTGGCGGAAGATCCGGCCCAGGAACGCAATCGACGGTACCGGCCCCAGGTCCACGGCGTGCCCCCCTGATCAGGCCGAAGCCGAGCCCGGACTACTCGAGTGCAGCCCGGACCCGATCGCTGTTGCCTGACCTCGTCGGCCAGCGTCGACGGGCTCGATTTCGCCCGCCGCGACATCGGTTCCAGACCCGCAGACTCGTCCGTGAGCCTGCGCTGCCGAATCTTGCGTGAGAGTGCCGTGCTCGGCCCAAAGGTCGTCACCGCCCACGAGGCGCATCACCCGGCCACCGCCTGATCGCGAGACGGACAGGGTTCCGGTGCCACGAAGATCGCCTGATGCTCGGCCCCGAGCACATTGAGCCCGTACGTCGGCGACGAGCCACCGCGGGCTCGGTCGCGCTAGCGCGTGGAGCGGGCGGTAAGCCCGCAGGGGGAAGACGGAGATCAGCCGGGGGTGGGTGGGTGCGCGCGGAGCGGGCGCGTTGAGGAGCGGAGCGACGAAGTAGCAGCTGCGGAGCACGCCGGGTGTACGCCAAGCCGCCTGTCCGCCGCCGAGCCAGGTCTGGCGAGCCCCTCGGTGGGCAGGCGCGCCGGAGGCGCCAAGACTGAGCCGCCGCGGAGCGGCGTCCTTTACGTGCGGTCGACGTCCTTTTTGGTAGGCCCCGTGGGACTCGAACCCACAACCCGCGGATTAAAAGTCCGCTGCTCTGCCAATTGAGCTAGAGGCCCCGGTGGTGAGGGGTTGGGGACAAGTGTTGCAGGTTTGGGGGTGGGGTGGGGGCGGTGGGGTGGGTTGACGGGTGTTGGAAGGGGGTGGTGAGGCGTACTGTCGGGGTCAGACGAGTACTAGTTTGCGCCGGGGGGCTGGGGCTAGGGGGCGTTATGGGGGTTGTTGAGCGGGCCGAGGTGGTGGGGGCTCACGGGGAGGTCGTGGGGGCCTGGCGGGAGATTGTTGAGCAGTCTTCGTCGATGGGGCTGGCCGATCGGATCGTGATCGGGGTGACTTTGCGGGCTCGGGCGGAGGCGTTGGCCGGGTTCGAGGGGCTGGTTCGGGATGCGGGGGATCTGGCGCGGGATGCGCGGGGGTTCGCGGCGGCGGTGCGGGCGCAGAATCCGTTGACGGGGGTTGTGGCGGGGGTCGGGCTTGCGGCGGGGGTGTTGGGGTTCTTCGGGTTCTGGTCGGTTCAGGCGCTGCGGAAGGCGTTGGCGCCGGAGGCGGCCGAGGTGGGGATGGCGCAGACTACGGCGGCGCTGATCGGGGTGCTGACGGTCGCGTCGGTGGTGGTGATCGTGGCGGTGGTGCGGGCCGCGGTGGAGGCTGCGCGGGCGGCGGTAGAGTCGCTGGAGAGCGTGGGGGCGCGGTCGCATCCGTCGGCGGTGTTGTTGCGGGAGGTTCGGCCGTCTGAGGAGCGGTTGTTCGGGGTGTTTCGGCAGGAGGTGCCGGAGCCGCCGATCAGTGCGGGGCCGTTGATCGTGGTGGGGAGTGTGGGACTTGTCGCGGGGATTGTGTTCGCGGCGCTGGCCGGGGTTGGGGCTACGGCCGGGTAAGGAGCGTCGAGGTCTGGTCGTGGGCTCACTCTGAGTGATATGCAGGGTGCTCGCCCTGGGTGGTCCGGGCGCTGACAATCCTGCCGCGGGGGGAACCGACGGCGGGTTGGGGGGAACTGTGTTGCGCACTGCCTTTGTTGCTGTCGTTGTGCTCGTCGCCGGAGCTGGATGCGGTACGGCGGACTCCACCGAACCGGTCGCCGTCGCCGGCGGGGTGATCACGCAGACGGTGACCGTGCCGCCGAGCGAACCTCCAGCGGCATCACCGACACCAACGCCGGTGACCACACCAGCCAAGCCGAAAGTCGTCGTACCGGTGACGACCACGAAGTCGGTGACCGTCACCAGCGTGATCCCGTTCAAGAAGAAGACGGTCACGGACAGCGAGTTGCCGAAGGGCGAGCGCACGATCCGTACGACGGGAATCAACGGGACCCGGCAGTCGACGTACCGCATCACGTATGTCGACGGGAAGCAGACGGCGAAGAAGCTCGTCCGCCAAGAGGTCACCAAGGAGCCGCGGTCCCAGGTCACCGCCGTTGGAACCAAGGTTGAAGAAAAATCAGATAGCGGCGGTTGCGACCCGAACTACAGCGGCTGCGTACCGATCGCGAGCGACGTCGACTGCTCCGGCGGGAGCGGGAACGGACCCGAGTACGTCGATGGTCCGGTGACCGTCACTGGGTCCGACATCTATCGCCTGGACGCCGACCACGACGGCATCGGCTGTGAGTAGCGGGATGTAATGAGGGTGTGCTGACCTATGAACTGACGTCCAGGGACCTGGAGGAGGTCCGGTTCGCGCTGTCGCCTGCAGCGGAGACTGTGCTGAGTCTGCGGGCGCTGCGGGACCCCGGTCGGTTTCCGTTGCAGCTGCCGTGGGTGCGCGCGGTCCAACCGCTCCTGACCGACCTGGACTGGACGGTCCTGAGCTGCCTGGTCAACGACACGATGGGCAGCCCGGATTTCCTGACGCCCAGGCCGACCTCCCCGCTCACCCAGTTCGCTGATGAACTCCAGCTCATAGGCAAAGTCGATCAGGACACGTTCGAGAGGCAGCTCGCAGCAGTGAACGGCGAGCTGCCCCCAGGGCTGACACCAGCGAAGGTGACCCGAGCGCTCGACGACTACTGGCAGACGGTGATGGCGCCGTACTGGAACCGGATGCGAACCATCCTGTCCGCCGACATCACCTACCGCGGTCACGTCCTCACCCAGCAAGGCACGGGCGCGATGCTCAACGAGCTCGGCCCCGCAATCTCTTACAGCCAAGGGCTTCTGAAGGTCGACAAGGTGAGCCTCAACAGCCGCTCGGAGAAGGTCGCCGGCCGCGGCCTGGTCCTGCAGCCGACCCTGTTCGGCCCACACGCCGTCATCCCGTACGACCCCGGCGCCGAACCGTTCCTCGGCTACCCACCGCGCGGCCAGGCCAACCTCTGGACGGTCGTCGACCCGCCCACCCCACAAGACCTCGCTCAACTCATCGGTACGGCGCGCGCCCGCATCCTGCAGCTCCTCACCCACCCGCGCACCACCACCGATGTCGCCGCCGAGCTCCAAGTCACCCCGTCAGCGGTCAGTCAGCACCTCCAGCTGCTCCGCCGTACCGGCCTGGTCGAACCGCAGCGAGCCGGCAAGCAAGTGCTCTACAGGCCGACAGAGTTGGCCACTTTGCTGACAGGGAACTAAAGTCGAACGCAGACCGCGGGAGCTCGCACCGGAGTGGGCTGAGAGGGCGACAGAGAGGGCGTCGCCGACCGCTGAACCTGAATCGGGTAATTCCGACGGAGGGAGGACGCATGACCCAGTACGACGAGTTGCCGGCTGAGCACGCTGTGTGGGTGAACGGTACGGCGACCACCAGCGGACCGGGGATGTCGGTCGCGGAGCTGGTCCGGGAGATGTCGGATCGGCAGACCGGGATCGCGGTCGCGGTGAACCAGAGTGTGCTGACCCGCGACGAGTGGGCCGCCACGATCCTGACGGCGGGTGACCGGGTCGAGATCGTCGGCGCGGTCCAGGGAGGCTGAGATGGACGACCCCTTCGAGCTGGGCGGCCGCACGTATTCCTCGCGACTCATCATGGGAACCGGCGGTTCGGCCAACCTGGAAGTGATGGAAGAGGCATTGATTGCCTCTGGCACCCAGTTGACCACGGTCGCGATGCGCCGGCTGGGGACCGGGCACGAGGGTTCGGTGCTCGATGTGCTGAAGCGGCACGGCATCGAGATCCTGCCGAACACGGCCGGCTGTCACACCGCGGCGGAGGCCGTGCTGACCGCGCGGCTGGCGCGTGAGGCGCTCGGGACCGACCTGATCAAGGTCGAGGTCGTTGCCGACGACCACCTGTTGCTGCCCGATCCGTTCGAGCTGCTGGACGCCGTGGAGACCCTGGTCGCCGACGGCTTCACCGTGCTCCCCTACACCAACGACGACCCGATCCTGGCTCGCCGTCTCGAGCAGGCCGGTTGTGCGGCCGTGATGCCGTTGGCCGCGCCGATCGGCTCCGCCCTCGGCATCCGCAACCCGCACAACATCGCGCTGATCGCCGAGGCGGCGAACGTCCCGGTCATCGTCGACGCCGGCATCGGTACGGCGAGCGACGCCGCGCTGGCGATGGAGCTCGGCTGTGCCGCGGTCATGTTGGCAACCCCGGTCACCCGCGCCGAGAAGCCGGCCCTGATGGCAGCCGCCATGCGCGACGCCGTCACCGCCGGCCGCAACGCCCGGCTGGCCGGTCGGGTCCCCCGCCGCTGGCACTCCGCGCTGGCCTCATCGCCGACCACCGGATTGCCCACGTCAGGCTGAGCTAGTCGTTGTCGCGGATGGTGCCGGTCACCCGATACGGGACCTTCAGTACGGCGCCGTCCGCGGCCGCGATGACCACGGTGAACGTCTCGGCCTTCTCGCGGAGTTTGTCGTCCTTGATCGGTACGACGAACTGTCCGGTGGTGCGGCCTTCGTCGAGCTGCGGGTAGAGCCCACCGTCCGGGGTGAGGAAGTCGGTGCCGAGTTTCGCCGTACCGCTGCGGAGTTCGGCCGTCAGAGTGACGACCCGGTCCGACGGCGCGGACAGCTTCATCGGGAACACCACACCGCCTCGGCCTTCGGTACCGACGCCCGGCCCGATCGTCAGCACGGGGGTCGGATCGTCGTCGCGCACGATTCCGTTGGCCAGTGAGCGGCCGATCATCGCGTTCGTCGACTTCGACAGCACCAGGATGAACTCGTCGTCGTCCCCGTCCCGCTTGTTCGGCGAGACCGGCACCCTGACTGTCGCCGTACGGCGGCCCGCCGGGATCGTCACCAGCCCGCGGAACGGTCGTGTCACGGCCGTTGTGTCACCCGAACTCTCCGCCCAGAACGTCACCGGCCGCGGGCTGATCCGCGACAGCTGCACGCGGAAGTCGGCCGACCGCGGCCCCGCGTCGCCCTCGGCCATGTCGACGTCCGCGACGGACAACACGGGCAGCATCCGCGGCCGCCAGTGGCTCAGCGCAGGCTTCGAGAACGACAGATCAGCCAGGTACGCCGTTCCGCGCGTGACCTGATCCGTTCGGAACTCCACTGATCGCACGTCACCCAGATCGATCCGCAGCCCGGCCAACGGGATCCGGACGGTCTGCAGCAGCACCTTCGGCAGCAGGTCGGCCACCTGACCTGGCAGCGGGCGTAAGGAGACCGGAACACTGGCCGCGTGCCCACGCCCATCCGTCAACCGGACCGACAACTCCGTGGCACGTTCAGTTGCCGCCCGCAACGACAAGGTCGAGTACCGGCGCACGTCGTGATGTCCAAGATCGAAGCGAAGTCGCCCGCTCGTTCCGGTCCAGGTCAGCTCCGTGACCTGCAGGTTCGGCGTCGACTCGGCCGGTGGCATGGCGGTCCAATGCGGCAGCCGCCCATAACCGTTGCGTACACAGTCCTGTGAGCAGATCCGGGCACGAGCAGCACCAGCCAGTACGCCGTTCAGCGTGTCGAGGTGTGCGACGTCGTACCGGTCTGGCGACTGAGCGACCACCGAGGTGACGGCGCGGCCGGCCGAGCGGGCGCGAGTGTTTGAACCATCCAGCAACGGCAGGAGTGCGGTCTCACCACCGAGTTCGAGCCGGAAGAACCCAGCCAGATAAGCCCTTCCGGCCGCTTCCTGCTCGACCGCGGTGAGCCGGGACTTCGCCTTCTTGCCACAGGTCGCGTCGTCAGCGGTCCAGTCGTCCTTGGACTGCGCGACCGAACGACCCGGCGTCCACTCGGTGTTGAAGAAGTTGTGGTTGGCCCCCATCATCAGCACCACGGAGCGCGCCGCCGGATCACCCGACATCGAGTACCGCGAGTCGTCGTAGTACTTCTGTCCGATCAGATCGCTGACGTCGCCGTCGCAGTACGGCAGGATCACGTTCAACGCGACGCCCGGCAGGTTCGGTCGCAGGAAGCCGCCGGGTGCGAGCAGCAGCACGGCCCGAATACCGAACGGTTCCCCCAGGTCGGCGTTGAGTTGGACGGCTCGCGCGACGCCCTCGCCCCCGCGCGAGTGGCCCATCAGACCGACGCGCTGCAGGTCGACCTTGCCGACGTACTTGCGGCCGAACGGGCCGTCACCATGCGTGGACCAGCGCTGCCAGAGCTTGAGGTGTGCGATCACCAACTGCGCGCGAGCGAGTGATCCCGTCAGCTGGGTGTCGAAGTCGGCGAGGTTGATCGCGTTCGCGCTGATCGACACCACCTGGTAGCCGTGACTGGCGAGCGCCTTGGCCGGCGCGTCGTACCCGCGGTAGCTCGGGAGCGGCTTGGTCCCCTTCGGGCACGGCCACTCCAGCACATCCCCCGGGTCGACGTTCTTCGCGTAGCAGGTCTCGTGGATCCCGTGCAGGAACAGCACCAGCGGCCGCCGCCCGGTCGCACCGACCGGTGTGTAGACCCGGCCGACCAGTTCGCTCTTGATCTTGAACGCCGAGATGTCGACGACCCGATCGCCCAGGTTGTACTCGCTGATCTCGACCTGGTACTTCCCCGCCGCGCCCGGATCGACCGGAAGGAATGTCGTGGCGGATGCCGTTGCTACCAAAGAGGATGCCATCAGCATCACCAACGCGATGACCAGCCTGGGGATCTTCACGTCCGTGAGCCTAGGCTGCGAGAGGGCAACCGAAGATCACCGTTTGATGGAGGATCGATGAGCAAGTTGGAGTATCCCCAGCCGGAGGGTGTTGCGCCGGGCAATGGCTACAGCCATGTGGTGACCGGGGCCGGGCAGTGGGTGGCGATCGCTGGTCAGGTCGCGCTCGATGCGGACGGCAACCTTGTCGGTGAAGGCGATCTGGAGGCACAGACGCGGCAGGTGTTCGCCAACCTGGACGCCGCGCTGAAGGCCGCGGGCGCGACGTGGGCGAACGTTGTGAAGCTCAATCTGTTCCTGACCGACATCACCGGGCTGCCGGCGATTCGCCAGGTCCGCGACCAGTACGTCGACACCGCCAACCCGCCCGCGAGCACCGCCGTACAGGTTGTTGGGCTGTTCCGTCCTGAAGCACTGGTCGAGATCGAGGCGTACGCCGTTATCTGAGCTCGTTGACCGCGTATTGGGCGGCGAGCCCGATCGCGGCGTCGGCGCGCGGCTGGCGAGAGTCGACGCGGGCGGTGAGGGTGAAGATCGCGACGGCATAGGCGTCGCCGGCCGGGAGGGTGACGACGCCGACCTCGTGCCGGAGGGCGCCGAAGGTACCGGTCTTGCCGGCGACCCGGATGCCGTCGTGCGGGAAGGCGGAGGCCAACCGGTGCTGGAAGATCTGCCGATGCATCGCGGCCTTCACGAAGTCGGTCTGGGCGGCGGAGAGCAGTTCGCCCGCCCAGAGCCGGCTGAGCAGCAACGTCATGTCGCGCGGCGTGCTCGCGGAGGCGTTGGCGGCCTCGTAGACGCCGTCCGGCGTGGTCCGGTTGTTGTCAGCCAGTACGGCGAGGGCCGCGTCCGGATCGTCCAGTCCGGTACGGCGTTGCAGGTCGCGGAGGTTGTCCGCGGTCCCCCGTCGTACCGAGGTTCGTTGCAGGCCGAAGGATTCCAGCAACTCGGCGAGCCGCTCGAGGCCGATGACCGTGAGCAGCGCATCAGCGGCGGCGTTGTCGGAGACGGTCATCATCATGACGGCGAGATCGCGGAGCGACATCGTGACGGGGTCGGCGAGCACCGACAGTCCGGTCGGGCCAGGTGTTCTCACTGAAGGCTCCAGGGTCACCTGCTGGCGAGGGTCGAGCTCACCCTCGTCGACGAGACGGCAGAAGCCGGCCAGCAACGGAAGCTTGTAGACGGACGCCATCGGTACGACGGCATCGGCGTCGAGGGAGACCGTCGAGTCGGGCGCATCGAGGGCGACCGCGTGCAACCAGCCGCGGACACCGGCGTCCTCGAAGACCGCGCGAATCCGGGCGTTCACGGCGTCACCAACGCCTCGGTCAGCCGCCCGGGATCGTCGAACGGCGTCCGCCCGTGCGACCACACCAAGCGCAACCGCACGGGCAGCGGATCACCAGCCAACCGCACGCGATCGACTCCCGGCGCGACAAGCGACGGATCCGCCGTCACCACGACTGCCTGCCCGGCGGCCGCCATCGCAAGCCCGGCCCGTTCATCCGTCACGACCACGGTTCCGCCGTCCGGGCGATGCAGTGCCAGCGTGTCCAGGAACAGATCCCGGGCCGCCGGCGCCTCCGCCCGTGGCCGCACCGCCACAGCCACCCCTCGCAACTGCTTCAGCTCGGCAGCATCAGTGACGAGGCCGGAGGGTACTAGCGCCCAGGTGGGTAGCAGTTGGACTGGCCCTGCCTCCAGGCCGTCGAGGACGGTGGGGTGGAGGACGACAGCTAGCGTCAGTCGGCCCGCCGAGACTTGACCGACCAGGGAGCTGGTGGGGGCGGTGACGACTGTTACTCGGCTGCCGGGGAGAGCGGCACTGCAGGCGGCCGCCAGGGCGGCGCCGGCGGCTGGGGGGACCTCAGGGGTGAGCCCGAGGCGGATCTCCGGTCCTTCCGGATCGCGCGCAACCGCCGCCTGGTGGAGTTCCTCGATCGAGGTGAGGGCGCGGCGCGCGAACGGGAGGAGCGCCGTACCGGCTGGGGTCAGCTCAACCCCACCCGGCCCACGCTCGAACAGCTTCGCGCCGACCAGCGCCTCCAGCCGGCGCAGGCCCTGCGACAGCGGTGGCTGGGTGATCCCAACCACTCGTGCCGCGTCACCGAAGTGCTGTTCCTCGGCGAGCGCGATGAAGATCTGCAGATGCCGCTCAGTTAGCATGACCCTGCTGACCTGCGGTGATATCCCCAGACACTTGCCTCATGCCTGAAAGCATATTCGACACACTCCCATCGTCTCGCCTTGACTGACCAGCGACGGAACGACGGATCGGTGTGAGGAGAACGCAGTGAAGATGACGCGACGAGGCATGCTGGCCGGCGCAGCCGCGGTGGGAGCGGCAGGGGTCATCGGCGGACCGGCCGCCGCGCAGATGGGCAGCAAGGAGACGACCAGCAAGTCGCAGGCCAACAGGACGCCGGTGGAGTTCACCTGGTTCGGCAACCACGCCTGGCAGATCCGCAGCGGCGAGCACACCGTGCTGACCGACCCGTGGCTGACCCGCTTCCACACCGGCACCTTCACGCCGGAAGGCGCCGACCCGCAGACCAAGCTGGTCATCGACAAGGCGGTCGTCGACAAGCACATCACCAAGGCCGACGCGATCCTGGTCCACCACGCGCACTACGACCACATGACCGACGTACCGTATGTCGCCGCGAAGACGCAGGCGACCGTCCTCGGCACCCAGACGCACGTCAACCTACTCAAGGCGATGCGCACCCAGGCCGACCTGCTGTCGCCGGTCCGCGGTGGTGAGTACCTGGTCTTCGACGGGTTCACTATCGAGGTCTACCCGTCCCTGCACTCCTGCAGCGGCAAGCGCCACACCTATGCGTTCCCCGGCTACCACCAGGACGCCGTACCAGCTCGTCCCCGCGTCATCGCGGACCTGGTCGAGGGCGGCACGCTCGCGTACGTGGTCACGATCGGCGGCCTGCGCATCCTCAGCCTCAGTACGGCGAACTTCGACCCGAACGCGCTGCGCGATCTCCAGGTCGACGTCGTGATGATCGCTCCCGGCGGCGAACCCGGCGTCACCGACCGCCTCTTCCAAACCATCAAGCCGCCCACCACCGCGCTCGCCACCCACTGGGACGACTTCGACAAGCCCCTCACCGAGCCCGGCGTCCCCTGGGCCGACCTGACCCCCCTCCGCACCTCAGCCGAAAAGACCGGCGCCAAGTTCCTCATCGTCGACCACCTGGAAAGACTCACACTCTGATTCGCGTACGGAGCAACGGGTAGAGGTCGCTGCCGCGGGTGCCGCGCACGCTCAGAAGGAGCAGGCACGCGGCGTTGGCCGCCACCACTACCCGTTCTTCGGTACACCGATCCGGTAGTGGTAGCGGGAGACGGTGGTGAAGCCGAAGCGGTGGTACAGGGCGAGGGCCGGTGTGTTGTCGGCGAGGACGGAGAGGAAGACCTTGTCGATGCCGCGAGTTGTTGCCGAGTGCAACAAATTGTGGATGACGGCTTGGGCGAGGCCTTGGCGACGGAAGGCCGGGTCGACGGCGATGCAGTAGAGGCCGGACCAGTCGTCGACGAGGGCGAGCCGGCCGATGGCGGCGATCCGGTCGTCGACCATGATGCGGGCGTACAACGCCGTTCCGCGGTCGAGGATCTGCCGGGCGACGGCCTGCTCGGCCGGTCCGCCGCGGCCGTCGTTCTGCCACCAGAACTGCATCCAGGCGTCGTCGGCGACCGGGGAAATATTCACCTCAACCGTCGGCATCGGGAGCGCGGCCAGGACGTCGGTCACCGCAGCACACTGGACGAGCGTTGGGTTCTTGATCTCGTACCCACGGGCCGCCAAGTGCGCATCAAGGTCGGTCGGCTGAGCCGCCGGGCTGATCTGGAAGGAGGGCGTGATGCCGTGCGCCTGGTACAGCGTTTCCACGTAGTCCAAGGCGTTGCCGAGATCGTACGGCGCTCCGGCCGGGAGCACCGAGTTCGCCCGCAGGGTGACGCCGGCCGCTCGTCGAACCAGCCAGCCGTCGTGTTCGGTGCTGTGCGCGGCAGGCCAGCCCCGGTTCATCAGGTGGTCGATTCCAGCTGCGGTGATCACCCCTCCGAGAGTAGAACTCCGAGGATTGAATTGCAATGCATTGAATAGTTATTCACGATGAGCGGGCTGCCGCGAGAGCCTCCGCGAGCAGGTCGACGCCCTCGATCACACTGCTGACAGTCAACCCGCCGTACCCGAAGACGAGCCCACCCGGTCCCGGCGGCGTCACCCAGTACGGCGCCAATCCGTAGACGCCCAGCCCACGCTCAAGCGCAGCCGCCTTCACCGCAGCCTCGGTCAAACCCTCGGGCAGGAGCGTCATCACATGCAGCCCAGCCGAAATCCCCGTCGGCACCAACGACGGCACCCGCAGAGCCAGCCGCTCCATCAACGTGTCCCGCAGCAGCCGGTACCGCGGCCGCATCCGGCGCAGGTGCCGATCGAACTCACCGTGCGCCACGAAGTCCGCGAACGTCAGCTGATCCAGCACCGGCGACCCGCGATCATCCATCAGCTTCGCGTCCGCCATCGGCTGCACCAACCGCGGCGGCAGGATCATCCACCCCAGCCGCAGCCCCGGCGCCAGCGTCTTGCTCGCGGTCCCGGCGTACGCAACGCGATCCGGCATCAACCCCTGGATCGCACCCACCGGCTCCCGGTCATACCGGAACTCCGCGTCGTAGTCGTCCTCGATCACCAGCCCATCCCGCCGAGCCGCCCACGCGACTAGCGCCGCCCGCGTTTCCGCCGACGTCACCGCCCCCGTCGGGAACTGATGCGCCGCCGTCACCAGTACGACGTCCGCTCCCGACCGCTCGAGGGCATCGACGTCCACCCCACCCTCAAGAACCGGTACGCCGACCGCCGTCAACCCGGCGTCAGCCGCAGCCCGGCGCAGATCGTCGTCCGACGGATCCTCGACCGCGAGGCACCGATATCCCAACCCAGCAAGGACTTTCAGCAACAACCGCGATCCCTGCGCGAACCCGTTGCAGATCAGCATGTGCTCCGGCCGCGCCGCCGTACCGCGGACTCGGTTGAGGTAGTCGGCCAACGCCGTCCGCAGCTCGATCGTCCCGCGACCATCGAGATACGCCAGACTCCGGTACGGCGTTTCGTTCAACACTCGGCGTACCGACCGCAACCAGGCCGCGCGCGGGAACTGCGACACGTCCGGCCGGCTGTAGCGGAAGTCGATCCGCGGCTCCCCGTCCGGCACCGAGCCCGCAGCCGAAGCCGGGATCGCGGCGACCTCCGCGACCTCGGTGTATCCGCCACCCCGGCTGATCAGGTACCCCTCGGCCACGAGCTGCTGATACGCCTCGACCACGACACCCCGCGACAGCCCCAGGTCCTCGGCGAACGAGCGGGTGGACGGCATGACCGCGCCGGCCCGCAACAACCCCTCACGGATCCGCGCACGAATCCCGCTCTCCAGCTGCTGATGGAGCGGAGCGCCACCCGAGCGCTGCAGCTCGATCAGCAACTCTCCGGAACTGGTCCTGATTCGGCTCACGAAACTGGACCTTATCGGAGTACCGCTGCGCTGTCAGGGTGTTCCTATGACGACCTTCCTGGAGCCCGGAGACACCGGGTACGACGCGGCCCGCTCGATCTGGAACGCCATGATCGACCGCCGGCCGGCCCTGATCGCGCGCTGCACCACGACCGCCGACGTCGTCGAAGCGGTCCACCTCGCCCACATGAGGAACCTGGAGATCGGGGTCCGCTGCGGCGGTCACAGCATCGCCGGCCTGGCCGTCCCGGACGGTGGGCTGATGATCGATCTGACCCCGATGGGCGCGGTCGAGATCGATCTCGAGCGCCAGACCGCGATCGTCCAGGGCGGTGCGCTGCTCGGCGAACTGGACCGGGCCGCCCAGCGCTACGGCCTCGCCACCACCGCCGGCAACGTCTCGCACACCGGCGTCGGCGGACTCACGCTCGGCGGTGGAATGGGCTGGTTGGCCCGTCAATTCGGGCTGGCCTGCGACAACGTCACGGCGTACGAGGTAGTCACCGCGGCCGGCGACGTCGTTCGGGCGACCGCGGACGAGAACGCCGACCTGTTCTGGGGGCTGCGTGGTGGCGGCGGCAACTTCGGCATCGTCACCTCGTTCGAGTTCCGGCTGCATGAGATCGGCACGCGGGCCTTGGTCGCCGAGTTCACCTATCCGCTCGAGGCCGCGTACGACGCGCTCCGTGGCTGGCGTGAGCTCAACACGCAGGCGCCGCGCGAAGCGACCTTCACCGCCTCGATCACGCCGGACGGCGTCACCCTCGGCTACGTCTGGATCGGCCCGCTCGGGAGCGACCTGCTGCCCAAGTTCCGCGAGCTCGGTCCGGTGGTCAAAGAGTCAGTGGAGTCGATGCCGTACCTCACCCTGCAGAGTCGCGACGACAGCATTCAGGGCCACCGCTACCGCCGCTACTGGAAGGGTCACTACTTCAAGTCCCTGCCCGACGAGGCGATCAAGGCGCTGATCGGCACCCCGGGCGTCACCGCCAGCCTGCAGGCGTACGGCGGCGCGATCGCCGACACCCCCGACGGCGACGCAGCCTTCAGCCACCGGGACACGCTGTTCGAGTTCGTCACCGCAGCTCGCTGGGAGGACCCGGCCGACGACGAGGCCCGGATCGCGCGGGTCCGCGAGTACGCCGCGGGACTCACGCCGTACACGAGTGGTGTGTACATGAACACGCTGAACGGCGAGGCGATCAACCGCGCCTTCCCGCCGGAGAAGCTGGCCCGGCTGGCCGAGCTGAAGGCGAAATACGACCCCACGAACCTGTTCCACCTGAATCAGAACATCGCCCCGGCAATACTGGTGGGGTGACAACCGAACTGACGCCTGAGTTGGCGGCGACGATCGAGGCAGGCTTCTCCCGGCGCGACCGGGAGAACATGCAGCCCACGATCGACTTCTTCGAAGCCCTGCTCGTGGAGCACCCGGACAATCCGTACGTGCTCTACGAGGTCGGCGGTTCGTACGACACGGCCGGCCAGGAGGAGAAGGCCGTCGGTTTCTACGAGCAGGCCCTGCCCGGGCTGAGCGGCGAGATCCGTCGCAAGTGCCTCCTGCAGTACGGCAGCACCCTGCGCAACCTGGACCGGTTCGACGAGTCGCTCGACGTATTCAAGAAGGCGTGCGCCGAGTTCCCGGAGTCGGACTCGCTGCGGGTCTTCAAGGCACTGACCCTGCATGCGGCCGATCGCAAGGACAAGGCGCTCGCCACCTTGTTGCTGGTGATCGCCGACCGGTTGGAGACGCCGGAGATCAAGCGCTACGAGGCCGCCATCCGCGGCAACGCGGAGTACCTCGCCAACCTCTAGCAGGCGCAGGCGACGCCACGGGGTGCGGTCAGCGGGTCGGAGAGCCGGCGGGTGATGCCGTCGGCGGTCTCGACCGGCAGCCCTTCACGGGCCCAGTACTCGAAGCCGCCGATCATTTCCTTGACCGGATACCCCAGCTTGGCGAACTCCAGCGCCGCCCGGGTCGCACCGTTGCACCCAGGCCCCCAGCAATACGTCACCACCCGAACCCCCGCCGGTACGACGGTCGCCGCGCGCGAGGCGATCTCGCGGGTCGGCAGGTGGATCGCGCTGGGAACGTGGCCCTGATCCCAGCTCTCCTGGCTACGGCTGTCGATCAGCACCCAGCCCGTCGTACCGGCGCCGACCTCGGCGGCCACATCGGAAACATCGGTCTCGAAGGCCAGCCGGCCCGCGAAGTGCGCGACGGCTGCGGTCTGTTCAGTCATGTCCTCAGCGTCGGCGATCCCGCCCGCCGGGAACAGTGGCAGAAATGACCTACTACAACAAGATTCAGCCAGTCCGTTGATTGATCCGCGCACGGGCCCGGGCCACCTTGATCGCGGCCTTCAGCGTCTCGACGTCGTACGCGCCGTAGTGCCGCTGGCCGTTGATGAAGAACGTCGGCGTCCCGGAGACCCCGCTGAGGTCGGCCGACTCGACATCGCGCGCGACCCGGGCGGCGGCGACATGCCGTTTCACCTCGTCGTGGATCCGCTGGTTGTCGAGGCCGAGCTGCTCGGCGTACGACATCAGATCCTTCGGCTGCAGGTTCTCCTGGTTGGACAGCAGCAGATCGTGCATCTCCCAGAACGCGCCCTGCTCGTGCGCCGCCTCAGCCACCTCGGCCGCGATCTGCGCCCGCGGATGCACGTCGGACAACGGCAGGTGCCGCCACACATAGCGAAGGTCGTCGTCATGGAGAAGATCCCGTACGACGGGTTCCGCGATCCCACAGTACGGGCACTCGAAGTCGCCGTACTCGACGAGCGTCACCGAGGCGGTCTCAGGACCACGAACGTGATCGAGCTCCGGGTCGACCGGATCGACGAGGTCGACCAGCTCCTCGGCTCGACCGAGCAGGGCAAGCGCCTTCTTGGCTGGGCTGAGGAGCTTGACCGCGCGGAACACCAGCCAGGTCACGGCGGCCGACACCACCACGGCCGCCAGCAGGCCGACCTTGGCCTCGGCGAGCTCCGGGCCGTCGAACGCGATCGTTGCTATCAGCAAGGAGACGGTGAAGCCGATACCGGCGATGGTGCCGCTGCCGACGACCGCGGCCCAGCCGACCTGCGGTCCGTACCGGCCGCCGGAGAAGCGGTCGAGCAACCAGGAGACCATCGTCACCGCGACGGGCTTCCCGATCACATACCCGAGCAGAATGCCGAGCGTGACCGGCGAGGTAATGGCCCGGCCGAGGAAGTCCGCATCGATCGTGACGCCGGCATTGGCCAGACCGAACAGCGGGACGATCAGGTAGCTCGTCCACGGGTGATAGAGGAACTGCAGGCGCTCGTTCGGCGAGATCGCCGCGGTCAGGCCGACGGTTGCCGAGCGGGCCAACTCCGGCGTCGGCTGTTCCCGGAAGACGCGGAACAGCCCACTCGCCTGCTCGAGCTCCTCGCGACCCGGCGAGTACGCCGGTGCGGTCAGGCCGATCGCCAGTCCGGCGACGACCGGGTCGACGCCACTCGTGAGCAGGGCGGCCCACGTGATCACGCCGAGAACGACGTACACCCAGGGTTTGCGGACGTGGAGCAAGGCGAGGACCAGGACCACGGCGAAGGCGATGATCGCGATCAGCAGCGGCATCAGGTCGATGTTCTCGCTGTAGACCACCGCGATCACGACCAGCGCCAAGAGGTCGTCGACGACGAAGACAGTCAGCAGGAAGACCCGGACGCGATCCGGAACCCCACGGCCGACCAGAGCGAGCAGGCCGAGCGCGAGCGCGGTGTCGGTCGACATCGCGACACCCCAGCCGTGCGCGGTGTCCTTGCCGAGGTTGAACGCCAGGTAGATCAGCACCGGCGCGGCCATCCCGGAGATGCCGGCCAGCACCGGCAGCACGAAGCGGCTGCGGTCCCGGAGGTCGCCGAGGTCGAACTCGCGCCGCGCCTCCAGCCCGACGACCAGGAAGAACAGGGTCATCAGACCACTGTTGATCCACTCCCGCAGGTCCAACCCGAAGGCGTGCTGACCGAGCTCGAACGACAGGTCGGTCGCCCAGAAACCGTCGTACGAGCCAGGTGCGAGATTGGCCCACAGCAGGGCCAGCACGATCGCCGCCGCGAGCACTCCGGAGCTGCCGGCCTCGGTGCGCAGGAAGCTGCGCATCGGAGCCGCGAACTCCCGTCGCCAGTTCGTCCGGCCACTCAACAGGGCCGGGAAGTCCGCCATACCGTCACCCTAGTACCCCAATCGAGCGGTGAGGCTGCATGATGTCCCCTGCGGACGCCCCGAGCCCCGGGCATTCGCTGCGCCGAGACCCCCCTTGGAGTACCCGTTGACCGAGCAGGAGCTCACCGCGACCTCTGCGGATGCGTTCGCGCGGCTGGCCATCGAGCTGCACGACGCCCCTGGGGTCGAAGAGACCATCGACGCCGTCGTCCAGTTCGCGCTGCAGGCGCTGAACTGCTCCTATGCCGGTGTCGCGCTGTACACGCGGGGTGGCAGCCCGGAGATCGCCGCGGTGACCGATCCGGTCGTCGCCGATGTCTACGACCTGCAGTTGCGTACCGATGTCGGCCCGTTGGTGACGGCCCTGAGGGACCGGACCACGGTCCTGATCCGCGACACCGAGCTCGACGGCCGGTGGCCGGAGTGGACCGAGAAGGTCGCGGCGCTCGGTGTTCGCAGCGTGCTCGACGTCCCGTTGTTCACCGGCGACGCGCCGCGCCAGACCGTCGGCGTACTGGGTCTCTACAGCCCGGTCCCGGACGCCTTCACCGAGGACGACGAGGCGATCGCCCACATCCTCGCCCGGCACGCCTCGGTCGCCGTCGCCTCCGCCCGGCACGAGGAGACCATGGCGCAGGCGGTCGACGCCCGCAAGCTCGTTGGCCAGGCCATGGGCATCCTGATGGAACGCTTCGATGTCGACGGCGACCGCGCCTTCGCGATCCTCAAGCGCTACTCCCAGGACACCAACACCAAACTCCGCGACGTCGCGCAGCAGCTCATCGACACCCGCAAACTCCCCCACTGACCCACACGGTGGCTTCGGTCGCGGGAACTAGGGTGGTGGGATGGGGAGTTGGCAGCCGCTGGTGGGGCCTTCCCGGCAGGTAGCGCTGGAGATCCTGCTGGACGGGCCGCTGTCGCGTGCTGAGCTGTCTCGCCGGGTGGGGTTGTCGCCGGGGAGTCTGACCCGGCTGACGAAGCCGATGGTCGAGTCAGGGCTGCTGGTCGAGGTATCGGCCGGGCCGACCGACGCTCGGGTCGGACGACCGTCTCAACCGCTCGATCTGGACCCGGCCGCCCATCACTTCGTCGGGATCAAACTGACCGGCGACCGGGCGATCGGCGTACTGACGACTTTGCGGGCCGAGGTGATCGCGAGCCTGGAGCGGCCGCTGACCGATCACACGCCGTCCGCGGTGGCCGACCTCATTCTTGAGCTGGCCGATGACCTGGCGGCGCGGTCGCCGCGCGCGGTCACCGGGATCGGGGTGACACTCGGCGGACGGGTCACCGATCAGAACGAAGTGCGCTGGGGACCGTACCTGGACTGGGTCGACGTACCGCTCGGCGATCTGCTGGCCGCCGGAACCAGTACGCCGATCGTCGTCGCCAATGACCTCGATGCGCTGACCGAGGCGACGCACTGGTTCGGCGCCGGCCGTGGTGCCGACCGGTTCGTGCTGATCACCATCGGAGCCGGCATCGGGTACGGGCTGGTGATCCACAACCGGACCGTCGTGAGCCCGGACACCAGCATCGGCCTGATCGGCCATCACCCGCTGGTCCCGGACGGACCGCTCTGCGACCGCGGGCACCGCGGCTGCGCGATGAGCCTGCTCACCGTGGGTTCGATCACCAGCCGGATCGGCGCCGTACTCGGCCGGCCGATCGACTACGAGGAGTGCCTTGATCTGGCCGCCAAGGGCGATCCAGCGGCCCAACCGGTGATCAGCCAGGCCGGGTACGCCCTCGGGCGGCTCATCGCCGCCTCGGCCAACTTCACGATGCCTGAGCTCGTGGTCCTCGGCGGTGAGGGCGTCCGGCTCGCTGAGGTCGCCCGGACGGAACTGCTGACCAGCCTGCACGCCGACCGGCACCCGTCCGGCGCCGAACTCCCGATGGTGCTGCAGCCCGCCGACTTCACCGAATGGGCCCGCGGTGGTGCGGTGATCGCGATCCAGACCTTCGTGCTGGGTAACTGACTAAACCGAGATAAGCAGTTACACTCGCCGTCATGGACACCGTGAGGCGATGGATCGAAGGCTGGCGACTCTGCCGCGGACTAGCACCAGTGACCGAGTACGACGACGTCCTCCTCGCGCACCTCGGCCTGCCCGGGCGTGAGCAGGAGATGTTCACCCTGGTCGAGAACATCGAGCGACTGGCCCCGGCCGTCACGTCGACCACGTGGCTCACCGTCACCACCCTGTACGGCGATGCTGCCGCCGACCGCCTGACCGCGGCCGGGTTGCAGCCGTTCGACGAGCAGAAGGTGCTGATGTCGATCGCGCTGGATAACCACCCGCGGCCAGCGACGTCGTACCGGCTCGTCCAGCAGACCGACGGGCCCCTGGAGCGCGTGCAACTCCTCGCTCCAGATGGCACAGTCGCCGCCCGCGGGATGATGGCAGTCGTCGGTGCGGACGCGGTCATGCACGACATCCATACCGATCCGGATCACCGTCGGCGGGGCCTCGGCAGCGTGGTGATGGGCGCTCTGGCCGGGCGGGCTGTCGAGCGTGGCGCAACGACCGGACTCCTGATGGCGACCGAGATCGGCGTTCATCTCTACCGCGCACTCGGGTGGTTGCCGGAAGCAACCATGGTGACGGCTTCAGGCGGTACGAGCGCGGTGCGCAGCGACCTTGGTGCGGTTCTGACAAGCCGTTGAGCAGAAGCGTTGTGAGCCGTTCCGGGTCGAATCCAGGAACAGGTCGTCACAGCGAGTCGCCGCGCAACGCCGTACCCGCTCGGCTTCGTGGCTGCCGAGCAGCATCGCCACCGCGGTAGCGAACTCCGCCAGCCACCCCGTCGCCGCCGACACCCCAGGCGCTGCGAAGTGCAGATGCCAGAGCTGACCCGGCTCCCGGGTCAGCTGCGGGACCGCCTGGGTACGGCGTAACAGATCGTTGACCAGGTCCACCGCTCCGTCGACATCGGGGAGCAGGCTCAGCGCGTCATACAACTGCCGCGCGCCCGTCTCGTACTCGTGGAGTTCGATCGGGATCGTCCGGTTCGTGGTCAGCCGCAGGACCGCGCGGATCGCCTCGTCGTCCGGCGCAGCGGCCGGACGGCCCTGCCGCGTGGGCGCACCGAAGACGTTCGCCAGCGCGATGGCTGCGACCAGCGACGCCTTGAGGTGATCCGTGGGCTCCACGACGCCCAGTATCCGGCAGCTGCGGACAGCCACCCAACCTCACGCTGAGTAGCGAAGGTTAGCCTGAGTCAACTATTCCGGGCAGCCGGGCGTCCTACCCAGGTCGTACGTCAGATCT
Source organism: Kribbella sp. NPDC051587 (assembly GCF_044453945.1). Classification (NCBI taxonomy): domain Bacteria; kingdom Bacillati; phylum Actinomycetota; class Actinomycetes; order Propionibacteriales; family Kribbellaceae; genus Kribbella; species Kribbella sp. NPDC051587. The sequence goes on from NZ_JBITDE010000019.1 coordinate 69,081, forward strand.
GCGCAACATCCTGCTCAGATCCGATGAACTTGATGGTTGCCAGCTACAACAATGAGGAACATGAACGTGGTCCACGTCCGGCAGCGTCCGGCGCCAGCCGGTATCGCCGGCCTCTCCGAGGCCGTCGTCGACCTGTCGGCGGTGCGTGACAACGTCCGCACTTTCCGTCGGCTGACCCCGCACGACGTGATGGCCGTGGTCAAGGCCGACGCGTTCGGGCACGGCGCCGTACCGGTCGCTCGCGCAGCACTGGAGGCCGGCGCCACCTGGCTCGGCGTCGCGCGCGCGGACGAGGCCCTGCAACTGCGGGCCGCCGGGATCACCGCCCCGATCCTGACCTGGCTGTACGACGCCGCCGAGCTGATGCTGCTCGGCGACATGGACGTCGATGTCAGTGTCTCCACGGTCGCCGAGCTGCAGCGGGTCGCCTCGGTCCCGGCCGTCAAGGCTGTGCATCTGAAGCTCGACACCGGTCTGCACCGGGCCGGCAGCACCCCCGACCAGTGGATCGAACTGACCCGGGCCGCGGCGCACCACGAGGCGCTCGGGGCGCTCGTCGTCCGGGGAATCTGGTCGCATCTGTCGCACGGCGACGAACCCGACGCCGTCCAGAGCCGGAAGCAGTTGCAGCTGTTCCGGACCGGGGTGGTGCTGGCCCGGCGCGCAGGATTGACTCCGAGCGTGTTGCACCTGGCCAATTCGGCCGGTGCGATCACGCTCGACGCGCCCGAGTTCGACCTGATCCGGATCGGGGCCGGGCTCTACGGCATCGACGAGACCGGGATCGGCCTGCGACCGGCCATGCGGCTGATGAGCAAGGCCATCCAGGTCCGCCGGATCGGGGCCGGTGAGGGCGTTTCGTACGGACATGACTTCGTCGCGGATCGGGAGACCACGGTCCTGCTGGTGCCGATCGGGTACGCCGACGGGATTCCGCGAGTCGCGGTCAAGCAGGCTAGTGTGCTGTGCCGCGGGGTCCGGATGCCGATCGTCGGCAGGATCGCGATGGACCAGTTCGTCGTCGACGCCGGTGCCGCGGCGGTCGATCCGGGCGAGCCGGTGACGATCTTCGGTGACGGTTCGCACGGCGAGCCGACCGCTCAGGACTGGGCGGACTGGGCCGGAACCATCCCGCACGAAATCTACTGTGGCATCGGTACCCGGGTGCCGCGTCGCTACGAGGAGGCAACTCGATGAAGGTCGCGGTCGTGATGGGCGGCGCCAGCCCCGAACACCACGTGTCCCTGGCCAGCGGCAAGGGGATCGCCGACGCGGTCACCGAGCTCGGCCACACCGCGGTACCGCTCGTCATCGACCAGCAGGGCGACTGGGCCGACGGCCTGCACGAGGCGATCGACCTGCTCCGCTCCGTCGACGTCGTACTGATCGGTCTGCACGGCGAGTACGGCGAGGACGGCCGGCTGCAGGGCTTCCTCGACCAGCTCAAGGTCCCGTACGTCGGCAGCGGCGTCACCGCCAGCGCGGTCGGCCTCGACAAGCACCTGACCAAGGCGGTGCTGCGCGCGCACGGCATCCCGGTCACCCCCGGCGTCCGCCTGTACGGCGCGGAGACCGCCGACACCGAGGCGGCCATCCAGAAGCTCAAGGAGGCCGACGTCGAGTTCCCGGTCTTCGTGAAGCCGGCGAACGGTGGTTCCAGCTTTGGCGTCGGTCGCGCCACCGACCTGGCCTCGCTCGCTGAGGCGGTCGCCGCGGCGGCCGAGCTCGACCCGCAGGTGCTGGTCGAGAAGGAGATGGTCGGCCGCGAGATCGACCTCGCCGTCCTGGAGTTCCCGGACGGCCGGGTCGAGGTCGGCCCGCCGCTGGAGATCCACAGCGACCCGGCGCAGCCGTTCTTCAACGCGACCGCCAAGTACGACGCGTCGAGCGCGACCCAGTTCGTCGTACCGGCTCCGCTCGAGCCTGAACTGGCCGAGTTGCTGCGGGAGACCGCGCTCGAGGTCTTCGCCGTCCTCGGCTGCCAGGGCCTGGCCCGGGTCGACTTCTTCGTCCCGGCCGACGGCAAGCCGGTCGTGAACGAGATCAACACGCTGCCCGGGTTCACGCCCGCCTCGCAGTTCCCGCGGATGTGGGCCGAGGCCGGCTACTCGTACGCCGATGTCGTCGGGGTGCTGATCGAGACCGCGGTCGCCAAGTCGTGACGGTCCTGCTCAGCGACGAACGGATCACCCGGATCGCGGCGATCGAGAACGGCGAACCCCTGGTCGAACTGGCCACCCGCGGCATCCAGACGCCCGGCCCGGCCTACGCCCGCGAGGGTGTGGCGGACCGGCTCGTCGTCGCGAACGCGTTCCTGCCGTCGGGGATCCAGCTGCACGTGGTCGAGGGGCTGCGGCCGCTCGAGTCCCAGCGCGAGATCTACGACGGGTACTGCGCCGAGCTGCGAGGGTTGAACCCCGGCTTGGCCGAGGCGGAGATCCACGTGCTGGCGAGCCGCTTCGTCTCCCCGATCGAGGTCGCTCCGCACGTGGCCGGCGCTGCCGTCGACCTGACCCTGGTCGGCCCCGATGGTCCACTCGATCTCGGTACGCCGATCGACGCGACCCCCGAGCAGAGTGACGGAGCGTGCTTCTTCGCGGCCACCAACATCAGCCCCGAAGCCCGCACCAACCGCGACCTCCTCGCCGACGTCCTCACCTCAGCCGGCCTCGTCAACTACCCCACCGAGTGGTGGCACTGGTCCTACGGCGACCGCTACTGGGCCTACGCCGAGAACCAGCCCCATGCGATCTATGGGCCGATGGCCTGGCCGACGGCCTGAGGCCATTCCACCTGTATTTGATTGATTGCTCAGACGTACGGCGGGCTGGTGCCATGTCCCCACCGATCTTCATCGTTGGAGGCTTTCATGACCCCGCCCAGGTTGTCCCGCCGCAAAATCCTGCTGAGTATCCCGGCCGTGGCGCTGGCCGCGCAGGTCGGGTTCTCGGCCGCTCCCGCTCAGGCGGCGCCGAAGAAGCCTGAGTGCTTGGCCGACCTGATCGCCGCCGACCCGATGGTGCTCCGCTGATGGCCAGCATCACCTGGCTCGCCGACGTGCTGCGGGCGGCCGGCGTACAGGTCGTCGAGGAAGGCAACTGGAAGGCCCGCGGTGTCTCCGGGTCGTTCAACCCGATCGGCGTGCTCTGGCACCACACGGCCGCGAAGTCGAGCCCGACCAACCCGGCTCCGGCGCTGGGGATCTGCATCAACGGCCGCTCGGACCTGCAGGGACCGCTGTGCCACGCGCTGGTCGACTACAACGGCGTGTTCCACGTGATCTCCGCCAACCGCGCGAACCACGCCGGTCCGGCCCGGGCGAGCGGCCCGATCCCGGCCGGTGACGGCAACACGATGCTGATCGGCTGGGAGATCGACTACGACGGCGTCAATCAGCACATGACGCAGGCCCAGTACGACGCATCCGTGAAGGCGACTGTCGCCGTACTGAAGCAACTCAACCGCGACGCCAGCTACGTGCGCGGTCACCGCGAGACGAGTACGACGGGCAAGATCGACCCGTCGTTCATCGACCTGGACGCATTGCGGGCCGAGATCGCCGCCCTGCTGGCTGGTGGCGGTGGTGCGGGCGGTCAGGCGTACAAGTTCCAGGACCAGCAGCACGTGACCGCGATCGGTACCGGCGGCACGCTGGTGAACCTGATGTGGTCGCCGGGCACCGACAAGGTCATCCAGGACTGGGGAAGCAGCAACCTGGCCGGGAAACCGTTCGGGTTCGTGCACAACGGTCAACAGCACGTGTTCGCGCGCGGCAAGGACAACACCATGCGGCACTGGTGGCAGGCGGGTACCGGTGCGCCGGTCCTCGACACCTGGGGCACCGAAGGACGCGTGCTGTCGAACCCGACCGGGTTCCCGTATCCGAACCAGCAGCATCTGTTCTACCGCAACCCGGACGGCAACCTCGAGCACAAGTTCTGGGACCAGGGCACCGATCAGATCACCACCGGCGTCTGGGCCAACGGACCGTTCGTCGGCAACCCACATGCCTTTACCCACAAGGATCAGCAGCACATCTTCGGTCGCGGACCGAACGGTGAGCTGAAGCACTGGTCCTGGGCTCCGGGCGGGAACCCGACCTTCGACAACTGGGGCGTCCCCAGCGGTGTCACCTCCGACATCACCGGGTTCAGCACCGGCGCCCAGGCGCACATCTTCTTCCGCAACGCCGACGGCCAGCTGCAGCACCGCTTCCTCGACGGAACCACCGTGCTCGGCGACATCTGGACCGGCGGCCCGTTCGTCGGCAACCCGTACGCGTTCGCCCACAAGGACCAGCAGCACGTCGTTGCCCGCAAGGAGAACGGCGACCTCGTCCACTTCTACTGGTCCCCCACCATCGACCCACCCGAGTCCGACAACTGGGGCGCCCTCGGCGTAGTCACCGACGACCCGGTAGGCCTGTCCACCTCCGACGCCCACCACGTCTTCTACCGCATCGCCAACGGCTCCCTAGAACACCGCTTCTTCGTAGACGCCTCCGCCCAACAACTAACCGACAACTGGGGCGGCTCCCTCGCCGCCTCCTCCTAACCCCTTTGGTGGGCTGACCCATCCCGTTGCGGGTGGGCCAGCCGCCTCCCGTTAGCCCACCCACCACCTGCTGAGCCAACCCACCAAACGGCGCCCCGGCCGTCCAACCTTGAGCACGGCTCAACCACTTCCCCGCGCGCCACGCTGTTGACCGGCGCACAAAGCAGCTCGCCGGTACGACGTTGTGCACGGCTCAACCACCTCCGCACGCCCCACGCGGTCGGCCGGCGCACAAAGTGGTCGACCGCCGCGACCTTGAGCACCGTTCAACCACTTCCCCGCGCGCCACGCGGTCGACCGGTGCACAAAGCGGCCCGCCGAAACGACGTTGTGCACGGCTCAACCACCTCCGCACGCCCCACGCGGTCGGCCGGCGCACAAAGTGGTCGACCACCGCGACCTTGAGCAGGGCTCAGCCATTCCCGCGGACATCTCGTGGGTTCACCCATCGGCTTGTGGGTTATTGACCCGCATGCGGGTGGGGAACCCACAATCTCGTGGGTTCACCCATCAGGTTGTGGGTTAACCAGCCGCGTGCAACTTGGCCAACCCACCATTTGATGGGCTCACCCACCAAATGGGGTTAGACGGCGGTGATGCGGGCGGGAACCCACAATCTCGTGGGTTCACCCATTGGCTTGTTGGTTATTGACCCGCATGGGGGTGGGGAACCCGCAAGCTCGTGGGTTAACCCATCAGGTTGTGGGTTAACCAGCCGCGTGCGGTTGGCCAACCCACCATTTGATGGGCTCACCCACCAAATGGGGTTAGGCGGCGGTGATGCGGGCGGGAACCCGCAAACTCGTGGGTTAACCCATCAGGTTGTGGGTTATTGACCCGCATGCGGGTGGGGAACCCACAATCTCGTGGGTTAACCCATCAGGTTGTGGGTTAACCAGCCGCGTGCAACTTGGCCAACCCACCATTTGATGAGCTAACCCATCAAATGGGGTTAGGTGGCGGTGGTGATGCGGGTGGGGTGGGTGTAGATGTTCAGGGAGCCGTTGCGGATGAAGCCGGCGAGGGTTAGGCCGGACTCGTCGGCTAGGTCGGCGGCTAGGGAGCTGGGGGCGGAGACGGCGCCCAGGATGGGGATGCCGGCCATGACTGCTTTCTGGACGAGTTCGAAGGAGGCTCGGCCGGAGACGATGAGGATCAGGCCGCGGGCCGGGATTCGCTTGTCCAGAAGGGCCCAGCCGATCACTTTGTCGACGGCGTTGTGACGGCCGACGTCTTCGCGGACGACGAGGAGTTCGCCGGTCGGGGTGAAGAGGCCGGCCGCGTGCAGGCCGCCGGTGCGGTCGAAGACCTGTTGCTGGGTTCGGAGTACGTCGGGCAGCTCCGCGAGTACGTCGTACCGGATCTGCACGTTGTCTTCGGCGGGGGAATACCTTGTTTTCAAGCGGACTGCGTCGAGTGAGGCCTTGCCGCAGACGCCGCAGGACGAGGTGGTGTAGAAGTTCCGCTCGACTCCGGTGACAGGAGCCGGTACGCCGGGGGCCAGGCCGAGGTCGAGGACGTTGTAGGTGTTGCGCCCTTCGTCATCACGCGAATCACAGTACCGGGCGTCACGGATGTCGTCGACGCTGCCGATGACGCCTTCGGTGTGCAGGAAACCGTGGGCCAGCTCGACATCATGGCCGGGTGTGCGCATGGTGACGGCGAGGGCTTTGCCGTCGACGCAGAGTTCGAGGGGTTCTTCGACCGCGAGTGAATCGGGTCGGGTGCGGTCGCCGTTCGGACCGATACGGAGGACGGGGCGTCGCGCGATCAGCCGGCCCATGGTCGTGCTCCTGGGTCGAGCGGTAACAACCGCGCCGCGATCGCCTCGGCCGGGCCGGGGTCCACGACAGCCAACGCATCCGCGCCGGCCGCACCTCGGAGCATCGCCGAACCACCATGACCGACCGGTACGGCGCCCTCCGCCGTCACGCGGACGGGTACCAACCGGGTGCTGCGCGGATGGCAGTCCACTCCGCCGGGGATCGACGCGATCGGCAAAGTCGGGAGGCGCAGGCCGCGAAGCCCGAGAATCGCCGCGACTCCCAGAGTCAGGAACGCGCTGAGCGCGGCGAATGGATTACCCGGCAGCCCGATCACCAACCGCCCGCCGGCTAGCCGGGCTAACGCCTGTGGATGGCCTGGCCGACAAGCGACCCCGTCCACGATCAGCTCTGCCCCCAACTCCTGCAGCACCGGCCGGAGGTGATCGGCGGGACCGGCCGCCGACGAGCCTGAGACGAGAACCAGGTCACTGGTCTGCTGGGTGAGGGCTTCACGGAGGGCTTGGCGGGTGTCGGGGAGGTGGTGGAGTTCGCCTAGGTGGGCGCCGGAGCGGGTGATGAGGTCGGGGAGCATCGGGCCGATGGCGTCGCGGACTCGGCCTGGGCCGGACGGCCCTTGGTGCACAAGTTCGTCGCCGGTGATCAGTACGTCGACGACGGGCTGTGGGATAACGGTCAGGCGGTTGAGCCCAAGGGACGCCGCAAGACCAAGCACCGGCCCATCGACGACAACTCCATCCGCCAACACCACTTCGCCTTCCCGGCACTCCTCGCCGGCCCGCCGGATGTGCTTGCCGTCCGCAGCCGGTCCGCTGACCCACTCCCCATCCAGCTCAACGTCTTCGTCCTTCACCACACTCGTCGCACCAGCCGGTACGGCGGCCCCCGTGGTGATGCTGCACGCCTGCCCGTCCGCCAACTGAACTGACGCCGAGCAGTTCACCCCCACATGCCCGATCACCCGCCAAGGCCCAGCCCCGCTCACGGCGTACCCATCCATCGCCGACCGATCCACCGGTGGCACCGCACCCGGCGCCACCAACGGACTGGCCAACACACACCCACGCGCCTCACCCAACCCCCGCGAAACCACCGCCCGCGGCCGCCCAACCAAATGAGCCACCCGCCGAGCCGCATCCCACGACACGTGCTCCCGGGCGTCCGACACCAGCACCCCGCCCCTCCCCCTCCCACCGCCGACTCCATCCATCGGAACAGGAGCGGCCCCCAAGCCGAATCCAGTGGCTGGAGCGGATTCCCTGACCGGACTGGAGCCAGCACCCGCACCAGACACCCCAGCCGAGGCCGACGCCCTGACCGGACTGGAGCCAGCACCCGCACCAGACACCCCACCCGAAGCCGACGCCCCGACCGGACCGGAGCCAGCACCCGCACCAGACACCCCACCCGAAGCCGACGCCCCGACCGGACCAGAGCCAGCACCCACATCAGACACCCCACCCAAGGCCGACCCCCTCGCCGGACCAGAGCCAGCACCCACACCAGACACCCCACCCGAAGCCGACCCACCGACCAGACCAGAGCCAACACCCACACCAGATACCCCACCCGAAGTCGACGCCCTGACCGGGCTGGAGCCAGCACCCGCGGCAGGTGTCCCGGACGGGGTGGGTGCGCTGGCTCGGTGGGAGGTCGGGGAGGGGGTGTGGTCGGTGGGGTGGGTCACTGGGGGTGTTGGAGTTGTTGGGCGGCTAGGGCGGCGGCGGGGGCTAGGTGTTGGGCGCCGGCGGCGGCGTGGGCTATGAGGGCGGTCTTCATGCGGGGGTCCCAGGTGACTTTCAGGTGGTTGGCGATGGCGGTGGCTGCTTCGGCGGGTGGGCGGTGGGCGAACTGGGCGGCGATCTCGTTCGCCAGGCGGACGTAGGGCGGCAGCGTAGAGCGGCTCATCGTGCATCACCAGCGACAACTGGTTCGCGGGCTTCGGCGACGGAGGTGGGGACGAGATCCACCTGGACCGCGGTGACCTTGTACTCGGGACAGTTGGTGGCCCAGTCGGAGTTGTCGGTGGTGATGACGTTGGCGCCGGTGACCGGGTGGTGGAAGGTGGTGTAGCAGACGCCGACGGGCATGCGGTCAGAGAGCCTTGCGCGCAAGGTGGTTCGGCCGACTCGGCTTGAGAGCGCGACGGTGTCGCCGTTCTCGATGCCGCGGACCTCCGCGTCGTGCGGGTGCAGTTCGAGGATGTCTTCGGGGTGCCACGCGACGTTCGCCGTACGGCGGGTCTGTGCGCCGACGTTGTACTGGGACAGGATCCGTCCGGTCGTCAGGATCAACGGGTACTTCCGTGTCGACCGTTCCGACGTCGGCACGTACATCGTCTCCATGAAACGCCCCTTGCCGCGGGTGAACTCCGCTTCGTGCATGATCGGTGTACCGTCCGGGTGTTCGACATTGCACGGCCACTGGATCGACCCGACCCGGTCCAGCCGTTCGAACGAGACACCCATGAAGGTCGGTGTCGTCAGGGCGATCTCGGCCATGATCTCGGCGGCCGAGTTGTAGTGCATCGGGTAGCCCATCGCCTGGGAGATCTCGCAGACGATCTCCCATTCCTGCTTACCGGTCTGCGGCGCCATCACCGGGCGCACCCGGTTGATCCGCCGCTCGGCGTTGGTGAACGTCCCGTCCTTCTCCAGGAACGATGTCCCCGGCAACAAAACGTGCGCGAACTTGGCTGTCTCGTTCACGAACAGGTCCTGCACCACCAACAGATCCAACGCGCCCAAAGCAGCAAACACGTGCTGGGTATTCGGATCCGACTGCGCAATGTCCTCACCCTGCACGAACAACGCCTTGAACGACCCGTCGATCGCCGAGTCGAACATGTTCGGGATCCGCAGTCCGGGCTCGTTCAGCAACGGCGTACCCCAGAGCTTCTCGTACACCTCCCGTACGCCGTCGTCCGACACATGCCGATACCCCGGCAGCTCATGCGGGAACGACCCCATGTCACACGAACCCTGCACGTTGTTCTGCCCGCGCAACGGATTCACGCCGACACCGCGCCGACCGATGTTGCCGGTCGCCATCGCGAGGTTGGCCATGCCCATCACCATCGTCGAGCCCTGGCTGTGCTCGGTGACGCCGAGACCGTAGTAGATCGCGCCGTTCCCACCGGTCGCATACAACCGCGCGGCGGCCCGCACCTCCTCAGCCGGTACGCCGGTAGTCCCGGCCACCGCCTCCGGACTGTGCACGGGATCGGAGATGAACGCTTCCCACGCCTCGAAGTCCTCACACCGATCGGCGACGAACGCCCGGTCGACCAGCCCCTCCGTCACCACCACGTGGGCCATCGCATTGATCATCGCGACATTGGTGCCGGGGGCAAGCGACAGGTGGTGCGCGGCCTCGATATGTGGCGATCGCACCAGATCCGTCTTGCGCGGATCGATCACGATCAACCGCGCACCCTGGCGGATCCGCTTCTTCATCCGCGATCCGAACACCGGGTGCGCGTCGGTCGGGTTCGCCCCGATCACCAGGATCACGTCGGCCTCGTCGACCGACTTGAAGTCCTGCGTACCGGCCGACTCACCGAACGTCTGCTTCAAGCCGTAACCCGTCGGCGAGTGACAGACCCGCGCACACGTGTCCACGTTGTTGTTGCCGAAGACCGCCCGGACCATCTTCTGAACGGTGTACACCTCTTCGTTCGTCGTCCGCGACGAGGTGATCGCACCGATCGACCCTTGCCCGTACTGCGTCTGGATCTCCCGCAATCGCCGTGCCGTAAAACCGATCGCCTCGTCCCACGAGACCTTCTGCCACTCCTCGGCGATCGAGTCCCGGATCATCGGTTCCAGCACGCGATCCGGGTGACTCGCGTACCCGAAGGCGAACCGCCCCTTCACACACGAGTGGCCCTCGTTCGCGCCGCCGTTCTTGTACGGCACCATCCGGACCAGCTCGTCACCGCGCAACTCGGCCTTGAACGAGCAGCCGACCCCGCAGTACGCGCAGGTCGTGATCACCGACCGGGTCGGCATCCCGAGCTCGATCACCGACTTCTCCTGCAGCGTCGCGGTCGGGCACGCCTGCACACACGCACCACACGACACACAGTCGGACTCGAAGAACGATCCGCCGGCCCCGGCCGCGACCTTGGAGTCGAAGCCACGACCCTCGATCGTCAACGCCAGCGTGCCTTGGACCTCATCGCATGCCCGCACACAGCGCGAGCATGCGATGCACTTGGACGCCTCGAAATCGAAGTACGGGTTGGAAGAATCCGTCGGCAGGGACATGTGGTTCGCGCCCGCTTCGACCCCAGATCCGTAGCGGACTTCGCGCAGACCGGTCACTCCGGCCATGTCTTGTAGTTCACAATCCCCATTGGCCGAGCAGGTCAAACAATCGAGTGGATGATCGGAGATGTAGAGCTCCATCACGCCCCGACGCAGCTTCCCGAGCTTCTCGTTCTGCGTCCGGACCACCATCCCCGGCGCGACCGGCGTCGTACAGGAGGCCGGCGTACCGCGCATGCCGTCGATCTCGACCACACACAACCGGCACGACCCGAAGGCCTCCAGGTTGTCGGTCGCGCACAACTTCGGTACGTCGATCCCGGCCTCCTTCGCGGCCCGCATCACCGACGTACCGGGTGGGACCTGGACGGCGACCCCGTCCACCAGCACCTCGACCGTCGCCTCGCCCGGCCGGGCCGGCGTACCGAAATCAGGTTCCTTCAACAGACTCATGCCCCGAAGTCCTTTCCGAAGTGGCGAACGGCGCTGCGCACCGGCAGCGGCGTGAGCCCACCCATCGCGCAGAGCGAGCCGTCGGTCATCAGGTCGCACAGATCGTCCAGCACGACAAGGTTCTTCTCGCGGTTGTCACCGGCAACGATCCGGTCGATCGTCTCGACGCCACGGACCGCACCGACCCGGCACGGCGTGCATTTGCCACACGACTCAGCAGCGCAGAAGGAGAAGGCGAACCGGGCCATCGCGGCCATGTCCACCGTCTCGTCGAACACCACGATCCCGCCGTGCCCGACCATCGCCCCGGCCGCGGCGAACGCCTCGTAATCCATCGGCAGGTCGAACTGCGACACCGGCAGATACGCACCCAACGGCCCACCGACCTGTACGGCGCGGATCGGCCGGCCGGATGACGTACCGCCGCCGAACTCGTTCACCAGCTCGCCGAGCGTGATCCCGAAGGCCGTCTCGACAATCCCGCCGCGCGCGACGTTCCCGCCCAGCTGGAAGACCGACGTACCGAGTGATCGCCCGACGCCGTACGCCGCGTAAGCCGCCGCACCATCGGCCAGAATCGTCGGAACCGTTGCCAGCGACAACACGTTGTTGACCACGGTCGGCAGCCCGAAAAGTCCTTGCAGGGCAGGGATCGGAGGCTTGGCCCGCACCATCCCGCGCTTACCCTCGAGGCTTTCCAGCATCGAGGTCTCTTCACCGCAGATGTACGCGCCGGCGCCGACGCGGACGTGCAGGTCGAACTCGAACCCGGAGCCGAGGACGTCGGTCCCCAGCCATCCCTCGGTCCGGGCGAGTTCGATCGCGGCCCTGAGCGTCGCCACCGCATCCGGGTACTCGGAGCGCAGGTAGACATAGCCCTCCGAGGCCCCCACGGCGTACGCCGCAATCGTCATTCCCTCGATCAGTGTGAACGGGTCGCCCTCGATCAGCATCCGATCGGCGAAGGTCCCGGAGTCGCCCTCATCCGCGTTGCAACACACGAACTTCACCGCAGACCGAGCGCCAAGAACGGTCCGCCACTTGATGCCGGTCGGGAACCCGGCACCCCCGCGGCCGCGGAGACCGGACTCGACCACGGTCTCCACGACCTCGGCCGGGGTCATCGCCAACGCCTGACGGAGACCCCGCAGACCGCCGTACGACGTGTAGTCGTCGACGGAGAGTGGATCGGTCACGCCGACCCGCGCGAACGTGAGTCGCTGCTGCCGCTGCATCCACGGCAACTCGTCAACCAACCCCAACGACGGGCCCGCACCGCTGAGCAGGCCGGCAGCCACCAGCCCGTCGACATCCTCAGGTGCGACCGGCCCATATCCGACCCGGCCCGATGCGGTCTCAACCTCGACCAGCGGCTCGAGCCAGAGCATCCCGCGGGATCCGTTGCGCACCACCTCGACCTCGGGTGCAATCGCAGCAATCCGTTCCGCGACCTCATCCGCGCCGACTGATCGAGCCGCCGAATCGCGCGACACGAAGACCCGCGTCATCGGGCTTCTCCCAGCAGTGCATCGAGCCGCGCCGGAGTCACGCGGCCATGCAGCCGCTCGCCGACCTGGACCGCCGGCCCAAGCGCGCAGTTTCCGAAGCAGAAGACCTCGTCGAGCGTGATCCGCCCGTCGTACGTCGTCTCGCCGAACCCGCAGCCCACACTCCGCTGGGCATGCTCAGCCAGCGCGACCGCACCAACCGACCGGCAAGCCTCGGCCTGGCAGATCGCCACCACAGTCCGCCCGGCCGGAGCCCGCCGGAAGTCCTTGTAGAACGTGACGACGCCGTGCACCTCGGCCACCGACAGATTCAGTACGTCGGCGATCACCGCCACGTCCGGCTGATCGACGTACCCGAGCTCCTCCTGCACGGCATGCAGGATCGGTATCAGCGGCCCCCGGAGCGCCCGGAGCTCACCGGCAATCTCCCGCACGCGCTGAGCACGCCCAGGGACCGGAACGGAGGAAGCGGCCACGACCTCACTCGTCATGTATACAACATCCCGTGCTCAGCGAGCGTGGTCAAAGCAATGCTGTCTATGACGCGATAGGCCCCAGCTATCAACCGCTCACCGCTCGTCCGGTAGCTGACACCCGGCGACCGATGCCGTGGTGGGCCGTCAGTTCCTGGAGGTCGCCAACCTGCTCGCGGCACCGCCGTCGTTGCTCAAGCCGACAACTCTTTTCCGGGTTCTTCGGTCGGGGTAGTCCACAGGCAGCTGGCGGTGCCGTCCGCGACGTGCCCCTCGTAGATCGACACCTTGTGGGTGATGACCCGCATGCACTCCTGCAGCTCCTCGATCTGCGCAGCCAGGTGCTCCTGGTGACTGCGCAGCAGCTCGAGGCGGTCCTGCTCGTTGCCGGCTCCCTTGCGGACCAGCTCGGTGTACCGGCGGATCGTGTCCAGCGGCATCCCCGACGAGCGGAACTTGATGCACATCGCGAGCCAGTCCACGTCGTCCTCGGAATAGACCCGCCGGCCGTTGGACTCCCGCCGTACCTGATCGGCCAGCAGCCCTTCGCGTTCGTAGAACCGCAGCGCGTGCACGCTCAGCCCGGTCCGCTCCGCCACCTGCCCAATGCTCAGCCCCATGCTTCGAGACTACGTCGCCTTGAGCGCAGCCAGCGCCTGATGGACGTCATCCCGGGTGGAATAGATGTGGAACGACGCCCGCAGCTTCCCGTCCCGGACCGCTGCACGGATACCGGCCGCGGCGAAGGCGGCCTGCGCGCCCGGCCGGGCGGTGCTGACGATCGCCGAGTTCGACGGCGGCAGACCGAGCCCGTCACGGAACTCGTTGGCCAGCGCGAGGTTGTGTTTGTTGATCGTCTCGACGCCGATCTGCTCGACCAGTTCGAGCGCCGGCGCCGCGCCGACGAAGCAGAACCACGAGGGCGACTGGTCGAACCGGCGGGCCCCTTCGGCCAGCACCATCCGCTCTCCGTAATACGAGCCGTGAACATCAGCCGCGGAGTACCAGCCGGCGGCCGAGGGGCGGCAGCGCTCCTGCAACCGGGGCGACAGATAGCCGAGCGTGGCACCGCGCGGCGACATCAACCACTTGTAGGTATGGACGATGAGCGCGTCCACGCCCTCGACGGTGAGCGGCAGCCAGCCCATGCCCTGGCTCGCGTCGATCACCACCAGCGCGTCGATCTCCTTGCTAGCAGCAACAACCGCGGCGAGATCGAGTACGGCGCCGGTCGACGACTGGACCGCACTGACCGCAACCACGTCGATCCCGGGCCGGATCGCGTCGACGAGGTCCGCGCCCGGGACGGCGATCACCTCGACCCCGCGATCCTCGTGCACCTTCCAGGGGAAGACGTTCGAGGTGAACTCGACGGTGTCGGTCAGCACCTTCGCCCCGTCGGGCAGCGCAGCTGCGATCGGCGCGATGGCGGCAGACACCGTGCTGCCGACGAACACATCAGCGGGGTCAGCGCCGAGCAGCCGGGCGAACGCCGTACGGGATCTGGTGGTCGAGTCGTCCCAGGGTTCCCAGCTGGTGGCGCCCACGCGCCAGTCGCTCAGGGCCGCTTGGAGCGCCTCCCACGCCGGGCGCGGCGGCAATCCGTAGGAGGCCGTGTTCAGCCAGCCGGGCTCGGGGTCCCACAGCTCTTTGTAGTCCACGCTGCCCACCTTACGGAGGGCTTGACCTAGACAGCGCTCTAGCTTTTAGCGTTCGGGTCATGCGCTATCGAACACTTGGCGGTACCGGCATCGAAGTCAGCATCCAGGCCCTCGGGACGATGATGCTCGGCTCGGTCGGCAACCCCGATCATGAGGACTGCATCCGGATCGTCCACGCCGCCCTGGACCAGGGCATCAATTTCGTCGACACCGCCGACATGTACTCCTCGGGCGAGTCCGAGGAGATCGTCGGCAAGGCACTGAAAGGGCGCCGCGACGACGTCGTCCTGGCGACCAAGGTGCACTTCCCGCTCGACGACGAGAACACCCGCAACCGGCGCGGCAACTCGCGCCGCTGGATCATCCAGGAGGTCGAGAACAGCCTGCGCCGGCTCGACACCGACTGGATCGACCTCTACCAGATCCACCGGCCGGACCACACGACCGAGATCGAGGAGACCCTCTGGGCGCTGACCGACCTGGTCAGCCAGGGCAAGATCCGCGCCTTCGGTACGTCGACCTTCGGCGCCGAGGAGATCGTCGAGGCGTACCACGTCTCCGAGCGTCGTGGATACGGCAAGTTCCGCACCGAGCAACCGCCGTACTCGATGCTCAGCCGGGGGATCGAGCGGTCGCTGCTACCGACCGCCCGCCGGCTCAACATGGGCGTGCTGACCTGGAGCCCCCTCGCCTGGGGCTTCCTGTCCGGCAAGTTCCGCAAGGACCAGCCGATCGACCTCACCAGCGGGCGCGCCAGCCTGGCCCCCGACCGCTTCGACCCGGCCCTGCCGGCCAACGCCGCGAAGTACGACGCCGTCGAGAAGCTGATCGAGGTCGCCGCCGACAACGGCCTGTCGCTCCCCGAAATGGCGCTCGCGTTCGTCACCACCCATCCCGCGGTCACCTCGGTCATCAACGGCCCGCGCACGATGGAACAGCTCGACGGTCTGTTGAAGGCCGCCGACCTCACCCTCGACGACGCCACCCTCGACCGCATCGACGAGATCGTCCCACCCGGCAAGGACATCTATGACTCCAACGGCGCCTGGCCCAACCCAGCCCTCACCCCCACCGCCCTCCGCCGCCCGGTCGGCGACCGCTAAGGACACTACGTAGAGATGTAGTTAGGCGGCGCTGTCACGCTCAGCGCCGCCTAACTACAGGCCTATTCGGCCACTAGTACGTGTCCTTAGCGTCGCTACTTGCCGGCTTGGAGGGCGGTCCAGGTGACGGGGCCGACCACTCCGTCGACGACGAGGGCTCGGGTTCGCTGGTAGTCCTCGGCCGCGGTCTCGGTGGCGGGACCGAATTGGCCGTCGATGGCGACTGTCCGGTTGAGGGCCGCGGTCAAGGAACGTTGCAGGCGGCGGACCGCCGTACCGGTGGAGCCGTTGCGGATGGTTGGCTGGTCGCCGGCGGACAACAGCGCGGTCCAGGTCTTGGCGCCGATCAGGCCGTCGGCGGGGAGGCCGACGCGGGTCTGGAACGCCTTGACGGCATCGGTGGTCGCTGTGTCGAAGGTGCCGCTGGGCTCGTTGGTTCCGCCGAGCAGACACTGCGCAGCCCGTACGGCGCCGCCCGTCGCACCCGCTTGCAGAGCCGGGTAGGCGGTGAAGTCGAGGTTGGTGGACGCACACGTCTGAGTGCTGTTCACGAATGCGGTCGCTGCCGCCTCACCCTTCGAGATGGCGTCGGTCTGGTTCTCGATCGGTACCGCGGAAACCCCGGGGAACAGGATGTAGGTGACGACCGCGCCGTCCACTCCACCCGACGACGGGTTCGGGTTGATCCCGAGCTGCTGGGCCAGCTTGTACGAGCCTTCGCCGATGATCCCGGTCGGTCCCTGGTCACCGACGACGGCGTACGCGACCTTGTCCTGATAGACGACCGCGGCCACGGTCGCACCGCCGATCCCGGCCGAGGCGTAGTTCCAGATCGAGCTCGACAGCGGTACGACGATGAACGGCAGGCCGGCGGAGTTGAGCGGGCGACCGTCGGACTGGTTCCACGAGGTGTTCGGCTGGAACGACGGATCGGTGTTCTCGTTGCACTGCGTGGTGCGCTGACCGTCGCAGTCCACATCGAAGTCGGCGGTCCAGTGCACCGCGTCGCCGGACTTGCAGACCGCGATCGTGCGCGAGCCGCCGGAGTCCTGCGCGTACTTCCCGTTCGACAGCTGGGTCTCGCAGCCGCCGGCGCGGGCTTTCAGTTGGGCCGCGGTCGGCCCGGCGAGCTCGTCGGCTCGCGATTCGGGGGTCGGCGCAAGCAGTGCCAACCCGGCGACAGCCACCGCAAGGGCGGCAAGGGCAAGGCGTCGGACCATCTCATCCTCCAGTGGGGCGGTACCGGGGAAATGAAGGTTTTCACCGTGGAGGATACAGAAGTCGGTTAGTTATTAGCAGAGTGGACTTTCGCGACCAGCTTCAGCAGAGTCGCCCGCTCGGCCGCCGACAACGGCTGCAGCGTGGTCTGCTCGACCTCCTGGATCACCGCCCGCGCGGTCTTCGCCGCCCGGCGCCCCTTGGCGGTCAGGTCGATCCGGTACCGCCGACGGTCGGCCGGATCCCGGTCCCGAGCCACCAACCCCTTGGCGATCAGGTCATCCATCAGCCGGACCATGTCACTCGTATCGATCCCGAGACCGGCCGCGAGCACATGCTGAGCCACGGCCCCCTGATCGGTGAGCTCCGCGAGGGCGGCGTACTCCCACAAGGTCAGCCCCGGACGCTCGGCCAACCGGGCCGCGATCGCCCGCCGGCTGGCCACCGCGACCTTGTGCAGCACGAAAGTGGTCGTCTCGGACAAGGTCATGGGGTTATTGTAGGCCCGAACCAATCGTTGGTCATTCCCAACTAATAGGAGTGAGGATGGACGCGCTCTACCCACGACTGCTGGTCAGCGACTTCGCGGCGGCGGTCGACTTCTACACCACCGCATTGCGCGACCTGTACGGCGTGGAGCCGGTGAAGGTGATCCCGCAGGCGCAGTACGCGAACTGGGACCTGGACGGGCAGACCGGGCTGGTCCTGTTCGGCCGCAGTGTGGTCGCCGACACCATCGGTACGACGGCGCTCCCGACGGACGCGGACGCGCAGGATAGCTCGATGCTGGTATTCAAGGTGGACTCGGTCGACGACGCGACCGTCGTACTGGAGAAGGCCGGCGCGACTGTGCTGACCGCTCCGCAGGACCGTCCCGAGTGGGGCCCGAACCTGCGGACCGCCCACCTGCGCGCCCCGAACGGCACACTGCTCGAACTCCAGACATACTGAGATTCCCCGAACGACTGGAGAGCGCCATGAGTTTCGATCGCCCTGGTCTGCCCAAGCCCGGCCACGAGCTCGATTCCGAGGTCGAGGCCGCGCTCGCCGAGGAGGGTGTCGAGGTGACCGACCACGAGGTCGACACCCCCGATCACCCCGGCGCGGTCTCCGAGGGCCCGCAGCCGAACCCGCCGCGGCGCCCCTAGGGCCGTTCGAACTGCGAGAGCTCAACCCCCGGAGCCACCTCGATGCGCGACCGCACCCGATAGCCGCGGGACGTGTAGAGGTTGACGGCCGGGGTGTTGAGACTGCCGGTCGAGACCCGGCTGACCGGTCGCGGTTCGAGCTCGTCCAGGTGATCGAGCAGGGCCCGGCCGTGACCCCTCCGCGCATGCGCGGGGTCAACGATCAGGCGGCTGATCTCGACCACGCCGGGAGTGAGTTCGTAGGCGACCGCACCGACGAGGGTTTCGCCGTCGTACCGGCCGAGCCAGTCCTCGGTGGATGCCATCAGCCCGGCCAGATCCTCGTGCAACGGCGGGATTCCGGAGAACCCGATCAGCTGGGCCTCAACGGCGTACGCGGCATGCTGGATCGCCAGCACCCGCTCGGCGAGGCTTGCGTCGGTGAGGTCGAGTCGGGTGATCACCCTGGGCAGGGTAGTTCAGGCCGCGCGCCAATAGCCAAGGGCTCTCACGCGATGCTTGGGCACCGCGAGCTCCTTCACCACGTACGACGAGAGCAAGCGGGTCATCCGGGTGTCGCACGCGATCCACACATACGCGCCGAGCGGGTCGTCGATGAACTCCGGCAGCTCGTTCTTGACCGTGTCGACCAGTTCGTCGCTCGACAGGTTGCGCACCTCGTGCCGCTCGGGGTCGATCCGGAACGGCAGCTCGCGATCGCCGTCCTGCATGGTCTCGAACCAGATCGTCGCCGGCAGTTTCGGCGCTACGGCCAGCAGTGAATTGATCGCCGGTAACGACACCGGCGCACCGATCACCAGCAGCCGACCGGGCAGCGGATCCGGGATTTCGAAACCGGTGCCCTGCACTGTCGCCTCGATCGTGTCCCCGGGCTGCGCCTTCAGCGACCAGTCGCTCGCGCAGCCCTCATGGAGCGCGAACTCCATGCTGAACGTGCCCTTCTCGACATCAGGGTCGACCAGCGTGTACGCCCGCTGATGCGGTTTGCCGTTGTTGTCGAACCACAGCCGCACCCACATGGTCGGATGGACCCCGATCGCCGCCAGCAGACCACCGTCGGAGAAGTGCACCCGCCGATAGCTCTCGGTGACCTGTTCGCCACCCGTCACGGTGAACTCGAAGTCCTTCCCACGGAAGAGCTTGAGCACCGCACCTTCCCACCCGTGCCCCACGCCGTACCTCCGGTAAGAATTGCCATTGCAGACGGCACGACTGCCTTGTAAGTTGTCGCAGCCGAGTTAGCTGAGCCTAACCTAACTAATTGGAGCTGTTGTGAACGCGAGGGTCTACCGGGACGCCTATGGCGTACCTCACCTGCAGGCCGTGGACCCGTTGGCCCTCGTCTACCTCCAGGGCGTCAACGCCGCCCAGGACCGCGCCTGGCAGCTCGAGTACGAGCGCCGCCGGTTCCTCGGTACGACGGCCGCGTTCCTCGGCCCGGAGGCGTTGCCCTGGGACGTGTTCGCCCGGCAGGCCCAGCTCGCCGACACCGCGCAGCGCTGCTTCGAGAACCTCGATGCGGAGACCCAGGAGTGGGTCACGGCGTACGTCGAAGGCGTCAACCACGCCCTCCCCGGCGGCGCGGCCCGAGCACCCGAGTTCGACCAGACCGGGCTCCAACTGGAGAAGTGGGAGCCCTGGGCCCCCTTGGGAATCTGGCTGACCATCCACATCCTGTTCGCGGGATTCCCCAGCAAGCTGTGGCGCACCCATGTCGCGAAGCACCTCGGCGACGATCACATCGACCTCTTCACCTCCGAAGGCCCCCGGACCGCGGGCAGCAACGGCTGGCTGGTCCCCGGTACGGCGACCAGCACCGGCCAGGCGGTCATCGCCGGAGACCCGCACCGCTTCATCGAGAGCCCAGGCGTCTACCAGCAGATCCGCTTGGCCTGCCCCGAGTACGACGTTCTCGGGCTGGCCATCCCCGGAATCCCGGGGCTCGCGCATTTCGGTCACGCCGGCAAGGTCGCCTGGTCGATCACCAACGCGATGGCCGACTACCAGGACGTGTACGCCGAACAGATCCGTCGTACCGGATCGTCTGTGGAGGCGCTTGGCCCGGACGGCTGGGCGCCTGCTTCACGGTCTGTCTCGGTGGTCGAGGTCGCCGGTGCGGAGCCGGTCGAGATCGAGTTGATCGAGACCGAGCGTGGACCCGTGATCGGCGACGGGCTCAGCCTGCGGTACCCGCCGCGGGTGCTCGGGCGGCTCGGGTTCGAGGCGTTCCCCAAGTTGCTGAAGGCAACCAGTGTTGCCGATCTCGACGCTGCACTCGACGGTTGGGTCGAGCCGGTGAACGTCGTACTGGCTGCCGATGTGGACGGTGGCCTGCTGCATCGGGTCGCGGGCACGGTTCCTCGTCGTACGGCGGCCAACCGGCAGCGCGTCGTACCGGCCCGGGAATCAGAGCATCAGTGGGACGGCTGGGAGCCGATGCCGCACGCAATCATCGATGGGCCGGAGGTGATGGCGAACGCGCGGGGGATCTCCGGATCGCTTGGATCCGAGTTCGCGTCGCCGCATCGCGCCGACCGAATCCGGTCGTTGCTCTCGGCCCGTACCGACTGGACTGCGAAGGACATGCCGGAGGTCCACCGCGACACCTGGCTCGGTTCAGCCGGTCAGGTACTGGACTTGCTGGTCGGACTGGATGAGCTGTCCGCGGAAGCCGTTGCCCTGCGCAAGGAATTGCTTGAGTGGGACCGGCGAATGGACGCGACCAGCAGCACCGCTTCGGCGTACGCCGCTGTCCGCAAGGCGATCGTGTCCCGGCTGGCCGACCACTTCGCCGTACTGGAGAACGGTGAGGTTCCCGAGGTCTTCCGGCCGTGGATGGACCCGCTCAACCATGTCGCCTACGGGCTGGAGAACCTGCTCGCCGCGGACCTCCCGGACGTCAACCAGTCATGGATCGCCCGCGAGGCACTCGAGGAGGTCGCTGCCCGCGGGCCGCGTCCGCCGTGGGGCGAGACGCACCAGATCGCACCTCTGCATCCGCTGGACGGCCCCATCTTCGCCGCGGACGAAGAGCCGATCGACCTCGGCCTGTCCGGTGATCACCACTGCGTGATGTCCACCTCGAGCGTGCCCGGCCTGACCGACATCTGCCTGCGCGCCTCGGCCGCCCGCTATGCCTGGGATCTCGCCGACCGATCCGCCAGCGCCTGGGTCGTTCCGCTGGGCGCGTCCGGCATCCTCGGGGACGCCCACCACCACGACCAGCTACCGCTCTGGCTACGCGGCGACCTCGCCCCGATCGTCACCGACTGGGACCAGCTCCACCGCGACGACCGCACCTACACCGCTGAGGTCGAGGGCTTCGGAACGATCCGCATCATCGAGTCCGATCCGGACCGCGACCTCGACCTGATCCGCGAGTGGGTCACCGCCGAACGCGCCGGCTTCTGGGGCATGGGCGACCTGTCCGACACCGAGATCGGCGACGTCTACCGCTTCCTCGACTCGGTCCCGACCCACCACGTCTTCCTTGTCCACCTGGACGACGTACCGGTCGCGCTCTTCCAGACCTACGACCCGCAGGCCGACCCGATCGGCACCAGCTACGACATCCAGGCCGGCGACATCGGCGCGCACTTCCTGATCGGCCCGGGCGACCCACGCCCCGGCTTCACCGGGACACTGCTCCATGCCATCGGCAACTACCTGCTGGTCGACCAGGCCCACCCACGCCTGGTCTCCGAACCCGACACCCGCAATACCCGCGCCGTCGCCCGTCTGCACCGCACCGGCTTCACCCTCGGCCCCGAGGTCCAGGTCCCGCTCGTTGCCGGCGGCACCAAAACCGCCCAGCTCGCCTTCCTCACCCGCGAGTCCTTCACTGCGGCTGGTGCCACCACGGAACCGCCGGCCGCGAACTCTGCAACCGATTGATGACCCGAATCACCAGCACCGCGAACACCGCGCCGGCCACGCTGAGCACCGCATAGATCGACGACACCACCGCCACCTTGAACAGTTGACTCGGATCACCGTCGTACACGCCCATCTCCGTCCGGAACGCCACCCACCCCAAGAAGCTCTGCAAGAGCCAGAACACCCACCACGTCGTCACCGTGTTGTTCTTGTACGAGTCGATCCAAGCCCCCCGCGGCCCCACCGCCGGGTCACTGGCCACCGCGACGTTCTGCACATACCGGCACGGCATCCAGAACCCCGCCACCGGCACGAGCCACCCGAACACCCCGACCGGC
This sequence comes from Kribbella sp. NPDC051587, assembly GCF_044453945.1. Classification (NCBI taxonomy): domain Bacteria; kingdom Bacillati; phylum Actinomycetota; class Actinomycetes; order Propionibacteriales; family Kribbellaceae; genus Kribbella; species Kribbella sp. NPDC051587. The sequence goes on from NZ_JBITDE010000019.1 coordinate 91,465, forward strand.
CGCGAATAGTAGTGCCGCGCATCGCACAAGAACTCCGAGTTCTCCCGGGCCCTCAGCAACCAAACGATGAACAACACCGGAGCCACCACCAGCAGCCCGACACCCAGTACCACCGTCACCAGGTTGTACCAATCAACCGTCCTGAGCTCGGCGTCTCCCGCAGCAACCGCCGGCGACTGCGCCGTCCACCAGTCCCCCACCGCCGAAGCAACATCAACCGCCGCCGACGCCGCGATCGCCCACGAAGCCGCCAGCCCGATCCCCCGAACATTCCGCAACCGCGGCTCCCGCACCACCCGCCCCGCAACCGACGTCCCAGTGACAGTCATGGCAACTCCTCTCGTCGCCCCAACAGTCCCAACCCCAAGCCCGCCCAAGAGCCCAACGGCAGCAAGCTGTCAGCCTCCGCCCGGCGCGCCGCCCTGATTCCTCCTGCCCCGGTCCCGAGCCTGCCGAAGCCGCGCCTGATACTCCTCCGCGGCCATCCGCTGCGCTGTGGTCTGCGGGCGGACAGGGATCGGGACGGTCGTCGGCACCGGCAATTCGACGGTCGGAGGCATGGGCAACTCGACCGTTGGAGGCATCGGCAGCTGGACCGTCGGAGGCGTCGGCAGCTCGACGGTGGGTTGGTGTGGCGCTGCCAAGGGCAGCTCGCGGGTGTCGGCACCGGCCAGAGCGTCCGGGTTGCGAGCCAGTAGCCGGTCGGCGACGTACTGGGCGATCCCGACCGAGTCCAGTCCCATGGTGCCGGCCACTCCTGCCTCACGCTGCAGGAGCTCGAAGTCTTCGAGCGTCTGCGCAACATCGGTGAGCGCGAGCTCGACCCCCAGGGTCCGGCGGTGGCTGTCGGCCTCGATCATCGCGAGTTGGTGCTCAAGCGTGTCCAGCGCATGCCGAACCCGGCCCAACGCGATCACTCGCTCGGAGCGGTTGAAAATGCCTTCCGGCTCGGCCACCATCCGCCGCCAAGCCTCAGCGGCCAGCCCTTTCGCGCGCGTCAACGGATCCCCGACCAGCCGTCGTCCGTTCGCCGGGTCGACGGTGTCCGGACCGGGCAACCGCACCCGATGGTCAGGATGGACGGCGTTCGCCGCCAGCAGCTCCGTGAGCCGCCGGCCGGCCTCGGCCAGTCTGTTCGGCGCTCCCGGCTGCCCCGACTCGGCCGCCGTACCGAACTCGTCGACCAGATCCGCCTGCCGCTCGAGCTCGTCCAGCAACCGATGCAGTTCCTGCCGCTCCCGGAAAGGCTCCTCCTGTTTCGGTACGACGGCCAGTCGCGCCTCACGTACTGCCGCCCGCACCCGGTCGGTGAGGGCCGACAACTCCGTACCGGACAACGGTATTTCGACCGTCGGTGCAGCGGAGCCGATCACCTGACCGGCATCGCGACCGATCCGGTCGAGGACGTACTGCATGGCCGTCAGCTGATCGGCGAGCTCGGCCCGGTTGACCGCCTCCTTGTTGCCTGCGAACCTCTCGTGCTCACGGTTGCGCGCACTCTGGTGCTCGGTCCACCACTTCATCGCGGGAAGTGCCAGCGCCTGGACGCCCGCGAACGCCAGCGCGGGAGCGGCGATGTCCAGATCGATCCCGAGCACGGAATTGACCAGCCCGACCACGCCGACGGTGACTGCCGGTCCGACCGCATGCAGCGAATGCCACCAGGCCGACATCTCACCGCGCGGAGGGCCCTGCGCCGGCCCGCCGGGGACGGACAACCGGTTCCGCAGCCGGTCGACCGCGCGGTCCGCCAGCCGATTCGGCAGGGCCTGGCCGGTGCGCTGTCGCTCCACGAGATCGGCGACCTCGCTGAGTTGGTCGAGCACCTCGGCGAACACAGCATGGAGTTCTGCCGTCTGCTGATGGCTGGTGGCCTTCAGGTGATACTCGCTCACCTTCGCGTCGACCCCGTCGCCCAGGCGCTGAATGGCCGCCTCGACCGCACCGGCTGCGAGACCGCCGACGACCCCGCTGACCGCCGCGAAGATCAGCAACTCCGCATAGGCGCTCAGCTGCTCGGACAGCGGTGTCGGATCCGCGCCTTGCAGACCGTGATGCACATCCGCAGCCCGCCGGGAGAGCAACGGGAGCTGTTCGGCCAGTTCGCTTCCGATCAATTCGTCCAGCCCGAGCCACGGCAGCCGGTGGTTTCCCCGCCCGGAGCCGGCGGCCGCGAGCTCACCGTTGATGCGCGCGCGCAGCTCGTCGAGCGCTTCCAGCAACTGGGATCGGTACGACGTCGGGTCCAGCGCGTGCCGGATCTCGAGTTCTACCGCCCGCTGGATGGATGTCGTGGCCTTCCGCAGGTCCAGATGCCGCTCGATGATCGGCTTCACGACCACCATCGCCGAGTAGGCGGCGATCACTCCGCCGATCGGTGCCCCGAACGGCGACAGCAGGAGCACGGTTCCGATCGCCGCGACCGCGGGAGCGGCGGCCTTGACGACGTACCGCCACCCGGCCGGAACCAGCGACGCCTGGTCGATCGGCCCGAGCGGTTGACCGGCGACGCCGTGCGGATCGGCCTCGATCCGGTGCAGCATGCCCGGGAGCCGCTTGCGAACCTCGCTCAGCCGGAGCTTCGACGCCTCGCCCTTGACCGCCTTCTTCTCACCATCCAGCCAGCGCTGCCCGAAGGCGTTCACCGAGGCCGCGGCCATCGCCGGCAGCGCCAGACCGAGGGCCGCGATGAGGCTGCCGCTGATGATCGCGGCCGCCGCCGCAGCCCCCAGGGTCAGCGCCAGGGCGCTGAACGTCACCTCCCGCTTGAGATACTCCCGCAGCCGGACGCGGTCGTCGTGCTTGCTCCAGCCCTGCAGGTGCCACTCGATCATCGGAGCATCCCAGTCGGGCAACGAGGCCCGGCGGTATTCGGCGTCCTCCTGGCCGGTCGCGAGCGCCATACTCTCCAGCAGCGCGCGCATCGCGTTCCGCAGACTCATCCGCCGAACCGCTTCGTAGACCCGGGTCTCGCCCATCCGCCCGTTCAGCAACCGCGCCTCGGCCAGCCGACCGCCGTCCTCCCGGCTCAACCGACCCGGCCGCCGGGCCTCACTGCCGGGCTCGAACACATTGGGCACTGTCGGCTCAGCAGCCCGGGACAACTGGTGCAGCAGATTCACCACGATCCGCTCAACAATCGCATCCGGCGCCCGGTTCGACACCGTCAACGTCGCCGGCCCACCGCCGTTCAAGAAGGCGACAAACGTGCCGGCCGTCCCCTTCGCCACCTGATCCGCCGTGAGGATCACGTCGAACATCCCCTGTGCGGTGTGTACCTCGTACCGGTTCGCCCCGACCCAGTTGACCCGGAGGATCCCAGCGGCCTGCCAGACCCGCTCGTCGGTCATCGCCAGCATCGCCTGATACTCAACAGCGTCCGTCGCCGCAAAGAATCGCCGCGCCCCGTCCAAGAACAACAAAGACTTCACCTCCCCCCGAACAAACTCCACCGTCGCCTGCCCATCCCCCGCAGGCACCGTCGGCTGATCCACGGGGCTCGGGACAGTTGGCTGGTCGATCGGGATGGGCACCGTCGGCTGGTCGATGGGAGTCGGGACGGTGGGTTGGTCGACCGGGATTGGCACCGTCGATTGGTCGACCGGGATCGGGACAGTCGGCTGATCCACGGGAATGGGGACGGTTGGCTGGTCGACCGGGATCGGAACGGTCGGCTGATCCGCGGGAGTCGGGACAGTTGGTTGATCGACGGGGATCGGGACAGTTGGCTGGTCGACCGGGATGGGCGCCGTCGGCTGGTCAACCGGGATCGGAACGGTCGGCTGATCCGCGGGAGTCGGGACAGTTGGTTGATCGACCGGGGTCGGGGCAGTTGGTTGGTCTACGGGGGTCGGGACAGTGGGCTGGTTGAGGGGGGTGGGGGTGGTGGGGGACTCGGTGGCGGCGACGGCGGCGCGGCGGACGGCGATTCGGTCGTGTTGGCGTTCCAGGCGGTCGATCCGTCCGTCGTTCTCGGCGCGTTGGAGCCCGAGGTCGTGGAGCAGTTCGCGCATGCGCGCGGCGTACAGGGCGCTTTCGAGCGTGCGACCGGACGCCTCGGCCAGCCAGCGCTGGTAGTCCAGGTACAGCAACTCGCCCAGCCGGCCCTGCTGGTGATCGGAGAACGGCTGCCCCTCGGACGGTCTGCCGCCGAACGCGTGGCCGGCCTCGCGGAGCTCATGCACGAGCGCCCGCCCGACATCGGCGAACTCGATCTGCTCCGAGATGGTGACCACCGCGCGCCGCTGCCCCATGCGCATCCTCACCTCGGCGGGATGGCCGTCGGGCACCGCTCCTACCTTGAGCTCGACCACCACCGGATCACCGATCCACGGTTTCACCAGCAGCGACCGACCGTCCGGCGCGATCTGGATCCACTGCGCATCAACGAACTGCGCGAGCTTCGGAAAGCCCAGCTCCGCAACGATCCGCGCCCAGAGCTTCTCGTGGTCCTTCACCTCACCAAGCGCCGCGAAATCCCCGAGGCGCTCCGCATTGCCGATCACCGTCGGGTCCGAAGGCAACGACATGTCGTACTCCGTCACCGCCATCCCGAGCGGTACGGCGCCTTCCGGCGTGGCCTCGATCTTGGCCCGGACCACGAAGTACTGAAGTTTTCCCTCCTGCAAAGCCTTCAGCATCTCGGCGGCGACCGCCGCTCCCGTCGACAGATCGCCGTCGACCTTCACCCGCAGCGGGACCTCGCGCTGACGCCCGCCCATCTCCACCGTCTCGCGGGCGAAGGTGTCGACGACGACCACCCGCTCCTGCCGGTTGAGCATTGCCTGGACGATGCTCAGGACGTACTCCCCATGTCCCTGCTCGTACCTGACCTGGCCCCGGCCCAGGCGCGAGCCGATCACGCCGCCGACACTCTTCGCCTCGACCACCACCCACCCGAGGATCTTGCCGGTACCAGGTTCGAGCCGTACATACAGCTGATCGAAGGTATTGGCCCCACCCAGCTCCAGAGTGACCCGCTGCACCTCCTCGCCGGCGAACACCTCGCGCAGATGGAAGAGGATCGACTGACCGAACTCCTCACCCAGTTCTTCGCCGAGCTCCGAGATCGGACGGTCGGCATCCGGGTCCAGTACCTCCTGCTGATCAACACTCAGCTCCAGCCGTGCAAGCTCCTCAGGCGTCGCTTCGGCCAGAATCTGTTCGATCAGCTCGTGCCACGGCGTCTCAGCAAGCTCCTGCGGCCGGCCACGCCCGCCCATCCACAGATCGAGAATCCGTTGCAGTCCACGCAGAAGTTGTGGTGACACCCCGCGGCCGCTCAGCCCGGAGAACGGAATCAGCTGCGGTGGCCCGAGCGGACGCGATCGAACCAGAGCGTCGGCGACGAAGGTCCCGTCGACGAATTTCACGCCCGGCAAGGCCACCGTCGTCGTACCGCTGTCGGTCCGGACCGAGAAGGTCTTCACGTTGTCCCGGTGCTGCACGATTCCGGTCGGTTCGCCTGCCGCCAGGCCGTTCGGGGTCTTGTAGTGCGCCGCCCGGAGCGCAGCGGCGTCCTGCGTCAACTGCCCGTCGGGTGCTCGCTCGTTGAGCTTGGCAATGAACTCCGCCGTCGCCTTGTGCGCGAACTCCGGATCCGCCGGATCCAGCGCGGGCACCTCCAGTACGCCGTCCACCACCCGACTGCCCTGGACGACGACCCCGTGGTTCGCCAACGCCTGAATCACCTCGGCGATCGGCAACTGCTCGAGCGCAACCGGTCCGTTGTTCGCCTCCGCGGCCATGACCGTCACCCGCGGCTCGTTCTCCACCAACGAGAATCGCACCTCGACTTCAGTGCCCTCGGCAACCAACGCCGTGATCTGCTGCTCGAGTGCCCCGAGCTCGGCCTCGCTGAACTCGATCCCGTCCGGCAGCAAAGAATCCAGCGGCCGCCCGATCACCCACTCGAACGGCGCCGTGCCCTCCGCCGTACGGAGCTTGACGATCTCCAGTTCCAGGTACGACGGTCCGCCCGGCGCCTCCGTGGACCATTTCACCTGGTTCGACCCGTCCGGAGCCATCGCGGCGCCCGCCCCCATGACCACCGGAACCACCGGCCCCGGCGTCGTCGGCCCTGGCGGCGCACCCGGACCGTCGGCCTCCGGCTCGAACAGATTGCTGCGCTCAGGGTCGAACGCGTCGATCCGCTTCTTCTGGTACCGCTGGTACTGCGCCTTGGTCTGCTTCTGCGCCCACTTGGGTCGCCCGGCCGGCATCGGCCGGCGAGTACCACCCGGCCCGGTGAGCTCGGCCCGGTGCGGCACGGCGGAGTTCTCCCACGTCCGCGCAGCGGTCCAGATCCCGCGCTCGGGATTGGCCGGATCGGAGACGACGTACACGACCGTGACCGAACTCGGCCGTGGCTCGTTCGGCGGGAAGAACACCTTCAGGTCCACCTGCCAGCCGTTCTTCAGCCAGGCGCCCACCTCGTTCTCCATACTCAGGAACGCACCCCGGTTGAAGCTCGCGGCCTGCGGGAAGTAGTTCATCACCGCCGCGACCTTCTGGAAGAACCGCCAGGCAACCGCGTGCCCACCCTCGTCGGTCCCCGCCCCCGGCTGTCCCTGTCCGCGAGCGGTCCCGGCCTCCCGCTCCTGCTGGTCGGCCGAAGGCCGCGAGCGATTCCCGAAGTCCGCGGACAACCGCGCCTCCGCGATCCGCGGGAACCCCGTCACCTTGTCGACCACCCACCGAACCCAGTTCGGCCCCTGCTCGTCCGGATTCTCCGGCCTCCCACTCGGCACCCACGGCGTCACCTCAGCCGTCGGCGCCGCGTCCTGCTGATCAACCACCGGCGAGTCCTCGTTGAACCACCCGAACGACGACTCCTCCGCAACCTCACTCGCGGGCGCCGGCATCACCGTGGGATCCGCAGCAAACGCCAGCGCCCGCCGTACGGCGACTTGGTCCTCGTCCCGCAGTGACTCGAGTCGTTGGTCCTCGTTCGACCGCCCCAGCCCGGCGTCCTCCGCCACCGCCCGCATCTTCGCCGCATAAGCCGCCCGCTGCGCCGCATAATCGGTCACCACCCGACCAGCCTCGTCATGCATCAACAACAACTCGCCAAGCCGCCCCTGCTCATGCGCGCTGAACGCCGACCGCCCCTCACCGAGGTGGCTCAACTCCCGCAACTCATGCACCACAGCACGACCGATATCAGCGTCCTTGATCTGCTCCGAGATCGTGATCACCGCGGCCGTCGGCCCGTCCTCGGTCAGGTGGAACTCCGCTGGATGACCATCGGCGACCGGCCCGACCACGAAGCGCAACACGACGGGGTCGGTCGCTGTGGTCGTCCAGACCTCGACCAGCAGGCCGCCTGCCGGTGACGAATCAACCGTGGGCACCCCGATCCGCACGACATCGGCGAATGCCCGGAGTGCCGGTGACGCGAGGATCGCCAGGATCCGCGGTAGCACCACCTGCGGATCCCGAACCGGGCCGTCGGCAACGAAGTCGTCCAGGCGCGCGGCATTGCCATCGGCTCCCTTCGCGCTCGCAGCATGATGATCCGTCCAGCCCCACGCGTCTCCGATGCCGCCGGCGAACTCGCGCAACGTCTCCTTCATCGTCATCTTCGGACGCGGCTCCGCCTTTGCCTGGCTGAATGGTTCCGAGGTCTGCAGCGACCCATCGGCCGGCAGAGCGGTCCCGCGATTCTCGGCGACGCCCTCGGCCGTCTCCGCGACCGCTGTATCGGTTCCGGCATCCACGATGTCGGTGCTTGTCGCAACTTCGGTCTCGGCGGATCCAGCCAGCTCGACGCCGCCTTCGTCGGCTACCGCCACCTCGGACGTCTCGATGCTGGTGTGCGCAGGTCCGGTCGTCACCTCGGTCTGGAGGTCCGCCGCCACCTCCGTCTCGACCGCGACCTCGGAGTTGTGGTTGGACGGCCCGCTTCGGGAGTGCGCGCCCCAGCGCGCAAAATTGTGGGACCCACCGTCCATAACACCCGACGGCTGCTGCGACACGAAGAGCGGACCGCTTTGATCCACATTCTGCTGTGGCGCACCCGATTGGTCGACGGACTGTACATCGGTTCCGGCTGTGCTGTGACTTCCAGGATCTACCGCCTGGTTCGTGTCGGCTGCACCGGGCGTCTCACTCCGAGGAGCAGCATGATCCGACCCGGAGTGCGCATCCGACGGAGGTGCCGCTGTGCTGTCACCGGCGTCGAGGTGAGTGTCAGTGCCGGAAACGTCCTGTGCCGCCGTTGCGTCAGTTGCGGCCTGCGCCTCGCCTTGATCCGTGGCGCCGTCGCCGACCTCCTGATGTACGCCGTCATTGTTCTGGTCGCTGTTCTGCCGGGTTCCATTGTCGTTGTGACCGCTCTGATCGTGCCCGCTGGCGTCCTGTCGCACGTGAGGTGCCGGCGGATCGGCAAGGGCGGTGTTTCCACCACCGTGACCGGCCGTGGGGGTGAGGTGGCCGGCTCCACCGGCTGACGGCCGAGCTCCGGCCAGCACCCCAGGCCCAGCATCGACGGTGCCTGTACCGGGGGAACCGCCGAGTTGGTTCCCAGCTGCGGCGGCTGCTCCCGGAGCCGTCGTACTGGCGCCCGGCGTGCCGACATCAGACACATCGGGAGCGGCCGGAGTCGGTCCGTTGGGGCCACCACCAGGAGGATTGAGCGCCGACGGATCCAACGGCTTCAGCCCGAGGGCGGAGCGGGCGTGGTTGTTGAGGAACTGTCCGCTGACGTCACCTGCATGCACCGAGACGATCCGCCCGGCGCCGAGCGCACCGGCGGTGAGACCGCCCGATACGACCGCCTCGCCCCACGCCAGCGGGTTGATCGCGTTCAGATAGTTGCCCTCAGCAATTGACTGGGCGATGACGCTGGAGATCGGTGAGCTGATCCCGTTGACGACGAACGTCTGTCCGGTCTGGCGCAGCACCATCGATCCCCGGGACAGGTCCGGGCGCGGCACGGCGGGCCTGCGTCCGATCCGGCCGATCCGGCTCACGCCCTGACCGAGCGGGCCACCGATCGTGCCGGCACCCCAGGCGATGGCAATCTGCGTCCCGTCGAACTTGTCGCGGTACCCCCGGGCCATGTCCATCGACTGCGCGAGGACCTCGGTGCCGATCTCCTCGACTCCCTCCCACGCCATCTCGCCGATCAGCCGGCCGAGGGCACGCGGTGCGGACGCGGCCGCGTGCTCGATCAGCCCTGCCGCCGCCCGGATCAGGCTGGAGAACCGGTTGGCCAGCGAGACCAGCAACCTGATCCGCAGCAGGTCGCCGATGCCCGGCGGTGCGAGGAACGTCAGCGCGAAGAAGACCGCGTTCAGGATCAGTTCGGAGTAGATCTGGTCCTTGGTCTGCGCGACAGTGCGCGCCAGGTCCCAGCACATCTTGGCCACGTCCTCGTAGGACGCGACCGCCTCCGCGTAGCCCTGGTTCAGGTTCTCGTCGACGGCGTCGTGAAAGATGCCACCGTCCGTGTCCAGCCAGACCGCCGCCGCCGAGGCGTTGGCGGCGTTCCCCTCGTCGACGCTGGACTGCAGGGCGATCGAGAGCTGGTGCCAGTTGTCCCCCATCCGCTGCGCCGCGTCCTCATCCGTCTGCGGCCAGATGTTGGTGTCCCAGAACGTGCGCAACCACAGCCACAGCTCGGTGGTCGGTTCGGGGATCACACGATCTGCCGTAGATAGGCGGCCTGCTGCTGGCTCAGCTGCACCTTCTGCTGGACAATTTGATTGCCGTTGGCACCCATCGCCTTGATGTTGGGCTCGATCTCACCGGCCAGCTCCTTCAGCTTCGTGCCGATGTCGTTGTACGCCGTACGAAACTTCGAACTGAGCTCGTCGAAGCCGGTGCCGACCTTCGCCTCGTCCGCAGCCAGCAGCGGTCCGATCGTCCGCCACGCGTCCCCGAACGCCTTCCCGGCCTCGGACAGCTGCACCATCGCGGCGTTGGTCTCCATCGGATACATCACGATGTCGCCCACACCACCCGCACGGATCGGTCCAGGCGCCGCCATCACCGGCCCCCGTTCCGAGTGGGCCGCAGCAGGCCGAGCAGCGGGCCGAACGCGAGATCGGCAGGATCGGCAGGTTCGGACGACGGGCGCGGCGGCAGGTACTCGACGACCTGCCGGCGGATCTTCTGCTGGGCTTCGTTCTGCGCCCGGTTCACCGCACCCCGGATCTCCTCGGCCAGCGCCTCGGCATCCTGGAAGCGGAAGACCAACGGGTCGATCACCAACTCGACCAGCTCGCCGTAGACACCGACCGTCGCCTCGACCAGCCCGTCGGACGACTCCGCGAACCCGGTGGTGTCGTCGACAGCACTCCGGAGCCGCCGGGTCTCCCGTTCGAGATCCTCGAGCTGGCCCAGCCGCGCCTCGGCGCCGGTGCGTTCGACCTTGCTGCGTGGTGAATCCTCGACGCTCATCGTCCCTCCTCGATCGACGTACTCCTCGCAGTCTCGGGCAGCCACCACGACGTCGTACCGGGCTGACAACTTCCGGCCACCGGCGGCGTCGGGGGCTCGTGGTCGCCCACGCTCGCAGGGTGAAAGCACCTGCGAGCAAACGGATCTGCGCCGCGCTGACCGCCGGCGTGCTCTCGGTCGGCCTGGTGGCGCCGGCCGCTGTCGCCAAACCGCCGCGAGGCGAGTGCCGGAACGCCGAGCCCGCTCATCCGGTCGTCCGGTTGCTGCCCTGGGCACAGCAACAGTTGATGCCGCAGCGCGCCTGGCGGTTCACGACCGGTGGCGGCGTTCTCGTCGCTGTGGTGGATTCGGGTGTCGATACCGACAATCCACAGTTGCGCCACCCGGGAAAAGTCCTGCCAGGCCACGACTTCTATCTCCGCGGTAGGTACCCCGGCACGTACGACTGCGTCTCACACGGCACCGGGGTGGCCGGCATCATCGCCGCCGACGGCGCGGACCGGATCGGCTTCGAGGGCATCGCGCCGGGCGCGCGGATCCTTCCGGTCCGGATCAGCGAACGGGAGCTCGACGACAACGGACAGACCCAGGCGATCGACCAGACCATCCTTGCCAACGGCATCCGTTGGGCCGTCGACCGGGGTGCGCGCGTGATCAACCTTTCGGTCGCCGGCACCCAGGATCATGCACCCGTCCGGAACGCTGTCGCCTACGCGGTCCAGCACGATGTCGTCGTGGTCGCCGCGGCCGGCAATCAGCAGACTGCGAACGATTCCCTGCTGCCTTCGTACCCTGCGGACTACCCCGGCGTCATCGGCGTCGGCGCGATCAACAACTCCGGTGTCCGCGTCGGCGCATCACAAGTCGGCCGGTACGTCGATCTCGTGGCACCGGGCGAGGCGGTCCTGACCACCACACGTGTCGGCGGTCACGCCTACCAGAGCGGCACAAGCTTCGCGACGCCGTTCGTTGCCGGGACCGCCGCATTGGTGCGAGCAGCCTGGCCGAAACTGACCGCTGATCAGGTGGCACGACGGTTGATGGCAACCGCTGCCCCAGCGCCTGGCGGCACGAACAGCATGGAGTACGGCGCCGGGATCGTCGACCCGTATCGTGCGGTCGCCGAGGGCATGCCGGCCGGAAGACCGGCAGCGATGCCTGCCGCCACGGCGGTGAAACCGGACCCGCAACAACTGGCTGCCGCGGCCTGGTGGCAGACCCAGGGCACGGAAGCCCGCAGCGTCGCGCTCTTGGCAGGTGGCGGAACGACTGCCGTGATTCTCCTGTGCTCGCTACTGATCGTCGGACGCCGCCGCCGCTGGACCGTAACTCGCCACACCTCCGGTCGCCAGGCCGGCCACGCCGACGAGCTACCACCGGAGTTCCTCTTCGCGCGGCGCCCCGACGAGGTCTGACACAACAATGAGCCCCAGCGAATCGCTGGGGCTCATTGCGTGGGAACAGCTCAGACGCTCATCTGGCAGGACAGGGCGATCGCCCGGCACTGCGCCGAGGTCTGAACAGCGGAGTGCGTGACATTGTCCAACTCCGCGGCGTGCGCGTCCCGGTGCGAGGCAGAGTCGTCGATGTCCATCAGGTTCATGTACCGGGCCTGGAAGAACTCGCTCTGGCCTGCTCCGACCCAGTCGCCGTTCGGCATGACGAGCTTGTCGAAGCTCATCATGTCCTCACCGTCGGTCCGGATGGCCAGGGCGCCGGCCCGCTTGTCGGCCGCGCCCTGGAACATGCCTTCGATCTGCTGGTGAATGATTGCCATTGATCCTCGATCCTTTCGTCAGTTCGGTCAGGCGATCAGATGCCGGCTGAGAGCGGAAACCCCGTTCTCGCTCAGGGTCTCCAGCTGGTTGTGGGCCTGCTGACCACCATCGGCGTGTCCACCGGCGATGACGGCCGTTCGGTTGTGCCTGCCCACCCAGTGGTCGTTGACGTTGTACTCCATGCTCCCGACCTCACCGCCGAGCGAGACGAGCAGGTCCGTGCCCTGGTTGCCCGCGAGCCGGGCCTGCCCGACCTGCCCTTCGCTGTGCATCCTGATCTGGTTGACGTAATGCATCAGGTTCGGTGTATTCGCATCGATGACCGGATCCATCACACACTCCTTTCCAAGGTGATAGTGCTGTCGATCGAAAGTAGGTCGCGGCGCTGAGCCGCAGACCGGACCGACACCTTCCTGCCATTGCCTGCCACTGCTGACTTCTCCGCGTCACGATCGACGCAGAGGTCACGAGGAAGGTGTTCGACGATGGCGACGATGATGGTCCGGCGGCCGATGCGCCGCGCTGCCCCGGAACTGCCGGCCGGCGAATTGTTGCTGGAGGCACCACCCGAGGTTCCCGAGCCCGGTGGGCGGCAATGGTCGCAGATGCTGATGATGCTGCCGATGGTCGCGATGATGGGCGCGATGATGCTGATGTTCTCCGGCAGCATGGCCGGCGGACTGCGCTACGTGATCTTCGGGCTGTTCGGCGCCGCGATGATCGGCATGATCGTGATGTCCGCGTTCAGCAGCAAGGGCTCGGGCAAGGCGGAGATGAGCCAGGCCCGCCGTTCCTATCTGCGGCACCTTTCCCAGCAACGGCTGCGATTGGGACGCTCGATCGCCGACCAGCGTGGCGCCCTCACCTATCACCACCCGGACCCGGAATCGCTGTGGTCGTTGGCGGGTAGCTACCGGTTGTGGGAACGCAGGCAGGACGACGGCGACTTCGGCGTGACCAGGATCGGCGTCGGGCGACAGGGGCCGGCCACCACCGTCGTACCGCCGGACACCCCAGCACTCGAGCGCCTGGAACCCTTGTCTGCACTGGCCTTGCGGCGTTTCGTCACGACGTACTCCTCCGTGCCTGGTCTACCGCTCGCGATCGCCGTCACCGGTTTCAGCCGGATCTATCTGCCGGGCGACCGTGATCGGTCGCTGGCACTGGTGCGCGCAATGCTCGCGCAGCTGACCGTTCTGCAGGCTCCGGACAACCTGCGCATCGCCATCTGTACGGCGGCTGACAACAAGGAGACGTGGGAGTGGGCCAAGTGGCTCCCGCACGCTCTCCATCCCGAGCGGCTCGACGCACTCGGTCCGATCCGGTTGATCGCCCCGTCCGTGACGGCGATCGAGGCGATGCTCGATGACGTCCTCGGCGACCGGCCGCGGTTCGATCCCGATATGGCCGGCCGGGTCACCGGGCCTCATATCGTCGTCGTCCTGGACGGCGCGACGGTCGAGGGATCCGACCACCTGCTCGCGGGCGCCGGCCTCGAAGGTGTCACGGTCCTGGACCTGACGCTCCGTCCGCCGCACGTCATCGACTCGACCTCGATCATTCTGAACGTCGACGCGGACGGCCGCCTGAACGCCGAGACGATGGAAGGCGACGACGACCTCGGTACGGCGGACGGCCTGGACATCGCCACCCTGGAAGGCCTGGCCCGGCAACTGGCCCCGCTCCGGCTCACCGCCGGTGCACAAGGGGATCAACCGCTGAGCGCCGATCTCGGATTGGCGGAGCTTCTGGACCTCGGTGACCCCTACGACTTCGACCCTGAGAACACCTGGCTGCCCCGACCGAGCCGGGACCGGCTGCGGGTGCGATTCGGTCTCCGCGCCGACGGCCATCCGATCGAACTCGACCTCAAGGAGTCCGCTCAGGAAGGGATGGGCCCGCACGGCCTGCTGATCGGCGCGACCGGATCCGGCAAGTCCGAGTTGCTGCGCACCTTGGTCCTCGCGCTCGCGGTGACACACCCGCCGCGCTCGCTGAACTTCGCACTCGTGGACTTCAAGGGTGGAGCGACCTTCGCACGGCTCGACAAACTTCCGCACACCAGTGCGACGATCACCAACCTGGCTGAGGAGCTGCATCTGGTCGACCGGATGACGGACGCCATCAACGGCGAACTGCTCCGGCGGCAGGAACTGTTACGGGCCGCAGGCAACTTTTCCTCCTTGCGCGACTACGAGAAGGCCCGCGCGGCCGGAGCACCGCTGGAGGAGGTCCCGACGCTCCTCGTCATCTGCGACGAGTTCAGTGAGCTGCTGACCGCGCGTCCCGACTTCATCGACATGTTCGTCCAGATCGGCCGGGTCGGCCGCTCGCTCGGCGTCCACCTGTTGCTGGCCAGCCAGCGACTGGAGGAAGGACGTCTGCGTGGACTGGAGACCCACCTGTCGTTCCGGATCGGTCTGCGGACCTTCTCCGACATCGACAGCCGCACGGTCCTTGGAGTCAACGATGCATTCCACCTGCCCCGAGCTCCTGGCCACGGCTTCCTCCGGGTCGGCACCGAGCAGATGGACCGCTTCCGTTCGGCCTACGTCTCCGGTGTGCACCGACGTCCGGAGCTCGGCGGTCTGCAGATCGCACCGGACAACTCGATCGAGCTCATCGACTACGCGAGCACGTACGTCGCGCCGCCTACCGAAGAGGACGACACCGCGGAACCCACGGATCCCGACGGCGTGTTCGACGAGACGGTCGGTGAGACCCTGCTGGACATTCTGGTCGATCGCTTCGAGGGCAAGGGCAAGCCTGCGCATCAGATCTGGCTGCCGCCCCTGGACGAGTCGCCCGCACTCGGCGAGCTACTGCCCGACTCCGGAACCTCGGACGAGCAGAGTGGATTCCAGCCGGGCCAGCTCGTCTGCATTGCCGGCGTCGTCGACCGGCCGCTGGACCAGCGCCGCGACCCACTCCTGATCGACCTGGCCGGCAGCGGCGGGCACCTGGCCATCGCGGGCAGTCCGCAAAGCGGTAAGAGCACTGCGCTGCTCAGCGTCGTGGCGGGCCTCGCCCTGACCCACACCCCCGAAGAGGTTCAGTTCTACTGCCTCGACTTCGGTGGCGGCGTGCTGACCGGTCTGCGCGACCTCCCGCACGTCGGCGGTATCGCCGGTCGCCAGGACGTCAACGCCGTACGGCGCACTGTCATCGAGGTGCACGGGATCATCGCCGAACGCGAGCGGACCTTCGCGGCGGCGGGGATCGACTCGATGGCGGAGTACCGGGCCCGGCGGAAAGCCGGTCACGACCTGGAGTCGCCGTACGGCGATGTGTTCCTGGTGCTCGACGGCTGGCAGACGATCCGCAGTGATTTCGAGGATCTGGAGCAGGTGCTGGGTGATATCGCGACCCGGGGTCTCGCGTACGGCGTCCACCTGATGATCAGCGTGCCGCGGTGGTTCGACCTGCGGACCAACGTCCGCGACCTGTGCGGGACCAAGCTCGAACTCCGGCTCGGCGACCCGATCGACTCGATGATCGACCGCCGGACCGCCGTACTGGTTCCCGAGAAGTCACCAGGCCGCGGCCTGATCGCGAGCAAGCACCATTTCCTGATCGCCGAACCACGGCTGCACAGCGGCGACGACCGGATCTCGGTCGCCCTCGCCGAGCTGGTGGACGTGGTCAAGGAGGCCTGGCCCGGACAGGGCGCACCGCCGATCCGCCTGCTGCCCAACGATGTCGCGTACGACGTGTGCGACGGCGCCAGCTCGAAGGAACACGGTCTGGCGATCGGTGTCGCCGAGCGCTCGTTGCAACCGGTCCTGCTCGACCCGAAGGTCAGTCCGACGTTCCTGCTGCTCGGTGACACCGAAACCGGCAAGACCGGATTCCTGCGCACGCTGGCCTCCCGGATCAAGGAGACCTACACCCCGGAGGAAGCCCGGATGGTGGTCATCGACCACCGACGGACGTTGCTCGGCCGCGTCGAAGGCGAGCACCTGCTCGGGTACGGCGCCAACCACGCCGCCACCACCGAGCTGATCAAGGGCCTGGTGAACCTCCTCCAGCAACGACTCCCCGGATCCGATGTGACACCCGAACAGCTGCGCGACCGCTCGTGGTGGGAGGGCCCGGACATCTTCCTGCTGATCGACGACTACGACCTCGTGGCCTCCACCGAGAACCACCCTCTGATGCCACTGCACCCGTTCATCGCGCAAGCCGCGGACATCGGGTTGCGCCTGTACGCCGCGCGCCGCACCGGCGGTGCGATGCGCGGTCTGTTCGAGCCGATCCTGGCTCGCATGAAGGAAGTGGGCTCACCTGGCCTGCTGATGTCCGGCAGCCGCGACGAGGGACCCCTCCTCGGCGGCCTGCGGGCCCAGCAGATGCCCCCCGGCCGCGGCTGGTACATCAGCCGCCAAGGCGGCACCCAGCTGATCCAACTAACCCACCCACCGTCCGACGACCACCAGGCCGTCTGACACTCAGCACGACAGGAGGATCAATGGGCGAGATGACTTTGGAAGCAGAGACCGAAGGAATGCGCGCCGCATCAGAAGCACTCGGAAAGGCCCAGGGCGAGTTCGACACGGCTCTGGCCGACGTCACGAATTATTCGGCGTCGGACGCCGCAGAGATGGACTTGAAGGAGGCCCAGGAGTTCATGGTCAACGAGCGCACCGCCCGCAACCAGCTGGCGGAATACATGACGCGCACGTCCAACGGCGCCGCCGGCTACAAGTCAGCGGTCGACTCGATCACCACCAGCTATACAAACCACAGCAACGTCAGCGTGCAACGGATCCAGGCGCTGCTGAAACAGCAGGACGGTCCGGTGCCGATCCGAGGAGGCTTCGTCGACTGGACCTACGCACTTCAGTACCAGCACGACCATCCGGACAAGTTCCCGCTTCCCCCTGAGCTCGGCGGCCCGCAGCCGAAGGCAGGTAGCTGATGAACTACGCAGCGAACGTCAGCACGACCAACGATCTCGGCACGCTCGTGTCGGAGATGGCCGAATTCAATCGGAAGGCACAGTCCGGACGGAAGCTCCTGGCCCCACTGAGTACCTCGATCCAGATGTGGGAGAAGGCCGGCACGGCGATCGGGGAGTACGCCGGCCACTTCGCGATCGCCAACCAGGCGCTGGAGCGGTTCTACACGAGCTCCGACGACTCCACGGAGTACTACAAGGCCGTCAGGAACACCCAGGTGGCTCTTGACAAGTCACACAACTCAATCACGGCAGGTACCGCCGGCACCGGAATCCCCGACATGCTCGAGAGCGCTCGCTCAACCATCCAGTTCACCGCGGACACCGTCCAGATCCTCCAGGACTACGTCACCGAGCAGGTCGGGCTCATGAAGCAGGCCAACGCGCCGCAGGCCGTCGACGGAGGTACGGAAGTCAACGGGATGGTTTACGTGCCGACTGCTGACGAGCAGAAGACAAATATTCAGAACACGATCAATCTGATCAGGCCCAAGGTGATCCAGGCAGGAGCAACCCTCGATTATCTGGCGGATTACCTGCAATCGAGCGGAACGTCGATCGTGAGCGCATCGAGCCAGATGAAATGGGTAGGCCCCGGAGCTGGAGCCGGGGCAGGGGCGCCTCCGGGAGGCGTTCCAGGTGGCGCTCCGGGCGGGGTTCCTGGCGGGGCTCCTACTGATGCTGGTGGGCCTGCTGGGCAGGAGGCTGGTGGGGCTCCTACTGATGCTGGGGCTGGTGGGGAGACGCCGGGGGCCGGTGGGGAGATGCCTGGGGGTGACACTGGGTTGGCGGGGATGCCGACGGCGCCGCCGCCGGTTATGCCTCCGCCGGTGAAGATGCCGACGGTGCCTAGTCCGCATCTGCCGGGTATGCCACCACCTGTCGCGATGCCGCCGGTTGCTCCGTTGCCGGTCCGTCCTGGGACCGGTGCGCGTGGGATCGGGAGGATCGGTGGCGGCGGGCCGGGTGGTATCGGTGGCGGGATCGGCGGTGGCCCAGGCAAGGGCGGCGGCGGTCTGAAGACCGGCAACGGGTTCCAGCAGATTCCGCGGGCTGCTCAGCAGGTGTCGGCGGCGCCGGCTCCTAGTGGTGGGCAGGCACCGACTGCACCCACTGGATTGTCCAGTGGTGCTGGGGCCGGGGCGGGTTCGTCCGGTGGCGGGATGCCGCCGATGATGCCGCCGATGGGTGGTGCTGGTGCCGGCGATGGCCGGAACGGCAAGGGTGCGCCGATCCGGCCGGTCGGACGGAAGCGGGATCGGCGGGACGAGGAAACTCCCGGCGTACCGGTTGGGTTGCGTGGGCGGGCTGGTAAGGACCTGCCGGGTGCGTTCCCGGCGGTTCCGGCCAACACGCGGCGTCGGCAGGACAGCGGTCCGGCGGCCGAGACGCTGCAGTTGCTCGACGAGGAGCTGTGGCAGGTGGACGAGGCGGAGGTGGCCGCGCCGCAGGCGACTCCACGGCTCGCCAACTGACTATCGCCGTACTAGCTGAAGGACCCGGCTCGGATCTCCGAGCCGGGTCCTTTGGTGTGTGGGTGATCAGGGAGCGGGTTGCACTGCGGCCTTCGGGTCCAGGCCAGCGCCCTGGGGAACTCGAGCGATCAAAGCGGCGGGGATCGGCACCGGGGTGACGCCGCCATAGCCCAGCGTGGACAGGAGGTCCGGGTCTGCGAGTGGGTAAGAGCGCGCCATGTCGGTGATGACCGAGATGGTCCCACTGGGGGCCTGATCAGACTGGAGCGAAACCACTACGGCAGCGGTCCCCGGCGTGATCAGGATGCGGTCCGCGAGCCCGGTACCGCGGCGACCGATCTTCGGCGTCACCGTCATCCGGTCCCGAGGAGGCAGCACCGAGTCGATGGTGACAGTGGGCGGCTTGGCGCCGGGTGCGAAAGTGGCGCAGACGGTGCCGAGCCCATCGCGGGGCGCGATGAAGTTCGGCCGGCTGCGGGGAGCCATGCCTTCCTCGACGGCAGGGCTCTGGTCGTCCGCGCTACCGGCCTGCGCCAGATTGAGCGAAATCGGCGTCGGCCGCTTGCCGCGGTACGCCGCGATGGTCCCGGGAAACTCGGTCTGGATGTCGAACTGGAGCTCGGAGATCGCGAGCAGCCGCTTCTCGGTCGCCAGGTAATGCTGGACGCCACCACCGGAGGTCCGGACGACGAAGAGCTGCCCGACCAGAGTTCCCTTCCGGCCCGGTACGGCGATCGACGGCCTCCCGACATCACTGAACTTGATCGGAGCGAGCGGTTCGCCGTCCGGCAGCGCATCCACGAAGGCCGAGCCGACCGTCGCCCATGGCTTGGAGTTGAGGGCGAGACCAACGGACACTGCGTCGGCCTTGACGATGCGGTGGCGATAGCCGTTCCGGATCAGGTAGCGGTCACCACTGCCGATGACCTCGACCAACATCACGGAGTCCGCGAGCGGCTGTCCGCCGCCGGGCTGCTGGCCGATCATCAGCACGGACTCGCTACTGCGGGTGCCGGCGAGATCGAGAGTGGGTTGCGAGCAGAGGGTCCAGCCGCCGGTGAGCAGTTTCTTTGCCGCGGGCAACGCGTCCGGCGCGTCCTGGATGCCGATCCGCGGGCCACGAGGCACGCCGGCCAGCGACTTCTGCGACACCCGCTGGGTCTCGCCTTTCTTGCCGATGGCAAGTAGTGCGGAGACGTAGTTGGTGACCGGGTGCAGGTGCTGGTCGAGGTAGACGTAGCGGGTGCCGGTCTCCTTCTCGACGATCACGCCGTCACCCTTACTCCAGGCCTTGTTGCCGCCGGGGACCACCAACCCGTAGACCCACACACAGGCGAGTGCCAGCACCATGATGGCGACGCTCCAGATCGCGGAGTAGCCGACTCGCTTGAACGGCGGCGTCTCCGGATCGGTCTCGCGGGTGACGAGTGCCGACACCATCCGCTGGACGGAGAACTGGTGGGACTGCAGTTGGTCCTTCCTGGTCGCCATGTCAGCCTCCCCAGCCCCGGACGACGGCGTACAGGCCGAGGACCGAGCAGGCGAGTGGCAGCAGCGCCAGCGTGACGAGTACTTCGAGCAGCTCGGCGTACCGGCTGAAGTAGGGGCTCGGGAGCTTGCTGCTGTACCGCAGCCCGAAGAAGATCGTCGCCGCCGCGAACAGGACAGCGAGCGGTACGACCACGGTGATCGGATCGGCGCTGCTCCGGCTGAGGGGCCCGAGCGTCAGACACGCGAGCCCGATCAGCCCGGCGGTCAGGAACAGCAGCCGGTGTTTCAGCACCGGATAGATCCTTGCCCTGAGCAAGCATCCAGCCGAGAGCAGACCGATCAGGATGGTCGCCGGGTGGCTGTGATCGAAGGTCAGGAGCACCAGACTGGTCGCCACGGTCAGTGCCATCCCGATCAGCATCCCGGTGAGCAGGCCGTCCGCTCGCAGGACCGCGCCGTACACCTCGCGTCGTGCGGGTTGCGGATCGTCACGGACCAGATCGGCCGTCGTCCGCGGCAGGATCGGCATCGGCAACCGGCCGAGCCGCAGACAGAGTTGGCTGTAGAACGGCGAGAACGCGAACACCGCCGAGCCGACGATCGCCGCGACATCGGGGCCGTCCAGCGACTCCGCCGTACCGAGCCAGCTGGCCAGCAAGGCGAACAGTCCGGTGGTCGTGGCGCCGGCGAACAGGGTGGCCTTGTCCACGACCCCTAGATAACAAGCGATTCCGGCCAGCATCAGGGCGGTCCCGCCGGCGAGCACCTGGGGTGCACCGATCGCGGGCCACTTGTCTGAACCAGCCAGCAACAGCAGACCACCGAGCCCCGCGAAGAGCAGGCCGAGTCCGGATACCAGGGCACCGGCGCCAGAGTCACCGGCGACTCGCGCCAGACAGACGCCGGCGCCGATCAGCAGCAGCGCGCTCAGCAACAACCAGGTCGCGGTCTCGGCCCACGGCGAGGCGTGACGCAGAATCGTGGTCAGTCCGACGAGCAGCGCGAGCGCGGCACCGGTCAACCCGGCCAACCGCGTGTGCCGGGTCGTCCAGATGGCGCCGAGTTTGCCGGCGCCGGAGGCGACTGCGTCGACGAGGTCGTCGTACTCGAGTTCCGGCCAGTCGAGTTCGCGGGGGACGAGGTGGAGGATCTCGCCGTCGCGGATGCGGTGGGAGCCGAGGGTGCGGCCGAGGACGAGTTCGGCGCCGTCGGCGCGGCGCAGGACCCAGCCGCCGTCGGGGGCGGCTTGGTCGGCGAGGTGTTCGCCGGCTTTGGTGAGCAGGCCGGGGAGGACTTCGGCGACCGAGGCCTGTTCGGGGAGGGCCAGGTCGAGGCGCCGCTGGGGGGCGGCGACGGTGACCCTGAGCAGTCCGGTGATGTTCATGCGGTTCTTCCTCTTGCTGGCACGGAGTGATCCGGCCTCCACCGTGCCGGGTGCGCGCGCGAGCGACGGCGTACTGGCAGCTAACGGTCATGCGGGCGGAAGGCGTCGCGTCCTGTTCCTGCCGCTCTCGTCGACGGCGGTCCGGCGGTGCCTAGCCTGCTGGAGGAGACGGAAGGTAGGAGGAACCGGTGGACGCATTGCTGCTGCCGATCGGCCATGATCTGGGCGCTCTGTACGGCGACGACGGGACCACCCGGCGTCAGCAGGTGCGGGCCGGGATCGACGTGGCCGAGCTGAGTGCGAACGAGTTCGCGGTCTGGTTGCTTGCCCATGGCATCGATGATCGGGACCGGCCGACGCGGGAGTCGGTGCTTCGGAGCGCTGATCGGTTCGGGCTCGAGGCGCCGGTGGTGAACGAGATCGTCGAGCGGCTGCTCGAGGACCGGCTGCTGGTGGCTCTCGATCCCGACGCGGCCGACGCGGTCGAGTTCGCGGAGCGGCACCAGCTGATCCCCTTGCTGGCCGGGCTCGGACCGGACGCCGGGCAGCCGGGGATGTGTTCGATCGGCATGATCGGTCAGCCCGTCGTCCAGGTCTCGGCACCCGTGTACGACGTGTGGACGTGGTCGCACCTGACGCCGCATCTGTGGGCGGGATGCCATGATGCGGCGGAGGTTGCCCGGGCGGCCGGTGTGACGAACGCCGATGAGACCGATCCGCGTCAGGTGCTGAGCGGCATGCTGCGTTCCGTGCACGGCCTGCTCTGTTTGCGGGCCGCCTTTGTCGATCGGCGGACCACCTGATGACCGCCACTCTGTTCCCCGTCGGCCACTACGCCGGCCAACGGCCGGGAGACGACGGCAGGCCTGCGCAATCGGTCCGGATCGGCTGGAAGCTGCACCGGCTGTCCGACGATGCCTTCGGGACCTGGGTACTCAGCCACGGGACTGCGGAGGCCGGGAAGGGCCCCTGGACAGCGACCGACCTGATCGGAACGGCCGAGTCCGCCGGGATCCCTGCGGTTCAGAGCCATCTGGATACTCTGCTTGAGCTCGGTCTGTTGGCCGACGTCACCCGGGCCCCTGAGGAGTTCGCCAGGACGCATCGGATGGATGTGCAGTTCGTGGGGCTGGGGAACAGCCCGACCCGACCTGATCGCTTCGCCATCGGTCTGCCTGGCCTCGGCCCGGCAGCGTTGGTCGACCCGGAGACCTACGAACTGTGGCAGTGGGGATCCCTGGCCCCGACGCTGTGGCACAGCTGTCAGGTCCGCGCTTCCGTCCTCGCCGAGCTGGACCGACCGGTCGAACCGGTCGAGGCGCTGACCAGCGTGCTCGGTGACCTGAGGTTTCTGTTGGCTCATGGGTGCGCCTACGTCGACATTGCCGACGAGCAGTAGCGGCCCCGGATCGGTGCGAAGATGACGGTGATGGCTGAGATTTCTCCTGAGTCGCTGGTGCTGCGGGCCGAGGGGCCGGTGGCTTCGGTGTATTTGGTGCCGCCGGTGGGTGATCGGGCGCTGGGGGTGCTGAAGGTCTATCCGCGGGGGCTGGATCGACGGACGTTCAACGCGGTGGAGGTTGAGCAGGCGAAGCTGGCCGGGTTGCGGGTGGCTGGTTCGGTTTTGCTGGCTGATGCGGTGGAGGAGTTGCCGGACGGGCGGACCGGGGTGCGGATGGCGTTTTGTCCGCAGTCGCTGGTGGAGCTGGCCGCGGGTCGGGGATTGCCGATCAGCGATGTCGTCGTACTGGGGCAGATCTTGGGGTCGGTGCTGGCGGAGGCTCATGAGGGTGGGCTGGTGCATGGTGGGGTGACGCCGAGCAATGTGTTGGAGCGGCCGGATGGGCAGCCGGTGCTGGCGGATTTCGGGATGGCGCTGCGGTTGCGGTTTCCGCGGGATCTGACCGGGGCGGCGGCGTACACGGCGCCGGAGGTGCTGCGGGACGGGGAGTTGTCGGAAGAGGCTGACGTCTATGGGTTGGGCGCGGTGCTTTATCTCGCGCTGACCGGGCAGTCGCCGTTTCCGACGAGGCCGGGCGAGACGCCGGACGACGTCGTACTGCGGGTGTTGCGGGAACCGGCGCCGGAGGTGTCGGGGCGGGATGTGCCGCCGGCGTTGACGGCGTTGTTGCGGCGGATGCTGGCCAAGGACGCAGGGACGCGGCCGGATGCGGCGGGCGTGGTGCGCGAGTTCGAGACGTTGTTGCGCGGTACGACGAATGCTGCCGACGAACTGGACTTCGACGACTTCCGGGATGAGCTGGCGGCGGGTCGAAGCGTGCCGGTGGCAACGGCTTCGGCGTCCGCGAAGACCAAGCCGGTACGGCGGCAAGGGAAGCTGCCACGTCAAGCGGTGCTGGTGGGGATCGCGGCGGCTGTCGCGCTCGCGGTCGTCGTACCGATAGTGCTGCGACCGGGCAACGAAACTCCGGTGACGCAGCAACCAACGGCGCCGCCGGTCTCGGCCGCTCCGCAGGTGACCGAGGCGCCGATGATCCAGCTGGATCCGCCGCAGGACAAAGGCACCACGGTGGTGCTGAAATGGAAGTTCGCCAAGGGGCTGAACTACGCCGTGTTCGCCGCGGAGCAGGGGTCGAAGACTCCGAAGATCATCTTCCGCGGGACCGGGACGACGTCGACCGTCCAGGTGAGTCCGGGATTGAAGTACTGCTTCGAGGTGCAGGGTACGGACGGCCGGGACGTCTTCTACAGCACGCCGCGGAGCATCCGCGGTGCCACCTGCAAGAGCTAGCCGCGAGAGCCGGCTGGACGAAGTCTGGACCGCGAATGGACCGCCCGCGCCTAGGCTGTCAGCCATGATCCGCCTCCAGAGGCTCACCACCCTGCTGCGTCGCGCTGATCCGCCGGAAGGCCGGAAGGGCCGCGCGGGGCTGGCGGCTGTGGTGGCCGGCTGTGTCGCGCTGATGAGCGTGGTCGTGCTGACCGGGGCCGGCGACCCGAACTCGGGGTTCAAGTTCACCCAGTCGGGTCATTGGGTCTACAACAGCGCGATCGGGCGGGTCTTCCACCTGGACGGCTCGAGCCGGACGATCGACGCCCAGGTTCCGTTGCCCGCCGGTACGCCGGGCGCTCAGGTGGTGCAGTCCGACACCCACGCCTATGTGCTGTCGAAGTCGCGGATCGACCAGTTCGGCGAGTCGGATCTGACCGTGACGAACCCGATCGAGGTACCGGACGAGAAGCCGGTCGGGCTGGAGTCCGCGGGGAACGCGTTCGTGATCTACCAGCAGACCGGCCGGGTGATGCGGCTCGGCGAGCACCCGGCGACGGCGTACCCGGGTGGGCGGCTCGGGGATCCGGCGGTGACGTCGGACGGAACGCTGTGGGTGCTCAAGAGTGACCAGGGCGACCTGTGTCAGTTGCCGTTGACGGCGGACCGGATGTCCTGCCCGGCCTCGGTCCAGAAGGGTCACAAGGGTGCGCTGACGGCGATCGGTGCGAAGGCCGTGTTCGTCGACCTCACCGCCGACCGGGTCTACGACCTGACGCCTGATGGGTTCGGAGCGCATGTCGACCTGAGCACCGACGTACCGGAGACCGCTCTGGTCGCCGGGAACGACGTCGACGGGCGGATCGCGTTCGTGGACCGCGACCAGAGCGTCGTGCACCTGATCGGGCTGCCGGGGCGGCCCGGGCAGAAGGCGGACGCGCCGATCATGACGAAGATCCCCAAGGGCAACTACGACACGATCGCCTCGTCGGGGCGCGGGCTGGCCCTGCTGGATCGCACGGACGCGGACCTGGTCACCGTCGATCGCGACGGCAAGGTCGGCCGGCGCAAGGTCGGGAGCTTCGAGCCGACCGGCGACCAGAACAAGGTCGAGCCGAACCTGTTCCGTGGCGACGATTCCAAGGTGTACGTCGACAGCGGCAAGGGTGACAACGTCGTGGTCGTCGACCACGACGGACGCGCCGAGCCGGTGCATATCGGCAGCCCCGACGACGGCGGCGTACCGGATCCCACCAAGACGCCTACTCCGAAGCCTTCGGACAAGCCGGTCGTCCCGACGCACACGCCGCAACCGCCGGTGAAGTCGACGCCGCCGGCCAACGATCACCCGAACAAGCCGGACGTGCCGGTGCCGCCCCCGCACAAGTCGGACCCGCCACGGAAGGAAGATCCCCCGCGGAAGGAGGATCCGCCCCAGAAACAGGATCCGCCGCGGAAGGATCCGCCGGTCAAGCCGACGAAGCCGGTCATCCAGGCGGGCGTCCCGGGAGCGCCGGGCGGCGTGAGCGCGAAGTATGCGACCGACGGGCCGGCCGTGACCTGGCGAGCCGCCGCTCCGAACGGTGCGCCGGTGACGTCGTACCAGCTGAGCTGGACGGGTGGTTCGAAGTCGGTCAGCGGGAGCACGCGGTCGACGACGATCACCGAACTCGAGGGCAAGACCGGGTACTACGTGACGATCCGGGCCGTGAACCGGGTCGGCAGCGGGCCCGCCGTACGGTCGAACCAGGTGAAGAAGGCGTACGCCGAGGCCGAGTCGCCGCGCGAGCTCGTGGTCAGCAAGGACGGTACGTCGGGTCAGCTCACGCTCGCCTGGGATGCGCCGACGATGGGTGACGGGACGTTCGTGAAGTACACCGTCAGCATCGGATCCGCGACCGCCACCCCGAAGGTGTCCTCGACGACCACCTCGGCCACCGTGACCGGGTTGAAGGACGGTACGACGTACACGTTCTATGTGCGCGCGATCACCAGGGCGCCCAACGGCGACACGTTGAGCGGGAAGTGGACGAGCCTGCCCGGGACGCCTGTCGGTGCGGATCAGCGGACCAAGCGGGTGGTCGCGTCGCGCGGCGCGGGGACGACGTACGACGACTGTGTGCCGCCGGAGTGTGCGTTCATCCAGGTCCGGATCGAGAACCTCAAGCCGAACACGAAGTACAAGATCGTTCCGTACGTCGACGGCAAGGTCTTCAACCCGGGAGCCACCCTCACGACGAGCAGCGAGGGTCATCTCCTGGTCGACGACCGGTTCCCGTGCAACATGGTCGGCCACCGGGTGTATGCCACGGTGACCGGTCCGGACGGTACGTACAAGTCGAACACGTTCACCTGGAAGTCTGGCTAGCGACCCCCTGCCTGCGTAGCTTGGCGTGCGACCGGCAAGACCACGCCCATCTTGCGGAGGCACGCATGACTGGAAAGTTCACCCGACGACAGGCTCTCGCGCTCGGTGGTGGTGCGCTCGCCGCAGCCGCCACCGCCGCGCCCGCGGACGCCGCCAGCGCCTGGATCCGGCTCCCGGTGGTGACCGCGAACATCGGCCGCAACAACCTGGCCGCCCGCGAACCCGCGATCCGCGACGTCCGCAGCGCCGACCCCGGCAACCGCCCGTTCGTCGGCTGGCAGGAGATCAGCGAGGGCGACGACGGCGAGCCCGCGATCATCTCCTCGTACTTCGGCGACGCGTTCCACAACGCGTTCCTGTACGACGCCGAGGCACACCGGGTGCCGATCTCGGTCCCCCAGCCGTGGAACGTGATCGCCCGGCTCGCCACCAAGGTGCACGGCCAGGTCGGCGACGTCAGCCCGCCACGCTTCATCAACGAGGTCGTCCTGCAGCACAACGCGAACCCGGCGCTCGTGTTCACGTTCATCAACACGCACTACATCTACGGCGCCTACAACGGACCGCAAGAGGCGTACCGCCGCCAGTACTGGGACCTGCTCAAACAACAGCACCGCGAGCGCGTCATGGCGCACAACGCCCTCGGCCGCCTGGTCATCTGGACCGCCGACACCAACAACCCCAACTACGGCAACGCCACCGGCCAGCCCAACGAGCAAAAAGCCTTCCCCGGCGACATCGACCGCATCAACTGGCTCCCCGGCAACGGCTCCGTCCAGCTCAACCTCCTGTCCACCAAGGTCATCCCGATGAACGTCGACGGCCACAACGCCCGAGCCGCCATCTTCCGCATCCGCTCGGTCTAGTCGAGAAACTCGCGCCAGAACTCGACGGTGGCGACCGGAGGTGTCCTGACGTGGTCAGCCCCGGCGAACTCATTCCCGATGTAGTCGGCGAGATCGCTGCCGTAGTAGATGATGTCGGTCTGGTACATCGACAGCACCGGATGCCCGTAGGTGCCCCGGCCTGCGGGCAGGTAGCGATGTACATAGACCGGCACCATCACCGGTACGTCGGCCAACCGCTCCCGCGCGATCGTCAGTGCCTCGGCCAGGTCGGTCGGCCGCCCGCCCCAGGTGTCGTGCCAGAAGGCGTTGTGCTCAACGTCGAACAAGGTCCCGTCGACCGGCCAGGCCAACTGCGAGCGGAGCGTCTCCCGGTCGCCGTCGCGCCAGTTCGGAAACCCTGAGCCGACCGGAAGGCCGGCGGCCAGAAAGGCGCGGTGGTCGTCGGCGAACCCGAAGCCGAACTCGTCCTCGATCCGGCTGAACTCGGCATCGGTCAACCCCGTCGCGAACTGTTGCGTAGGGAGCAACCGCAACCGAGCCGCCGCCCGCCGCCCCAACTCGATGGCTTCGTCGTTCATGCCACCGACCGTAGGTCAGCCACGATCACCCGTCGACCGACTTTCCTCTGTCGCCAACGACACGTACTAGTCATCCACGCAAAGCACCCCACGCCCGCGTGCGCCCTGTCGGAGGCGCGACTCGCCCACTACCTCATGTCGTTCCCGACATCGCGCTCCGGCAACAACGACCTGTTTCGCTCCGCCGGACCCGTCGCCTCCCCAAACCGGTCTGGGGAGGATGCGCAACCGGCACCGAGCGATGTGGGGAGGATCCTGGACCTCTGAGGGATGGGATCCTCCCCGCAGTGGACTGGGCTGCTCGCCTCGCCCGGAGGCGCGACTCGCCCACTACCTCATGTCGTTCCCGACATCGCGCTCCGGCGGCAACGCCCTGCTTCGCTCCCCAAACCGGTTTGGGGAGGATGCGCAACCGGCACCGAGCGATGTGGGGAGGATCCTGGCCCGATTCGGGGGTGTGTTCTGAAGGGACATGTCTGACGGTTGTGTGTAGGGACATGTCGGACACTTGATGGCTGCGGTTCGTTGGTGGGTCGTGGCGGATCTGGTGG
>NZ_JBITDE010000020.1:0-107754 GCF_044453945.1 Kribbella sp. NPDC051587
AGCGACCTCTCGATCACCTCACGCTCCCGCACGTCCAACCGTTTCCCCGGCATCACTACCTCCAGTCATCACACCAGATCATGTGCAACAACCGGCTGAGGCCAAGGGGCCGCGGATGGTTGGTGGGTGCTCAAGGTGCCTCATGGTCATCGGCGCGGGACACAGGCTGCTTCGGTAGTCACGTGTTGGCGGAGGTGGGCTTGCTGGGGGCGCTATCGGTGAGTTTTCGTCGCCTGGACGCGAAAACTCACCCATAGCTCTAAGACTCCCGGGCATTGCGTACCCAAGCCACAGCCCGTCAGCCCCAGGCAACGTGCACTTCGGTCGCCGACCGCACCATCCCCCTCAGCCATCTACCTGCCGCGCCCGATGGTTTCAGTCGACCGCCGGAGGTGGTCGAGTTCCCCGCCAAGCCAGGTAGGCGACTCGGCCGGAGACATCGGCCTGTTGCTGAGCATGTCTGCGGCCGATCAAAGACAGGGTGGCTGAGCCGGGCGGTGGTTGAGGGGGATGGCGAGGCCGCGACCGGGTTCGCCCTGGCCTGTGGCTGACGGGTTGTGGTTGCGGCTCAGGAAAGGGGCTCTCAGCAACTGTCTGGATCCTCAGGCCACGGGGTGTGACCGAGCGGGTCGGGACGTCTCGTGGCGTGTCACCTGGAGGTTTAGCGACCGTCGGTGGTGGTTGAGTTGCGGGACTGCCAGGTAGGCGACTCGGCCGGGAATGTGTCCTGTGGCTTGGCATGTCTGCGGCCGACTAAAGACGGGTGGCTGGGCGAGGCGGTGGCTGAGGGGGATGGCGAGGCCGCGGCCCGGGTTAAGCCCTTGCCTGTGGCTGACGGGCTGTGGTTGCGGTCCGAGAAGGATGTCGCGATCGGGTTTACGTTGTCTGAGGTTGACGGCGGTGGTTGTGGTTTAAGGGAAGGGGGCTCTCGGCAACTGTCCGGATCCTCACGCGTGTGTAGCCGAGCAGGTCGGGACGTCTCGTGTGTGGTGTCGGGAGGTTTAGTCGAGTGTCGGTGGTGGTTGAGTCCCACCAGGCTAGGTAGGCGACTCGGCCGGGCGCGTGTCGTTGTGGCTGAGCATGTCTGCGGCCTATTGAAGACGGGGTGGCTGGGTGAGGGGGATGGCGAGGCCGCGACCGGGGTTCGCGCTTGCCTGTGGTTGGCGGGTTGTGGTTCGGGGAGGGCGTGTGAGCGGGTTCGCGTTGTGGTGTTGGGCGGGCGTCGCTCGGTAACTAGATGTGCGGAGGGCGGGGGAGGCTGGTTAGGTGTGGACGGTGGTTAGGTGGGTTAGTTTGGTGGCGTCTTCGGAGTTTGGTTGGGCGGTGTAGACCATGATGCGGAGGTCGTCGCCGGCTACTTGGAGGACGTCGCAGTCGAGGGTGATGGCGCCGGCTCGGGGGTGGTCGATGGTTTTGCGGGTGGCTTGGTGTTCGGCTACTGCGCCGGATTCCCAGAGGTGGCCGAAGCGGGTGGAGCGGCGGCGGAGTTCGTCGATGAGGGCGTGCAGGTTGGGGTCGTGGGGGTAGCGGGCGGCGGTACGGCGGAGGTCGGCTACCTGGAGTTGTTGGAGGAGGCCGAGGGATTCGGGGGTTTGGCGGATGCGGCCGGCGGTGCCGAGGAAGTTGCGCCAGGCGGCGTTGCGTTCGTTGCCGGTGCGCTCGCCCATCAGTTCGACGTACAGGGCGTTGGCGTGGAGCTCGGTCAGCATGGCGTCGAAGACGGCGACCGGGGTGTCGTTGAGGCGGTCCAGCATTCGTTGTACGCCTGGGGAAATGGACCTTGGGATGCGATCGGGTGTGGGCGTGGCCAGGCCGGCTAGTTGGTAGAGGTGGCTGCGCTCGTCGGTTGTCAGCTGCAAGGTGCGGGCGAGGGCCTCGACCACCTGGGCGGAGGGGTTGGCGGCTCGGCCTTGTTCCAGGCGGGTGAGGTAGTCGGCCGAGATTCCGGCCAGTTGGGCTAGTTCCTCGCGACGGAGGCCCGGCGTACGGCGGGCTCCGTTGCCGGGCAGGCCGACGTCGCTGGGCGTGACTGCTGCCCGCCAGTTCATGAGCGCCTCGCCGAGGCCTGTTCGCGCCATCGGTTCCAGTATGCACAAGGGGCGGACTGCCTGGCCCTGACAGTCCTAGGACGGAGAGGCGACTACCTGTCCGAGGATCGCGAGCGCACTGTGAAGACATGAACAAACTTGCTCTCGTCACCGGCGCTACCTCGGGTATCGGCGCCGCCTTCGCCGAACGCCTCGCGGCCGACGGCTACAACCTGATCCTGGTCGGCCGTCGGAAGGAGCGCCTCGACGAGTTCGCCGCCGCTCATCCGGAGGTGTCGGTCGCCAGTGTCGTCGCCGACCTGGCGACCGACGACGGCATCGCGACCGTAGCTGATCTGGCCGCCAGTGAGCCGTTGGATCTGCTCGTCAACAATGCCGGTGTCGCGCACTACATGCCTATGGCGGACCTGCCCGCCGACAAGGCGCGCGAGCTGCTGAGCGTGAAGGTACTCGCGCCGACCCTGATCACCCGCGCTGCCGTCGGCCCGATGCAGTCGCGGGGTGCCGGTGCGATCATCAACGTCGCCGGGATGATCGCGTTCAGTGGCCCGGCCGACAAGTCCTTGATGCCACGACGAGCGACGTACGCCGGTTCGCTGGCTCATCTGGTCGCGATGTCGCAGGCGCTGAGCGCGGAACTCGACGGCACGGGCGTGCAGGTGCAGGTGCTGTGCCCGGGCGTGGTCGCGACCGAGTTCCACACCCGGCAGGGGATGGACCTCAGCGCCATCCCGCGGATGACCGCCGCGGATGTGGTCACGGCCGGCCTCCGCGGACTCGAGCTGGGCGAGGTCGTCGCCGCCCCGGGCGTCGAGGACATGAGCCTGCTCGAGGACGTCTTCCGCGCAGACCTGGCCGCGTTCGGCGGACAGAGCACTGAGCTGGCGACCCGCTACCGCTGAGCGAGACCGCCCACCAGCAGGTCGACGATCTGCGTGGCCAACTCGTGCAGCTCGTCGACGGTCTGACCCGGGCGTGGACGGAACCAAGTGTCGACCGAGTTCAGGCTGCTGAGCAGGGTGCGAGTGGCCAGCGCGGAATCAACCGGACGCAAGGTTCCGTCCGCGATGCCTTCCTCCAGTACGCCGCGGAACAGCTGCTCGTGGTCCGCGCGCAACTGGTTCGCGGCGATCAGGGCCTCGCGCTGGCGGGCCTTCAGTGAGAAGGACATCTCGCCGCGCACGACCTGATGCACGACCTGGTGGTACGCCAGGTGCTGCATCAGGTTGTGCTCGTGCGCGACCGCCATCGCGCTCAGCCGGGTGAACCCGTCGGCGTCCCCGGTCGCGAACGGCTCGACATGGTTGCGGGCCCGGCGCATCGCCTCTTCGTAGACCGCGAGCAGCAGGTCGAACTTCGACCGGAAGTGGTAGTAGACGAGCCCCTTCGTCGCACCGACCAGGCGGGCGACGTCGTCGATCGTGGCCGCCACGAAACCGTCCGCCATGAAGGCCTCCGCGGCGGCGTCGAGGATCCGTTCCCGTGCCTGGGGAGCCTCGCCCGGATTCGCGCTCACGCTCATCTCCTCTGCCTTTGAGCCGTTGACACTACCGGACCCGCGTCCTAGCGTAATACTCAGTAGTATGTAGTGACTCAGATCACACGATGCTAGTGAGGCCGCCCATGAACGACGCCCCTGATCTGTTGCACGCGCCGGCCACGAAGAAGGCGATGGCCCGGCTGCTGCCGGTGCTCGGGATCGCCTACTTCATGTCGTACATCGACCGCACGAACATCGCCCTGGCCAAGACCGCGCTGGCGGCCGACGTCGGGATCAGCGTCGCGGCGTACGGGCTCGGGGCCGGGTTGTTCTTCCTCAGCTACGCGTTCCTGGAGGTGCCGAGCAACCTGATCATGTACCGGGTCGGCGCCCGGCTGTGGATCACCCGGATCGCGATCACCTGGGGTGCGATCTCGGCCGCGATGATGTTCGTCAGCAACGAGTGGTCGTTCTACCTGCTGCGGGTTCTGCTCGGTGCCGCGGAGGCCGGGCTGTTCCCGGCGATGATGTACATGGTCACGCTGTGGTTCGCCCAGCAGCATCGGGTCAAGGTCGTCGGCTTCATCTACTTCGCCCCGGCCGTCGCGATGATCATCGGCAACCCGCTGGGCGGCGCGCTGATGGAGCTGCACGGAGTCGGTGGGCTGCGCGGCTGGCAGTGGATGTTCCTGATTGAGGGTCTCATCACGATCGTGGCCGGCGTCCTGGTCTGGTTCCTGTTGCCGGGCAAACCGAGTGAGGCGAAATGGCTCACGCCGGCCGAGGCCGACGTACTGACCGAACGAGCGACGGCCGGTGGTGCCGCGGCACCAGAGCGGATCCGAGGCAACCTGGGAAAGGCCTTCAGTAATCCGGCGATCGTCGTCCTGGCGTTGATCTACTTCATCAACCAGACCATCGGTGGCGGCGTCGGCTTCAACTTCCCGGCGTTCCTGAAGTCGCTCGGGCTCGAGAGCTCGTTCGCGATCGGGCTGGTCGCCGGTGGCGGCGGCTTCGGGGCGCTGGCCGGCATCCTGCTCTTCCCCTGGTTGAAGAACCGGTACGGCCGAGAGGTCCCGATGATCGGGCTCTGCGCCTTCGGCGGCCTGCTGACGCTGATCGGCTTCATCGCCTCGCGTGATCCGGTCTGGAGCGTGGC
Source organism: Kribbella sp. NPDC051587 (assembly GCF_044453945.1). Lineage (NCBI taxonomy): Bacteria > Bacillati > Actinomycetota > Actinomycetes > Propionibacteriales > Kribbellaceae > Kribbella > Kribbella sp. NPDC051587. Next base: position 4,688 of record NZ_JBITDE010000020.1, read on the forward strand.
GCTGATCTACATCAGCACGTTCTTCCAGATCGGCACGCTGCCGCTGTTCTGGTCGATCGCGATGTCGCGCCTGTCCGGCCTGCTGGCCGCCGCCGGCCTGGCGTTCATCAACATGGTCGGCATCGCCGGTGGCTTCGCCGGCCCGTACGTCTACGGCCTGATCGAGAGCGCCACCGGCAGCCTGATCACCCCGTACTACGTCCTGGCCGGTGCCTCCTGCGTCGGCGTCGCCCTGGTCGGCGTACTGGCCGTCATCATCCGCCGCGAGCGCCCTGCCGAAGCCCCGCTCGCCGAGGCAGTCCCATGAGGTGGCTACGGATCGCGATGGCTACCGCGCTAGGGCGGACTCCATGCCGTCGAGGATGGCGCGGCAGTCGCGGAGCAGGGTGGGGGCGTCGTTCGCGGTGAGGAGGAAGACGCCCAGCCAGTTCCGCGATCCACCGGACGGATCGAATGCAGGGACCTGGGTGTCGTTCGGCATCATGAATGCCGGCACGGGCTCGACGGTGCTGCCGGGGGAGAGCAGTGTGGACCAATCCACCTGGTCGGGGTTCCACAGCGGCTGCGTCTTCCACGGCGTACCGTCGGCGGCCGCGGGTACGACGGCGACGGAGGCGGCGGCGCGACCGCCTTCGACGAGCATGGCCGGCGGGTAGTCGACAGCCTCGCCGAGCTGCTCGCGGATCAGCATGCCGATCGGGTCGAGGTCGAACGCGATCTCGACCTGGCGGGTGGTGAGCAGGCCGCCGAACCGGGCGCCGACCTCGATGACCACCAGCTCACCGTCCGCCCGCAGCTTGAGCTCGGTGTGCGTCCCGCAGGTGTCCAGGCCGAGCGCGTCGACCGCGCGCCGGGAGACGTCCTCGATCCGTCGCTGCAGCTCGTCGGGGAGGACACAGGGCGACGTACTGGCGACCTCGATGTACGGCGGAACGGTCGGCAGCTTGGCGGTGATCGCCAACGGGTGGTAGATGCCCTTGGCAACGATACCTTCGACGCTCAGGTAGTCGCCGTACCCGTCCTCGTCGTACCAGCCCTCCGTCGTACCGTCCATGATCTCTTCGACCAGCCGGTCGCCGTCGGTGTTCTGCTCGAACAGTTCGTTCATGCCGACCTGGCCACCGCGTTCCAGCGCCTGCTCGATCTCCGCCCACGCATCGGCGACCTGATCCTGCGAGGTCAGCACGAGCTGCGCCACCGAACCCGCACCCCAGGCGGGCTTGAGCAGCAGCGGGGGAGTGAGCGCGGCCAGCGCACCGCGGAGGTCGGCGGCCGAATCGACCCGGCGGAAGCGGGGGATCGGCACACCGGCGGCCTGCCAGGCCTGCCGCATCAGCCGCTTGTCGCGCGCCACGCGGATACCGGGCCCGGCGCCGGCCAGGCCGAGCCGATCCGCGGCGTTGGCAACAGCCAGTACGGCGAACTCGGACAAGGTGAACAACGCGTCCGCACCGATGGACTCGGCGTGCGCGATGATCGCCTCGACCACCGGCTCGCCCGGCGTCAGCCCACCGGGGTGCACGGTGATCGACGTACAGCAGGGTTCCCAGATCGCCTTGGCTGCCTCGGGCAGCGGCGACAGTGCGAGCACGTGGAGCTCACCGCAGGCCGCGAGCCGCGGGAACGCGGTCTCCAGCGGTGCGCCACCCTTGACGTAGACGTACAGGATCTTCTTCACGCGAGGCTCTCCTTGGTGGCCGCGCGATCGCGGCTGCGAGTGACGAGGACGGCGAGGGCGACCATCGCGACCGTGACCGCAGCGGCGAGCGCGATCAGGAAGCCGGACATCGCCCCGCGGGCGAGGAAGCCGCCCATGATGAACACGACGAGTGCGCAGACGGCCCGGTCGGCGAGGGACTCGACCGACAGCAGGGTCGCGCGGCGGGCCGGTTCGGTGATGGCCTGGTTGACCAGCTTGCGCTGCACCGGGAACGCGAGTCCGGACGCCAGTGAGAACACGGCGAGGCACGCCATTGTCCCGACCAACCCCAGCGGGATGACCGAGGCCAGCGCGACCGCCATCAAGACAGTCAGCACCAGTACGACGCGGATCTGCCCGAACCGTGCCAGTACGGCGGATCGTGCCGCCCCGGCGACCTCGAAGACAGTCGTGGCAGCCATCAGCACGCCGAACCAGTGCAGCGGAAGGTGCTTCGATTCCAGGATCGGTTGGAAGAGATTCGCCTGCCCGATCCGCACGAGTGTGAACACGGCGATGCCCTGAGCCATCAGCAGCATCAGGCGCTTCGACCTCGCCAGCGAACGCAGCGCACCGGCCAACGTCGGGAAGACAGGCTCGATCTTCGAGTGCTCACTCGCCCCAGGCAGCGCCGGGAAGCCCAACGCGATCACGGCGGCGATCCCACAGGTCACCGCCGACAACACATACGCGGACGGACCCCACCAGGCGGTCAGGAAGCCGGCCGCCGGTAGACACGCGATCCGCCCGATCAGCGTCCACGCCCGCGCCGATCCTTCCGCCCCCTGGTACGACGTCACATTGCCGGTCCGATGTAGATACTCGTACAGGTACGCACTCCCTGCCCCGGAGAACAGCGAGTGGGCCAACGCGATCAGCAGGAACTGCGCGAGGAACCCGGCGAACGTCGGCGCCCAGACCGGGATCAGGTTGGCAGCCACGAGAATGATCGCGCCACCTTGTAAGCAACGCCGGTAGTCGAAGCGGTCCGCGATCATGCCGGTCGGGATGTCGAACAGGCAGAACGCCAGATAGAAGATGCTCTGGATGGAGAAGATCTCGGTGTCCGACAGTCCGGCGGACCGCTGGAACACGTAGAAGACCGGCAGCCACCACAGCAGCCCGGCGAACAGCTGGAACGCGTTGTAGCGACGAATGACCCGCGCCGCGTCGGGAGTCGGCGCCGTCACGCGGCGAGCTGGTAGGGACGGCACTGCAGCAACACGATCCGGTCACCGTCGACCAGCCACTCGACATCCACCGGCGCATCAACCGGTCCGTCAGGCCCAGCGAAATGGGCCTGCAGCAACCGTCCGATCAGCGCGAGCCGGCCCAGGGTCACCTTCGCCTGGTTGTCTACGTCGACCCCATCGGTGCCCAGGGCAACGGTTCGGCTGCCGCCCTCCATCGTATTGTAGAGGTGCTGCAGCGGATCGCCGGCACCCGAGACCACGTCGTCGACGGAGTTGCGAGCCAGGTTGAGCAGGACCGAACGGAAGTCCCGCCGGTCGAGCGGGTTCGTGGTGACCATGACGCCACCGAGCGCACCGTCGAGCTGTTGCTGGATGACGACACCCATAAAGCAGTCGGACAGCCCGATGCCGGCCTCGTCGCGGAGCAGCACGCCGCGCGTGGTGACGAGCGATGCCCAGACCCGCTGGATCGCGTGCACCACGTCCTCGATCGACTCGACCTCGGGGATCGACTCGTAGATCCCCGCCGCGGAGAAGCCGATCAGGTCCTCGGCGTTCGACGAGCTGCGGACCACGACGCGCCCGGCGCCGGTGAGATGCCGCAGTACGGCGTCCTCGATCAGCGTGCGCAGATCGGCGGGCAGCGGGGTGTCGCGGATCAAGGCACCGAGTTCACCGCACAACTCGTCGACCTCGCCGCCGAGGGCGAGCGCCATCTTCAGCTTGCCGATGGTCTGCTGGATCGCCGGTGACGACTCGAGGAACTGCTGCTGCAACGCGAACGGCAGCGCAACCCCGCGCGGCACGACCACGTGCTCCTTCATCATCCGCAGCGCGGCCTGGGACAGCTCGCCCTGGTCGATGCCGGTGGTCTCCAGATGCCGGGCCAGGTACTCGAGCAGGTGCGGCCGCGGCGGGCGCGGCGCCGCGTAGAACCCAAGCCAGTACGGCGATCCATCCCGCAGGACGGCGGTCAGCTCGCCGAGGTTCGCCGCCTTCGTACCGAATCGATGCGCGTCCGTGGACCGCAGTTCGTCCAGCGGAAGGATCTGAGCCGCAGCCAGGTCGGGCTTGCCGATGTCGACCTGCGTGATCGCCCAGGACGGGCCGGCGTCGATCGAGTCCGGACGGTCGATCCCGCGCACCGCGACCGCCGGAGCCGCGGCGTCCACGGTCACCTCGACCCAGGCGCCGTCCAGGTCGGCGAGGGAGGCCAGTGCGCCGATCTGAATGGCGTTCGGGATTCCCCAACCCGCCGCGAGCACGTTCGTGTGCGACAGGGGAGTGGTGTGCCGGGAGTTGATCAGCCCCGACACCCGCGGGATGTCATCCGGCATCCGGTCCATCACCAGGACGTCGTACCAGCGCACGGGCTCGTTCGTGGTGCGGTACGCGTTCTCGGAGGTGAACACGCGCAGCCGGCCGACCGTCGTACCGGGGTTGAGCGGCACGTACGGCGCGGTCGAGTACAGCTCGTGGGCCAGGATCCGCGGCACGTCGTCAGCGGGGAAGCTCTCCTGCAGGTGGTTGGCAGGCTTCAGCAGCACCGGAAGGGAATCTTCCACGAGAACGCGGACCGTCCGGTAGAACGCGTGCAGCAGGTCGGCGTTCATCGTGTCGACCTCGACGGTCTCCAGGCTGAAGAACTGACCGCCGTACTCCGGCCGGTTGTGCAGCGCGAGCGTGCCGAGCAGGAACCGCCGGTCGGCGGCCCGGTAGACCGAGTCGTTGAAGGCGTCGAGATTGCGGGCCAGCTCGGCCCGGGTCATCCCGAGGATCCGCTCGGCGACGTACTGGACGTGCAGCAGCCGGTCGGCGCCGTCGATGAGGTGGACGGTCGAGGTCTCCTGGTCGAGCACGAGCTTCACGTACGGATAGCCGGCGACCGTGGTGGCGAGACCTTCGAAGTCGGTCAGCGTCAGGTGGGCATGGGGCAGCGCAGGAATTGTGGGGGCGGTAGACACGAGAGATCACAGTAAGGTAAACGCCCGGACTGACGGTAGTTTTCGTGACGCTGTGTGGCCAGTTTCACCCGATGAAACGTTCAGTGCGGACTGACGACCGCAGTGATCGCTTTGGTCAGGCTGACCTCTACCCGGGCCGCGTCGTCCAGGTATCCGGCGACCAGGGCGCCGTCGCGCAGCATCATGATCTGGTCGGCCGCACTGTCGGCCTCCGCGCCGGCGGCGACGCCGAGGCGCTCGGCCAACGTGCGGAACGAGTCCTTCCACCACCGCCGCTGCTCGTCGACGAACTGGCGGACCGGGTGCGTCGCGTCCGGGTACTCGGCGCCGGCGTTGATGAACGGGCAGCCACGGAAGCCTGGCCGGCAGCTCGACGTCGCGAGGACGGCGATCACGCCACGCAAGGCCTCCTGGGCGTCCGGGGTGGCGGTCGCCTGGGTGATTCCGGCCCGTTCACCCGCGGCCATGCCGTGCAGGTAGGCCAGGACGAGGTCGTCCTTGGTGGGGAAATGCCGGTAGAAGGTCGCCTTCGTGGTGCCGACCCCGGAAATGATCCGGTCGGCGCTGATCGCCCGGATGCCCTCGGCGTAGAAGAGCTCGCTGGCGCAGTCGATCAGGCGCTCGCGCACCGGGCGGGCGGTGGTCTGGGTCTCGTTCATCGCGTCCACTATCCCATCCGATGCGGTTGACAGCTGCCAGAGTAACTAGTTAGTCTACCTGACATCAACCCCGCAGAACCCGAGGAGACTTCGATGCCCACACGGACCGCACGCACCGCTTGGAACGGCACCCTGCAGGAGGGTTCCGGGCAGGTCGAGCTGACCAGCTCCAAGGTCGGCACCTACGAGGTCTCGTTCCCCAAGCGCGCGGCCGATGAGGCCGGCGGGACCACCAGCCCCGAGGAGCTGATCGCAGCGGCGCACTCGTCCTGCTACGCGATGCAGTTCTCCGCCCTGATCGGCGAGGCCGGCGGCGTACCGCAGGCGCTCGACGTCAAGGCCGACGTCACGCTCGGCCCGGACCCGGCCGGCGGCTTCCGGCTCACCGGGATCACGCTGACCGTCCGCGGTGAGGTCGACGGCATCGACGCCGGCACCTTCGCCCAGCTGGCCGCCGACGCCAAAGCCGGCTGTCCGGTCAGCAAGGCCCTCACCGGTGTCGAGATCACCCTCGACGCGGCCCTCGAACAGTAACTCCCACTTCATTCCTGAAAGGTGTTGCCGAGATGTCCGTGAAGTCCACCATCACCCGTGCACTGACCGCCGGTGCCGCGCTCGCCGTGACCGCGGCGACGCTCCTGATCCCGTCGTCGTCCGCGACCGCGACCCAGGAGAGCTACTCGAACGGCCCGAAGCCGACGATCGTGCTGGTGCACGGCGCCTTCGCGGACGCCTCCAGTTGGAACGGCGAGATCGCCGAGCTCGAGCGCCGCGGCTACCCGGTGATCGCCCCGCCGAACCCGCTGCGCAGCGTCGCCACCGACGCGGCCTCGGTCCGCGCCCTGGTCCGCAGCGTCAAGGGCCCGGTCGTCCTGGTCGGCCACTCGTACGGCGGCCAGGTCATCACCCAGGTGAACGAGCCGAACGTGAAGGCCCTCGTCTACATCGCAGGATTCCTCCCGGCCCAGGGTGAGAGCGCCTTCGACCTGTCGAACAAGTTCCCCGGCAGCACTCTCGGCCCGACCCTGCAGCCGGTCCCGCTGGCTGACGGCGGCACCGACCTGTACGTCGAACAAGACCTGTTCTGGAAGCAGTTCGCCGCCGACGTCCCCCGCTCCCAGGCCCGCCTGATGGCCGCCACCCAGCGCCCCATCACCGACGCAGCCCTGAAGGACCCGTCCGGCGCCCCCGCCTGGGCCAAGATCCCGTCGTACTCCCTGATCCCGACGGCAGACAAGAACATCCCCCCGGCCGCCCAGGAGTTCATGGCCAAGCGCGCCAAGGCCCACACCGTGATCGTCAAGGGCGCCTCCCACGCCGTCCTCGTCTCCCAGCCCCACAAGGTGACCCAACTGATCATCGCCGCTGCCAACGCGCGCTGATCCACCCCGAACAGCCGGGCAGCCGGGGTGCCCCCAGCGTCCCGGCTGTCAGGTCAGCTCAGGACAGTTTGCGAGCGATGAAGCGTTTGCCCACGTTGATCATCGGCTTCTCCACCCAGAGGTAACACAGGTGCGCCATCAGGATCGACATCAGAGCAACCGGCAGCCACGGAATCGGGGTCTTCCCCAAGTGCGCGCCGAAGAGCAGGTAGATCCCGAGCACCGCTTCGTGCGCGAGCAGCTGCACCAGGTAGATCGAGTACGACCGCTCACCCAGGAAGACGAAGGGCCGGGTCGACAGCAGCCGCTGCGGGAACGCGTTGGCGAGCAACGCCGGCAACAGCAGGAACCCGACCAGTACGACGTACGGCGGGGTGATCGCGATGAAACCGGGGACGTTCCCGGCCAGGTGGTGCTTCTCGATGAACGCGCCCCACAGGTGCACGGTGCCGTGGATCGCGACGAACGCCGCCGCCGCCGCACAGGCCACCCAGGGCCGGGTCAGCGGCCGGAACAGCTGGTAGGTCTTGGGGTTGTGCATCAGGATCGCGACCAGGCAGCCGAGCAGGATCGAGAAGTAGTGCGCCGTCCAGCCGCGCGGGTCGCCGCCCATCGAGAGCGGCACCATCGCGAGCAGAACCGCCATCAGCACGAGGGTCAGGCCGACCCGGCCGCCGAACTTGGCCTTGCGCTGCACCAGGATCGCCGAGAATGCGAGCAGCGGCCAGAACAGGTAGAACTTCTGCTCGATCCCCAGTGACCAGGACTGCCCGTACGAGCCGCCGTGGCCGAACTCGTTGAAGAAGAACAGGTACAGCGGCAGTTCGGAGCCGGGCGGCCGGCTGGTCACGGTGCCGCTGAAGATCTGAGCGATCAGCGTGACGGCGAGCAGCACGAAGTACACCGGCAGGATGCGGAAGATCCGCCGGGCGTAGAACTTCTTGAACGAGATCCGCCCGTTGCGGTCCTCCTCGCGCAGCATCAGCGTGGTGATCAGGTAGCCCGAGATCACGAAGAAGATCTGGACGCCGATCCAGCCCTGGACCCAGTCCGGCCCCTGGTTGTGGAAGACCACGACCATCAGTGCGGCGATCGCGCGCAGCCCGTCGAGGGCCGGGAACCGCTTCAGGCTCAGGTACTCGGAGTGGCTCATCGGCTGCCTCGAGGTACCGGTGCGCTGCCCGGATCCGTCCAGCTCGCTTGCCGCGACGGCGGCCGTCGGCGTGGAAGACATTCTGGGCGTGCTCCTCTGCGTCGCAGTGATCGGTCGGACGCCGGCGCCGAGCGAAGTGTTCAGTCCGTTACACCCAGATACCGGCCGTCACTCTACCCGCCGAGGCGGTCAGGTGCCCAAACGTCCCTGGGTGAACGCATCGGTGATGCGGCCGTGAAACGACTCTGAAACGGCGGCGGCGGAGGCTCTGTGACGAGGGCCACGGGACTCAACCTTTCCGGCTGCTCACAGTCTCTTCTTCCTTGTCGTCCCTCGTCGTCGCCCGGACGGACCACGCCGCGGTCCGCCGGGTCGCACTTTCGAGGTACGTCGATCGCCCGGGTCAGACCACGGGATGACGTCGGCTGCCGTCCCGGGGCTGATGGCGTGAGGCCACGATCTTTCTACTTTGAGGACATGATGACGGAGCGGAGCCGCGTCGCCTGGGCGGATGTTGCCAAGGGCGTCTGTATCTTGCTGGTCGTGCTGTGGCACGTCCTGATGAAGCACTACCTACAGATCCACTGGCACATCGGCGGGCAGGTGAAAGGGGCCTGGGGCACCTTTGGGGAGCAGTTGCTGCCCTTGCGGATGCCCTTGTTCTTCGCGGTCTCCGGATACTTCGCCGTCCGCGCGGTGCGGCGGACCTGGCCCGAGGTGCTGCGCACCAAGGTCGCGAAGTTCTACTACCTCTATGTGCTGTGGCTGATCATCCACACCGCGATCCTTGCCTTCGTCCCCGACTTCGGCACCGAGAGCGCCGACGGCCCGTTGAAGTTCGTCGCGCAGTTGTTCATCACGCCGTCCAACCTCTGGTACCTCTACGCGCTCGCGCTCTACTTCGTCATCGCCCGGGCCACCCGCCGGGTGCCGCCGTGGGTGATGCTCGGACTGGCGTTCCTGCTGTCGGCCACCGCATCGGCCGGACTGGTCGCCGTACCGGGGGACCGGGCCGGCGTCTATCAGAACCTGGTCTTCTTCCTGGCCGGCCTCTACGGCAAGACAGTCATCGACAAGCTCGCTGCCGAGGCGAGCTGGCTGCGGCTGGCGATCATCGCCGTCCCGTACGCCGTTCTGCTGGGTGTGGTCGCCTTCTTCGACGCCAAGACCTGGTTCGGGCTGTGGCCGGTCGTCAGCGGTGTCGCGATCATCCTGGGGGTGACCGCGGCCGGTCTGGTGACGCGCTGGAGCGGACTGACCAACGCGCTGACGAGTGTCGGTCGCCGGACGCTGCCGATCTACGTGCTGCACATGCCGTTGCTGGCCTTGCTGCACGCGGCGTTGGTGAAGCCCTTGTCGACCGCGGGCTCGACGATCCAGGTGGTCGCTCAGATCGTCGAGCCCGTCGTGCTGACCGCGTTCCTGGCCTGGCTGTGCCTGTTCCTCTACAAGTACTTGCCCAAGGCCCTCTTCGAGCTGCCGTTCGGTCTCGGCATCAGCCGCAGTGCTGCGCCTTCTCATCGGCGGACATCCCCGCTGTCTTCGCGGTGATCTGACCGGCCGCGTCCTTCACGGGCGCGGTCGCGTCGAAGTCCTGGTACCAGATGTAGTGGTCGTAGTACTTGTCCGGGAAGTGCATCTCGTACTGCCCGTGCACCTTCTCCATCTCGGTACTGCGCTCGATCCAGCCCTTCTCGCCGGCCGGTACGTCGACGTTGCTGTCCTGGCCGAACGTGCTCGACGTCTCCCAGGTGTGCGAGTACGACGTCTCGATCGACACCTTGAACACCTCGGAGAAGCCGTACTCGGCCGACAGCGAGACACCGAAGCTGTTCGACTCACCGGTCGTCTCGGACCACTTGATGGTGCTGCGTTGCGGCGTACCGGTGCAGTTGTAGTAGGTGTCGCCGACCTGGTGGACGTCACCGCGGAACTTCTCCGGTGCGCCGGACGGGTGGAAGACACACGAGTCGGTGCCGTTGTTGCACTTGTCGAGCAGTTCGCGCCCGGTCGGTCCCTCGGCGAAGGCCGGGGCGGCGGTGAAGCTGGTGGCCGCGAGGACCGCGACTCCGGCCAGGGCGGTAAGGCGGTATTTCGGCATGACAGTTCTCCTCACGTGATCAGCTGAACCCGACCGACTTGGTCCGGTCGTCCATCATCGACCCCACCCACGCGGTGTTCTGGGTGAAGGGGCCGTCCCGGTCGCCGTTGAGATCGGGCTCGGGATAGAGCCAGATCTTGCAGTTGGCCCAGGGCTGGACGGAGCTGATCCGGTCGGCCCAGCCGTCGATGGTGTTGGTCTGGTAGTTGATGACGCCGTCCGAGCCGTCACACAGCCCGGCGCCGACCACCGTCCAGCTGGCACCGCCGTAATCGCGGTTGTCGAAGAATGTGCCTTGAATTACTTCACCGGATGCCTGAATTGATTTGTTCAGCGCTGCCCGGCCGGTGCGGTCCGGAACGGTGGCGGGTGCGGTGGTGACTTTTCCGTGGGTGGCGTCACTGATCGCCGCGGTAAATGTGCCGAAGCACTGGGTCTGCCCGGTCTGCAGGTTCTGCACACAGTGCTCGCCCGGCGGGGCCGCTGCCTGAGCGGGCGGAGCGACCACTCCGGCCAAGGCCAGAGTGGCGACTCCTGCAATTGCCCTCACGGTCATTTCCCTCATCTCCCGAAAGTTCGTTTGAATCGCTCGATGACGATTCAGGACACTAGCGAGAGCGTTCTCATGGCACAACAGCTGGCCGCGCTTATTGCAATTGCTTGATCACGCCTTGATGTCACTGAGATGTTGCGCAAAGGCGCATGAATTGCGCTGCGCCGGGAATTACCCGAGCGTTTTGACCGCCGCGGCGGCGGCTGCGGCGATCAGCGCGTCGTCGGTCGGGGCGTCCTTGACGTCCTTGGTGGACATGATCGCGAGCATGATCGGCGCGCGGTTCGGCGGCCAGATGACGGCGACGTCGTTACGGCCGCCGTAGTTCGCCGTACCGGTCTTGTCGCCGACCTTCCAGTCCTTCGGGACCCCGGCGCGGATCGTCTTGTCGCCGGTGGTGTTGCCCACGAGCCAGGCGTTCAGGATCGCCTGCTTGGCCGGCGGCAAGGCGCGGCCCAGCGTGAACTTCTGCAGGCTCGTCGCGAGCTGCCGCGGGGTGGTGGTGTCGCGGGTGTCGCCGGGCGTGTTCTCGTTGAGCGTCGGCTCGTTGCGGTTGACGCGAGAGACCCCGTCGCCGAGCTTGCGCAATGCGGTCTGCAGAGCGGCGGGACCGCCGAGCTCGGCGAGGATGAGGTTGGCTGCGGTGTTGTCGCTGAAGCGGATAGCCGCGTCGCACAGTTCGCGCAGCGTCATCCCGGTGTCGACGTGCTTCTCGGTGATCGGCGAGTAGGAGACGAGGTCGGCGGCCGTGTAGTGGATCAGCTTGTCGAGATCCTTGGCCTGCCTCAGTAATACGCCGCAGGCCAGCGACTTGAAGGTCGAGGCGAACGCGAACCGCTCGTTCGCCCGGTAGCTGACCGTACGGCGGCTGCCGGTGTCCAGCGCGTACACCCCGAGCCGCGCGGAGTACTGCTGTTCCAGTGCGCGGAACGTCTTCGCCTGGGTCACCGAGGCGGTGGTTGCCGTCGGCATCGAGACCTCGGGGGCGGCCACCGCCCCCGAGGAGCAAGCGGAACTGATCAGCAGGACAGCGGACACACCGGCAGTCAGAAGTCGTCGCATGCCACCAACCTAATCAATGGTTGGAAAGACCCCCTCAGCGGTAGGCGCGGAAGGCGGCGCGGACCTCGTTGGTGAACAGGGCCGGCTCTTCCCAGGCGGCGAAGTGACCGCCGCGGGCGGGCTGGTTGTAGTAGTTGAGCGTGGGGTAGGTCTTCTCGACCCAGCTGCGTGGGGCTTGCATGATCTCGCCGGGGAAGGCGCTGAAGCCGACCGGTACGCCGACCGGGGGCGGGACCGGGCCGGTGGCACGGGCTCGGGCGCTCTCCCAGTAGACCCGGGCCGCGGAGGCACCGGTACCGGTCAGCCAGTAGAGCGTGATGTTGTCGAGGATGTGGTCGCGGGTCAGGTTGCCCACGGGCCGGCCCTCGACGAAGGCCTGGGAGATCTTGTAGTAGCTGTCGGTGTCGTGATCGAGCATCCACGCGGCGAGCGCGACCGGTGAGTCGAGGAGCGCGTAGCCGATCGTCTGCGGGCGGGTGGTCTGCTCGATCCGGTAACCGTTGCCGGTGGCATTGAACTCGGCGACAGCGGCGGCAGCAGCACGCTCCTCGTCGGTGGTGGTCGGCCAGCCGACTCCGCTCAGCGCTGCACCGAGCAGGTTGACGTGGATGCCGAGCAGCCCAGTCGGCGCCTGCCGACCCAGGTTGTCGGTCACCGCCGAGCCGACGTCACCACCCTGAGCGACGTACTTGGTGTAGCCGAGCCGGTGCATGAGTTCGTTCCAGGCCTTCGCGGTGTGGCCCGGGTCCCAGCCGATCTCGGTCGGCTGGCTGGAGAATCCGTACCCAGGGATCGACGGCAGCACCAGGTGGAACGCGTCGGAGGCGCGACCGCCGTGCGCGGTCGGGTTCGTCAGTGGGCCGACGGTCTCCAGCAGCTCCACGAACGAGCCCGGCCAGCCGTGCGTCATGATCAACGGCAGCGCGTCCTTGTGCGGCGACCGCACGTGGACGAAGTGCACGTCCACGCCGTCGATCTCGGTCGTGAACTGCGGCAGCTTGTTGACCTTCGCCTCGAACCGCCGCCAGTCGTAGCGGCTCACCCAGTACTTCGCCAGCGCCTTCGTCGTGGCCAGTTGCACACCCTGAGAGCGGTCCGTGACCAGCTCTGCCGTCGGCCAGCTCACCGCAGCGACGCGTCGTCGCAGATCCAGCAGCTTCTGCTGCGGAACAGAGACCCGAAATGGACGGATCGCCGCGGACGTGGCTGGTGGTGCGGCGCTGGCCACCCCGTTGCTCAGCGCGGCCAAGCCGACTCCGGCCGCCAGCCCGCCCTGCAACGCACTCCGCCGCGAAGGCCCGACCCCATCCGTGAACTGCATCCGCTTCTCCCATCCGGCACATATCTGCTGTCACCAGCCACTCTCGCCGGACCGTGCACTGGTCGCCCCAGTGAAACCCACTGGTCTGAGCTAGCTGCGGAAGGTTCGGCGGTAGGCGATGGGGGAGACGCCGTTGGGTCTCACGGACCTGCTGGCGGAGGACAGCGGCAAGATCGTCCTTCGGATGTAGAGAATTTGCAGTACTGCGTCGAGCTATTGCGTTGAGTAGGTGCCTTCCTTAAGGTGTGCGAACCCCCGCCCAGAGGAAGGCATCGCCCCATGCCACTACGGATACACGCACGCCCGAAAACAGCCGGCTGGGCCGCGCTGGTCACGATCGCCGCCGGCCTCGTCGTACCTGCAGCGGCACACGCCCTACAGGCTGTCGGCGCCACGCTGCCGTTCACGATCGTGGAGGCCGAGAGTGCGGCCACGAACGGGAGCAAGATCGGCCCGAGCTACGCCCAGGGAACGCTGCCAGCCGAGGCTTCGGGCCGCCAGGCCGTGACGCTGAACGGCGGCCAGTACGTCGAGTTCACCGCCCCCGGTACGACGAACGCGATCAATGTCGCCTACTCGATTCCGGACGGCCGGACCGGGACCTTGGCTGTGTACGTCAACGGGCAGAAGCTGTCGCAGTCCCTCGCGGTGACGTCGAAGTACAGCTATGTGGACACCGGCTGGATCGTCGGCTCGCGGACGCACAAGCTCTACGACCACGCCCGGCTGCAGCTCGGGCAGACCGTCAACGCCGGCGCGAAGATCAAGCTGCAGGTGGACGGCGAGAACACCGCCGGTCCGTACACGATCGACGTCGTCGAGTTCGAGAATGTCGCCGGCGCCGCCGGCCAGCCTGGTGGCTCGATCTCGATCGTCGATCGCGGTGCGGACCCGAACGGGAACAACGACTCGACCGGTGCGATCCAGAGTGCGATCGACAGCGCCCGCGGTTCTGGTGGCACCGTGTGGATCCCGGCCGGCCGGTTCAAGGTCGGCGGCACGATCAACCCTGACGGCGTCACGCTGCGCGGCGCGGGCCGCTGGTACTCGACGCTGCTCAGCAGCCACCTGATCGACCGGCCGAACGGCGGCGGCAACGTCAAGCTGTACGACTTCGCCGTGATCGGCGAGGTGACCGAGCGCAACGACAACTCGCCGGACAACTTCGTCAACGGCAGCCTCGGCCCGAACTCGGTCGTCTCCGGGCTCTGGCTGCAGCACCTGAAGTGCGGGCTCTGGCTGACCGGCAACAACGACAACCTGATCGTCGAGAACACCCGCTTCTACGACATGACCGCCGACGGCCTGAACCTGAACGGTACGGCGTACAACGTGCAGGTACGGAACAACTTCCTGCGCAACCAGGGTGACGACGCGCTGGCGATGTGGTCGCTGCACGCGGCGAACCGGAACAGCACCTTCGCGAACAACACGATCGTCCAGCCCAACCTGGCCAACGGGATCGCGATCTACGGCGGGACCGATATCACCGTCCGGGACAACCTCGTCTCCGACACGAACGCCCTCGGCGGTGGGATCGCGATCTCGAACCAGAACTTCGCCTCGCCGTTCTTCCCGCTGGCCGGGACGATCACGGTCTCCGGCAACACGCTGATCCGCACCGGCGCGATGAACCCGAACTGGGGACAGAACCACCCGCACGGCGCGATCCGGGTGGACGCCTACGACAACCCGATCAACGCGTCGGTGCGACTGCTGAACAACCGGCTGGTGGCCAGCCCGTGGTCGGCGTACCAGTTCGTCGACGGCGGCGGCGCCGGGCGTGCGGTGCAGAACGTGACCGTGGACGGCGGCTCGATCGAAGGCGCCGGGACGTTCGCCTTCCAGGCCGAGACCACCGGATCGGCGACCGTCAGCAATGTCGTTGCCAGCGGCATCGGTCGGGCCGGCGTGTACAACTGCGCCTACCCGAGCGGCACGTTCGGTCTCAACCGTGGTTCCGGCAACAGTGGCTGGGACTCGACCTGGAGCGGTTGCACCTGGGTAGAGCCGGGCAGCGGCGGCAATCCGACCCCGCCGACCGGCAATCTCGCGGCCGGGCGCCCGGTCACGGCGACCACCGTCAACCAGACGTACGTCGCGACCAACAGCGTCGACGGGAACTCGGGTAGCTACTGGGAGAGCTCGAACAACGCTTGGCCGCAGTCGTTAACCGTCGATCTTGGCAGCAACCAGAACGTGAAGCGGCTGGCACTCAAGCTTCCGCCGACCTGGGGTTCGCGCAACCAGGCCATCGAGGTCCTCGGCAGCACCAACAACACGTCGTACAGCCAGCTCGCCGGTGCTGCCGGCCGCACCTTCGACCCCGGCTCCGGCAACACCGCGACGATCACGCTGCCGAACGTCGTCAACACCCGCTGGGTCCGGCTGACCTTCACCGGCAACACCGGCTGGCCGGCCGCCCAGCTCTCCGAGTACGAGGTGTACGCCTCCTGACAGATGGATACGTCCGCGATACCCCTCGCCTCGTAGCATCGGGGTATGCGGGTGCTGATCGTGGAGGACGAGCCGGACATGGCCGAGGCCATTCGGGACGGGCTGCGGCTGGAGGCGATCGCGGCCGACATCGCCGGTGACGGTGACACCGCGCTCGAACTCCTCAGTCTGCACACGTACGACATCGCCGTACTGGATCGGGACATCCCGGGGCCTTCGGGTGACGAGGTCGCGGCCAGCATTGTTGCTTCGGGCACCGGGATGCCGATTCTGATGCTGACTGCGGCCGACCGGCTGACGGACAAGGCGTCCGGGTTCGAGCTCGGCGCGGACGACTACCTGACCAAGCCGTTCGCCTTACAGGAGCTCGTCCTCCGGCTCCGGGCGCTCGACCGGCGGCGGGTACACAACCGGCCGCCGGTCTGGGAGATCGCCGGGCTGAAGCTGGATCCGTTCCGCCGCGAGGTTTACCGGGACGGCCGGTACGTCGCTCTCACGCGCAAGCAGTTCGCCGTACTGGAGGTGCTGGTCGCGGCCGGCGGTGGTGTGATCAGCGCCGAGGAGCTGCTGGCCAAGGCGTGGGACCAGAACGCCGACCCGTTCACGAATGCCGTCCGGATCACGGTCTCCACGCTGCGCAAGCGGCTCGGTGAGCCATGGATCATCGCGACGGTGCCCGGCGTCGGTTATCGCATCGGCACCGAGGATGAGTAGGCCGCCAGGGCTGAGCGTCCGCTGGAAACTCACCCTCAGCTACGCGGGCCTGGTCATGGTCGCCGGCCTGCTGCTGATTGCGGCCATCGCGCTGGCGTTCCGGCTGACCGCACCGGACGGTGTCGTGATCACCGTGCGGTACCCCTACTACGAGGGGATCGTACGACGGTTCCTGCCAGCAGCCTGCGTGACGCTGGTGCTCCTGCTGGTCTTCGGGCTCGTCGGCGGCTGGATCCTGGCCGGGCGGATGCTGGCGCCGGTGGCACAGATCACGCAGGCCACTCGGCTCGCCACGACCGGGTCGTTGTCCCACCGGATCGAGATGCCCGGCCGTCAGGACGAGTTCCGCGAGCTGGCCGACAGTTTCGACGCCATGCTCGCGCAGCTCGAGGCGCACGTCGCCGAGCAGCGCAGGTTCGCCGCGAACGCTTCCCACGAACTGCGCACCCCGCTGGCGATTACCCAGGCGATGCTGGATGTGGCGCGCAAGGATCCGGATCGCCCGACCGACGAGCTCGTCGACCGTCTGCACGCCGTCAACGCTCGCGCGATCGACCTCACCGAAGCGCTCCTGCTCCTCAGCCGCACCGAGCAGGGATCCTTCACACCGGAGGTCGTCGACCTGTCGCTGGTCGCCGAGGAATCCGCCGAGACCCTGCTGCCGCTCGCCGAGGAGCACGACGTCCTTCTGGAGACGTCCGGTGACCTGGCCTGCACCAGCGGATCTCGTGCGCTCCTGCTGCAGCTGACCACGAACCTGGTGCACAACGCGATCGTGCACAACCTCTCCGAGGGCGGCATCGTGCAGCTCGAGGTCGCCGACTGGCCGCAGGCCGTCCTCCTGACGGTCGAGAACACCGGCGAACCGATCAGCCCGGAGCTGCTCGCGACGCTCACCGAACCGTTCCAGCGGGGGAACGAACGCATCCGCAGCGATCACGGCGGCGTCGGCCTCGGCCTGGCGATCGTCAAGCGGATCACTCAGGTCCACGGTGGAACCCTCAGCCTGATGCCCCGCCCCGACGGCGGCCTCCGTGTCACTGTCGAGCTGCCTCGCGCCGAAACCACGACGACCGCCCGCTCTGGTTGACGTAGCCGCGGCGCTCGTAGAAGACGTGAGCCTCGGTACGGCGATCCGCGCTGCTCAGCTCGATCCGCAGACAACCGTGCTCCGCCGCGAACTCCTCGGCCGCGGCCATCAGCTGGCCTCCGATGCCCTGCCCCCGAGCCCGCGCGGAAACGACGAGCGCAACGACCCGTGCCCAGTTGCCCGTCCGTTCGAAGTACGGGCCGACGTGGATCGCGACCACACCGAGAACGTCGCCATCGGCGTCGGCTACGTAGGCAGCGCTCATCGGATCGACCTGCCAGGACCGGATGCGAGCCGCAACGCCGTCCTGATCCGAGTAGCCGAGCTGGCGGAGCAGCTCGCTGACGGCTGCGGCGTCGGCGGGCTCGGCGCTGCGGATCATGCGATCGGGAAGTCGAAGTAGCTGTCCGGGTAGGGCTCGTTCTTCAACGTGTAGTGCCACCATTCGTAGTCGTAGCGCTGGAAGCCGCTCGCGTCCATGATGCGTTCGAGCTGCTGCCGGTTGTGTGCCTCGGTCGTGGTGATGCCGACGGCTCCGTGATGGGAGATCGAGTCCATCAGGTCATGATCGCCGCCCATCGGGGCCAGTTCGCCGGTGTCCAGGTGGAAGAGCGTCAGGTCGACCGTGCTGCCACGGCTGTGTCCCGAGCGGGCAGATACGTAGCCCTGGTCGAACATCTCGGTGCGGTCGATGTTCGGGTAGTGACGCGACTTCGTGCGGTGGTCTTCCGGCTCGTTTGCCCAGCGCTGGAAGCGATTCACCGCACTCTGCGGTCGGTAGGCGTCCCAGATCAGCAGCCCGTAGCCGAGGGAGGCGGCCACCTCGCGCCCGTCCGTCAACGCCTCGGCCAGAGCCTTGGTGCCGACGATCCGGTTGGTGAGGTAGCCGTCGACCGGGCGGCCGGTGAAGTTGTCCCAGGTCGCGTACTTGGCGTCCCACCGGATCCCGGAGACGAACTCGTCCAGGTACACGAAGTCCGCCTTCATCGTCCCTCCAGCGCGAGCGCCACCGCCCGGTCGATCACGTCGCCGAGCGTCAGCCCCGCCGCCGCCATCATCCGCGGATACCGGCTGTACGACGTGAGGCCGGGCAACGTGTTGACCTCGTTCAGCACGACCGTGCCGTCCTCGGTGAGGAACATGTCCACCCGCGCCAGCCCACGGCAGCCCAGCGCCCGGTAGATCGCCATCGCGGTCTCCTGGACGAGCTTGCGCGCGTCGTCCGGGATCTGAGCGGGTACTACGGGCGTCGAGTTCTCGGAACCGTCCTCGGGCGAGTCCTCCTGGTGGATCCGGAAGAATCCGTGCGTCAGCGAGATGTGGTCGAGCTCGCCGGTGGTCAGTTCGCCCGCGTTCCCCAGGACGGCACAGCCGATCTCGCTGCCCACGACGCCGGCCTCGATCAGCACCTTGGCGTCGTACTGGCGGGCGGTGGCCAGTGCGGCGGGCAGTTCGTCGGGGCTGGTGACCTTGCTGACGCCGAAGGACGATCCCGAGCGAGCAGGCTTCACGAAGACCGGACTGGGGAGACGCTCGGGAAGCGTGTCCTCGGTCCAGAACGTCGGTACGGCGATCCCGGCGGCGCGCGCGACGGTGTAGGCGAGGGACTTGTCCATGCAGACGGCCGAGCTCTGGATGTCGCAGCCGACGTAGGGGAGTCCGGAGAGTTCGAGCAGTCCCTGGATCGCGCCGTCCTCGCCGTACTTCCCATGCAGGACAGGCAGGACGACGTCCACCCGGATGGTCTCGTGGCGGTCCTCATCCAGGATCAGCAACCCCGGCTTGCTGCGGTCCGGCGAAAGGATCGCCGGCCGGCCCGCGCCGAAGTACGGGCCGTCGCAGAGCTGCCAGGCGCCGCTCTCGGTGATACCGATCCAGATCGGGTCGTACTTGGCCGGATCGAGGTGCTTGGCGACCTCTTGTGCCGACTTGACCGAGACAGGGTGCTCCTCGCCGGCGCCCCCGAACAGAATGCCTAGCTTCATATCCACTCCCGCTTCCTCGACTCGTGCTTCAGACAGTTGATGATGGAGTTCTCGACCGTGTCGCTCAGGGCGTGGTCGGTGTAGTAAGCGGTGTGCGGGCTGACGATCACGTTCGGCAGCTTCTGCAACCGCAGCAAGAGATGACTCTCGATCGGCTTGTCCCGCCGATCGGCGTAGAAGATGCCTTCTTCGCCTTCCAGTACGTCGAGGGCCGCGCCGCCCAGCCGCCCGCTCTCCAGCGCCGGTACCAGCGCCTCGGTGTCGAGCAGTGCACCGCGTCCGGTGTTCACGACGACCGCGCCGTACCGGAGCTGCTCGATCCGCTCGCGATCGAGGAGATGGTGTGTCTCCGCGGTGAGCGGTGTGTGCAGGGTGATGACGTCGCTCACGCGGAACAGCTCGTCGAGCGGCACGTAGTCGGCCGACGTCTTCGGGCAGTTGTCGTAGGCAACGACCTGGCAACCGAAACCGCGCAGCCGGTCCAGCACCGCGGCGCCGATCCGGCCGGTACCGATCACGCCGACAACGAGGTCCCGCAGCTCGCGACCCCGGGCGGAGGTCAGCCGGTAGTCGTGCAGATCCGTACGGCGGATGGTGGCCTTCGCGTTGCGCAGGGCCATCAGCATCAGCATCACTGTGTAGTCGGCGACGCTGTCGGGGGAGTAGGCAACGTTCTGGACCGAGATGCCGATCGTGTCCGCGTACTCCACGTCGACGTGGTTGTAGCCGATGCTGCGGGTCGAGATATAGCTGACGCCGGCCCGGCCGAGCGCCAGCAGGGTCGGATTCGTGATCCGGGCCTTGTGGCCGACGCTGATGCACCGGCCGGAGACCAGGTCGATGGTGGCCTCGGTGACGGCAGCCGGGGTGGTTGTCACCACCACCCCGAAGCGGGCCGCCAGCTCCCGGAACAGGACAGCCTCGTCCGGTTCGCAGCCGTAGACCGTGATCGCCGGTCCTGGTTCGCTGTAGGTCATGCCCCACAGTCAAGAGATTCAGCGGTTGTCGCTGCGTATCCGGTTTTTCATATGCTCAGGAAAGGAGAACGGCCGGGACCCGAGGTGCGGGGCCCGGCCGGTGGTTCGGTCCGTTCAGCGGGGGAGGTAGACGGCCTCACACTTGAGCGTGGCGCCGAGGTCGACACAGACCTGGATACCGGCCTTGACGATGCTTGCGCTGGTGTTCAGCTCCTTGTTGGAGTACGGGCCCCACGCGTCGCTCTCGCAGGTGCCGTCGTCCTCGTGCCAGGCGCCGTTGGCCCAGTTTCCGTTGCTGAGCAGGGCCCGGGCGCGGGCGATCACCCGGTAGCCATCACCGGGGCAGGTGTCGTTGATGACCCAGTTGTTGTAGACGACCTGCGTCGAGGACGTGAAGTTGAGGTCGGCGTACGACGAACCGCCGGCGTCGCCGCCCTGCGGGCTGACGACGTGCACGTAGACGTGGCCGTCGGCGGCCATGGCCGGGCTGACGCCCGCGGCCACCATCGCGGCCGAGGCCACGGCGATACCGAGCGTTCGGGTGGAAAGGCGCATAGCAGAACTCCTTGTCACTGGGCGGCAGGTGTCCGGTAAAGGACAGCGGCCTCATGCTCACCGTGACCGGAGCGGGATGTCTCGGTTTCCGGTCGAATCCGGTCAGGGCCCGATCACGCGGAGAGAGCGGCCAGTTGGGTCGCCACGGTGTTCGCTTCGGGAGTCTTGAGACGGTCGAAGATCTCCAGCGCCTGGTGAAGTTCGGACTGGGCGGTCCTCGGGTCGCCGAGCAGCACGAGGGCGCGGGCGCAGCCTTGGTGACTGCGCGCCTGCTCGTATGGGTCGCCGACCTCGGTCGAGATCGCCAACGCGGCCCGATGCCGGTCCAGCGCGAGCGCGGGCGATCCCGCCGTACCGGCGACGGTGCCGGACTCGTTGAGCGCCAGGGCCTCGGCGTCGCGGTTGCCCAGCTCGCCGGCGATCCGCAACGCGAGTTCCAAGCGTGCTTGTGCCGGTTCGAGAGCGCCGAGGGCGGACAGTGCGCGGCCGAGGGTGATCAGGGCGTAGGCCTCGCCGGTGCGGTTCGCGGTCTCGCGGGCGATGGTGATCGCCTGTTCGGCGTCGGCACGCGCCTGGTCGTGGCGGCCGAGGCTCAGGTTCACGCCGGCCCGGCTGTTCAGGGCGCGGCCCTCGGTCACCCGGTCACCGGTCGCCCGCAGCATCGAGAGACATTCCTGCACGCGTTCGTACGCCTCGTCGTACCGGCCCAGTCGTTCGGCGAGGTGGACGACGTTGTGCAGGGCGTGCGCGGTCGCCACGTCGGAGTCAATCGCGGACGCGATGTCGATCGACTGCAGGTAGTTCGTGTACGCCTCCTCGTAGGCGCCGACGCGCTCGAGCACCAGGCCGAGGTTGATCAGGGCCCGGATGTGCTCGCGGTGGTCACCACCAGTGGAGGCGATCGAGAGTGACTCGGCGTAGACCTCGCGGGCCTCGCCGAAGCGTCCGAGCCGCCAATAGACGACGCCGAGGCTGCTCAACGAACGTCCGCGCCGCGCCCGTGGCGCCGAACGCGCGGCGGCTGCGTGCAGCACCTCGCCGTCGGCGTAGTGGCCGGCGTCGTCGAGGTAGCGATAGAGGATCGACGACAGATCGGCAGCGTGCTCGGAGAGGTTCTGCTCGGCGGCGCTCAGCCCGCAGGCGACCAGATTGACCCGCTCGGCGTCGAGCCAGGCCAACGCTGCCTCACGATCCTTCGGCGCAACCGTGCCCGACTCCACATGCGGCCGCCAATCCGCTTCGTACGGCGCGTAGACGGACATCGCGGTCGCAGCCATCGCCCGGTAGTGATCGGCCAGCCGGGTGAAGGCGGCCCGGCGAGCACTCGCCGGATCCTCGTCGCTTCCCCGTCGGGCGGCGTACACCCGGACCAGATCGTGCATCTCGAACCGGCCGGGGGAGCGCTGCTGCAAGAGACTCCCGGCCAGCAGGTCCCCCAGCAGAGCTGAGGTCTCGGCCTCATCGGCGCCGGCCAGCACAGCCGCGGCCGAGGTGTCGAAGTCGGCGCCCGGATGCAGCGCCAGCATCCTGAGCAGGGTGCGGTGGGCAGCCGGAAGACTGCCGTCCGACTGCGCAAGAGCGATCTCGACGGCATCGTCCAGACACAACGTGCGTTCGCGCTCGACCAGCCGCTCCAAGTGGTCGGACAGACTCCAGGACGGCGTGGCGTCGATCCGGCCGGCGACCAGAGCGAGCGCGAGCGGCAACTGCCCGACCTGTACGGCGATGCGCTCGGCCGTCGCCGGATCCGCACTCACCCGCTCGGACCCGATCGCCTTCCGCAGTAACTCGTCGGACTCGGCCGGGGTGAAGGCGCGGAGCTGCAAACGCACCGCACCAGGAAGTTCGAGTCGGCGTCGACTCGTCACCAGTACGACGCTGCCGGGTACGCCGGGCAGCAGCGGCAAGACCTGCTCAGCCGACGCGGCGTTGTCGAGCAGAATCACCGACCGCTTACCCGCAAGCGCCTCGCCGAGCCTCGCCGTACGGGAGCTGGGTGGGGCACCGCGGACTGCGAGCACGCGGAGAAAGGCCTCGAGGACGGCGCTGGGGTCGGCGGGCTGACGCGGATCGAAGCCGCGCAGGTTGACCGCGAGCACCTGGTCGACGCCGTCCATCAGGTGCGCCAGGTGCACGATCAGCCGCGTCTTGCCGACGCCTGGCATCCCGTCGACCGCGATCAGCACCGGCTCCGGCTGACCGTTCACCCAGGGCCGCAGCCGCGCCAACGCGTCCGCACGCCCGGTGAAGGCCTCCAGGTCATCCGGAAGCCGATCGGTCACGTTCACCACGGCCGCATCCGACGCGGCTCCGCACACCAGCTGATATGCCTGCCGCCACGCGAGCACGACCCGCTCATCTCCGGCCAACGCCCGGACGACATCGACGACCAACTCGACGTCCAGCCGGCTCCGACCAGGCTGCAGGCATCGATAGACGGTGTCGTACGCCGGTATCTCGCACACGCCGCGCGCGGTCCGGCTCCGGACGATCCGCCGATGCAGTTCGCGGTAGGACACCCCGGACCAGACCCGCAACTCCCGCAGCCGCGCCCCGAACTCGGTCAGCCCGGCGACGCCGTCCGGTCCCGGCCTTGCGCTTCCCGCCATCCTGCGTGCCTCCCCATGGTCCCCCCGACCCTGCTCGCCGAGCGAGGTTAACGCCCCAGGTGCCCAGAACGCGACCGGTTGACCGCCAGGCGGAGGCAGAATCCGGGGAACCGGCCGCGCGCTGCCGGACACAGGCGGGGTATGAGGACAAAGCTGGGGGTGGCGGTGAGCGACAGCCCGGGCCCGGAGTCGTCGCCGGACCGCGAACTGTGGGCGCGACTCAGAGTCAACGACGAGGGGGCACTGAGCGAGCTGTTCCATCGGCACCGTGACTCCGTGTACAACTTCGCGTTCCGGCGGACGAGTTCGTGGTCGAGCGCGGAGGACGTCGTCCAGGCGACCTTCACCGCGCTGTGGCGGCGGGCCGCCGAGGATCGGCTCGACGAACTGACTCTGGACAGCGCCCGGCCGGTGATTCTGCGGATCGCCACCTACGAGTGCACGAACCTGATCCGGTCGATGCGCCGGTTGCGCGCGTTGCGGGACCGGCTCCGGACCGCGGTCCGCGGCGACGTCGTACCGGATCATTCCGCGGCCGCCGCGGCGAACGTCGACTCCGAACGCGCGATGCGTGAACTCCGCGCGGTCCTGGCCACCATCCCGGCCGCGCAGCGCGACGTGATCGAACTCGTCGCCTGGTCCGGCTGCTCGATGGCCGAAGCCGGCGTGGTCCTCGGTATCCCCGAAGGCACGGTCAAGTCCCGGCTCGCCCGCGCGCGCCGCCGCTTGGCCGGCCAACTCGATCTTCAGACCTTGGAGGGCCTGTCATGACCAGGCAACCACCAGCCGAACGCACCCTGCCCGACCCCGAGCGGGTCCTGCGGCGGATCCTGTCCGAACACCAGCCGGTACGGCGACGTACGGGCTGGCTGGTTCCCGCTATCGCGGCCGGCGCGGTCGCGGCGATCGTGGCCGCAGCCCTGCTCGTCCCGCCCGCACTGCGGTCCGGTGACCAGGACGTGAAACCAGCCGCCACCCCGTCACAGCCGGCCGAGATCAATCTCGATCTGCGCCCGCTGAGCCAGGCCGAAATCAACACCTTCCTGCAGCACTGCTGGTTCTGGAACGGGACCGAGGAGAAGGTCGTGCACGCCGTGAAGATCAAGAGCGGCTGGGGCGACGGCGAGGACTGGACCCTGGCGATGATCGGCCACGGTACCGGCGGCAACGGCGTCGCGCCGGGGGACAACCGGGTCACCGGCTGCTCCGGCCGACCGCACGGAAGCACCGACCAGCCCCTGAACAAGCAGGGCGTCCGGATGGAGAACTTCATCACCGCGACGAGCCCGATGCGCTACGACGACAGGTTCCGCCCGGCCGAAGGCACGGTGTTCGAACTGGTCGACGCCAAGGTCACCTCGTCGTCCTGGATCAGGGTGCCCGCGACCGTGCAGCGCACGCGGCAGCGCATCGTCTACGACGATCAGCAGACCTCTGCGTGGTTCTCGAGCAAAGCCGTCGACGGGTTGACCTACGTGCAGACGTGGCTGGACTGGGCGAAGGTCAAGCAGCCCGCGAAGCTCCAGTTGGAGACCCAGTTCCTCGACTCGTCCGGGAAGCCGATCCGCATTCCCGGTTCCAACGGCCTGACCAGTGTTTCGCCTGTCTGGGGAGTGGGTGGACGATGATGAGGACTGCTGGCCTGACAGTGCTGGTGACTGCGCTGACCGTTCCGTGGAGCCTCGGTACGGCGGAGGCCGCGGACCGCAAGCCCTTGCCTGGCACCGAGACACAGGTGGTCACGCTGATCACTGGTGATCAGGTGGTGCTCGCGGATGGACACAACCCAGGGATCAAGGCCGGTCCGGGGCGGCGCAACGTCGCGTTCAGCACGAAGCGCGTGCACAGACGGCTGAGCGTCGTACCGGCTGATGCGCAGCCGCTGGTGGACGCCGGGCGGTTGGATCCACGGCTGTTCGACATCACCGGACTGATCGCGGCCGGGTACGACGATGCGCACAGCGCGTCGATCCCGGTCTTACTCACGCGACCGGCTCAGCAGTCCCGCACGGTTGCGGGGCTGGCCGGGGCGCGGCAACTCCCGGCGGGGATCACGGCCGGGACGGTCAGCAAGGCTTCGGCGGGCACATTCCTGGCCGGCCTTCGGTCGTCCGGCGCGCGGTTGGCCGGCGGGGTGGACAAGGTCTGGCTGGACGGGAAGCGGGCGGTGACTCTGGATCAGTCGGTGCCGCAGATCGGTGCGCCGAAGGCGTGGGCGGCCGGGTTCAACGGGGCCGGGGTGAAGGTCGCCGTACTGGACACTGGGATCGACGCAACGCACCCGGACTTGGCTGGTCAGGTCGTGGGCTCGCAGAACTTCGTCGACGACAGCGTCGGTGACCCGGTTGGGCATGGCACGCACGTCGCGTCGATCATCGCGGGGACCGCAGCAGCCTCCGACGGCAAGTACCACGGCGTCGCCTCCGGCGCCCGGTTGTACGACGGGAAGGTCTGTGCGGTCTGGGGCTGCCAGGAGTCCTCGATCCTCGCGGGTATGCAGTGGGCGGCGACCGAGGTCAAGGCACAGGTCATCAACCTGAGCCTCGGCGGTCCCGACACTCCTGACGTCGATCCCTTGGAGGAGGCTGTCAATGCCCTCACCGCGTCGACCGGTGCGCTCTTTGTGGTTGCCGCTGGCAACAGTGGGTCGAAGGCCGGAACGATCGAGTCACCCGGTAGCGCGGACGCGGCGCTGACGGTCGGATCGGTGGACAAACAGGACGGCATCGCGGGGGACAGCAGCCGCGGCCCGCGGATCGGTGACGGCGCACTCAAGCCGGACCTCACCGCACCTGGTGTCGACATCGTCGCGGCCCGGTCGAAGGACGCCGTCATCGGTGAGCCGGTCGGCGACGACTACCTGCGTTTGTCCGGTACGTCGATGGCCACGCCGCATGTGGCCGGTTCGGCCGCGATCCTCGCCCAGCAGCACCCGGACTGGAAGGCGTCCGAACTGAAGTCCGCCCTGATGGCGTCTGCCCATTCGGTCGCGGGCCAGAGTGTCTTCGACCAGGGAGCGGGGCGGGTCGACGTTGGCCGGGCGATCGGACAGACCGTCGTACCGGAGCCGAGCAGTCTGTCGTTCGGGCTTGCGCAGTGGCCGCATGCCGATGACAAGGCGGTAACCAAGGACGTTGCCTTCCGCAACTACGGGACGGCGGCGGTGACGCTCACTCTGCAGACGGAACTCACTGGTCCGGACGGTACGGCAGCTCCGGCTGGTGCCCTTGAGGTCACACCGCGCAGCCTCACGATCCCGGCCGGTGGTACTGCGACGGCGTCGGTGACGTCGGCGACGAATCACTCCGGGCCGGACGGTCGGTACAGCGGCCGGTTGACCGCGTCGGCGACCGGCGTCTCGGTGGTGCTGCCGATCGGGCTGGAGAAGGAGGCGGAGTCCTATGACCTCACCATCAAGAACCTCGGGCCCGACGGTCAACCGTTTGCTGCGGGCAACGATATCTGGGCGGCCGGGCGGGACCTGGCCACGTCGGTGACCGATGAGAGCGGGACCGTCAAGCTGCGGTTGCCCAAGGACGACTACACGATCAGCGGCGACCAGTTCCACGGCGACAGCGCGCCGTACTCGTACTACGCGCTGATGCGGCCGATCGTGCGGCTGACGCAGGACACCACCGTCGTACTGGATGCGCGCACGGCCCGCCCGCTGCGGGCCACGGTCCCGCAACCGGATGCTGCCTCGATCATGACGGTGGCGCAGTACAACTGGGCTTCGCCGGACGGGCAGCGGCAGATGCAGGGTGAGTTCGGAGCGCTCGGGCCGAATGTCACTGTCTACACGGCAGGTGGTGGACCTGCGCTGCCGGCCAAGGAGTTCACGACGGTGGTCAGCTCGCACGTGGGCCGGCCGGGCGCAGACGGTTCCGGCACTGACACTCCGTACCTGTACGGGCTGATCGATCTGGTGCCGGGGACGTTCCCCACCGGTTTCCACCGGACGGTCAAGGACCGGGACCTGGCCGAGATCTCGCAGACCTACGCGAACGCCGCCGACACCAGCTTCGCCGTGCACACCATGGGGACACGCGGCGGGTTCACGCCGTCGTACCCGCTGGTGACGCTGACCACGCCGCGCGTGCTTGTCGAGCACCTCGAGGCAGGCCCGGCGACGTGGAATCAACCTGTGTGGGAGATGGTGGGACACGACACCGTCGCCGACCTGCAGGCCGACGAGCCTGGTCTCGGTGCGACGTACAAGGCGGGCCAGAAGTACTGTCAGCGCTGGAACGCAGCGGTGGCCGGGCCGGCTCGAGCGTCGGTCAACCGGTCTCCGGAGTTGATGGCCGTCGGGTTCCTGACCCACTCCGACGCGGACGGGCACTTCGGCGGTACGACGGTCGATACCGGCGCGAGCAAGCTCTATCGGGACGGCACGCTGGTCGCGAGTTCGGAGGCCTACGGCTCGATCGAGGTCCCCGGTCAGCCGGCCGAGCGCGCGTCGTACCGGTTCGAGTCGTCGATGACGCGGTCGTCGATCTGGCCGCTGTCCGATCGCATCGACTACACCGCGACCTTCACCTCGGCCGGTTCCGAGGAGCAACGTCCACTACCGACGGTGCGCTACGCGCCGGACGTCGACCTGCACAACGCGATGACGTGGAAGCCGGTGACAGTCCTGCCGGTCACTCCCTCGGGTGCGGTCAGCACGATCCGGGTCGAGTTCTCCACCGACGCCGGTACGACGTGGCGCGCCGCGACGCTCGGCCGTCCCGACCGCAACGGCACCTACCGCGCCACGTTCGCCACGCCGAGCACCGCCAAGACAGTGTCGTTGCGCACGGCCCTCACCGCCACCGACGGAACGGCCGTCACCCAGACCACAGCCAACGCCTACCGCCAGCAGTGAGGACGGGCATTCAGTCGGGGTAGCACCGGCTTCCCTGGTTACTGAGGGTTGGCGCCGGGTACGAGCCGCCGTACCGAAGTAGACGTTTGAAACGGTGAAGGGGTGGGCGGATGGCGACTGACTTCCAGCGGCGCAAGGTGGCCGGGGTGTTCGGGGCGATGGATGCTGACAGCAACGGGTATCTCGAGGAGGCCGACTTCGAGGCGCTGACCGAGCGCTGGGTCGGCCTCCGCGGGTGGGAGCCGGGGACGGCCGAGTACGAGCGGATGCGGACGATCATGATGGGCTGGTGGTCGGCGATCTCGGCGCTGTCCGGTGCCGAGGACCCCAGCAAGGTGTCGCTCGACGAGCTGATGAACGTCGTCGACCAGCTCCCGGCGATGGACGACGCGGTGTACGCGACCGCGGACGCGATGTTCGACGCGATCGACGAGAACGGCGACGACCGGATCGCGCTCACCGAGCACAGGCAGGTCGTCTATGCCTGGAAGGGTTCCGACGAAGGCATCGAGGACGTCTTCGGCAAGCTCGACCTGAACGGCGACGGCCACCTGTCCCGCAAGGAGTTCCGCGAGCTGTGGTCCGGCTTCTGGCGCGACGACGACCAGGAGTCGCCGTCGCAATGGATCTTCGGGCCGTACTGAGGCCGGGTCAGCAGTCGCCGAGGCGCTTGCGGGCCAGGTCGCGGATCTTGGTGATGAACAGGTCCGGCAGCGTGGTGGCCGGGCCCGTGCAGAGGATGGTGCCTTCCTCGGGCGAGGTGAAGAAGTTGAAGTTGAGGGTGCGCACCTTCCAGCCGATCGGCACGCTCGGGTACGGGTAGCGGATGCACTCGGTGTACTGGTCGTAGCCGCTGACCTGCTGGACGCCGCGGTACAGGCCGTAGTAGCCGGGCTGGTTGAAGCTCCACGTCACCGCGGTGGTCTTCGACGTCGAGGTCGAGCCGCTGGTGACGACGGTGTAGTTGTACGTCGCCTTGACCGAGGTGGACACCTTGGCGATGATCACGCCGGCCTCGGCCGAGGCGGAGACCTCGACCCCGACCGAGTTCGTTACCGAGCGGGTCACCGTCTCCACCTCGGTCAGGGTGTCGGTCCGGGTGCCGGTGGTGCCGGGAGCGATGTTGATCGCGACCTGGTCGGTGATGACCGGCTTGATGTTCATCCAGGGACCGGAGTAGCTCCAGACCTTCTGGCCGAGCTGGCTCGCGCTGCATGACGAGCCGTCGATCGGCGGCGGGTCGGCCTGCGCGCCGGCGACCAGGGTGGTGGCGATCAGCAGGCCTCCGGTCAGCGCGGCGGCCGCCGTCCGGAGTCGGGTGGTGAGTCGAGACATGGGGCGGTCTCCTCGTGAGGTGGGCCAGGGCATGCCGAAGCGCGCCGGCCGGCAGGTGGGGTGGGCGCAGAGTGACGCCGTCTGGATTGAAGCAAGCGCCGCGCGAAGGCGGCAACCCAGGCGGAGAAGTTGATCCGGAAGGTAAGGGTTTTCCTCTCATCCTGCGCACCGCCGGACCGCGTTCTGGCCTTCGATCGGCCAGTATGGAGACAAGGACGCCGATCAAGGAGGATCGCCATGGCAGACCTGGTGAAGCAGTGGCAGAGGCTCGCCGTCGCTGGAGCCGTGGTGATCCTCCTGGCCGGTTGCTCCGGCGAGAAGCCTGACGCCGTACCGACCCCGAGCGGGCCGGCGACCCAGAGCACGCCGACGCCCATGCCCACGGCCAGCAGCACAGAGCCCACAACGGCGCCTACGCTGACCCCGCCACCCAAGCCTCCGCTGTCACCGACCCCCTCAGCGCCGGTACGGCGGACCTTCCGTTACCAACCGGCCTGGCCCTTCACCTCCGAGGTCCGCGCTGCGGAGTGGCAACGGTCGTACCGCAGCGGCGGCCATCAGCCGTGGCACCTGGATGCGGGGCAGACGGCGTTGTCGTTCACCCAGGGCTTCCTCGGGTTCAAGGACATCAAGCTTGTCACCTCCCGCAGCGTCCGCGGCGACGAGGCGTACGTCGGCGTCGGCTACCAGATCGACACCGGCCGCAAGTTCACCGCGGCCGTCCTCCACCTGGTCAAACTGGGCCAAGGAACCGACGCCCCCTGGGAGGTCGTCGGCACCCGCGACTCCGACCTGTCCCTGACGACGCCCCGCTACGGCATCAAGGCCGGATCGCCGTTGACCGTGGGCGGTCGCATCACCGGCGTCGACGAGGCCATCCGCCTCGAGGTCCGCCAAGCGTCCTCCACCGCTGTCCTCGGCACGCTCTGCTGTGTAGCCGCCGGCGGTGAACGCAGCCCCTGGACCGGCCGAGTCACCTTCCGCGGCGCCTCCGACCCGGCCCTCGTCGTCATCGCCTCAGCCGGCGGTCACAACCAACGCACCGAACGCTTCGCCATCACCGCACTCCGCCGCTAGAGAAGCTCCCGTACGACGCCGGCCGGAAGACCGAGCTCACGCACCGACCCGGTCACCTTCAGTGCGCGCCCACCTGGGATGTGACGCACCCAGCCACGGTCCAACGCGTGGGCGCAGAGCGCGGCGCCCACGGCACCGGCGAGGTGCGGACGGCGCTCGGTGACGTCCAGACAGGACCGTACGGCGCGCCGGCCGCGCGGCGGGTCGAGGGTGATGCCGAGATCTGCGAGCCAGGCGGACCCTGGGCCGGTCAAGGTGACGCCGGCCGTCCAGTCGAGCAGGCCGCGCTCGGTCATCGCGTCCGTCAGCGCCACGCCGAGCTTGCCGGCCAGGTGGTCGTAGCAGGTCCGGGCGCGCGCGAACGCATCCCGCTTGCTGACCGCGGCCAGGCTGTGGGCGGTCGTCGTACGGCGAGGGGTGAGCGCGGCGAGTCCTTCGATCAGTTCGGCCGTCTCGGCGCCCGCGAGTTTCACGTACCGATGCCGTCCCTGGCGGACCTCGGCCAGCAGGCCGCCGTCGACAAGGAGGTTGAGGTGCTCACTGATCGTCGGCCGCGAAACCTGAGTCAGCCGGGCCAGTTCGGTCGCCGTCCAGGCACGTCCGTCGAGCAGCGCGAGGCAGACGGTCGCCCGGGTCCCGTCGGCCAGCATCCGGGCCCACGCGGCCAGCTCCTGTCCTTCGGCCTGCATGCTCATGATCCCATCATGCCGCCCCGACAGTTCGGTCCCCGCCGAAGTGTCCGCCGCCTAGCGTCGACCGTATGACGCACCTGACGATCGAACCGTCCATCCTGTACGTCGGCACTCCGGTCGCCCTGCTGTCCACCGTGAACGACGACGGCACGTTCAACCTGGCCCCGATGTCATCCGCGTGGGCCCTCGACGACACCGTCGTACTGGGTGTCGGTGGTGCGGGGCAGACCGCCCACAACCTGCGCCTGCGGCCGGAGCTCGTGATCAACTACCCGGGACCGCAGCAGTGGAAGGCGGTTGAGCGGCTGGCTCCGCTCACCGGGCGCAACCCGGTACCGGCGTCCAAGCGGGCCCGGTTCCGCTTCGAGCAGGAGAAGTTCAAGGCGGCCGGTCTGACACCGGCAGCCTCGGTGAAGGTCACTCCGCCGCGCGTCGCCGAGTGCCCACTGCAGTTCGAGGCCACCGCGGTCGCGGTCGATCTCGATGCCGGAGGCAACTTCCTGATCATCCAGGCGAAGGTGCTCCAGGTGCACGCGGACGAGCGGATCGTCGTACCGGGAACGTCGTACGTCGATCCACGCACCTGGTCGCCGCTGATCTACAACTTCCGGCACTACTTCGGTCTCGCGCAGGAGCTCGGCGAGTCGTTCCGCACCGAAACCCCGCGCTCCTGAGGCCTCCTAGCGCTTGCGCATCGGGCGGCGGGAACGCTTGGTGCGTGGATTTTCGAAGGTGACCTCGATGGTCTCGGCGGCCTTGTGGCGCTGGGCCTTGGCATACATGGCGTAGGCGCGATGGTCGGCCGGGGTCAGGTCGGCGACCGAGTCGTTGAACAGAGCCAGCAGCGACCGCGGGTAGAGCTGGTGGGCGATCACCGAGTTGAGTTCGGCGCCGATGACGGCGATCACGGCTGCGGCGTAGATGAGCCCGATCAGCCCGAGGGTCAGCGCGAAGACGCTGTTCACCGCGCTGGCCTTGGCCAGGACGTCGTTGACGTAGAGGCCACCCAGCCGCTCGAGCAGGTGCCAGCCGACGGCGGTAAAGAAGGCGCCCGGGACGATCTGCCTAAAGGCGGGGCGGGGCCTGGTCGCCGGGCGCAGACAGAGGGTCAGCATTGCGGTGAGCACCAGGATCGAGCCGATCGAGACCAGCCAGGCTAGCTTGTCGGCGACGATTCCGGCCAGCGAGGCCTGGCTGCCGGCGAGGACGGTCAAGGTGGCGAAGCTGAGCACGGTGAGACCGGCCAGCGACAGCAGCGCCCCGGACCGCAGCCGCCCCCGGAACGGGTTGGGCCGACCGTTGCGCGGCGTGCCCCAGGTGACGTTGACCGCGTTCTGCACCGCCTGGCCGAGGCCGATGATGCCGTACAGGGCGGTGAGCGTGCCGACGATCACGGCCGGCGTACTGCCTTGCAGCCCCTGCGGGGTCGCCAGCTGGGTGCCGACGATCGGGAACTCCTTGAGCGCCGACTGCAGGACCGCCTTCTGCAGCTCTTCGTTGCCCTGGAGAACGAACCCGAGCACCGACGAGGAGATCAGCAACAGCGGGAAGATCGCGGCGAACGCGTAGTAGGTGATGATGACGGCCAGGTAGCTGCCCTGGTCGTCGAAGAACTTGTACACCACGGCGAGCGGAAACCCGAGCCGCCGATGCCGCCGCTGCGCAGCGTCCAGCCGCCCCAATGTGCTCACACCCCTACGGTACGTTCCCGGCCCGGTCCCTCCGAACGCGCCCACGCTTCGAGGGGACGCCGAATAGGTAGGGTCGTGGGTGGAGGTGGGTGCCTTGCCGAAACCCAACATTCTGCTCATCGTCTCCGACGATCACGGTTATGCGGACCGCTCGACGCTGGGCCTGCATCCCGACGTCAAGACTCCGGCCCTCGATCGGCTCGCGGCTGAGGGGGTGAGTTGCACCGACGCCTATGTGACGGCGCCGATCTGCAGTCCCTCCCGCGCCGCGATCATCTCGGGCCGGTACCAGCAGCGCTGGGGAGCCCAGTGGTTCGAGTCGTCGTCGTTCCCGCCGGACGACGTACCGTCCCTGGCCGAGCGGCTCCAGGGCGAGGGGTACCGGACCGGCTACTTCGGCAAGGTTCACTACGGCAAGGAGGACGTCGGGGATCGGGCCTGTCCGCCGCATCACGGGTTCGAGACCACGATGTACGGACTCGCCGGGCAGTCCTTCGGCCGGTTGAACTACCTGCATCACTCGCAGGAGGCACAGGCCGAGTACGGCGATCCGGCGGCGTTCCACATGGCGGTCCAGCCGCTGTTGTCGGGTGATGAGCCGGTCGAGCACGAGGGCTTCCTCACCGCCGAGATCGGTCGGCGGGCTTCCGCCTTCATCGACGACGAGAGTGAGCAGCCGTACTTCTGCATGGTGGCGTTCAACGCCGTGCACAACTTCTGCTGGCAGTTGCCGGACGAGGAGCTCGAGGCCAGGAACCTGCCGAAGTTCACCGACTGGACGCCCGACACCGGACAGACCTTCGGTGACTGGTACGACGACGCCATCGTCCCCAACCTTCCACACGGCCGCGAGTACTACCTGGCGCAACTGGAGCTCATGGATGCGGAGATCGGGAAGCTGCTGGACACCATCGACAACGGCGCGGACGCCGGGAACACGATCGTCGTCTATGTGACCGACAACGGCGGCTCGACCTGCAACTTCGGTGACAACACGCCCTTGCGGGGCACGAAGTACACGCTGTGGGAGGGTGGGATCCGGATCCCCATGCTGTGGCGGTGGCCCGACGTACTGCCGGTTGGGCAGACCTGCGCCGACCTGCTCAGCACGCTGGATCTGGTACCGACACTCACGGCCGCAGCAGGTGTCGTACCGGGCGTCACGGACGGCATCGATGCCCTGCCCACCTTGCGCGGTGACGACGCCGGACATTCGGCGCTGCATTGGGACTGCGGGTTCCAATGGGCTGTCCGCGACGCCGAGTGGAAGCTCAGTTGGGTCGGTGACACCGAGGACAGCCGGCACCTGCAGGCCTACGAGCATGCGCCGATGGGCAACGGCCTGTTCCTCGCGAACCTCGCTGACGATGTCGGCGAGCAGCGCAACCTGATCGACGCCGAACCGGAGATCGCTGCCCGCCTGTCGAGGCTGCATGCGGAGTGGCGCGCGGAGATCGACGCTTAGCGTTAAAACCTGACGACCTCTTGACGGCCTGGGTCCCGCTCAGTAGCGTCCGGCTCACAGTTTTTAACGTTAACAAAGCGACGTGAGGCGGCAGCATGGAGAGCGGTCGTGGGCCGGTACCGCACGGGCACGTGACGCTGATGCAGGTCGCACGGCGGGCGGGCGTCTCCGCGCAGACCGTCTCGAACGCGGTCAACAATCCCGAGCGGGTGGCCCCGGCGACGCGCGAGCGGATCCTGGCCGCCGTCGACGAGTTGGGCTACGAGCCGAACCTGTCCGCGCGGGCGCTGCGGAACCGGAGTTCGTCGCTGATCGCGTTCAAGACCCGGCCGCCGCGGACCGACAAAGCCTCGCTGCTGATGGACGAGTTCCTGTACACGCTGAACGCCGCCGCGGCCGAGGCCGGCTACCACCTGATCCTGTGCCACGCCGAGGACGGCTCGGCGAACGAGATCAAGGCGTACCGGGACCTGCTGAAGAAGACTTCCGTCGATGCCTTCGTGCTGTCCGAGACGCACCGCAACGACGACCGCGTCGCCGCGCTGCGGTCGTGGGGTGTGCCGTTCGCAGCGTTCGGCCGATCGTGGGACGGCGACGAGGCGACCTCCTGGGTCGATGTCGACGGCCGGGCGGGTACGCGGGCGGCGACCGAGCATGTCGCGGCCCAAGGACACGAGCGGATCGGTCACCTCGGCTGGACGGCCGAGTCCGAGATCGGCGCCGAGCGTCGGGAGGGATGGCTCGAGGGCTGCCGGGAGCGTGGGCTGCAGACAGACCTCGAGGTTGAGGTCGCTGACACCCTTGAGGCCGGCCGACAAGCCGCACACCGGCTGCTGGATGCCGTCCAGCCTGCCACCGCTCTCGTGTGTGCCTCGGACACGCTCGCCCTCGGCGCACTCCGCGCCCTGTACGAACGCGGGCTGCGTCCCGGTGCGGACGTCGCGGTCACCGGCTTCGACGATTCACCGACCGCCGCGCTCGTGAGCCCCGGGCTGACCACCCTGCATCAACCGATCGACCTCGTCGGACGGCAACTGATCCAGACGATCGACAACCTGCTCGCGGGCACCACCCGGGAGCCGCAGCACGTCCTGCTGGAGCCGGACCTGATCATCCGCGGATCCAGCCTCCCAGGCCCAGTGAGGGGACAGCAATGAGGACCGGAATGAAGTTGCTGGCGGCAATCAGTGCAGGCGCACTCCTGTTACCCGCGATCACGTCGTTGCCGGCAGCATCGGTCACCGAACCCGATCCGTTCGTCGTGAACGTCCAGAACCTCGCGAGTGCTGCCGGTGCGATGGACCTGACGTCGTACGGCGATCTCGACTGGGTGCACGTGACTGGCTCGGGAACCGAACGCAAGGCGGCAGTGACGCCGTCGATCAACGTGGAGAACCTACATCCCGCAGCCGGTCAGGACACACTGACCGACAGCCCGCTGACCTTCGGGTGGACCGACGGGGCGACCACGACCACCGCCTCCGGGATCACCACCGGTGGCGTCTTCAAGTACGACGACAGCACGGTCGGCCCGACGACGGCGTACGAGGCTGGTTACCGGATCACGGTGGGTGCCGCGGACTCGGCCCGACGGCTGGAGTTCGTCGGTGGTGTCTGGCAGGCGCGTGGCACGGTCACGGTCGCCCCGGCGGATGGGATCGGTGCGGCGTACACGACGGCGATCAGTGCCACCGGCAACGCCGCCGTCAAGCGCTACACGGTGTCGATCCGGCCGGGGGAGAGCGTGGTCGTCACGGCCAAGTTCACCGAGAAGCTCCAGGCGAACGGCAACCTCTCCCTATCAGCTGTGGCCCTCTCGCAGCTCAATCGAGGCTTCACGGCGAGCGCACCACCAGTCGCGATGGATCTGACGGCCGAGGGACAGAGCGACTGGCTGCACCTCGACGGAGGAACGATCAACCGTCGAAGCGATGTCGCGGCCGGTACGCCCCGGCTCGCCGTCGCCCACCGGGATCCCGGCGCAACCATCGGCGCCCAGAACGACAACCCGGTGACCTACTCGTGGTCGAACGGCACGCCAGCTCAGACTCAGCAGGGGAGTAGGCAGGGCGGCATCTTCTTCACCAACGGCTACGACCTCACCGTCCCCGCGGCGCCGACCGGCCGGACGATCCGCTTCGTCTCCGGCGCCTGGCGTGCTGCCGCGACAGTCTCCGTCTATCTGAACGGTTCCAGTACGCCGTCCGCCGTGAGTACCGACCTCGTCAGCACCGGTGACGCCGTCACCCGGCTGTTCGAACTCACCGTCGGTGCCGGCGACTCGGCCCGGATCACCGCGCAGCTCGACCGTAAAACCAACGACTCCGGCAACGTCACGCTCGCCGGCGTCGCCCAGGCCGAAACCTCCGCAGGCGCCTACCGTGCACTGACACGATCGGTCCTCGACCAAGCCAAGGTGGCCGACCTCAACGCCGCCTCTGAGGCCGCGCGGCAGCAGCTCGACAGCGAGGTCACGTCCGCGACGGCGGTCCTCGCGGACAGTACGGCGAACGTCGACCGGCTGCGGTTGACCCACCTCCTCCTCAAGGCGGCGTACGACGAGGCGCTGTCCTCGGCAGCCGGTGCGGAGTACGCGAACGTCACCAGCCCCGGGCTGACCTCGTCGTTCGGCTGGGAAGGTGATCTGAACGCGCCGATCGCCTTCATCGACGGGAGCTACCGGCTCCGCAGCCGGGGGAACGCGCTGATCACCTTCGGCGTCCCGAACGTGCCGGGCAAGATCAAGTGGAGCAACGCCGAGGGCTACCTGCCGGCGTTCGTCAGCGAGTACGCGAAAGACGGTCTCCAGCTGAAGGTGGAGAACTTCGCGGACCTCGTCGTCATCGGCGGGAAGCGGTTCGAGGTCGCCTACTCGCGGATGACCGTCACCAACACGACCTCGACCGAGGCGCGGCTGCCGCGAGTCTCCAGCCTGCTGACGCCCTTGAACGGCACGACCGCCACGACGATCGGTGCCGGAAAGACCATCGTCCGCGATTACGCGATCGCCGCCGACCGGTTCGGCGCAACCTACGACTGGCCGTCGGCCGCGCAGCTGCAGCAGGCCGGTGCCTTCAGCAAGCATTACCAGAACATGCGCGGCTACTGGAACCAGCGGCTGGCCGCGATCGCCCAGATCACCGAGCTGCCGGACCAGCGCCTCGTCAACGCCTACAAGGCGGGCTTCATCTACACGTTGATCATCCGGGACGACATCGACGGCGCGAAGCAGCTGCACGTCGGCGAGAACGGCTACGACGAGATGTTCGACCACGACACGATCGGGATCGTGTCGACGCTGCTCACCATCGGCGACTTCAGCTACGCCAAGGACTATCTGTCCACCCTGCCGGCCCAGCTCCAGTACGACGACGCCAAGTGGAAGTACAGCTGGCCCTACGCCCTCTACCTGCAGCGGACCGGTGACAAGGCGTTCGTCCGCAGCCGGTTCGAGACGATCAAGAAGAACACCCATACGGTCGAGACCGACCGCATCGACGGCGGCAAGGGCATCATCAAGCAGACCGTCGCGATCGACTCGCTCGGCTACTGGACGATCGACAACTGGTCCGCGCTCGCCGGACTGACGACGTACCGGTATCTGGCCACGGCACTCGGCGAGACGGCGGAGGCGGCCTGGGCCAAGGCCGAGTACGACGATCTGTTGCGGGTGGCAACCGACCGGATCGGCAAGACGATGCGGGACTTCGATCTCGACTACCTCCCGATCTCGATGGTCGAGCCGAACGAGACCGGACCCCGGAAGGATCCCCGGGACGCGAACTGGGCCTCGATGTTCCTGTTCGGCCGCTGGGCATGGGACGGCTATCTGTTCGGCGCCGAGCAGAGTGGCGTGATGCTCGACACGATCGACGCGACCTACACCCATGGGTTCGATCGCCGGAAGGACATCTCGGACACCATCTACAACTTCGGCGGTTACCCGCACGGCTACTTCTCGAGTGCCTACAACGCCGGCTACGGCAGCTCGGCCTTGCGTGGTGAGCAGTACCGCGACCTGGGGATCAAGGCGTACCAGTTCATGATCGACAAGTCCATGAGCGGACCGTTCGGCTGGTGGGAAGGCGTCGACTACCCGAGTACGGCGTCGCCGTGGGACATCGATCATGCCGCCGGCGGCGGTGGTTCGAACCAGCACATGTGGGGTCAGTCGACCGCGACCAAGGTGCTGTTCGACTCCCTGCTGGCGCTGAAGTCCGACGGCACCCTGATCATCGGCCGCGGTGTCCCGGACGAGTGGCTGCGCAACCGGGAGAAGATTGCCGTCGACAACTATCCGGTCGCCGACGGGCGGCGTACCGGCTTCCAGCTGTCGACCGCGGGCAAGACCGTGTCGATCACCCTGACCGGGGACCGGGTCGGCGGCTACAGCATCGAGCTGCCCGCCCTCCGGAACAACATTGCCACCGTCTCGGTGCGGGGAGCCAAGGTCGATCAGGCCGCAGGCACCATCCGGCTGCCCGCGCAGACCCGCCACGTCACGATCACCCTGCGGCACGCCCTGTGAGCCACTGACGCAAGGGGTTGCGCAAAGGCTGTCCAGCAAGGCCTCCGGTCGTAATCTTGCCGCCGACGGGGTCGCGCTGGACAGTCTGGAGGAGCCGTGAGACGACGAGGATTTCTGGGATCCGGCCTGGGGCTGGGCGCCGCGGCGATGCTGCCGGCGGTCGATGCGCAGGCCGCGGAAGGAGGCCGGGTGCGACCTGTTCGAGGCGATGTCGTGGTCACCGACTTCGAGACCGGCGGCTGGCAGGGCTGGCGGCTCGAGGGCGACGCCTTCGGCGCCGGACCGGTCCGCGGGGCTGAGCAGCTGGTCCGGATGGACATCCGCGGCTACCGCGGCGACTCGGTCGCCTCGAGCGAGCTGAACGGCGACGGCCCGACTGGTACGGCGACCTCACCCGGCTTCGTGATCGAGCGCGACTACCTCGCCTACTCGGTCGGTGGCGGGGACTACGAGTACTCGACCTGCCTCAACCTGCTGGTCGACGGCGAGATCGTTCGCAGCGCGTCCGGCCGGCGCTCCGACGTACTGACTCCTGGCAGTTGGGATGTGCGGGAGTTCGCCGGACGGACGGCGCGGTTGCAGCTGGTCGATGTGGCCACCGGTGACTGGGGCCACGTGAACGCGGACTACGTCGTACAGACCGATCGGCCGTTGGTGCGTCCCGCGTACGAAGGGCAGCTGTATCGCGAGGCGTGGCGGCCGCAGCAGCACTTCACCGCGCGGCAGTTCGCGATGAACCGGTTGCATCCGGGGATGCGCGAGGAGGGCTGGCTGAACGACCTCAACGGGCTCGTGTACTACGAGGGTGAGTACCACCTGTTCGCGCAGCGCTGGAACAAGTGCTGGATCCATGCCGTGAGCAACGATCTGGTGCACTGGGAGGAGCTGGCGCCGGCGTTCTGGGAGGAGGCGCTGGACACCGGGGTGCAGTCGGGGTCGGTGGTGATCGACTACGGGAACACCTCCGGTCTGTCGGACGATCCGGCCAACCCCGCGATGGTGGCGTTCTGGTCGCGCAACGACAACCGCAGTCAGTGTGTGTCCTTCAGCCTGGACAAGGGCCGGACCTGGCAGCACTATCCGGGCAATCCGATCCTCGACCTGCCCGAGCGGGATCCGAAGATCTTCCGGTACCACCCCGGCGACCATTGGGTGATGATGCTGTACGGCGACCAGCAGTACCACCTGCTGACGTCGACCGACCTGCTGCACTGGACCGACACCGGCAACGTCGTACCGAACAGTTTCGAGTGCCCGGACTTCTTCGAGCTGGGCGGCAAGTGGGTCCTGGTCCGTGGCGACGGCCGGTACTCCGTCGGCGACTTCGACGGGCGCAGGTTCACCGAGCAGACCGAGCAGCTGCTGTCGGACGCCGGGCCGAACTTCTACGCCACCCAGACCTGGAACAACACCGAGACCGGGGACAACCGTCGCATCCAGGCGGCCTGGATGCGGGACGGTGTCTACCCCGGCATGCCGTTCAACCAGCAGGTGACTTTCCCCTGTGAACTCACCCTGCGCACGATCAACGGCAGGCCACACCTGTTCCGGACCCCGATCCGCGAGCTGGCCACCTTGCATGCCAGGACGACGACCTGGTCCGGCCGGGTCGAATCCAGTCACGTGCTGACGGATTCACCGGGCGAGATCGACCTACGGAT
Source organism: Kribbella sp. NPDC051587 (assembly GCF_044453945.1). Taxonomy (NCBI): domain Bacteria; kingdom Bacillati; phylum Actinomycetota; class Actinomycetes; order Propionibacteriales; family Kribbellaceae; genus Kribbella; species Kribbella sp. NPDC051587. The sequence continues at coordinate 45,478 of NZ_JBITDE010000020.1, forward strand.
CGACCTCGACATCCCGAGCGGTGCCACGCTGACGATCACGGTGTCCGGAGCTCCCGTCGTACTGACTCGGGACACCGTCGCGTCGGGCACTGCGGCGCAGCGGCTCTCGGGTCCGCTGCGCAGTCTTCAACTGCTGATCGACAGAACCTCGATCGAGGTCTTCGCCAACGACGGCGAGCTGTCGATCTCGCGGTGCTTCCTGCCGACCGGCACCGGCGTCGTTCTCACGAGTACGGCGCCGGTCGCGGTCAGCACGGTTCTGCACACCTTGAAGCCGGTGTGGTGAGGAACCTCAGTCGCAGGTGTCGCAGATGCCGCTGGCGGGCGTCTGCAGGTTGCACTTCGGGCAAGCCTTGATCGGGCGCTCGGCGATCGCTGCCTTGCGGGCGCGGGCCTTGGCGGCACCGAGCTTGGCCGGGATCATCGCGCTGCCACCGTCGGCGGGCAGGTTGGTGGCCTCGAAGTGGCGGTAGGCGGCGAGCCGCTCGTGGGAGGCGTGGGCGTCGGGGTCGGCCGGGGTCTCACCGGTGGCGGCGCCGACGATCGCGGCGTAGCCGTCGAAGACACTTTCGTCGGGGTTGACGGCGAGCGCCGGCAGCATCGGCTCACCGCGGCGCAGGTTCTCGGCGTACACCTCGGCGAGGGTTCCGCCGATCCAGAGCTTGGGCAGCTGCTTGGTCCGGATCCCGCTGATCTCCTGCACGCCGACGGCGAGGTCCTTGAGCTGCACCACGGACTGGTACTTCTTCGCGGCGACCAGCAGCAACTCACGCGCTGCGACGGCCCACTCGACCCGGGCGGCGGCGACTCCGACATCGGAAACCTCACGCCAAGCGCGCTCTTCTACATCCGGCAGTTCACGGTCTGATGTGGCGACATCGAAGATAGACACCTTCGAACCCTACGGGCCCGCGGCCGATAGGCGAAACCGCGGCGTGTGAGATCAGTCCTGCCGAGGCAGCAATCGTGCCTTGAGCGAGACCCGCGCGCGGCTGATCCGTGACTTCACGGTGCCGACCGGTACGCCGACCTGGTCGGCGATCTCGTCGTAACTGAGCTCGTAGATGTCGCGAAGCACGACCGAAGTGACAGTCTCGGGCAGATCGGTCTCCAGATGTTCCAGCGCGTCGAGCAGATCGAGCCGGGTACCGGCCACGACGCTCGTCGTGCGGGGATCGGGGCGGTCGTACTGCGCCGGGCGGTCGTCGTCGTGCCAGGTCGCCGGGTTCTCGATCGCGCGACGCCTGAGCCGTCGATAGGTCTCGCGGGCGGCGTTCGACGCGACGACGTGGACCCAGGTGCTGAACCGGCTGCGGCCGGAGAAGGTGCCGATCTTGGTGGCGATCGCCAGCAGCGCGTCCTGACACGCGTCCTCGGCGTCAGCGCGATGCGGCAGTACCCGCTGGCAGATCCGCATCACCTGCGGCTGCACCTGCCGGATCAACTCGTCCAGCACGGTGGAGTCCTGGGCAGCGCGCCGAGCCAGGTCGTCGAGCGCGTCCGCATCGTTCGGCATGCCGTCGACGATAATGGTCGCCATGGTTCAGCCCTCTCATTTCGGTCGCTACGCCGTGATCCGGCGGTTGGGCCGTGGTGGTTTCGCCGCGGTCTGGCTGGTCCGGGACGAGGAGCTCGACGCTCAGGTCGCGGTCAAGGTGCTGGCCGAGCACTGGGTCGACGACCTCGACGTACGGCGTCGCTTCGTCGAGGAAGGGCGGTTCCTGCGGAAGGTGGAATCGCCGTACGTGGTGGGTGTTCACGACATCGGGACCACCGATGACGACCGGCCTTACCTGGTGCTCACCTACGCCGACCGCGGCACGCTGGCCGACCGGATCAAGGCCGGACCCCTGCCACTGGCCGACACCGTGAGCGTGATCGAGGACGTCAGCGCGGGATTGCAGGAGCTGCACGACCGCGGCGTACTGCATCGGGACGTGAAGCCGGAGAACGTGCTCTTCCGCAGTACGCCGACCGGTGAACGGGCGATGCTCGGTGATCTCGGTCTGGGTAAGTCGCTTGAGGCGGTTTCGCGAGTGACCATGCCAGGCGGTACGCCGGCCTATGTCGCCCCCGAGCAGGTGCGCGGCGACGTACTCGACCCACGAGCCGATCTGTACGCGCTGGCCGCGGTCACCTACGCCGCGCTGGCCGGGAAGCCGCCGTACGGGGCGACGACTCTTGCTGCGGTCCTGGCTGTCGACGGGCCGCCCGAGCCGCTGGTGGACGTCCCTGCTGCGGTGAACGAGGTCATTCGGCGTGGGCTGAGCAAGGACCGCGATCAGCGGTGGTCCGACGTACAGGCCTTCGCTGAGGCGCTGCGGTCGGCTGCTGCTTCGGAGGCTGAGGCGCCGGCTCGTCGCTTCACGCTCAACCCGTGGGTGGCGGCTACGGTCGCGGCCGCGCTGTTGGGTGGTGCCGGTGGCTACCTGGGTTGGCAGTACGGCGTACAGCGTCAGTGGGTGCAAGTGGTGGATCAACAACAGGGCCTCTCGGTGAAGCTTCCGCGGGACTGGTCGGCCAGTCGGACCGGAGGCGGTTGGCGGCCCGCTGGCGCGACCAGTGATCTGCCGGCGCTGCTGGTGAGTTCGGACAACACTGCCTGGAGTGACGCCGCTCAGAAGATCCCGGGCGTCTTCGTCGGGGTGCTGCCGGAGGGGGCGCGCCCCGCGGCCAGCACGCTCCCCGCACCGGCGGAATGTGCGACGCCTCCCGTGCGCGTCGAGGATGCCGACACCGCCACCGCTACGTACGCCGGCTGCCCGGCCGGGATGACGACGTACGAGCGGGTGCGGCAGGTCAGCGGCTCACTCGTGCGGATCCAGGTGCGAGCCGAGGACGCTGCCCAGGCTGAGCAGGTCCTCGACTCGGTGAACTACCTGCCGAGGAAGTAGGGCCGGGTGTCGTCGGTGCCCTGCTTGAGCGGAGTGGCCAGCTCGCAGGTGCCGTCCTTCGGCGCGCAGCGGGCGATCGCGGTCTTGCCGCCCTGCTCGGCCAGCACCAGGATGTGGTCGGCGTCCTCGATCACGGTGGAGATGATCGCGACCTTGGAACCGCCCGACCACTCACGGATCGGCTTGCCGGTCCGCACGTCGAGGCCGGCGAACAGGCCGTCGCCGTACCCGTCCCGGTACGCCGGTCCGCCGAGCGCGAAGCTGCTCCCGCCGAGGATGTCGTCCACGCCGTAGTCACACGTGCCCCAGCGCTTGGCCGCGGTCGCGAGGTCGACGAGCGTGGTGCAGCTGCCGTCGTTGGTGGTCGAGTCGATCGAGGCCGCGAGCTCAAGGTTCGAGGAGACCGCGGAGGGCGCCGAGACGCCGCTGATCGGCTTGGGCGCGCCGTCGCCGGCGATCCACTTGTACAGGGTCTGCTTGTCGTTCTTGTTCACTGCGCTGAAGTAGATCTCGCTGCCCTGGACGGCGTGCACGATCGGTCCGTGTTCGCCGGTGCGCGGGAGCGAGTACGTCTCGCCACTGGAGTTCTCACGCCAGACCAGCGTGAAGCGCGGCAGTTCGGTGCCATCCGCTGCGGTGGGCTGGACGGCGTACGCGCTGGTGGTGCGGTCGGTGCCGGAGCGGACTGACGCAACGTTCTTGACGGTCGCGCCGCGGGTGCCCTTGCTCCAGGTGGTGAGCGAGCCGATGCCGCTGTCGTTCGGGCTGTGCAGAACGAGCGCGTCGGCGGTGCTGGCTCGAGCGATGGTCCAGACCGGGCCGTCCGCGGCCGGCAGAGTGAACTTGGTCGAGCCGAAGTGCACGGTCCGGCCGTCGAGGTACGACGTCTTCGGGGCTGCACCTTGCTTGAGCTTGGTCAGGTCGAGGGTGAGCTTGACCGCGCTGGTGCTGGTGGGCGTGGTACCCGGAGGCTTGCTCGGTGTCGTGGACGGTTTCGACGCCGTGCTGGTGGCGCTGTTGATCGGCTTGATGTTGCCGTCGCCCGAGGCCGCTGCGAGCGTGGGCGTCTGCTGCGCGGCGACGATCGCTCCCGCCACGACAGCGGCGACCGAAACGCTCGCCACCAGGCCGGCCAGCTTGATACTCCGATTCATCATGTCCTCCGGAAATTCGTGCTCAGTGTGTCGTACTGGAGGGCTTAGATGGGCGGCCGACACGTTCGGTTCACGACGCCGGGAAGTTTCCGCTGCGAGACTGGACGAATGATGCGTAGATCACTCGCCCTGGTGCTCATCGCTGCTGGTCTCTCGGCTGGTCAGCCGACCGCGTCCGCGGTGCCGGACGGACCGCGGGACGTGATCGTCCAGCTGTTCGAATGGAACTGGAAGTCGGTCGGCCGCGAGTGCGGTGCCTTCCTCGGGCCGCACGGGTACGGCGCCGTACAGGTCTCGCCTCCGCAGGAACACGTCGTACTGCCGGGGCAGGGGTATCCGTGGTGGCAGGACTATCAGCCGGTCAGCTACAAGATCGACAACACCCGGCGGGGGACGCGTGCCGAGTTCGTGGCGATGGTGAACAGCTGTCATGCGGCCGGTGTGAAGGTGTACGTCGACGCGGTCATCAACCATATGACCGGTGGCTCGTCAGGTGGTGCGGGGAGCGCGGGGTCGTCGTACACGCATTACAACTACCCGGGGCTGTACCAGACGCAGGACTTCCACCACTGCGGTCGCAACGGGAACGACGACATCGTCAACTACGGCGACCGTTACGAGGTGCAGAACTGTGAGCTTGTCGATCTCGCGGACCTGGCCACCGACACGGACTACGTGCGCGGCCGGATCGCGGCGTACCTGAACGATCTGCAGTCGATCGGGGTCGACGGCTTCCGGCTGGACGCGTCGAAGCACATGCCGGCCGCGGATATCGCCGCGATCAAGGCGCGGCTGTCGCGACCGGCGTACCTGTATCAAGAGGTCATCTACGGTGCGGGGGAGCCGGTCACGCCGGACGAGTACGTCGGGAACGGTGACGTGCACGAGTTCCGGTACGGGCAGGATCTGGCCAAGATCTTCAACAACGAGCGGCTCGCGTATCTGAAGACCTTCGGGTCACCATTGCCGTCGGACAAGGCGGTGGTCTTCACCGACAACCACGACACCCAACGCGGCACCGGCGTCCTCACCTTCCGCGACAACGGCCGGTACGCGCTCGCGAATGCCTTCATGCTCGCTTGGACCTACGGGACGCCGACGGTCATGTCGAGCTACGAGTACACCTCGAACGACCAGGGTCCGCCGGCCGCCGCTGACGGGCGCACCACCGACACCACCTGCTTCACCAACCGCTGGCGCTGCGAGCACGAGTGGCGCGTCATCGCCAACATGGTTGCCTTCCGCAACGTTGCCCGCGGCACCGCCGTCACCGAATGGTGGGACAACGGCAACGATGCCATCGCCTTCGGCCGCGGTACCAAGGGTTACCTGATCCTGAACGACGGAGGCACCGCGCTGAGCGGCCGGAGCTTCCACACCAACTTGCCGGCCGGCGTCTACTGCGACGTCTTCCACGGCGACTACACCGCCGGTAGCTGCAGTGGTCCGACGTACACGGTCGACGCGAACGGCTGGTTCCGTGCCGACGTGGCGGCAGGCGATGGTCTGGCCTTGCACGCGGGTGCCAAAATCAGCTGAATACATGACGAACTCGTTAGTGGGTACTGTGCCGCGGTGAGGCGCGCAGGCGAGGTCATAGGTGGGCGTTACCGGATTGTCGCGGCGATCGGCCGCGGCGGGATGGGTGACGTCTACCGTGCTATGGACGTCGTGCTGCAGCGTGAGGTGGCGCTGAAGCTGGTGCGCCCGGTGCCGATGACACTGATGGCGGTTGAGCGCTTCCGGCGCGAGGCGCGAGCGATCGCGCAGATCCGCGACCCACATGTGGTCGCGGCGTACGACTTCGGGGACGACGGTGAGTCGTCGTACCTGGCCATGGAGCTCAGCTGCGGTTGCTCAGTGGGGGAGGAGCTTCGCGAGAGCGGTCCCTTCGAACCGGCCCGGGCCCTGTACGTCGTACGGCAGGCTGCGTCCGGCCTGGCCGCGGCGCATCGCGAGGGTGTCGTCCACCGCGACATCAAGCCCGACAACCTCCTCCTGGCCGACAACGGCTCGGTCAAGGTCGCCGACTTCGGTATCGCTCGCTTCCTCACCGACGCGACCACCACCATGACGTCAGCCGGCCAGATCGTCGGCACCAGCCACTACCTCTCACCCGAAGCAGCCCTCGGCCGCCCAGTAGGCCCGCCTTCCGACATCTACGCTCTCGGCTGCGTCCTGTACCAGTTGGTCACCGGCCGCCCACCCTTCATGGCCGACGAACCCGCCGCCGTGATGTACCAACACGTAGAGCGCGACCCGGTACCACCCAGCGAACTCCGCCCCGAGCTGGCCGGCCCCGTCGAAGCCCTGATCCTCTGGATGCTCGCCAAGGACCCCGCCGACCGCCCAACCGCCGTACAGGTCGCTTCCGGAGCCCAGCCCACCAGCAACCACACGACAACAGTCCTCCCCGTGCGCAAGCGCACCCGCAAGGTGCTGCTCCCAGCAGCCCTCGCGGTACTAGCCGCCTCAGTCGGCATCGGCTTCGCCCTGCACGCTCAAGACGTAGAGGCCCCCGCCACCAACAACCTCGTCCCCTCCCAAGCCCCGTCCACCCCCGCACCCACCCACCCCAGAACGACGCAGCCCCCGACCGCGATCGTCGCGCGGACGACCGTCCCGACCAAGACCAGCGTCAAGCCGACCGCGACCAAGTCCACGAAGCAGTCGGCGCCCAGCAGCCACAAGGCGAAGAAGCCGAAGAAGCCCAAGGAGCCGAAGAAGGCCAAGCCGTCGACGCGGCGTTGACTACCAACGTTGTAGATGTCTTAATTCAAGGGCTGAACTCAGGTCACCCGCCCCGGCGCAAGCCGATGACCGTGTGAGGTTCTCATGAGACTTCTGCCTGCCCGGACGCCGTGGCTACTCGCCCTCGGCGCCTGCTTGTCGCTAGTGGCCGGTACGGCGCTCGCCGCGCCGGCTCGTGGTGCCCCAGCGACCGCGGACACCGCGAATGCCGTGGTGACCGACGGCAATGCGCGCTTCCAGGTCCTCACGCCGACACTGATCCGGCTGGAGTACGCCGGCGACAGGTCGTTCCAGGATGCGACCACGTTCAATGCCGTCAACCGCGCCTTCCCGGAGACGCCGTTCACGACTACGGTCACGGCGGACGGGTTCCGGGAGATCCGCACCGCCGCTCTGACCCTGCGCTACCGGCAGGGGAGCGGCCCGTTCACCCGGGCGAACCTCACGGTCACCGGCGCCGGAATCACGGCCGCCCCGGCCTTCCCGTCGTACTGCGTCGTCTCGACCGCCTGCGAGGCGGAGAACTCCCTCCTGGTGGGGAAGGCCTCCACGGCCTACGACCACACCGGGAGTACCGGTTCAGGGTTCGTGGCCGGGTTCGAGAAGGTCGGCTCGGGCATCACCACGAGCGTTTCCGGCGTACCGGCGGCTGGTTCTTATCGCCTCGCCATCCGGTATGCCAACGCGACCGGTGGGGACGGGCAGAACACCACGCGCACGGTGAGCACCCGGATCAACGGGACAGCGGGGCCGCGACTGACGCTGGCTCCGACGGGTTCGTGGGACACCTGGGCGACGGTTGGCGCCACGGCCAACCTGACGGCCGGCACCAACAAGGTCGAGATCCTCTACCGCGACGGCGACAGCGGCAGAATCAATGTGGACAGCCTGGCGGTGACGCCGACCTCCACGACGAGTTACCCCGCTCCCGAGACCGGGCTGATGTCGACCGGCTACGGTGCCGGGCCGGCCAGCACCTTGGGCGGCTGGAGCCGCTCACTCGACAATCCCGCCCAAGTACCCGCCTATCAGCATCCGGGGGTGCTCAACCGCGATGGCTGGTACCTGCTCGACGACACGCGGAGCGCCCTGCTGAGCGCGGACCACAAGGTCGGCGCGCGGCCCGATCACGGCACGAATCCTTACCAGGACGGCTATTTCTTCGGGTACGGCCGCGACTACAAGCGGGCGCTCGGTGATCTCAACGCGTTGACCGGCGGGACCAACCTGCTGCCCCAATCGGCGTACGGCGTCTGGTACTCGCGCTATCACGCGTACACCACGGCCGACTACCAGAACACGCTGCTGCCCAAGTTCCGCTCGACGTTCGTCCCGCTGGACTGGCTGGTCGTCGACACCGACTACAAGTCACCGAACACCTGGAACGGCTGGAACTGGAACCCGGCCCTCTTCCCGAATCCCCAGGCGTTCATGGACTGGACCCGGCAGCAGGGGCTTTCGGTGTCCTTGAACGTCCACCCCACCATCGCCGAGGGCGATCCGAAGTACGCCGAGACCAACGCCACGGCCGGCGGTCTCGAGGCGGACACGAGCGCTTGGACCCAAGTCGGCCCGCACCTGTTCGACTGGTCGAAGCCGGCCCAGCTGACGGCGTACCTCAACCTGCACAAGCCTTTCGAGCAGCAGGGAGTGCGCGCCTGGTGGCTGGACTATTGCAGCTTCTGCGGCGCGTCGACCGCGTCCGACCCACAAGTTGCCCCTGACAACTTGATCAACCAGGCGTACGCCGACAACGCGGCCGGCCGAGGGCTGCGTGGCTTCTCCTTCGCCCGGATCGGGGGCGCCGAGTACGGCGGTATCACGAGCTCGTACCCGATCGGGCCGTGGTCCGAGCGGCGCAACACACTCCAGTTCACCGGGGACACCCCGGGGACGTGGGACTTCCTGCGGTACGCCGTGCGGTACACCGCGGACGAGAGCGCCGCCGGTCTGTCGAACGTGAGCCACGACATCGGCAGCTTCCACGGTGACCACCTGCCCGACGACCAGTACGCCCGGTGGGTCCAGTTCGGCACGTTCCAGCCGATCGACCGGCTGCACTCCGACCACGCGGACCGGCTGCCCTGGGAGTACGGCGCCGAGGCAGGTGACAGCGCGGCCAGGTTCCTGCGGTTGCGGGAAGCGCTGGTTCCCTACACCTACACGATGGCCAAGCAGGCGAACACGACCGGCGTACCGATCGTTCGGCCGATGTATCTGGAGTACCCGGCCACCGACGCGGCGTACAACGTTCCTGGGCAATACCTGTACGGCGACAACCTGCTGGTCGCTCCGATCACGACACCGAACTCCGGTGGCGTCGGTTCCGCCTCGGTCTGGGTGCCGCCGGGCAGTTGGACCGACTACTTCACCGGGCAGACCTACACCGGTCCGGCCACCGTCACGATCAGCGCTCCGCTCTCGCGGATGCCGGTGCTGATGAAGGCCGGCGGCATCGTCGCCACCAGGACCGACTACGTCGACAACCAGGTCGAGCGCGTGCTGACCAGGCTCACCGCCAACGTCGCCGCCGGAGCGAACGGCGCCTTCACGCTCTACCAGGACGCCGGTGAAGGGACCGGCTCGTCCGCAACGACTCCACTGTCGTGGAACGACGGAGCCCGGACGCTCACCGTCGGCGCAACGGCCGGCAGTTACCCGGGCGCCGTAACAGCCCGTGCCTATACGCTCCGCCTGTCGAACAGTTCCGCGCCGACCGCCGTACAGGTCGATGGGCGGCAGGTACCGGAGACCGCGTGGTCGTACAACCGGGACAACCGCACCGTCACCGTCACCACCGACAGCCTGCCTGTTGCCTCCGCGCACACGATCACCCTGACCGGCAGCGCGAACGCCAACCCGACGACCGGAGTGACAGTCGGGCCCGGCGGGCTCTGCCTCGACGTACGCGATGGCGTCGCCGCCGAAGGGCAGCCGGTGCAGCTCTACACCTGCAACTTCTCCGCGGCACAACAGGTCGCCTACCAGAGTGACAACACCGTCAGGGTCCTCGGCCGATGCCTCACACCCAGCGGCAGCGGCAACGGTTCCACGATCGCCACCGCCACCTGCACCGGCGCTTCCGCACAGACCTGGACGCGGCACATCAATGGAACCCTGGTCAACGGTTCGGGTCGCTGTTTGGACGTGCCGTCCGGCAACACCACACCTGGCGCCGTTCAGTTGCAGTTGTCCGACTGCGGTACGGCGGCCGCCCAGGTGTGGCGGCTGCCCCCGGGCCCGATGACCGTGTCCGGCGGACTCTGTGCCGATGTGGCCGGCGCTGATCCCGCCTCCGCAACCGCGGTCCAGTTGTTCGCCTGCAACGCCAGCGACGCTCAACGCTGGTACACCCCCGGCGACCAGACCGTGCGGGTCTTCGGCAAGTGCCTGGACGTCTCCCGCGCCGGCACCGGCAACGGGACACCGGTCCAGCTCTACGACTGCAACGGCACTCCTGCCCAAAGCTGGATCAGCCGGGCCGACGGCAGTCTCCTGAACCCCAACTCAGGTCGCTGTCTGGACGACCGCGACGGCCTCCTACGCTCCGGCGACCGCCTCCAGCTCTACGACTGCAACGGCACTCCCGCCCAACACTTCCGCCTCGGCTGACCGCAGGCTATTCGCGCCAGCCGGTGAGGTCGACAGCCTTCGCGGTCTCGACGCGGAAGCCCAAGCGGATGGTGGTTTGGGCGCCGGGCTCGAGGTCCAGCTGCCAGGTAAGGATGCCTAGGTCGGTGGTTTCGGTGGGGTCGGGGGTCGCGGTGACGGGTTTGACGGTGATGTCGTGGTCGCGAGGGACGGGGAGCTGGTCGAGGACGGTGATGTGGGCGGGGCGGGGGGTGTGGTTCTCGATCTTGGTTTCGTACTCGACTTCGCGGCGGCGGGTGGAGCCGAGGGTTGCTTTGGTGGCGGTGCGGCGGGTTAGTTCGCGTTCCACGCGGATGCGGTCGTCGAGGCCGAGGGCGAGTTCTACTTCTTCGCCAGGAGCCCAGAGGGGGAGGGCAGCGGAGCCTACAAAGTCCGCGTCGTGGAAGACGGCTGCTTTGCCGGCGGGGAGGGTGTGGGTGCCGGAGTTCACGACGGTGGCGCGGAGGTGGACGTCGGTGGAGCGGACCGGAGCGGTGATGTAGTCGAGCTTGGTCTCGAGCTCGATGGCGGCGATGGTCGCGCGGTGGGCGGCGCCGTCGGCGGGTACGGCGACTGGGCGGGGCGGCGTGTAGGTCGCGGCGGTGAGGCCTTGCTCGACCGTTGCGGCGACCTCCCGGAAGGAGGCGCCGGGCGCCGGCATGCCACCGTAGGCGGCGTCGGCGCGTCCACCTGCCATCGCGAAGGCGGCCGGAGCGGCTGGAGCGGCGGGGACGGGCGGGTGGTAGCGGTCGAGGTACCACGGGTCGAGCTCGGGCACCTTAGCGTTGACGGCGGGGCGGGCGGTCGAGAGCGTGAGCTCGCACTCGGGCCAGTCCTCGCCGGTGTGCTGCGTGATCACGCCGAACCAGTTGAGCGTCAGCCGGTCTTCCGCGACGCGGACGTCGTACGTGCTCGACCAGCCGGCACCGGGGACGACGTACGAGAGCTCGATCTCCACCTCGGCCTCGCCGTCGACAGCGAGGTCGACACCCACTGACCGGCGATCCGGCACCCGCTGCTGGGAGACCTCGGCAAGCCGCCGCTCAACTGCCGCAAGTCGCTCCGAGGCATCCTCCTGCTGAGCTGCGAGCTCACGTCGCTTCGCCCGTACGGCGGTCAGCCGCACCGCCAGCGAATCCGTGAACTCGCCCAAGTCGGCGCTCTCCGAACCGGACGCCAGTGAACGGGCGAACGTCCCACCGGCCCGCTGTCCCAACCGGCTGAGGAACGCATCGAGCTGCGCCTGGACCTCATCGGCATCAGCCAGCTCCGCGACCTCGTTCTCGGCCGCGCGGCGCTCGCGTTCCAGCTCAGCCACTGCCGCGTCCGGTGCCTGCGCGTGATGCCGCATCGCGACATCGACGCCCAGCACCGTGGCCGGTCCACGACCGGACACCCGGACGGAGTCCTCCTGCAACCCCAGCGGCAGCGAGTCGACGTACACGGTCTGATCGCCCGCAGGCAGCGTGAGCCGACCGCGGCGGGTGACCCGCGCGCGGTCGGGGTAGACGGCGACGGCGACGATCGGAGCATCTAGGACCTGCACAGGGAGTTCGGTCATGCCCCGACAGTAGTCCGGGCCGGATCCACGCGGACCCGGCCCGGACGCACTAGTTGACGGTGATCTTGTCGACCTCGATGGTGAGGCCCTTGACGAGTGGCGTGGAGGTCCCGGTCGTCACAGAGCCGGTTCCCTTCTGCACACCCTTGACGTTCATCGAGTACGTCATCGAACCGCCCGGGGCTCCTGGCGTACTGGCGACGCGGTAGTCCTCGACCGGCGGACCGGTGATCTGGCTACCGGCCGTACCCTCCGCGTTCTCCGCGCCCACAGTCAGCCCGTACGACGGACCTGGGTCGCCCGGCAGATTCGCCGGATCGTAGGCGTAGGTGATGTCCTCGGTACCGTCGACGCCGATCCATTGCTGGAACACCTTCTGGCTGGTCGTGCCGAACAGGTTCACCCGCCACTCGAGGACGAGCCACGTGCTCACCCCGTCGGTCAGGCTCCCCGCGTAGATACCGGGAGCTCCGTTGCCGTCCAGGTCGGTCCAGTACGGCGCGAGCACGTTGTTCGGCCGGGCCGGGTCGGGCAGGGTCTGCGGCGCGAACTGGACGTCGTCGTTGCTCGACGTTCCACCGGCGACCGAGTACCCGTTGGAGACCACGCCGATCCGGTTGTAGGTCTGCCCGGCGAACACGTACGGCGCAACGTTGAAGTTCAGCGCCTGCTCGTCGCCGATCGGGATCGGTGTGATGCCGAAGAGGTCCAGCGGAAGGTAACCCGCCAGTGACCCCGGCCCGATCACCGGCTTGTCGGGCTGGCGCGCGGCCAGCGTCGCTGTCTTGGTGGCGATCTGGGTACCGACCTGGGTCGCACCCGTCACGCTGTTGAGCCGCAGCTGCGAGCTCAGCGTGCTGAGCGCGGTCACGTCCGTGGCCTGCAGGCTGTTGTTCTGCACGGTCACGGTGCAGGTCGACTGACCGGTGTTCCGGGCGATCGTGCTCGGCGTACAGGTCTGGTCGATCGGCACGATGCCTTCCTGGCGGAAGAACGCGACCGGCAGGTGCAGGGCGCGGTTGCCGCCGACCTGCTTCAGGTTGACCTGACCGAAGTACTGGCCGTCGGGCAGGTCGGGCGCGGTGATCGCGATGGTCAGCTTCTGCGTCTTGCCGGCCTTCAGCGAGAAGACCGGGGGCAGCACGGTGATGTTCGCCCCGTTGACCGTCGTACCGGTGGCGGTGAAGGTCAGCGTCTGGTTGGTGACGTTCTTGACCGTCCGCGTGGCCGTGATCAGGCCCGGCATGGTGGTCGCGTTCACCGACGGCAGGTTGAGATCGATCCGGTTCAGCGAATCCGTTGCCGCGGCGGCGTAGTTCGCCGCGGTCTCGTCCATCGTCAGACCGGGATCGCCGGCCTTGGTCAGGTCGATGCGGCCGCCACCGTAGTCGAACGGGTCGGCCTGGGTGGTCCGGTCGGGCTTCTTGACCGTCGTCTTGCCGGTGGTCTCCAGCGCGGACTTGACCTGGCCGGGTGTCCACGACGGGTGCAGCGCGAACAGGAGTGCGGCCGCGCCGGCTACGTGTGGCGACGACATCGACGTACCGGCGATTGCTTGGTAGAGGTTCCCGGGCGGTCCTTCGGCCGGGGACTCAGGTGTCGGCGTCTGACCGGCGAGGATGTGCAGGCCGGGTGCGGTGACGTCGGGTTTGAGGAAGTCACCACCGGGACCGCGCGACGAGAACGACGTCATCACGTCGCCCTGCCAGGTGGTCTTCGTGCCCTGGGTGAACTTCGCCGTGGTCCCCGGGTGCGCCGCGAGGAACGCAAGCAGCGCGTCCGCGTCGGGCTTCTCGAGCTGCGCGGCCGGCAGCCAGTGGTTGTCGGTGAAGGTGTCCGACGGGAACGTCGAGTTGTACATCAGCATGCCGACCGCGCCGCCCTGCTTGATGTTGAAGCCCTTCATCACGCGGCCCGGTGTGAACTGACAGGCCACGATCTTCCCGGCGAAGACGCCCGCAGGCGCCGGGGTGTTACACGTCGCGTCGCTGTAACCAGGCGAAGACCCAGCCAGTACGACGGAAGTCGGCGTACTGATTCCCGGCGTGATCGAGATGCCGGAGATCGTGGCGGTCGCACCACCACCGGCCAAGGTGATCGTCGAGCGGAAGGTCCGGCTCTGGGTGGAGGCCGCGACCGTGGTGACCCACGGACTGCGGTGGTCGGTGGTGTTCGCGCCCGGACCGGAGTTACCGGCCGAGGCGGCGACGAACACGCCCGCGGCGTACGCGTCGAGGAACGCGAGTTCGACCGGGTCGCTGTACGGATCGCTGCCGCCGGAGATCGAGAAGTTGATCACCCGGACGCCGTCCAGGATGGCGCGCGCGACCGCCGCCGCCGAGTCGGACGGGAAGCAGCCGGTCGCGCCACAGACCTTGTAGACCGAGATCGCCGCGGCCGGAGCGATACCGCGGATCGCGCCGCGGTCGATGCCCAGCGGGTTGGCGTGGGCGACCGGTCCGCCGGCCGACGTCGTCGAGGTGTGCGTGCCGTGACCGTTGGAGTCGCGGGCCGAGTTGGGGTAGACGTCGCCGCCGACGACCGCGTTGTAGGTGTCGAGGAACGGCCGGCCGCCGATCAGCTTCCGGTTGCACACGAACGGATCGCTCGCCGGGGTCAGCGGGTTGTCGCCGAAGTTGCACACGCGCGGCGTCCCGTCGGCGGTCGCCGGAGGCGCGGGCAGGGTGCCGGGATCGGCGTACGACGGATGCTCCGGCCAGGAGCCGCTGTCGAGGATGCCGACGATCACGCCCTTGCCCGACGACGCCGAACCGCCGAGCTGGTTGTAGATCGTCGGAGCGCCGATGAACTCGCCGCTCGAGTCCGTCAGCAGCTGCTGGGGATTGTCCTGCTGGACCGCGGCCACGCCGGGAAGCTTCAGCAGATCACGGGCCTGGTTCGCCGGCACGCTGAGCGCGAGACCGCCGTACACGGTGCGCAGTTTCTGCCCGGCCCGAGCGCTCGGAACCTTGCTCTGCAAGGCGTTCAGGAAGTTGTTCTCGATCGTGGTGACGTGCTGGAGGTACTTGGTGGCGTTCGCGCCCCTGGGGTCCAGGCGTTTGCCGGTGACCGCCGGGCTGGTGCCGGGCAGGCCCTTCAGGCCACCGCGGTACGCGGCCAGTGAGTCGTAGTCGAGTTTGACGACCACGCGAACCTGCTTGGCCGACGTGCTGTTGATCAGCGCGGGATCGCTCTTGGCGAGCTGACCGCTCGGCGACTTGGCCCCGTTGACCGTGCTGGCGACCTGCAGCGGCGTCGCGGTCCAGGTCCGGCCGCCAGGTGGTGGGTCGGCCGCTACGGCTCCGGATGGCGTCAAGGTGGCGGCGAACAACAGACCGGCGGACAACCCGGCCGTGACGGTGCGTCTTCTGTGAACTGGTGACCTCATGCGGTGGCCTCCCGTGAAGGCAGATGACGCCGACACCGCGGGCAAGCGCTGCGAACCCCCCAGGTCGCCGTGCCCCCGAGTCCCCCTCGGTACGGCGTACCGGCCGGCACCCCCACGGTGCCTGCCTGAGCCGAATCTAAGCCCAAAGCCTCGCGGCGGCCAGACCTCACGAGCCCGTGCTCACCGGTGGGTGAGCACGGGCCCGCGGCGGATCAGGGGATGCTCACGCCGAAGTCGCGGTTGGCGGTGGCGAAGTCCTGGAAGCCGATGCGGGCACCGGCGGTGCGGGTGGTGGTGCCGTTGGCGATCAGGCCGGCGTCACCGTAGGAGTACATCGGGCCGCCGGAGTCGCCGCCGCGGGCAGCGGGCTGACCGTCCATCTGCTCGCCCTCGACGAGGTCTTCGCGGTCGTTGTAGAAGAACAGGACCTTGATGTTGCAGACCGGTCCGCCGATCTCGCCGGCGCTGGTCTGGCCGCCCTGGCAGAGGAACTGGCCGACGTACACGTGACCCCAGTACGGCGCGTTCTGGACAAGGTTGTCAGTGCTGTTGCCGACGTACAGCTGGAAGTCGACGGCGTTGGTCGGGATCAGCGCGATGTCGTGGTCGGCGTTCTTGGCGCCCATGGTTCCGATGAACTCACCCTGCCGGTCGGCGAACACCTGACCCGGCGAACCACAGTGGCCGGCGGTGAGGATGTACGGGCGGCCCTGGGCATCCTTCACGCCGAAGCCCGTCGTACAGATGGCGCCCGCGGACTGGTTCCACAACCCGGCACCACCGATCCACGGCGACCAGTCGTCATCGCGCGACGTCGGCTTCAGCGGTGCCTCCGCCACAACCCGCACCGGTACGCCGGTGCGCTGCTGCAGCGTCTGCCCAAGCGCGCCGGCCGCCTTCTGGTACGACGGGCTGACGCCCAGCACCAGGCCGCTGCCGTCGCCCGGGTTCTTGATCGCATCGATGCCATTGTTGGGGTTCTGCTGCTGCCACGCCTCGATCGACTTGGCAGCCTGATCGAGTTCGGCTTGGGAATGGACGGCATTGGCGATCCGCACGGGCGCGGTCCGTCCGGCGGACACGACCGCCTGCTGGATTTGGGCCGGCGGCGTCCCTTTCCACCAGAGCACCACGGAGTTCTCGGTCAGCACGAGACCGGCGAACCCGGGCAGACCGGCCTTCTCGGCAACGGCTGCCACTTGGTCAGCGGCCTCGACCAGCGGCCGTTGCGCCAGCATCTGGCGCTCGGCCGGGGTCATCGTCTTGGTGACGGTCCGCGTCGGCGACGGGGTGTACTCGGCGGCTTGGGACGGCCCGGTGGTCAAGGCGGTCAGGAGGGCGACAGCGGTGATGGCGATACCCGCTGCACGAACACGATCAGGTGATCTGCGCATGGCAAGTCCTCACACTTGGGGCGGTGTGCGGCCCACTGTGAGCAGTCCACTACGGACTGTCAATACATCGTTGTCATCCTGCCCTGGCCGGTACCGGCCGCTGCCCTCTTTGCCCAGATCCTGACTACCGGTGTCGCGGTGGAACTCATCGGGTGTTTGTGCCAGAAATCCCTGTCAGGGCTGGGTGAACTCCGCCTGGCGATGGACCTTCAGAGGTCGGAGTTCCATCCCCGGGATCGCCCCAGTAAGCGTTTGCCGGAAACTCTTCCCAGCCAGAGATCGGAGGTGTTAGCGTCCCCTCGCTGTGCGTGAGGACGCGCTCTGACTGGGGAGGACGCCATGGGCTGGATTCAGGATTATCAGCCGGCCGGACCGTTGTGGCTGTCGGCGTTGCTCGCCGCATTGCCGGTGTTCGTCCTGCTGATCGCCCTCGGCCTCGTGCGGCTCTCGGCGCCCGTCTCGGCCGCCTTGTCGTTGCTCACGGCACTGATCGTCGCGTTGCTCGTCTACGGGATGCCGGCCAAGCTGGCCTTCGACTCGGCCGCGATGGGTGTCGTGTTCGGGGTGTGGTCAGTGGCCTGGATCGCCTTCCATGCCGTGTACTTCCACAACGTCACCGTGGCGACCGGCCGGTTCGAACAGATCAAGGCCGAGCTGGCCGGGTTCAGCGAGGACCGCAGACTCCAGGCGTTGCTGATCGCCTTCGGCTTCGGTGCGTTGCTCGAGGGCGTGGCCGGCGGCGGATCGCCGATCGCGATCACCGCCGCGATGATGGCGGCGCTCGGGTTCCCGCCGATTCGCGCAGTGGTGCTGGCGTTGCTGGCCAACACAGCACCGGTCGCCTTCGGCGGTCTCGGCAACCCGCTCATCGTGCTCGGCCGACTGACCGCGCCGATCCTCGGCATGGAGCAGGGGCAGGCCACCGACCTGTACTCCGCCATGGTGGGTCGGCAGGTTCCCTTCCTCGCCCTGATCGTCCCGGCCTTCCTGGTGATCGTCATGGCCGGCTGGAAGCGGATGCTCGAGGTGTGGCCCGCCGTACTGACCACTGGCTTCACATTCGCCCTCATGCAATACGTGACGTCGAACTTCATCAGCCCGAGCCTCGTCGACGTGATCGCGGCGCTCGCGGCGATGGGTGCGCTCTGGGCCCTCACGCGCTTCTGGCAGCCTGCCACCGTCTGGCGCTTCGACAACGAGCCCGAGCCCACCCAGGAAACAGTCACCCCGCAGACCGGCGCGCTGCACGCCTGGACGCCGTACGTGATCCTGATCGTCGCGATCTTCCTGTCCCGCATCGGCTCGATCATCAAGGGCCTGCCGGCCTGGCTCGACCTGAGCGCCCTGCTGCACAAGGCCGACTGGAAGTTCAACTGGCCGGGCCTGCACAACCACGTCATCCAGCACGCGCCGATCACCCCGAAAGACACCCCGTACGCCGCGACCCTGACCATCGACTGGCTGTTCTCACCAGGCACGGTCGCCCTGATCGCCGCGATCATTGCCGGCCTCGCGATGAGCGCCGGTCCCGGACTCCTCGTCGCCACCTACCGCAAGACGCTGCACCAGATGCGCTGGGCCCTGCTGACCATCTTCATGATCCTCGGCATCGCCTTCGTCATGAACTACTCCGGCGCCACCCAGACCCTCGGCCTGGCCCTGGCCATCACCGGCGTCCTGTTCCCGCTCTTCTCCGCCTACATCGGCTGGCTCGGCGTCTTCCTGACCGGCTCCGACGCCTCGGCCAACAGCCTCTTCGGCCCCATGCAGGTCATCTCCGCCCAGCAACTGCACATCAGCCCGATCCTCGCCGGCGCCACCAACACCGCCGGCGGCGTGATGGCCAAAATGATCTCCCCCCAGAACCTGGCCATCGGCGCCACCGCCATCGGCCAAAGCGGCCAAGAAGGCCAGCTCCTCCGCAAAACCTTCTGGTGGTCCGTCATCCTCGCCTTCGTAGTAGGCCTGATAGCCCTCCTCCAAGCCACCCTCCTAACCTGGATGATCCCCGGCTAACCACCCGCCGGGTGAGTTCTCGGGTCCAGGTGACGACAACCCACCCACCAGCCGTCGTCTGGTCCGGTGGATGGCGTAGCTCCGGCCACCTGCGGCGGTCGACTGAAACCTTCGGGCGCGGCAAGCGAATGGCTGAGGGGGATGGTGCGGTCGGCGACCAGGCTTGGCGTTGCCTGGGCTTCCGGGCTGTGGCTGAGGTACCTGATGTTCCGGGTCTGGCTGGTGGAGGTGTGGGCAAGTTGAACGGGCAATCAGCCCACACGAATTGCCCACACATCCGTTGTAAATAAGGGGTTCTCGGCTCGAAAACTGTCCGTAGGCGTGGCTATGCTTTTCGGTATGGAGAACTTGGCGATGGCGCCGGTGTGGTCACAGAGTGGCAGCGAACTGCTGACCACTCTCGACAACCTGTACGCCGCCAAGTCCCTCATCGAGACCTACATCCTGCAAGCCACCGGGCGACTGGACGAGATGGGCACCGCCCAAGAGTTCGGTGCCCGCGATACCGTCGAACTCGTCGCGCAGCGGTACCGGCTCGACCCTGCTGTTGTCCGTAAGGATCTGAAGTTTTCTGGTGCTCTCGGCAAGTATTCCGCGGTGACCGAAGCGCTGCCCGACCCCACCGACCCCGCACACCCGGCGGTCCTGGACCCGGCGCTGGCCAAGGTGATCGTCACCACCCTGGAGAAGGCGCCTGCCTCGGTTCCGGTCGACGTACTGGAGGTCGCCGAGGAGCAGATGGTCGACGTGGCCCGGATCTCCAACCCGCGCGAACTGGCCAAGTTCGGCCAAGAGGTCCTGGCGCGGTTGGACACCGACGGTGCTGAGCCGGCTGAGGACGCAGCGCTCGCGAAGGAAACATTCCGGTTGCGGCAGGTCGACGGCGGGGTGAAGTTCTCGGGGTTCGTGGCCGGTGCCAGCGGCGAACTGTTGCTGACCCAGATCCACACCGGAGCCAAGCCACACAAGACGATCGACGGTGAACGCGACCCCCGGCCACTCGACGTCCGCCAGGCCGACTCGTTCAAAGGGGTCTTGGATGCCGCCGCGGGCAACCCGGATCATCCGGGCGTACCGCACATCACCGTCACCATCGACTTCAACGACCTCAAGTCCGATCTCGGCGTTGTCACCGAAGCCGCCACCACCAACACCCCCGCCCCCGCCCCAACAGGCGGGACGAGTTCGACTGGTACACCCAGCACAACCGACAGCGCAAAGGCAGCCGGTACGTCGGCTAAGCGCAGCACGCCAAGCACGACAGCTGAGGCGGGCACGCGGAATGCGACCGGCGCGACCGATACGACGAACGCGATCGGCACGGCCGATATGGCGAGTCCAGTCGGCATGGCCGACACAACAGATGCGGTCGGTAAGGCCGGTACGTCGGGTCCGGTCGGTTCACCGCATGGTGTGGATGCCGTCGGCTCGTTGGGCGCGATCGGTTCGTTGGGTGCGGTCGGTGAAATGGTGTTCGGGGGCAACTTGTCGGCCTCGGCGGTGCGGTTGCTGGCTTGTGATGCTGCGATCCTGCCGATCGTTCTCGGCGGCGATTCGCAGCCGCTGGATGTGGGGACCGAGCAACGGTTCGTGAACAGATACATTCGCCGGGCGTTGAACCAACGCGACAAGGGTTGTGTCGTGTGCAAGGCACCACCGTGGATGTGTCACGCCCACCACCTGATCCACTGGGCCGACGGCGGCCCCACCAGCCTCCACAACCTGGCACTGCTGTGTGCCGTCCACCACCGCGCCGTCCACAACGACCAATGGGCTGTCTCGATCACCAGCACGGGGCTTGTTGAGGTGACGCGCCCGGCCTGGGCCGATCCACCTTTATCCGATCCTGCTGACCTGGCCGCGGTCTTTGCCTGGGCCACCCCTGCCCAAAATGACGACGCCCCCAACCCGAGCAGCGCCAGTACCGATGCCAGTGCCGATGTCTGTGTCGGCGCGAATGCCAGCACGATGAGCGCTGGCGTCAGGTCCACCACGGGCAGCGCCGGAGTAAGCCGTGCCGATGCGGTCGAAGTCAGTGACTGCGAGGAAAGCTCTGTCGCCAGTACTAGCGACGGCCGAGCATGGGTCGATGCCGGTGTGGGCGCGAATATCAGCACGGCCAGCGCCGGCGCCAGGTTCAGCATGGCCGGCAGCGGAGTCAGCCGTGCCGATGCGGGCCAGATCAGTGACTGTGAGGGACGGTCTGGCGTCAGTACTAGCGACGGCCGAGCAGGGGTCGATGCCGGTGTGGGCAGGGCCAGTGTCAGCAGCAACCCGGTACACGGACAGCCCGACCGGCTCCCCACCGCCAGCACCGTACCCAACCCAGAACTCGCCGCTGCCCGCGAAGCCTTCCGCGCCCATCTAATCTCGATGACGCCCAACTACCGCGACCCCTGGGGCCCTGACACCCCCGAAGCCGGACCGTAAACCCCGCACCCCGTCCCGGGCACCGCCAACCCCCACCCCCTCGCGGAACGCTCAGCCACGCCGCATAACTGACCCGCGCCACACCACGACCCGGAGCCCACGTGCGGCCACTGCACGCGACTATGACAAGCGACGTGCCACGACCCGGAGCCCCATGTGGGGCCGGGGCCCGCGACTGTGACAGGCGACGTGCCACGACCGGGAGCCCCATGTGGGGCCGGGGCCCGCGACTGTGACAGGCGACGGCGACTGCGGCAGGTGTGACTGGCGGGTGAGGTGACCCCACGCTCAGTTGTGTAGGTGGGAGTGACGATTGGCGCCGCCCTGGGGTTGACCCGGTTCGACGGACAGGGTTGATGTGAGGTTGGTTCACGCTACCTGTTCGTGGGTGGTGGCGTGGGTCGCTTCGAAGGCGGCGGGGCTGAGATAGCCGAGGGTGGAGTGGCGGCGGCGGGTGTTGTACCAGCCCTCGATGTAGCCGAAGATCGCGCTGGTGACGGCTTTGTGGGTCGGCCAGGTGTGGCGGTGGATCAGCTCGGCCTTCACGGTCGCGAAGAAGGACTCGGCGACCGCGTTGTCCCAGCATTGGCCTGTGCGGCCGACCGACAGCATGACGCCCAGATCTCTTGCCAGGTTGGCGTATTGAGCAGAGGTGTATTGGCAGCCTCGGTCGGAGTGGAATATCACTCCGGGCGCGGGCCGGCGCCGATTCACCGCGTCGGTGAGGGCCTCGGCGACCAGGTCGGTGCGCAGATGGTCCGCGGTCGCCCAGCCGACCACCCGACGCGACGCGAGGTCGATCACGGTGGCCAGGTAGAGCCAGCCTTGCCAGGTCTGGATATAGGTGATGTCGCCGCACCAGCGGCGGTCCAGCTGCCCGGGGTGGTCGGGGTCGATGGCGAAGTCACGACTGATCAGATCTGGGCGTTGCGCGGCGCTCGGGTCTGGAATCGTGGTCTTCTTCCACCGTTTCGGGAGCCGGCCGTGCCGGTCCGCGGCCTGCATCAGCCGCACAACCCGCTTACGGGAGCACCGCTGCCCTTGTTCGAGTAGCTCTCGGTGGACCCGCGGGGAGCCGTAGGTCAGCTGCGATTCGTCGTGGATCGCGACGATCTTCGCGGTCAATTCGATGTCGCGCTGCTCGTGCGCCGAGGGCCGGTTGACGCGGTCGGCGTAGTAGGCGGAACGGGAGACCGTCAGCAGCTCACACGCACGCTTCACGCTGTGGCTGCCGTGCTTTTCCGCCTCGATGAACGGGAAACAGTTCATCGGGTCTCCTTCGCGAAGAAAGCCGTTGCCCGCTTGAGGATCTCGACGTCCTCACGCAGGCGGCGGTTCTCCCGCCGCAACTGAGCGAGCTCGTCCTTCTCAGCTGTGGTCAACCCGCCATCGCCGGTGCCTGCATCGCGTTCGGCCTGCTTCAGCCATTCACGCACCGCGGTCTCGGTCAGATCGAAATCCTTCGCGATCTGACCGATCGGCCGGTCGCCGCGCTGGCACAACTCGACGATCTCGGCCTTGAACTCAGCAGTGAACGAACGACGAGGCCTTGGCTTCTTCTTGCCCATGGACTCCATGATGAACATCCTTCCGGAGCACAAGCTCCTGATCTCGGATGTCCGTCAAAACGGGTCAGTCCCAGCCCCGAGAGCTGTTGCGCTAGCGTCCGAGGACTCGCGGGGTGTGGTCGGCGGTTCCTCGGACGTTAGTCGGCCAGCGCAGGGTGGAGGCGAGCTCAGGTGCGTGGCGGGCGTCTTCTTGAAGCGCAACCACAGCCCGGCAACCCCAAGCAACCGAAAGTCGGTCGCCGACCGCACCATCCACCTCAGCCACCGCATTGCCCAGCCACCCGTTCTTAATCGGCCGCAGCCAACCTCAGCCATAAGTAGACGTCCCCGGCCGAGTCGCTTACCCCAGCGGCCCTGCCACCCGACCACCGAACGGCAATCGGCTGAACCTCCGAGCCAAGCCCGTGAGTGATCCGCTGGAGGCATTCGGGCGGTTGTCGCTCTAGCGTCCGAGGAGGCGCAGTGTGTGGTCGGCGAGTCTTCGGACGTTGACGGGCAGCATGAGGTTGTCGACGGGCGCAGTTGCAAGGCGGTGTCTTTGCGAGGCGCAACCACAGCCCGTTAGCCCTAGGCAACGGGCAAGATGGTCGCTGGCCGCACCATCTACCTCAGCCACCGGTTCGCCGAGCCACCCGGCTTCGATCGGCCGCAGCAATCCCCAGCCATAGCCAGCGGTTCCGGCCGAGTCGCATGTGTGGCAATGGGGGGCGTGGGGACGACGCTGCGACTTGCAGGTTCTTGGACTGGCGACTGGGGTACCGACCTGGGAAGCTGCACTGTTGGAGGGGGAGAGATGCAGAAGTTTCTGTTGCGGGCACCGAGCTGGGTGATCGCGCTGCTGTTCGGTGCGCTGTTCGCGTTGATGAGCGTCGTGGTTGGCGTGATCGACGACGCGTCCTGGCGTTTTGTGGCGATCATGGCGGTGGTCGGCGGTGTGATCATGGGGCCACTGCTGGCGTTGGTGACCCGGAACCAGCGCCGCGAGCAGTTGCGGGCTCTTGAGGAGGTGCCCGAGCAGGAGTGGAAGCTGGTACGGCGGGCGGCGTGGAAGGGGCCGGTGCCGAGCGATCCGGGGATCCGGGCCGCCGCACTCGAGCTCGCGACGAGGTTCTACGGCCGGGCCTACCGCTTCCGTAAGCCGTTCTACATCGTCTTCGGGCTGAACCTCGTGGTGCAGATCGTGTCGCTGGCGACCGGGGGCAGTCGCTGGGCGATCGTCACGATGATCTGCTTCGCGATCGTGATCGTCCTGCAGTGGTACAACCTTCGGCGTTTGAAGCGGCGGATCGAGCTGCTGCGATGATGGGGGCATGGTGGCCGAGAAGCAGGCAGGGACGGCGTCCGTCGGGCGGCGGGTGGCGCAGGGGCTGATCGACCGGTTGTTGTCGGTGGCAACGGGATTCGTGCTGGCCATCCCGGTGGTGATCGTGTTGCAGAAGCTGGGCGTCGGGGCGGATCCGGTGGCTCAGGCGGCTGCGGGCACGTGGGTCGGCGGCATTGTGCTGGGGGCGGTGCTGAACGAGGTGTTGCTGCCGCTGCGCCGAGGTGCCTCGGTCGGTATGCGGCTCTTGCGGCTGCGCGTGACCATGGTCGACGGCACTGCGCCGGGCCTGACGCAGTACCTGATCCGGTATCTGCTGTGGGTCGTGGACGGTCTGTTCTGGGCCGTGGTCGGCCTGGTCGTCATTCTGTGCACGCCGCATCGGCAGCGGGTCGGGGATCTGGCGGCGAAGACGATCGTGGTGTCAGCCGACGAGGTGGTTCTCCCAGGCCCAGATGGCGAGCTCGGTGCGGTTGCGCAGAGCGAGCTTGCGCTGGGCGCTCGCGAGGTGCGACTTGACGGTCGAGAGTGAGACGACCAGTTCGTCGCTGATCTCGTTGTTGGTGCGTCCGCGGGCTACAGCCCGTACGACGTCGGCCTCCCGCTCGGTGAGCGGATGGGCGGCCGGTTCGATCGGTGCCGAGCGGGTGAAGTGTTCGAGCAGCCGGGTCGTGACCGACGGCGAGACCAGAGACTCTCCGTGAGCCGCCGCCTCGACCGCCTCGATCAGCAGGCCGGGGCCGGCGTCCTTGACCAGGAATCCACAGGCGCCGGCGCGCAGGGCGGCGTACACGTTCTCGTCGATGTCGTAGGTGGTGACGACCACCACGCGCAGCGGCTCGACGACCTCGGGACCGGCGAGCAGCCGGGTCGCCTGGAGGCCGTCGATGAGCGGCATCCGGATGTCCATCAGTACGACGTCCGGCCGCAGCTCCCGGGCGACCCGGACGGCCTCCTCGCCATCGGCTGCCTCGCCCACGACCTCGTTGCCCGCCGACTCGAGGATCAGCCGGAACCCCCGCCGTACCATCGCCTGGTCGTCGGCCAAGACCACCCGCACCATCAGCTCTCCTCTCCGACCGGCAGAGAAGCGACGACGTGCCACTGATCGCCGTCGGCCGGACCGGCTGTCAACGTACCGCCGATCCGCTCCGCGCGTTCGGCCATCCCGGTCAAGCCGTACCCGTTTCCGCGCACAGCATCCGCGATCAGCTGGTTGACGACCCGAACCACCAGCACGCGAAGCACCCCACGAGTCTCGACGGACGCCTCGATGACGATCGCCGACTCCGGTACGGCGTACCGGCGGGCGTTGGTGACCGCCTCGACCACGATCCGGTGTGCGGCGTCGACGACCTCCTTCGGCAGCCGGAGGTCCGCGGCGTGGATGCGGATCCGCGGGTCGACCCCACGCGCGTCGACCAGTCGGGGGACGAGTGCGACGCCGTCCT
Organism: Kribbella sp. NPDC051587; assembly: GCF_044453945.1. NCBI lineage: Bacteria > Bacillati > Actinomycetota > Actinomycetes > Propionibacteriales > Kribbellaceae > Kribbella > Kribbella sp. NPDC051587. Next base: position 71,036 of record NZ_JBITDE010000020.1, read on the forward strand.
CGGCGTGGGCTTCCGGGTCGGTGCGCAGCATGCCGACGACCCGGCGCATCTCGGTCAGCGCCTCGAGACCCGCCTGCTCGATCTCGGCGTACACCTCGGTGTCGACATCCTTGCCCGCGGCAACTCGTGCACCTTGGGCGAGGACCGTCATACCGGTCACGTGATGAGCGACGAAGTCGTGGAGTTCGCGCGCGAGCGCGAGCCGCTCGGAACTGCGCGCGGTCTCGGCGGCAGCCTCGGCCCGGCCGGTCGCGTCGCGCAACACGAGCCCAGTGCCGACACTGCCACCCCACAGAAGGGCAGCCGGTACGGCGAGCAGCGCCCACGAGGTGGTCGGTCCGAACCGCAGCAGGGGAGCCGTGGTCATCGCGACCCCGCTGAGCAGGACCAGCGGAACGATCGTGCGTGCCGCCGCGCGATGGCAAGCCGCACCGCAAAGGATCGCGAGCGCGAGTACCTCGGTCACCGGCGGCTGGGCCCGAATCGATTCGCCGAGCTGATCCGCCAGCACAGTGAGGGCGGTGACGAGCAACGACGCCCCGGCAACGATTGCCGTCAGCAACTTCACCCGATCGAAGCGACGACGCAGTACGGCGAGCGCTGCCGCACCGAGGCCGATCGCCGGCGTGAGCGCGGTGAACAACCCTGCCAGCAGGCCGGGCTGCGCCGGCGGCGTCACCAGGACGATCACCGTGTCCGTCGCGATGGCCAGCGCCAAGGCGACGATCTCCAGGATCATCGGAGTCCGCGGGTTCACGAACACCAGCATGCCTGGTCCCCCCGGGCCCCGGCGAACGCCACCACGCACCGCCGGGGCCGTTCCGGACATCAGCCCTGCTGGTTGCGCCGGCGGAGCAACTTCTTCAGCCCGAAGGCCGACTGGAACAACATCACCAGCCCGCAGACGGCGATGACGGCGAACAGCACCGTCTGTCCGGTGCCGAGCCCGCCCCGCGTCAGCTCCACCCCGCTCCAGATGAGCAGCACTCCGGCCGCCACCAGCGTCAGATACCCGGTACCGAGGTTCCTCGGCGTGAACTGGTACCACGGCTCGTCGGCGGGCCAGGTCGGTTTCTCGTTCATGGTTCCTCCTTGTCGTTACTCCCGACGCTAGGCGTGCTCAGCGCCGCACGACTCGACCGCCAGAACGAACCACCCCCACCCGCCTAGTACTTCTGGCCAGGTATTGATGGCGTCAATGACCCTCCTGGGCGGATCGCGGGTTCCGGTCGCGGTCCGTGCCGGATACGTTGCAGACCGTTGCCTACCGGCGATCTCGGAATCCCTGCACTCCGCCGCCCCGTCCGTTGCGAGGTTCCTATGCTTGATCTGTCCGTCAGTCGTTCCCGGTCCGCTCCACGGATCGCCGATCCCGGCGACAGCGGCGAGGCGATCCTGCGCGCCATCTGGGTGCTCGGCGAGGACGCCGTGATCTGGGCGGTCGCCGACCTGATCCGGTCGCCCGTCGCCGAGTTGCTGGTCGAGCTGGACGTCCTGGTCGCGGCGGGGAAGGTGACCGGAAGCTCTCCGCTGGGCCTGACCGCTCGCGGCGCGAGCGAGGTGGCGGCGATGCGGATCCCGCCGGGCCGCCGGATCCAGGCGCACCTCGAGGCGGCCGGCATCCTGCGGAACTCGGGCGCCGGCGCCGAGGCAGTAGCCGGACAACTCCTGCACGCCGGCCCGGCCGGCCTGCCCTGGGCAGTCGAGACCCTTCGCGCCGCCGCGCTCGAGGCCCGCGAACGATCCGACGTCCGGCGCGCCGAGAGCTACCTGCGGCTGGCTCTGTCCGAGCGCCTCGACGGATCCCAGCGAGCCTCGGTCATGGTCGATCTCGCGGCCCTGGGCGGCGCCGGCGAGGCGATCGACGTACTGGTCAAAGAGCTTCGCCGTACGACGGATCCGGCCGGGGTGCTCGTCATCGTCGACGCGGTCCGGCGGTTGATGGTCGAGCAAGGCCGGCATGCGGAGGTGCCGGCCCTGATCGAACTTGCCGCCGACCGGGTGGACAGTGTGAACGAGACAGCGGTGCAGCTCCGGCTGCAGCATGCGGCGCTTCGCGCCCGCTCGTTGACCGGTGTAAAGGCGCTGTCGACGACGGCGGATTGGTTCGCGCAGCGGGCCACCATGGATCCGTCGCTGACGCTGCCGTTACGCGCCGTGCGGGCATCGCAGGCCACGCTGATCGGTCGCGATGCGGGACCAGCGCTGGCCGACGCCCGCGCCGTACTGGCTGATCCGGAGGCGCGGTTCGAGAACTGCTGGCACGCGCTGTTCGCGCTGTCGACGGCGGCCGGGCCGGCCGAGTTGCACGCGACGACCGTCGTACTGCGCAATCGGCTGGTGGGGAAGGCCGATCCGTGGGCGCTGGCCGAGCTGGACCTGTTCCGGGCCGGAGCCTTGTACCGCAAGGGCGAGCTGCAGGCAGCGATCCGGCTGCTGAAGAATCTGCTGACCCGGCCGGAGATCCGCCGCAACGATTCGTTGCTCACCGGCGTGGTGCCGCTGCTGGCAGAGGTCATGGTGGCAACCGGCGCCGGGAGCGGGGCGGCCGAGCTACTGGCGACCCGGCTGTTGCCCGACCCGAAAGCCGACCTGCAGGTCTGGCCGCTGGTCACCCATGCACACGGCCTGATCCAGCTCGCGGCGGAGCAGTTCGACCTCGGACTGCGGTCGTTCCTGGACTGCGGAAGTCTGTTGACCAGCTCGGGCATCGAGAACCCGGAGCTGATCCGCTGGCGACCCGGTGCCGTCCGCGCGCTGCTCCGACTCGGCCGCCGTACCGAGGCCGTGCAACTCGCTGAGGAGAACCTCGAACGAGCAACCTCGTACGGCGCCCCGGGTGCACTCGCCTTCGCCCAGTTCACCCTGGCCATGACCCGGCCGACCGAGGATCGGGGCGAGCTGTTGGCGCAAGCGGTCGAGGGCCTGGGCGGCGCGGGCCAGTTGCTGGACGAGGCGCAGGCCCGCTACCAGTACGCGAAGACGCTGCGCGCGACCGGACACGATCGGAAGGCGGACCAGCAGTTCCTCCGGGTGGTGTCCTTGGCCGACCACTGCGGAGTGCGGCCGCTGGCCGAGCGGGCGCGTTCGCAGGCGCGGTCGTCGGCGCCGGCGAGTGGGGTGCCCGGGCTGACCCCGCAGGAGTCGAAGATCGCGCGGCTCGCGGCCGACGGTTTGTCGAACGCGCAGATCGCGAAAGAACTGTTCCTGGTACGCCGGACAGTGGAGTTCCATCTGTCCGGCGTCTACCGCAAACTCCAGATCGCCGGCCGACGCCAACTCTGCGAGCTCCTCGGAGTCGGTGTCCGCCCGCACGTCTGGGACGAGGTCTGACGGGTTCAGCGGAAGGCGGGCGGCCCGCCGTGCAAGCCTCGGCGCGAGGCATCGGGGTCGGCAAAGAAGTTCGGGACCTGATCCTCCAGGTCGTAATGGCGGTGGAAGACCGGTGTCTGTGAGCCGGACACCGGCGGCACGATCCAGGTCCAGTCGGCCGGACATTTCCGGCCTGCTCGCTCCTCGCGCTCCAGGTGGATCAGGAACCGGCGGGACTCGGTGTGGTGATCGGTGATGCTGACACCGTTCGCCTGGAAGGAATGCAGCACCGCGCGGTTGAGTTCGATCAAGGCCCGGTCCCGCCACAGCGTTGCCTCGTTCGAGGTGTCGAGACCCATCCGTGCCGCGACTTCAGGGACCAAGGCATAGCGATCGCTGTCGCCGAGGTTGCGGGCGCCGATCTCGGTCCCCATGTACCAACCGTTGAAGGGCGCAGCCGGGTAGGAGACGCCGCCGATGACGAGGCGATTGTTGCTGATCACCGGCACCGCGTGCCACCGCAGTCCGAGGTCGGCGAACCACGCAAGCTCGGGATGCTCGAGCGCGACCTCGTGCACCGCGGACCCGGGAAGCTGGAACAGCTGTGGTCCCTCCTCGACCGTCTCCACCACGAGCGGGAGTACGTCGAACGATCCCGGCCGGTCGGGTGGTTGCCAGCCGCGCTGGATGAGCTCGCTGGTGAAGCCCCGATAGCGTGGGTCGCCGACGACGAGACCGTCCGGAAGGTCATAACCGGCGTACCGGATCAGTTGCTCGTTCCAGATCCGCGGCGCCGGCCGCGTCGGCGTCTCAGGAGCGAAGATGCTGATCATGGGCCGGATCTTCCCGCCGTTGTGGGCGGTGCGCAGATGGTCGAAGCAGTGCGTGGCGACGGCTCCGGCATCGGAGACCGCCCGCAGGTCGCGGACCTGCAGGCTGTGCCAGTAGAGCCTGCCGATACAGCGCGCGTTGTTGCGCCAGGCGACCCGGGCACCGAAGGTCAACTCTTCCGGCGTGTGCCAGTAGGTACCGGTTCGCTCGATCTCACGCAGCACTGCGGCGATCCGCGGTTCGATCGACCCGGCCGGGTGGGTCTCGGTCTGGAAGAGCAGCAGGAACTCCTCGGCCGCGGCCTGAACCCTCGCGATGTCGGCACTGGAAAGACGTGGTCCGGGAGCGGGCCGGGAGACCGTGTGATCACGCCTCGCCCGAACCCGTCCCGGACCTGCTGAGGCCAGTCGGCCGGTGCGCGGGGCCTTCCGCCAAGCCAGGCTCATGGCTCAGACCGAACCGGGGGAGGGCGGCGTACTGCCGAGCTGTTCGACCTCACTGGCGAACGAGGCGACGATCGACTGCATCTGTGCCTGGGCGTGCTGTGCGTACGTCCGGACCTCTTCACCGGCCGTGTCCATGGCCGCCGCGACAATCTTGCGCTCGTGTTCGCGGGCATGGCCGATCCGTTCGCGGGCGTCCCGGCTGACGTCCTGCACCATCTCCTCGACCACGAGCTGGGCCTGGCTGAACATCTGCACGACCTGCTCGTTCACCCGGCTGCCGGCCTGCTCGTGGTGCTCGATCTCCGCCCGCAGCCGCTGTGCCTCCGCGCGCCCGCGCTGAAGCTCGGCCAGCAGCCGTTCGTTGCGGGCCTGCGCTTCCTTGAGGTCGTGCTCGGCGGTCTGCACCTGATCAGCCAGCAGATCGAGGTATCCGTAGACTTTGGCGGCGTCGAGCCCGCGCATCTTCCGCTGAAAGGCTTCGGAGCGGATCGACTGCGGGGTCTGGTACGGCGAGCCGTGGTGGCGGTGCTTGATCGTCACTGGATGTCTCCTGACCTGGCCCGTCGGCGTCCTCGCCCGCGGCCGCGTAGTAGAAGTGCTCGTACTTGATGTGCTCGGGCTGCATGCCGGCCGCGGCCAGCTGCTCGAGCGTGTGCGCGACCATCTGCGGGCCGCCGCACACCATCGCCGTCCGCCCGAACAGGTGCTGCCGGGCCGCGATCGCGCCGACCTTCCCGCGGGTGCCGGGATAGGACATGTCGTCGGAGACGACCTCGGTGTAGTCGAACCACGGTCGCGTCCGAGCCACCTCACGCAACCGCGGGCGATCGTAGAGATGCCACGGCATCCGGACCCCGTGCAGCAGGTGGACCATCGGCCCGATTCCCTCCCGCTGCCACTCCAGATCGATCTCCTCCAGTACGGCGAGCAGTGGCGCGAGACCGGTCCCTCCTGCGACCAGCAGGAGATCCTTCGGGTCCCCGTCTCGCCGCGTGAGCCGCTCGCCGACCGGCGCGCCCAGCTTCACGACGTCACCGGCCTTCAGCGACCGCACCACCGCCGGACTCACCTGTCCGCCGTCGATCTGCTGGACGTGCAGATCGATCGAGCCGTCCGGTCGCGGAGCGTTGGCCGGGCTGAAGTACCGCCATTGCCGTGGTCGTTGCGGGATCTCCATCGAGATCGACTGGCCCGGCCGGTACCGGAACGGGCTCCGGGGCCGCAGGGTGAGCAGCGTGAGGTCCATCGTGCGCCGCTCGGCCACGACCACCTCGGCGTCCCACCAGTCCGGGCTGGTCTCCGACGACGTCTCCGCGGCCTCGACCATCAACCGCGCGACGACCTGGTACGCCGCCGTCCAGTCCGCCGCCAGGTCCGCGTCCCAGGCATCTCCGAGGAAATGCATCAACGTCGCGCACAGGGATGCCCCCACGGCGTCGTAGTGCGCGGCCTGTACGGCGTACTTGCGGTGGTCGCGGCCGAGGTGACGCAGGAACGGCGCGTCCTTGTCGAGCTGGTCGGCGTGACTGACGATCCGGCCGAGCGCACCGACGAACTTGTCGCGCTGGTGCGACATCGAGAGCGGAAACATCGCCCGCACCTCAGGATGCGAGACGAACAGATGCGAGTAGAAGTAGAGCGGTACCTGCTCTCCGTGCTTGGTGACCTGGTCCCAACTGTCTTGCAGGGCGTGCGCATCCATCGGGTGCAGGTTCCCTCCCGATCCAATCCCCGAGTCTTGCGGTGGTTCGATCCCTCCGAGATACCCCCGGCCCAGGAGGCCGAAACCGGTGAATCGGACTCAATAGTCTCGAAAATCACAACGGAGCGAAACCCTTTGCACACAATAAAAACGCTTGTTCGAACGCCGCTGCCCCAGCTGTGGCGGCCCCGATCGTAGACCTGTCCGTGCTGTACTGGCTACCCTTCGTGCCCGTCGTTGCTAGCGGCAACTAAATCCACCGCTGCCTGCTGCCACGTAGGAGGTGGTCGCGCACAGCCATCGTGGTGGGGGAGGGATCGGGGCCGGTGGTGAGGAAGAGGGTGTTCAGTGGCGGGAGTTCCGGGTCGGCTAGTCGTATGAGCTCGCCGGTTCGCAGGGGGTCGGCGCAGAGGTAGGTGGGCAGGACGGTGGCTCCGGCACCCGCTAGGGCGGTGGCCAGCGCGCCACGGAGATCGGGAACCACGACGTCCGGCGTACGGGTGAGTCGGGTGTTGAAGACCGTGCGCCAGTAGCGGCGGATGATGGGCGCCTCGTCTGCGTACGCGATGAGCGGGATGGTGTTCAGGCGGTCGGCGGAGCCGGCCCAGCGGGGTGCGGCGACCAGGGTGAAGGTCTCGTCGTAGAACGGCACCGCGCGCAGGCCGGGTAGGCGTGGCCGGGTCGAGCTGATGACCAGGTCGAGGCTGCGGGACCGGAGGCGGTCGAGTAGGCCGTCGGGCAGTCCGAAGGTCGTCCGCACCTGGAGACCGGCGGCGATCTGCTCGGCGAGTGCTGGGAGCACCTGGTGGCAGAGGAAATCCGATGGGCCGCCGAGGTGGACGGTCGTCTCGGCGGAGTCGTCGAGCTCGGCGCGCAGCAAGCCTTGCAGGGTGTCGACCGGGTCGGCGATCCGGCGGGCGAGCTCGTTGCCGGCGCTGGTCGGGCGGACGCCGCGCGGCAGCCGGTCGAAGAGCGGGTGACCGAGTTGGTGTTCGAGATTCTTGAGCTGCGCAGTCACCGTCGGCTGGGACAGGCCGAGGGACTGCGCGCCGCCGGTGATCGAGCCGGCCCGGTGGACGGCGAGGAAGGTACGGAGCAGGTCGAGCGACACATCAGCAATCTTATGCCTTCCTCCAGGCACGCCTATTGGTCTTTGATGGCTGGCGGCGGCAGGATCGAGACATGACACGCGTACTGATTGCTCTCACCAGCCACTCCGAGCTGGGTGATACCGGCCGGGCCACCGGCTTCTATGTCTCCGAGGCGGCCGAGCCCTGGGAGGTCTTCACGGAGGCAGGCTTCGACGTCGACCTCGTCTCGGTGAAGGGCGGCCGGCCGCCGGTCGACGGCCTGGATGACACCGACCCGACCCAGCAGAAGTTCCTGGCGAACGTCGACCTCGACCACACCCCGGTCGCGGCCGACCTGGACGCCTCGGCGTACGACGCCGTCCTCTTCGCGGGTGGACACGGGACGATGTGGGACTTCCCGCAGGCCGACGATCTCCTGAAGCTCGCCGCCGACATCTACGAGCGCGGAGGTGTCGTCGCGGCCGTTTGCCACGGCCCGTCCGCACTGGTCAACCTCAAGCTGTCCGACGGCACCTACCTCGTCGACGGCAAGAACGTGGCCGGCTTCACCAACGCCGAAGAGGAAGCCGTTGGCCTCACCGACGTCGTGCCGTTCCTGCTGGCGGACAAGCTCACCTCGCGTGGCGCCATTCACCACCCGGCCGAGAACTGGTCCGCTCAGTCTGTCGTCGACGGTCGCCTGGTCACCGGTCAGAACCCGCAGTCGGCTCAGCTCACCGGGCAGAACGTCGCCGCACTGCTGGCCGCCAAGTAGGCAGCTGGCTCAGAGCTTGTCCGCGATCCGGATGAGGTGCTCGCGCAAGAACTGATGAGCGGGCCACTGCACGTGGCGTGGATGCCAGAACATCGCCAGAGACAGGATCGGGAGCTGGGCGGTCGTGGGAACCTCACGCAGCCCCAGTCCCGGTCCCATCTGCTCGAACAGCCGGCGCTGGGTGACCGTGACCAGGTTGGTTCCGGCCACCGTCCGCAACGCCAGCCCGAATGAATCCACCGTGATCGCCGCGGTCTGGCGAAGACCGTGGTTGCCGAGGCGAAGGTCGGGCATCGGTGCGTTGCTGATCTGCCCGGCGACGACTACCGCCGGGTGGTCGGCGAGATCCTCCGGTGACAACGGCTCCGGGTCCGGCGGCCTGCTGTTGTCCGCGACGACGATGAACTCGTCGGTGACGATCTGCTGGTACGGGAAGTTGAGCAGCTCCTGAGGAGCTATCGAGAGCGGCCAGAACGCGAGATCGCACCGCCGCGACCGCAGCGAATCGACGACGTCCGAGCGCAGCGACTCGATGGTGAGCCGGACCTGCGGCGCCGCCTTGGCCAGCTCGGTCATGAGCGGATGCAGGAGGATGCTGGTCACGTAGTCGCTGGCGATCACCAGGAAAGTCCGGTCGGTCGTCTCGGCGTCGAACGTCCGCGCGGCCGTCAACACCTTCCTGGCGGCGAGCAATGCCTCCTGGACCGGCTCCCGCAGTGACTCTCCGAACGGCGTCAGGACCAGGTCGCGCCCGTTGCGCACCAGCAGCGGGTCATCGAAATGCCGACGCAGCTTGGCCAGCGCGACGCTCATCGTGGGCTGTCCAACGGCCAGCCGCTGGGCAGCCTTGGTCACGTTGCTTTCCATCAGCAGCGCATTGAGTGGCAGCAGGAGATTGAGATCGAGCCGCGCCCACTCGTTCGGCTTCTCTTCCACCCATGACTCCATGTCCCCAGACGTGTCGGGCAATCGTATCCCGGCGGCCGGATCTCCTGAGCGGACTTGCCCTTGACGTTGACGTCAGGTTTTAGCGTGCGGCTATGACTGATCTGGTACTGGTGACCGGCGCGACCGGTCAGCAAGGTGGCATTGTCGCGCGACGGCTGTTGGCGGAGGGAGTTCCGGTCCGTGCGCTGGTACGGCGGCCGGAGTCGGAGGCGGCGCGGGCGATCGAGGCCGCGGGGGCTGAGCTGGTCGTCGGGGACCTGACCGACCGTCCGTCACTGGATGCGGCGCGGGCGATCGAGGCCGCGGGGGCTGAGCTGGTCGTCGGGGACCTGACCGACCGTCCGTCACTGGATGCGGCGCTGACCGGCGTCCGGGCGGTGTTCTCGGTGCAGACTCCCGACCTGAACGATCTGACCTCGGATGTGGAGCGGATCGGCGGGTTGAACCTTGTCGACGCGGCGCGGGCGGCCGGCGTCGAGCAGTTCGTGCATTCGTCGGTGTCGGGCATCGCGGAGTTCCTGGAAGCAGCGGCGACGGGGCGGGCCGAGGCGTGGGGTGCGCCGCATTACTGGCACAGCAAGGCCGCGGTCGGGCTGGCACTGCCGGACGCAGGGTTCCGGTCGTGGACCGAGCTTCGGCCAGCGTTCTTCACGACGAACCTGGTCCGCCCATCGATCTGGTTCGAGGACCTGACTGGCGAGACGATCGTGACCGCGATCGACGCGGACAAGCCCTTGGCTGTCGTCGTTCCGGAAGACATCGGAGCTGCCGTGACGGCCGCCTTTGCCGACCCGGCGCGGTTCCACGAGCAGGTCATCGACCTGGCGAGTGAGCTGCTGTCGCTGCGCGAGATGGCTGCGGCGCTGACGGCGGCGGGCGAGCCCGCGCGGGTGGAGACCGTGACGCCGGAGGAGGGCAAGGCGCGCGGAATGCTGGCACAGCTGATCGACAACCAGCTCGGCATGAACAACCGCGAGATCACCGCCGACCCCGCAGTCGCTACCGCCTTCGGCATCCCGCTGACGTCGTTCGCGAGCTGGGCTCGTCAGCGCGGCGGCCAGGCGGTGGGATCGAAGATGCCGAGCGAGTAGGCGCGGGCGACCAGCGCGACCCGGTTCGGCACCCGGAAGCGATCGAGCAACCGGTTGAGGTGGTAGTTGACGCCGTCGGCGGTGAGGCCGAGTTGGTGCGCTGCTTGCGCCGAGGTGGCGCCGCCGGCGGTGAGGCGGAGGACGGCGAGTTCGCGTTCGGTCAGCTCCGGTACGTCGGCACTCTCGCTCGGCGTGGTCACCAGAGTCAGCAGCAATACCGTCGGGCTCTGGTTGGTCAGCACCTGGATCGTCAGGATGCCGGTGCCGCCCGACCAGCGGACCGCGAGATCACCGCGCCGGCGGCGACGGGTGCGCAGGCTGCCGAGGACGCGTTCGTACTCCTGCACGTCCTTCGGCTCCAGCAGGTCGTCGACCAGACGTGAGCGGAGCTTCATCGGCGTCGTACCGAGTAGTCGGGCAAAGGCTGGGTTCACATCAACCAGTACGCCGTCGCCCAGGCAGAGGCCGGTCGGCGTCGGGAGCCGGTCCAGCAGGGTCATGAATCTGTTGCGCCACGCGGCTGCATCGTCCATTTGCTACCAAATCTAGTAGTTCGATCCGCTCACTGTGCGTCCGGGTGGGTCGAACCTGGAGGTAGCACATCGAGCGAAGGAGCCTGTGATGACGAACACCGCCGACACGATCGATACGACCGGGATGCCGCACCCACCCGGCCGGATCCCGGTCGTCGGTGATCTCGTCGCGGCGACCAGCCAGACCCCGATCCAGGACAACACCCGGCTCGCGCGCGAGCTCGGGCCGATCTTCGGCAAGCGGTTCTTCGGTCGCGACGTGGTGATCGTCTCCGGCGCCGACCTGGTCGCCGAGCTGTCGGACGACACCCGCTTCGCCAAGCACGTCGCGCCCGCCCTGGACCGGATCCGCGGCGTCGCGGGCGACGGTCTGTTCACGGCGTACAACGACGAGCCGAACTGGCAGCTCGCGCACGACATCCTGCTGCCGGCCTTCGCGTTGCAGTCGATCCGCAGCTACCACCCCGCGATGCTGGAGGTGGCGAACCGCCTGATCGCGGCCTGGGACGGCGCTGCGGCGGACAGCCGATCGGTTGCCGTCACCGACGACATGACCCGGCTGACGCTGGACACGATCGGCCTGACCGGCTTCAACTACGACTTCGGGTCGTTCGAGACCGCGGAGCCGCACCCGTTCGTGGAGGCGATGGTCCGGGCGCTCGCGCACGCACAGGCCAAGAGCCGCGAGGTGCCGTGGATCGGACCGGTACTGAATCGCGGCGCCGACGCGCAGTTCGCCAAGGACTCCGAGTTCATGGCGAGCGTGGTCGATGAGGTGGTGCGCGCGCGGAAGGACAGCGGCGACACCTCGACCGGCGACCTGCTCGGGCTGATGCTCAACGCGCCGCACCCGGAGTCGGGGGAGCGCCTCGACGAGATCAACATCCGCAACCAGGTCATCACGTTCCTGATCGCCGGCCATGAGACGACGTCCGGCGCCTTGTCCTTCGCGCTGTACTACCTGGCGAAGAACCCGGCCGTCCTGCAGCTGGCCCAGGCGGAGGTCGACGCGCTCTGGGGTGCGGACACGGACCCGCAGCCGATGTTCGAGGACATCGGCAAGCTTCGTTACGTCCGGCAGATCCTGAACGAGGCCCTGCGGTTGTGGCCGACTGCCGGTGCCTTCGTGCGGGAGGCCACCGTGGACACGACGCTCGGTGGGAAGTACCCGGTGCGGAAGGGGCAGTGGCTCGTCGTACTGGCTCCGGCTCTGCATCGCGACGCGGTGTGGGGTGACAACGTCGAGGCGTTCGACCCGTCGCGCTTCAGCCCGGAGCAGGTCAAGGCCCGGCCGGTGCACGCGTTCAAGCCGTTCGGCACGGGGGAGCGCGCTTGCATCGGTCGTCAGTTCGCGTTGCACGAGGCAACCTTGTTGCTCGGGCTGCTCATCCACCGCTACCGGCTGCGCGACGACGCCGACTACCAGCTCAAGGTCAAAGAGACGCTGACCCTCAAGCCGGAAGGCTTCGAGCTCAAGCTGGTACGACGTACTGCCGCGGAGCGCGTGGTTGTCGAGGCACCCGCCGTGGACGAGGCCGCCAGGGGTCGCGTGGCCGGTCGGGCGAAGGCCGGGACCGGGCTGACGGTGTTGCACGGTTCCAACCTCGGAACCTGCCGGGCGCTCGCACGGCAACTCGGTGACGAGAGCGAGGACCGAGGCTTCACCGCCAGCACGGGATCGCTGGACACCGCGGTCGACGCGTTGCCGACCGACCGGCCCGTGCTGATCGTGGCGGCGTCGTACAACGGCAGGCCCACCGATGACGCCGCGGCCTTTGTCGACTGGCTCGAGACCGGTCCGGACCTGACCGGCGTCCGGTACGGCGTTCTCGGGATCGGCGACCGCAACTGGGCGGCGACGTACCAGGTGGTCCCGACCCTGATCGACGACCGGATGGCTGAGCTTGGCGCGGTCCGCTTCGTCGATCGCGGCGAGGCCGACGCCTCCGGCGATCTCGATGGCGACATCGAGACCTGGACGACTTCTTGGTGGAACGAGGTGCTGACCGAGTACGGCGATGGCGAAGCGCGTTCCGAGGAGCCGACCGATCGCCTGTACGACGTGCGCGTGCTGACCGGTCCGATCACGGCGGCCCTGGACGCGCGGTACGAGGTGGAGCCGATGACTGTGCTCGCCAACTCCGAATTGGTTGCCGTCGACAACCCGTTGGGCCGCTCGAAGCGGTACCTGCGGATCCGGCTGCCGGAGGGGACGACGTACCGGACCGGCGACCACCTGACCGTCGTACCGGACAACCCGGCCGATCTTGTCGACCGGGTCGCGGCCCGGTTCGGGCTCGACCTGGACCTCGTGGTGGCGGTCAGTTCGCGACACAAGACCCGCCGTGCGCTCCCGGTCGATCGGCCGGTGACGATCCGGCAGTTGCTCACGCATTTCACCGAGCTGCAGAACCCTGCCACTGCGGCCCAGGTCGCGATCCTTGCCGAGAGCAACCCTTGCCCACCCGAACGGCACGCCCTCGAAGCGCTGTCTCCGGAGGACGTCGCCGGTCGCAGCGTGCTTGATCTGCTGGAGGAGTACCGGGCGTGCGGTCTGTCGGCGGCCGACTTCCTCGAGCTGCTGCTCCCGATCCAGCCCCGGCACTACTCGATCTCCTCGTCGTCGATCAGCAGCCCGGGCGAGGTCGAGCTGATCGTCGGCGTGCTGTCCGGACCGGCGACCAGCGGGCGCGGAACCTTCCGCGGCATCTCGTCGTACTACCTGGCTGAGATCGAGCCGGGGGATCAGATCCGTGCTCGGGTCGAGCCGGCCCGCGAGGCGTTCCGGGCGCCGGCGGCCGACGTACCGGTGATCATGGTCGGAGCCGGGACGGGGATCGCGCCCTTCCGCGGCTTCATCGGCGACCGGTTGGCACGCGGTGGTGAGCAGGCCGAGGCGCTGTGCTTCTTCGGTGCTCGGCACCCTGAGGTGGACTACGTGCACCGAGACGAGTTCGAAGCGGCCGAACGCGCCGGAGCAGTCTCGATGCGGCCCGCCTTCTCCCGGGCCGACGGCCAGTATGTCCAGGACCGGATCCGTGCCGATGGCAACGATGTGTGGCGGCTGCTCGACCAGGGCGCCCGCGTCTACGTCTGCGGCGACGGCCGAGGCATGGCTCCGGCGGTCCGCGCAGCCTTCACCGCGATCTACCAGGAGCAGACCGGCGCCGACCTGGCCGCCGCCGAGTCCTGGCTGCAGGACCTGCTCAGCAACGATCGCTACCTCGAAGACGTGTGGGCGGGCTGAGATGACCTGGCGGATGGACCTATTGTGGTGGCCTGATCCGGCACGAACCTCGGAGGAGGGCCATGGCCAAGCCGAAGCCGCTGGCGGTCGGTCCCGCTCTGATCAGGGCCTCGACCGCGGTGACCGAACACTACGAGCGGATCAGCTCTGACCTCGGGCTGACCATGCAACAGGCGCGGCTGCTGTTCGTGCTGCACCGGGCGCCGACGAACATGCTCGGCCTCGGTGCCGCGGTCGGCCTGGGCAAGTCGACGATGACCGGCGTGGTCGCCCGGATGGAGTCGGCCGGGCTGGTGGCGCGGGTGCCCGACCCCGGCGACCGGCGCAACCTGGTGGTCGAACCGACCGCACGCGGTGTCGAGGTCGCGGAGGATTTCGAGCGCCGGCTCCGGACCGAGGTGCTGCGGATGGTGCGGGTGCTCGACCCGCCGGAACGCGAGCTGCTCGCCGAGCTGCTGACCAAGGTGATCGTGGCCGCCGAGGAATAGTACGAGTTTCGGACCGTTCTGTGCTACCTTCTCATTAGTACGAGCTGCGTACTAATGAGACGAGGTGGTGGCGATGAGTTCGATCGACGTACGGCGTCCCGTCGTGGTGCCGGCTGCCCGGCTGGCGATCCTGGCCGCCGCAGGTGTGGTGGCGAGTGCGCTCAACTTCGCGGTCGCTCGCGGTGCGGTGGCGCTCGGCGCGGACTCGGCCTTCGCGCCGTTGACGCTGCCGGTCTTCACAGCCTTCACCCTGATCGGTGTCGCGGCCGGGTTCGAGGGCTGGCGCCGGGTCGTCCGCGGCGCGGAACGCCCGGCAGCGGTGCTCAAGGTGCTTGTCCCGGCGGTCGTGCTGGTGTCCTTCGTCCCGGATGTCGTGCTGATGGCGACCGGGTTCATCCCGCACTCGTCCACGCTCGGCGCGTCCGCGCTGGCGGCGATGCACGTGGTGGTCGCGGCGGTCGCCGTACCGGTGTATCGAATCATCTGCCCGGTGACCGGCCTTAGGTAGTCTGCAAGACATGACTGATCTTGCTGCTAAGGCTAGTGAGTTACTCCGTCTCCACCACACCGGCGAAACCTTGGTGCTGCCGACCGTCTGGGATGCGTGGTCGGCCCAGACGGTCGCCGAGGCGGGCTTCCCGGCGCTGAGCGTAGGGAGCCACCCGCTGGCCAACTCCCGCGGGCAGAAGGACAACGAGGGGATGACCCTCGACGACGCGCTCGACGGGATCCGGCGGATCACGGGTGCGGTCGACGTACCTGTGACCGCCGATGTGGAGTCGGGCTACAACACCCCGGCGGCCGAGCTGGTGGAGCGGGTGCTGGAGGCCGGTGCCGTCGGCATCAATGTCGAGGACACGGTGCACAGTGAGGGCCGGCTGCGGGCGGTTCAGGAGCACGCCGACTACATCGGCGCGATCCGCGCGGCCGCCGACGCGGCAGGTGTCGAGCTGGTCATCAACGCTCGGACCGACGCACTGATCGGCAAGGTGGAGAAGTTCGACGACCCGCTGGGCGAGGCCATCCGCCGCGCCCAGGCCTGCGAGGCAGCGGGCGCGCGCTGCGTCTACCCGGTGCTGATCCCGGACGCCGAGGCACTCCGTACCGTCTTGTCGGCGCTGTCCGGCCCGGTCAACGTCACCGCCCACCCGGTGAACGGCGCGGCCTCAGGCTCCTTCGACGAGCTCAAGGCGGCCGGTGTCCAGCGCATCACCTTCGGACCGCTATTGCAGGTGGCGCTGGCCGACAAGGTCGCCGAGCTCGTCAAGCCCTGGCGATGACCGTCTTGGAGTAGGCGTCCGCCAGGTCGCGGATCTCGACAGTGAGCTGGGTGTTGAGGTCCGCGGCCGGCTTCAGGTGAGCCGCCAGCAGCGTCTGAGTCAGCTCACCCAGCTTGGTCTTGGTCTCGGCATCACGGCCCGGCAGGATCGCCAGCCCCACGTGCACCATCGCCTCACTGGGGTCGCCATCCCCGATCACCGTCTCACCAGTAGTCCGGAACCGCGTCTTGAACGCCGTCGGCGCGCTCCCCAGCAGCTCCTGCGCCGCCGCATGCAACGCCAGCGCGAACCCCCGCCGATCGAACGCGTCAGTCAAAGACTCCGAGTACTCAACACTGATCTGAGGCATGCCCACCATTATCCCCCGTCGTGGCGGGCGCCGAGTGCCGGCGGCGGTCGGGCTGGTGAGTCACCGTCGTCAGCTGAGCTTCTCGGCGGAGGTGAGGCCGGCCTCGGTGCAGCGGTTGAGGAAGCCGGCGACGAGTTCGAGCTGCTCGTCGGTGTAGTCGGCGCAGATGGTGTCGATGGCGCCGTTCATGCCGCGGTAGAGGCGGTAGACCTCGGCGGTGCGTTCCTTGACGATGCGGATCGTGATGCTGCGGCGGTCGCGCTGGTCGCGGTCGCGGATGATCCAGCCGCCGCGCTCGAGCCGGTCGAGGATGCCGGTGAGGGTGGCCGGGTGGATACCGGAGAGGCGGGCGAGCGCGCTGGGTGTCAGTGCACCCTCCTTGGCGAGGACGTCGAGGAGGTCGAGCTCGACGTCCTTGAGCGCGAGCCGCGCGGCGACCTGGTTGTTGAGGAGCACGAGCTGGACCCGCAGGTCGCGCAACGCGTTCCTGACGGCGGCCTTGCGTGTCGTGGCTCCCATAGCTCCCGGACTTTAGCCTAGGAACTCGCGGATCAACCGCGCCAACTCGGCAGGCTGGTCCAGGGGGATGAGCGTGTAGCTGTCGTCGACGGTCTCGAACCGAGCCTTCGGCAGTACGGCGGCCAACCGGCGGCCGTGGTCGAGCGGCATCACCCGGTCGTCGGTCGCCCAGACCACCAGCGCGGGCCGGTCGAAGTCCTTCAAGCTCTGCGCGGCGTCCTCCAGCACGTGCGGATCAGCGAAGACGGCGCGCAGCATGCGCACGGTCTCGCGGCGGATCTCGGATTGCTCGAGCAGGGGCCGGATCCAGCGCGCCGTGATGGCGTCACCGCGCCTGGTCAGCGATCCGAAGGCGAGCGGCGTACGTCGGACCGCGCGGAGCCGTAGCTGCTGGACGAACGCACCGAAGAGCGCGGGGGAGAGCTTGCTCGACAGCGCGAGCGTCCGCCCGGTCAGCCCGGGCGGGAGGTTGTCGAACGCCTCGCACGACGCGAGGACGACACGACCGACGCGCTTGCCGCCGTCCCGCAGGACGAGCTGCGCCAGCGCACCACCGGTGTCGTTGCCGACGAGAACCACCTCCTCCAGACCCAGCCTGCCCAGGAACTCGGTGATGAGTGCGGCGATGCCCGGCAGCGACAGATCGGCATCGGCGGTCAGCGCGCGCCGGTGCGCACCCAGCGGCAGGACCGGGACGATGCAGCGGTGGTCGACGCTGAGGTCGGCGATCACGGCATCCCACAAGGACTCGTCCATGAGGAGCCCGTGCAGGAACACGATCGTCGGTCCGTGGCCGGTGTCGACGTACTGGACGGTGCCGGCGGAGAGCTCGATCTCGTTCATGACTCCGACTGTACTATGGTTCTCAGATAATACGAATCTCAAAGTATTGGAGCCGTGATGAGAGCCTTGGTGACCGGTGCGACCGGCCTGATCGGCAGTCAGCTGACCGCGGTACTGAGGGCGACTGGGGTGAAGGTGCGCGCGGCCGGACGATCGGTGTCCGCGGACGACCTGGCGGGCGTCGACGTGCTGTTCGTGCATCCGCGGGCGGTCGGCCTCGGCGCGGCCGAGCTGGTGAAGCGAGCCGCGGAGTCCGGCGTACGGCGAGTTGTGGTGCTGTCGGCGGTGAACGTCGACGACGACCCGGAGCTGCAGCCGTCGCGCTGGAACGGTGATCGCAACAAGGAGGTCGAGGATGCCGTCACCACCGGTGAGCTGCCGTGGGTCGCGGTGCGGTCGGCCTCGTTCGCGACCAACACGATCGGCATGTACGGCGCGCAGCTCCGCGCCGGCGACATCGTCCGCGGTCCCTACGGCGACTTCGCCGAGGCGTTGATCGACGACGCGGACCTGGCCGCCGTCCTGGCGCACACCGTCATCACCGACGCCTACGACGGCCAGCGGCTGTCCGTGACCGGACCGCAGTCACTCAGTCAGAAGGAGCTCGTGACGATCATCGGCGAGGTGATCGGCCGCCCGTTGCGTTTCGAGGAGGTTCCGCCTGAGGTCGCCGTCCGTGGCATGATCGCCAACGGCCTGCCGGAAGCCTTCGCCATGGCGTTGATGCGCCGCTACGCGCGAGGCGCCGGCCCGGCGGAGGCAGTCACCGGCACCGTTCAGCACTTGCTGTGCAAACCAGCCCGGACCTTCGCCGACTGGGTCGCGGCCCATCAGGGAGTCATGAGTGGGCGTAGCTCCGCATAGCACCAAGCGGCCAGGGCGGAGGGGGTCGTGCTCGCGGGAGTGCGGGGTTGTTCAGGGGTGAAGTCGTCGCGGAGGCCGGTGGACATGCCGAGCACCGCATCGGCGAGGTTCTCGGACATACCGGCGGCGAGAAGTTGCTTGCGTTGCTGGTCGTCCGAGATGCGCTCGACGGTGATCGGGCGATCGATGGCGGCCGAGACGATCTCGGCGACCTCGGTCCAGGTCAGGTCCGCAGGTCCGTGGACAGCCTGGACGCGCTTGCCGTGCCAGGCGTCGGACAACAGCAGCCCGGCCGCGACCTCGGCGATGTCGGCCGGCGCGACCCACGCCAGCGGCTGATCCAGCGGCAGGACGACTTGCAGCCCACCGGACTTGAGTGCGGCCAGTTCGAACAGCAGGTTCGTGAAGAAGTACCCGCAGCGCAGGTGGGTGACGTCGGCGGCCGTGGCATTCAAAGCCACCTCAGTCCGCGCGAGGCTGTCGATCTCACCCGCACCATGCCGCTTCTCCGCACCGATGCTGCTCTGGAACACGACCCGGCGGATCTGATTCGCCTCGACCGCCGCGACGACACTGGCCGTCGCGGCGGCGTAGTCGGCCAGTGGATCCTCGCCACCGGCGGTGGGATCCACCCAGAAGAGCGCATCGACCCCACGCGTCGCTTCGACCGTGAGCGCCGCATCGAACTGATCGATCCGCCGCGTCTCGATCAGGTCAGCCAAGGCGGGGTCGAGCTTGCCCGGGTCACGGGCAAGCACGATCGGCACCTGACCAGCGCGGATCAGACTGCGCACGACGTACCGGCCGACGTTCCCGCTCGGGGTGGTCACCGCAATTCGCATGCCGTTCCGGTACCCGGCGCGTCAGATCCCGAACACCTCCCCGAAGGTGAAGGTGGCTCTGATCAGGTGGTTCGCTCGGCGATGACTACCGCGTTGCTGAGATAGACCTTGCCGTTCCAGTCCTCGCAGGTGATGAGGACCAGGCGGCCTGGGACGGTCTGATCGAAGATGTGCGCCGCGTTCTTTGCCAAGGCCTGCTTGCGGTACGTCGTGACAGCCGCGACGCGATAACTCAGATCGCCGCGACTCGTGGCCACGCCGACGGTGTCACCCGGCTGGAGCCGTTCGAGGTTGTCGAATGCGCCGCCGCCGGTGTGCACCGTGTGGCCCGTGATGACGGCAGAGCCGAGGCGCGCTCCCGGCTGAGCTCCACCGGACCACCAGCCCAGCTTCCTTGGGTTCGAGGGCGGGATCAGCGCTCCTTGTTCAGTGGCGATTCCCAGTACGGCGGCCGAGACCTGCAAACGTGGAATGGTCAGCCGGATGGGCCTACCCGGGCGAGCAGCCGGCTTGCGGGAGGGAGCGACCGGCGTTGGGTGGCTGGGCCGGGCGGCGTGCTGGGGGAGCGGTGCAGGCGTCGTCGTCGTGGGGAGGTCGGGTGCGGCGGCGCCGGCCCGGTCGCCGAACTGGAGGTACCCGCCGACGATGGCGAGGGCGATTCCGGCCAACGCGATCGACCCACTCCACCGAAGTGGGGCGGGTCGACCGCGGCGCCGGGCTTTCGTCACCTCAGCTACTGTGCCGTCCCCGGCGCCTGAGGACGAGTGCGGCCCCTGCTGTGAGGAGCAGACCGCCGATCAGCAGCAGGCCACCGCCGAGGAGTGAGAACGGGCTGGTATCTGCAGCACTACTCGTTGGATCGCCGCCGATCCCTGCGTCGACCGCGGTAGGTACTCCCGGAGACGGGGAGTCCGAGTCCGTCACTACCGGCGTACTGGCGGTACTGGTGGTTGCGGTAGTCGTCGGAACCGACGTGGTGGGAGCCGTCGTGGCGGGCGTGCTGACCGGAGTTGTCGCCGGCGTACTCGGTGCGGTGCTCGGAGGCGTGCTTGGTGGAGTGCTCGGCGGAGTGCTTGGTGGGGTGCTGGGAGGTGTCGACGGTGGCGTGCTCGGTGGCGTCGAGGGCGGCGTGGTGGGAGGTGTCGTCGGCGGGGTGGTGGGCGGCGTGCAGCCCTCGACCCAGAACACCTTGTGCTTGGTGTCCGCGCCGATCGAACCCTCGGCGTGCACGGTGATCTTCACGTGGTAGCCCTGCTGCGGATGCGGCTGCCCGGTGAACGACAGGGTGTAGGTCACCTTGGCGTCCAGGTCGTTCCCGCCGCCGGCCGGATCGCCGCCGATGAAGGGAGTCAGGTCACCGGACTCCACGTGGAGTCCGCCGTTCGCGGTCGGTGCCTGGTCCGCGAACTGCACGGTCGCGTGCAGGCCGCCCTGGTCGTAGTTGTAGAACTCGACCACGAACGTGCAGCCCTGGTGCGGGTTGTTGTCCGGCGGCCCGCTCTGGATGTCGGCGCCCTCGATCTTGATCGTGCCGTTGTTGCCGGGGGCTTGGGGGCCCGCGGCAATCATCGGCGGATCGGCCGACGCGAACGCCGGCACGGCCAGCGCGGCCGCGCCGGACAACAACGACAACGCCCCGGCGGCAGCGGTGAGACCGCCCAGCCGGGACCGGCGACCTGCCAAAGCGACCATGCTGCGCCTCGATTCGGAAGAAGTCTCAGCAGCAGTATGCGCGCTTTGTTGCCATAGACAACAACTCGGAGTAACGATTCGGGGAGCGAATGACCTGGGGTGCTCACTGTATGTGAACGACGACAGCCGCTCCGTGACTGCCGGAGCGGCTGCCGTGATCAGGCCATCAGGCCCGGTAGGCCGTCCACATGTTGCTGATCCGGGTGCTCTGCCCCGGGGTGAACTGGGTGTAGCAGGAGTCGTAGGAGTAATCCATGTAGTTGTGGATCGGGTCCAGACCCGGCAGCGAGCAGGAGTCCCGGCCTTCGGGGCAGCCGTTGGTCGAGCTGCTCTGGGCGGGAGTGTCCGCGACCTCGTCGTTCGTGCTCGTGCAGCCGCCCTGGAACGTGTGGTAGAGCCCGAACCAGTGGCCCGCCTCGTGGGTGGCGGTCTCACCGAGGTTGTAGTTGGTCGCCGTACCGCCGGGCAGGGACGTGTACTGGACCCGGATCCCGTCGATGCCGGGGTTGCGAGCGTAGTCCCACGGGAAGGTCGCGATCCCGAGGTAGGCGAAGTCGACCAGCCAGATGTTCAGGGCGTTCTTGCCGCCCTTGCGGGTCTGCTTGCGGTAGGTGCTGCTCTGCTTGTCCTTGTGCCAGTTGTTGTTGTTGTAGCGGAACGTGCCGGCCAGCGTGAAGGTGAAGCCGGTGTTCGCCGCTGACGACGACTCCTGACCGCCGAACGTCTTGTTCAGTACGGCGATCTGCTGCGTGATCTGAGCGTCGGTGACGTCACCGTTGCCGGCGGCGTCGCGCATCACGTTGATGTAGACCGGGACGGTCGCCGCGGCCAGCGCGCCCTTCGGCACAGCCAGACCACGAGCCGCCTTCGCCTTCAGCAACTGGGCGGTCTGCGCCTCGATGGACTTCTGCTCGGCCACGCTGATGTCGCGGGTGTCGGGACCGTGGCCACCCTTGGCGGACGCGCCGGCCGGCGGGACGAAGCAGTCGCTCGCGGGCCCTGCGGGCGCCTTGGCAGTCGCCTGGACGCCCACCGGGCTGAAGGCCAGCGCCGCGCCGGTCAGGACGACGGCCAGCGCACGGGGACGGGGGATGAGAGATCGCATGGGGGTGCGCTCCTCCGGATCGGGCCGCGTCGGGCGGGCGGCCGGTTGACCGGAATACTCCGAGGCAAATGCTTGATGGGGAAGCGATTGTGCGGGAAAACCGGCAAGCCGAGGGAAAACCTTCGGTGGCGGTAGCTGGGGTTCCGGCCACTTTCACCCCAACGCTGGCTTGATTTCTACTACCCCCGAAAAGGCCGGGAAATCCTTCACAGCAAGGCATTCCGGTCTTTTCGGGGCGGCGGTAGGGTCGCCCGATGACGGATGCGCCGGCACCACACAGCCCGATCGACGAGCTCTCCGAACGCTTCCTCGCGAGCCATGCGGAGCTGTCGCCCGCCGCCGCGACGCTGATGGGGATGCAGGGGTACGACGAGAAGCTGCCGGACCGGTCGCCGGCCGGCTTCGAGGCGCTGATCGACCTGCACCGGAGCACGATCGCCGCGGCTCGCGCCGTCGAGGTCTCCTCGTTTCGGGAGGAGACGGCCAAGGATGCCTTGCTGGAGCGGATCGAGCTCGGGCTGGAACGCTACGAGGCCGGCGTACCGCAGTACGAACTGAACGGGATCTCGTGTGTTCCGGTCGAGCTGCGCGCGGTCTTCGACCTGATGCCGACCGCGACGCCTGAGGACTGGGAGCGGCTCGGAGCCCGACTCAGCCAGGTCGGTACGACGCTCGACGGGTACCGCGAGACGCTTTTGCAGCAGGCCGCGGCGGGTCGGGTCTCGGCGGCCCGGCAGGTGAAGGTCCTGGCGGATCGGATCGCCAGCTGGACCGGTGCCGAGGGCAACGACTACTTCGTCGGGTTGACGGCGAAGGCTCCCGGCTCGGCGGTCGAGGCGGCGGCAGTCGAGGCCAGTAAGGCGTTCGGGCAGTTCGGTGACTGGCTGACCGCCGAATTGTTGCCGAAGGCGCCGAATCGGGACGCGGTCGGTCGCGAGGTGTATCAGCTCGCCTCGCGCGATCACATCGGTGCGGCCCTCGACCTTGAGGAGGCCTACGCCTGGGGCTGGCAGGAGCTGGCCCGGATCGAGCGCGAGATGCAGACCATCGCGGCTGCGCTGAACGACGGCGACCGCAGTATCCCGGCGCTGGCCGCCGTACTGGATCAGGATCCGGCCCGCAAGATCCATGGCAAGGAGGCGTTCCGCGACTGGATGCAGGAGCTCGCGGACAGCGCCGTCCAGGAACTGGGCGGCAAGCACTTCGACATCCCGGCCGAGATCGGGCGCATCGAATGCATGATTGCGCCGACGTCGGAGGGCGTCATCTACTACACGCCGCCGAGTGAGGACCTGACCACGCGGCCCGGCCAGATGTGGTGGGCCGTGCCGGCCGGGATCGAGGACTTCGCCACCTGGCGCGAGGTCACGACCGTCTACCACGAAGGCGTTCCCGGTCATCACCTTCAGGTCGGGCAGACGATGCTGCGCTCGGACCTGCTGAACCGCTGGCAGCGCGTCGGCTGCTGGGTCTCCGGCCACGGCGAAGGCTGGGGCCTGTACGCCGAACGTTTGATGGAGGAGCTCGGTTATCTCGACGAGCCGGGTGCGCGGTTCGGCATGCTGGACGCGCAGGGCTTCCGCTCGGCCCGGGTGATCGTCGACATCGGCATGCACCTGGAGCTGGAGATTCCGCGCGACAACCCGTTCGGGTTCCACCCCGGCGAGACCTGGAATGCTGAGCTGGGCTTCGAGTTCTTGCGGGCGCACTCGCGGATGGAGACCGAGTTCCTGCAGGCCGAGCTGAATCGCTACCTCGGCTGGCCTGGCCAGGCGCCGTCGTACAAGCTCGGCGAGCGCATCTGGCTGCAGGCGCGCGACGAGGCCAAGCAGCGCCACGGCGCCGACTTCGACCTCCGCACCTTCCACCGCGACGCCCTCAACCTCGGATCGCTGGGACTCGATCCGCTGCGTCGCGCCCTCGCACGGCTCTGAGTCAGAAGATGTAGAAGCCTGTGACGGCGGTGGGGAGCAGGCCGACCAGGAGCCAGGCGGCGTAGGACTGCCGGAAGCGGCGGAAGATGGCGAGGATGCCGGCGGCGGTGAGCAGGCCGATCACGCCGGACATGATCCAGAGGCCGACGCCGCGGCCGAAGTCATCGGCGGCGACGCCGATGCTGTAGACGGCCAAGGTGATCGCGGGGACGCTGCCGACGTGGAAGAGGATGGCGGAGGCGACCCAGCGCTGGACCGTCTCGATGTTCATCGGCTTCGGCGTACGCCGGCGCCGGATCGGGCGTCGCTCGGTCCGCGCAGTCTCTTCGAACATCATTGCTCCCAGTTGCTTAGTGTACTAATCATTAGTCTACATAAAGTTGCTACACTCAGCACATGGAAGCGACGGAGATCACGCCGGGGGAGAACCCGCTGGCGCTCGAGCATCAGGTCTGTTTCGCGCTCGCGGTCGCGGCCCGGACGGTCATCGCGCTGTATCGCCCGGTGCTGGAGCCGATGGGACTCACGCACCCGCAGTACCTGGTGATGCTGGCCCTGTGGGAGCACGAGCCCGTCTCGGTGAAGGATCTGTCCGGCATGCTCCAGTTGGAACCCGCGACCCTCTCGCCGCTGCTTAAGCGCCTCGAGTCGGCCGGCCTCCTGCACCGGAATCGCTCCACGACCGACGAGCGGTCGTTGGCTGTGTCGCTGACGCCGGCGGGCCGAGAGCTCCGCAAGCAAGCCCTCGAGGTGCCTCCTGCGATCGTCGAGCGCCTGGGCATGGATGTCGACGAGCTGATGGATCTCCATGCTCGCCTCACCACGGTGATCGCCGCGGCGACCAGCACGCGCTGATTGAGAGTCTATTTCTTGCAGTAATCGATCTCGATATTGCGTAGATGTGTCGACGGCGTTACGGTCTCGCCAGCGCTGCAGTCCCTTCGGGGCTGCGACATCGACTATCCCGCCCTTTGTCGAGAGAGAGCTGCGCATGTTCCGGTCAAACACATCGTGGAGTGGACGCGCCCGCCTCGGCGTGCTCGCCGCTTGCGGCGCGCTGGTCGCCGCCAGTCTGTCCGTCCTGGCCACCGCACCCGCGTGGGCCGCCGCCTCCGGCGGGGTCGGTGCAACCCTGCCGTACGTCGAAGTGCAGGCGGAGAACGCGTCGACCAACGGCACCGTCATCGGGCCGAGCGCCGCGTACAACACGCTCGCCGCGGAGGCGTCGTACCGCAAAGCAGTGACGTTGCAGGGGAGCGGCAAGTACGTCGAGTTCACGACGCCGGTGGCGACGAACTCGATCGTGTTCCGCTACAGCATCCCGGACACCGGCGGTGGCTCGGTCTACACGCCGCAACTGTCCCTGTATGTGAACGGGACCAAGCAGCCGAACTTCACCCTGACGAACGCATACAGCTGGTACTACGGCGGTTATCCGTTCACGAACACGCCGGGCAGCAACCCGCATCACTTCTACGACGAGGCACACCGGCTGTTCCCGACGACCTATCCGGCCGGCACGAAGTTCCGGGTCCAGGTCGACGCCGAGGACACGGCATCGTCGTACACGATCGACTTCGCCGACTTCGAGAACGTCGCGGGTGCGCTGAGTCAGCCTGCAGGTTCGGTCTCGGTGACCAGTACGGGCGCCGACCCGACGGGTGCCGCGGACGCGACCTCCGCGTTCAACGCGGCGATGAGCCAGGCCGGAGCCGGCGGGACCGTGTGGATTCCGCCGGGCACATTCCGGATTCCGGGGCACCTGATCCTGAACAACATCACCTTCAAGGGTGCGGGCATGTGGCACTCGACCGTGGTCGGTGCGGCGCCGGGCTTCTACGGGAACTACGCGCCCAACGCGAGCAGCGGCGTACATCTGTCGGACTTCGCCATCTTCGGTGACGTCCAGGAGCGCAACGACGGCGCGCAGGTGAACGGCATCGGCGGCGCGCTGAACAACTCCACCGTCGACCGGATCTGGATCGAGCACGAGAAGGTCGGCGCCTGGATGGACGGCCCGTTCACCAACCTGGTCTTCAGCGGCATGCGGATCCGCAACGTGACGGCCGACGGCGTGAACTTCCACAACGGCGTCACGAACTCCAAGGTCACCAACAGCGACCTGCGCAACCTCGGCGACGACGGCCTCGCGACCTGGGCGGAGCAGAACGCCGACGCGAACGACTCGTTCGACCACAACACGGTGCAGTACCCGATCCTGGCCAACGGCATCGCCATCTACGGCGGCCACGACAACTTCGTCACCGACAACCGGGTGATCGATGCCGGCCTCACCCAGGGCGGCGCGATCCACGTCGCGCAACGGTTCGGCTCGACGACGCTCGGGCGCACTGACGTGCTGCGCAACACGATCATCCGGTCCGGGGGACTGGACCCGAACTGGAACTTCGGGGTCGGCGCGCTGTGGTTCGACGCGCGTGACGGTGCGATGACCGGCCTGACGAACGTCGACAACATCCTGATCCAGCAGAGCCCGTTCGAGGCGATCCAGTTCGTCTCGGGCTCGAACATCACCAACGTCAAGATCAACAACGCGACCATCCAGAACACCGGGACCTGGGTGGTCCAGGAGCAGGTCGGCGGCTCGGCGACCATCACCAACAGCACCGCCACCGGGACCCAGGCACCCGGCCCGATCTACAACTGCGGCGTCGGCTTCACACTCACCGACGGCGGCGGCAACTCGGGCATCTTCGCCCCGGCGCAGTGCTCGAACATCACGTCGCCCACGTTCCCGCCGTACCTGCCGGACAACGGTTCGGCCATCTCCGTCAGTCCGTCCGCTGTCGGCTTCGGCTCGGTCGCGACCGGTACGACGAGTGCGCCGCAGGCGGTCACCGTCACGAACAGCGGTACGGCGGCAGCGCCGGTCGGTTCGATCGCGGTGACCGGTGACTACGGTCAGACCAACAACTGCGGCACGAGCATCGCGGCCGGTGGCTCCTGCACTGTCAACGTCACCTTCAGCCCGACAGCGGCAGGCACTCGAGCGGGCAACCTGACGGTCACCTCGGCCGGGGTCACCAGCACAGTTCCGCTGTCAGGCACGGGCGTTGCGCCCGGACCGATCCTCAACGCGAACCCGAGCAGCCTGTCCTTCGCGGACACACTGGTGGGCAGCTCCTCGGCAACTCAAGCGGTCACCGTGACCAACTCCGGTACGGCGTCCGCCACCGTCTCCGGGGTATCGACCACGGGCGACTACAGCCAGACGAACAACTGCACGACTCTCGCTGTCGGCGCGTCGTGCACGGTCACCGTCACCTTCCGGCCGACCGCGTCCGGGGCGCGTGCCGGCGGGGTGAGCATCGCCAGCAACGCCAACAACAGCCCGACGTCGATCTCCCTGTCTGGTAACGGCATTGGGGCCGACACGAACCTTGCCCGTGGCAAGCAAGCGACGGCGTCCAGCCAGGTCAACGGCACGCAGGCGGCCAGTACGGCGACCGACGGCGATGCGAACACCTACTGGGAGAGCGTCAACAACGCCTTCCCGCAGTGGCTGCAGGTCGACCTCGGGGCAGCGCGCAGCATCGGCAAGGTGACGTTGAAGCTTCCGCCGTCGTCGGCGTGGGGTACGCGCACCCAGACCTTGTCGGTCCAGGCAAGCACCGACGGATCCTCCTTCAGTACGCCGGCAGCGTCCGCGACGTACACGTTCACCTCGCCCACCAACGTCGTGAACATCACGGTGCCGACGACCAACGCCCGCTACGTGCGGGTCAACATCACCGGCAACAGCGGTTGGCCGGCCGGGCAGGTCTCGGAGTTCGAGGTGTACCCGAGTGGCGGGTCGCCGATCAACACCCCGATCCTGAGCGCGAGTCCGTCCTCGCTCGCCTTCGCGTCACAGGCGCTCAACACGACCAGCCCCGCCCAAGCAGTCACGGTCACCAATACCGGCAGCCTGGCCGCCGCGGTCTCGAGCGTCACGGCCACCGGCGACTACTCGCAGACCAACAACTGCAGCAGCATCGCGGTCAACGCCTCGTGCACCGTCAACGTCAGCTTCCGGCCGACTGCTTCCGGTTCACGGGCTGGGACCGTGACGATCAACAGCAACGCGACCAACAGCCCGACCACCGTCGCCCTGTCCGGTACGGGCGCTGGTGGGACGAGCACCAACCTCGCCGCGGGTAAGCCGACGAGCGAGTCCAGCCACAACGACGTATACCAGTCGTCCAACGCGACGGACGGCAACCAAGCGACGTACTGGGAGAGTTCCAACAACGCCTTCCCGCAGTGGGTGCAGGTCGACCTCGGTGCTGCCGCCAGCGCGAGCCGGATCGTCTTGCAACTGCCGGCCGGTTGGGGAGCGCGGACCGAAACCCTGTCCGTCCTCGGCAGCACCGACGGATCGAGCTTCAGCACTCTGGTCGGATCCGCGGGCTACTCCTTCGCCCCGGGCAGCAACAACACGGTGACCATCACCTTCCCGGCCACGACTCAGCGCTACTTCCGGCTGAACATCACCGCGAACACGGGCTGGATCGCCGGCCAGATCTCCGAGTTCCAGGTCTGGAACACCTAACCCAGCGGCGCCGGGGACTCGGCGTGAGGGATGAGGAGGGTAGGGCGGCCGGAGCCGTCGGCGCGGACGGACCAGATGTCCGCGTCGGCGGGGCCGTGCGGGATGGCGTAGGCGATGGTGCCGGCGTCGAGCCAGGTGGGCTGGTCGTCGACGGTGCGGGTCTCGGCCAGGGGAGTCCTGGTGCCGGTGGCCAGGTCGAGGACGGTTAGCCGCCAGCCCTTGGTGGGGTTGTTGTCGATCGCTGACTTGAAGGCGATCCGGCGGCCGTCGGGGGAGAGCGACGGGCACTCGACGTTCTCGGTGATGGTGTGCACAGTCTTCGCGGCGATGTCGCCTTCGACCAGGTAGCGATGGCCGGCGGTCGACATCGTGGCGTAGAAGCGGTTGTCGTCGGCGGTGAAGGTGATGCCCCAGAAGTTGAGGTCGGCGGCCTGATAGGGATGACCGTCCAGCGTCACCGACAGGAACTCCAGCGAGTCGACCATGTCCTGCGTCTGCAGGTCGATCAGCCCGGACCGGGTGGAGAACCGGCCGTTGTTGTAGGAGTCGCCCGCGACGAACACGGTCCACGCCGCCATCCGCCCGTCCGCGGAGACCCGGGTCCGGTTCGGGATGCCGACGAGCGGAATCGCCTTCTGTACTTGGAGATTCCGGTCCAGGAAGGCGATCTGGTACGTCGTCAGTGCGCCGTCCGGTCGTAGACACGTGCCGGTGCCGCCGGCGGCGTAGACCCGCAGGCAGCTCAGCGGTGAGACCTCACGGGGTCCGCCTGGATCGTCTTTCGCGACCAAGGCGAGACGACCTTTGCTGCCTGGCGCCGTACTGCGGAACATGATGCGTGGGCCGGTCAGGCTCAGTCCGCTCGCCGCTGCGACCGGCGTACGGTCGGCTGTTGTGGTGTAGACGCCGTAGGTGACCGCGACCGCGGCCAGGAGGACCGCGCCTAGGACCGCTGCGAGGACCCGGCGAGTCATGCGGGCTGCTCCGCGCTCTTTGGGATGCCACGGAGCAGCAGGGCGACTACGAAGACGGCTGCCACGACCAGTACGGCGGCGATGCGGCTCGCGCTTGCTGGTCCCCACACCGTCCAGGCCAGCCCGAACAGGACGGACGAGCCGACGTAGGCCAGCGCCTGTCCGGTCTGGATGAGTGCGATGCCCGTCGTACGGGTGGCTTCAGGAAGGAGCGGGCCGGCCAGTGCCATCAGTACGCCGTCTGTGGAGGCGTAGAAGAAGCCGTAGAGACCCAGTACGACGACCAGCAACGGCCAGCCGCGGACCGGACCGAACAGCAGCAGGTAGACGAGCACCAGTGCGGTGTAGCCGCCGAGGACCACCTTCAGCCGGCCGATCTTGTCCGCCAGGATGCCCAGCGGCGTGGCGAGCAGGAGGTAGGACAGGTTGGTACCCACGGCCAGCAGCGGGAACCAGGCGATGCTCAGGTCCTCTCGTCGCTGGAGGAGCAGGTACACGAAGCCGTCGCCGATGGTGACCGTTCCGGCAACACATGCGGCCAGGACCAGGCGTCGTACAGGCGCTCTGCGGAGTAGGTCGCGGAGGGCTGAGGGAGCGACGATGCTCTTCGGCGGTTGCTTGTCGCGGTGGTCGCGGACGAACAGCACCAGCAACAGAACGCCGAACGCGGCGATGCAGAAGCTGGTGACGAACACCGCGTCGTAGGCCTGCGCGGTTGCGGCCAGCACGCCGACCGCGACCAGCGGACCGGCGAAGGCGCCGATCGTGTCCATCATCCGGTGCACGCCGAACGCGCGGCCGTACTGCTGCGGTGGCGTGGAGAGGGTGATCAGCGCGTCGCGGGGAGCTGTCCGGAGACCCTTGCCGGTGCGGTCGATCGCGATCACCGCGCCGATCGCGCCGACGGAGCTGCCCGCCGCGAGCATGCCGAGCTTCGCCACCGCCGATAGGGCGTAGCCGAACCCTGCAACGGCCTTGCGGCGCTGCGACCGGTCCGCGACGTACCCGCCGACCAGGCGCAACAGCGCGGTCGCCCCGGTGTACGTGCCGTCGACCACGCCGTAGAGGGCTGGGCTCAGGTGCAGGCCGATCATCAGGTACACCGGCAGGATCGCGGTCACCATCTCCGACGAGATGTCGGTGACTAGGCTGACCGCGCCGAGCGCGAGGACGTTGCCGCTGACGAGGAAGAGGCCCCGTCCGCGCGCGGTGCGTGGTCGATCGACTGTGGACAGGTACACCGGTCAGTTCCAGATGTTGGTGATCTCCGCCGCCGAGTTGAGGTGGGGCAGACCGTAGGAGCTCTCGAGGGTGCTGAGCACGTTGTAGTGGTTGATCTGGGTGGAGAAGGTACCGACCTGGGTGTGGGCGCCGACGAACGCGGTGAAGATGTGGTTCGACGATCCGCCGTTGTCCTCGTCGAAGGTGATGACGAGCAGGCTGTTGTGCGTCTTGGCCCAGGTCGCGTACGCCGTCAGGTTGTTCTTCAGCCAGGTATCACCGGTGCCGACCGAGCAGTCGTGCATGTCGCTGCACATGTTCGGCGTCACGAACGCGACGGTCGGCAGGCTCGCGTAGTTCGCCGAGCTCGGGAAGTCGGTGTACCGCAGGTTGCTCGCCGTCGGCACGTTGCTGAAGTTCACCCAGCTGTTGTGCTTGCGCTGGTACTGGCCGCTCGAGCAGCCCGTGTACGCGGTGGACGGCATGCTCTCGGAGTACCCCTTGAAGGTCTTGCCGGCCGCGATCAACTGCTTGCCGAGGTTGTCGGTGCTGAACGTGTGCGGGCAGCTGTCGCTGGTCATGCCCTGCGTCGAGCCGGAGAAGATCGCCGCGTAGTTCGGCTGGCTCGGGTGCGTGACGCCGTACGCCTGGGTGAACTTCGCCCCCTGGCCGGCCAGGCTGTTGAAGGTCGGCGCGCTGGAGCTGCCGTTGATCTGTGAGTAGGCGTGGTTCTCGAACATCACCACGACGATGTGATCGAAGGTGGGCACTGCTGCCACCGCTTGCGCACTCGGCGACCTGTCGACGACCGCTACCACCGACGCGGCGACAACCGCCGCCCCCAACACGATCCCCGCAACGCGTTTCCGGCTCACGATGTGTCCTCCCAGGACTGGCTGTGCTCGGGCCGTCACCCATTGTGGGAGCGACGGCCGGGCACCACCAGGCCTGGCAGGTGTGGGGTAGGTGAACAGCGGGGCATTGCTCAGTTGCCTAGGTTTGCCTAGTTGTAGGTAGCGGTCACGTGGTAGACCCTGCCTCCCCAACCGTCGTCCGGGAACGAGTCGGCGACCCGGATGTAGCCCGCCTTGCCCGGTCCGAGGTACGGCGTGAGGTCGAACGTGCGGGCCGCCTCGTTCTCCCCGTCGTGGAACGGCTGCGTCTCGGTGGCGACCGTGGTCCACGTCTGCCCGTCACCGCTCGCCTGCACCACGAACTCGTTGTCGATCGTCAGCGTCGCGGACGCCGTGGTCGCATCGGACGGGAACGGGAAGCGGTAGATGAAGTACGAGTGACCGTCCGCGAACCGGTTCTGGACCCCGTTGCTCTGTGAACCGTCTGCATCCCACAACCACGGTGTCTCCGCCGCCGTACCGGTGTCGAAGTCGGCCCTATGCGCGACCACGATGTCGGACCGGGTGCTGAAGGACAGTCGTGATCCCGACGTCGCCGTCGCAGTCACCGAGTACCGGCCATCCGGCGTACCGGCTGGGACGGTCACGTCGAGCTCCACCGACGCTTGCACCGGTACGGCGTTGCCTCGCGGCCGAAGGGTCAGGTTCAATCGTGCCGGGGTGACCGTCCAGCCTGTCGGGCCGGCTGTCCGAATCGCTACGGGAAGCCGCTCGCCGGCCGGCCCGGTGGCCTGGAGACCTACCCGCACCTTCACGTGGGTCCCGCTGACGGTCGCGGGCATGATCACTGGCAGCGCCGGGTCGGTGGTCGCTGACAGGGAGCGGACCGGGGGCTGTGACGGTACAGCCGCGATCAGAGCGCTGAGCGCACTGGCCTGGGTACGCCAGTCGTAGGCGTTGGGGTGGTCTGCATTGGTGAGGCCGGACCACCGCTCGCCGAGCCGATCGGAGGCGTCCCGGTCGTTGTTCCAGATGGTGGCCGCCTGCCGAGTGACGAAGTCGACGTACCGGCGGTCGTGCGTGGTGTCGGCGAGGTCCATCCAGTACCGCTGGAAGATGCCCTTGAACTGCTTGCCGTTGTCGTCACAGGTGCGATCCGGCGCATCGCAGTACTCGGTCAGGATCCCGCCGGGGGCGAGCCCCGTCGGAGACATCGCTGCGTCGGCCAATCGCCGTACCGTGGTCAGGAGCTTCGGATCGCGAGTCGCCCTCCAGAGCTCGAGTCCGGCGCCGATCGCGAGGCCCTGGTTGTAGGTCCAGACCGTGTCGCCGTTGCTCTTGCAGTCGCTCGTCAAGCCGTCGTTCACCAGGCCGGCGCTGTTGATCATGCCGCTGGCGGTGAACCAGCTCCAGCCCTCCTTCGCGCGGCCGAGCCAATGCTTGTCGCGCGGCAGCCGGTTGTGCAGCTCGGCAGTGAGCCGGATCCAGAGTCCGTTGGTGACGGCGTTCTTGTAGGTGCGTTCGCCGTTCCACCAGACCCCTCCTCCGCAGGAACTCGGGTCCCAATAGCCCTCGACGTACTCCGCGATCGTGACCGCCATGTCGAGGTACTTGCGGTTCTTGGTCAGGTCGTACGCCTGGATCCACGTCAGCCCCCACCACTCGGAGTCGTCGATGGCGCGGCTGGTGAAGTTGCCGAGCAGCGGATCTCCCGAGAGATATCCGGCCGGGAACACGCCCTTGTCCTTCTCGAAGGTGTTGTCCAGCTGAGGCAGATAGCGCCGGTCGCCGGTGTGCTCCATGTAGTCGCCGATCGTCTGCAGGGCAACCGCCGAGTTCCACCAGCTCGACGGAAACCATGCCTTGACCGGCTCGTACGAACCCATCAATTCGTCAGCGGCAACCCTGGCCTTTGCAACGGCCGTCGCACCGTCATCAGGGCCCGGATGAGCACCGGCCAACGGTGGCGGGGCCAGCGCCGCGGCCACCAGGACCGCGCCGGCAATCAGTACCTGCAGTGTGCGGGTGGAACGCATCACGACCATGATCTCCTCGACTGCTGGAAACGTTTCGGTTGTATCGTCGGTAGGCCCGACAACGATGTCAATGCCTCGGGGCAACCGGAGTCGCCGTCAGGCCGGTGCTTCGGACTCGATGCGCTGCATGGCTTGCGAGAAGGCAGGAACGGACCGCAGGTCGAACTCGCCAGAGCTGTAGTCGGTCATCTGGTGCCACTCCTGGTCCGCCACGTAGTAGACGTGTGGGCTGACAGGCCCCGCCGATTCGGAGTAGAAGCAGGTCGCCAGCCTCACCATCGCCATGAAGGCATGGACCACTGTGCGATCCCGCATCACGTGCACGAACAGCATGTCGCGCGCGGGCATGGCCACCAGACACCCGAACGGAGGATTCTCGACGTGCAGTGATTCGCGCAGCACGGTATCGAGAACCAGGGCCCGCGACGCCGTGAACATGCCACCGGAGAGCATCGCGATCTCAGTGCCCGGAACCTGCACATACTCAACGGTGTCCCGGAGCCGCCGAAGGTTCGCCAGGCCGATCCGGTTGATCTCCGACCAAGAGAGCTCCAGGCTGCCGACGTCGAAATGCATAGCCACCGCTCGTCCGGTGTAAGTAGCCGGCGCGGTGAGCAGACCCGGCATGAACGTCGGCACCCGCTCCGCCCAGTCAGGATCGACGGACGACGCATCGACCAGCCGAAGGTACAGCTCGTTCTCCAGATCCTCCGGAATCCCCGGCCGCTCCCCACCAGGACCCATCTGATCGAAATGCGCCGCCACCGCGGCCCGCCACTGCTGGCGCGGCAACCCACCCACCGTCCGCGCCAGATTCGCCAGCCCGGCAACCATCCCGTCACCCTCGACCGGCAGCAGCGCCCCCACACCGTCGTACCGCATCGGAAACCCACGCTCCGAAGCCGCCCGCTCCGCCAACCTCACCAACCGACCAACCTGCCGCACCGTCAGCGGCCGCAACACCGGATGCAACCGCCGCCCGCTCGAGCAGCCCTTATCCTTCCCGCCAGCACTCATAGAGCACCTCCTTTGCCCAAGAACATATGGACTTCAACCCGCCCAAAACCGACAACTTCGCACCTGTGGATAACCCCTCGGCCCACCCACACCCACCCTGCAGACCCGCACCCACAGCCCGTCACACCGTCCCCGAACCGCAAACAACCGTGTGCGAACCCTCTCGCCCGTCCCGTAGCGTGAGGAACAGAGCAGTTGCCGAGAGCCCCCTTCCCCAACCCACAACCACACCCCCTCAACCTCCGACAACCTGAACCCGGCCGAGACACCTTTCCCGGACCGCAACCACAGCCCGTCAGCCTCCGGCAGCGTGGACCCGGTCGAGGCGCCCTTTCCCGGACCGCAACCACAGCCCGTCTGCCACCGGCAGCGTGGACCCGGTCGAGGCGCCCTTTCCCGGACCGCAACCACAGCCCGTCTGCCACAGGTGTCGACGAGGTTGGTCGCGGCCTCGCCATCCCCCTCGGCCACCGCCTCGCTCAGCCACCCGTCTTTAATCGGCCGCAGACACGCTCAGCCACAGCGAGACGTGGGCGGCCGAGTCGCCCTCCCTGCTGCCCCACAACTCGACCACCATCGACGGTCGACTAAACCTCCAAGCGACACACACGAAACGCACCACCTGCTCGGTCACAGCCCGGTTTATGAGCCTCCGAGCAGTTGCCGAGAGCCCCTTTCCGACCCACAACCGCAGCACCTCAACCTCAGGCAACGTGAACCGGGTGGAGGCGTCTTTCGTGGACCGCAACCACAGCCCGTCAACCTCGGCACCATGAACCCGGTCGAGGCGATTTCCTGGACCGCAATCACAGCCCGTATGCCACCGGCAGCGTGAACCCGATCGCGGCGTCCTCCCGGGACCGCAACCACAGCCCGTCAGCCCCAGGCAAGGTGGACCCCCGGTCGCGGCCTCGCCATCCTCCTCAGTCACGGCGTCGCTCAGCCACCCGTCTTTAATCGGCCGCAGACACGCTCAGCCACAGCGAGACGTGGGCGGCCGAGTCGCCTGCCTGCTGCCCTACAACTCGACCTCCATCGACGGTCGACTAGACCTCCAAGCAACACACCCACGAAACGCAGCACCTGCTCGGTCACACCCGGGTTGTGAGCCTCCGAGCGGTTGCTGAGAGCCCCTTTCCCGACCCACAACCGCAGCCCCTCAACCTCAGGCAACGTGAACCGGGTGGATGCGTCTTTCGTGGACCGCAACCACAGCCCGTCAACCTCGGCACCATGAACCCGGTCGAGGCGATTTCCTGGACCGCAATCACACCCCGTCTGCCACCGGCAGCGTGAACCCGATAGCGGCGTCTCCCCGGAGCACAATCACAGCCCGTCAGTCATAGGCAGCGTGAACCCGATCGCGGCGTCCCTCCCGGGACCGCAACCACAGCCCGTCAGCCACAGGCGAAGGCGAAACCCGGTCGCGGCCTAGCCATCCCCCTCAGCCACAGCGTCGCTCAGCCACCCTGTCTTTAATCGGCCGCAGACATGCTCAGCCACAGTCCGAGGTCTCCGGCCGAGTCGCCTGCCTGGCTTGGCGGGGACTCGACCACCTGCGGCGGTCGGCTGAAACCTTCGGGGGCGGCAGGCGGATGGCTGAGGTGGATGGCTGAGGTGGATGGCGAGGTCGGCGACCGGGGTCCACGTTGCCTGGGCTTCCGGGCTGTGGCTGGGGTACGTGATGCCCGGGGAGCCCCTGCGCTATGGCTGAGTCCCGGGTTCAGGCGACGACAACGCACCCACTAACGCACCCGCCGGCCGTCGTTCGGTGCGGTGGATGGCGATCGCGTGTCGGGGGTGTGCACCTGCTGCGGTGGGCGTGAACAAGCTATGACCTGTGCATATCCCCGGGATCTTGTTCAAACCCCCGGTGGTTGGCGTGGCTCCGGCCGCCTGCGGCGGTCGACTGAAACCTTCGGGTGCGGCGGGTAGATGGTTGAGGGGAATGGCGCGGTCGGCGACCAGGCTTGGCGTTGTCTGAGCTTCCGGGCTGTGGCTGGGGTGCGTGATGCTCGAGAGCCTTGCGCTATGGGTGAGTTTCGGGTTCTGGTGACGACAACTCACCGACTTCCGAACCTGCCGGCCATCGTCTGGTGTGAACCGTCCCGGGTTTGATGCACCCTCGGTTATGTGTGGACGACTGGTCGGTCGTCGCGGGTTTGTGAATAGTAGTCAGCTTCGGCTTCGGCCG
>NZ_JBITDE010000021.1:0-100165 GCF_044453945.1 Kribbella sp. NPDC051587
AACCCCTCATCGCCCTCGCCATGCTCCGCCTCGGACGCCACCACCCCACCCTCCCCGCACGAAACTGACCCACACATACGACAGGAGAGCCGAAAATTCGAGGGGAGAACCAGCACATTGACTGGATATCCGGTCAAATGCGGCGGGGCCGGCGGGCTGAGCGGGCCGGGGATTGGCACGCCCTCCGGGGGCGGGACCGGGTGCGCGGGTGGGGCGGGGATGGGGTGGGTAGGACACTGCCCGCCGGGCTGTGGCTCCGGCGGGCAGTGTGGGGGGGTGGAGGGGTGGTTAGGGGGTTTTGGGTTCGGCGGATTCGGTGAGTTCGGGGACGTCGCCGGCGTGGGTGTCGCCGGCGGCGAAGGCGGCTTCGTCGAAGGGGTCTTCGCCGGCGAAGACCTGGCGGGCCTGCTCCTTGTCGAAGTCACC
This sequence comes from Kribbella sp. NPDC051587, assembly GCF_044453945.1. NCBI lineage: Bacteria > Bacillati > Actinomycetota > Actinomycetes > Propionibacteriales > Kribbellaceae > Kribbella > Kribbella sp. NPDC051587. The sequence continues at coordinate 427 of NZ_JBITDE010000021.1, forward strand.
GACCCAGTGGCCGACCAGGACGGTGGCGACGGCGTTGCCGGCGAAGTTGGTCAGGGCGCGGGCCTCGGACATGAAGCGGTCGATGCCGACGATCAGGCCGACGCCGTCGACGAGTTCGGGGCGGTGCGACTGCAGACCGCCGGCCAGGGTGGCCAGGCCCGCGCCGGTGACACCGGCGGCGCCCTTGGAGGCGACGATCATGAAGATCAGCAGGGAGACCTGCTGCCCGAGGGAGAACGGGGTGTTCATCGCCTCGGCGATGAACAGCGACGCCATCGTCAGGTAGATCGCGGTGCCGTCCAGGTTGAACGAGTAGCCGGTCGGGACGGTGATACCGACGACCGACTTGCCGACGCCGAGGTGTTCCATCTTGCCGATCAGGCGCGGCAGCGCGGTCTCCGACGAGGAGCTGGACACGATCAGCAGGAACTCCCGGCCCAGGTACTTCAGCAGCGAGAAGATCGACATCCCGGTGACCACCCGGAGAATGGTGCCCAGGACAACGATCACGAAGAGCAGACACGTGATGTAGAAGGCGATCATGATCTTGCCGAGGCTGATCAGCGCGTCCACACCGGTCGCACCGACGACGGCCGCGATCGCGCCGAACGCACCGACCGGCGCGACCCACATGATCATCGACAGGATCTTGAAGACGAGGCGCTGGATGTGCCCGATCCCGGTCAGGATCGGCTGACCCTTGGAGCCGAGGGCCTGCAGCGCGAAGCCGACCAGGAGTGCCACCAGGACGGTCTGCAGGACCTCACCCTCGGTCAGCGACGACAGCAGCGACTTCGGGATGATGCCGAGGATGAAGTCCGTGGTCGTCTCGTGTGCGCCGGCCGCCTGCTTCTGACCCGCCTCCCGCAGCTTGTCGGTCAGGTTCAGGCCGGAGCCGGGCTGGACGATGTTGCCGACCAGCAGACCGATGAACAGCGCGACCGTCGACATCACCAGGAAGTAGACGAGCGCAAGGCCACCGACCTTGCCCACGCTGGCCGCCTGGCGGACCGAGCCGATGCCGATCACCAGCGTGCAGAAGATGATCGGGCTGATCAGCATCTTGATCAGGTTCACGAACCCGGTCCCGAGCGGTTTCAGCTCGACCGCGAAGTCCGGGAACAGGAAACCGACACCGATGCCGAGCAGTACGGCGACGATGACGGCGATGTAGAGGAAATGGGTCCGGTCGTTACGGACCGGGGTGGTGCGCGGTTCGGGGCTCGCCATGGTGGGACTCCTGTATCGGCCGGGCGGGCAGGGAAGCGGGAGGGCTTGAGTAACTGTGACGTGACGCACAGGAGAAGTGCGCGTTTCGTTCATATCGTTCTCGGTGCAGACTGTCCCGTGTGAAACACCGGCCGTGGGAACTTCGTCGCCAGGTTCTCTGGCTGCAGACGGTCACGGTCACGATTCTCATTGTGATGGTCTGGGCCTCGCTGATCAGCCGTAGCCGAGCCCAGGCCCACCGCGACGCGGCCGCCGCCGGTACGACGCCGGAGGGGTGGTGGGATCTCCTCCGCTCCGACGTCCGCCCGATGCTCGGCATCGCGAGCCTCATCCTCGGCGTCGCGATCGCCGGCAACGCGCTCGTCACCTGGCGGGTCCGCCGCGCCACCCGCGGCATGGGCACCCAGTCACTGGCCCGGATGCTCGACTTCTACGAGGGCGTCCTGCACGCCGCTCGCGAGGGACTGATCCTGCTGGACTCCGACGGCCGGGTGCAGCTCGCGAACGACGAGGCCCTCCAGCTGCTCGGCCTCAGAGCCGTCCCACCCGGTACGCCGATCGAGGAGCTCCACCTCGGGACGCCTCTGGCGGAACTGCTCCGCAACGGCAGGACGGCGTACGACGAACTCCACCTCGGCGCCGACGGCGTACTGGTCGTGAACCAGCAACCGTCACGGTCCGGCCGGATCGTCACGCTGCGGGACCACACCCAGCTGCAGCGCCTGTTGGGTGAGCTGGACGCGGTCCGCAGCCTGGCCGAGTCGCTGCAGGCACAGAACCACGAGGCGTCGAACCGGCTGCACACGGTCGTCAGCCTGATCGAGATCGGCAAGCCCGAACGGGCCAGGGAGTTCGCAGTGTCGGAGTTGCAGTTCGCCCAGGCGATGACGGATCGGGTGGTCGGCACGGTCGGCGATCCGGTCCTGGCCTCGCTCCTCCTCGCCAAGTTGGCCCAGGCCCAGGAGCGCGGCGTCACGCTCACCCTCGAGCTCGGCCACGAGGCGCTGAACACCCGGCTCCCGGCCCAGGACGTCGTCACGGTCGTCGGCAACCTGCTCGACAACGCGATCGAGGCCGCCCGCGGCGGACCGGCACCTCGCCGCGTCGAGCTTCGAGCCGGTACGACGGCCGACGCGATCGACCTGATCGTCACCAACACCGGCGCCGAACTGGGTGCGACCGAACTGGCGCACATGTTCGAGCGCGGCTGGACCACGAAGGCCGAGCCAGGTCATGGCCTCGGACTCGTGCTCGTCCGCAGTACGGTCGAGCGCTGGCAGGGCACCCTGATGGTCGATCCGGATTCGGAACTGGCCGACGTACCGGCACTGACCGTGCGGGTCCGGCTGCCGCGGGCGGTGAGCGCGAGTGCCTGACCTGCGGGTCCTCGTGGTCGAGGACGACCCAGTCGCGGCCGAGGCCCACCGCACGTACGTCGATCGCCTGCCGGGCTTCACCTGCATCGGCATCGCCGGTACGGCGGCCAAGGCGCTGCAGGTGCTGACCCGGCCCGGTGTGGATCTCGTGCTGCTGGACATGAATCTGCCGGATGGTCACGGCCTGGACGTCGTACGCCGAATGCGGGCCCAGGGCAACCAAACCGACGTGGTCGCGGTCACCGCCGCCCGCGAGGTCGCGGCGGTGCAGGCGGCGGCGCGGATCGGCGTCGTGCAGTACGTGCTGAAACCCTTTGCTTACGAGACATTGCGTGACCGCCTCACGGCGTACGCCCGGCAACGCCGCGCCGCCGAGGCCGGTCAAGTGGTCGCCGACCAGGACGAGGTCGACCGTTTGTTGCACCCGGCAAGGACTTCATCGGTCCCGAAGGGCCTCGCCGGCTCCGTCCTCGACCGCGTGGTGCAGCTCCTCGGCAACCGCGAGGGTTGGACGGCCGAGGAGATCGCCACCTCCCTGGGCACGTCCCGCATCACCGCGCGCCGCTACCTCGAACACCTCGCCGACCAAGGCCAAGCCCTCCGCACCCAACGCTACGACGGCCGCAGCGGCCGCCCCAAAGTCGAGTACTCCTGGGTCGCCGAAAGCTAACGTCCGAACAACCGCAGTACGTCGTCGGCGTGTTTTCGGACGCTGCGAATCGCTCGAAATGAGCGTCCGAAGAAGTGCAGTACGTGGTCGGCGTGTTTTCGGACGTTGTGGGTCAGGAGCGGACGAGGGTGGCCCAGAGGTGGGGCTGGAGGGGCTGGCCTTCGGCGGCCATGTCGTAGGCCCACATCAGCTCGCCCTTGACCAGGCCGTAGAGGCGGTGGCCGGCGGTGACTTCCTTGGCCGTCTCGGTACGGGCGACCACGTCGGTCCGCATCTCGATCTTGGCGCCGTCGATCTCGCCGTACCAGATCTCGGCGAAGCCGGTCGGGTGCGCGAGGATCACCTCGAGCTTGTTGTCCGGCTTCGGCCGCCAGAAGCCGGTCTCGAGCGCCAGCGGGCGCTCGCGCTTGCCGTCCTCGCCGACCACGAAGGTCTGGCTGACGTAGTGCAGGAACGGCTTGCCGTTGTGGCTGAAGTCGATCTGCTGCCCGAACTCGAACTTCTCGATGGTCGGGTAGTCACCGTGCCCGCGGCCCTCCCAGCGACCGAGCAGCCAGGCCAGCGGCATCAGGTCGGGGTGCAGGTTCTGCGGGATCTCGAACGCCATCGGGTCGCTCAGCTCGCCTGGCGGCCGCGGAACAGCCGGTAGACGACGTAGGCCGAGAACCAGCCCATGAAGAGCGTGACCAGGACCAGCAGCGTGGTGAAGATGACGTGGAGCACGATCCCGAGTCTAGAGGATGGTTCGCGGGCCTTCGGCTACCGTGGCGTGATGTCCCGCACGCTGGTGATCAAACTGACCGCAGGCGCCGACGAGGCCGAACGCGCCAACCAGGCCTTCACGGTCGCCGCCACGGCGGTCGCGGCCGGTGCAGAGGTGTCGCTCTGGCTGACCGGTGAGGCGGTCTGGTTCGCCGTACCGGGCCGGGCCGAGGCCTTCGAGCTTCCGCACGCGGCACCGCTCGCCGACCTGCTCACAGCGGTCCTGGAAGGCGGTCAGCTCACGGCCTGCACGCAGTGCGTGAAGCGCCGCGACCTGACCGAGGCCGACCTGCTCCCCGGGACCCGGATCGCCGGAGCGCCCGCGTTCACCGAGGAGATCCTGGCCGACAACGCCCAGGCGATCGTCTACTAGGGCGTGTCTCTTGATTTCGCGCCGTAGCGAGCATGTGCCCGGTGCGGTAGCTCGGTGTGCTTGAGGGGAGGCCTCGATGCTTTTCCATCATGGCCTTTCCTCCAGTGCGGCGAGGTGCCGTGCCGGGTGCAGCGCAGTAGGCGGGGAGTTGAGAGACACGCCCTAGCCCCGGGAGAGTTCGTGGCCGCCCTGCTCGCGGCCACCACGCTGGGTGGTTTTGGCATGTACGGCGCCCGCCGTCTGGCCGCCGCGTGCACCCTCGAGCGCCTCTTCGTTGGGACGGCTACCGACTGCACCGTTGGGGCTTGCTGTGCCGGCGCTGTAGGCGTTCTGGTTGCGCTGCACCTCTTCGGGTGACATCTGGCTGCGGGTCGCGCCGTCCTGCTGCGGACTCTGACCTTGCTGGTTCTCCCGGTCGATGCGGTCCTGCTCCAGCACCTGGTCGACCGGCTGCACGCGACCGTCCTCAGCCTGCTCGGCGGCCTCGTTCGCCACCGCGTGGTCGCCACCGGTCGGGATCGCCTCCCCGGTGCCCCCCTCGGCCTGCTCGCGGTCGTCTTCCTGCCTCTCGGTCTCCTCCTCGCGCCGGCTCTCCGGTCCGTCACCGTCCCGGCCCTCCTGCTCAGCCGACTCGGTCTGCTGCTCGCGGTCCTCCCGCTCCTGCGGGTCGCGCTCCTGCTGCTCGCGGACCTGTTCCTGCGTCTGCTCCTGCGCGTCCTGAGCCAGGCCGGGCTGCTCCTGCTGAGCCTCTTGAGCCTGCTCCTGGCGCTCTTGCTCCTGCCTGGCCTGCTCCCGCTGCTCCTGCTGAACCCGCTCCTGCTGACCCTGTTCCTGCTGAACCGGCTCCTGCTGGGACTCCTGCTCCTGAAGTGGCTCCTGGCGGGTCTCCACCGGGTCCTGCCCCTGCTGGTCACCAGCCTGCTGCTGGTCGACCTCACGCGGCGAGAGCTCACCACGCTGCTCAGCCTCGGCCCGGGCCTGCTGCATCTCGTCGCTGTAGCCCAGACTGTCCCGGTTCGCCTCGAAGTCCGAGCGCATCTGCTCGCTCTTGGCCTCGAAGTCTTCGTGGATCTGCTGGGCCTCGGCCTCGAAGTCCTGCTCCATCTGCCGGGCGTCGCGCTCGTAGTCCGCAGCCGCCGCAGCCCCGGCCGCCTCCGCTCCGAGAGCAGCAGTCGGCGCGCCTACTGCCGGCGTAGCTGCCTCACGCTCGCCCTGCTGCTCCTCTTGACGCTTGCGCTCCTCTTCCTCGCGGCGGCGCTCTTCTTCCTCCTGGCGCTGCCGCTCCTCCTCTTCGCGCTCGCGCTCCTCCTGCTCGTCGCGCTCCCGCTCGTCCTGCTGCTCCTGCTCGTCCCGCTCATCGCGGTCGTCGGTGACCTCGTCGCGCTCGTCCCGGTCGTTACGCGAGTCGTCCGGGTTGCCGTCGCGGTTCAGGTCCTGGTTCGCCTCGAGCTCCCGCTGCCGGTCGTCGAGCTGGCGGCGCAGGTCGGCCTCGCGCTGCCGCAGCACCTGCAGCTGCTGCTCGACGCGTCCGTACTGATCGGCCGGAGCCCGGTCGTTCATCGCCCGGTCGATGTCCGGGTGGTGCTGCCGGACGTTCCGGATCTCCTCCATCAGCGAGCGCGGCATCTGCGCCTGCCGGTTCCGTTCGAGCTGCTGGCGGAAACTGTTCAGCTGGCGGGCGAGCCGCCGGACCTGCTTGAACAGGACGTCCAGCATCTCTTCGGCTTCATCAGCCATCAGGCGACCTCGCTCGCATAGACGGAGTACCCGAAACCGGCCTGCGGGGTCTCCGCATCAGGTTGCGTGGCATACAGGTGGAACTCGGCGCCGGGCTTCAGCCAGACGGCCAGGTGCCGCCGCCGGTTCCGCCACTCCGGCGGTACCCGCGGATCCGACCCAGGTCCGACGTACACCGGGGCGCCCCAGTGCCGGCGGCCACGCTCGATCTCGGCCGGCCAGTGCTCGTCCAGGCCTTCTTCGGCCAGCTCCAGCTCCCCCGGCCCGATCTCGTACGCCGACCACCCACTGCGCGGACTCTCCGGCAGTACGGCGTCCGGCAGCAACAGCATGACCGTCTCGCGCGGGGTGACCAGGCCCCAGGTGAACCGCTCGGGGTCGATGTTCCCCGGCGCCCAGGGCTGCCAGCCGGTGACAGCGGTGACCCGCAGGACGCGCTGCCGGATCGCTTCCGGGCCGGCCCCGGGCGGTCCCCACACCGAGGCCCAGTCGGACACCTCGGCCAGGTCCGCCATCGCGCGTTCGTCGTCCTCGAACGACCGCTGCTGCGTCTGCACCTGCCACTCACTCCTCTCGGCTGATCCGGCCCAGCCTATTCCTTCAACGGTCCGTGCACCCCTTCGATAGACGTGCCGGAAGGTGCAACGGATCCCGTTCGCGAGCAGTAACCGTTCAGCGCCGTTCACCCGCCAGGATCTGCGGTGTAGTTGAGTCATGAAGCTTCCGGCCCCTCCGACCTTCCGGTCGCCGCTGCACCATCCCCGGGTGGCCACGGTGATCGGGCGCTGGCTGGCCGTCGCCGTACTGGTCTGCTTCCTGACCGGTCTGTTCAGCCACTTCCAGCAGCAAACTCCCACCTGGCTGCACATTCCGAGCCGTCCGGCGTCCCTGTACCGCGTCACGCAGGGACTGCACGTGCTGACCGGGACAGTCGCCGTACCGTTGCTGCTGGCAAAGCTCTGGACCGTCTATCCCAAGCTGTTCACCAAGCCAGACCTCAAGGGCATGCTGGAGAAGGCGTCGATCCTGGTCCTGGTCGCGGCCATGGCTCTCGAGTTGTTCATCGGCTACCTCAACACCCTGCAGTGGTATCCGTGGCCGTTCCCCTTCAAGGAAACGCATTACGCGCTGGCCTGGATCATCATCGGTTCCCTCCTGGTCCACATCGCCGTCAAGCTCCCACTGATCCGCACGCATTGGCGTCGTACGGCGGAGGTCGTGGCCGAGTCGTTGCCACCGGCAATCACCGGCCTGACCCGGCGCGGGTTGTTCCGCACGGTCGCCGGCGCCGCGTCCCTGGTCGGCCTCAGCACGATCGGCCAGTCGGTTCCCGCCTTCGGCCCGGTCGCCGTCCTCGCACCCCGCAAGCCGAACGTGGGACCGCAGGGACTGCCCGTCAACCGGACCGCCCATGATGCCGGCGTCTTCGGTATCGCCGCCGACTGGCGCTTCACGATTAGTGGCCCACAGCAACTGTCCTACACGCTCGCCCAACTGCAGAACCTCCCGCAGAGCCGCTCCGACCTGCCGATCGCCTGCGTCGAAGGCTGGAGCCAGGGCGCCCGCTGGGAAGGCGTCCGGATCCGCGACCTGCTGCATCTCTGCGGCGCACCGGCGACGTCCCGCGTCCGCGTCGTCTCGATGGAGAAGGGCGGTTTCTACGCGACCACCGAGCTTCCGCCCGAGTACGCCGCCGATCCGCTCACCCTGCTCGCGCTCCGGCTGAACGGTGGTGAGCTCGCACTCGACCACGGCTTCCCGGCGCGCATCATCGCGCCCAACCGCCCTGGCGTCCTGCAGACCAAATGGGTGCACCGACTGGAGGTCATCGTATGAAGACCCGCGCCGCCCTGGCCGCCGTCGGCGTCGGCTTCGGCCTCTGGGGCGTCTGGCTGATGTTCCAGTCCCTGCAACTGCCCCAGCTGATCCGACTGCCACTCTGGCTCGGCGGCGTGGTGATCGCGGACGACTTCTTCCTCGTGCCAACCACTGTCGCCATCGGTTGGCTCGTCACTCGCTGGTCGATCGGCCCCGACCACCACCGCACGGTCGGCGCGGTCCGAACCACCTTGCTGTACGTCGGCATCACGACCCTGATCGCGATCCCGCTGCTGCTGCGGCAGGGCAAGGGCGCCAACCCGACCGTCCTGCCCCGCGACTATCTCCGCGACTGGTTATTGCTCGAAGCAACGATCATCGTCGCCGGGGCCATCGTCTTCCTGCTTCAGCGATCACGCTTCACGTTGAGAAGGTCACGGGCCTCGTCCGGCGACATCGGCGGCCGCTGAGCCATCGTCGCGAGGGCGGCGGCGCGCTCGACCAGTTCGGCGTTGTGGTTCACCGGCTGCCCCTTCGCCAGCGTCAGCGTGTCCTCCATCCCGACCCGGAGGTGGCCGCCCTTCGACAAAGCGGCCAGGGCGACCGTGATCGCCGTCCGGCCGATGCCTGTCGCGGACCACGACGTCACCGCGGCCGGCAGTGCGTTCACCGCGGCCACCAGGGCGTCCGTCGTACCGGGCATGCCACCGGGGACGCCCATCACCAGGTCGCAGTGCACACGACCGCCGTACGGGAGGCCGAACTTGTCCAGCAACCGGTGCAGCGCGGCGACGTGACCGAGATCGAACAACTCGAACTCCGGGACGATCTCGCGCTCCTGGCTCAGTTGGTAGAGCTCGGTCACGAACGGCCACGGGTTCATGAAGACGTCGTCGCCGAAGTTCACCGTGCCCATCGTCAGCGAGCAGGAGTCCGGCTCGGCATCGAGCACGCGCAGCCGGTGGTCGTACGGATCGGTGACCGCGCCGCCACTGGAGAGCTGGACGATCAGGGCGGTGTTCGCGCGGATCGCGGCGACCGCCTCGGTCAGCCGGCCGAGGTCGAGCGTGGGCCGGTGCTCACCGTCGCGAATGTGCAGGTGGATCATCGCGGCTCCGGCGGCCTCGCAGCGCTTGGCGGTCTCGACCAGTTCGTCGAGAGTCGTCGGGAGCGCGGGGCAGTCCGCCTTCGCCGTCTCGGCGCCGGTCGGGGCAACGGTGATCATCGTCGAGGCCATGGAACAAATACTGCCAGATCTTCGGCTGGAGCGGGATATTCAGCGGCCTGAACACGGACTCGCAGGATATCTTCCGGCACGGCAGGATAGGTGCCATGAGAGCAGTGGTGCAGCGAGTCAGTCAGGCCTCCGTCGCCGTCGACGGGGCAGTGGTCGGCGCGATCGACGAGCCGGGCCTGCTGGTCCTGCTCGGCGTGACCCACGACGACACCCCCGCGACGGCGAAGACCCTGGCCGCCAAGATCTGGACCCTGCGCATCCTCCACGACGAGCGCTCCGCCTCCGACGAGCAGGCGCCGATCCTCGCCATCAGCCAGTTCACCCTGTACGCCGACACCCGCAAGGGCCGCCGCCCCTCCTGGAGCGCCGCCGCCCCCGGCCCCGTCTCCGAACCCCTGTACGACGCTTTCTGCGCCGCGCTGGAGGAGTTGGGCGCCAAGGTGGAGCGCGGCCGCTTCGGGGCCGACATGAAGGTCGCCCTGGTCAACGACGGCCCCGTCACCCTGATCCTCGACGCCTGACATGAACCAGGCCCGTCTGGTCGCCCGCCGGCTACCGCAGGCACCCGGCGTCTACCGCTTCCGCGATGACGGCGGCCGGGTCCTCTACATCGGTCGCGCGGTGAACCTCCGCCGGCGCGTGCTGTCGTACTGGACGCATCTCGGCGACCGGCCGCAACTGGCCAGGATGGTGAACCGGATCGCCCGCGTCGAGGGCGTCTGGTGCGACTCCGACCACGAAGCGGCCTGGCTCGAGCGCAACCTGCTCGAACACACCAAGCCGCGCTGGAACCGCACCGAAGGCGGTCAGGAGGTGGTCGGCTACATCCGCTTCGACACCGACGGTCCGCGCTTCACCCACGAGCTCGGGGAGACGAGCAAGTACTTCGGCCCCTACCTGGGCGGGCTGCGGATCCGGCAGGCGATCTCGGCGCTGCAACGCGTGATCCCGTTGCAGTACACGACCGACGCGACCGGGTCGGTGCGAGAGTTCGCGAAGCTCTTCGGCGTCGGCCCCGATGATCGGGAGACGCTCACGCAGGCCGCGTACGCCGTACTGGATCGGGAGCCTGCTGCGGTGGAAGCGGTTCGAGGTGAGTTGATGCGGCGGCGCGATCTGGCGGCGGGTGCGCTGCGGTTCGAGTTCGCTGGGAAACTGCAGGACGAACTCGCGGCCTTCGAGTGGATCGTGGCCGAGCAGAAAGTGTCGCGACTGACCGCCGAGGACGCCGACGTGTTCGGCTGGGCCGACGGGGTCATGGTCAGCTTCGGACTGCGTGACGGGCGGGTCCGGACGTGGACCCAGCAAGCGATGACCGAACGCACGGCGCGCGCCCGCGTGGCCGCGACTCCGGTCGGGTGGCAGTCGTTCGCCCGACGCAACGCCGAACTCGCCGCACGCCTGCTGACATGAGAGAACCGCCCCGGATCCTGACGGACCCGAGGCGGTTCTCAGTGCTTCTGAGACGGTGAGGTTCGACTCAGACTGTTGGCTGCATCAGCCGACGACACCCGCGGCGGCGTGGCCGACGACAACCTTGGTGTTCAGGCTGTAGACGTCGATCACCAGTGCGTTCACGGAGACGTAGCGCTGCTGCTTCTTGACCTGGTTGAAGGTCAGCTTGGCGATGCCCGGGATGTCCAGCGTGGAGTTCACACCGGTCTTGACCTGGTACACCTTGCCGTTCACGGTGATCGAGGCGATGTTCGACTTCCAGCGGACGTCGTACGTGCCGTCCTTGGTCTTCGAGGCGTAGGCCTCGGCGTTGATCGCACCGATCTTCAGGTTGCCGACCTTGACGCCCGCGACATGCGAGGTGAAGGTGACGGCGGCCCGCTGGTCGTTCTGGTAGCCGTTCTTGGTGGTGTACGCGGCGCCGACGTAGGCGACCCGCTTGATGTCGACCTCGCCGACCGAGGCGCGGACCGTCTTGCCCTCGGTGCCCTTGCAGGTGGCCTGGTACGACGTCGGGCCGGAGGTGACCAGCTTGTCGACGTTGGCCTTGGTCACGTAGGCGTCACCGAAGACGACGGCGACGGCCGGCTTGGAGATCTCGGCGCGGGTCTTCAGGACCGCGACGTCGACGCCCTCCGGGATGTACCGGTTGCGCACGTTCGCGTGGACGACGACCGCCTGAGCGTAGGAGTAGATACCGCTCTCGGTCTTCACCCCGCCGACGCGGTTCAGCACGATGTAGCCCAGGCCCGGGACGGCGACCTTGGTGTTCCACTCGGGCCGCAGCAGCGACGGCATCGAGACGTTGCCGATCTTCACCCCGGCGAACGTGGTGTTGCCGGTGTAGGAAAGCTTGCCGTTCTTGTACACCGCCGTGGTGGTGGTCTTCACACCGGTCAGGTGCAGCAGGCTGCCGATCTTGATGTCGACGGCCGAGGCGTCGCTGGTGACGCCGTTCCCCGACTTGTCGTTGAAGGCGTGCGTGCTGGTCCGCACGGTGCGCGCGATGGACTGGTCGTTGACGTTCACAGCGGCGACGTCGTTCGACTGCTTGGCCGAAGAGTTCGTGGTGCAGTTGATCGTGCTCAAGGTCTGCGGTCCGCTGTTCGCGACACCGCCCTTGGCCTCAACACCGATTCCGTATCCGCTGTAGCCGAAGACCGGCGACGCGGACGCCGAACCAGAGGTCAGCGCGATCGTAGAAGCGACGCCGACGACCGCCGCTACACCGACGGCGGCGAGCTTCTTGTTGATGCGGGGTCCCATGACCCCTCCTCCCTGAGTGATGACATGACCCGTAGCGCGGGCCAGGACACAGAGCACAACTCGGGCGGTTGCGGTAGGTAACGAGCCTGATGCGCTCCGAGACCAAACCGTAACCTTCGAGGTCGTTGCCCCGGCAGCCATAACCCCGGTCGAATGACCGCGGCCGCCTTGCCTACAAGGGTTTCCGGGCATGCCGAAGGGCCCGGACGCGCAAGGTCCGGGCCCTTCGGGAACTGCCTCAGGGTGGGCTACCGTCCCGTGACGGCGGCACCTTCAGTAACGAGCGAGAGGTCAGACAGTAACGGCCACTTCCGCGACCGCGCCGTACTGGGCGACCACCTGGCGGTCGACCGGGTCGGCCTTCGGCGCCAGCGTGCGCAGCGTCCACTCGCCCGGCTTGGCGAAGAACCGGAAGTGCCCGGTAGCCGACGTCGGTACCTCGGCCGTGAACTCACCAGTTGCGTCCAGCAACCGCACGTAGGCGCCGCCGACCGGCTCCTCGCCGCGCAGTACCTGGCCCTGGATCACGGCTTCCTTGTCCACATCGACGCCCTTGAGATCAAGGCCGCCCTTCTTGGCTCCGCACATGTCAGGCCTCCCCGGGTTCGTCGCCGAGCGCAACCGGTACGCCGACCAGCGAGCCCCACTCGGTCCACGAGCCGTCGTAGTTCTTGACGTTCTCCTGGCCGAGCAGCTCGTGCAGCACGAACCAGGTGTGCGCCGAGCGCTCGCCGATCCGGCAGTACGCGATGGTGTCCTTGCCGAAGTCGACCCCGGCGTCGGCGTACAGGGTCTTCAGCTCGTCGTCGGAGCGGAAGGTGCCGTCGTCGTTGGCCGCCTTGCTCCACGGGATGCTGGCCGCGGTCGGGATGTGACCCGCCCGCTGGGCCTGCTCCTGCGGCAGGTGGGCCGGGGCGAGCAGCCGGCCGGCGTACTCGTCGGGGCTGCGCACGTCGACCAGGTTCTTGACGCCGATGGCCTCCTGCACCTCGTCGCGGAAGGCGCGGATGTTCAGGTCCGGCTCCTTGGCCACGTACTCGGTGGCCTCGCGCTTGACGGCCTCGTCGGTCAGCTCGCGGCTGTCCAGCTCCCAGCGCTTGCGGCCGCCGTCGAGCAGGCGGACGTCACCGTGGCCGTAGAGCTTGAAGTACCAGAAGGCGTAGGCGGCGAACCAGTTGTTGTTGCCGCCGTACAGCACGACGGTGTCGTCGTTCTTGACGCCGCGACCGGACAGCAACTCCTGGAACTGCTGCTGGTTGACGAAGTCCCGGCGTACCGGGTCCTGCAGGTCGTCCTTCCAGTCCAGCTTGATCGCACCGGCGATGTGGCCGGCGTCGTACGCCGAGACGTCCTCGTCGACCTCGATCAGGACGACGTTGGCATCGTTCTTGTGCTCCTCGACCCAGTCGGCCGAGACGAGCGCTGATTCCCTGCTCATGTGTGCTGCCTCTCTCAATTGGTAGCGGTTGCTGGCGTACGAATGCGTTGGATCAGCAAAAAGGCCTCGCAGCCGAGGCAGAGCCCCACTGCCGCGTTCACGAACGCGGCGACCAGGGCGAATCCGGTGGCGACCACTCCGAGCACGGTCGCGCCGCTCAGATAGCCGATCAGGCCGGCGATCGCGAAGATCAGCCCGACCAGCTGCGCGAACCGCGGCGGCGCCGCGTCCTCCAACTCCTTGGGCGGTGCCAGCCGCGGACGGATCAGCCGCTTGAACAGCAGCCCGTACGGCGACGCCTGGACACCGAACACGACACCGATCGCGAAGACCAGCGTCTGGACCGCCAGGATCCACGGGTTACCGAGGATCAGGGTCAACGCCAGCAGCACCGCGGTCACACCGGCTGCGAACCGGAGCCCTCGCGGGTCCACCTGGGGAGGGGCTTGCTTGGCCGTCTGGTCGGACATGACGACTCCTGGAGGAGGAGTGGTTCGAGCCGGACCCGCCCGTGCTGTGCGGGGGAGACGACGTACGCGGAACCGTGCTCAGATGCCGGTTCCGCAGCGCTCGGGACGCCGCCTGGTCAGCGGCAACGACACAGCGACGAGCGCATGCGGCAGTTGTCCACTGCGCGGCGCTTGGTCAGCAAGGTCGTGTACTCCACGGTCCGAGAGTACGGACATCCTGGAGGCCGGTTCACAGTTGTCCCACTGAGTGAGACAACTGTTCACCATCTGGATAACGCTAGCTGCGGACGACGTTCGTACCGGCGATCTTGTCCCACAGGGCCTGCTTCTTGTCGTCCCACAGCGGCCACAGGTAGTTGAGCAACCCCACCAGGCCGACGATCGAGCCGATCAGCGGGATCGCGCCCAGCAGGGACAGGACGAAGCCGCAACCGGCCCGCTTGGCGACCGCCGCGCTGGACGGCTTGCCGGCCACATCGCGCTCCCGGACCGCGATCCCGAGCGCCATCTTGCCGATCGTGGCACCCTTCTTGGTCAGCATCAGGTACTCGTAGCCGAACATCACGGCCGCCATCAGGAGCGTCGCCGGAATCGTCCAGGCGATCGCCTCCAGGGACGAGCTCATCGCCTCCGAGATGCTCGGCGGGGTGCTGCCCTTCATCTGGTGGTCGATGTTGTCCATGTAGATGTCCAGGTACCGCCACCAGAAGTAGCCGGTCAGCGGCAGGCTCAGGAAGAACACCAGGATGTTGTCGATGACGCGGGCGCCCACGCGGCGCCACCAGCCGGACAGCGGCTGGCCGTCCGGCGTCGCGAACCGGTTCTGCCCCGGGTAGCCGTAGCCCTGCTGCTGCGTCTGCGAGTACGCCGGGTAGGCCGACTGCCCGTACTGAGGCGGCGGCTGCTGCTGGGGACCAGGCTGCCCGTAGACCGGCCGGTCCTGCACAGGAGGCTGCGCCTGGCCGCCGCCGTACACCTGGCCGTGCTGCGCGGGCTGCCCGTACTGCGGCTGGCTCTGCGCCGGCTGCCCGTACTGGCCCTGGTACGGCGACGGCTGCTCCCGCGGACGGCGCTGGTCCGTCCAGACACTGCCGTCCCAGTAGCGCTGCTGGGTGGGGTTCTGTGGGTCGTCGTACCAACCTGCTGGGAAGCTCACGGGCAAAGCATTGCCCACCAGCGGGGCAAAGCGCCATCCAGGTGCAGGTATCAGTTCGGCTGGCGGTCGATCGCGGTCGCCAGCGCCGCGATCACATCCGGCTTGCGCGGGGCACCGCTCGCGCGCTTGACCACCGCTCCGGTGCTGTCCAGCACCAGCGTGGTCGGCGTCCGCAGGATGTCGAGCTTCCGGACCAGATCCAGGTGCGACTCCGCGTCCAGCTCGACGTGCCGGACTCCCTCGACCATGCCCTCGACCTCGGCCAACGTCCGCCGCGTCACCCGGCAGGGCGCGCAGAAGGCGGAAGAGAACTGCAGGAGAGTGGCTCGCTCGCCCAGCTCGACACCTACGTCGGCTGCGGAGATCCTGTCCACTTCACTCGCCTTCCCCCGGAATCGCCCGTCGATCCAGGATTTGAGCACGCTGAGGACCACTCCGGCGACGAGCGCGCCGGCCAGCACCCACAGACCTAGGCTCACAACGAACCAGAGTACGTCGGTGGTTTTTGGGCTCCACCCGCTGTATCACCAGGTGGACAATCAGTCCTCGGGCCGGGATCGCAGCCGCTTGGTCTGGCCGCGGCGGGTCTTCGCATCCAGCCGGCGGCGCACCGACCCCTTGCTGGGCTTGGTCGGCCGCCGCGGTGGTGGCGGGGGCGCGATCGACTCCCGTAGCAACGCCACCAGCCGGGCCCGCGCCGCCTCCCGGTTCCGCCACTGCGACTTGTACTCCGACGCCGCGATCGTCAGCACCCCGTCCACGAGGCGTGACTCGAGTCGCTCCAGCGCGCGCGTCTTCAGTACGCCGGACAGGACCGTCGTACCGGCCAGATCGAAGCTGAGCTCGACCCGGCTGTCGGTGGTGTTCACCGACTGCCCGCCCGGCCCGCTCGACCGGGAGAACCGCCAGCTCAGCTCTCCCTCCGGGATCACCAGCCCCGGTCGCACGATCAGCCCCGTCTCCTCCACAGGCCTATTAGACCGTGTTGCCCCTGCTCCTCGTTACCCTTTTCCCGTGCAGGAGACGGGGCGGGCGGAGCAGGAAGAGCCCGAAGAGCTTCCGGAGCTGGCGAACCTCAGGGTGCGCGGGCGTTCGGTGAAGACATGGGTGATCGGTGCGGCCGCCGTACTGCTGGCGGTCTCGGCCGCTTTCGGCGGTCTGAACAAGGCTTCGGCCGAGGTTCCGCCGCTGACCGCGGGGACGGCGGTGGACGCCGGCCAGTTCGCGGTGACCGTCGACCGGGTGGTGACGGTCAAGGACCTGAAGCCGCTGTTCCAGCCGGAGCCGGGTGGCGCGCTGATCGCGATCGTGGCCCGGCTCAAGGTCACCGACCACATCGGTACGACGCCGCCGTCGGACCTGTTCCGGCTGGTCGGCGTACCGGGCATCAAGGAGACCGAGGCGCCGATGGGGACCACCACCATCGACGACGAGACGATGAACCCGGTGCTCACCCCGGACACCGAGCAGCAGGTGGCCTTCGTCTGGAAGCTGCCGAAGCTCTCCCAGCTGCCGACCTCGGTCAAGGTCACCGTGCAGGGCTACGAGCACTCCGACGAGTCGATCCTCGACCACCACGAGAAATGGTTGCCGGACGCAATCGCCGCCGAGGGCACGATCAAGGTCAAGGACAACACGAAGTGACCGGCCGCCAGTTCCTCAACGGCGTCCTGACTGTCGCCGTCCTGGTCGCGATCATCGGCCTCTACCGGCTGACCCCGACCCAGAAGGACATCCAGGACCCGACGCCGGTGAACGGCATCGTCGGTCGCGCGGTGGACGCCGGCCGGTTCAAGCTCACCGTTGACGCGGTCCGGGTGGGCAAGACGCTGAAGATCCCGAACAGCGCGCCGGACCGCAAGACCCCGACCAGCTTCGTCGTCGTGGACGCCACCGTCACGGCGACCCAGGAGCCGATCCACCTGAACCGGGTGCAGATCCGCAGCTCCGACGGGATCACCTATCTCGGCGCGAACCGCAGCGACCTGGACCGGGTCGACCTGACCGGGTTCCAGTTCGCGCCGGGGATCCCGGCGCACGGCGCGTTCGTGGTCGAGATGCCGGCCGACAAGTTGCCGGGAGCAACCTTGCAGGTGATGGAGAAGTCGATCATGAACGACCTCGAGCCCGAGGTGAACATCCCGCTCGACGTGAAGTCCCCGGACGTGAGCCCGGTCGTCACCTTCACGAAGGCGAGCGACTCATGAGCAGCGCCCGCCGGGCCCGCCGGGGCTGGTTCAGCAAGAACGTCGCCGCCCTCGCATCCCTGGTCCTCACCGTGCCGCTGGCCGGCTGGTGGACGACCCGGTCGGACTACAAGTCCTGGTACGACGCGGAGCCGCGTCACGCGGTCGTCGTCGCGGACGGTGGAACGCCGTACGAGGGAGCGGTCTGGTACGCCGCCAGTGTCGAGGAGAACCCTGAGCCCAAGCGGGCCGGAGCGGCTGACCCGCTGCCGCCGGACACGACCCGGATCCGCGTGCATTTCCGGCTCAAGATCGACGACCCGAAAGTCCTGGACGAGCCGGGTCTCGGTGGCTGCCGGCCGCATCTGCGCGCTCCGGACGGCCGGATCTGGGATGAGGACATCATCGCGGACGACTACCAGGACCGGCCCAACAACTGCTCCGGTGGGTACGACGACAAGCCGGAGAGCTGGCGAGGCCCGCTCGCGCCGTACTACGTGAAGCCGGTCGCGGGAAAGCCGTACGAGACGGTCGCGATCTTCGTCGTACCGAAGTCGGTCGCGGCGAGCGTGGTGCCCACGATGACGTGGGCTACGAAACTCCCTGAGTATCTGGAATTCCCGAGGTAGCGGCGGTCAGGTCGGCGACGCCGCCCTGCTCGCTGTCGGCCTGCTCGACGACGGCGTGTGTGCCGCGGTCGAGGTAGCCGGCCAGTCCGCCGATCATCCGGTCGTACGCGGCCGCGAGCAGGCTCACCTGCAGCATGATCTTCAGGGCGTCGGTCAGCAGGCTGAGCGGCTCGTCGATCACCAGCCAGAACGGCAGCGTGTGCGGGCCGAGCACCCACAGCTTCAGCGCGATCCACACGCCGCTGGCCGCGAACGTGACGACCGCCCAGGCCAGGAAGTAGCCGAGCATCGGGCGTACGCCGGAACGGATCACCAGCCGGAACGCGTTCACCACCGGCGTCCAGCGGTCCTTCCAGTCCGCGACGACGGAGTTGCCGGCCGCCTGCACGAAGCGCGGCGTCTGCTGCCAGCGGTTCGTCAGCCGGTCGAAACGCCAGCGCGGTTCCTTGTGTGCCTTGTGAACGGCGCGACCGTAGATGACCGCGGTCATCGTGATCCACATCAGCGGTAGCACCGCGGCGCTCCACAGGTCACCGACACCGGCCGCGATGAACCCGGTGACGGCGTCCCAGATCTCGCGGACCTGGTTCACACCCAGCGCGTGGTCGAGCACCCAGATGTAGGCGTCGTGCCCCCACTGCCAGATCTGCCGCTCCTTCAGCCACTGCTTCGGCGAGGGAACGTACGACGTGGCCTGGTAGGCGACGACGAAGATCCAGAGCGCCTCGAGGTAGGTGATGAACAGCTTGCGGACCGGGCCTTCCTTCTCCCGCTTCCACTTCTTGAACACGAAGCGCAGCAGGTAGGCCACGACGCCGAGGCCGATGAACAGCCAGGTCGACAACGACTGCAGGCCTTGCGACGGCTCGGCGACGGTACCGCCACCGAGCACCTTGCCGAGGGTGTCGTTGGCCTGGTGCACGGCCAGCTTGTACTCGTAGTCGAGCGCCTCGGACTGCAGAAACTTGTACGCCGCATAGAACGCCAGGAACGGCAGCAGCGCAGCGGCCAGTGCGTCGACCGGGCGGCTCTCCTTCCCCGGCTCGACGCCGTCGGGGGCAAGCATGCCCTCGGCAACGGCCCGGCGGTGGAACGGCAGTTCACCGCGCAGCACCAGGAACATCCCGACGTACATGGCCAGTGAGACCACGACGATCAGCGCCAGCACAGCGAGACCGGCCGCTTCGGCCTTGGCGCCCGCTTGAACCGCCACCCACTGCAGGCCGCGGTGCGCGAGCTGGGCGATCAGAAAGACCGCCAACAGTCTCGGCCACGCCTTGCCGAACAAAACCCCCGCGCGGCCCACCGTGGTGAGCAACGACCCCGACTCCATCGCCACGCGCTGAATCTACCTGCCCATAGGGGCGTAGCTCGTGCTCAGGCGGGGGCTTCGGCCGTTTCGCGCTGGGTGGTGGTCGGCGGGACCACGAAGCGGTAGCCGACGTTGCGGACGGTACCGATCAGCTGCTCGTGCTCCGGGCCGAGCTTGGCCCGCAGCCGCCGGACGTGGACGTCCACCGTCCGGGTGCCGCCGAAGTAGTCGTAGCCCCAGACCTCCTGGAGGAGCTGCTCCCGGGTGAACACCCGCCCGGGGTGCTGCGCCAGGAACTTGAACAGCTCGAACTCCTTGTAGGTCAGGTCGAGCGCGCGCCCGTTGAGCTTCGCGGTGTAAGAGGCCTCGTCGATCACCACGTCACCGGTACGGATCAGGCTGGTGTCCGGGTCCTCGTTGCGGGTCGCGGCCAGCCGGCCGATCACCAGTCGCAGCCGGGCCTCGATCTCGGCCGGGCCGGCCGTGTCGAGCAGCACGTCGTCGGCGCCCCAGTCCGCGTTGACCGCGGTCAGGCCACCCTCGGTGACGACGAGGATCAGCGGTACGTCGATGCCCGTCGTACGGATCAGACGAGAGACACTGCGGACGGCGACCAGGTCCCGGCGGGCGTCCAGCAGGACGGCGTCCGCGTCGGGGGCGTCCACCAGGGCGGCGACCTCAGCGGGCAGGATACGGATCTGGTGCGGTAACAACGCGAGCGACGGCAGCACCTCGGTGGAGGCCTGCAGTGCGTTCGTCAGCAGAAGCAACGTGCTCACGTTGTCCCCCTGTGCCGGTCATAGTGCACATCAGGCCCCAGCGGCGTCATTGCCGGGGGCCCGAGACACTGGATAGCAACAGCAAGCTGACATAATAGCGGAAGACTTAACCGATTAGTGAGGTCGCCTCCAGATGCCGGAAGTCACCATCAGGTATTTCGCCGCCGCCCGCAGCGCTGCCGGTGCGTCCACCGCGACCGCGCAGGCTGCCTCGCTCGGCGATCTGATCACCACCGTGTCGGCCGATCGCCCCGAACTGGCCCGGGTCCTCTCGCTGTGCACCTTCCTGCTGAACGGTGAGCGCGCCACGGCTGCCACGCTGCTGCCCGCGGGCGCTCAGGTCGACGCCCTGCCGCCCTTCGCCGGGGGCTGAGCGGGGGCTGGAGTCACCAGCCGATCTAGACCGGTGCTGTGACACCAGATGTGCTGTGTGACTGGTGAGGCGACGGTCTTTTACGACTGTCAAGGATCCTGCTACCTTGCGTATTCCGTCGTTCCACGGAAGGTCACCGATCCTCGATGGCGCACGTTGCTCCGACCTCGCATCGCCGCGCGACCCGCGCTTCGCACCGCGGTCACCGCACAGCTGACGGACCGATCCGCCGGTCCACCTGGCTCGGCCTCACCTTCGCGATCGTCCTCGGTCTGGTGCTCAGCAGCCGGGCCCACGTCGGCGTCCACGCGGCCGGCGTCACGCTCCTGGTGATGCTGGTCCCGCTCACGCTGGCCGTCTTCGGTGCTGCCGTCCGGCGCGGCTTCGGCAGCCTGTCCGCGATCACCACCGCGTGCGCGCTGGCCTTCGTGCTGCTCAAGTTCTTCCTGTGAGTGCGCCCCGCTGAGGGGACGCACCCACAGGTCCCAGGTCAGGAGCCGATCGAGATGCGGTCGGTCGCGCCCGGCGTGTACGGGTCGTGCGCGGTCAGGTAGTTGGCGAAGGCATCGATGTCGAGCCCGCCGAAGACCTTGTTCGTCGCGGTCGTGAACGCCGGGAACCCGTCACCACCGTCGGACAGGAAGTTGTTCGTGACGATCCGGTACGACGTCGCGTCCACCAGCGGCTGTCCGCCGATCTTCACCGAGCCGGCCACGATCTTCGACCCCGCGGCGGCGGCCGGGTTCCAGGTGTAGGTGATGCCCGCGACCTGGAGCACCTTGAACTTCCCGGCCTCCGGACCGTTCACCCCGGAGAACTGCTGCTCGAGCAGCGCCTTGATCTGCGCCCCGGTCATGTCCATCGAGACCAGGAAGTTGTTGAACGGCTGCACGGTGAAGGCCTGCCCGAAGGTGACCTCACCGGCGTTCGACGCGAGGTCGGCCCGGATCCCGCCCGGGTTCATGAACGCCGCCACCGGCGCCTTGCCGCCCGACACCACCGACGGGTCGGCCAGCTGACCGTCCGCGATCAGGTTGCCCAGCGGGGACTCCAGCGAGTCGTCCGGGGTCCGCGACACCGCCGTACCGGTGATGTGGCCGATGACCTTGTTCGAGATCGGCGCCACCAGCGTCTGGTACTTGCTGACCAGGTCGGTGATCCGGCGGTCGGCCGGGACGTCACGGGTGACGATCTCGTTGTTGGCCAGTGTGTTCAGCCGGTCGACGTCACCGGTCGCGTTGTCGATGCTCAGCCGGACCTCGGTGATCAACCGGCCGAACGACGAGGCGCTGGTGACGAGCCGCGGCTGACCGGCGCTGTCCGGCAGGCTGCAGTTGTAGCCCTGGTGCGTGTGTCCCGAGATGATCGCGTCGATCTCCGGGTCGAGACCCTTGTTGATGTCGACGATCGGGCCGGAGATCCCCGGGCAGCTGTCGTACGCCTTCGGGTCGGCCGGGAAGCCACCCTCGTGCAGCAGCACAACGATCGACTCCACCCCCTTCTTCTTCAGCTCCGGGACCAGCGCGTTCGCGGTCTCGACCTCGTCCTTGAAGGTCAGCCCCTCGACCCCGGACTTGGTGACGATGTTCGGGGTGTTCTCCAGCGTCATCCCGATGAAGCCGACCTTGCGGCCGTCGTCGAAGGTCTTGATCGTGTACGGCTTGAACAGCGTCTTCTTGGTGTTCTCGTAGAACACGTTGGCCGACAGGTACTTGAAGTCGGCGCCCTGGAACGGGTGCTTCTTGTCCGGGCAGGAGTTCTGGTTGTTCTGCCCGTCGCCGTCCTTCAGGCAGCCGCCGTTCTGCATCCGGAGCAGCTCGCGCCAGCCCTCGTCGAACTCGTGGTTGCCGACCGAGGTGGCGTCCAGCCCCATCTCGTTCATCGCTTCGACGGTCGGCTCGTCGTGGAACGCGGCCGACAGCAACGGCGACGCCCCGATCAGGTCACCCGCGGCGACCGTGACGGAGTCCTGGCCCTTCGCCTCGGCCTCGAGCCGCAGGTCCTTCAGGTGCGTGGCGAGGAAGGCCGCCCCACCGGCCGGAACCCCGTTGATGTTGCCGCTCGAGCCGGTCGGCGCCTCCAGGTTGCCGTGGAAGTCGTTGATGGCGAGCAGCTGGATCTGGGTGTGCGTCGGCTTCGGTCGTGCCGGGTGTGCCTGGGTCACGGTTCCCCCCGTGGCCAAGCCGAGCACCGCAACCGCGCCGACGGTGACCAGGCCGAGGGCCCGGCGTCGGTTCAGCCACTTCATCTCTCGTCCTGTCAAGGCCATGCTGTGTCAACTCCGTCGTTGTAGCGAGCACCGCGGGATTTGCCGCGCAGTCCCGAGAAATTACCTGAGGAGTAGTTGGCCTTCCAAGGACTCGAGCATGAACTCAGCCGGACCTTTTACGGTATTCCCGTGACCCTCGAAGCAGTTCCCTCACCGTTGCCCCCGGCTACCGCCTCCGCCGTCACAGAGCTCGCTCACGCGGCCGCACAGAGCGACGGCGTGAACCCGCTCGACGAGCGCACCCTCCTGCACCTCGACGGCGAACACCCCGGCGACCTGCACGTCCTCGCCTACGACGGACATCTCGGCACCATCGACCCCACCACCCGCAACCTGATCGGCTACGCCGCCCTCTCCCCCGAAGGCTCCGCCGAACTCGTCGTCACCCCCGCCGCCCGCCGCCAAGGCACCGGTACGGCGCTCCTCCGGATGCTGCTCGACCACGCCGGACATCGCCTCGCCGTCTGGGCCCACGGCCGTCTCCCCGGCGCCGACGAACTCGCCGCCCGCCTCGGGCTCGAGGTATCCCGCGAACTCTTCTTCCTCCGCCGTACCCGCGCCGACCTCCCCGACCCGGTCTGGCCCGACGGCATCACCGTCCGCCCCTTCGTCCCCGGCCAGGACGACGCCGCCTGGCTCAAGGTCAACAGCGAAGCCTTCGCCACCCACCCCGAACAAGGCTCCTGGACCCAGTCCGACCTCACCGACCGCCTCCACCAGCCCTGGTTCGACCCGGCCGGCTTCTTCCTCGCCATAGATGCCGACGGCAACCTCGCCGGCTACCACTGGACCAAGGTCGAGGACGGCGTCGGCGAGGTCTACGTCGTCGGCGTCTCCCCCACCCACCAAGGCGCCGGCCTCGGCAAAGCCCTCACCCTCCAAGGCCTCATCCACCTCCAGACCACCCGCGCCCTCGACACCATCACCCTCTACGTCGACGGCACCAACACCCCAGCCCGCCACCTCTACGAAACCCTCGGCTTCACCACCGCCGCCCAACACGTCCAATACACCCCCGTGACCGACGCCACACCGAATTCATCCCCTCACTCCGCGTCATAATCCCCAACCCCCACCCGTCCCACCACCAACCAGGAGCCGTCCGCGCCTCTAACCCCCCAGCCGGACGGCTCCTGGCCTTATCCACAACTGCACCAACTGACATCACCCCGCCACCCCCACTCCGTCTACGATCAAACCGACTACGGAGAGGTGAACCCGGTGACACCCCGCAACTGGCCCCTGCCCGCCCTGACCGCCTGCGCCGCCACCCTGGCCCTAACCGCCTGCGGCCCCGGCAGCCCAGAAGCCGGCCGCCCCAACACAGCCCCACCGGCGTCATCGGCGACGCCGACAGATTCTGCCTCGACGCCAGGGGCTACCGCACCTCCAGGCAGCCCCGGCGCACAACCGACGCGACCGCAGACTGCAGGCGGCTCCAGCCTCTCGGCGGGAGAAGCCTTCATAGGTTTCTACGTGGGGCTCATGAACTACGCGTACGAGACCGGTGACCCCGACGCGCTCCTGGCCGAAAGCGACAAAGGCTGTCTCGGATGCAAAGGGTTCGCGGAGTACGTCCGCAAGGTCAACGCGAAGAACGGCGGACTGACCGGCGACTACAAAGATCGCCTCACGAGCGTCAAGGAGATCTTCCGGGGAACCGACGGAAAGGTCGGCGGTTCGGCCGCGCTCAAGAGTGGGGTCTTCGAAGAACGGACCTCGCCGAGCGCCGCGCCCGTCGCACATGACCCGGGCACCGGCTCGCTGGAGTTCACCCTGTCGGCGCGCGACGGAAACTGGGTGATGTACGAGATGCAGATCAAAGAATGATCCGCAATCTGCTCCGGGCAAGCTTGCTCACCTCGCTGGCGGCGATGGTGATCGTCGGGGCAGCCGGCTCAGCCGACGCGTCGGCTGACTGGGAGACCGGACAGGCGCTGCAGCTCAGCCGGGGTAAGCCGAAGCCGCATGTCAAAGGCAGAGGGGCCGCTTGGGGAGCAACGATTACCGGCACGACCCAGACCCGCCGGACCACCAGGCGGCCGGCGCAACCCCCGCGGACCACAGTGGAGAAGCCTCACAAGCCGAGGAAGCACATCCCGAAGGCTCCCACAGGCGCCAACCCCGTTCGCCTTCCTTTTCGGCTGAATATTGGACTTTGTGGGCGGATGGGACCGGATGGGACGGTTCCTGGGCCGACTCGTTGTCAGCCGACGGGTCCGATCCCGCCCCGGCAGCCGGGACGACCGCCGACACCGCCGCCCGTCGTACAGCCGCGGCCGGAGGATGTGACGTGGGAGGAGGTACTGGCGGAGTCGAAGGATGTGGTGTTTCCGAAGCTGACGGTTCATGTGCAGCCGAAGGACCGGACGCTCGTCAATCAGGACACGATCGTCTACACCGACGACAACGGCGAGACGACGGTCCCGGTGGTGGTCCGTGGCTTTCCGGTGATCGTGACGGCGGTGCCGCTGAGCTTCACGTGGCACTTCGGGGATGGGACGAGCACGACCACGGAATCGCCGGGAAAGCCGTTCCCCTCGAAGGAGATCACGCACAAGTACATGAAGCGCGGTGACCTGAGTTTGTCGGTCACCGTCAACTACGGCGCGAGTTTCCAGGTCGCCGACCTCGACCCCCAGTACATCGGCGAAGTCCCGATTACCGGACCGGGGACGCCGTTGCAGGTGCGTGAGGCGGTGCCGGTCTTGGTTGATCCGCCGCGCTAACGACCGCGCGTTGCGGCGTACCGGTCTCTTGCCCGTGTGGTGGGTCAGTCGCCCGGCGTGCTGGTGGATTGGCTAGGCGCTGTCCCGGCCATCGGTGACCTGCTTGGGGGTGTGGACAGGAACGGGGGCCGTGAACAAGGCATAGCTTGTTCAGAGCCCCCGCGGAGAGTGCGCACCCAGGCTGTATCCGATGCCCCCGGTACCGGACCTGCACCACCGTCCAACCTCCCACGCGGCTACTCGGCCAGGTGACGCTGAGCGTGAACCATCCCAGCCGCGCAAAGTTAGACGGTGCTGGCGGTCCGCCTCCGCCACCCCACACCCTCCCTCCGCATCCTCCGCCCCCGGTCAACACGCTGGGTTCAGTCGCCGTGAAAACCAACGGTCCGACGGCGAGTGGAAGGAGATTGCTGCCGGAAATCGATGTCCAGCAGCGCAGTGCCCGCCGGACCGACAACGCGCGAACCACCCCACACAAACCCAACAAGAACCCAAAAGACGAAGAAGGATCAACCTGGACGGATATCCGTCCATGGTGCGGGAGCCCGGCGCAGGGTGCGTTTGCGGGGATATCCGGTCAAATTGCCGTGGCTGGTACGGCGGTCAGCGGGGGCGGAGTTAGTGAAGGGCGGTTCGGAGGTGGGTGGTTAGGGCGGTTAGGGCGGCGGCGGTGGCTCCGGGGAGGGTTACCAGGTTGTAGTGGCCGTGGGGGAGGGTGTTGTGGGCCAGGTGGGTTACTTCTACGCCGGCGGATTTGAGGGCCTCGGCGTACTCGACGCCTTCGTCTCGGAGGGGGTCGAAGCCGGAGGTGGTGATGAGGGTGGGCGGGAGGCCGGTGAGGTCTTTGGCGAGGAGGGGCGAGACGACGGGGTCGGGGCGCAGCAGGGGGTCGGGGGTGTAGTGGTCGCGGTACCAGAGGATGTCTTCCTCGGTGAGGAGGAGGTTCTCGCCGAAGAGGTCTCGGCTGGGGCGGCGGCCGACCAGGTCGACGGCGGGGTACAGGAGCACCTGCAGTGCCGGCCGCGCGAAGTCGCGAGCAACGGACTGCTGCGCCACCACAGCTGCCAGGTTCCCACCCGCGCTGTCGCCACCCACCGCCACCAGAGCAGGGTCGACGCCCAAGTCCTCGGCGTGCTCGACAGCCCAGGTGAAGGCTGCGATCGCATCCTCAGCGGCAGTCGGTGCCGGAGCCTCCGGAGCCAGTCGGTAGTCGACTGACAGCACGCGGATACCGGCGTCGTCGGCAATGACGCGGCACAGCGAGTCGTGAGTATCAAGGTCACCGACGACCCAACCGCCGCCGTGCAAGAAGACCAGCAGACCACGCCCGGCGTTGCGGGGAACGTAGAGCCGCGCACCAAGCTGACCATCGGCGCCGCGGACGGTGAGTTCGGTCACACGCAGTAGCTCCCGTGGGTGACCAGCGATCAGCTTGTTCACGCTCCGGAACGACGCCCGGGCCTTGGTCGCGTCCGATTTCGTTGTGTCGGGCAACAACCCGTTCACGCGCACCAGCAGCTGGATCTCGGGGTCCAGGGTGTTCCCGTCGATCTGCAGCGGAGCGCCGGCCAGGCGCCGCCGGACGGCGGTGGGCAGCGCGTAGATCGGGGTCAGCGCGTTCGCCTGTACGGCGGACACGGTGCTGCGGAGCAAGGCGTCCAGTCGAGGGTTCACAAGGAGTGACGCTAGCAACAAGATCGAAGGACGCGTCGACATGCCCTCCGCCACCTCGTGTTCACCAAAGGATGGGATGCTGGTCGACGTGGCTGGAGATTTGCTGGCGTCCCATAATCGCGAGTACGACGTCGAACCGCCGTACGACATCGCGGCGGCCGGTGATCTCCCGGCGGATCGCTTCTCGGATCGTGAGCTGAGCTGGCTGGCGTTCAACCAGCGGGTGCTGGAGCTGGCCGAGAACGACACCGTCCCGTTGCTCGAGCGGGCCAAGTTCCTGGCCATCTTCGCCAGCAACCTGGACGAGTTCTACATGGTCCGGGTGGCCGGTCTGAAGCGCCGGATCGCGGCCGGGGTCGCGGTGAAGGCGGCCAGTGGGCTACTCCCCCGCGAGGTGCTCGACCGCAGTCTGTCCCGGAGCCGTGAGCTGATGGATCGGCAGGCCGACACCTGGCGCAAGGTGGTCCAGCCGGCGCTGACCGAGCAGGGCATCGACATTCTGCGTTGGGTCGATCTGGAGCACAGCGAGCGCGAGGAGATGACCCGGTTTTTCCGGGACCGCGTCTTCCCGGTGCTGACTCCGCTGGCCGTCGACCCGTCGCACCCGTTCCCCTACATCTCCGGCCTGAGCCTCAACCTGGCCGTCGTGGTCCGCAACCCCGACTCCGGTGGTGAGCACTTCGCGCGAGTGAAGGTGCCGCCACTGCTGCCGCGGTTCGTGCAGGTGGCCGAGGGCCGCTTCGTCCCGCTGGAGGACGTGATCGCGGTCCACCTGGACCAGTTGTTCCCCGGCATGGAGGTCATCCAGCACCACACCTTCCGGGTGACCCGCAACGAGGACCTCGAGGTCGAGGAGGACGACGCGGAGAACCTGCTGGCGGCGCTCGAGAAGGAGCTGCTGCGTCGCCGGTTCGGCCCGCCGGTCCGGCTCGAGGTCGAGGAGTCGATCGACCCGCAGGTGAAGGCGCTGTTGCTGTCGGAGCTGGGCGTCAAAGAGGCCGAGGTGTTCGAGCTGCCCGGTCCGCTGGATCTGCGTGGCCTGTTCACGATCGCCGGTCTGGACCGCGCCGAGCTGAAGTACCCGGCGTTCGTCCCGTCCACCCACCCGCACCTGGCGGAGGTGGAGACGTCCAACCCGGCGGACATGTTCTATGCGCTCAAGCAGCGCGACGTCCTGGTCCACCACCCGTACGACTCCTTCTCGACCAGCGTGCAGCGCTTCATCGAGCAGGCGGCCGCCGATCCGCATGTGCTGGCGATCAAGCAGACGCTGTACCGCACCTCCGGTGACTCCCCCATCGTCGATGCCCTGATCGACGCGGCCGAGGCCGGCAAGCAGGTTCTGGTGCTGGTGGAGATCCAGGCCCGTTTCGACGAGACCGCGAACATCAAGTGGGCCCGTCAGCTCGAGCACGCCGGCTGCCACGTCGTGTACGGCGTGATCGGGCTCAAGACGCATTCCAAGCTCTCCATGGTGGTCCGGGACGAGCCGGACGGCCTGCGTCGCTACGTCCACATCGGCACCGGCAACTACCACCCCAAGACGGCCCGGCTCTACGAGGACCTCGGTCTGCTCACCAGCGACAAGGTGGTCACCGAGGACGTCGCCCACCTGTTCAACCACCTCTCCGGTTTCGCCCGCAACGCCGGGTACCGGCGGATCCTCGTCGCCCCCCAGTCGGTACGGCGTGGTCTGCTCGAGCGCATCAACCGCGAGATCCAGCATCACCTGGCCGGTCGTCCGGCACGGGTCCGGATCAAGGTGAACAGCCTGGTCGACGAGGCGCTGTGTGACGCGCTCTACCGGGCGTCACAGGCCGGCGTACCGGTCGAGCTGTGGATCCGTGGCATCTGCACCATCCGGCCCGGCATCGAGGGGCTCTCGGACAACATCCGGGTCCGCAGCATCCTGGGCCGGTTCCTCGAGCACAGCCGGGTGTTCTGGTTCGAGAACGGCGGCGAACCCGAGGCCTGGATCGGATCGGCCGACCTGATGCACCGCAACCTGGACCGCCGGGTCGAGGTGCTCGTGCAGCTGAAGGAGCCGGATCACCTGTCCGAGATCGGTGAGATGTTCGACATGGCGCTCGACGAGGGCACGCAGTCCTGGTGGCTGCAGCCGGACAACACCTGGGAGGCCCGACTGACCACGCCGGAGGGCGAGCCGCTGCGTGACCTGCAGGAAAGACTGATCGCCACCCGTGGCCGCCGCAGAACTGCCGACCCGATCACTTAGGTTGAAGACATGAGCGAGCGCAGCGAGCTCATCATCGAGCACAGCGTATGTCGTGTCTCATACGCGCCCGGAGCGAAGCGAGGACGTGGATGAGCACCCCGGCGACGGTCATCGCCGCGGGTGGTGTCGTCTGGCGTGAGCGCCGCGGCACCCGCGAGGTGCTGCTCGTGCACCGCCCCCGGTACGACGACTGGTCCCTGCCGAAGGGCAAGCTCACGCAGCACGAGCACGTGCTGCTGGCGGCTCGGCGGGAGATCGAGGAGGAGACCGGCGTACAGGTTCTTCTCGGCCCGCCACTCGGTGTGCAGCGCTATCCGATCCGCAAGAACGGCAGCGTGACGGAGAAGCTGGTGCACTACTGGTCCGCCGTACCGACTGCGGACGGTGCCTTCCAGCCGAGCGACGAGGTCGATCAGATCGAGTGGCTGCCGGTAGACAAGGCCCGTGCGCGTCTCAGCTACCCCCGCGACGTGGACATCGTGGACACGCTGCACGGCTTGGCGCATGTCGAGTCCACGCTGGTGCTGGTGCGCCACGCGGAGGCAGTGAAGCGCAAGGACTGGGACGGCAAAGACACCCTCCGCCCACTCACCTCCACCGGTACGGCGGTCGCCACGCGGCTGAGCGACGTACTGGCTGCTCTTGGTGCCGACCGGCTGATGAGCAGTGACGCTGAGCGCTGCACGTCCACACTGCTCCCGTATGCCAGTGCGATCGAACGGCACATGCACCTCTGGCCAGAGATCTCAGAGCGTGGGTACGACGCCGATCCGCACGGCCTGCGTGGTCTGCGTGAGCGGGCCTGGAAGCCGGGCCGGGTGACCGCAGTGTGCTCGCACCGGCCGGTGCTGCCCGCACTCCAGCGCGAACTGGGGCTCAAGGCAGGCAAGTTTGCCCCTGGCGCCTTCCTGGTCGCCCACCGGCTGACCGATGGCCGGCTGCTGCACGAGCGGTTCCGCGCTCCCTAGCGTCTCGCAACACCGGAGACACGGCTCGGTGTCGATCCAGGCACAGCCGCAGGGGTGTCCGGGGGACACTGGAAGCGACGGGTATGTTCCTACCGAGGAACCGGCGCCCCACCGGGTACCGGTCTGAGGAGAGGTCGCACCATGACGATGATGCGAGAACTGACACTGATCGGGATCCGGATGGAATCGCCCAACCGGGCCCCGGTGATGATGCTGCGCGAGACCGAGGGCTACCGCTACCTGCCGATCTCGATCGGTTCGGTCGAGGCGACCGCGATCGCGTACGAGGAACAGGGCCTGCGCCCGTCCCGGCCGCTCACCCACGACCTGATGCGGGACCTGATCGAGGCCTGGGGCGTGCACCTGGAGGCGGTCGAGATCGTCGAGCTCCGCGACGCGGTCTTCTACGCCGAGCTACTGCTGGACAACGGTGCCCGGGTGTCGGCACGACCGAGCGACTCGGTGGCGCTCGCGGTGCGCCTGAACACCCCCATCCGCTGCACGGAGCAGGTCCTCGTCGAGGCCGGTGTGGCCACGCCGGAGGAGGAGCAGGCCGAGCTGGAGCGCTTCCGCCAGTTCCTGGACGGCGTCGCCCCGGAGGACTTCTCCAGCTGAGCGGTTGTGCGGCACAACGAGTTTTCCGGTCTACACCGTAGAACTGTTACCTTCTGAGTCACGTACTGGCGGCAGGGGTGATCGTCAGGCGCTCTCACCTGGGGTTCACATGCGTAAATTTGCCCTCGCGGCGACGGCTGTCGCTGCCCTCTCCGTCGGTCTCCAGACCCCCGCCTTCGCGGCGGCCCCGGACGCACCGACCGACCTCGCCATCAGCTGGGCCGGCGAAGACGTCCGCGTCACCTGGAACGACGACAATGCCCGCAGCATCGTCTACATCGAGAAGGACGGCGAAGCGCCTTTCATCGCGATGTCGCTACCGGAGACCGGACCGAACGAGGCGTTGCTGAAGACGTTCGGGCTCAAGGAATCCGACAAGACCCGCATCATCGTCAAGAGCGAGGTCGGCAGCGAACTGAGCGACGGCGCCGTGTCGGACTGGTTCGACACCCACCGCCCCGCCGTACCGGCTCTGAAAGACGCGAACCTGGCTGCGAACCTGACCACCTCGTTGAGCTGGACGCTGGCCGCAGCCACGGACTCGACGCCCAACGACCCACTCGACGTCGACGGCAACGGAACGGTCAAGGCCACCGTGGACCTGCCCGGCACCGCGACCAGCACCTACACCTTCGCCACCGGTGCGACGTCGGGCACGATCCCGGCTCAGGCCCGTCCCGCAGCGATCCGGCTGAACACCGTCAACGAGTGGGGCGCGAGCGCGCTGGACACCAAGGTCGTGCGCCTCGGCACGCTCGGCGCCGGAGTCACGGTTCCGGCCAGCGCGGTCTACTCCTCGCGGCTCGGTATCAAGAGCACGCTGGACCTGTTCACCAGCGAGGGCCGTGAAGAGCGCGCCAGCGGTATCCCGGTCGAGCTCCAGGCCCGCGCCACGGCAACCGCGCCCTGGAAGACCTACGGCCGGTACGCCGGTAACACGACGGCCGTGTTCGACACCGGTATCGCCTCACTCGGCAACCGTCAGTACCGGCTGTGGGTCCCGGCCCGCAAGGCGGTCAGCGCGAACACCATCGCCCTGACCCCCGCCACCTCCACCTCGGCCAAGTCCTCGAAGACGCTGATCAAGTTCGTCAGCAACGGCTTCACGCCGGCAACCGCCAAGCCCGGCGCCAACTCGGACCTGACCGCGAAGATCCAGCCCGCCTCCACCGTGAAGGGTGTGCTGCAGGGCTGGGACGGCAAGACGTGGGGCAACGTCTTCGCAGTCCAGTTCACCAAGGGATCCCTGGTCGTCCACGGCAGCGCCGGCACCGACCGCGGCACCTTCAAGTTCCGCATCAACCTGCCCGCGGTCACCGTCAACGGCCTGACCCTGAGCCCCACCACGAGCGGTGCCTTCACGCTCACCGTGCGCTGATTGCACGAAGCTGCAAGCCGTTGGCTTCGCTGATCCGCCAGTACGTGCGCTACTTTTCCTGTGCGTACTGGCGGCAGGGGTGATCGTCAGGCGCTCTCCCCTGGGAAATACACACATGCGCAAAATCGCAGTAACGGCAGTGAGTGCTGCCCTCCTGACCGCCGGCCTGCAGGCACCTGCCTGGGCCGCGGCCCCCGCCGCACCGACCGATCTGGCCGTCTCCTGGTCCAGCGGCAAGCTCCAGCTGACCTGGCAGGACGCCGGCGAGGCCAACAACGTCTACGTCGAGTACCCGGGCACGTCCCTGGTCACGCTGCTCGCGACGGTGCCGTCGACCGCTCCGAACGAGGCACTGCTGGCGACGACCATCGGCGTCACCGACCGGGCCCGGTTCGTCGTCAAGTCCGTCACCGGTAGCGAGCTGAGCGAAGGCGCGGCCACTCCGGAGTTCGACACCCTGCGCCCGGGGCAGCCGGTGCTGCAGGACGCCAACCTGGCAACGAACCTGACGACCCAGCTCAAGTGGTCCCAGCCCACCGTCACGGACCCGAACCCGGGCGACCCGCTGGATCTGCCCGAAACCGGCGAGACGCTCAAGGCCTTCGTCGATCTGCCCGGCACCGCCACCAACAGCTACGTGCTCGACAAGAGCACGACGTCGGCAACGATCCCGGCCCAGGCGCGCCCGGCCTCGATCCAGCTGATCGCGAGCAACGAGTGGGGCGCGATCAGCGCCACCAAGAGCGTGCGGCTCGGTACCCTCGGCGCCGGCATCACCGTGCCGTCCAAGGGGATCTACTCGGACCGGCTCGGTATCAAGAGCACCATCGACCTGTTCACCAGCGAAGGCCGCGAAGAGCGCGCCAGCGGCATCCCCGTCGAGCTTCAGGCCCGCGCCAAGAGCACTGACGCCTGGAAGACCTACGGCCGGTACGCCGGTAACACGACCGCCGTGTTCGACACCGGTATCGCGTCCCTGGGCAACCGTCAGTACCGCCTCTGGGTCCCGGGCCGCAAGGTGGTCAGCACCAACGTCATCGCGCTGACCCCGGCCACCTCCACCTCGGCCAAGTCCTCCACGACGTACGTCAAGTTCGTCAGCGGCGGCTTCAGCCCGTCGGCCGTCCGCGTCGGTGGCCGGTCGAACCTCTCGCTGAAGATCTCGCCGGCCGTCACGGTCAAGGCGCTGCTGCAGGGCTGGAACGGCCGCAGCTGGGAGAACATCGGAGACGTGCCGCTCACCAAGGGCGCATTCTTCCTCCGCGGTGACGTCGAGACCGAGCCCTACACCGTCCGGCTCCGCTTCGTCGTCCCGACACTCGTCGTCAACGGTCTGACCGTCAACGCCAACACGAGCCCTGCTTACAACCTGACGGTCAAGTAACAGGTTGTCCTGGGCACCAATTGCACGAAGCTGCAACGAATAAACCTTGCATGATCCGCCAGTGCGTGCGCTACTTTTCCTGCACGCACTGGCGGCAGGGGTGATCGCCAGGCGCTCTCACCTGGGGTTCCACATGCGAAAGACTGCTCTGACCGCGGCTGCGGCCGCCCTCCTGACCGCCGGCCTGCAGGCACCCGCCTGGGCCGCCGCTCCCGACGCACCGACCGACGTCACCATCGCGTGGGCCGACAGCAGCACCGTCAAGGTGACCTGGGTCGACACGGATCTGGCCAATTCCCTTTACTGGCAGCAGCCCGGCGGTGCCGAGGTCAAGCTGGTGGACATCGTCTCCACCGCGGCCAACGAGTACCTGTTCCCGGTCACCGTCTTCCCGAAGAACCTGGACAAGGCGAAGCTGATCGTCAAGTCCTCCACTGCCGACGGCCTGAGCGACCCGGCGCCGTCGCCGGAGTTCGACACCTTCATCCCGGCCGCGCCGGTGCTGCAGGACGCGAACCTGACGGCGAACCTCTCGACCGCGCTGAAGTGGACGCAGGCCGCCACCGCCGACGCCACGCCGAACGACCCGCTGGACGGCCCGGCCCACGAGGGCATCGAGGTCACCGCCGTCCGGCCCGACGGCAACACGGAGAGCGTCGGCACCTACGACGCCGGTACGACGTCGGCCACCGTCGCGCCGCAGCCGCGGCCGACCACGCTCACCTTGAGCTCGACCAGCCCCTGGGGCAAGGCCAAGGGCGCCAAGACGGTGAAGCTCGGCACGCTCACTTCCGGGATGACGGTTCCCGCATCGGCGCTGTACTCGAACCGGCTCGCCATCAAGAGCTGGCTGTTCATCCACAGCACTGGGAACATCGTGGAGCGCGCAAGCGGTATCCCGGTCGAGCTCCAGGCCCGCGCCAAGTCCACCGACGCCTGGAAGACCTGGGGCCGCTACTCCGGGAACACCACCGCCGCCTTCGACACCGGCATCGCCTCGCTCGGCAACCGCCAGTACCGGCTGTGGGTCCCGGCCCGGAAGGTTGTCAGCAGCAACATCATTTTTCTGACTCCGGCGGCCTCGACGGGCGTCAAGTCCTCCAAGACCCTGGTCAAGATCGTCAGCGGCGGCTTCAGCCCGACGGTCACCCGGCCCGGTGCCCGCTGGACCTTCTCGCTGAAGGTCCTGCCGGCCGTGACCGTCAGGGGCACCTGGCAGTACTGGAACTGGAACACCAACACCTGGTACAGCGACGGCCAGCTCCAGATCACCAAGGGTTCGTACTACTACCGCAGCGACCCTGACTCCGAGCTCGGCACCATCCGGCTCCGCGTCGTCGTCCCGACGGTCGTCGTCAACGGCCTGACCGTCAACGCCAACACGAGCCCCGGCTACAACCAGACCGTTCGCTGATCAAGCCCTCCCCACACACCGCCACCGCACCTGCCGTGGCGGTGTGTGCTTTTGAAAGGTTCCCCATGCGCAAGATCGTCCTCGCGGCGACCGCCGTCGCCGCCCTTACCGCCGGCCTCCAGACCCCGGCCTGGGCCGCGACCACGGACGCACCGACCGATGCCACCATCAGCTGGACGACCGATCGAACGATCCAGCTCACCTGGGGCGACCAGGGTGAGGCCAACATCATCCGGGTCGAGTACGAGACTCCGCACCGGTTCGAGTGGCTCGCCGGGACAGACACTCAACAACTCAACCGGGTGATCCTGCCGCCGACACTCGCCGAGGGGGATCGGGTCCGGCTGCTCGTCTCCAACGGTGACGACTTCGACCACTCGGCTCCGACCGCCTGGTTCGACACCCGGCGCCCGTCGGTACCAGGCCTGCGGGACGCCCAGCTGACCGACAAGCTGAACATCAACTTGTCCTGGACGACCCCCAGTACGGCGGATCCGACACCGGGCGACCCGATGGACCTCCCCGTCGATGTCACCTTCGAGGCCCAGGCGACCCTCCCCAACGGAGCGCGGGACAGCTTCCCCATCGCTTCCGGCCAGACGTCTGCCGTGCTGCCCCCGCAGCCACGCCCCGCTGCCATCCGACTGGTAGCCCGCAACGAGTGGGGCGAGACCCCCGACACCAAGCTCGTACGGCTCGGCACGATGGGCGCCGGCATCAGCGTCCCCGCCAGCGCCGTCTACAGCTCGCGGCTCGGCATCAAGAGCACGCTCGACCTGTTCACCAGCGAAGGCCGCGAAGAGCGCGCCAGCGGCATCCCCGTCGAACTCCAGGCCCGCGCCAAGACCACCGACGCCTGGAAGACCTACGGCCGGTACGCCGGTAACACCACAACCGCCTTCGACACCGGCATCGCCTCACTCGGCAACCGTGAGTACCGGCTCCTGGTCCCGGCCCGAAAGGTTGTCAGCAGCAACGTCATCGCCCTGACCCCGGCCACCTCCACGTCGGTCAAGTCGTCGACCACCCTGGTCAAGTTCACCGCCGCCGGCTTCACGCCGACGACGGACCAGGTCGGCACGACGGTCAAGCTCTCGGTGAAGATCCAGCCCGCCGCGACGGTGCAAGCCACTCTGCAGCGCTGGGACGGCAAGAAGTGGCTGAACGGCGTGAAGATCCAACTCACCAAGGGTTCGGCGCTCGTCCTGATCAAGGCCGTCGGACGCGGCACCACCTCGCGCTACCGCGTCACCGTGCCCGCGGTATTCGTCAACGGACTCACCGTCAGCGCCACCAGCAGCTCCGCCTTCACACTCACCGTGCGCTGAGATTGCACGAAGCTGCAACCGCTTCGACTTGCACCATCCGCCAGTGCGTGCGCTATTTTGCAAGCACGCACTGGCGGCAGGGGTGACCACCAGGCGTTCACACCTGGGGATCCCATGCGCAAAGCACTAGCGACGACCGCTGCCGTCGCACTCCTGACGACCGGCCTGTCCGGTACCGCCTGGGCCGCGGCCCCGGACGCACCGACCGACGTACAGGTCTCCTGGGCCGATAACGGCCAGGTCCGCGTGACCTGGAAGGACAACGGCGAGGCCAACAGGGTCCTGGAGGTCTACCCGGATACCGGGTACCCCGTGGCCGAGACGACGGCCGGCGCGTCCAATGAGGTCTTCCTGAACCCAAGCTCCTTCGAGTCCGGGAACCACGTTCGTATCTCAGTGCGGTCGGTGGGGGCAGATCAGACGTACAGCGAGCCGGCCCACAGCCCGTTGTTCGACGCCCATCGTGTGCCCAAGTTGGTGATCAACAAGGCCGAGGCGCTGTCCACGACCTCGGTACGCATCTGGTGGGAGCGGGATGCCTTCGTCGACGACACTCCGAACGACCCCCTCGACCAGCCCAGCGGTACCTGGGCCAAGGCAGTCGTGACCGGTCCGGCCGCGGGTCAGCAGACAGAGTTCGTCGTCCGCGGTGGTGTGTCGACGGCCGACGTCCCGGTTCGCCGGGGTCCGCTGACGATCAAACTCTCCACCGGCAGCGAGTGGGGACAGGCCCCGGCCAGTGAGTATCAGACCGTTCGCGTGGGAGCCGTCGACGTCACCGCGGTGCCTTCCGCACCAGCGCGCTGGATCCCGTTCTACCTCGACACCAAGCTGACGGTCCGCTATCCCGAGATCTTGAAGAACACTACGTTCGACGTTGAGGTCCACGCTCGTCCGAACAGTGCCGGCCCCTGGAAGAAGGTCGCCGAGAACGGCGGTCCGTCCGACGGTCGGCTCTTCTCCGTCTCCGGCGGCAGTGCGGGCGGTCAGGAGTACCGGCTGTGGGTCCCTGCGGCCGCGCGATACCTCGGAGACGACATCCTGGTCACGCCGCCGGCCTCGACCGCGGCGCGTTACGTGCGGAAGTACGCCGCCATCGGCACCAGCTACGCGGCCGAGACGGCGCGCGTGGGCGTGACGGTCCATCGGACGGTCACCGTTGCGCCCGCGCTTCCGCTCAAGGCCGCGCTGCAGAAGTGGGACGGCAAGACGTGGCGCTACGTGCGCGCCGTCCAGTTGGACAGCAAGGGCAAGGCCGACCTGGCGATCCGCGCTGCCGGCCGTGGGACGACCCAGAAGTACCGCATCGCGACACCCGCGGTGAAGGTCAACGGTCTGCCGGTCGAGTTCAGCACCGGCACCGCCTTCACACTCAAGGTCGTCTGACGTGCGGAGGCTCATCGCCGGTACGGCGTCCGCCGTACTGCTCAAGGCCCTCCCCATCGAAGCCAGCACCAGCTCCCCCTTCACTCTCACCGTCCGCTAGGAACCCCACACATGCGCAAACTCGCCGCCATCGGCACCACCGCCCTCCTGCTCACCGCAGGCCTGCCCACATCCGCCTGGGCCGCGGATCCGGTAGCGCCCACCGACGTTCAGGTGGCGTGGGCCGGTGACAAAGTTCGGGTCACCTGGAACGACGACGGCGCCGCGAACGAGATCTGGACGCGGTACCCCGGGACCGGCTTCGTGGAGACCAGCGGCCGCACGGTGGCGGGCGGGGCCAACGAGTTGCTGATCGACCGGTCGAGGTTCATGGACCTGGATCGGGCCGTCATCTATGTTTTCGCCCGGAAGACGACCGGGGAGAACGGCCCGATGAGCCCGAGCGTGGAGTTCGACACCCGGATTCCGGTGTACCCGATCATCGAGGACGCGAACCTGCTGGCCGACGGATCGGTGCAGCTGGTGCGCTGGAAGCAGCCTGCGATCGAGGACAAGAATCCGAACGATCCGCTGGATCGTCCGGCGTCGGACACGTACCTGGGCGCGCAGATCGCCGTACCGGGCTCGCCCGTCGAGCGGATGCCGATTCCAGCCGGCTCGACGTCGTTCACGGTGCCGCCGCGACCGCGACCGGCCAAGATCACCCTGTACGCCGGGAACGAGTGGCGCGAGGCTTCTCTGAGCAAGGACGGCAGCAACGGTCCGTGGCTCGAGCGTGCCGTCGAGGTAGGCACCATGACGCCTTCGTTCACCGTGCCCGCGCTGGGGAGCTACTCCCAAGT
Organism: Kribbella sp. NPDC051587; assembly: GCF_044453945.1. Classification (NCBI taxonomy): domain Bacteria; kingdom Bacillati; phylum Actinomycetota; class Actinomycetes; order Propionibacteriales; family Kribbellaceae; genus Kribbella; species Kribbella sp. NPDC051587. Next base: position 38,917 of record NZ_JBITDE010000021.1, read on the forward strand.
GCTCGACATCGACAGCACCCTCAAGTCGAACCTGACCAACATCAGCACGCTGGTACACCTGCAGGCCCGCCCGAACAGCACCGCGCCCTGGAAGACCTACGGCCGGTACGACGGGAATGTGCGCGAGCCGTTCGACACCCATATCGCGTCCTTGGGTGGGCGTCAGTACCGGCTGTGGGTACTGCCGTCGAAGCAGATCACTCAGTCGTCGATCAAGCTGACACCGGCGGCGTCGACGACAGCGAAGTCCTCGAAGACGATCGCCTGGATCTACACCCGCGGGATCATTGCTTCGAAGGCGCGCGCCGGCCGCATGGTGAACTTGAAGGTGAACGTCCAGCCTGCACTGGACCTGAAGGCCGCCCTGCAGAAATGGGACGGCAAGCAGTGGCGGTACGTTCGCGAACTGGCGCTGAGGAAGGGTGCCGTGAGCATTCAGTTCCGCGCCACGGCGCCGGCCGGGACGACCCGCTACCGTGTCCTCACTCCGGCGGTGAAGGTGAACGGGCTGCCGGTGCTGGCCACCAGCACGTCGTACTTCACCTTGACCGTCTACTGAGTGAGCGCTGAGCGTTACCTAAATGTGAGCAAATGACCGTTTTTCGATACGGAGAGTGACGAGTGCTCACTCAGTTCACCTGATGGCTGCCTGGTGGCACGCCGGGCGTCGTTTACGGTGCCGGAACCGTTCACCGGTCGTTTACCGGCGACGGGCCACCCAGTCACCTGGTCTCCCTACCGTCTGTGGAAGTTCAGAAGTCTTGATTCCCGCAGAAGGGCAACACTCTCGTGTTCGTGAATCGCCTGCTCCGCGTCGGCTCCGTCGCCGTGGCATCCCTCGGTGTGCTCGCTCTGAGCGCCTGTGGCAGTGACCCGGAGCCGTCCGGCTCCTCGAACCCGAGCTCGGGTTCGTCCTCGACCGGCGCGACCGACTGCCCGCAGGGCACGCTGAACGCCGAAGGCTCCTCGGCGCAGAAGAACGCGATCGAAGAGGTCATCAGCAAGTACAACGAGACCTGCGACAAGGTCACGGTGAACTACAACCCGACCGGTTCCGGCGCGGGCATCAAGCAGTTCAACGCCAGCCAGGTCGACTTCGCCGGTTCCGACTCGGCGCTGAAGACCGAGGCCAAGGACGGCGGCGAGACCGAGGCCGCGCAGGCCGCGAAGCGCTGCCAGACCAACCCGGCGCTGAACCTGCCGATGGTCATCGGCCCGGTCGCGATCGCCTACAACCTCGACGGCGTGCAGAAGCTCGTCCTCGACGGGGCGACCGCCGCGAAGATCTTCCAGGGTGACATCAAGACCTGGAACGACCCGGCGATCGCCAAGCTGAACGCGGGCGTGACGTTGCCGACGGCCCCGATCTCGGTGTTCTTCCGTTCGGACGAGTCCGGCACCACGGAGAACTTCACCAAGTACCTGAAGGCCGCCGGTGGTGGCGCCTGGAAGGGTGAGCCGGCCAAGAAGTGGACCGGTACCGGCGCGGGCAAGGAGAAGTCCGCCGGTGTCGCCGAGGGCGTCAAGAGCACCAAGAACTCGATCACGTACGTCGAGTGGTCGTACGCCGTCGACAACAAGCTCGGCGTCGCGCAGATCGACAACGGTTCGGGCACCCCGGTCGAGCTGTCGGCCGAGTCCGCCGGTAAGGCGCTGGCCGCCGCGAAGCCGGCCGGCACCGGGTCCGACCTGGCGCTGAAGCTGGACTACGCGACCAAGGAGGCCGGGGCCTACCCGATCATCCTGGTCACCTACGAGATCGCCTGCAGCAAGGGCCTGCCGGCCGAGAAGACCGCGCTGGTGAAGAGCTTCCTGACCTACTTCGCCGGCAAGGACGGCCAGGGTGCGCTGACCGAGCTGAACTACGCGCCGCTACCGGAGGAGATCCGGACCAAGGTCGACGCGGCCATCCAGACGATCAGCTGACCCAGCCGATCCGCTGAGTAAGAACCTGCAGTGATGCGAGCCCCGGCCGGTCCGACAAGGACGGCCGGGGCTTCGCCTCGTCGGACCGACCCCCGCAGTCCATGACCCAAGGCGCTTGGAGCACCATCGATGAGTAGTCCAGACGGCACGGCCCCGCCCGACCGGCCGGCGGATCCGGCAGCCGCCGGAGCAGAACCACAGATCGAGGACCTGGTGATCGGGTCGCCCGGCCCGGCGCCGCACTTCGACGCACTCGCCGCCGAGCACGCGGACGGTGAGACCACCAGGACCGCCGACGCGACCGGACCGAAGCTCGAGCTCGGCCCGGTCGGTCATCTCGGCGACCGGTTGTTCTCCGGCCTGGCCCGCGGTTCCGGCGGCCTGGTGGTCGCGATCGTGGCGTTCGTCGGCATCTTCCTGCTGGCGCTGGCGATCCCGGCGCTGGCCGACGACAAGAGCAGCTTCCTGTTCTCCCGGATCTGGGAGCCCGGCGGCGCCGAACCGCGGTTCGGGATCGCGGCGATGTTCTACACCACCGTGATCAGCTCGATCATCGCGATGGTGATCGCGGTCCCGATCGCGATCGGGGTCGCGCTGTTCGTCACGTACTACGCGCCGAAGCGGCTGGCCGCGCCGGTCGCCCACGCGGTCGACCTGCTGGCCGCCGTACCGTCGATCATCTACGGCCTGTGGGGCATCCTGTTCTTCGCGCCGATCCTGCGGCCGGTGATCAACGGCCTGTCCTCCGCGCTCGGCTGGATCCCGCTCTTCGACAAGCCGGTCGGCGACAACGTCGGGGTCGTCTTCACCGCCTCGGTGGTGCTGGCGATCATGATCCTGCCGGTGGTCACGGCGATCAGCCGGGAGATCTTCGCGCAGACGCCGATCGCGCACCGCGAGGGCGCGCTGGCGCTGGGATCGACCAAGTGGGAGATGATCCGGATGGCAGTCCTGCCGTACGGGCGCTCCGGGGTCACCAGCGCCGCGATGCTCGGCCTGGGCCGGGCGCTCGGTGAGACCGTCGCCGTGCTGATCATCCTGACGGTGCCGAACGGCAACGACCCGTGGACCTCGTCGATCTTCGCCGGTGGCGAGACGTTCGCATCCAAGATCGCCAACAACGCGGCCGAGTTCGACTCGCCGGAGAAGACCGGGGCCTACATCGCCGCCGGTCTGGTGCTGTTCGTGGTGACCTTCCTGGTCAACTCCGCAGCCCGCCTGATCGTCGCCCGCAGCGCCCCCGGCGCCAAGCGGCCGCGGCGGACCCGCCGTGCAGGAGAAGGAGCGTCAGTATGACGGCCATCGTCGAGAACAAGCCGGCGTACGACGGGAAGGCGCTGGACCTGACCGGGAAGTCCGGGGCCCGGGCGTTCCGGAACACGCTGGCAACCGTGTTGATCGTGCTCGCCTTCGTGGTGGCGATCATCCCGCTGCTGTGGATCCTGTGGACCGTGGTCAGCAAGGGTTACCACCTGCTGCTGAGCGCCGACTGGTGGAGCCAGTCGCAGCGCGGCATCACCGTACGGCGGGAGGGCGGCGGCGCGTATCACGCCATCATGGGCACGTTGATCATGTCGCTGATCACGGCGGTCATCGCCGTACCGATCGCCGTCATGGGTGCGGTCTACATGGTGGAGTACGGCAAGGGCACCAAGGCCGCCCGGGTCGTGAGCTTCATGGTCGACATCCTGACCGGGGTGCCGTCGATCGTGGCCGCGCTGTTCATCTACGCGGTCTGGATCACCGTCTTCGGCTTCAACCGGGTCGGGTTCGCGGTGTCGCTGTCACTGGTGCTGCTGATGCTGCCGGTCGTCCTGCGGTCCACCGAAGAGATGCTGAAGCTGGTCCCCGACGAGCTCCGGGAAGCGTCGTACGCGCTCGGGGTGCCGAAGTGGAAGACGATCCTGAAGGTGGTCGTGCCGACCGCGTTCGGCGGCATCGTCACCGGCGTGATGCTCGGTCTGGCCCGCGTGATGGGTGAGACCGCGCCGCTGCTGATCCTGGTCGGCTACTCCAAGAACATCAACACGAATCCGTTCAACGGCTTCATGGGCGCACTGCCGACGATGATCAACCAGGACCGGACCGAGCTGGCGCTGCAGCCGGCCGCGGACCGGGTCTGGGCGGCGGCCCTGACCCTGATCCTGCTGGTTCTTGTCCTCAACCTGCTGGCCCGGCTGGTCGCCCGGTTCAGCACCATCAAGTCGAAGTAATCAGAGAGGTTCTGAGTCGATATGGCAAAGCGCATCGAGGTCAGCGGCCTCAACGTCTACTACGGCGATTTCAAGGCCGTCGAGGATGTGTCGATGACGATCGAGCCCCGCTCGGTCACGGCGTTCATCGGCCCGTCCGGCTGCGGCAAGTCCACCTACCTGCGGACCCTGAACCGGATGCACGAGGTGATCCCGGGGGCCCGCGTCGAGGGCAAGGTGCTGCTGGACCAGCAGGACCTGTACGCGACGGGCGTCGACCCGGTCGCCGTACGGCGGGTTGTGGGCATGGTGTTCCAGCGGCCGAACCCGTTCCCGACGATGTCGATCTTCGACAACGTCGCGTCCGGCCTGAAGCTGAACGGGGTCAAGGACAAGAAGAAGCTCGCCCAGGTCGTCGAGGAGTCCCTCAAGGGCGCCAACCTGTGGAACGAGGTCAAGGACCGCCTGGACAAGCCGGGTGCCGGTCTGTCCGGTGGTCAGCAGCAGCGGCTGTGCATCGCGCGGGCGATCGCGGTCGAGCCCGAGGTGATCCTGATGGACGAGCCCTGCTCGGCCCTGGACCCGATCTCCACGCTGGCGATCGAGGACCTGATCGAGAAGCTCAAGGACCGGTTCACCGTCGTGATCGTGACGCACAACATGCAGCAGGCGGCCCGGGTCTCCGACCAGACCGCGTTCTTCAACCTGGCCGCGACCGGCAAGCCGGGCCGGCTGATCGAGATGGGCGCGACCAAGGCGATCTTCTCCAACCCGACCGAGAAGGCCACCGAGGACTACATCACCGGCCGCTTCGGCTGAGTCGTCGATCTCACGGACCCGCGCCCGGCGGCGCGGGTACGTGACCCTGAACCTGTGGCCCAGATAGTCTGCAGGGATTCTTCGACGTTTCAGAAGGGACAGTGGTGAGCACTCCGACGCCTCCCGGCGATGACCAGAACGACCCGCAGGACACCCCGGGCCAGACTCCGGGCGGCCAGCCGGGACAGTACGGCCAGCCGGGCTCACAGCCTGGTTACGGCCAGCAGCAGCCCGGTTACGGGCAGCAGCAGCCGGGCGCCTACCCAGGTCAGCCCGGACAGTACGGCCAGCCCCAGCAGCCTGGGTACGGCCAGCAGCCGCCGCAGGCGCCTGGCTACGGCCAGCAGACGCCGGGCGCCTACGGGCAGCAGCCCGGCCAGCCTGGCGCCGGTGCGGGCGGCTACGCCTCCTACCCGGGCGGCCAGAACTCTGGCTACGGGTACGGCGCCCAGGCCGCGCCGAGCAACACCCCGATGATCCTGTCGATCATCGGCATCGTCTGCTGGTTCTGCTGCTCCCCGGCAGCGATCGGCCTGGGTCTGTTCGCGCAGAGCAAGTACCGCGAGCAGGGCCAGTCGGACACGCTGGCCAAGGTGGCCTGGATCGGCGGCATCGCCTTCCTGATCCTCGGCATCATCGGCTACGCCACCGGCCTGGTCGGCAACCGCTGACCTTCAAGGCTTGACGGACGCCGGGTGGCTCACGCTGCCCGGCGCCTGTCATTTCACGGGCGAAGTCAGTTCAGGTTGCGGGCGACGCCGTACACGATCAGCAGCGCGACCACTGCCTTGGTGAGCCAGTCGACCACCCGCGGGCTCATCGTCAGCCGTGGCAGCCGCACCAGGCGCAGCGCCTCCAGGGCCCAGGACAGCACCTGGTAGCCGACGGCAAGGCCGATCAGCGGGCCCAGCACCAGGACGACGGGGTTGAAGTGCCAGGCGGCGTTCAGATCGCCACGGAGCAAGGCCGCAGCCATCCGGGTCGATCCGCAGAGCGGACAGTTCAGACCGGTCGTGGCGTGCAGCAGGCACGGAATGCCGAGCCCGGTCAGCTGATAGACCCCAGCCAACGCGAAACCACCGACACCGACGATCGCGAGCCCCTGTACGCGCCGGTCCACCGGCTCGACCGGTCCAGCGGGGCGGAGTACGACGCCATGGCTCACCGCACCACAGTAACCTGCCTTGCAGCCCGTAGTTGAGCACCAGAGAGGAATTCAGGTGACCACCCCTCCGTCCGGCCCGTACGACGGGTCCACGCCGCCCGGTCAGCCCAATCAGTACCCGCCTGGCCAGCCGAACCAGTACCCGCCCGGTCAGCCCGGTGGTGGGTTCCAGCCCAGTGGACACATCCAGCCCGGCTACAACCCTTATGCGCAAGGCCCTTCGGGACAGGGCGGCTACCGCTTCGCACTGCCCGGTCAGCCGGTCGGCTACACGACGCGGGTGGGCGCCTCGCTCATCGACGGCGTCCTGCAGGGTTTCCCGACCGGGATCGCCCTGATCGTCACCATCTCGATCAGCACCAACCCGAAGTACTCGGACAGCGCCGGGCTGCCGTTGACGCTCGGCTTCATCGCCTCCGGGGTGATCTGGTTCCTGAACCGGGTGGTCCAGCAGGGCCGGACCGGTCAGTCGCTGGGCAAGAAGATGACCGGATCGCGGGTGATCAGCATCCAGACCGGTGAACTGATCGGCTTCGGCCCGAACCTCGGTCGCGAGATCTGCGCCTACTTCTTCAACTACCTGTGCTTCATCAATCTGCTCTGGCCGTTATGGGACGAGAAGCAGCAGACCTGGCACGACAAGATCGTCAACGACATCGTCGTCAGCACATGAGCGCCCCGTACGGCTACACCCCCGTCCCGCCGCTGGCGGAGTGGCTGCCGCGCGTCGGTGCGGCTTTGATCGACAGACTGATCGAAGGCGTCCCGGCCGCCATCGGCTACATCTTGTTCATCGTGAACGTCTTCTCCCGGATGGACCAGGAGAACGACGCCCCGCAGGCCTGGTCCGTGATCGCGTTCCTGCTCGGTATGGCGATCAGCTTCGGGTTGTGGCTCTGGAACCGGGTGTTCCGGCAGGGCAACACCGGGCAGAGCGTCGGCAAGAGCGCTTTGAAGCTTCGGTTGGTCGACGGTGCGACGCTGCAGCCGATCGGTCCCGGCAAGACGTTCGGCCGCGAGGTACTGGCCGTGGTCTTCGCCTACGTCCCGCTGATCGACTCGCTCTGGCCGCTGTGGGACGAGCAGAAGCAGACCCTGCACGACAAGGTGCTCAACACCTACGTCCAGTCAGTGGGAGAGCAGGAAGCCGGCGCAGGTTACTGACCAGAGCACACTGGTGAAGGTGCCGATGATGAAGCGCTCGGCCACCGCTTGCGGTGTGACGGAGGCGGGCTGGTCAGGACTGCGCAGCTCGGGGTAGCGAGCCAGCCCCTTGATCGCCAGCACGATGGCCAGCCCCTCCGGCCAGCCGGCCACCAGGGCCGCGAAGATCGCACCACGCTCGAGAGAACCGATCAGGGCGCCGCCACGCAGCACCTCACCAGCCTTCTGCGTGGACTGGGCTCTGGTGTTGCCCCGGTCAACCAAAGAGAGCACAGAAGTCGTCAGCGGGCCGCCTCCGGTCACTGCGAGCCCTCCGGCCAGCAGGAGCAGCACATTCCACCAGCGCTCGTCCCAGCCGACCACTCCGTGCCCGTAGAGCAGCACCAGACCGGCGGCGATCAGACAGGCCAGCATCAGGCCGCTGAGGATCACCTCCACCGTCGCACCGGCCTTCGGCACCCAAGCCAGTACGGCGAGGAGCAGCGCGGCTCCTGTGAGCGCCAGGACAAGCGCCGTCACGCAGCAACCTCGACACGTGCGAGCAGTTCGGTCGCCAGCAACCGCCCACGCTGCTCCTCGGCCACTCCAGCCGCCTGAGCCCGTTGCGTCACCGCAGATTGGCTGATCCCCAGTTTCACGCCGATCTCCCGTCGTGTCAGTCCCTCTGCCAGCAGGTCGGCGACAGCCCACCCGCGGTCACTCCGCCGGCGCAGCACCGACGCCATCAACCAGAGCACCGTCTCGACCTGGTCGGCCACCTGCTCGTCGCTACCGCACACATTGACATGATGCGGGCTCGACTTCGCCTTCGTGACCGCGTCCCGGGCGAACACGAACGCGTCCCCGTTACCGGCCCGCGTGCTGCGCGGGAGGGGGTCGAACACGTCGCCGATCCCGAGTCCGACGTACCAGGAGTCGCGACGGAGCAGGTCGAGGATCACGTCGATGGTTGCCTTGGCCTCCGACAACACGCCTTGGACCTCGTCGCCCGCGGTCCGCTCGAACTTGCGGAGCAGGCCGCGCCGGCGGGGCCTGCGATTCAGATGATTCAGTAGCTCGGGTACGAGATCACCGCTGATTCGGCTGCCGCGCTGATCTACCGTGAGAACGAAGACCACTTGCCTGCACCTCCTGACTGGCCTCTCTTAATACCTTCCCCGCCCCACCACCCCGATCAGTTAAGGCTACAGTCTTATTCACGCTGAGTGAAGGCAAAAACCTGAATCGGTTCACCCGATCACTCCCCGTAGTCACTCCGCAAGGCAGCCGATTCCCCAATTCTCCGCTCAATCGGGGCACTTCCGCATCTCGACGCACCGGACGATTTCACTCCGCGTAAGGCCGAAAAGCTCGCTTTTCCTGCCCCAAAGGCCCAGAAACCGCCGTACCGGGCGTCATCGGCCTACGGTGCCAAGGTGGCGATACGAACCCGGCGGACATTCGGCCGGGGCCGGATTGATCCTCAACAGCCTGAACCGGTTCCCTGACGCGATAGCCGGGTACGTCTTCCTCGCCCCGGACTACGGCCTGCATTCCGACACCGGGAAAGTCGCGCGCGGCAGTCCGGGATGGTGAACCGGTACACGGTGAACATGGCGCTCGCACAGAATGCCGAAGCTGGCCGAGTTCTCCCGGCAGGCGCCGCACGCGGACGTGACGACCCTGCCGGGAGAAACTCACCTCAGCCTGCTCGATACCGCAGCGGCGTCAGTCGGCCAGCGGCAGATAGACCTTGCTGTCATTGGCCTTGAAAGTCTCGGACATCTCGTTGAAGCCTGCCTCAATGGCTTCGGTCGAGGTCAGCCCGCGCTCCTCGGCGTACTTGCGGATGTCGGCGGTGATCCGCATCGAGCAGAACTTCGGACCGCACATCGAGCAGAAGTGCGCGGTCTTCGCGGGCTCGGCCGGCAACGTCTGGTCGTGGTACGACCGAGCGGTGTCCGGATCCAGCGAGAGGTTGAACTGGTCCTCCCAGCGGAACTCGAACCGGGCCGTCGACAACGCGTCGTCCCAGGCCTGCGCACCTGGGTGCCCCTTGGCCAGATCCGCAGCGTGGGCAGCGATCTTGTAGGTGATCACACCAGTCTTGACATCATCGCGGTCCGGCAGACCGAGGTGCTCCTTCGGCGTGACGTAGCAGAGCATCGCCGTACCGAGCCAACCGATCTGCGCCGCCCCGATCGCACTGGTGATGTGGTCGTACGCCGGCGCCACATCAGTTGCCAACGGCCCCAATGTGTAGAACGGCGCCTCTCCGCAGAGCTCCTCCTCGAGCCGCACGTTCTCCGCGATCTTGTGCATGGGCACGTGTCCCGGGCCTTCGATCATCACCTGTACGTCGTGCTCCCAGGCGATCTTGGTGAGCTCGCCCAGCGTCCGCAGTTCGGCGAACTGGGCTTCGTCGTTCGCATCCGCGATACACCCCGGCCGCAGGCCGTCACCGAGCGAGAACGTCACGTCGTACTCGCGCAGGATCTCGCACAGCTCGGCGAAATGCGTGTACAGGAAGGACTCCTGGTGATGCGCGAGGCACCACGCGGCCATGATCGAACCACCGCGCGAGACGATGCCCGTGATCCGCCGAGCGGTCAGCGGCACATACCGCAGCAGTACGCCGGCGTGGACGGTCATGTAGTCGACACCCTGCTCGCACTGCTCGATCACCGTGTCCCGGTAGACCTCCCAGGACAGCGCGGCCGGATCGCCCTTCACCTTCTCCAGCGCCTGATAGAGCGGCACCGTCCCGATCGGGACGGGTGAGTTCCGCAGGATCCACTCGCGGGTCTCGTGGATGTTCTTGCCGGTGGACAGGTCCATCACGGTGTCCGCGCCCCAGCGGGTGGCCCAGACGAGCTTCTCGACCTCTTCCTCGACCGAGCTGCTGACGGCGGAGTTGCCGATGTTGGCGTTCACCTTCACCAGGAACTTCTTGCCGATGATGGTCGGCTCGCTCTCGGGGTGCCGCCGGTTCACCGGGATGACGGCGCGGCCGCGCGCCACCTCGGACCGGACGAACTCCGGATCCATGTTCTCCCGGAGCGCGACGTACCGCATCTCCTCGGTGATGGTGCCGGCGCGCGCATGCGCGAGCTGGGTCAGGTTCGTCCGTCCGGCGATCCACTCGCGCCGTAGCGCGGGCAGACCAGCCTGTACGTCGATCTGTGCCGACGCGTCCGTGTACGGCCCGGACGTGTCGTACAGGTCGAAGGACTCGCCGTTGGTGAGGTGGACACGACGCGCCGGGACTCCCAGTTCGCCGCGATAGATCTTCTCGGAGCCCGAGATCGGGCCGGTGGTGACAGTCGGTCGTACGGTGCCGATAGTTGTCACTTGCTGTGCTCCCTACGCCGGAATTACCCGGACAGGTTCGGCGGTCGGCGGCGCCGGATTCCTCCAGCCGCCCTCTCAGCCCACTTCGGTGCGAGCTCCCGCGATCTCCAGTTATCGGCAATACCTTAGTAGAGTTCCTACGATGCGCGACTTTGTGTATCCGCCCGTGATCGGTTTCGCCCGTACGGCGTTCAAGGTGCTGGATGTGAACTTCCAGCTGGCCGGGACGGAGAACGTGCCGCGGACCGGCGGTGCGGTGCTCGCGCTGAACCACATCAGCTACGTCGACTTCGTCCTCGGCGGGTACGGCGCGCTGCCGAGCAAGCGACTGGTCCGGTTCATGGCCAAAGAAGTGCTGTTCCGCAACAAGTACTCGGGCTGGCTGATGCGGTCGCTGCATCACATTCCGGTGGATCGGTCGGCCGGACAGGCGTCGTACCAGGAGGCGGTGCGATATCTGCGCGCCGGTGAGGTGGTCGGAGTGTTCCCGGAGGCGACGATCAGCCGGTCGTTCGAGCTGAAGGAGTTCAAGTCCGGCACGGTCCGGATGGCCGCGGAGGCCGGCGTACCGGTGATTCCGCTGATCCTGTGGGGTACCCAGCGGATGCTCACCAAGGACCATCCGAAGGACTTCTCCCGGCACCGCACGATCGCCATCACGGTCGGTACGCCGATGACAGTGACCGCGGACGACGATCCGGTCGCGGCGACCGCCGTACTGCGCTCGACGATGGCCGAGATGCTCGACGACACCATCCGCGCCTACCCCGAGCAGCCGCCCGGCGCCTGGTGGCTGCCGGCCGCGTACGGCGGCTCCGCGCCGACGCCCGAGGAGGCCGACCGGCTGGACCGCGAGGAGCTCGCGCGGCGGGCGGAACGGCGGCAGTAGCCTCGGACAAGGCCTTGACCCCTACCCGCCACTAGGGGTACGAAGGGCTCTTGTTATTGACAAGGCAGGAATCTGGGGGATTTCTGTGCTGCTTGCCTTGTGCTGGGCGGGGGAAGGTTTTTGTTCGATTCACCGGAAGAACTGCGACTGTTCGACCCCGGGACGCTGGTGGTGGCGCCGCACGTCGCCGAGCACATCCCGGACGCGGGCGCCTACTTCATCGACTGGTCGACGCGGGATCTGGACGGCGAGCGCGCACGGGAGGTCGAGGCCGCGGTGAACGGCCGCCGCTGCGCCAACGGCTGGTTCCCGCTGGAGAGCCTGGACAGCATCGGCCACCGCGGCTTCTGGCGCGGGCCATTGACCTACCTGGCCCAGATGACGTGCGACGACGCAGCCATCCTGCAGGACTGGGCCGCTCGCGGCCTGACCGGTGAGGACCGACGGCGCATCCAGGCGACCGTCAACCACCTGCTGCACCAGCAGGGTCACGCCGCCGCTGCGACGTGGGCGGTCGCGGTTCGGCCCCAGGCTGGTCTGGACGCGGCCGAACTCGGCGACCGGCTCTTCACAGCCTGGGAGCAGAACCTCGATGCGGTGCGGGCCAAGGACGTGGCCAAGGCAGTACGCCGCTGGAACCGCTAACTGGTCAGTGGAACTGCGGGATGATCAGGTAGAGCCCGTACAGCACCGCAGCGAGGCATGCCGCGAAGCACAGCGACGCCACTGCGGTGTCGACCATCGGTGCAGGCCGCTTCTCGTCGATAGCTGCTGCCCGGCGCGCCATGGCGGTCACACCGAAGGCGAACACCACGGCCAGCCCCACTCCGAAGACCAGGCTGACCAGGGCTACCTCACCGAGTGCACTCCAGTTGATGTGCATGCCCGTCCTCCGCTCAGACCGCCGCGGGCGCCGAGGAGGCGGCCGGGGTGCTCGGGTACTCGTTCACGTTGGTCGAGGTGACCGGCGTCCGCCGTGAGGCGAGGTAGATGCCACCACCCGCAGCCACAGCCAGTACGGCGATGAGCGCGACCCCGAGGTTGCCGGAGTTCGCCACCCGACCAGACAGTGCACCGACGAGTGCTGCGGCCGGCAGAGTGAACAGCCAGGCCAGCGCCATCCGGCCGGCGACCGTCCAGCGCACCTCTGCGAGCCGCTTGCCCAGACCGGCACCCAGGATGCTGCCGGAGCAGACCTGCGTGGTGGAGAGCGGGAAGCCCAGGTGGGACGAGGCCAGCAGCACCGCGGTCGAGCTGGTCTCCGCGGCGAAGCCCTGCGGCGACTCGATCTCGGTCAGGCCCTTACCCATGGTCCGGATGATCCGCCAGCCGCCCAGGTACGTCCCGGCGGCGATCGCCAGACCGGCGGCGAAGATCACCCAGAGCGGCGGCCGCGAGCCCTGCGCCAGGCTGCCGGAGGTGATCAGGACCAGCGTGATGATGCCCATCGTCTTCTGCGCGTCACCGGTGCCGTGCGCCAGCGAGACCAGCGAGGCGGACGCGATCTGACCGGCGCGGAAGCCGTCGTCGACGCTCTTCTTCCGGGCCCGCGCGGTGATCTTGTAGGCCAGGTAGGTGCCCAGCAGGGCGACCACTCCGGCCACGACCGGCGCGGCGACCGCCGGGATGATGATCTTCTGCACCACGGTGCCGAAGTTGACCGCACCGGCGCCGGCCGCGATCCAGGTCGCACCGATCAGACCGCCGAAGAGCGCGTGCGACGAGGAGCTCGGCAGGCCGACGTACCAGGTCAGCAGGTTCCACAGGATGGCACCGACCAGGCCGCCGAAGATGATCGGAACCGTGACTTTCGTATCGTCGACCAGCCCACTCGAGATGGTCTTGGCGACTTCGGTGGAGACGAACGCGCCGACCAGGTTCAGGACGGCGGACAGTCCCACCGCGACCTTCGGTTTCAGCGCGCCGGTGGCGATCGACGTCGCCATCGCGTTAGCGGTGTCGTGGAAGCCGTTCGTGAAGTCGAACACCAGTGCGGTGACGATCACCACGACGACGAGAAACGACAGATCCATCCCGATCACATCCCTCGGCGGACGAGTTGTGGCTCGTCCGACCGTAGGGGTGGTGGATGAATTCGAAATGAATGAGATCCGGGGATCTCACTCCAGGATCAGGTGGGCGATCCCGTAGCAGGCTGCGGCGACCAGACCAGCGGCTGGAATGGTCAGCACCCAGGCGGTGACGATGCCCTTCGCGACACCCCACCGGACGGCGGACAGACGCTTCGTGGCGCCGGCGCCCATCACGGCCGAGGTGATCGTGTGGGTGGTGGAGACCGGGGCGTGCAGGCCGATCGCCATCACGTAGAGCACACCGGCCGCGATCGCCTCGGAGGCGAACCCGCGGGCCGGGTCGAGGTGGATGATCCGGCGGCCCAGGGTGCGCATGATCCGCCAGCCACCGGAGTAGGTACCCAGCGAGATCGCGGTCGCGGCGGAGATCTTCACCCACAGCGGGATGCCGTCGTCCTTGTCCGCGTGCCCGGTGGTGAGCAGCGCCAGGAAGATCACGCCCATCGTCTTCTGGGCGTCCTGCAGACCGTGCCCGAGCGCCATCGCGGCGGCCGACAGCGACTGCGCCAGCCGGAAGCCACGGGTGACCTTGCCGGGGTTGCTGCGCCGGAACATCCACAGGATCGCGGTCATCAGCAGGAACGCGCCGACGAAGCCGATCGCCGGTGACAGCACCATCGGGATCACGACCTTGTCGACGATCCCGGTCCACAGCACCACGCTGGACGAGGCCAGCCCGGCCCCGACCAGTCCGCCGATCAACGCGTGGGACGAGGAGCTCGGCAACCCGAAGTACCAGGTGATGAGGTTCCAGGTGATGGCCCCGATCAGCGCGGCGATCACGATCACCAGGCCGTGCTTGCCGGCCGGAGCGGTGATGATCCCCTTGCCGACGGTCTCAGCCACCTCCGTGCCGGCCAGGGCGCCGAGGAAGTTGCAGACCGCGGCCATCGCCAGCGCCACCCGCGGCGTCAGCGCACGGGTCGAGATCGAGGTGGCGATCGCGTTCGCGGCGTCGTGAAAACCGTTGGTGTAGTCGAAGGCCAGCGCGATCACGACCACCGCGATGACGAGCGCGAACTCCACGCTCAGCTCTCCTTGACGGCGATCTGCTCGACCGTGTTGGCGACATGCTCGAACGCGTCGATCGCAGCCTCCAGCAGATCGACCACGGTCTTCAGCTTCAGCACCGTGAGGGTGTCGAACTCGCCGCTGAAGAGCTTGGCGATGATCCGGCGGTGCACCGCGTCACCGGTGTTCTCCAGCCGGTTGATCTCGATCCAGTACTCGGCCAGATCCTTCATCGTGCGCAACCGCGGCATCGTCTCGGCGGTCAGCTGCGCGGCGCGCTGCAGCACCTCGATCTGCTCGGCGACCTCCTCCGGCAGCTTCTCCAGGTTGAAGAGGTGGACCGTGTCCACCGCCTCCTCCATGAAGTCCATGACGTCGTCGAGATCGGAGGCCAGCCGGTAGATGTCCTCGCGGTCGAACGGCGTCACGAACGTCGAGTTGACCCGGCGGATGATCGAGTGGGTCGTCTCGTCCGCCGCGTGCTCGGCGTCCTTCATCTGGGCAGCGATCTGATGACTGGCCGACAGCCCGCTGCCGGCCGTACTGCCGAGCAGCTCGGCGAGGATCCGGGCGCCGTCCACGAGGTGGTTGGCGGATTCGGTGAAAAGGTCGTAGAACGTCGGGTCGTTCGGACGCAGACGTAACGGCACTTCAAGCTCCGGGTGAACGAGGGACAAACCGTGGATCATGCTAGGGCGAACAACCGGCTGGGGTTGCATCGCCGGGGTCAACGTAGCGCGTAAGGGTGAACTAGTTCACTAGGAGGTGACTACCGAGTAATCAATTGGTATCAGCGCGTGATCACGGCGTACAGGTCGAAAAGGCCGACCACCAGCACCAGCCCGGCGGCGATCCGGAGCACCCGGTCCTGGCCGAGAGCCTGTACGGCGGCGCCCCGGGAATGGCGGTAGACAGCGCTCACGGCCGCCCAGCAGCCCAGTGCGAGCACCAGTACGACGATGCCGAGGCCGGTGCGGACGTCGGACGAACCGTGGCCGGAGGCAAGCAGCAGGATGCCGTTGGCGATCAGTCCGAGGGACGTCCGCCGCCAGGCGAGCAGGGTCCGTTCGGGCTGGAGACCGGGGTCACGTGTGCTCATCGCCACAATGCGAAGATCAGGCCGATCAGACCGGCGCCGGCGATGGTTGCCGCGAGCATCAGTGGCAGTCTGGTCACCGGGAGTGGCTGACCGCGACGCATGGCGATCAGGTTCTGCTGCCACCTCCGGAGTGCTCCGGCAGTGGTGACGAGCCCGGCAGCGACCAGGATCAGTCCGATGATCCGGGCCGGCCAGCGGTCGTGTCCGAGGTCGAGGAACTGCACTGCCGAGAGTCCACCGGCATAACAGGCCAGTGATGTCCGCAGGTAGGCCAGATAGGTCCGCTCGTTCGCCAGAGTGAACCGGTAGTCGGGCTCCTGCTCCTCCTGCATCAGCAGGTCACCAGACCGTGCTTCTGCTTGAGAGCGAGGACCCGCCGTACGCTCGCGTCGAGCTTCGCGGCGAAGGCCTTGTCCTGCTGGGCTTTCACCACCAGTGCGTTCACCATGGCGGACGTGAGGTTCGCAGCGCCGTTGATGACGATGTCTCCGCCAGCGGCGATCACCCGGGTCGCCCGCTGACCAGCCGGCACCTTCGCCACGTTGGCCGCTGCTCCGACGTCGTCGGTGATCACGACGCCGCCGTACCCGAGGTCGCCGCGGATCATGCCGCCGATGACGATCGAGGAGAACGCCGCCCGGTTGTTCGGGTCGATCTTGGTGTAGGTAACCGTGGAGACCATCAGCATCTCGGTGCCGGCCTCGATACCGTCCGCGAACGGCTGCAGGTCGTCGTCACCACGGACCGTGACGTTGTCGATCACATCGGCGGCGAAGTCCGTGTTGCCGCGGACCTTGCCGATGCCGGGGAAGTGTTTGACCGAGGTGATCACGCCACCCTTGGCCATCCCGCGGACGAACGCCTGGACCGGCGGTCCGACCTTGGCCGGCGTATTGCCGAACTCGCGGTCCAGCTGGCCGATCGGCGCGTTCTGCTTCTTCAAAGACGCCGGTACGACGTCGGCCACCGGACTGAGGTCGGTATTGACCCCGGCCTGCCTGAGCTGGCTCGCCCACTGCGTGGCCCGGGCGGTGAGCTTGTCGCTCGTCCAGGTGCCCTGAACCGTCGCCGATGGGATGCGGGTGAAGCCGGAGCCCTTCAGACGCTGGATCTGACCGCCCTCTTGATCCGCAGCCACCAGCGGCTTGATGCCGTTGACTGTGGCCGCAGTAGTCGCCGCAGCGGTCGCCACCTTGGTGTGAGCGAGGCTGCCGCCAGTGCCGAGCAGGAGGACGCCACCTGGCTTCTGCTTCTGGACGATCGGGCGCTGAGCGGACGTCATGCCGTTGGCGCTGATGCCAGTCATGATCAGCTGCGCAGCGCGCTCCCGGAGTGTGAGGTCTTCGAGCTTGGCGTCGATGCAGCCAGTAGTGGGTGTCGACGTCGGCGTGGCCGACGGCGTCGGAGTGGTCGGCTGGTCCGTGGTCTTCGGCGGCAGCGGTACCGACGAGGACGGGACCGTGCTCGGACCGGCTGTCGGCGGGGACTGGCTGTCGTTGCAACCAGCAAGCAGCAGAGCGGACAGTACGACGAGAGCTGTGGATCGTGCCCGCATCAACGCTCCTGGCTGGGGTGCTCGGCGAGAGCCGTGCAAACGGCGTACAGCTGGTCGACCTGCTCCTCGGAGAGCGCGTCGAAGATCGCACTGCGGACCTCTTCGACGTGACCCGGTGCGATCTCCACCAGCTTCTCCCGGCCGGCGTCGGTGATGATCGCCACCTGACCGCGACGGTCGGACTCGACGCCCTCGCGGCGGACCCAGCCGTACTGCTCGAGGCGATTGACCGCGTGCGAGAGACGACTGCGCGAGCCGAGCGTCGCGACCGCGAGCTCGCTCATCCGCAGCCGGCCCTCCTGCGCTTCCGACAACCGCACCAGGATCTCGAAGTACGTGTGCGGAATCCCGGCGTCACGCTGCAGCTGCTGCTCGATCCGGCTGTTCACCACGCGTTGGGCCGCGATGAACGCGCGCCACGCCTGCTGCTCTTTCTCGTTCAGCCATCGGGGTTCCGCCATGTCGGCAGCGTAGCGGGCAGTCTGATGAGTCCGACGGCAGCGGCACAGACCAACATGCCGACCACCGCCAGCGCTCCGATGCTCTCGTCCAGCACGAAGTACGCCAGCAGCATCGTGGTCGGCGGCACCAGGTAGAGCAGACTGCTGACTCTGGTCGCACCGGAAAGCTTCAGATTGACCAAGAACAAGCCCCAACCGCCTCCAGTTGCCAACAGCACCAACCAGAGCACAGCACCGTAGAACCCAGGCTGCTGCGGGACGCTGAGCTGATGCGTCGAGGCCGCCAACGTGACGAACAGCACTGCGGACACCATGCTCTGAACGCAGACCGCATCGAGTGACTTGACCGCCGACTTGCTCCGGCGATCCAGGCAAGTGCCCGC
Organism: Kribbella sp. NPDC051587; assembly: GCF_044453945.1. Classification (NCBI taxonomy): domain Bacteria; kingdom Bacillati; phylum Actinomycetota; class Actinomycetes; order Propionibacteriales; family Kribbellaceae; genus Kribbella; species Kribbella sp. NPDC051587. The sequence goes on from NZ_JBITDE010000021.1 coordinate 57,004, forward strand.
GACCAGGCCGAGCAGACCGATCAGCGGGATCAAGAACAGCAGCAACGAGCCGTGGCCCGCATGGAGATCGTCGGCGACCACGAGGGCGACTCCACCCAGTCCGATGACGAGACCGATCCACTGGCGTCGGTTGACCGGCTCTCCGAGCAAGGGTCCGGCAACGGTGGCGATGAGCAGTGGTTGCAGCGATCCGATCAGCGCGGTGGCTCCGGCGGTGATGCCGTGGTCGATGCCGGTGAAGATGGCTCCGAGGTAGATGAACTGGGTCAGGACCGCCATCGCGATCTGGACGAGCAGGTCGCGACGAGTCAGGCGGGGGCGGCGGATGCTCAGGATGATCGCGCCGAGCACGCCGGCCAGCAGGAATCGCCAGGCGAGCAGGTCGAACGCGTTCGTGTAGCGCGTTCCCCAGCCGGCGCCGATGAAGCCGGAACTCCAGAACACGACGAAGCCGGCTCCTGCGGCCAGGGTCATCAGGCGCAGGTTCGGCGTCCGTCGTACGGGCGGGGCGATGGTCATGGGCCGAGAGTAACCACACCGGTCGGTATACTGTCAGTATGCCTGTTCAGCAGATGAGACTGCTCGTCGACCGCGGAGTGCCCGAGGCGGACCGGCTGACGCCGGCCGGGAGTCGGATCCTGGCGGCAGCGTCCACGCTGTTCTACGAGCAGGGCATCCGGACCGTCGGGGTCGACGCGATCGCGGCGGCGGCGGACGTGACCAAGAAGACCTTGTACGACCGGTTCGGGTCGAAAGATCGGCTGATCGCGGCGTACCTGGAGCATCGGAACCGGGTGTGGCACGAGTTCCTCGACGAGCAACTGGCGGAGCGTGCACCGAAGACTCCCGAGGACGTGGTCCTGGCGTTGTTTGCTGCGCTGACCGATTGGCTGGCGGGGTCTCGCAACGGCTGCGGCTTCATCAACGCGAGCGTCGAGCTCGCCGCGCCGGATCACCCGGCGATGCCGGTGATCGTCGGGCAGAAGCAGTGGATGCGGTCCGAGTTCGAGGCGCAGACGCGGCTGGCCGGGATGGCCGACCCTGGTGAGCTGGCGGATCGCCTGCTCCTGCTCCATGAGGGTGCGCTGGTCAGCTATCGGGTGGCGGCGATGGCGAATGCGACCGAGGTGGCCGCTCGCGCGGCGGCCGATCTGCTCGCTGGATGGCCGCGGCTTGGTTTTGACGACAGAGTGTCGTAATCTTTTTTTACGACAGAGTGTCGTAACGAGGGAGAGTCGTCATGAACGCTGTCACTGATGTGGTTGCTGATCGGGCCGAGATCATCGAGCTGTTCGGCCGGTACGCCGATATCGCCGATCTGAAGGATTTCGGTGCGTTGCCCGCGCTCGTTCACACGGATCCGCTGACGATCGACTTCTCGTCGGTCACGGGCATGCCCCCGATGACGGTTCCACTGGACGACTACCGCGAGGCGCTCCGGGGCTCCTTCGGCGCCTTTGCCGCGACCCACCACGCCATCACCGGTCACGTCGTCACCATCGACGGCGACCACGCGACGATCCACGCCCACGTCCGCGCCGAGCACTGGCTGCCGAAGGAGCTCGCCGGCGACGGTCCCGATCGCTGGCTGGTGGTCGGCTTCTACGACAACGAGGCAGTCCGCACGCCGGACGGCTGGCGCCTCAGCAGCGTCAAGCTCACCGCGATCCACCAGGAGAACCAGCACCTCGCGGCCGGCGCCACAGCAGGACAGGCGAGCTAGGTGCCACGGATCCGCGGCGGCAGCATCGAGAAGCATCACGAGCTGGTGTGGGCGGACCTCGCGGATGCGACCCGCCGGCTGCTGATGGAGCGCGACTACGCCTCGATCAACATGGGCCACATCGCGGCCGAGGCCGGGATCGCGCGCAACACCCTGTACAACTACGCCCGCGACAAAGCCGCCCTGGTCCAGGCCCTGACCGAGCGAGCGAGCCGCCCCATGCTCGACCAAGTGACCGCGATCGCCGCCCGCACCGAGGAGCCGGCCACCGACCGGATGCGCGAGATCGTCGCCGCCGTCCTCGATGCGTCAACAGACCAAGCCGTGCAGCCAATGTTCCGCCCGGGCGCCGGCCCCCTGATCGACGAGCTACCCAAGGGTTCCGACGGACCGTTCCACGCGATCGTGGCCGAGGTGGAGAACGTCGTCCGCAGCGGTATCGACCGCGGCGAGTTCCGCGACGTCGGCAACGTCGAGCTCACGGTCGAACTCCTCTCCGGCGCCATGCGCGCCGGCGCCGAACGCATCGGCCGCGCCCCCACCACCCACGCCGCCACCGTCCAGTCCGCCCAGCAACTCATCCTCGCCGCCCTGGCCCACTAACAACCACCGCAGCGTCGTCGCGCCCCTAACGTCCGAAGACCCGGTGAACATGGTCGGCGTGTATTCGGACGCTAAAGCAATGACCACCTACCCAACGCGATTCTCAGACCGCTGCCCTCCAAAGCCGCGGCATGCGCTGAACGCCTGTCGAGGCCTGTGAGGATGCCGGGGCGGGTGCCTCGCCGGTACTGCGTTCGCTGGAGCAGGCATCCTCCCCAAACCGGTTTGGGGAGGATCCGGGTCAGCGCGATCCGGTTTGGGGTGGATCTGGGACGGAATCAGGGGGTGGATCCTCCCCGGAAGCCGACAAATTCTTCCCGAACCAGCCGGAGGCGGGGCCCAGCGACCACGTACACGGTCAGCCGCGTCCGAATCCCATATTGGCCGACGGAGATTTGCGGATACCTACTGCCACAGAGCGGCAGTGATCATCCGCAAAGACGCTCGGCCGGAGTCAGCACAGCTAGCGTCCGAAAACACGCCGACCACGTGCTGCGAACGTTCGGACGTTGCGGCGAATTACTGCACTCACTCGTGCATGCCTCCGGAGGTAGATCACCTCGAGCACCCACCGACCACATCCCACCCGCCGAAACGGTCGAGCCGTGCTCAACGTCGTACGGGACTGCCTGTTTCCTAACGTCCGAAGACACGCTGACCACGTGTGGCGATTGTTCGGACGTTGCGAGGGGGTGCGGCTGAGGGTCAGGTGGTGCGGCGGGAGATGGTGAGGCCTACCAGGCGGGAGACGACCATGGCTACGTAGCCGAGGCCGGCGAGTTGTTCGATCATGACGACCGAGCGGCCCCAGCTGGAGATGGGGACGACGTCGCTGAGGCCGGTGCTGGACAGCGTGGTGAAGCTCAGGAAGAGCAGCTCCATCCAGGTGCGGTCGTTGCTGGGGGCAACTGCTGCGATGAAGCTGCCGGGGACGAGGACCTGGACGAACACGTACAGGTAGGCGAATCCCCAGGCCACCAAGGTGAACGTGGCACCGGTGGCGTAGAGCTCGTCGGTGCTGACGTCGTGGTCGGACAGCATGTAGCGCAGCAAGCTGTACGCCGCGTAGAAGTAAAAGGCCGCGTGGAACACCGACGAGACGGCGACCACCACGTCGCTGGAGTTGTACACGTCGATGAACGAGAGCGCGACGGCCGGGATCCCCAGACCGATGCTGACCCAGGTGAGCCCCGGTGTCGATCGCACCGAGAAGACGGCCAGCACCAGCACGACGATCCCGAAGGTCTCGAACGCGAGCCGCCCGCCTCGCGAACCTTCGGTCAGCGGGTAGATCAGCACGCCCAGCAACTGCACGACCAGCAGGACAGCCGACGGCTGTCGCCGCGCCGCGGAGTACAAGCTCATCCGGCGGACCGGTCCTGCTCGCGCGACGCGATGATCGCCTGCCGTCGCGCCAGCCGGTGGCTCCGGCGAATCTCCGCCTCCCGCATCCGGCGCAGCTCCTCGTCGGTCTCGGGCACCACCTGCGGTACCTCACGCGGCTTGCCGTCGGCGTCGACCGCCACGAACACCAGGTACGCCGAAGCCACGTGCACCTCGGGCCCGACCGCGTCCCACCGATCGGCGGTGATCCGCACTCCGACCTCCATCGAACTCCGGCCGGTCCAGTTCACCTGACTGCTGAAGTGCACGACATCGCCGACCCGAACCGGCACCAGGAAGACCATCTCGTCCATCGACGCGGTCACCGCGGCCCCACCCGAGTGCCGCGCCGCGACCACGCCCGCGACCGAGTCGACCAGCGTCATGATCACCCCACCGTGCACAGTGCCGAGCAGGTTCGTCTCGTGCTGCGCCGTGATGTGCGACAACGACAACCGAGTCACCGAAGTCGGCCGTGACGCCGGAGTGCTGGACATCTGGTCCTCCTGTTCCGGACCGGATTCGGTCCCGCGCCGCAGAGTATCGACCAAGTTGTCCACAGGTTCGAATTGACCGGTTGGAGGCGGGGCGAATCCTCGTACTTTCTCTGTCGAGGAGGTGCCCATGACAACCACCGAAACTCCCACTGATCCGCATCTGAGCCCCTTGACCGCGCCGCAGGTCGACCGCCTGGTCGCCCTCGCGCTCGCCACCTGCCGCAAGCTCGGCTTCGACCTCGAGTACGACGCCGGCGCCCTGATCCCGGCAGCCGTCCTGGACGCGCTCGACCCGGAGGCGCCGGGACCGATCCTCGGTCTCACCAATCTGGCCCGGGCGATCGCCCAGGAGGATCCCGACGACTGGCCTCAGTTCGTCGACACCCATTTCACCGAGTTGCTCCGCCGGCTCGACGAAGGTGCACCCGATCCGCCCGATGATCCCGCCCGCGAGCTGATCCAGCGTCTGGTCCCACGCACGTCACTCCCACCGCACTGGGTCGCCGACCGTCCCGACGTGATCCCAGGCCTGTTGTCCGTGCCCGCGACCCTCCACGACACCACCGTCACCATGTATCTCGACCCGACCGACCTGGGCCTCACCTGGTCGGCCGCCGAAGCCCTGGGCCTCGCCAACCTCCGCCGCCGTACGGACCACCTCGAACTGCTGGAAGAAGACGGCGTGCAGTTGGCTCGCCTCACCGGTGACTCGTTCACCGCATCCCGTGCCCTCGTCCTCGACACAGTCCTCCGGGAAACCCTCCAGCTCCCCGACCTGCCCTCCGCGGTCCTGGCCGCAGTCCCCGCCCGCGACCTCCTGCTCATCCACGTCATCCAGGACCTCAAGGTCCTTCCAGCGCTGGGGCTCCTGCTCCACCTCACCGCCCGAGCCCACAGCCAGGCGCCCGGCCCGCTGTCTCCCGAGGTCCACCTGGTCACCTTCACCACCAGCGGCCACCCGACCTGGCACCCGGCGACCACCTCAACCTCCCCCACCGCCCTCGCCCTCTCCACCCAACTCACAACCCTCATCACCTGCCTCCCCTCGGAGATCAGGTGAGCGTGTGCCAGGGGTGCGGCGGGTTGGTGGTGAAGAAGGCGAGAAGGTTGAGGAGGCGACTGGCTGGTGGTGCAGTCCAATGGCGCTGACCGGGCCACGGGTCGGCCTGGAGCTTGCCCAATCCCCAAGACAGGTGCAGATAGAGCACACCTGCAGCCAACTCATCCTCCGCGAGGGTCGAGTCAGACAGCTCGCGCGCCACGGACAAGTACTCAGGAAGGAGCTGAACGACCTCGGTCAACCGCAGCTTGGCGAAGTCGAGAGCTCGCGGACCCCACGCCGCGTCGCCCCAGTCGATGACAGCCTGCAGGCTGTTGTCGCTGCCCACGAGAAGGTTGTGTGGGGCAACATCTCCGTGGACCAGCACGGCGGACGCCGACCGATCGAATCGCTGTTCCAACCGGGTGAACCATCCGTCCAACCAGCGCGCGGTCTCCGCGTCCAGGTAGCCGCGGTCCGCCAGCTCGCCAACTGCAATCCGTGGTTCGCCCCACCCGTCCACGGGAACCTCCGCGAGGGCCCCGCGCCGTACGGCGTGCAACCGCGCGAGGTCGATGACCAGCTCTCCCGGGGTGACCTCAGGTTCGATGCCGTGGACACGGTCGACCACCACGTACGGCGCTCCCAGAAGCGTGTCACTCGGGTCGTACTCAAGGATCGCGGGTGTTCGCACCCCGGCCTCCCGAGCCACCGGTACGACGGCAGTCTCCTTCCGCAGGTCCTCCTCGAACCCCGGGCGGGCGACCCGGGCGAACAACCGCTCCCCGAGCACGAACGCCCGGTTCGCCACCCCACCCGGCACCTCCCGCACCTGATCGGCGTTCACGCCGTAGCTGCGTGCCAGCAGGCGAACTGCATCAACCATCGCGTCCATCCCGTTGATCCTCGGCGGGGCGCAGGGGCGGTGTCCATCGGTTTGATCTACTACCGGAATGCGAATCGAGCTGGATCCGGAGCAGGTCGGACCGCGGGAGATCTATGCGACGCTGAACTCGGTGGTGGTGCCGCGGCCGATCGCCTGGGTGTCGACCAGGTCGGCGGACGGCGTGCTGAACCTGGCGCCGCATTCGTTCTTCACGGTGTCCTGCGTGCGGCCGCCGATGGTGCAGTTCACGTCGGTCGGCCGGAAGGACAGCCTGAACAACGTCGAGGTAACCGGCGAGTTCGTCGTGAACTTCGCGGCGGAGGCGCTGTTCGAGCAGGTCAACGCGTCGGGGACGAACTTCCCGCCGGACGTCTCGGAGTTCGAGGCGATCGGGGTGACGCCCGAGCCGTCGCGGACCGTCGGCGTACCGCGGGTGGCCGAGTCACCGGTGGCCATCGAGTGCACGCTGCACACGGCGCTGGAGCTCGGCGACTGTACGGTCGTGATCGGCCAGGTCCGGGCGATCTCGATCGACGAGTCGGTGCTGGCCGACAACCGCCCCGAGGTCCGGCTCCTGCGGCCACTGGCCCGGCTCGGCAAGGACGAGTGGTCGACCCTCGGCGAAATCCGCGAGATCTCCCGGATCTCCCACACCGACTGGCCCGGCCACTTCACCCCACCCGCGCGCTGAGAGCCTGCTCGCACCCATCAAGAAGGCGCGCTTCTTGGTGTCAGAGGTGGCGTTTCTTGCGCAGAACAAGGGGTTTTGCGCTTGTTACGACATGGTGCAGACTGAGGTTCGTGACTGACTACGTGGCTGCTCAGGACCGGTACGACGACCAGATGGTGTATCGGCGGACAGGCCGGAGTGGTCTGCAGCTGCCGGCGATCTCGCTGGGGCTGTGGCACAACTTCGGGGACGACAAGCCGTTCGAGACGCAGCGCGACATCCTGCGCCGGGCGTTCGACCTCGGGGTGACGCACTTCGACCTGGCGAACAACTACGGCCCGCCGTACGGGGCGGCCGAGACCAACTTCGGGACGCATTTCGCGCGCGACTTCGGCAAGTACCGCGACGAGCTGATCCTGTCGAGCAAGGCCGGGTACGACATGTGGCCGGGTCCGTACGGTCAGGGTGGTGGCTCGCGGAAGTACGTGCTGGCCTCGCTCGACCAGTCGCTGCAGCGGATGGGCGTCGACTACGTCGACATCTTCTACTCGCACCGCTTCGACCCGGACACCCCGCTCGAGGAGACGATGGGTGCGCTCGACACCGCGGTCCGCTCCGGCAAGGCCCTGTACGCCGGAATCTCGTCGTACAGCGCGGAGAAGACGCGGGAGGCGGCGAAGATCCTGCAGGAGCTGGGGACGCCGCTGCTGATCCACCAGCCGTCGTACTCGATGCTGAACCGCTGGATCGAGGAGGACCTGCTCGACGCCGTCGGTGAGCTCGGGGTCGGCGTGATCGCGTTCTCGCCGCTGGCGCAGGGCGTGCTGACCGACCGCTACCTGGACGGCATCCCGGAGGGCTCGCGCGCCTCGCAGGGCAAGTCGCTGAACCCGGACTCGCTGACCGAGGACACCCTCAAGCACGTCCGCGCGCTGAACGAGATCGCCAAGGAGCGCGGTCAGTCCGTCGCCCAGCTCGCCCTCGCCTGGACGCTGCGCGACGACCGGGTCACCAGCGCGCTGATCGGCGCCTCCAGCGTCAAGCAGCTCGAAGGCAACCTCGAGGCCGTCCGCAACCTCAAGTTCACCGCCGAAGAGCTCGAGGCGATCGACGCCGACGCGGTCGAGGCCGGCATCAACCTGTGGAAGAAGAGCTCCGACCACTGAGCCAGCCGTAATATTACGGAAAGTTCCAGGGTGGTTGCGTTGTGCAGTGGCCGGGCGCACGCTGAGACAGACACCTGGAGGTGGTTGTGATGGCCTCTTCGACCCTGGATATGGCGCTGGGCTACGAGCACGAGCGGATCCGGGAGCTGGCCGTACCGGCCGGCCACCCGGCCGCCGCCCATCCGGATCGCAGGCATCGAACGGACTGGTTCTACGCGATCGCCGCGCAGCACCTTTCGGCAGCTGAGGACGTGTTGCTGCCACAGGTGCGGCGGCTGCCCGACGGTCCCGCGCTCGTCGCACAGTACGTCGGCAACGCCAAGAGCCTGGAACGTTGCCTGCGCTCCCTCAAAGGACGCCAGTACGGCGACAGCCGCGTCCTGCACCTGGACCCGCACGACGTGCTGCGCGCGATCGACCGGCTGCTGACCGAGCATGAACGGCTCGAGACCGAGTACTGCCGGCAGCTCAGCGACCAGCTCGACCAGCACGAGATGAACTCGCTGACCGAGAGGCTGGTCGAGGCCGAAGAAGTGGCCCCGACCCGCGCGCATCCGAACTCACCACACACCGGCCGCGCCGGGCGGCTCGCGCACCGGATGTGGCGACTGGCCGACAACGCATGGGACAGCGCCGAAGGGCGCGTCGTACCGACGAAGTATCACGTGCATCCCAAGCGCGATTCGGCCTTGTCCCACTACCTGTACGGAACTCCGATGCCCCCGACAAACAGGTGACCGGGCCCGGGTCCCTCGGATGCCTCCGAGGGGCCGGGCCCGGCCGACCGGCTCACACTGCGCCTGGTTGTGCGAGCCGGCAGGGTCCCACTCCGCTGCGCCTGGTGTGCGGTGTGGGGCCCGACGTCCTCTCCCGCTGCGCCTGGTGTGCGGGAGAGGACGGTTCAGGGGATTTACTGCGGGATCACTTCAGGGCGTCCAGCGCCTTCTGAGCGCCCGGGTGCAGCGGCACCGGGTCGGTCTTGGTCGCGTCCTCCTTGGTGATGCCCTTCGCGGCCGCGTTCACCGCGATCAGGGCGTCGAGGTTCTCGTACAGGGTCTTGGTGAGCTGCTCGGCCAGCTCGTCCTTCATGTCCTTGCGGACCAGCAGCACGTTCGGTACGACGATCGTCGCGACGTCGGCGGGCTGCTTGTACGTCGCCGCCGGGATCGGTGCCGCCGAGTAGACCGATCCGTACTTCTCCGTCATTTTCGGCAGCAGGTCGGTGATCGGCAACAGTTTGACGCCCTTGCCGAGGCTGGTGGTCAGATCGGTGATGCCACCGGTCGGCAACCCGCCCGACCAGACCAGCGCGTCGATCGAGCCCGACTTCATCGCGTCCACCGACTCCGGCAGACCGAGCCGCTGGGCGGTGACGTCCTTGGCCGCGTCGAGCCCCGCGGCCTCGAGCAGCCGCCGGGCGATCACCTCGGTGCCCGAGTTGGGCGAACCGGTGGAGACGCGCTTGCCCTTCAGGTCGGCGATCGAGTTGATGTTCGCCGAGGTGCGGACCGCGACCTGCGTGTAGTTGTTGTACAGCCGGGTCAGCGCGACCACGTCCTGCTTGGACTGGAAGCTGTTCTCCCCCTTGACCGCGTCGGCCGCGGTGTCACCGAGCGAGAACGCGATGTCGTAGTTGCCGCCCACGAGCCCCTGGATGTTCTGCACCGAGGCGCCGGTCTCACTCGCGGTGGCCCGGTAGCCGGACATCTTCTGCGAGATCACCGAGGCCAGCGCGCCACCGAGCTGGTAGTAGACGCCGGTGGTGTTGCCGGTAGCAATGGTCAGCCGGCCACCGGCCGCCGTACCGGATCCGGAAGGATCGCGCTGGCCACCACAGGCGACCAGCGAGGCGGCAGCAGCGAGCGCCACCACGACAGTGGGGAGGCGACGGATTCTCATGATCTGGCGGATCCTTCCGTGGGTGCGGCCAGGCGTTGCCGCCGGACCACATTGATGACGACGGCAACAAGTAGCAAACAGATTCCGACGCTGATGGTTACGGGCGCGAGGTACAGCAGCAGCAGCGCGGCCGGCACGCACAACGCACGCTCGATCCAGGTGGTCGCGACCACGATCCAACCGCCTGTCACGACAGCAAGTGCGGCCACCGCGAGCATGGACACGGCCAGCGTCCAGACCATGCCGACGAACGATCCCTGACCCAGCAGGTGGGCGCCGTTGTCGGTGAGCACGAACGCGAACGGCACCAGGAACGCAGGCAGGGTGTACTTCCACGCCTGCCACATCGTCGGCATCACCTTGCCGCCGGTGATCGCGGAGGTCGCGACCGCGGCCAGCGCCGTCGGCGGCGACACCTCGGACAGCACGGCGTAGTAGAAGATGAACATGTACGCCTCGGCCTGCGTCACGCCGAGCTGCACCAGCGCCGGCGCGATGATCACCGCGGCGATGATGAACGACGCGGTGACCGGCACCGCAAGACCCAGCACCAGTACGGCGAGCGCCGACAGCACGACCGTCAGGATCAGTACGACGGTGTGGTTGTCGGTGAGTCCACGCGCCGCACCGACGATGATCTCGGCCAGGTTCAGTCCGAGCCCGGTCTGGGTGGTGACGGCGACGATCACACCGGCCGTCGCGCAGGTCGCCGCGACCGGCAGCACCGAACGGGTGCCTTGGGCAAGCGCTTTGAACAGCGGCCGTCCGGTCAGCCGGTGTTCCTTGTCCAGGAACGACAGCCCGAACTGGATGATCACCGCGTAGACGACGGCCTTGAACGGCGGCACGTCGACCGCCATGAAGCCGATGATCACGAACAGCGAGAGGAAGTGGTACCCGAACCGGAACAGCAGCTTGCGGGCGGACTGCGTCGACGTCTCGGCCGACGTCGTACCGTGCCGGCGGGCGTCGATCTCGATCGCGAGCAGGATGCCCAGGTAGTAGAGGATCGTCGGGATCACGGCGTACCCGAGAACGGTCAGGTACGAGACCTGCAGGAACTCCGCGATGATGAACGCGGCCGCACCCAGGGTCGGCGGCGACAGGATCGCGCCGATGCCCGAGGCCGCGAGCATGCCGCCGGCCGGTTCGGGCGGATAGCCGGCCCGACGCAGGATCGGCCACGACACAGTGCCGAGGGATACGGCGGTCGCCGTACCGGAGCCGGAGACGCTGCCGAGCAGGAAGCCGGCCAGCGTGACAGTCCGACCTGGAGCAGTGCGGCTTCGCCGGAAGGCTGCGAAGGAGAGGTCGATGAAGAACTTGCCGGCACCGGAGTAGTCGAGCACTGCGCCGTAGATCGTGAACAGCACGATGTAACTCGCAGCGACACTCAACGGTGTTCCGTAGAAGCCCGCCGTCCCCATCGTGAGCTGACCGATGATCGCGTCGAAGTTGAAGCCCTGGTGCGCCAGCGACCACGTGTAGGGCAGGTAGCCGCCGTAGTACGCGTAGGCGATGAACAGCAGGCTCACCACCGGCAGCACCCACCCCGTCGTACGACGGCAGGCTTCAAGCAACAGGACGAGCAGTACGGCGCCAGTCAGTACGTCGAGACCGGTCGGGGCCTGACGCCGTTCCAGGTAGCCGTCGAAGTCGAGCAGTGGGTACAGACAGACCACGAGCGCGATCAGAGCCAGCAACCAGTCCGACAGGCCAGGGTCGTCATGCGAGCGCGCTTTGAACGGATTGAGGACCGCGGGGACCTTCCAGCCTCTGTAACACAGCAGAGTGATCGGCAGGACGGCTGCGAGAAAGATCACCAAGTAAAACTGCGTGCCCTGTGGTAGAGGGAAGAAAACCTGCGCCAGGACGCCGACGCTGACGATCGCGCACCAGACCGAGATGATCACATCCAGGGCAGGGCGAAGCCGCCGAGCGGGCCGCTCCTGCTCGTACTCGGCGAGCTCCTCGTCGGAGGGCGTGCTCACGCCACCCCCCGTTCCGATACCGACAGTCATCGATCGGTTCCCTCCTGTGTGCGGAAGGCTAATGTTGCCGAACACTGCGTGGAGTCGCGTGATTACGTCTTTACCAAGATCTGACACATCCACGCCCCACCTGGCCTACGATCACCGCATGAGTGGCGCCGTCAGGATTCTGCTGGTCGAAGACGATCTCGATATCGCCAATGCGCTGATCCCCGCGTTGCGGCGATACGGCCTGATGGTGACCCATGTGCGGACGGCCGCGGACGCCCTTGCGGCCGACCCCGGCGACCTGGTCCTGCTGGACCTCGGCCTGCCCGACGGGGACGGGATCAACGTGTGCCGGCAGATCCGTTCGGTCTCCGACGTACCGGTGATCGCGGTCACCGCGCGCGGCGAGGCGGCCGACCGGGTCCGCGGGTTGCGCAGCGGCGCCGACGACTATGTGGTGAAACCCTTCGCGATTTCCGAGCTCCTGGCCCGCATCGATGCTGTACTGCGTCGTACCGGGCTCCTGCAGCCCCGCCCCCGGGTGACTGTCGGTGACCTCACCGTGGACATCGAGGCCCGGACCGTCCAGGTCGCTGACAAGCCCATCAGCCTGACCCGCAAGGAGTTCGACGTGCTCGCAGTGCTGGCCGCGCACCACGGCCGGGTCGTCCCCCGCGAACAGGTCGCCCTGTACGCCTGGCAGTCGGTCTTCGAGGCGTCCTCGCGCACCATGGACGTGCACGTGGCCAGCCTGCGGGCCAAACTCGGCCGTCCGGAACTGGTCCAGACGATCCGCGGTGTCGGCTACCGCCTGGGTTCGGACTGACCGTTGCGCCGTCGCCTACTGCAGTCTCTCGTTCCGATGGTGGTCCTGCTCGCCATCATCGCCACCGTCCCGCTGGCGAACTTCATTGCCACCGGCGCCTCCCGCACGCTGTTCCTGTCCCGCAGCAACGATGCGGACTGGTTCGCCACCATGGCGGAGGCTCCGCTGCAGTCCGGTGACATCGCCAACCTGCGTGAGATGGCCGTCCGGTACGACGACCTGTACCACACGCCCGTCTTCATCGTCGACGACAACAACAAGGTGGTCGCGACCTCCAAGTCCGGTGTCGACGTCACCACGCCCGACATCGCGGTCGCCCTGGGCAGCACGCTGGCAGGCCGATTGCCGGCCGAGCCGCCGGCGCTCTGGCCGTGGCAGAGCGGCGAGATGGTCGTCGCCCGGCCGGTCGCCAACAACGGCCGCGTTCTGGGCGCCGCCGTCCTGCGGGTACCCACCGAGGACCCGCGCATCGAGGTCCGGGGCAGCCTGATCCTGCTGCTGATCGGACTGCTGATCAGCATCGGCGCGATCATCGCCGGCATCGTCCGGCCGATCAGCCGGTGGGTGATCAAGCCGCTGAAGGACCTGGACAACGCGACCCACCAGATCACCCGGGGCGCGCTGGACACCCGGGTCTCCACCGACGGCCGGGCTCCCGAGCTGCGGCGTCTCGGCGACAGCTTCAACTCGATGGCCCTCAGCCTGCACCAGGCCCGGCAGCGCGAGCGTGAGTTCGTCGCCGACGCCTCGCACCAGCTCCGGACGCCGCTGACCTCGGCGCGGATCCACATCGAGGGCCTGTCCCGGCTGTCCCCGACCGCGCGGTTCGCGCTCAGCGACATCGACCGGCTCGGTCGGATCGTCCAGCGGCTGTCCCGGCTGGCTGGTTCGGACCGCCCCGGAGCCGATGCCGAGGGCAACAGCGAGGAGCCGCTGGACCTCGCGCAGGCGGTCAAGGAACGGCTGGTCGGCTGGAAGGCCGTGTACGCCGCCGACGACCTCGAGCTGATCATCGGCGACATGGTCCCGGGCGGCGTCGGCCCCGAACTGGAGGTCGACGACATCCTCGACGTCCTGCTCGACAACGCCTCCAAGTACGGCGCTCCGCCGGTCGAGGTCTCGGTCACCCGCGACGCCGACGAGGTCGTGCTGTCGGTGCGCGACCACGGTCTCGGCCTCGGCTCGCGGGACCTGAAGAAGGTCGGCGAGCGGTTCTGGCGCAGTGCCCACCACCGCGAGATGCCGGGCACCGGCCTGGGTCTGGCGATCGTCCGCTCCGAGGCGGCCAGGGTCGGCGGCCGCGTCGTCGCCCGACCGCCGATCGGTGGCGGTCTGGTGATCGAGGTCCGCGTCCCCCTGATCGACGACTACGAACTCTGAGTGCGGAACTGGTCGTAGAAGGCGGTCTTGATCCCGATGGTCGCCTGCTCGATCACCCGGAAGCGCTGCTGCGCCTCTGGGGAGTCGAGCAGCTGCACGAGTCGTAGGCCGAGCTGGTCGGAGTGGGTCTGCGACTGCGCCGGCTCCGCGACCAGCGGCTGCGACTTCGCGTCGTGCACTAGGTGGGGGTAGTAGAACACCGAGCCCCTGCCGAGCACGGGACCGATCCGGCGCCACAGCTCGCCGTACTCGACGGAGACCAGCACCTCGCCCCAGAACCGCAGGAGCGTGATGAGCTCGACGTCGGCGTACTTCGACTCGCCCGCGGTCGCGATCAGCTCCAGGGAGGCCTCGACGGCGGCCGCGGTGGCCGGGGACTTCCGCGACCGCAGCAGCGCCGACCGGTCGACACCGACCGCGAGCAGGTCGGTCACCATGTCCTCACGGTGCGACGGCGTACCGCCTGGTGTGGTGCCTTCGGGGTACTCCTCGCGGAGGATCACGCGAGCCGTACGGATCGCCTGCTCGTCGGTGAGCAGATCGATCGCCAGGTCGTAGGCGGGCGTGAAGGCCAGCGACACGAACCGCCGCTGCAGCAGGATCTCGTGCAGCGTCTCCTCGGGCACAGTCTCGATGTCACGCAGGACGGGATGAGCGCGGAACTCCGCGATCAGGTTGTCCTCGAACTCGTCCAAGTCCCGCACTGTCACTCCTCCGGCTCCGGATCCGATTTCTCAATACTCGCGCGCCAGTTGCCCAGATCCACGTCGGTGCCGATCTCCCAGAGCTTCTTCAGCTCCTTCTGCACCTGGCGGCCGAGGACGGTACCGGTCGTCCCCTCGATCTCGAACTGCGGTGTCTCGATCGCGAGCTGGCCGTGCAGGAACATGCTGACCAGGTAGTGGTCGTCGGCGCGGTAGACCGAGATCGAGGCCTGGGAGTCGAACACCTTCACCTTGAGGCAGCTCCGGTACTGCTTGGTCAGGCCGCCGTAGAGCTCGGACAGCTGTTCCAGGCAGTCCTCCACCCCACTGCTGACATGTGCGGCGCCCGCTGCCCCGGGAGTCGCCCCCAGGGCCGCGTCACGGAGTCCGACGAGCTTCGACTGCGGATGGAGCATCAGGATCCGCACCTCGGCACGGCGGCCGACAGCGACCTCCAGCTCGTCCATCAGCAAGCCGAGGTTGGGGATCCAGGTGTTCAGGAT
Organism: Kribbella sp. NPDC051587; assembly: GCF_044453945.1. NCBI lineage: Bacteria > Bacillati > Actinomycetota > Actinomycetes > Propionibacteriales > Kribbellaceae > Kribbella > Kribbella sp. NPDC051587. The sequence continues at coordinate 72,262 of NZ_JBITDE010000021.1, forward strand.
CGTCACCTGCTGGGCGGTCCGGACATACCCCTCGAACACGTCGACCGGGAAGATGCGATGCACCCGGGTCAGGCCGCCGTACTGGTCCCGGAGCCGGGCTTCGGCGCTGGCACCGATGTCGAGGCTGTCCAGCTCCGCGCGGATCCGCTCGAGGTGGTGCAGTGGGGACAGCCGGGTCAGCAGCGTCACGACCACGCCGCTCACCAGGAGCAGGGTGATCGCCGAGACGCCTTTGGATGTGATCTTGTCCAGCCAGCCGAACAGGTCGGCCACCGCGGTCGCGACACCGGCCAGGGACAAGATGGCGAGCGGGGCCCATTCGAGCCATCGGGTGAACTTGGGCGGCAAAGCATCCTCCGTGGGCAGGCCGTCGGAACCCGGCGATCGTCCCACGGAACCGAGTGCGGAATGTGATCGGGGTCACCTGTTGCGGTGACGACCGTATTCCTGCCTGCGCGCCCTCAGATGTGGTTGTTGCGGTACCAGCGCTCGGCGGCCTGGTGCAGCGGCACCGGCATCGTCGCGATCGCCGATCGCGGGTCCAGCGCGCTGGCCTCCGGGTGGTAGTGATCCTTGTCGTCCGGGGTGCCGATCAGGTCCTTCTGGCGGCGGAACAGGGTGTTCACGATCCACCAGGCCCAGGAGTCGGACAGGTTCTGCCGGGTGATCAGGTAGTTCGGGATCGTCAGGGTCGGGACCGCGCTGGCCAGTCCGTAGGTCTTCGGCGGGATCGAGGAGACGATGTAGCCGCCGAACTGCTTGAGCGCGATGGTCTGGGCCACCTCGCCGATGTCGAGCAGCCGGAAACCGATGGTCGCCTGCAGCGCTGCGATCGGCCCGGTCGGCAGACCGCCGCTCCAGATCATCGCATCGATCTTTTCCCCCGGCTTGGCGTCGTCGGTCAGCGCAGTGGCCGCATCTTCCAGCGACAGTTTCCTCGCATCGACGGTGACCCCGAGTTTGCCCTTGTTGTTCTTGGCCGTCGCGAGGATCATCTCGGCGACCTGCTTGGTCCCCGAGTTGTTCGGTCCGACGCTGACCGGCCTACCCTCCAGGTCCGCGAGGGTCTTGACCTTCGACGCCATCGGCACCACGACGTGCACGTAGTTGTCGTAGGTCCGGCCGAGCGCGCTGAACTTCAGCGATCCGCGCCCGAACTCCTGGCCGAGCCCCTCGTACGCGGCGTACGCCGAATCCGAGGTGGTGAAGCCGACGTCGTACGTCCCGACCGCGACCTTGCGGAGGTTGTCGATCGACCCGGCCGTCGGGACCGGGCTCAGCGTCATGCCGGTGACCTCGCTGACCAGTGCCGCCAGCCCGGTGCCGAACGTGTTGTAGACGCCGCCGAGGTTCCCGGTCGCGAGTTTGGCCGGAGCCGACGGCGCGGGCTCGTCGGAGCGGCCCCGCGAGCACCCGGGCACCATGCAGGCGGCCGCGGCGGCCGCGCCCAGGCCGAGCAGACTGCGCCGGCTCATCGACTCGGGCATGATCAGGCGGGGACGATCCATGCAGGACAACCTATGCGGCAACCGGGCCGGATCGGTAGCTACGTGCGCCCGCCGCTACCGAACCGCTACCCGCAGCGGCCACCGGCAAGTTCGCACAAACTGTGTCTGGACGGGCCCCCGGTCGGTGTGACAGCGTTGTCATCGCGCGCCCGCGTGGGTTGCGTGACTGAACCCCAGTGACACAGGCCCCGGAGGATGATTTCGTGCACGACGACCGTCAACTCATCGAGGAGCGGCTGCAGCGCGCCCTGCGGGAGCGGATCAGCCCCGCGGTCTACGGCGCCGCGGTCCCGCTGGACATCGAGGTGTGGCACGCACCTGGTGAGCCCGTGTCACCCGCCGAGGCGCTCGCGCAGACCTACGAGCCGGCCGCCATCGGCCTGCCCTGGGGTCCCGCCTGGGGTACCGCCTGGTTCAAGTTCAGCGGCCAGGTCCCGGCCGAGTGGGCCGGAGCTGAGATCGAGGCGGTCATCGACCTCGGCTTCAGCGGCGGTCCCGGCTTCTCCGCGGAGGGCCTGGTGCACACCACCGGCGGCCGGCCGCTGAAGGGCCTGCACCCGCGCCAGACCTACGCGCCGCTGTCGATCCTCGGCCCGGACGGTACGGCGGCCGCGGCCGGCGACTCGATCGAGTTCTACGTCGAGGCGGCCGCGAACCCGGAGGTGCTCGGCGACAAGGGCGGCTTCTCGCCGACGACGATCGGCGACAAGCCCGAGCCGGGCGGCCGGCCGATCTACCAGCTCACCCGCGCCGACCTGGCGGTCTTCAACGCCGAGGTGTGGGACCTGATCCTCGACCTGGAGGCGCTGGACGGCCTGCAGAAGGAGCTGTCGCTGCAGGAGCCGCGGCGCCGCGAGATCCTCCGTGCGCTGAGCCGCGCTCTCGACGCCCTGGACTACGAGGACGTCGCGAAGACCGCGGCTGACGCCCGCGCCCAGCTGACCGACGTACTGAGCCGTCCGGCCCATGCCTCCGCGCACCAGGTGTCCGCGGTCGGCCACGCGCACATCGACTCCGCCTGGCTCTGGCCGCTGCGCGAGACACGCCGCAAGGTGGCCCGCACCGTCTCCAACGTCGCGACGCTGGCCGAGGAGTACCCGGAGCTCGTCTTCGCGTTCTCGCAGGCCCAGCAGCACGCCTGGGTGAAGGAGAACTACCCCGAGGTCTGGGAGCGGCTGAAGAAGGCCGTTGCCGAGGGCACCATCGTTCCGGTGGGCGGCATGTGGGTCGAGTCCGACACCAACCTGCCCGGCGGCGAGGCGCTGGCCCGGCAGTTCGTGCACGGCAAGCGGTTCTTCCTGGACGAGTACGGGATCGACACCCAGGAGGTCTGGCTGCCGGACTCGTTCGGCTACACCGCGGCCCTGCCGCAGCTGGTGAAGCTGTCCGGCTCGAAGTGGTTCCTGACCCAGAAGATCTCCTGGAACAAGGAGAACAAGTTCCCGCACCACACCTTCTGGTGGGAGGGCCTGGACGGGACGCGGATCTTCACGCACTTCCCGCCGATCGACACCTACAACTCCGACCTGTCCGGTCGCGAGCTCGCGCGCGCCCAGCGCAACTTCCAGGAGAACGGCGCCGCGACCCGTTCGCTGGCCCCGTTCGGGTACGGCGACGGCGGTGGCGGCCCCACCCGTGAGTTCGTCGCGACCGCCCGCCGGGTCGCGAACCTGGAGTCCTCGCCGCGGGTGACCATCGAGTCCCCGACCGAGTTCTTCAGCGCCGCCGAGGAGGAGTACGCCGAGCAGGCCCCGGTCTGGTCCGGCGAGCTCTACCTGGAGATCCACCGGGCGACGTACACCTCGCAGGCCAAGACCAAGCAGGGCAACCGCCGCAGCGAGCACCTGCTCCGCGAGGCCGAGCTCTGGTCGGCAGCGGCCGTGGTCGCGGGCAAGCTCGACAGCTACCCGTACGACGAGCTGGACCGGATCTGGAAGGCCGTGCTGCTGAACCAGTTCCACGACATCCTGCCCGGCTCGTCGATCTCGTGGGTGCACCGCGAGGCCGAGGAAACCTACTCCCGGTTGGGTGCCGAGCTGGAAGCGATCATCGCGAAGGCCCAGCAGGCGCTGGCGGGCGACGGCTCCTCGTCGATCGTGTTCAACGCCGCGCCGCACACGCGCAACGGCGTTGCCGGCCTGGGTGCCGCGGTCGCGGCTGCCGCCGAGACCCCGGTCTCCGTGGCGAACGGCGTACTGGACAACGGCGTCATCCGGGTCACCATCGACGAGCGCGGTCTGATCACCTCCCTGTACGACGTCGAGGCCGCGCGCGAGGTGATCGCACCAGGTGCCGTCGGCAACCTTCTCCAGCTGCACGTGGACACCCCGAACCAGTGGGACGCCTGGGACGTCGACTCGTTCTACAAGAACAACGTCCGGGACGTCACCGAGGTCGACTCGGTCGACTTCAGCACGGTCGACGGCGTCGCGACGGTCGTCGTGAAGCGCTCCTTCAACCGGTCCACGGTCACCCAGACCCTGCGGCTCGAGCCGGGCGCGAAGCGGGTCGACATCGAGACCGAGATGGACTGGCACGAGGCCGAGAAGTTCCTCAAGGCGTCGTACCCGGTCGACGTGCACGCCGACCGCTCGGCGTCGGAGACCCAGTTCGGGCACATCTTCCGGCCGACCCACCAGAACACCTCGTGGGACGCGGCCAAGTTCGAGATCGCCGCCCACCGTTGGGTCCACGTCGCCGAAGCCGGCTACGGCGTCGCCGTCGTCAACGACTCCACCTACGGCCACGACATCAACCGCACCGCGCGTCCCGACGGTGGCACCACCACCACGATCCGCACCTCGCTGATCCGGGCCCCGCGCTACCCCGACCCGAAGACCGACCAGGGTGTGCACACCGTCAACCACGCACTGGTCGTCGGCGCCGGCATCCCCGAAGCGATCTCCGAGGGCTACCGCATCAACCTCCCCGAACGCGTCGTCACCGGCGCCGAGGGCGTAGCCCCGCTGGTCACCATCGACAACCCGAACCTCGTCGTCGAAGCCCTCAAGCTCGCCGACGACCAGTCCGGCGACGTCATCGTCCGCCTCTACGAATCCACCGGCGGCCGCTCCCGCGGCACCCTCACCCCGTCCTTCGCGACGGCGTCGGTGACCGAAGTAGACCTCCTCGAGCGCCACCTCGCGGACCGGGACCTGGACGGCGGGGTCGCCTTGGACCTCCGTCCCTTCCAGATCTTGACCCTCCGCCTCAAGCGCTCCTAACCCGCAGGGGCACCACCCTCCCCCACCCCGGTGCCCCTCCCCGCCGCGCCCGGTACCAGCTCCTTGGTACCGGGCGCTTTGGGTGCCTGCGGCAACTAGTCGAGGAGGCGACTCCGGGCAAGAGCGCTGCCCGAAGGCACTCAGCGGTGGTGGGCCGCGGGCGATACTGAGGTCATGCGGAAGCCGGTGTTCTGGGGTGTGGTGTTCTGGCTGGTCCAGCCGTTGTACTTCGTGACTGAGGTCATCACCGCCGGGCGGGTGACGGTGCCCTACTCGTTCCTGGGCAACACGATCAGCGAGCTCGGCGCAGTCACCTGTACGACGTTCGGCGAGCCACCGTTGGGCCCCTATACGGTGTGCTCGCCGTGGCACGCGTTCATGAACACGTCGTTCGTGGTGTCCGGGGTGTTGCTGGCTGCCGGCGCCGTACTGCTTCGCGGACAGTTGCCGTCCGGGCGAATGACCACGACCGCAGTGGTGCTGTACGTGATCGGTGGCCTGACCTCCATCGGCACGGGGCTGGTGCCGATGGACAAGAACCTCGCCCTGCACAGCCTGGTGTCCGGCCCGGGCTTCCTCGTCCAGCCGCTCGCGTTGATCCTGCTCGGCCTCGCCTTCCGCAGCACGCGGCCCACCTTCGGCTGGGTGACCCTCGCAGTCGGCGTCGCGTCGCTGGCCGGGGCGGTTGCCTTCAGCATCCACCCCGGCGGCGCGGGGCACGGCTTCTTCGAACGTCTGTCGCTGTGGCCGGCAAACATCTGGGCCACCGCGCTAGCAGTACTCGTCGTCAGCGCGATGCCACGTCCAGCACCTCGAGTTCGCTCTCAGTGAGCTGGACGTTCTCCATCGCGAACAGCGCGGTGAGCTGCTCGACGGTGCGCGCGGACGCGATCGGCGCCGCGACGGTCGGCTGCTGAGCGACCCAAGCCAGCGCCACCGTCGCCAGCTCCACACCTCGTCCCGCCGCGACCTGCCCCACCGCGTCGATCACCTTCGTCCCACGTTCCGTCCCGGCGTACCCACCCGCGAGCCCAGGAACATCCCGCACGGTGTCGACGGTCTCGCCCGCGCGGTACTTCCCGGTCAGAAAGCCGGACGCCAACGCGAAGTACGGCACACAAGCAACCCCCGCGCGCTCGACAACCGTGCGCATCCCGCCCTCGTACCCGTCACGAGCGACCAGGTTGTACGGCGGTTGCACAGCGGTGAACCGGGCCTTGCCTTCGCGATCGGAGAACTCGAGGAAGGCGGAGAGCCGTTCCGGCGTGACGTTCGAGGCACCGATCGCCCGGACCTTCCCCGCCTGCACGAGTTCGTCGAGCGCGGTGATGACCTCGCCCACCGGGATGGACTCGTCGCGGTCGTAGTGCAGGTAGTACAGATCGATGTAGTCCGTCCGCAGCCGGCGCAACGATTCGTCGACCGCGGCCTTGATCGTGGCCGGCTCGATCCCCAGGTACTGCGGATGATCGCCGACCTTGGTCGCGATCACCATCTGCTCCCGGTTCCCGCGCCTGGCGAGCCAGTCGCCGATGATCGTCTCCGACTGCCCCGGCAGGTTGCCCTGCTCAGGGAAGTAGTTCATGTAGGAGTCGGAGGTGTCGATGAAGTTCCCGCCCTGGGCGGCGTAGGCGTCGAGCAGCTGCAAGGACTGTGGTGCGTCCGCAGTCCAGCCGAAGACATTGCCGCCCAGGCAGAACGACGAGACGCGAAGACTGGAGGTGCCGAGATTGCGAAGTTCGCTCATGAGAGGAACAACGCCGGCCTCCGGGAGCCGCAGTTCCCGATTCGCCGACTGGTGGCCGGATGGGCATCCGCGCTGCCCCCTCCCACCCTGGGTGGGGCGCCGGCGGTAGCCGGCGCGAGGAGATCATCCAGCCGCGGCAGCGACCAGCCCACCAAACGCAGCCATCCCAGCACGACTCGGATGAAGGGGAGCCGCATCCGAGGTAGGAACCAGCCCCTCCAACCAGCGCTGACTGATCGGGGCACAAGCATCATGGCCAACGGACGGAGTACGAAGGTCGACATACGTCGCCCCGTGCAGCGCCGACTGAGTAGCGAGCATGTGGTTGAGGCGGTCAACCGTAGCCTGCAGGTAGTCGGCGTCAGCAGGCCAGACGGGAATCGTGGGATAGCACCCGCCCGGGCGAATGTAGGTGCCGTACCCCGTCACCAAGATGCGGGCATTCGGCGCCAACGTCCGGATCCGATCCAGCGCACGGCCAAAAGCCGGCGCAGTAGCACTGATACCGGCCGCGAGCTGGTCACGACCACCAGCGGTGAAACGCTCCTTGCAGGACACCCCAGCCGGCGCCGGCAGCAGGTTGATACAGCTGAGTGCGGCCGCGACCAGCCCGGTGTCGTTGCCCCCGATGGCGACCGTTACCAGGTCGGTCGTCGACTTCAGGGAGTTGTACTGCGGCGGCACGAAGCCGAATTGTCGCCCGCTGAAGTCCGGGATCACCGCACCCGAGCACGTCACGTCCACCAGCCGCGCGCCGAGCTTCGCCGCGGCGACATGCGGGTAGTTCACGCCCGACCGCAGGCAGGGCAGGTCGATCTGCGGCAGGATCAGCGGCCCCGCGGCCGACGAATCGCCCAGGGCGACGTACTCCAGCGGGTCCGAGGCGTGCGCCACGGCGGGGCTGAGTAGGCCGGTCAGCAGCACTCCCACGGCCAGTAGTACCCGTTGTTTCATCTGATCACCCTTTGCGGTCGGTCGAGCACTACTTCTGGGTAGTAATGTTCGACCCCAAACCAGCTGCTGGTCGCTGGGGCCACGCCCAGAGTTCGAGGGGTGATCGTTGTGACGGATCACAAGGAGCTGCGATCCGGCGGCGTGCTCGTGCATGAGCTGGTCCGATCCCGGCTGCCGCGGCTGGTCGACGACGTACTGGCGCGGTTGGTCGCGGAGATCCCGCTCTACGCGCAGTTGCCGGCCGAGGAACTGCAGGGCGACATCCGCCGGATCACCGATCAGAGTCTGCGCGCGTTCATCGAGACCTTCCGGACAGGCGTCGTACCGACTGGCGACGTACTGGCGCCCTTGCGAGAATCGGCCCGACGTCGGGCCGAGGAGGGCGTGCCCCTCGAGGCTTTGCTGGCGGCGTACCACCTCGGCGGCAAGGTCTGCGCGAACGACGTCGCCGAAGGCTTCCGACCGGATGAGCTGCCCGACGCGATCGCGCTCAACCGGCTGATCCTCGACTTCCTGCAGCACGTGACCGCCATCGTCTCCGCGAGCTACTTCGAGGAACGGCAGTCGATCGCGGGTGAGGACCAGGCGACTCGGCAAGCGGTACTCGCGGCATTGCTCGACGGACGCGCGGTCGACGAGGCCGCGCTGCGGACCGGCGTCCGACTACCAGCCGAGTACGTCGTCGCCGGGCTCGCGTTCGGCCGACACCCCGACGAACTCGAGCCCGGTGTCGACCCGCAGATCGTTGCCCGACGCAAGCTTCGGCGGATCCGGGTCGAGCTCGACCGACTCGCGGGCAGTATGGCGAGCCTGTCCGTGGATGGTGGGATCGCCTTGCTGCCTTGCAAGAAGAGCGACGTCACCACCCTCCGCAGCCGGTTGAGCCGGGTCGCCGGAGTGGACCTCACCTTCGCGATCACGAGTAGCGTGCCGGCCGACGTACCGGCTGCGGCCGCACTGGTCCGCGACCTGCTCGACGTCATCCGCATCCATCGCCACCCACCCGGCGTCTACGAGCTCGACGACCTCGTGCTCGAGTTCCAGCTGAGTCGCCCCAGCCCGGCCCGCGACCGCCTGGCTCAGCTACTCGAACCACTGACGGAACGAGCCGATCTCCTCACGACCCTGCGCTGCTACCTCGCCAACGCCCGCAGCCGACGACAGACCGCGGCCGACCTGCACGTCCACGCCAACACCGTCGACTACCGCCTGAAACAGGTCGCGCGACTCACCGGCCTGGATCCGGTCAGCGACGATCAGTTGCCCAGGATCGTTGCTGCGCTTGTCGCGTACGACGCTCACCGTTCACCCTTGTGACGTAGCGTCGCTGCATGGCTCCGACTCCACTGCTCGGTTCCCGCACCCTCGATCGGCAGACGGCGCGCACGCTGCCGCCCGGCCCGCGGCTGCCGACGCTCGTGCAGAGCCTGCTGTTCGCGGTCAACCGCAAGACGTACTTCCCCCGATGGCGCGAGAAGTACGGCGATGTCTTCACGATCCGCCTGGTCCCGTCGAGCCGGGTCTGCGTCGTGCTCAGCCGGCCGGACCACATCCGCGAGGTCTTCGGCAGCTCACCCGCGGTCGTGCACGCCGGTGAAGGCAACACCGCACTCGAGCCGGTGATGGGTTCGAGCTCGTTGCTCCTGCTCGACGACGAGGACCACGTCCGGATGCGGAAGCAGTTGATGCCCGCCTTCTCCGGCCAAGCCCTGCGTGGGTACGCCGACATGGTGCACGAGCTCGCGGTCGCCGAGATCGCGACCTGGCCGGTCGGCGAGCCGTTCCAGATGCACCAGCGGATGCGCAACCTGACGCTGGAGATCATCCTGCAGGTCATCTTCGGTGTGACCGACGTCGACCGGCTGAACACCCTGCGCCCGCTGATGGACAAGATCGTCTCGGTCTCGCCGGTGATCATGCTCGGCGGCTTCTACCCGGCTCTCCTGCGCATCCCGCCGTGGCGGAGCTTCCTGCGCGCACAACAGCAGGTCGACGACATCCTGTACGACGAGATCGCGCGCCGCCGCGGGAACCTTGCCGGACGCAACGACGTACTGACGCGGCTGCTGGCGGCCGGCGAATGGACCGACGTCGAACTCCGCGATCAACTGGTGACCCTGCTCCTGGCCGGCCACGAGACCACAGCCACCGCACTGGCCTGGGCCTTCCACGACCTGGCCCGCAACGAACAGGACCTCGCCTTCGGCCAGAACGCGGCCGACCACAACGCCGACGGCGAACTGGAAGCCATCGTCAAGGAGTCGCTGCGCCTGCACCCGGTCGTCTATCAGGTAGGCCGCCGCCTCACCGAGACCACCGACCTGGCGGGCTATCGCCTCCCCCGCGGCACCACGGTCCTGGCTGCGATCGGCCTCGTCCACCGCGACGCCGAACACTTCCCCAACCCTGAGGAGTTCCGCCCCCAGCGGTTCCTCTCCGACGACCCGCCCGCGCCCGGCACCTGGATGCCCTTCGGCGGCGGCGCCCGGCGCTGCATCGGCGCCGGCTTCTCCCTGATGGAAGGCACCGAGATCCTCCGCGCCACCCTCGCCGCCTACAACCTCCAGGCCCCCGACCCCACCCCCGAACCAGCCCAGGCCAAGAACGTCACCCTCGTCCCCCAACACGGCACCAAAGTCACCGTCACCCCCCGCTAACGTCCGAACAACCGGAGGGCGTGGTCGGCGTGTTTTCGGACGCTAGGTCAACCCCGAAACAGCGTCCGAAGACTCGCCACGCACCGTCGGCGAGTTTTCGGACGCTAGGGATCAGTTCTCGGGGTCGGTGACGTCGCCGAGGTCTACGTTCTCGTAGGAGGAGAGGTCGGTGTCGTCATCGGTGTCGAGTTCGAAGTTGTCCTCGTCGTCGACGACGTGAATGGCGGCCTCTTCGGCTGAGGCCGCGGCGCCGTCGAAGCCGACGTCCTCGGCGACCAGGTCCGACTCGGAGTCGGAGTGCGCGCCCTCGTCAGGGGCGACGAGACGACCAGAACGCCGTACGCCGACCTCGGGGCCACCGACGTCTTCGCCGTCCTCGGCGTACGGGTCGATGTCGGGCTCCTCCTGGGCGATCCGCTGCTCCAGGGTCTCGCCTTCGAGCGCCTCCTCGGCGGTGGTGCCGAACCCTTCCCCGGCGGACCACTTCTCGGGCGGCGAGTAGCCCTCGTCGAGCAGATCGTCCACCCCACGGTCGTTCAGGGTGTCCTCCGCCTGCAGCTGGTCCTCGTCGTCGACGCTGTAGCTGCCGTAGTCCTCGCGGTTGTTCTCGGTCATGGACACACAGTGTCCCGTCACCGCCCCACTAATCAAGCCAGGCACAATGAACGGATGGATCCGGTCAGGCTGACGCTCGATCAGTTGCGGGAACTGCGCGACGACATCGCGCCGCAGGCCGCCCGTCGCTCGCGCGCTTCGGTCCGGCGACGGCTCGAACGCTGGCGCGACCGGATCTTCTTCATCGCCCAGTGCGCCTTGGCCGCCGGTGCCGCTTGGGCGCTGGCCCGCTACGCCTTGGGCCACAAAGCACCGTTCTTCGCGCCCGTGGCCGCGATGGTCTGTCTCGGCTTCAGTTTCGGCCAGCGGCTGCGTCGCGTCGCCGAGGTCATGGTCGGGGTGGCGGTCGGTGTCGGGGTCGGCGACCTGTTCGTCCGCTTCTTCGGTACCGGGATCCCGCAGATCATCTTCGTGGTCGCGCTCGCCATGAGCGTCGCCGTACTGCTCGGCGCCGGCACGTTGATGACCACCCAAGCCGGCGTCCAAGCCGCGATCGTCACCACCCTGCTGCCCAATCCCGGCGCGGGCTTCAGCCGCTGGCTGGATGCGGCCCTCGGTGGCGTGGTCGCCCTCGCGGCGGCAACGATCGCCCCGGCCGCGGCGATCAGGCGCCCGAGGCAACAAGCCTCCGAGGTCCTGAACGAGCTCTCGGCAATCCTGGTGGAGACCGCCGAAGGCCTTCGCGACAAGACCGACCAAGAGGCGCACGACGACGAACGCGATGAGCGCGAGCTGACCGATGCGCTCCGCCGCGCACGCGCGAGCGAGGCCATGCTCGACGACCTCCGTAGCGCGGCCGCGGAAGGCGTGGCTGTCGTCCGCCTCTCCCCGTTCCGCCGCCGGCACCGCGGCCGCGTCCAGCAGATCGCCGACCTTGTCGTCCCGCTCGACCGCGCGATCCGCAACATCCGAGTCCTGGTACGGCGGTGCGCGGTCTCGGTCTGGCGTGATGAGCGGATGCCCGACGAATACCCGATGCTCCTCGACCGCCTGGCCGACGGCACCCGGCTGATCGCCGAGTCCCTGTTCGAACCGGCCGCCAAGGTCGCCGCCCACCGCGTGCTGGGCGAGCTCGGCCGCCGTACGGCGGATATGCCGTTGCCGACCGGATTGTCCGCAGTGGTGGTGCTCGGGCAGATCCGGTCGACCGTCGTCGACCTCCTCGAGCTGACCGGGACGTCGTACGACGACGCCCGCAAACTCGTCCCGCTGCGCCTCGACGGGCTCGACGAGACGTAAGTCCGCACAAAGTGGCATAGGTCACATTCAGAAAATTCCCGAAATTCCCGTCATACCCCGGTCCGGGGTGCGTCTCACTGGCATGACGATCCACCGAATGATGACGGCACTGGCCACCGAGTTGGGCCGCACCGTCGAGACGACGACCCCCACAGACGACCGGAGCGACGCCGCCGCTGAGCAGTAACTGGCGCGAACCGGACGAACGGATCCCCGGCGGCGCACCCGCACGGTCCTACCCACCGAGTTGGACCGCACGGACGAGCACACGAAACGCAGAGGCGCCCATGTGCAGCGCCGCCGGATCCGTCCGATGCACCACCACAGAGGTGCATCGCAAAACCACCCACCGACTGTCCTGACGCCGCTTGCGCGAGGCTCAGGCCAGACCCGGTGGGTGGTTTTTTACTGCGCCACGGTGATTTCCGTCGTCACCGAGTTCGCGATGAAGCACTCCCGGTGCGCCAGGTGATGCAACCGATCCAGTACGTCGGCCGCGGGCGTCTCGCCGGCCCAGACGATCGTGGGATGCAGGGTCACCGCGGTGACCGCGACCCGGCCGGCGTCGTTCTTCGCCATCACACCGACCGCGTGGTCGTCGTACGAATCGACCACCAGTCGCTTCTTGGCGGCGATCGCGAGGAACGTCAGCATGTGGCACGACGAGATCGCGGCCACGAACGCCTCCTCGGGATCGACCGGACCGGGACTGCCCAGGTACGCCGGATTGGCGGACCCGGGCACGGTGATCCCGCCGTCGAAGCGCCACTCATGATCACGGCTGTAGGTGTCGTAGGTGAATTCGTGCTCACCACGGCTCCAGCTGACGTCGACCACGTGCTCCGACATGTTCAGATCACCTCTCCGCTACGCGTGCTCCAGGCTTGCCTGTTACCGGGTTCAAGCGTACGGGGGTGTCGCCCGGCAGTTCCGCGACGAAGTCGCTGTCGTACCGCGCCGCCATCCCGGCCACCGGGAAGTCGGTGCTGACGTACTGCGCACCACTCGCCAGTGCGATGCCGACCCGGCTGAAGTCCTTGTCCCGGATCGTCGCCAGCGGCTCGTCCGAACGGGTCCGGACCAGGTAGCCCTTCTTCACCAGGCGCTGGATCTCCGCCGTACCGGTCCCGCGCGGGTCGTTGACCTGCGTGACCGCGGCGTCGGCGTCACCCTCGGCGCCGCGGGTGAAGACCGCCCGGCCCTCCAGGCTCGGCTTGCCCGCACGGTAGAGGTCGCGGATCTCGGTGCCCGGACCGCCATTGTCGAAGTAGAACATCACCTTGCCGGCGGCGTTCTGCAGCGTCGGCCAGCCCTTGGTGGTGACCGACTGCTCCAGCGTCAGGCCCGGCTTGCGTACGTCGTCCGGCGACAGCAGCTGCTGCTCGCTGAAGACCGAGCGGATCTCGGCGTCCACGCTGTTCAGGTTGCCGGCATCCCATGGCGGAGCCTTCACTCCACCCTGGGCGACGATCGCCGGGTCGGACTGCTTGAGCTCGAGGTTGATCACGATCGGCGCGGCGTGCGGGTGCGCGTCGGACCACGTCTTCACCTGCTGCAGACACTGCACGAAGCTGCGGCAGACGGTGTTGTAGTCGACGTCGACGATGTGCATCACCTTGATACCGGGCTTGGCCAGCTCCGGGTCGGTGAGCGCCGGCAGCTTGGCGATCTTGCGGATCAGCGGGTAGGTGTAGAGCCCACCGGCCGGGTCTGGGAACAGGTCGAGCTCCAGCTGGCGGACGTTCTGGTCCTCGAGCTGCTGCCCCAGCGGGGCGTGCGAGTACCAGAGGTCGACCGAGTCCGGACGCTGGCCGAACTGGATCTTCTTCTCGTCGTCACTGACCTCGCGGTGGTAGGAGTTGTGCGAACCCATCACCTGGATCTGGTTCATCTTGAGCCCGGCGGTGGTGCTCGCCTGGGACGTCTGGGTGGTCAGTGCCGAACCGGCCAGACCGGATGCGGCGACCGCGGTGGTCGCGATGCCGGCGATCACCGATTTGCTGATACGCATGGAGTACGTTCCCCTCCTGTGAGTGCATGAGGCAGATCTGACGGCAATCTGTCATACGAAGGTGGCAGCGTTGTCTCCGATTCGGTGCACAATGGCCGAATGGTGACATCGGGGGCGTATCCGCTGCGCCGCACACCGACCCAGGACCGGGCCAGCCGCCAGGTCGAGCGCATCCTCGACGCGGCCTGTGCCGAAGTGGTCGAGCGCGGGTACGACGCGGCGTCCACGAGCGGCATTGCGAAACGGGCCGAGATCGCGGTTGGCAGCGTCTATCGGTACTTCCCCGACAAGCGCAGCCTGATCCAGGCGATCGAGCGGCGCAACCAGGCCCGCTACACCGAGGCGGTGAGTCTCCGGCTGGCAGAGGTGACCAGCTGGCGACAGGCCGTCGACGTCACGATGAGCACGTTCCGCGAGATGCACCGGACCGATCCGGGCTTCCGCGCGGTCGTGCTGAGCGGATTGGGCGATCCGGATCTGGAGACCCAGCCCGGCGAGTACGACGATCAGCACGCCGGTGAGTTCTCCGAGCTGCTGGCGGCGCGCTTCGGCGCGCGGGACAGTCGCGACTTCCGGCTGGCGGTCACCACCAGCATCGCCATGGGCGAGGCGCTGGCCCACCTCGCCGACCGACTGCCGGAGGCGGAGTCCGAGAACGTTCTGGCGCAAGGGCTCCCCGCCCTCTACAGCCTGCTCGCTCCGCACTTTCCGGCCTGAATCACAAAACCCTCACCTGTCATCAGGTGAGGGACTCCAACACGCGCGGGTCTTTACCGCTGAGGAAGCGGCTCCTCCGGAGAGGTCTGACCGGCGCGCGGCCCCAAGGTGGGCCAATGAGTGACGCGACCGGCGATCCGGCCGCGACGTGGTGTGCGCACGTCGTACGCGACGATCACCCGATCGCCCTTCTGGTACGACGTCCTGCTGCCGACCGGAAGTTTGCGGGTGACCTCGTAGGGTCCCTCACCCCGGCGGGTGTAGTACTCGACGTGGACCTCGGTGTAGCTGGCCGGAGTCCCGTCCTGCAGGCGACCGTGCACCGGGCCGCGCACCCGGATCACCCGCCCCGCGGTCTTTTCCTCACTGCCCGAAGAGTTCGCCTCACGCCGGGAACCGCTGACCACATCCGCCACGATCAAGGCGGTGACCAGCAGCACCAGGCCGAACCCACCGAGTAGAACGATGGTCAACATGGCACTCACCCCCGACGCGTCGCCCGCGAGCGACGCGGTCGTTGTCGAAATGACTGCGCGGCCCTTGCCGCACGACGGTGAGACGCCAGGAAGATCTACTCGGTTCCAGGTTCGGCGAAAGAATTTGTCCCGTCAGGTTCCTGACATGCCGAACTGATACTCGGGAGGCACCGGGCGACCGGTCCCCAGGGCCTCTTCCGCCGCCAGCCAGTAGTCGGTCAACGGGTTCGCGCCCTCGCGCACCGTCGCCAACTGAATGCCTGCCGCCAGCAACTCGTGAGCGGTCTGCGGGTCGCCGGACTCGAGCGCGGCGCGCACCCGGAGCAACTGGATCCGCGGATCGTCCGGCGCACCCTCGAACAGAGCCGGATCCAATGACAACGTGAGCGCCTCGACCCGCAGTTCGACGAGATCCGGACGCAGCTCCACAGCACGTCGATAGGCGTCGAGGTCACCCGTCACGAAACCGAGGTTGCGCAGCGCCCACGCGTTGTCCCCGGACGCACGCCAGGCCTCCAGCGCACCCGCCTCATCACCGGCGTAGTACCGAGCAACCCCACGGTGGTACCAGACCAGCCAGTTGTCCGCCGCCTTCTCCAACAGCTCCCGCCACGCCACCAACGTCCCATCCGGTACGGCGTCCGCGACCGGCAACTGTCCATCCAGCAACGGCAACCATGCCCGTTCCCGCGCAGTCATCGTGTCCGGATCGAACGGCGTCCCCGCCGACACCGTCCACCCGGTCCGCGCCAACTCCAACGCACCCCAGCCCGAACCGACGTACAGCCGCTCGACCGGGACTGCGTCCACGACGGTCGACCACTCGGCCTCGCGCGCCGGCATCCCATCCAGAAGCGGACGCAACGCCGTACCGCCGGCTGCTCGTGCGACCTGCCAGTCGTCGGCGTGCGCCGCGACCGGGTCCGCCGACACTCGCCCGTACGCCTCCAACCATTGCCACGAAGTTGCCCCAGGCAACTTCAAGTGCTCCATCTGAGTTCGCGCCAGCCCCGCCTGGATCTCTGCGTACCCAGGGCCCTCGAGCCCCGGCGCCAACCACTCCTGCCACCGCCGACCACCCGGAGCCTCGCCCCACACGAACAGCTTCCGGCCCTGCAACCGCTCGGTCGACGCCTGCGCCAATCCGTTGCCCTCGGCATCGACCGACGCGATCCACGGCCGCTCACCGGGCAGCGGCTCGAAGAAGAAGTCGACCGCCTTCTCATGGCGCATCGGATACGTGAGCTCATCAGTCACGTCGATCAGGTCCAGCCGAGCGCCGTACCCGTAGCGCCACGCCTGCTCCGCCGGCACCAGCACCCGGGTCTCCGGCGACTGCGAGACCGCGATGTTCGACCACCAGTACGCCGGTACGTCGTGGTCGGCCGGATTCTGCAGCCGCACGCCGACGTACAGGAACTCGGAGTCCTCCGGCAGCCAGAAGTCGAGTTGGGTGATCAGGTTCCGCGTCCGCTCCAGCTCCCACAACCGCAGGATCGGCGTACCGTCCGGGCCCTCGACGCGGGCCGCGTGCATCGGGGAGCACGTCCCGGTCCAGTGGCCGGTGCTGCCGACGTTCCACTCGACGCCGCCCGCGAACCACGCGTTGCACAGCGCCAGGTTCGCCGCCTGGAAGACCGGGTTGCGGTAGAGCAGTTCCGTATCGGTCGCCTTGTGCACGAGCGAGTAGAGCCGACCGCCCAGGCTCGGCAGTACGACGGCGCGGAGGTGGTCGTTCTCCAGGACCAAGGACGGGAGCGCGGTCTCGACGAGCGTCCGGTCATAACCGTCCTGATCCAGACACGGCAGGGTGCTGCGCAGGCCGCCGTACTGGATGTTCGCCTGCAGGTCTGGCGGCAGCTCGGCGAGGTTGCGGACCTCGTGCACCTCTTGGTGGCTGCGCAGCGGCGGCAGCGGGTTCTCCCCGCCCAGGGCAGCGGCAGGCAGCACGAGATCTTGCGCAGAAAGGATCGTCACACCCGACATTCTTGCAACTACGCGCACCAGAGTCCATGTCTCCCTCAGCGCTGCCTACTGTCCGGTATACATGGGCGCATGGACGCCGATGTGATCGTGGTGGGGGCGGGACTGGCCGGGCTGGCAGCGACCGCGGAGCTGGCCGACGCCGGCAAGAAGGTGCTGCTGCTGGACCAGGAGCCGGAGGCGTCGCTGGGCGGCCAGGCGTTCTGGTCGTTCGGCGGGCTGATGTTCGTGGACTCGCCCGAACAGCGCCGGCTCGGCATCAAGGACTCGCACGAGCTCGCGTGGCAGGACTGGCTCGGCTCGGCCGGGTTCGACCGGCTCGACGACGAGGACAAATGGGCGCGGCAGTGGGCCGAGGCGTACGTCGACTGGACCGCCGGCGAGAAGCGGTCGTGGCTGCATGCCCAGGGCGTGCGGTTCTTCCCCGTGGTCGGGTGGGCCGAGCGCGGTGGGTACAACGCCGACGGTCACGGCAACTCGGTCCCGCGGTTCCATATCACCTGGGGTACCGGCCCGGGACTGGTCGCGCCGTTCGAGCGTCGGGTCCGTGAGGCCGTCGCCAAGGGGCTGGTGGAGTTCCGCTTCCGGCACCGTGTCGACGAGCTGACCGTCACCGGCGGTGTCGTCGACGGCGTGTCCGGCAAGGTCTTGGAGCCGAGCAGCGTCCTGCGGGGGCAGCCGAGTTCGCGCACCGAGGTCGAGGACTTCGAGCTGTCCGCCCAGGCGGTCATCGTCACGTCCGGCGGGATCGGCGGCAACCACGATCTCGTCCGCGCGCAATGGCCGAAGCGGATGGGTGAACCCCCGCAGCGGATGATCAGCGGCGTACCGGCGCATGTCGACGGCCGGATGCTCGCGATCACCGAGCAGGCCGGCGGCCGGTACGTGAACCGCGACCGGATGTGGCACTACACCGAAGGCATCCAGAACTGGGACCCGATCTGGCCGATGCACGGCATCCGGATCCTGCCCGGCCCGTCGTCGCTGTGGTTCGACGCCACCGGCAAGCGGCTGCCGGTCCCGCTGTTCCCCGGCTTCGACACCCTCGGCACGCTCGAGCACATCATGACCACCGGCTACGACTACACGTGGTTCGTGCTCACCCAGAAGATCATCGACAAGGAGTTCAGCCTCTCCGGCCAGGAGCAGAACCCGGACCTGACCGGCAAGGACATCAAGGCCGTCCTCGGCCGTGCCCGCGGCGGACCGACGCCGCCGGTGAAGGCGTTCATGGACCGCGGCGCCGACTTCGTGATCCGCGACGACCTGCCCGCCCTGGTCCGCGGGATGAACGACCTGACCGGTGACAACCTGATCAACCTCGAGGATCTCGAGCGCCAGATCGTCGCCCGGGACCGCGAGCTGACCAACACCTTCACCAAGGACCTGCAGGTCACCGCGCTGCGGGGCGCCCGCAACTACCGCGGCGACAAGCTGATCCGGGTCGCCACTCCGCACCGGATCCTCGATCCCAAGGCCGGCCCGCTGATCGCCGTCCGGCTGAACATCCTGACCCGCAAGTCCCTCGGCGGTCTGCAGACCGACCTGGACTCGCGGGTCCTGCGCACCGACGGTACGCCGTTGCCCGGGGTCTACGCGGCGGGTGAAGTGGCCGGCTTCGGTGGCGGCGGTATCCACGGCTACCGCTCCCTCGAAGGCACCTTCGTCGGCGGCTGCCTGTTCACCGGCCGCACAGCGGGCCGCGCCGCCGCGAAGGCAGTGTCCTAGAACACCATGCTGAGCAGATCGGCGAACAGCTCCTGTTCGTCGATCTCCAAGCCCCTGCTGGTGAAATAGGTCGCCATGTTGTGGCAGTCCCGGAGGAGGAACTCCATCCCCTTCGGGTTGCCGACGACATCGATCACCTGCGGCAGGTCGATCATCACGATCCGCTCGCCCTGGGCCAGCACGTTGTACGGCGACAGGTCGCCGTGCGCGAGGCCGGCCCGGGCGAGTTCCCGCATGGCGTTGCGCAGCTGCTCGAAGTACGCACCGAGCAGTTCCTTCGACGGACGGACCTGCGCGAGCCGTGGCGCGGCACCGCCCTCACCGTCGTCGATGAACTCCATCAACAGTTCGGTCCCGTCGATCTGGACCGGGTACGGCACCGGGACCCCAGCCTTCCACAGCTGGTTCAGTGCGCCCCACTCCGCGCCGGCCCACTGCCCGGCCGCGACACTGCGCCCGTGCTGGGTCTTCTTGGCCATGGCACGGCTGTCGCGGCTATTGCGAGTACGACGGCCCTCGACGTACGACGTACTGCGGTGAAAGGACCGGTGTTCCTCGGTGCGGTACCGCTTGGCGGCGAGCAACGAGGACTGTGCGGGCGCATCGCCGATGGCTTCGACGGCGCGCTCGATCAGGAAGACATCAGCTTCCTTACCGGTTTTGAGGACGCCGAGCTCGGTGTCGATCGCGGCCTGTGCCGTCACCACCCACGAGGGGCGGGGCTCAGGCCCGCGAGAACCGCGCTCGACGTCCAGCCAGGTGGTCCAGCGCTGGTTGCGCGCCAGAGTTTCATCGACCTGCTGGAACTCGAAAGAGTATTGATCTGAAGCGGTGAAGAGTTCAGATTCGGAACGAAAGACGTCTGAAGACAACTGGGGTGCTCCTGAAGCTTGGGATGAGACTGACGCGGGCATGGCCCAGCACAGTGATAGCCATTCGTCAGCCCTCCTCAAGCCCAGGCAGCGCTCGTCGCCGCACGGTTCGGAATCAGGATGCCCGGCGGATTCCGGGCGCGCAAACTATTTAATGCAGCTGAGAACGTGAGGTCGGCGCCAGCCGAAGCACCTGCCCCTCCCACCTCCGGTACGCCGCCTCGTCCGGCGACCGCGCGAACCACACCAGCACCGTGTCGTCGCGCAGCGGAAGGGCGGGGAAGTTGTTCGGGACGGAGAGACTCCGGAAGATGGCGAGCGGCGCGACCCCGAGGGTCGGCAGCAGGTCGTGGATCAAGTGTTCCTCGAAGCCGGGTTCGGCCGGATGCACCATGCCCGTGATGACTGATGGCGTTGAGTTGCTCGTGCGTGGAGCACTCACCTGCGGGTAGTCCGGGCCTAGTTGGATCGGCTCAAGCAGCAGAGCGTTGTCCGAGTCGACCATGGTGGCGTTGGCGGCTTCGGCGTGCGCGCGCCACGTCGGGCCGTAGTAGAAGGCTTTGAGGGCTTCGGCGCGGACGTCCAGGCTGCGGAAGCCGCGGAGCCAGACGAAGCGATCAGGGTCGTCCAGGTCGCGGAACTGGCCGGGGATGTGCATCCCGCACACCTCCTGGCCTTCGACGAAGTGTTCGTCGAACAGGTCGATGAGGGTGTCGCGCTGCCCTGGGTGCAGCGTGTACTGGCGGAGGTCGACCACGGAGCAGCATTCGTTCACCGCGCGAGCCAACCACGTCAACCTGCCAGAACCTGTCAGCTTTCGGGTAGCGTCGGTCGCGTGGACTTCGAGGAGGCGGCGGACCAGCTGTACGCGAGCCCGGCGGCCGACTTCATTGCGACGCGCAACGAGCTGGCCAAGGAGCTGAAGGCTGACGGCGACCAGCTCGCCTCGACCCGGCTGAAGGCACTCCGGAAGCCGACGGTCGCCGCCTGGGTGGCGAACCTGGTCGCACACCACGCGCCGGACGATCTGGACGACCTGATCGCCCTGGGCGACGAGTTCCGCGAGGCGACCGCGGACATGGACGGGGACCGGCTCCGCGAGCTGACGCCGAAGCGCCATCAGCTGCTGGACAAGCTGGTCAAAGAGGCTGGGCGGCTGGCCAAGGAGGCCGGTCAGAAGGTCAGCGCGGATGTCACCCAGAAGCTCCGCGAGACGCTCGACGCCGCGCTCGTCGACCCGGCCGCGGGCGACGCCGTACGGGAAGGGCGTTTGAGCAGCGCGCTCCGGCACGTCGGTTTCGGGGTCGTCGACGAGAACGGTGAGCCCACCAACGTCACTCCCCTCACCGACGAGCGTCGCGAAGCAGCCCGGGCCCGCCGCAAGACCCAGCAGGCCGAGGAAGCCGCCGACACCAAGGCTGAGCAGGAAGAAGATCAGGCCCGCCGTGAGGCCGAGGAACGCGAGGCCGCCGCCCGCGCCGAGGCCAAGCAGGCCTTCGAGGCCGCGGTCAAGGACGCCCAGGCCGCGGAGGCCCGCGTCGAGGATCTCGACAAGCAACTCGACGAGGCCCGCGAGGCGCTCGCCGACGCGCAGCAGCTCGTGCACAACCTAGGGGCCGAGCTCGACGAGGCCCGCCGTACCGCCCGCGACGCCCAGAAGGAGAGCCGCGAGGCGCGCAAACGCTACAACCGCATGTGAGGTGGGTACCGGGCGCGTATGGCGCGTTCGATCTGGAGCGGTTACATCACCTTCGGGCTGGTCTCGGTACCGGTCGGGCTGTACAGCGCGACCGAGGAACACGAGCTGGACTTCCACCAGTTCCAGCGCGGTACGTCGGACCGGATCCGGTACAAGCGGGTCAACGAACGCACCGGCCGTGAGGTCGCGTTCGACAAGATCGTGAAGGGTCACGACCTCGGCAACGGCAAGTACGTCGTGGTCGAGCCGGCCGAGCTGGACGACATCGCCCCGGGCAAGTCACGCTCGCTGGAGATCGACACCTTCGTCGACCTGGACGAGATCGACCCGATCCACTTCCAGAAGAGCTACTACCTGGGCCCGAAGGAGGGCGACAACGCCTCGTCGTACGGGCTGTTGCGGGACGCGCTGGCGAAGACCAACCGGGCCGGGATCGCGAAGTTCGTGATGCGCGGCAAGGAGTACCTGGCCGCGATCCGGGCGCAGGACAAGGTGCTGGTCCTCGAGACGATGTACTTCGCCGACGAGATCCGCGACCCGGTGGCCGAGCTGGCGAGCCTGCCGGCCAAGTCACGCGCCGGGAAGCAGCTGACCATGGCCGCGGATCTGGTCGAGGCGATGAGCGGTGAGTGGAAGCCGTCGGCGTACAAGGACACCTACACCGACCGCGTGAAGAAGCTGGTCGAGACCAAGCGGAAGGGCAAGGAGGTCGTTTACTCCGAGGAGGAGCCCGAGGCCACCACCCCGACCGATCTGGTCAGCGCGCTGCGGGCCAGCGTCGAGGCCGCCCGCAAGTCCCGCACCTCGCGCACGACCAAGAAGAAAGCAGCACCCCGGAAGAAGACTCCGGCGAAGAAGACCTCCGCGAAGAAGAAGGCTTCTTAGGACCCGCGGGCCATCAGGTAGGTGGTCGGGTCGGGCGGCGCACCGGCATCGAGCCAGCGCTGGAAACCGACCGGGTTCCGGCGCTCGAACTCGTCCAGGCAGATCCGCCGCACCTCGGCGACCGCCTGCCGATCGCGCATGTCCGCGCCCATCGCCAGCTGACCGGCCGTCTCGACCCAGACATCGCAGAGCTCGCTGATGCTCAGCGGGCACTGCAGCGACGCGATCAGCGCCTCGTCCTGGAGGAACTGCTCCTCGGTCAACCGCCGAATCCGCCGCTGCCGCCGCGTCGGCCGCTCCCGACGCTCCGGTACGACGAGGTCGATCAGCACGAAGACGACCGCGCCCACGAGCAGGGTCGCGGCGCCGAACGCGCCGTCCGCGACCAGGCGCACGAGCCCAGGCAGACAGAGCACCCCCACCGCGGCGAGCCCGGCAACCGTGATCGCCGAATAGTCCGGGGTGTCATCGACGACGTTCCGGATCACCGCGGCCAGCGGCCAGACGATCAGGAACACGACCCCGAGCAGCAGCGAGGCCCCCATCGGGCCAAGCAGCAGTACGCCGGTGAGTGCCCCAACCGTCCCGGCACCAAAACCGGCAGCAACCACCACCCGCTGCACACTCACAGTGACGCCCACCTCACGTAATCCCACCCACTACTCCATAGAACGAGCGGCCCTATCCCACCGTTCCCCAAACAAAGACGTCTGGAACCTCGCGAAAGGTTGTCATGGCCGATCGTGCAGATCAGGCGGACGCGGGCTCCGGAGCGGGATCGAGCGGGTTCGCCAGCTCGTCCGACGGCAGCCGACCCCAGTAGACGACCAGGACGCAGATGAGCGCCGGCCCGACCCCGGCGATCACGAAGACGGCGGGGATACCGATCAGGGCACCGGCGGGACCGGCCAGCGCCATCGACACCGGCATCAGCAGCAGCGAGACGAAGAAGTCGAGGCTGGAGATCCGGCCGCGGAGCTGGTCGGGCACCCGGCGCTGGAGCAGCGTGCCCCAGATGACCATCGACGCCGAGCCGGTCGCACCGACGAGGGCGGCACCGACCGCCATCACCCAGAGATGCTGAGCCACGCCGAGGACCACGATCGGCAACGCACCGAAACCCCACATCAAGGTCATCACGGTCAGGTAGCGCCGGGGCAGACTGCGCGAGGAGATCAGTAGGGCACCGATCGCCCCGCCGATCCCGAAGGCCGCGAGGACCAGGCCGAAGTCACTCGGCCCGCCACCTAGCTGATCCTTGACCGCGAACGGCAGCAGCACCTCCAGCGGCCCGAGGATCAGCAGCACGAACACCGTGCCGAACAGGAGCGATGCCAGCAACCACCGCGTCCGGCGTACATAGGCCCAGCCTTCTCGGAGATCCGCGGCCATCGCGCGCACCCCGGTCACCCGATCCTCGGCAGGCTCAGCTGCCTCGGTCGGCTCGGCGGCCGGGATCCGCATCGCCAGCACGCAGCCGGCGGAGAAGAAGTAGGTGAACGCCGTGATCAGGATCGCCAGTCCCGGCGACATCGCGGCGATCACCAGACCGCCGAGCGCAGGACCGGTCGCCTGCTGCGCCAACGGCCGCAGCGTCCCCTCGAGCCCGTTGGCCGCCAGCAGCTCCTCAGCCGGCAGCAGCTTCGGCACGAGCGCCGTGTACGCCGGTATCAGGAACGCCTCGCCGGCCCCGATCAGCACGGCCGCTCCCGCCAGATGCCAAACCTCGAGCAGCTCGGTCAGCGCAAGCGCGGCCACGACGAGCAGCACGCATCCCCGCACGACATCGGCCGCCACCATCACCAAGCGTTGCGACAATCGATCGGCCGCAACCCCGCCGAACAGCACGCAGACGACCAGCCCGATGCTGTACGCCGTCGTCACCACCGACAGCTGGACCGGCCCACCACCGAGCTCGATCACCTGCCAGGCGAGCGCGACCAGCCACAGCCCGCTCCCGAGCAGCGCGACCGCCAGCCCGATCCACAGCAGCCGGTAGTCGCGGTGCCGCAGCGGTCGGACCGCCTTCCACCCCGCGCTCATGATCGCCTCCTCCACGCTCTCCGGCCGATCGTGCCACCCGGCACCGACAGAATATGACCGGCCCGAGCTGTGGTCCCGGCGTTCTTCCCGGATCATGTATTCAATGAGGACCTTCACGCCGCGGGTGAGCACCCCATGATCGGCGTAGACGAGCGGTTCGCTGAGCGTGTGCGCGCCCTCAAACCCGCCCCTTGCGACTACTCCGCCGACCTGCTGCGCAGCCTGTACGACGCTCAGCTCGGCAGCCGGCACGCGGATCTCGCGGCCCGGTGGATGCAGTCTCAGGGCCACGGCTTCTACACGATCGGGTCAGCCGGCCACGAGGGCAACGCGGCCGTCGCCGCGGCCCTCCGGCCGACCGATCCCGCGCTGCTGCACTACCGCTCCGGCGCGTTCTACCTGGCCCGCGCGGATCAGTGCGGGGTGAAGGACGGGCTGCGCGACATCCTGCTCGGGGTCGCCGCGGCGACCACCGAACCGATCTCCGGGGGCCGGCACAAGGTCTTCGGCCGGCACGACCTGGCGATCATCCCGCAGACCTCGACCATCGCGTCCCACCTGCCGCGTGCGATGGGGGTCGCGTTCTCGATGGCCCGGGCCGCGAAGCTCGGCGTACCGTCTCCTTGGCCTGCGGATGCGATCGTCGTGACCAGCTTCGGTGATGCGTCGGCGAACCACTCGACGGCGACGGGCGCGATCAACGCCGCTCTGCATACGTCGTACCAGGGCATGCCGATGCCGCTGCTGATGGTCTGCGAGGACAACGGGCTCGGGATCAGCGTGCGGACGCCGGACGGGTGGATCAAACAGGCCTACGGGTCGCGGCCGGGACTGCGGTATTTCGATGCCGACGGCACCGATCTCGCCGCCACGCTGACGATGGCGATGGAGGCGGCGACCTTCGTACGGCGGAATCGGCGGCCGGCGTTCTTGCGCCTGCGGACCGTCCGGTTGCTCGGGCATGCCGGGTCCGACGTCGAGGCGGCGTACCGGAGTGCCGCGGAAGTCGCGGCCGACGAGGTGTTGGATCCCTTGCTGGGGACGGCCCGGCGTCTGCTCGGCGCGGGGCTCAGTGCTGACGAGGTGATCGACCTCTACGAAGACAAGCGCTCCGAGGCGATGCGGATCGCGGCTGAGGTCTCCGGCCTGCCGCAGCTGTCCTCGGCCGAGGCTGTCGCAGCTCCGCTGCGCTTCCCCGATCCCGTGACTGTCGCCCACGCCTTGCCGCAGCGCACTCCGACCACGGAGCGGTTGACGCTCAGCCAGTCCATCAATCGCGCCCTGAGCGACGTACTGGCGTCTTATCCGGAGGCGATGGTCTTCGGCGAGGACGTCAGCCGCAAGGGCGGCGTGTACGGCGTGACGCGCGGACTGCAGAAGACGCATGGGGCAGCGCGGGTCTTCGACACCCTGCTGGATGAGCAGTCGATCCTCGGTCTCGCGCTTGGCGCTGGGGTGTCCGGGCTGTTGCCGATCCCGGAGATTCAGTACCTGGCTTATCTGCACAACGCCGAGGACCAGCTGCGTGGTGAAGCGGCGTCGCTGAAGTTCTTCTCGCAGGAGCAGTACGCGAACCCGATGGTGTTGCGGATCGCGGGCTACGGCTACCAGAAGGGGTTCGGCGGACATTTCCACAACGACGACGCGATCGGCGTACTGCGAGACATCCCGGGGATTGTGATCGCGTCCCCCTCGCGACCGGATGATGCGGCGGCGATGCTGCACGCCTGCGCGGCGGCGGCGCGGTCGTCGGGCACGGTCAGCGTGTTCCTGGAACCGATCGCGCTCTACCACCGGCGCGATCTGTACGACGAGGCCGACGACGCGTGGCTCACGCCGTACCCGACCTCGCCGGTGCCGATCGGGCGCGGCCGCACGTACGGCGGGGGGACGGAACTGACGCTGGTGACGTTCGGGAACGGCGTACCGATGAGTCTGCGCGTGGCGGCGCGACTGCCCGGCGTACGGGTTCTCGACCTGCGTTGGCTGGCGCCGTTGCCGGTGGAGGATTTGTTGCGCGAGGCAACAGGTACCGGGCGGGTGCTCGTGGTCGACGAGACCCGGCGATCCGGCGGCGTCTCCGAAGGCGTGCTCGCCGCGCTGATCGACCACGGCTACACGGGCCGCCTGGGCCGCGTCACCTCAGCGGATTCCTTCGTCCCACTCGGCGATGCCGCGCGGCAGGTGCTGCTCAGCGAAGAGACGATCGAGTCGGCCGCGCGAGCGCTGCTCACCACGTAATGCCCGGTGCCGGGTGGAGGCCGCCCCGCCCCCACCCGACACCGGGAGTTCAGCTGAAGATCCGCTGCCAGATCGACTTCTTCTTCGACGGTACGGCGGACTCCGCCGCCGCGCGCGCTGCGGCGCGGCGGCGATGCTCCAACCACTCCTCGTGGTCCACGCGCCACTGCTTGAGCGCCGCCTCGGCATCGACCTTCCCGACCGGGATCACCGGGCCGGTGGTGTCGCGGATGGCGAGCACGATCCGCTGGTTGAGGTCGGCGAGGTAGTCGCGGACCTCGGACTCGCGGCGCATCGTCGCGACCTTCTGCCGGACCTCTTTCTTCTCCTTGCGGAGCAGCATGGCCGGCGGGAGCAGCGCCTCGGTGTCGATGTTCTCGCGGCGGATGAAGTCCTTCACCCACCAGTCCGGGTCGTGCTGGTCCGCGAGCTTCAACGGCTTCCCCGCGCCGACCAGGTTGTCGAACTTGCCGGCCTTCTCGGCCTCGCGCAGCTGGAGGTCGATCCAGTCCTGCATCGACATACTCGGGGGCTTGCGGCTGGTCATCGACGACACCTCCACGGTTGCTCCGGACGTCCATTCTAAGTGCTTGTGAATGCGATCACAAGAGGGTGCTGGACGCCGTCGGGATACTGGAAACGTGAGCCTGACCGACGAAGAGATCGCCGCCCTGACCCCGGCGGAGCGCCGCGAGCTGATCCTCCGGCTGGCCCCGCGCCCGGCCGGCGGCCCGTCGGCACGCACGATCAACCGGATCCGCAAATGGCGGACCGTACTGATCCTGCTCGCCGCGCTCGCCCTGATCCCGTGGACCGTCTACCTGGCCGTCACCCTGCCCAACCACTACGTCGCCCGGCACTGGGTAGCGACCTGGGTCGGCTTCGACATCCTCCTGCTCGCCTCGCTCGCCCTCACCGCGATCGCCGGCTGGAAGCGCCGCGTCATCGTCTTCCCGACCGCAGTGGTCTCCGGCGTACTCCTCCTCTGCGACGCCTGGTTCGACGTCCTCACCAGCCAGCGCAGCGACCTCATGCAGGCCCTACTCAGCGCCGCCCTCCTCGAGATCCCCCTCGCCATCATCCTGATCGGCGGCCCCCTCCGCATCATGCGCCACCTAGCCCTCCGCTACGGCATGGTCAACTCCCGAACCCACTTCTGGAGCCTCCCCCTCCCCATCCCCGAGCTCTACCCCAACCGCCAAGTCCCCTCCTAACAGTGATGATGTGAGTGTGGCTCCGCAGCGGTCGTCCTGACTCGCCCTCTAACTGACTTCGGGTCTTCAACGGGATCTGTCGGTCGACCGT
>NZ_JBITDE010000022.1:0-9077 GCF_044453945.1 Kribbella sp. NPDC051587
GGTTCCTGTTCCTCGACAGCTCAGAAACCTAGGCAGAGAACGGCGTGTGCTCATTCAGGCACGCAACAACACCCACACATACGTCACAAGAGCCGGAATTCGGTGGGGGAACCTCCAGGTTGGTGAGTGCACCCACCAAAGGGGGGCGGGTGGCTGGGCCTACGATTGGGGGTCATGGGGTTCAGGACGCGGGCGGCGAGGGTTGCGGACGCGCGGGCGATTTGTGGGGTGATCGCGGCGGGTGAGGTCGGGTGGCATGGGTCGGCTGAGACCGTGGCGGATCGGGTGGCGGCGGATCTGCGGCGGCCGTT
This sequence comes from Kribbella sp. NPDC051587, assembly GCF_044453945.1. Classification (NCBI taxonomy): domain Bacteria; kingdom Bacillati; phylum Actinomycetota; class Actinomycetes; order Propionibacteriales; family Kribbellaceae; genus Kribbella; species Kribbella sp. NPDC051587. Next base: position 312 of record NZ_JBITDE010000022.1, read on the forward strand.
GATCGATCTGGCGGTCGACACGCTCGTGGCTGAGGGGCCGGATGGTGAGGTCGCCGGGTGGGCGTGGAATCACGGTGGGAAGCGCGCGCAGGTTGATGTGCATCCGTCGTACTGGGGTCAGGGACTCGGGACGCAACTGCTCGGCTGGGCTGAGGCGCGATCGCGAGCCGTCGGTAGCGAGTGGATCGCGCAGACCGTCGATGACGCGGACAAAGCCGGTACGGCGCTCATGCAGTCGCGCGGGTACGACGTACTGGCGACGAACTGGCTTCTCGAACGACCACTCGCCACCGTTGAGCCGCAGGAGCCGCCGGCCGGGATTCGGCTCGCACCTTATGAGCCCGAGCGGGCGCAGGAGGTGTACGAGCTCGCGCAGGACGTCTTCGGTGCTCAGCAGCGCCGCAAGTCCTTCGAGGAGTGGGCCGAGCTGACCATCGCCCGCCCCGCTTTCCTCCCGGCCGCCTCGACTCTCGCGTACGACGGCGACTCTGTGGTCGGCCTGGTGATCGCGCTCGACGGCGAGGAGGGGTACGTCGAACAGCTCGCGGTCGGTGTGGACCACCGCAACCGTGGGATCGCCCGGGCAATGCTGGACCGGACGTGCGCGGAATTCCGCCAGCTTGGGCGCGACAGCCTGATCCTGTGGACCCACTCGGGCACCGGCGCGCTGGCCATGTACGAACACCTCGGTCTCCGGGTCCGACGCAGCACGACGGTGCATCGACTCATGCTCTGAGCTGTTGACACCGCGTGTGAGAGCGCTCACATTGGCACCAACCTCACCCCGCCCCCGGAGGTCGCCATGCGTTTCCGCCCGCTCCTCGTCACCGCCCTCGCCGCGCCGCTGCTGATCGCCGCCTCGCTGACCGTCGTCGCGCAGGCGAGCGCCCCACCACCACCGGCCGGCTGGTCGACCGTCTGGGCCGACGACTTCGACGGCCCGGCGAACACCCTGCCGTCCAGCGCGAACTGGATCATCGACACCGGCCACGCCTACCCCGGCGGCCCCGCCAACTGGGGTACCGGCGAGGTGCAGAACTACACGAACAGCACCAACAACCTCGGCCTCGACGGCGCCGGCAACCTCAAGATCACGCCGCGCCGCGACGGCGCCGGCAACTGGACCTCCGGCCGGATCGAGTCCCAGCGGAGCAACTTCAAGCCCCCGGCCGGCGGCGTCCTGGCGATCGAGAGCCGGATCCAGATGCCGAACGTCACCGGCAACGCGGCCCTCGGCTACTGGCCCGCGTTCTGGGCGCTCGGGTCGCCGTACCGCGGGAACTACTGGAACTGGCCCGGCATCGGCGAGTTCGACATCATGGAGAACGTCAACGGGATCAACTCGGTCTGGGGCGTGCTGCACTGCGGCGTGAACCCAGCCGGCCCGTGCAACGAGACCACCGGCCTCGGCGCCAGCCGCGCGTGCCCGGGCTCGAGCTGCCAGTCCGCGTTCCACACCTACCGCTTCGAGTGGGACACGAGCATCTCGCCCAACCAGTTCCGTTGGTACGTCGACGGTCAGCAGTTCCACTCGATCAGCCAGGGCCAGCTACCGGCTGACACCTGGGCGAACATGACCTCGCACGCCGGCTACTTCGTGCTGCTGAACCTGGCCATCGGCGGCGCGTTCCCGGACGCTCTCAACGGACCGACCCCACGTGCCGAGACCGTGCCCGACCGCCCGATGGTGGTCGACTACGTGGCCGTCACCTCCAAAGGCGGCAGCACTCCCCCGACCTCACCGCCCCCAGGTGGCGGCAGCGCGTACAGCACCATTCAGGCCGAGTCCGCCCAGCAGCAGAGCGGGACCGGCGTCGAGACCACCACCGACAGCGGCGGCGGCCAGAACCTGATGCAGGTCGGCAACGGCGACTGGGCGCTCTACCGAGGCCTCGACTTCACCAGCACGGCCGCACACCAGTTCACCGCCCGAGTAGCCTCCGGCGCTGGCAGTGGGGTCTCCGGACTGGTCGAGGTCCGCCTCGACAGTCGCACCAACGCCCCCATCGGCAGCTTCGCCGTCGGCAACACCGGCGGCTGGCAGTCCTGGCGCTCGATCCCTGCCAACATCTCCGCGGTCACCGGCGTCCACGACGTCTACCTGACCTTCACCAGCGGCCAGCCCGCCGACTTCGTCAACGTCAACTGGTTCACCTTCGGCCACTGACCATGCGAAGGGTGGTGCTGACCCGCACCACCCTTCCAGTACTACGCGATCTCGGCCGCCGCCGGTGCCTTGATCGTCACCGGGTCGCCGTACTTGCTGAACGACGTGACCACCTTGGCGCCGTCGTCCGTGAAGTCGATCGTCGTCGGCAGCAGGTCCCTGCCGACCGTCACGTTGACGGTCAGTGTCTTGCCCTCGAGGCCGGACGCCTGATCGGCCGTCAGAAACGCGCCCAGGGCCTTGGCCGCGGCGGCGTCGGAGAGACTGATCTTCATCGAGTAGACCGTCGCGGCGCCGGCCGGCGCCGAGCTGAAACCGGTGGCGTACGGCGCGCCGCCGACCAGGTCGTGCGTCGTGAACTGCATCAGGGCGAGCCGGATCAGCGTCGCGTTCAGGATTCCCCGGTGGTCGGTCGCCTTCGGCTCGTACTTCGCCCACGGCGCTCCCTCGTACTTGCTCACCTGCGGGCTCTTGACATAGACCTGCCCGCCGGCCCGGATCGCGCCGAGCGCGTCCTCGCCGGTCCCGTCGGACCTCCCGGACAGCTCGGAGTCGGCAGCGGAGAGCTTGACGTCGGTGGTGTACGTCGTCCTGTCGCCCTCGTCGTCGTTCACCGAGACGGTCCGGAAGGTGCCCTTCGCGCGCATCGCCGCCAGGACCTTCGGGGCGAAATCGGCCTGGGTCAGGCCGACCGCGACCGGCGTACTGGGCTGGGAGTCGGCCGAGGTGTTCTTCCCGGCATCTGCGGAGCCGCAGGCGGCCGGGAGCACGAGGGCTCCGGCCACGAGGACCGGCATCAGGATCTTCTTCACCGATCGAGGATGTCAGTACCGGCAAGCTCCCGCCCAGTGAATTGCACCTTGTTGCAGACCACCACTTATCCTTCGCCTATGTCTGAACAGCAGGGTGGTCCGGGAGCTCTCTTCGCGATCGGCGGTGCCGAGGACAAGCTGAAGAAGCGCACGGTGCTGCAGGAGTTCGTCGAGGCTGCCGGTGGGTCCAAGGCGCGGATCGTGGTGGTACCCACCGCGTCGGCGCTCGGGCCGGACGTGGTCGACGTCTACCACGCGCTGTTCGCGGCTCTGGGTGCCCAGAGCGTCGTCGGGGTCCGTCCGGAGAACCGCGAGGACGCCGACGACCCGGCGTTCATCGCTCCGCTGCATGACGCGACCGGCATCTTCATGACCGGCGGCAACCAGCTGAAGCTGGCCGGGGTCGTCACCGGTACGGCGTTCGGCCGCGCCGTGACCGCGGCTCACGCGCGAGGTGCGGCGGTCGGTGGGACGTCGGCGGGAGCGAGCATCCTGGCCGAGCACATGATCGCTTTCGGGCGGTCCGGGGCGACGCCGCGGCAGCGGATGAGTCAGTTGTCGAACGGGCTCGGGCTGGTCCAGGGCGCGATCGTCGATCAGCACTTCGCGCAACGGAACCGGTACGGGCGGTTGCTGTCGCTCGTTGCCCAGTCCCCCGGTCTGCTCGGGATCGGGGTCGACGAGGACACCGCTGCCGTCGTACGGGGGACTCATCTGGAGGTCGTCGGCCGTGGTGCGGTGACGATCTTCGACGGCAGCCGGATCAACTCGAACGCGCACTACGCGAAGCGGTCGGAGCCGATCCTGGCGTCTGGTGTGGTGCTGCACGTGCTGCCGGCGACGGCGACGTTCGATCTGCAGGCCCGGGTGCTGCTGTCCTACGGGCCGCAGCCGCCGGCCGAGGAGATCGCCGGGCTGGCGGCTGCTGAGGCCGACCTGCGGAACCTGGCCAAGGAGATCGCCGCCGAGGGGGTCTCCCCCAAGTACTACGCCGATCGCAAGAAGCGCGCCGGCCGTCGTACGGCGAAGACTGCACGACCGGTGGCTGCTGGGGAGTCCAGACCGGAGGCGACCGAGCCGATCACGGCCGGCGCCGAACTCGACACCCCCGACCGCTTCGAGCCAGACAGTGGGCCCGCATGACCGAAACCACCGCACCGACCGACACCCAGGGGACGCCGAGCCCGGACCTCAAGATCATCGAGACCCGCGTCTACCGCGGGCCGAACGTGTGGAGCTACGACCCCGCCATCCATCTGGTCGTCGACCTGGGATCGCTGGAGAGCTTCCCGTCGAACACCATCCCGGGCTTCACCGAGAAGCTGCTCGAACACCTGCCGCGCCTCGACCAGCACCACTGCTCGCGCGGGCGCCGCGGCGGCTTCATCGAGCGGCTGAACGAGGGCACCTGGCTCGGGCACATCGCCGAGCACGTGGCCCTGCAGCTCCAGCAGGAGGCCGGCCACGACATGCGGCGCGGCAAGACCCGCCAGGTCAAGGGCCACCCGGGCCGCTACAACATCGTCTACGCGTACGCCGATGAGGCGGTCGGGCTGGCCGCCGGTGAGCTGGCCGTGCGGTTCGTGAACAACCTCGTCCAGACCGACCCGGAGTTCGACTTCACCGTCGAGCTGGAGAAGTTCATCAAGCAGGCCGAGCGGACGGCGTTCGGTCCGTCCACGCAGGCGATCGTCGACGAGGCCGTCTCCCGGGACATCCCGTGGATCCGGCTCAACAAGGCCAGCCTGGTGCAGCTCGGGCAGGGCGTGCACGCCAAGCGCATCCGGGCCACGATGACCTCGGAGACCGGATCGATCGCGGTCGACGTTGCCAGTGACAAGGACCTGACCACGCGGCTGCTCGCCTCGGCCGGTCTGCCGGTCCCGCGCTCGGAGTCGATCCGCACCGTCGACGAGGCGGTCTCGATCGCGAACAAGATCGGGTACCCGGTCGTCTGCAAGCCGCTGGACGGCAACCACGGCCGCGGCGTCTGCCTGAACCTGAAGACCGCCGACGACGTCCGCGAGGCGTTCCCGATCGCCGCCGAGCAGTCGCGGCGCGGCTGGGTGATCGTGGAGAACATGGTCGTCGGCAAGGACTACCGCTGCCTGATCATCAACGGCCGGATGGAGGCCATCGCCGAGCGCGTCCCCGCGCACGTGGTCGGCGACGGCGTGCACACGGTCGCCGAGCTGGTCGAGATCACCAACGCCGACCCGCGCCGCGGTGTCGGCCACGAGAAGATCCTGACCCGGATCACCGTGAACAACGCCGCCCGCCAGCTGGTCCGCGACCAGGGGTTCGAGCTGGACGACGTACCGCCGGAGGACGTGACGGTGAAGCTCACGCTCACCGGCAACATGTCCACCGGCGGCATCTCGATCGACCGGACCTGGGAGGCGCACCCGGAGAACGTCGAGATCGCCGAGGAGGCGGCCCGGATGATCGGGCTCGACATCGCCGGCATCGACTTCATCTGCCCCGACATCACCCAGCCGGTGCGCGAGACCGGCGGCGCGATCTGCGAGGTCAACGCCGCGCCGGGCTTCCGGATGCACACCAACCCGACGATCGGCGAGCCGCAGTACATCGCCAAGCCGGTCGTCGACATGCTGTTCCCGCCCGGTGCGACCAGCCGGATCCCGATCGTCGCGGTGACCGGGACCAACGGCAAGACCACCACCTCGCGGATGATCAGCCACGTCTTCAAGGGCATGGGCCGCAAGGTCGGTATGACGTCCACCGACGGCATCGTGATCGACGAGCGCCTGGTGATCCGGTCCGACGCCTCCGGCCCGAAGTCGGCCCGGATGGTGCTGCAGAACCCGCGCGTGGACTTCGCGGTCTTCGAGGTCGCCCGCGGTGGGATCCTGCGTGAGGGACTCGGCTACGAGCGGAACGACATCGCCGTCGTACTGAATGTGCAGCCCGATCACCTGGGGCTGCGCGGGATCGACACGTTGGAGCAGCTCGCCGACGTGAAGGGTGTGCTGGTCGAGGCGGTGCCGCGGACCGGGTACGCCGTACTGAACGCCGACGACCCGCTGGTTCGTAAGATGCGGCGGAAGTGTTCGGGACAGGTCGTGTGGTTCAGCATGGCCGAGCCGGGCAGCGAGGTCCGTGAGTACATCGAGGGCCACTGCCGGCGCGGTGGTCGCGCGGTCGTGCTCGAGCGTTCCGACCTCGGCGACATGATCGTGGTCAAGCACGGGCGGCGGTCGATGCAGCTGGCCTGGACCCACTTGCTCCCGGCAACCTTCGGCGGGCGGGCGATGATGAACGTGCAGAACGCGATGGCCGCCGCGGCCGCCGCGTTCGCGGCCGGTGCGCCGCTGCACGACATCCGGCAGGGCCTGCGGACGTTCAACACGTCGTACTACCTGTCCCCCGGCCGGCTCAACGAGATCGATGTCGACGGCCGCACGGTCATCGTCGACTACTGCCACAACGCGCCCGCGATGCGGATGCTCGGCGACTTCGTGGACCGGCTCGGCGAAAGCCTGATCGCGTCGTCGGAGCTCGGGCGGCCGTCCCGGATCGGTGTGATCGCGACCGCGGGTGACCGGCGCGACGAGGACATCCTCGAGCTCGGTGAGGTCGCGGCGCAGCACTTCGACGTACTGATCGTCCGTGAGGACGCGCGCCTGCGTGGCCGGCAGCGTGGTGAGCTGGCCGAGCTGATCGCGGTCGGAGTACGGCGCGCGATGGAGGACGGCGCCAGGTGCCGTCAGGTCGAGATCGTGATCGACGAGCTGACCGCGATCCGGCATGCACTGGCCCGGTCGAACCGTGGTGACCTGGTCGTCCTGTGCGTCGACCAGCACCAGACCGTGCTGACCGAGCTCGAGTCCGTCTCGCACCTCGCCCAGGCGGGTGCGCGTTCGGGTGACGAGGGTGGCGATCCGGACTTCGTGAAGCCGGATGAGGCCGACGTACCGCAGGAGTGACCAAACCGATGGAGAGCAACGGAACTCGGTAGCGCCCAGGGTCGTTGGCGTTGCGTGAAGATGAAGTTGCTGGCGGCCACGATCGCCGTTGCTCTCCCGGTCCTGTTGTCCTCGTGCGGATCGACGGAGTCCCCCGAGCCGGCCAGTCAGGCCGCCGCGGTGACGCCGAGCGTGCTCGTCGAGGACGCGTGGGTGCGCGCGACGGTGGGCACCAAGGACACCACGATGACGGCCGCGTTCATGGCGCTGACCAACCCGGGCAACGCCGACATCAAGGTGATCTCGGCAACCTCTCCGGTGGCGGGGATGGTGCAGCTGCACGAGATGGCGATGAAGGACGGCAAGATGGTGATGCAGGAGAAGGCCGGTGGGGTGAACATCCCGGCCGGCTCGCACGCGCACCTGTCGCCCGGTGGTGACCACATCATGCTGATGGAGCTGAAGAACCCGCTGAAGCCTGGTGACGAGGTTCCGTTGACGCTGAAGTTCTCCGACAACACCACGCATGATCTGACGGTCCCGGTGAAGGCGTTCACCGAGGAAGAAGAGCACTACCACCCCACGCCCACCCCCAAGTGAAACCGTCGCGTCGACAGCTCTTCGGGTACGCCGGAGCGGCCGCGGCCGGTGCTGCGGTCACCGGCGGCGCGGTCGTTGCCCTCGACAAGGAACCACCGGCACCCGCGCCGGTGAGCCGACTGATCTCGCCGTACGGCGACCACCAGCCGGGCATCGTGGCGACCTCGCCACGGCATGGGGAGCTGGTGGCGTTCACGCTGAAGGCTGACACCGACAAGGCTGCCCTCGCACGGCTGATGCGGTTGTGGTCGGCGGATATCGTTGCGCTGAGCAACGGTCGGGCGGCGCCCGGGGACACGGCACCCGAGTTGGCGGTGGCGAATGTCGCGCTGACCACGACGGTGGGTTTCGGGCCGCGCGTCTTCGAGTTGACCGGGAACAAGCCGGCCGGGTTGGACGATCTACCGGTGATGCGGCACGACCGTCTGCAGCCGGCCTGGTCAGGTGGTGATCTGCTCATCCTTGTCGGCGCGGATGACGAGCTCAGCGTCGTCCACGCCGTACGGCGGTTGGTCGCGGACGCGAAGCCGTTCGCGACCCCCGCCTGGCGGCAGACCGGCTTCTGGAACAGCACCGGCCCCGACGGACAACCGGTCACCGGCCGGAACCTCTTCGGCCAGGTCGACGGCACCGGCAATCCGGCGGTCGGCACACCCGAGTTCAACGAGACCGTCTGGTCACCCGACGGCAGCACGACCCTCGTCGTACGGCGGATCAAGCTCAACCTCGACACCTGGGACGAACTCACCCGCTCCGAACAGGAACGCGCGGTCGGCCGCAAACTCAGCACCGGCGCACCCCTCACCGGCACCGCCGAGCACGACGAACTCGACCTCGAGGCCCGCGACGCCGACGGTCACCAGCTGATCGCCGCCAACGCCCACGCCCGCCTCTCGCACCACTCCGAGAACGACGGCCGCCGGATCTTCCGCAAGGGCCTCAACTACGTCCACGACACCGGCACCACCCGCGAGTCCGGCCTGATCTTCCTCAGCTACCAGGCCGACATCGCCGGCCAGTTCCTCCCGCTCCTGTCCCGCCTCGACGCAGCCGACGCCCTCAACGAGTGGACCACCACCATCGGCTCCGCCGTCTTCGCCATCCCACCCGGCCTCCAGCCCGGCACCTGGCTAGGCCAACACCTCTTCTAACCCGCACCACCTCCCACCCCAGCGCCGCCCACCCACACCCCCTCCGGCCAACCCACCACCCGAGGGGATATCCCTCCACCCGCAGGGTTGCCCACCGAGATTTGCCGGGG
>NZ_JBITDE010000022.1:9177-85079 GCF_044453945.1 Kribbella sp. NPDC051587
GCAACCCACCAGCTGAGGGGATATCCCTCCACCTGGAGGGTTGCCCGCTGAGATTTGCTGGGGGCAACCCACCAGCTGAGGGGATATCCCTCCACCTGGAGGGTTGCCCGCTGAGATTTGCTGGGGGCAACCCACCAGCTGAGGGGATATCCCTCCACGTGGAGGGTTCGCGCGGTGGCGGGATGGTGGGCGGTGGAGCGTTGGGGTGGGCAGCCCTTGGGGGCCGCCGAAGGGCGTCGGGGTGGGTGCGCGACGTACGGGGTCGGCTTGGGTTAGAGGGCGCTTTCGGGCGTGTTGCGGCGGGAGAGGAGGCGGCGGCGGGGTTCTTCGCGGTCGATCCAGTCGAGGTCGTCGCCCAGTACGGCGTCGTTGGTGCGGTCGGCGTACGGGTCGGGCGGCGGCGGGACCGGGGGCAGGGCACGGAGTTTGAGGGCGACCATTGGGACTGCGAGCAGGACGGCGACGACGAGCCAGGCGCCGTACTCGCGCAGGAGAGGCTCGAAGGAGGTGAAGAACGCCTTCATGGCGGCGTCGACGGTTGCGTTCAGGGTCTGGGTGGCCGGTGCGCGGTCGACGGCTTGGATCGCGGCGACGACGCCGAAGGATGCGAGGTACCAAGCGGTGAGTGGCACCCAGAAGTACGCCGAACGCCACCCGCGCAGCCAGCAGGCGCCGTACAGGAGCAGGGCCAGCCCGGCGCCGACAAGGAGCCCGTTCAGCTGCCAGAGCCAGCTGAAGTCGGCCAGTTGGCCGGCCGGACGGAGCGCGTACCAGGCGATCGGGAGAGCGAGAGCGAAGGCTGCGACCACGGAGCTTCTGGTGCCCTGGGCACCGAAGACGGCGCCGACGGCACTTGCCACCAGCAACGAGATCAGCAGACCGCGTTCATTCCAGGGGTTGCCGCTCAGCCACCATGTGCCCGCGGCAACGATCAGGACGACCGGTACGACGGCGCGCACGCGCGCGACGAGCAGACCGGCCAGGACTCCCCCGGCGAATCCGCCCAGCAGCAACAGATCCAGCCGGGGCGGTACGAACAGCGTCGCACCGCCCGGCAGACCTTTCAGGTACGCGGCGGAGAAGCCACCCACGAACCAGGCGACAACAGCAGCCGGGATCGACCACAGGTAGCGCATTCACATCCCCGTTCCCACCCCAACCGAGGCGGACGGGGTTAGTGCTGGGCTCTCTCGACCTTGTTCTTCAAGTCTTCCGCTGTGTCGACGGTAGCTCCCTCGGACCGCAACCAGCCGTCAAGACTCGCCCGATCCTGCAGAGACATCACCGCGACCACGTCACCCGGCTGCGCCTGAGTGACCAGGAACTGCGCCGCCTCGAGCTCCGTCGGGAAGGCCGGAACCTCCTCGACGCCGACCGACGCGGCTCCCTCGCGGAAGACGGCCTCCAGCTCGGACGGCGGCCGTCCGCGCAGGTACTCGCTCTTGTGCCCGATCGCGACCAGGTCGGCCCCACGCGCACCGATCGCGCCGAGAGCGGAGACCATGTCGTCGGCCCGGTCACCCGGCGAACCGAGCGCGAGCAGCAACTTGCCACCCTCGTGGCGCACGCCGTTCATGATCTCCAGCAGCGCTTCCAGGCCGGCCTCGTTGTGCGCGAGGTCGATCACCACGGTGAAGCCGCGCAGCGAGTACATGTTCATCCGGCCCGGGTTGTTCTCGTTCGGCGCGAACGAGCTCAGCCCTTCGATCACCGCCGCCCGCGGCAGCCCGAGCCCGAGAGCCGCCGAGGCGGCCGCGAGCGCGTTCTCCACGTTGTAGTGCGACAGACCGGACAACGTCATCGGTACGTCGACGACCTTGAGCAGCGGCTCCGGGTCGGTCGCCTGGTCAAGCACCGTGATGAAGCCGTCGAGCACCGTGGTCGCCCGGCCGCCTTCGTCGAGGACGGTGCGGATCGACGGCGAGTCGGGATCGCGGGAGAACACCCAGCACTTGGCCGGCGAACCGAGCCGCATCGCGAAGGTCCGCGGGTCGTCGCCGTTCACCACGCACCAGCCGCGCGGGCGGGTGATGTGCGTGATGACCGCCTTCACCTCGGCGAGCTGGTCGACGGTGTCGATCCCGCCCAGGCCGAGGTGGTCCGCGGTGACGTTGGTGACGACCGAGACGTCGTTCGAGACGACACCGACACCCCGGCGCAGGATTCCGCCGCGCGCGGTCTCGGTGACGGCCAGCTGGATCCCCGGCTGGGACAGCACCTGTCCGGCACCACTCGGGCCGGAGAAGTCGCCGTACTTGACGAGCTCGCCGTCGAAGTAGACGCCGTCGGTACTCGACCAGCCGACGTGCAGCCCGGCCGCACGGCCGATGTGCGCGATCATCCGTGAGGTCGTGGTCTTGCCGTTGGTCCCGGTGACCGCGACGACCGGCACCTTGGGCCGGATGGTCGGCGGCACGTTGCCGGGCGGCTCGTTGCGCACGCGCTCACCGACGCTTGCCATCAGCTCGGGCAGGTGCTCGGCACCGAACGCGTCCAGCACCTCGACGATCGCGGCCGCGAGTGCGCGCGCCCGCTGTTCGTGGGCCCAGGGGAAGGCCACGACCAGCCGGTGGTTGTCGGACTCGGGCCGGACCCGAACGCCGATCCGGCCGATGCCTGCCTCGCGCGCGATCCGCCGTACGACGTGTCCGGTCACGCGGATCGCGAACCGCTGCCGGAACCCGGAGCCGATCCGGCCCGGCCGGGTGGCGCCCAGGCCGACCGCCTGTGCGTACGCCTTCGCGGCCGGAGCCGGGGCGTCGACCAGCGCGGTGACGTCGAGCGTGAGCTTGACCGCCGCGCGGCTGAAGTAGAGGTTGGCGCCGTCCAGGACACGGAGCTCAACCAGGGAAGTGGACACTACGCTCCCATCGCGTGGTAGCCGCCGTCGACGTGGATGATCTCGCCGGTGGTGGAGGGGAAGAAGTCACTGAGCAGGGCAACGATGGTCTTGCCGGTGGGTTCGAGGTCGGTCGGGTCCCAGCCGAGCGGGGCGCGCTCCAGCCAGGGCTCCTCGAACTTCTCGAAGCCCGGGATCGCCTTGGCGGCCAGGGTCTTGAGCGGGCCGGCCGAGACCAGGTTGCAGCGAATGCCCTGCGCACCGAGGTCGCGGGCCAGGTACCGGCTGGTCGACTCGAGGGCGGCCTTGGCCACACCCATCCAGTCGTAGCCCGGCCAGGCCACGGTCGCGTCGAAGGTCATCCCGACGACGCTGCTCCCCCGCGGCATCAGCGGCGCGCAGGTGGTCGCGAGCGACTTCAGCGAGTACGCCGAGACGTGGACCGCCTGTGCCACGTCGTCCCACGGACCCTCGAGGAACTTGCCGCCGAGGATCGTCTCCGGGTTCCCGTACGCGATCGAGTGCACGACGCCGTCCAGGCCGTCGACATGCTCCCGTACGGCGTCCGGCAGCGCGGCCAGGTGATCGGCGTTCGTCACGTCGAGCTCGAGCACCGGCGGTTCGACCGGAAGCCGCTTCGCGATCCGCTTGGTGATGCTCAGCGCGCGGCCGAAGTTCGAGATCAGCACCGTGGCGCCTTGTTCCTGCGCCACCTTGGCCGTGGCGAAGCCGATCGAGGAGTCCAGGGTGACCCCGGCGACCAGGATCCGTTTGCCGTCGAGGATGCCCACCGGCTTCCCCCTTTCGTTCGCAGCGAGGTTGTTGACTAGTTGCCCATACCGATGCCGCCGTCGACCGGGATCACCGCGCCGGTGATGTACCCGGCCTCCTCGGAGGCGAGCCAGCGGACCGCGTGCGCGATCTCCTCGGTCAGCCCGAAACGGCCGAGCGGGATCTGGCTGAGGTACTGCTTCGAGGTCTCTTCCGGCAGGACGGCGGTCATGTCGGTCTCGACGAATCCCGGCGCGACCACGTTGGCCGTGATCCCGCGGCTGCCGAGCTCGCGCGCGATCGAGCGCGCCATCCCGACCAGACCGGACTTGCTGGCCGCGTAGTTCACCTGACCGGCCTGGCCGAGCAGACCGACGACCGAGGAGATGAAGACGATCCGGCCCTTGCGCAGCCGCAGCATCCCCTTGGCGGCCCGCCGCGCGACCCGGAACGACCCCGTGAGGTTGGTGTCGATGACCGAGTCCCAGTCGTCGTCGGACATCCGCAGCAGCAGCGTGTCGCGGGTGATGCCGGCGTTGGCGACCAGTACCTCGACCGGACCGTGCTGGTCCTGGATGGTCTCGAACGCGGCGTCGACCTCCTCCTGGTTCGTGATGTCGCACTTGACGCCGAGGAACCCCTCGGGCGGCGGGCTGCTGTTGTAGGTCACGGCGACCTGGTCACCGGCCTCCTTGAACGCAGTCGCGATCGCCAGACCGATTCCCCGGTTGCCACCGGTCACCAACACAGACCTGCCCACAAGAACTCCTCACCCGTTGCCAGTCGTAGCCGAACGCTATCCTCAGGAGTCTTCGAGCCGGAAACCGACCTTCAGTCCGACCTGGTAGTGGTCGATCCGGTTGTCGACGATGTGCCCGCGGATCTGAGTCACCTCGAACCAGTCCAGGTGCCGCAGGGTCTCGCCGGCCCGGGTGATCGCGTTCGTGATCGCCTCGTCCACCCCCTCCTTCGACGTACCGACGAGCTCCGTGACGCGGTAGGTGCGATTACTCATCGTCGTCCTCGCTTCGCTCCGGGCGCCGCTGAGGCACGAGCGGTCTGTGTTGGATTGATGCCCTCGCTTCGCTCGGTCATGTGACATGCCCTTCCAGTCCTGCCTGCACCCGGCTAGGTGACGCGGCGTACCGTGGTTGATGGTGAGGAGGATAGATGTCCAAACGTCGTGAACGCCCCGGCGAAACGGTCATTTCGGTGACCAGTGCCCAGCCCGGTCGTTCCGAGGACCTGGACAGCCGCATCATCCGGTACGCCGCGATGATGGCGCTGCGGGTCGCGTGTTTCGTGCTGGCCGTGTTCACCCCGTCGCCGTGGCGCTGGCTGTTCGTCGTCGGTGCGGTGTTCCTGCCGTACTTCGCGGTCGTGCTGGCCAACGTCGCGAGGACCGCGACGCAGGACGGCGGCACCCCGTACGTCGCTCCCGAGCGGCCCTCGCTGGAGGCCTCACCGGGCCCCGTGATCCGGGTCGAACCCGACGAAGAACCAGTGCGACGGACCGACACCGAAAAGTGATCTGTGCCGGGACTGGAAAGTTCGCCGGGTTCCGTGTCAGAATCTCCCGCGTGCGCTGAAGTTCACTGTTGGAATTCAGCCTCTTGATGCGGCGTCGGACGGCTCCCCCCGTGGCTGTCCGACGTCGCTTCATTTGTGCCGGGGGCGGATCATTTCCCCACGCTATTGATTATTGAGGGATCAGGAATGGCAATGCCCGAGATCTGCTCGTCCAAGGGCTGCGGCAACGCCGCGACCTGGGCGGTGCTGTGGAACAACCCGAAGATCCACACGCCTGACCGGCGCAAGACCTGGCTGGCGTGTGACGAGCACAAGGCGACCTTGTCGGACTTCCTGGACCGGCGCGGATTCCTTCGCGACGTCGAACCATTCACCAAGGCTTAGCGAAAAACTGCATTTCCTGATTCGGTCCCCGCAGCGGTTTCGGTACTGGCTTGATTAGCCACCGATGGCGGACATCGGCCGGGCGGGTTGCAGGAACGCAGGATCGTTGATGCCGTGGCCGGGGAGTTTCTTCCACATCGCCCGCCGCCAGCGATCCGCGAGTTCCGCATCATCGGCACCGGCGCGCATTGCGGTCCGCAGATCTGATTCGGTCCGGGCGAACAAGCAGTCGCGCACCTGACCGTCGGCAGTCAGCCGCACCCGGTCGCAGTCACCGCAGAACGGCCGGGTGACCGACGCGATGATCCCGACCGTCTGCTGTCCCCCACGGACGCTGAAGATCTCGGCCGGCGCACTACCCCGGGCCGCCGCGTCGGTCGGTTCCAGACCGAACTGCTCCCCGAGCCGCTCGAGGATCTCGTCCGCGGTCACCATCGTGGCGCGATCCCAACCGTGCTGAGCATCCAAGGGCATCTGCTCGATGAACCGCAGCTCGTAGCCATGGTCCAGGCAGAACTGCAGGAGCTCCGGAGCGTGGCTGTCGTTGACACCCCGCATCAGTACGGCGTTCACCTTGACCGGCGACAGACCGGCCTCCTGAGCGGCGGCCATGCCGGCCAACACGTCCTTCAGGCGGTCCCGCCGGGTGAGTTGCTGGAAGGTGTCCGGCCGAATGGTGTCGAGACTCACATTCACCCGGTCCAGACCGGCCGCCTTGAGCGCGACGGCCTGCCGGGCCAGCCCGATGCCGTTCGTGGTCAACGACACCTCGGGCCGCGGCGTGAGCGCCGTCGTACGGTCAACGATGCCGACCAGGCCGCGGCGCAGGAGTGGCTCACCGCCGGTGAACCGGATCTCGCGGACGCCGAGCTGAGTGACCGCGATGCCGACCAGGCGGACGATCTCGTCGTCGGTGAGCAGCTCCGGCTTGGCCAGCCAGTCGAGCCCCTCTTCCGGCATGCAGTAGGTGCAGCGCAGATTGCAACGGTCCGTGAGCGAGACCCTGAGATCCGTGGCGATCCGGCCGTAGGTGTCCGCCAGTCCTGCCTGAGTCACCTCTGGGGTCGCGGTCACCCGCCCAGAGTACGTGCCGGGCGTCGAGGGTTAGGGGGCATGGCTTAAGTTCGAGACGTGCGTCGATTGATGAACGTCCGCTGGCTCGGCGCCGCGCTGACGATCCTGGTCCTGGCCACGGTGTGCATTCAGCTCGGCCGCTGGCAACTGCATCGGCTGCATGACCGCGAGGCCCGCAACCAGGTCACCCGGTCGAATCTCGCCGCGCCGCCGGCGCCGATCGACCAGATCGTCGGTCCGCAGGCCGTGGTCGGCGACCAGCACGCGTGGCGCACCGCGGTCGTCACCGGCCGCTTCGACGCCTCGAAGCAGATAGTTCTGCGCTATCGCAACGTCAACGACCGGCCCGGATTCGAAATCATCACGCCGCTGATCCTCCCCGACGGCAAGGGCGTGCTGATCGACCGCGGGTTCCTGGCCCGCCAGGGCGCCGAACTCGCCCCGGGCAACGTGCCCGCCGTACCGGCTGGTGAGGTGACGATCACCGGCCGGCTGCAGCGCAGCGAGCGTGGTGGGCACACCAACGGCGGTACGCCGGACAACGGGACGGCGCGGCTGATCAACGGCCCCGAGTACGCCAAGGCTCTTGGTCTGGACCTGTACGACGGTTATCTCACCGTCGACAGCCAGGTCCCGGCCAACGACCCGGCGTTCGGGAAGTTCCCCGGGCCGGAGATCGACAACGGGCCGCACTTCTTCTATGCCCTGCAGTGGTTCCTGTTCGCGCTGCTGGCGGTCGGCGGCCTGATCTACTTCACCCGGCGGCCGGCCACCAACGCCGCCGGCGAAGTTGTTGCCGAGCGCAACGACGTACCGGAACCCGCGGTCGGTCGGGACTAACCAAACGAACGCTTGCCGACGGCCACGAACTTCGAGATGCAGAGCCGGCGGTCGTGAGGCAGGATGGTGCCGTGGACCTTGGACTGCGCGACCGCATCTACATCGTCACCGGTGCCAGCACCGGCCTCGGCTTCGCCACCGCGAAGGCCCTGGCCGCCGACGGAGCCCGGCTCGTCATCTCCAGCCGGAGCGAGGAGAAGATCGCCCGGGCCGCCGCCGAGCTCGGTGAGAACGTGGTCGGTATCCCGGTCGACAACGCCGACCCGGAGAGCGCCGAGCGGCTGGCCGCCACCGCGATCGCGAAGTGGGGCGCGCTGCACGGCGCCCTGATCAGCGTCGGTGGCCCGAAGCCCGGCACGGCGCTGGACTCCGACGAGGCCGACTGGCAGGCCGCCTTCGACAGCGTCTTCCTCGGCGGGCTGCGGATCGCCAAGTCGGTCGCCCGGGCCGGTTCGGACGGGACCTCGATCGCGTTCGTGCTGTCGACCTCGGTGAAGGCCCCGATCCCGGGCCTGGCGATCTCGAACGGGCTGCGCCCCGGTCTCGCCATGGTCGCCAAGACCCTGGCCGACGAGCTCGGCCCGAACGGAGTCCGCGTCAACAGCCTGCTCCCCGGCCGGATCGCCACCGACCGGCTGCGTGAGCTCGACAGCAAGGGCGGCGACTCCGAGGCGGCCCGGCGCAGCGCCGAGCGCACCATTCCGCTGCGCCGGTACGGCGACCCCGACGAATTCGGCCGCGTCGCCGCCTTCGTCCTCTCCCCCGCCGCGTCCTACCTGACCGGCGCCGTCATCCCCGTCGACGGCGGGGCCCTCCGCTCCCTGTAGGACGGGATCTTCACATCAATTCTTGGTAATTACTCGCACAGATCACAGGGACGCTGTTATCTTCTAACAGCCTCATTCGCCCCCTGGGAGGACTGATCCATGCGACGAACCAAGATCCGGACCGCCGGCGTACTGCTCGGCGCCTTTGCGTTGGTGGTCACCACGAGCGGCGTCGCGAACGCCGCGTCGTTCAGCTACGGCGCCTACGAGGGCGGCGGCTGGGGGTCCTGGCAGCAGGACCCCGGCAGCGACGGCGAACCCGGGGACTCGATCCAGGCGTGCGACGTGAAGGCGGACGGGTGGGGCATCGAGGTGCGGCTGGACATCGGCCGCGACGGTGACATCGACCGCAAGGTCAGCACCCGCGGTCACCCCGCCGACTACTGCTCGGGCTGGGCCAGCGGCGATATCACTCCCGAGGGAACGCCG
Organism: Kribbella sp. NPDC051587; assembly: GCF_044453945.1. Lineage (NCBI taxonomy): Bacteria > Bacillati > Actinomycetota > Actinomycetes > Propionibacteriales > Kribbellaceae > Kribbella > Kribbella sp. NPDC051587. The sequence continues at coordinate 17,872 of NZ_JBITDE010000022.1, forward strand.
GTCCGCGTCTGGGTCGTGAAGGTCAACGGCAGCACCGACTACCACCCGGTGTACAAGGACGGCACCGCCTAGTCGTCCTTCGGGCGGTCCCGGTCTTTGGAGGGCTGCACGCGCTTGGGCTCGCCGGGCATCTTCGGGTACTCCGGCGGATAGGGCAGATCGGCCTCGCCGTGGTCACGCTCGTGCTTGGCCGACAGCTCCAGCAGTGAGTCGAGGGAGAAGGCCTGCTCGCCGACCGCGGCGTGCAGGTCTCCGACCTCGGCGAACCGGGCCGGCATCGTGAGCACGTCGAAGTCGTTCGGTACGACGTCCTCGAGCTCCTCCCAGCGCAGTGGCGCGGAGACGCGGGCCCGCTCGTTCGGCCGGACCGAGTACGCCGAGGCGATGGTGCGGTCGCGGGCCATCTGGTTGTAGTCGATGAAGATGCGCTCGCCGCGCTCCTCCTTCCACCAGTTGACCGTGACCTGGTCGGGCAGCCGCTTGGACAGCTCGCGCCCGAGCGCGATCACCGCCCGCCGGGCCTGGATGAAGTCCCAGCGCGGCTCGATCGGCACGTAGACGTGCAGACCGCGACCACCCGAGGTCTTCGGGAAGCCCTCCAGGCCGTGCTCGGCGAGCAGCTCGCGCAGCGCCGGGGCCACCGCGACCGCGCTCTTGAAGTCCGTCCCCGGTTGCGGGTCGAGGTCGATCCGCAGTTGATCGGGGTTGTCGACGTTCGGACGCCGTACCGGCCAGGGGTGGAAGGTCAGCGTGCCGAGGTTGACCGCCCAGGCGACCACCGCGAGCTCGGTCGGGCAGACCTCGTCGGCGGGCCGGCCGCTCGGGAACTTGATGGTCGCGGTCTCCACCCACTCGGGCGCACCCTTGGCCACCCGCTTCTGGTAGAACGCGTCACCCCGGTTGTCCGCCCGGGTGGAGAGCTTGGCGCCCTCGAACCAGCCACCGGGCCAGCGCTCCAGGGTGGTCGGCCGGTCCCGGAGCGCACCCAGGATGCCGTCGCCGACCGCGACGAAGTAGTTCACGATGTCGAGCTTGGTCAGCCCGCGATCCGCGAAGTACGGCTTGTCGGGGTTGCTCACCCGGACCTGCCGCCCACCGATCTCGAGCTCGATCGCCTTGGTCGCCGCCATGGCCGCGACGCTACCGCCCAGCACCGACCAAACGCTGAAGATTTCGCCGGAAAGGCAGCTTTTCGCAAACCCTGGCCACACCCGGTAACTGAGCGGTAACGTTCGTGCACCCTCGTTCCTGGGGCGTGAGGCCCCCGGGACGCTGACCAAGGAGCGCGAGGATGAACAGATCCGCCCTGTTCGCCGCTGCCACCGCAGTTGCGACCACCACCGCCCTCGGGCTGACGTCGGCCACCACCGCCACCGGTGCGCCCACGGCAGCCCCTGTCCCCACCCCGGCCGCTGCCGTCGCCCAGGCCAAGGCCGCCCTCGGCGATCACCTCGCCGCCCTCAAGGCGACCAGCGCCGACGCGTTCGCCGTACGTGATGTGATCGTCGACAAGGACGGCGCCACTCACGTCCGGATGGACCGCAGCATCGGCGGCCTCAAGGTGCTCGGTGGCGATGTCGTCGTGCACCAGACCGACGAAGGAGTCTGGCAGGGCATCAGCCAGACGCTGACCCGCAGTGCGAACGTCGACCGGACGCCCAAGGTCAGCGTCGCGACCGCGACCAGCAAGGCACTCGGCAAGGGTCTCAAGGCCGAGGGCAAGCCCGCCCTGGTGATCGAGGCCCGCAAGGGCGCGCCGCGGCTGGCCTACCTGGTCACCACGACCGGAACCCAGGCCGACGGGACGCCGAGCCACATCACCACCACAGTGGACGCGCTGACCGGCGCCAAGCTGGTCACCGAGCAGCACATCGAGACCGCGACCGGCGACGGGCAGAGCCTGTACTCCGGCACCGTGCCGCTCGACACCACGCCCGCGACCGGTGGCTTCACGCTGACCGACCCGGTCCGCGGCGGCGGCTTCACCGGCGACGCGAACAACAAGACCGAGTCGATCCTGTGCCAGCTGTTCGGCCTCGGCTGCATCGTCCCGACCAAGTACACCGACGCCGACAACCACTGGGGCACCGGTACGACGGCCGACCGCGCGAGCGCCGCTGTCGACGCTCACTACGGCGCCGCGACGACGTTCGACTACTACAAGAACACCCATGGCCGGAACGGCATCTTCAACGACGGCAAGGGCGTCCCGAGCCGCGTGCACTACGGCTCGAACTACGTCAACGCCTTCTGGGACGGCAAGCAGATGACCTATGGCGACGGCGACAACGTCGCCGCCGGTCCGCTGGTCTCGATCGACGTGGCCGGCCACGAGATGTCCCACGGCGTCACCTCCGCCACCGCGAACCTCACCTACTCGGGTGAGTCCGGCGGCCTCAACGAGGCGACCAGCGACATCATGGGCACGCTCGTCGAGTTCTACTCGAACAAGGCCGCGGACCCCGGTGACTACTACATCGGCGAGCGGATCATGAAGGACCGCGTCGCGCTGCGCTTCATGGACCAGCCGAGCAAGGACGGCAAGTCGGCCGACTGCTGGTCGTCCGGCGTCGGCAACCTCGACGTGCACTACTCCAGCGGCGTCGCGAACCACTTCGCGTACCTGCTCGCCGAGGGCACCGGCCCGAAGAGCATCGGCGGTCTGCCGCACAACGGCACCACCTGCAACAACTCGACGCTGACCGGCATCGGTCACGACAAGCTCGGCAAGATCTGGTACCGCGCGCTGACCGTCTACATGACGACCAGCACCAACTACGCCCAGGCCCGGACCGCGACGCTGAGCGCCGCCACCGACCTGTACGGCGCCAGCAGCCCCGAGCGGGCCGCGGTGGCCGCGGCCTGGACCGCGGTGAGCGTCAACTAGTGCGGTGAATTCGCCGGTCCTGTCCCACTGGGGCGGACAGGACCGGCGAATGATCCCCCGTGCCCTCGTGAGCAACAACCAGCTGTTCACGTATTGGACCTTGGCGGGGACCTGTCCGGGTGTGAGAATCCGCGACATGTCTGCCCTCATCCGATCACAGCGCCGCCTGGGTGCTTTGGTGATCACTTCAACACTCATCGCCTCCGGAGCGGCTGTCTTCAGCGCCGTACCGGCGGGCGCCGCGTCCACTTCGGTCGTCATCACCGAGGTGTACGGCGGTGGCGGCAACAGCGGTGCGCCGTACACGAACGATTTCGTCGAGCTGACCAACAACAGCGCGGCCCCGGTCGACCTGACCGGCTGGACGATCCAGTACGCCTCCGCGGCCGGTACCTCGTGGACCAACAAGATCACTCTGACCGGCTCGATCGCCCCTGGCGCGGTGTACCTCGCGCAGGGCGCGTCCGGCGGCGCCAACGGGCAGCCGCTGCCGACGCCGGACGCCACCGGCGGTGTGAACATGTCCGCCGCCTCCGGCAAGGTCGCCCTGGTCAATACGGCCACCAGCCTGAGCTGCACAACCGGCTGCGCCACCGCGCCCGGCGTGATCGACTTCGTCGGGTACGGCGCCGCCAACGACTTCGAGACGGCCGCCGCACCGGGTACCTCGAACACCACCTCGGCCACCCGCAAGGTGCCGACCACGGATGCCGACAACAACGCCGCGGAGTTCGCCGAGGTCGCGCCGTCGCCCAAGCTGCTCACCAACACCCCGCCGCCGCCGGACCCGATCGACGCCAAGATCCACGACATCCAGGGCGCCGCGCACCTCTCGCCGCTGAACGGCAAGCCGGTTCGCAACGTGACCGGTGTCGTGATCGCGAAGAGCGGCAACGGCTTCTGGTTCCAGGACACCGAGCCTGACGACAACCCGGCGACCAGTGAGGGCCTGTTCGTCTTCACCAGCTCGGCGCCGACGGTCAACGTCGGTGACGCGCTCAACGTCGCGGGCACCGTGTCCGAGTTCCGGCCGGGCGGCTCGGGTGGGGTCACGAACCTCACCACGACCGAGCTGACGCAGGCGAAGATCACGGTCACCGGGCAGGCCGCCGTACCGGCTCCGACCATCGTCGGTCCAGGTGGACGGGTTCCCCCGGCAACCGTGATCGACAACGACTCGTCCGGTGACGTCGAGACCACCGGCACGTTCGACCCTGCGCAGGACGGCCTGGACTTCTGGGAGTCGCTCGAGGGCATGTGGACGGGCATCAACACGCCGGAGGTGACCGGCCCGACGAGCTCGTTCCGTGAGCTGTCCGTCGTACCGGCCGGGTCCGGTCTGCGGACCGTCCGCGGCGGCATCCTGCTGCAGCCGACCGACAGCAACCCCGAGCGGATCCTGCTCGACGACCTGCTCGTCCCGATCCCGGACGCCAAGACCGGCGACAAGCTCGCCGGGACAGTCGCCGGTGTCGTCGACTATGCGTTCGGCAACTTCAAGCTGCTGCCGACCACCACGCCGACCGTCATCGACGGTGGGGTGAAGCGGGAGGCCACCAAGGCGTCCTCGCTGCTCCAGGTCTCGGTCGCGACCTTCAACGTGGAGAACCTGGACCCGTCCGACGGTGATGCCAAGTTCGACGGACTCGCCCAGGCCGTGGTCAAGAACCTCGCGTCGCCCGACATCATCGGGCTCGAGGAGGTCCAGGACAACGACGGTGCGACCAACTCCGGTACGACGGCCGCCAACGTCACGCTCGACCTGCTGACCGCGGCGATCGTGAAGGCCGGCGGACCGAAGTACGCCTACCGCCAGATCGACCCGGTGAACAACGCCGAGGGTGGCGAGCCGGGCGGCAACATCCGGGTCGCGTTCCTGTACCGCACCGACCGGCCGGTCAAGTTCGTCGACCGCGCGGGCGGCGGTTCGACGGTCGCGACCACGGTCACCACCGACCGGTTCGGCCGGCCGCACCTGAGCGCCTCCCCCGGCCGCGTCGACCCGGCCAACCCGGCCTGGGCCGCGACCCGCGTGCCGCTGGCGGGCGAGTTCACCTGGCTCGGCCAGAGCCTGTTCGTGGTGGTCAACCACTTCAGCTCCAAGGGCGGCGACACGCCGCTGTGGGGCCGGACCCAGCCGCCCGTCCAGTCGTCCGCGCCCAAGCGGCACGAGCAGGCGCAGGCGGTCCGTGGGTTCGTCGACCAGTTGTTCGCCAAGGACAAGGGCGCGAACGTGATCGTGCTCGGCGACCTGAACGACTTCGACTTCTCCGAGACCACGAACATCCTGGTCGGCGCGGGCAAGACCGCACTGATCGACATGCCCCGGACGCTGCCGCTGCCGGAGCGCTACAGCTACGTGTTCGAGGGCAACAGCCAGATCCTCGACCAGATCCTGATCTCCCAGAACCTCCGGCCGGCCTCGACGTACGACGTCGTGCACATGAGCGCGGAGTTCCCGGACCAGATCAGTGACCACGACCCCCAGGTGGTGCGGGTGATCCCGCTCCCGTCCTGGATCCACTGATTGCGTGAGCCTTACGTCGGTGGTCTGGGCGGGGTTTTCTTGCCCGGACCACCGATACTGGTGATGTGACTGATTCCACCAAGCAGTACGCCGTACAGAAGTCTGACGCGGAGTGGAAGACGCAGCTGTCCCCCGCCGAGTTCCAGGTGCTGCGCAAGGCCGGGACCGAACGTCCGTTCACCGGTGAGTACACCGACACCAAGACCGTCGGTGTCTACAAGTGCCGGGCCTGTGACGCCGAGTTGTTCCGGAGCGAGACCAAGTTCGACTCGCACTGCGGCTGGCCGTCGTTCTTCGCGCCACTGGCCGAGGACCGGGTCGAATACATCACCGACACCACGCTCGGCATGAAGCGGGTCGAGGTGCGCTGCGCGAACTGCGGCTCGCACCTGGGCCACGTCTTCGAGGGCGAGGGCTACGGCACCCCGACCGACCAGCGCTACTGCATCAACAGCGTCAGCCTGAGCCTGCAGCCGGAGTGATCGGCTGCTAGACCACTAGACTGCAACGGTGCTGGATGTCCTGGGTGCTGAGCAGTCATGGGAGGTGCCGGGGGCTTGGGTGACGGCCGTCCGGCAGAGGATGCACGGCTGGGGACAGGACCAGCGGTCGTTGCGGCCGCTGCGTCCTGACGCTTTCGCGGGGTTCGCGAAGGGGACGCCGGCCGGCGTCTGGTTCACCGCTCAGGTGGCGCCGCTGCTGGCCGGGTGGATCCCGGTCCTGCATGGCGATCATGCCGATCTCGGTGCGGTGCTCACGCGCGAGTTCCAGCGGACGCCGTACCAGCTCGGTGGTGCCGGGCACATCGTCCGGGTTGCGGCGACCGACTGGCCGCTGCAAGTGCTGGCGGGTGCGCAGGGCTTCCGCGAGCAGGGTCGTAAGCACGCGGTCGAGGTGTCGCGGGATGTGGTGGCGATGTTCGTCGACGCGCCTCCGCTGGCCGCTCGTGCGAAGGCGCTGACGGCCGCGTTCGACCGGGTCCTCGCTGACCGCGAGGCGATCCACATCCACATGACGGCGGACTACCCGACGATCATCCAGTACTGGCGGACGACCGCGCTCACAGCGGCTGAACTCGCCGTACTGCCTGAGTTGGCCGGTCCGAACGCTGCGCTCAAGTACTCGCTGAACTCGCTGCGGGACGCGCACGCCAAGTTGCTGATGACGATCCCGGACGAGGATGCCGGCGACTTCGCCCAACTGATGGCCGGGATGATCCTGGCCGGCCGGCTCACCAACCTTCCGCCGGGAGTGGCACAGATCCTCGGTCCGGCGGCTCACGACGTCGAGAAGGCCTTCGCATCCGCCCGGACCGGCTTCCGCCCTCAGGCATGGCTGAATACGAACACCGAGTGGCTGGCGCGCGCCGTACGGCATGATCAGCGCGCTGCCGCCCGGGCTTGGGCTGCGGCAGCGACGCGCGTCTCCGTGCACCTGTCGGGTGCGCTTGGGGACGCGCCGTGGCCGGATCCGCTGATCCCTGATCTGGATGCGCTCTTCCGGCTGCTCGACCGGGATCGCCGGCCGACGGCCGCGGTGGAGGAGAAGGAGACGTCGCTCTCGTCCGCGTGGGACAACGTCCAGGGCACGCCCAAGGAGCAGAAGCCGGTCACGTTGGGGCCGGTCGACTTCACCAACGATCCGCTGGCTGAGCTCGACTCGCTGGTCGGGCTGGAGTCGGTGAAGGACTCGGTCCGCAAGATGGTGGCCGAGGTGAAGACCAACCTGCGCCGCCAGGAGCTCGGGCTGCCCAGCCACGAGCGCGCCCGGCACATGGTGTTCGTCGGCAAGCCCGGTACGGCGAAGACCACGATCGCGCGACTGTTGAGCCGCATCTACCACCAGCTCGGCGTACTGGAGAAGGGTCACGTGGTCGAGGTCGACCGGTCCGACCTGGTCGGATCCAGCACCGGTACGACGGCGCCGATGACCGCGGAGAAGTTCCGTGAGGCGATCGGCGGCGTGCTGTTCGTCGACGAGGCCTACACGCTGGTCCCGGAGAACAGCCCGGGTGACTACGGACTCGAGGCGATCGCGACGATCCTGAAGCTGATGGAGGACCACCGCAACGACTGCATCGTGATCGTCGCCGGGTACCACCGGGAGATGCAGCGGTTCATGGAGTCCAACACCGGTCTGGCGTCACGGTTCCCGAAGCTGCTGTCGTTCGCCGAGTACGACACCAACCAGCTGGTCGAGATCTTCCAGCTGCAGGCGCGCTACAAGGGCATGACGTATGGCGACGACGTCCTGGACGTGGTCCGCTCGATCATTCCGCCGTCGCCGCGAGGCCACAACTTCGGCAACGGCCGCTTCATCCGCAACGTCCTGGAAGAAGCCATCTCCAACCAGGCCACGCGCCTATCCACCCGCGACCCCGACGCCCTCACCGAGAAGGACCTCCGCGAGCTCCTCCCCGAAGACGTCCGCCCGCCCATGTCCATGCGCGCCGAGGACTACCTCTTCCAAAAGCCCGGTACCTGATCACAACGTCCGAAGGATCGGAGGGCCCGCCTCCGGTTCTTCGGACGTTACGGCTCAGATGGGGGTGGCGAGGGCTACGGGGTTGCCTTCGGGGTCGGCCAGGTAGGCCTGGCGTTCGCCCCAGGGCATGGTCGCCGGCTCTTGGAGGACGGGGTGACCGGCGGCGCGGAAGACTGCTACCTCGGCCTCGACGTCGTCGACGTACACGAACAGCTCGAAGCGGGGCGCCGTACCGACGGTGATGCCGAGCTGCGCCTCCGGCCAGTTGGAGTCGGCGATCCCCAGGGAGGAGTCGCCGCGCTCCAGGCCGACGTAGTGCGGGTCGCCCTCCAGCGGGAACTGATACGTCATCTCGTAGCCGAGCAGGGCGTAGAACTCGACGGACTTTCGCACGTTGCTCACGTAGAGCACCGGGAACGCCTTGCGGTGTATCACGCCAGGTTGGCGATCAGCTCGCCCAGCTCGGTCCGCTTGCCGGTGTAGAACGGCACCTCTTCGCGCACGTGCCGGCGGGCGGTGGAGGCGCGCAGGTCGCGCATCAGGTCGACCATCCGGTGCAGCTCGTCGGCCTCGAAGGCCAGCATCCACTCGTAGTCGCCGAGGGCGAACGAGGCGACCGTGTTCGCCCGGACGTCCGGGTAGCCACGGGCCATCTTGCCGTGCTCGGCGAGCATGAAGCGACGCTCCTCGTCGGGGAGCAGGTACCACTCGTAGGAGCGGACGAACGGGTACACGCAGACGTACGCGCGCGGCTCCTCGTCGGCCAGGAACGCCGGGATGTGGCTCTTGTTGAACTCGGCCGGCCGGTGCAGCGCGAGCTGCGACCAGACCGGCGCGAGGTGCCGGCCGAGCCGCGAGCGGCGCAGCGCGTGGTACGCCTGCTGCAGCGCGTCCGAGGTCGGCGCGTGCCACCAGACCAGGAAGTCGGCGTCGGCGCGGAGCCCCTCGACGTCGTAGAACCCGCGGATGACCACGTCGTCGGCCGCCAGCTTGCCGACCAGTTCGTTCAGCTCGGCGGTGAGCTCGTCGCGGTCCACGTCACCGAGCCGGGTCTCCACCTTGAAGACCGACCACATCGTGTAGCGGATCACATTGTTCAGCTCGCGCGCCTTCGGCTTCTCCGTCACGGGGCCATTGTCTCCAATGAATCGGTGAAACCACGCACCCGGGTGGCCGCTTTCACACCCGACGCCACGCAAGCTGCGATCCCAACACCCCGGTACGCCGCTCCGGCGACCGCCAGCCCGGGGTGATCAGCCACCGCCGCCTCGATCCTCGCGACCCGGTCGAGGTGACCGACGGCGTACTGCGGAAGGCCCCCGCCCCACCGGGTGACGAGAGACCCGACGACGGGTCCCTGCAGGCCGATCGCTTGCCCGAGATCGCTGGTCGCGAGGCGGACGAGTTCGTCGTCGGAGCGTTGCAGCACGTACTCCTCACCGAGCCGGCCGACCGAGGTCCGCAGTACGGCGAGGTCTCCCCCGGCGGCGCTCGACCACTGCCACTTGGCATGCGAATACGTCGCGGCCTTGATCGTGCGCTGCTCCACCGACGGGACAAGGAAGCCGGAACCGGTCGCTGTGGCCGGCCAGTCCTCCTTGCGCACCGCCAGCGTGACGATCGCCATACTCGCGTAGTCGATGCTCGCCAGCTCGGTCGATGCCTCGGGCACCAATCCGGCCAGCATCCGGCTCGCTGGGGCTGCGGGGGTGGCCACGATCACGGCGTCCGCGGTCAGGTACGTCGGCGCGGGGACGGGACCGGCTTCCAGCTCATAACCATCCGGGGTGCGGGTGATCCGCCGTACCGTGAGTTGTCGTTGGATGACCACGCCGCGAGCGAGCAGGTCCTGCTCCAGCGCGGTGATCAGGCGGTTGATCCCGCCGACGAGGCCGCCGAACACGGGCTGGCCGGCGCGCTTCTGACCGAGCTCCCGCAGCTCAGCAGTGGCAGCGAGCACGCTCGGCGCCGTCTGCAACTTCGCATACAGATCCGGGACGGCGGCCGCCAGCGAGATCTCCTCCGCCTTACCCGCGTACACCCCGCCGAGCAGCGGATCGATCAGCTTGTCGGTCACCGCGGAACCCATGCGCTCGGCAACGAACCGCCCAATCGCCACGTCCTCGGTCAACGCGGGCGGGGCCAGCTCGGCCTCGTGCGCGACCCGCTCAGCGGCAGCCTCACCCAGTACGTCGGCAGACGCGGCCGGATCGACCGGCACACCCATCACGGTGGGCGGGATCGCGCGGATCCGGTCCCCGACCCACAGCCCGGCCGAGGTCGTTGCCGGGTGCACCACCTCGTCACCGAGCCCGAGCGCCTTCATCAGGTCGAGCGCCTCAGGCCGCCGTACCAGCACCGACTCGGCGCCCAGGTCGACCGGCACGCCTTCGATCTCCGCCCCGGCCAGCTTCCCGCCGAGCCGCGGCGAGCCCTCGAGGACCGTGATCCGCGGCGGATTGGGCCCAGTCGCCAACGCGTGCGCAGCCGCCAGCCCACTGATCCCGCCGCCCACCACAACAACCCGGCTCACAAACCCTCCAAGCTCAGCTCGTACGCGGCCTGCGGCCGCACACCTGGGGTTTCCGCGACCAACTTGAATCCCGCCCGCTCCAGCACGGTCCGCGAGGCGACGTTGGCCTGCGCCGTACCGGCGGTCAATCGGCGCAGGCCGTACTCCTTCACCGCCAGCTGCGTGACCGCCCGAACGGCGGCGGTCGCCAGCCCACGCCCTGCAGCACGCTCGGCGATCCGGTAGCCCAGCTCGGCCGACCCGTCCTCAAGGTCGACCAGGTTCACCCGGCCGACGATCGCGCCGTCGGCCTCCACGAGCACGTGGAACCGGCACTCGCCAGTCGCCTGCTCCGCGAGCCGCGCCCGCAACCCGTCCGCGAAGGTCGCGAAGAACTCGTCACCGCGGTCAGCGATCGCGGCCGCGAAGTACCGGCGGTTCTCCAGCTCGAAGGCGAGCAGCGCGTCCGCGTGATCCACGCCCAGCTGTTCGACAGTGACGCCGTACTCAGACAGCAGCACGAGCCGACTTCGCCTGGACGTACTTGACGATGCGTCCGAGCACCTCAGGATCGGCATTCGGCGGAACACCGTGACCGAGGTTGAAGATGTGGCCCGGAGCCGCCTTGCCCTCGGCAAGGATGCGATCGATCTCGGGCTCGAGCACCTCCCAGCCCGCGTGCAGGAGCGCCGGGTCGAGATTGCCTTGCACCGGCTTCGCGCCACCGATCCGGCGCGCGGCCTCGTCCAGCGGCACCCGCCAGTCGGCCCCGACCACGTCGGCACCGGCCGCGCTCATCAGGCCGAGCAGCTCACCGGTGTTCACCCCGAAGTGGATCTTCGGTACGTCGTACGCCGAAAGCGCCTCGAAGACCTTCGCCGAGTGCGGCAGGACGAACTGCTCGTAGTCCCGCGGCGACAACGCACCGGCCCACGAGTCGAACAGCTGGATCGCCGAGGCGCCCGCCTCGACCTGCGCGACCAGACAGGCGATCGCGACATCGGCAAGCCGATCGGCCAGCGCATGCCACAGCTTCGGATCGCTGTGCATGAGCGCCTTCGTCTTCGCGTGGTCCTTACTCGGCCCGCCCTCGACCAGGTACGACGCCACGGTGAACGGCGCGCCCGCGAATCCGATCAGCGGGGTGTCACCGAGCTGCCGCACCAGCTCCTGGACCGACTCGGTGAGGTAGAACAGCTCGGCCGGAGTCGCCGGGCGAACCGCCGCCAGCCCGGCCAGGTCGCGGATCGGGTCCGCGACCACCGGACCCACGCCGGGCTTGATCTCGACCCCGAAGCCGGTCGCCTTCAGCGGCGTCACGATGTCGGAGTAGAAGATCGCCGCGTCGACGCCGTAACGGCGTACCGGCTGCAGCGTTATCTCGACGACGAGGTCGGGGCGCAGGCACGACTCGAGCATTGTGGTCCCCTCGCGGACCGCGTGGTACTCGGGCAGTGCGCGGCCGGCCTGCCGCATGAACCACACCGGGGTGTGCGGGCCGGGTTCGCCTCGGGCGGCGAGCAGGAAGGGGGAACGGGCAGGCGTCGAAGGCACGTCACGATGATCCCACGCGGTGCCGAACGGGTTTTCCGGGCCCGGGGGGTTCCGGTTTTGTCCGCGACTGCGGTTGGTTACCGGCGCGTCTAAACAGGCGTCGGTGCGTAATCAGTCGTAGGCTGCGAAGCATGGGTGCCCGCAAGCAGGTCGACGCGCCACCCGCGGAGTTCACCGAGGCCGTGGCGCAGTTACGCGGTGCCCGGTTCCGGCCCGAAGTATTCGTCGAGGAGATGCCCGCACCGCAACGGATCGCTCCGCACGCGGCCGCGGTCAGCGCCGATGTGACGATCGACGGCGACGATGTCGCCACCGGTCGGCTCGTCGTCCTCTACGACCCGGCCGGGAACGACGCCTGGCAGTCGACCTTCCGCTGTGTCGCGTATGTGCGTGCTGCCGTCGAACCGGAGATGGTGACCGACGCGCTGCTCGGTGGCGTGGGCTGGACCTGGCTGATGGAGGCACTGGCCGACCGGGGTGCGGAATACCTGGCCCCGAGCGGTACCGTCACCCGCGTGGTATCGGAGAGTTTCGGCGGCATGGCCGACGACGAGGCGACGGCGGAGATCGAGATCCGTGCATCCTGGAGCCCGGTGCCCGGACCTGGTGGACTGGTGGACGTGACGAAACACGCCGAGGCGTGGGGTGAAACGCTCTGTACGGCGGCCGGACTGCCGCCGGTTCCGCCGGGAGTGGTCGCGATGCCGACCCGGCGCGGTCAGCGGGGCCGATGAGCCAGGCCGACCCACAGCAGCAACCGGCCGCTCAGGAAGATCCGGCGCCGGAACTGCCCCTCCTCGAACTGCGCGACGGCCTCTCCGAGGTCATCGACACCGATCCTGCGCTCGCCGAGGTGATCGAAGCCTTCCGGTCCGGTACCGGCTCGGTCGCCGTCGACGCCGAGCGCGCATCCGGCTACCGCTACTCGCACCGGGCCTACCTGGTCCAGTTGCGTCGCGAGGGCTCCGGCTCCGTGCTGGTCGACCCGATCCCGTTCGGTGACCTGTCCGCTCTCGGTGACGCGATCGTCGACGCGGAGTGGATCATTCACGCCGCGAACCAGGACCTGGCCTGCCTCGCCGAGGTCGGCATGGTCCCGCGCAAGGTCTTCGACACCGAGCTCGCCGGCCGCCTCCTCGGCTACCCGAAGGTTGGCCTGGCCTCACTCGTCAGCGAGGTCCTCGGCTACCGGATGCGCAAGGAGCACTCGGCCGCCGACTGGTCCACCCGCCCGCTTCCCGCGCCCTGGCTCGTGTACGCCGCTCTGGACGTCGAGATGCTGATCGAGCTCCGCGACGCCATCGAGGCCGAGCTGCGCCGTGAAGGCAAGTGGGAGTGGGCCGAGCAGGAGTTCGCCGCGATCCTGTCCGCACCACCGCGGGAGCCGAAGCCTGATCCGTGGCGCCGGACCTCGGGCATGCACCGGGTCCGCAATCGCCGCAGCCTCGCCGTCGTACGGGCGTTGTGGGAGGCGCGCGACCAGATCGCCGAGTCCGCCGACATCTCCCCCGGCCGCATCCTGCCGGACGCCGCCATCGTCGAGGCCGCCGCCGCGATGCCGACCGACCGCGACACCCTGCAGAAGCTCACCGCTTTCAAGGGTCGCGGCGCTCACCGCCACATGCGCACCTGGTGGGAGGCGATCGATCACGCTCGCCGCCTCCCCGACACCGAACTCCCCAAACAAGGCCCCCGGTACGACGGCCCGCCTCCCGCCCGCGCCTGGGCCGACCGCGACCCCGATGCCGCAGCGCGCCTCTCGGCCGCCCGCAGCGCCGTAGCCGAGATCGCCGAGGCCCACCGCCTGCCGACGGAGAACCTCCTCTCCCCCGACACCATCCGCCGCCTCGCCTGGACCCCACCAGCCGACGCGGACCTCACCGCGGTCTCCACCTTCCTCCGCGACCACCACGCCCGCGACTGGCAGATCGCCCTCACCGCCCCCGTCCTCACCGACGCCATCGCCACCGAGCCGGCCACAAACCTCGACTAGCCGGCCGGGTCGAAGAGGGCGGATTGGACGTACTCCATGGCGGCGATGAACTTCGGGTCGCTCAGGCGGCGGGTCATCTCGTCCGGGTCAACGACCTCGATGCGGGACTGCAGCCAGTAGAGGTTGCCGAAGGGGTCGCTCACGCGAGCGACGACGTCACCCCAGAACAGATGAGTCGGCTCGGTGATCACGGTGCCGCCGGCGGCGACCGCGTTCTTCAAGGTCTGCTCGACATCCGGGACGTAGAGACGCAGGAACGCCGGGGTCGGCGTCCAGTTCGGCTTGTCGAACATCATCACCACGGAATCGCCGATCCGCATCTCCGCGTGGCCGATGCGGCCCTGGTCGTCGACGACGCGGCCGCCGAGATCGACGGCGCCGAAGGCCCCGGCGAGGAAATCCATCAAGCCGGCGGTGTCACGGCCGATGATCCACGGCGTGACCGAGTGATAGCCCTCGGGGATGTGCGGCACGGTCATGTTCTGCTCCTTCGTGGTTGGTGATCGCCACGCTAGGAGCAGAACAGGACAGGTTATGGCCTCTACTTCGTGAGCTGGGCTTCGATCGCCGAAACGACCTCAGGAGACTCCGGCGTCGTCTGCGGGCGGAAACGCGCCGCGACCGTGCCGTCGGGGCTGATCAGGAACTTCTCGAAGTTCCACTGGATGTCACCGGCCTCGCCGGCGGCGTCCGCGGTCTGCGTGAGCTCGGCGTACAGGGGGTGGCGGTCGTCGCCGTTGACCTCGAGCTTGTCGAGCATCGGGAAGGTGACGCCGTACGTGGTGGAGCAGAAGGTGTCGATCTCCTCGGCGGTACCGGGCTCCTGACCACCGAACTGGTTGCAGGGCGCGCCGAGCACCGTGAAGCCGCGCGACTCGTAGGTCTTCTGCAGGTTCTCGAGACCTTCGTACTGCGGCGTCAGGCCGCACTTGGAGGCCACGTTCACCACGAGAACGGCCTTGCCCTTGTAGTCACCGAGCGAGGTCGGCGCACCGGACAGCGTGGTCAGCGGGATGTCGTACAGGGTCATGAAGCTCCTTGCAGAGTGCGAGAGAGGAATTCGACAGTGCGCTCCCACGCCAGCGCCGAGGCGTCGGTGTCGTGGAAGGCAGGCATTGGGTTGTCGAAGGCGTGTCCGGCCTTCGGGTAACGGTGAACTTCGGCGCCGACCAGCGCCGGCACCACCACGTCCACTGGGATGTAGTCGTCGGCGTCACCGAAGTGATGCAGGCTCGGCGCGGTCACGTCGGGAGCGAGGTGCAGCAGGTTCGGCAGGGCCGAGCCGTAGTAGCTGACCAGCGCATCCGGCGACGACACCGCGGCGACGTTGAACGCCAGCCCGCCGCCGAAGCAGAAGCCGACAATGCCGGTACGACGATCGCGGCCGCGCAGGTATTCGAGTGCGGCGACCGAGTCGACCACCGCCTGATCCCAGTCCAGCCGCTGCATGGTGCCGACCGCGCGCTCGAGTAGATCGGGCGCGTCCTCGTCACTCAGGTCGACGTCATCCAGGCGCCAGTAGATCTCCGGGGCGATCACGTAGTACCCGAGCGCGGACAGCTCCGCAGCGCGCTGCTCGATGTACGGCGAGACCCCGAAGATCTCCTGCAGCAACAGGATTCCGGGTGTGGCCGAGTTAGGGTCACCCCACTCGTGGACTAGCATCAATCCTGAGCCGGTATCGATCTCCAGGTTATTAGCACGAGTCACACGGTGAAGCGTACGACCTCGTGCCGAACTGGCTCCTTCACGGGTACCCAGGCCTTGGTCTCTCCGATGGCCGCAGTCAGCAGATTGAACAGCCGCTCATCCGGGTTCGACACGCAGGCCTGCGAGATCCCCTCGACCGCACACGACACGGCCCGCGGTGCGGTACGGCGCGCGAAGTCCGGCGTACCGCGATGAGCCCGCGAGGTGAAGGTCCGCGCCCACTTGGTCGCGGCCGGGACCGACTCCAGCGCCTCGCGCGACGCCGGCTCCAGATCGTCCATCGGCCGCCCGTCGAGCAGGGCCAACTGCCGCTCCCCCACGATCAGCGCGACGGCCAGGATGTACTGCCGCTCCTGCGACACCACGGGCAGCGCATGCTGGATGCACCGCGCCGTCACCCGCGGTACGACGTGTGGGTCGTCCGGCGTCAGCCCGATCACCGACGGGATCAACGGCGCCAGCCGGGTGCGCCCGGCGTCCGACGTACAGTCATTGACATCGCGAGCCACCCCAGCCAGCAGCGCGTGCGTGCAGCTCGGATGGTCGGACCACGGCTCCCCCGCCAGATACGAGGCGAACTCCATGAAGCACGCGCCCTTGCGCGGATTGCGGTGCTTCCCCCGGCTGAGAACCGGGACTGACAGCTCAAGGTTGTTCATAGAACAGCTCCCGATCAGTACCTGTCGTCTCAGCATGCGCCTGTGTGAGCAGCCGCACAACGCGTGGCGGTTGGGCGCTTCTGTTACCGACGAGTAGTATCGAGCTAGCTTTCCCTACCAAGAGGAGCGCTCCCGTGCCCCGTGAGATCCGCGATGTCGTGTTCGTCGACGGCGTTCGCACCCCGTTCGGCAAGGCCAAGGGCCAGTACGCCGAAACCCGCGCCGACGATCTGGTGATCAAGTGCATCCGCGAACTGCTGCGCCGCAACCCGGGCCTGCCGCCGGAGAAGGTCGAGGAGGTCGCGATCGCGGCCACCACCCAGATCGGTGACCAGGGCCTGACCATCGGCCGGACGGCCGCCCTGCTGGCCGGTCTGCCGAACACCACGCCCGGCTACGCCATCGACCGGATGTGCGCCGGCGCGATGACCGCCGTCACCACGCTCGCGTCCGGGATCGCCTTCGGCGCGTACGACGTCGTCGTGGCCGGCGGCGTCGAGCACATGGGCCGGCACCCGATGGGTGAGGGCGTCGACCCGAACCCGCGGATCATCTCCGAGAAGCTCGTCGACACCAGCGCGCTGGTGATGGGGTCGACCGCGGAGAACCTGCACGACCGGTACCCGTCGATCACCAAGGCGCGGACGGATGCGTTCGCCGTACTGTCGCAGGAGCGTGCCGCCAAGGCGTACGCGAACGACCTGATCCAGCCGGACCTGGTGCCGATCGCGACCCGCTCGGCCGAGCTGGGCTGGGGGCTGGCGAGCACCGACGAGCCGATGCGCCCGGGCACGACGCTGGAGGACCTGGCCAAGCTGAAGACCCCGTTCCGGCCGCACGGCCGGGTCACCGCGGGCAACTCGGCCGGTATCAACGACGGTGCGACCGCCGCGCTGATCACCTCGGCCGAGGCCGCAGAAGAGCTGGGCCTGAAGCCGAAGATGAAGCTGGTCTCGTACGGCTTCGTCGGCGTCGAGCCCGAGGTGATGGGCTTCGGTCCGGTGCCGGCGACCGAGAAGGCGCTGAAGCTGGCCGGGCTGACCATCGACGACATCCAGGCCTTCGAGGTCAACGAGGCGTTCGCCGTCCAGGTGCTGGCGTTCCTCGAGCACTACGGCATCGCCGACGACGACCCGCGGGTCAACCCGTACGGCGGCGCGATCGCCTACGGTCACCCGCTGGCCTCGTCCGGCATCCGGCTGATGACCCAGCTGGCCAAGCAGTTCGAGCTCAAGCCCGAGGTGCGCTACGGCCTGACCACGATGTGCGTCGGCCTCGGCATGGGTGGAACGGTCATCTGGGAGAACCCGAACTGGGAAGGGAACGCAGCCGCATGAGCGACTTGCAGGCTTTGATCAACAGCGCGTCTGAGCTCTCGACCGATGAGGTTGTGACGCTGGCGCACTCGCGGGACGTCGTACTGCCCAACAAGGCCGGGACGCTCGCGCTGATCACGCTGGACAACGGGCACGACCACACCAAGCCGAACACCTTCGGGCCGAAGGGCCTGGGCTCGCTGAACGCGGCGATCGACGCGGCGCTGGCCCGCGACGAGGTCGTCGCGATCGGCGTCACCGGCAAGCCGTTCATCCTCGCGGCCGGCGCGGACCTGACCGGCGTACCGAAGTTGACCGATCGCGAGCAGGCGCTGGCGCTCGGCAAGATCGGGCACGGCGTGATGCGCAAACTGGTCGACGGGGGCAAGCCGTCGTTCGCCTTCGTGAACGGCGTCGCGCTGGGCGGCGGCCTCGAGGTCGCGCTGCACGCGTCGTACCGGACCGTCTCGGTCGCGGCCGGCGTCCTGGCGACGCCCGAGGTCTTCCTCGGCCTGATCCCGGGCTGGGGCGGTAACTTCCTGCTGCCGAACCTGATCGGTGCCGACAAGGCCGTCAAGGTCGTGGTCGAGAACGCGCTGAACCAGAACAAGATGCTCAGCGGTCCGGAGGCGGTCAAGCTCGGGGTCGGCGACGTCCTGCTGGACTCGGCCGACTTCCTCGAGCAGTCGCTGATCTGGGCCTCCAAGGTACTGACCGGCGAGATCACCGTCGAGCGCGCCGAGATCGACCGCGGCGACGTCTGGGACGCAGCCGTTGCCCGAGGCAAGGGATTTGCCGACGTCAAGGTGAGTGGCGCGGCGCCCGCGCCGTACCGGGCTCTCGATCTGATCGCGGCGGCGAAGGACAACGATCGCGACCGCGGGTTCGCGGCCGAGGACGACGCGCTCGCCGACCTGATCATGAGCGAGGAGCTGCGCAGCGGCCTCTACGCCTTCGACCTGGTGAACAAGCGGGCCAAGCGCCCGGCGGGTGCGCCGGACAAGTCGCTGGCGCGTCCGGTGGCCAAGGTCGGCGTCGTCGGCGCGGGCCTGATGGCCGGTCAGCTGGCGCTGCTGTTCGCGCGGCGGCTCGAGGTGCCGGTCGTGCTGACCGACCTCGACCAGGAGCGTGTCGACCGCGGTGTCGGCTACGTGCACGGTGAGATCGACAAGCTGCTCGGCAAGGGCCGGATCCGGCCGGACAAGGCCAACCAGCTGAAGGCGCTCGTCACGGGTTCGGTGGATCGGGCGGTCTTCGCCGACGCCGACTTCGTGATCGAGGCGGTCTTCGAGGAGCTGCAGCTGAAGAAGACGATCTTCGCCGACCTGGAGAAGATCGTCCGCCCGGACGCGATCCTCGCGACCAACACCTCGTCGCTGTCGATCACCGACATGGCCGCGGACCTGGAGCACCCGGAGCGCGTGGTCGGGTTCCACTTCTTCAACCCGGTCGCCGTGCTGCCGCTGCTGGAGATCATCCGGGCCGCGCAGACCGACGACGCGACGCTGGCCACCGCGTTCGCGGTCGGCAAGACGCTGAAGAAGTCGTGTGTGCTGGTCAAGGACGCACCGGCGTTCGTGGTGAACCGGCTACTGACGCGCTTCCTCGGTGAGGTCAGCGCGGCGGTCGACGAGGGGACGCCGATTCCTGAGGCAGACAAGGCATTGTCGGCGCTCGGCCTGCCGATGCCGCCGTTCGTGCTGCTGCAGCTGGTCGGCCTGCCGGTCGCCCTGCACGTCGCGGAGACCATGAACCGGGCCTACCCGGATCGCTTCGCGGTGTCGGAGAACCTGGCCAAGGTCGTTGCCGCGGGCAAGCCTTCGTTCTACCTCTGGCCCGAGGGCAAGCCGGTCGTCGACCCGGAGATCGAGGCTCTGGTCACCGTCGGCGACAAGCCGTCGACCGCCGACGAGCTCCGCACGCGGGTGCTGACCGCCCTCGCCGAGGAGATCAAGATCATGCTCGACGAGGGTGTCGTGGCCGAGGCGCAGGACATCGACCTGTGTCTGCTGCTCGGCGCCGGCTGGCCGTTCCACCTCGGCGGGATCACGCCGTACCTGGACCGCTCCGGTATCTCCGAGAAGGTCAACGGCAGCAGGTTCCTGGCCAAGGGTCTCGCTAGCCTCTGAACTTCTTGACCGCGGCCAGCAACTGGGCCGGCGTCATCTTGGTGTGTTTCTTCACGATGGCGTCGGCCCCGGTCGCGTGAGCGGCCAGATCGGCGTACAGGGCAGCGACCTTCTGTACGCCGAACCGGTCGACGAGGTACTCGATCACCCACCAGCTCTGCCCGTACGACCGGTCGCCGTTGGTGGCGAACTCCGTCGGACCCGGCAGCGCCTTCATCGACGCCAGGGTCTTGCGGACGTTCTTCCGGTAGGGATCGACCGTCCAGCCCGGGTCGTCCTCGATCACCGCGCAGCGGACGTACTCCGCGTAGCCCTCGACCATCCACATCGGCGCCTCGTTGCCGAGCAGCACCGAGGCGGCGTGCGTCATCTCATGCGCGAGCAGGTCCTTGTCGAGCTTCTTGCGCTGTTCGGGGTTGACCACGATCCGCGAGCCCGCCGCCCGGGCCGGAGTCCGGCCGACCGGATCCCCGTCGAACAGGGGAACGTCCTTGGCCGCGATCGTCCAGCCGCGGCCGAATCCGTTGGTCCAGAAGATCGCCATCACCTGCGGCTCGGGCATCGCGACGACCATCACCGAACCGTCCCACGGCTGCGGCCAATGCCGCCGTACGCCGCTGACCGACTGTTGTGCGGTCGCGGCGATCTTCTGGCCGAGGGCGGCCTCGCGCTGGGCGACGACCACCGAGACCTTGCCGCGGCGAACCACCGTGATCGGCTGGAAGTCCCACGGTTGCCGATGGCCGTCGCGACTGAGCACCTCGTCGATCGCGTTGTCCTCGACCAGGAGCCAGCCGGTCCCCCGCCGTACGAAGGTGTAGGCGACGTCGGTCTGCACCGGCTTCGCGTCGAGGCCGGTGAGCTGGTAGCGCATCATCACGCGCGACGAGAACGCGGTCGGGCCGTACTTCTCGGTCAGCCGCGGGACCTGGTGCTCGTTGGCCAGGAAGTACTCGAGCCGGGTGAACCCGAACTGCCGGAGGTTGGCGAACAACGTCCGCTGCCGGGCCGCCAGCTTGGCGTCCTTGGTGTTCACGGCAGCCAGGAACGCCTTCAGATCACCTTTGCGTACGGCGGTCGCTCGCGCGCTCAGCAGCTTGTTGATCTCCTGCTTGCGCTGCGCGGTCTGCTCGGCCGTGAGCTGGCTGGACGGCGTCGCCTTGATCGCGGCCGCGCTGCTGCCCGGCGCAGCCGCGCCTTGCTGCAACCGAACGCCGACCACTGCCACCGCACCGGCGATGGCCAGCGTCGTCACCGCGGCGACCAGGCGCCTCGGATGCTTCATTGCTGCGTGCTCCCCCTCCGATGGTCGGCTGATCCTACCCTCAGAGCCGGCCGACCATCGGAGCGGAGACGATCACGCCTTGATCTGTTCCCCGGTCTTCTGCTCGATGCCGACGCGGCTGCGGCGATAGCCGTAGACCGCGTAGATCAGGAAGCCGATGACCATCCAGATCGCGAACCGCAGCCAGGTCTCCAGCGACAGGTTCAGCATCAGGTAGATGCAGATCAGCGCCGCCACGATCGGGATCACCGGGTTCCACGGCACCGTGAAGGAGCGCTTGATGTCCGGGCGGCTCTTGCGCAGCAGCGGCACCGCGATCGACACCAGGGTGAACGCGGCCAGCGTGCCGATGTTCACCATCTCCTCGAGCTTGCCGATCGGCGTCACGCCGGCCACGATCGCGACCACGACACCGATACCGATCGTCAGCCGGTACGGCGTGCCCCACTTGGGGTGCGTCTTGCCGAGCTGACGGGGCATCAGGTGGTCGCGGCTCATCGCGAACACGACCCGCGCCGCACCGATCATCAGGGTCAGCACGACCGTGGTCAGACCGGCCACCGCACCCGCCGAGATCAGCGTCGCGAACCCGCCCCGGCCGACCGAGCGGAACGCCTCGGCCAGTGCGGCCTCACCGCTGATGTCGGTGTACTTGACCATGCCGGTGATCACGATGCAGACCGCGACGTACAGGACCGTGCAGATCGCCAGCGAACCGATGATGCCGCGCGGCAGGTCGCGCTGCGGGTTCTTCGCCTCCTCGGCGGTGGTGGCGACCACGTCGAACCCGATGAACGCGAAGAACACCAGCGACGCGCCGGAGACCAGGCCCATCACACCGAAGGTCGACGGCGTGAACCCGAACAGCGCCTGGAACAGCGGCGTCGTGATCGTGACGTGGGAGTCGGGCGTCGGCACGCTCGGCGGGATGAACGGGGTCAGGTTCGAGCTCTTGATGTAGAACAGACCCGCGATGATCACGAACAGCACCACGAACAGCTTGATCGCGACCAGGAACAGGTTGACCCGCAGCGACTCCTTGATCCCGATCGTGGCGAGCGTCGCCAGGACCAGCACCAGCAGCATCGCCAGCACGTTCACATGACTGTCCGGGCCGATCGAATCGGGCCAGCCCAAGCCGATCTGTTCCAGGAACAGTGCGGCGTACGTCGACCAGCCCTGGGCCACGACGCTTGCCCCGAGCATCAGCTCGAGCAGCAGGTCCCAGCCGATGATCCAGGCGAAGATCTCACCGAGGGAGAAGTACGAGAACGTGTACGCCGACCCCGACACCGGGACGGTGGAGGAGAACTCGGCGTAACACAGGGCGGCCAGCGCGCAGCAGAACGCGGCCAGCACGAACGACAGGGCGATACCCGGGCCGGCGTAGGCCTTGGCGGCCCGGCCCGTCAGCGTGAAGATACCGGCACCGATGATCACGCCGATCCCGAAGACCGTCAGGTCCAGGGCGGTGAGGCGTTTCTTGAGCTGGTACTCCGGCTCGTCGGTGTCCGCGATCGACTGTTCGATCGTTTTCTTCCGCACAAGACTCATCTGCGCCTCCTCGACTGCGTCCACTTAAGGACTTGGACGGAACCCTCCGAGCCTGCCCCTCTGACACCGCGAGGTCAATTCGGCACTCAGCGTTGTGGCCGGTATGTCCGTAATGATGTCCATAACGTGACCTCGGTGAGACCACTGCGGCTGAGCAGGATCCGGTCCCGCGACACCTGATTGATGCCATGGGCAGCCATGTCCTCGTAGAGCTCCTCGACCGCGTCCAGACCGATCCGCTGCACCAGGTAGCGGACGGCCAGCCAGCTCACGCCGTACACGTCGGCGGAGCTCTCGTAAAAGCCGGCGTCGGTCGGCAGCGCGCGCAGCGTGGGCATCGCCTGGTCGATGACCTCCTGCTCCCACTTGGAGACCTCGCCCGGCCCGCTGATCGCCTCGATGCCGCTCCAGGAGACGTACTCCGCGGCGCCCTCGGCCAGCCAGAGCGGCTCGTAGCCACCGAGGTCGGCGGTCGCGACGTGGGTGAGCTCGTGCGAGAGCAGGATCTCGTCGACCTGGTCGCGCTGGTTCGGGTTGATCACGATGTAGGCGCCGGCCACGGTGCCGTCGGCGGTGTCCTGACCGGGCAGCGACGAGAACGTCGACCCGGCGCTCGCCGCCGACTCGATGTCCTCGTCGGCGAAGCGGGCATCCCGTACGTCGGTGTCGTCGAGCGCGATGATGAGCGCCGACCCACGCCAGCGGCGCGGCCAGTAGTCGCGCACCTCGGTCAGTCCCTCGGCGGCCTCGGTCAGGATCTTGCGCCCGCGGGCCGCGTCGCCCTTCTCGACCACGACCAGGACCCGCGGTCCGCGCAGTACCTCGATCCGGCCCAGGTCCCACGCCTCGCGGTGCGCGCCGGGACCGAGGTCCTTGTCCAGGTCGTCGTCATCGGTCAGCACCCAGCGGCCGGCCCGGCTGATGAACGTGTACCCGAGCTCGGTCGTCACCGGGGCGACGTCGACCTTCGGGATCTGGTAGCGCATCAGGATCCGGACCAGGTACGTCGCCCGCCCGCGGGCCTTGACGACCGCCGGATCGAATCGCTCCTCGGCCTGGCTGTAGCCGAGCTCGGTGAAGCCGATCTCGACCAGGTTCGCGAAGAGGATCTTCTGCTGGGCGATCAGCTTGGTGTTCGACGGGTCCAGATCCTTGAGGAACAGCGCCAGGTTGCCCTTCTCGACGGCCTGGGCGCGGCGGATCAGGATCGTGTCGATGGCCACCCGGCGGGCGGTCGCCGCGATCGACGCCTTCGACGGTGACCTCGGCGTACTGGGTGGTTCCGGGGTCGCGGCGAGCCGCGCCTGGGCGTCCTCGGACCGCTCGCCGACGGCGTAGACCACACCGCCGGACACGAGCGCTACCGCCAGCAGCAACCCCAGCCATCGGCGGGGGCCAGCCGGAGCGCCTGGCGGTGGGGCGCTAGGGATGGTCGCACTCACGTCGGGTCGTTCCTCCGAGGGCCCGTCTGTCTACAGCTCGGCCACCTTACTCGGTTCGCCGCGATCCGCCACCAACACGCCGGTCACGAAGCGGCGGCGGTCTTCAAGGCCCGGAACAGAGCAGCTTCGGTGAGGCCGACATGCTCGGTCATGATCCGGTCCCGCTCCGCCTGGTTCGTGCCCAGGGCGGCCAGTTCCTGATACAGGGTGGCGACTTCTGTGCCACCGAAGCGCTCGAACAGGTAGTCGACGGCGAGCCAGGACAGTGGGTACGAACTGTCGGGGTGCTGGAAGAAGACCGCGTCGGCCGGCAGGCTCTTGGCCTTCGCCAGGTACTTCGTCCGGACCTCCTGCCGGTACTTCGGCAGCGCCAGATCCTGGGCTCCGTCCATCGGGAGGAACTCGACGTACGTCGCCGCTCCCTCCACCAGCCAGCGCGGCGCATAGGCGCCGTACGGGGCGGTGGCGACGTGGGTGAACTCGTGCGCGAGGGTTCGGGCGTCGATCCTGGTGCGGTTGTGCGGGTTGATCACGACGTACGAGTCGGCGCGTTCGCCTTCGCCGCTGACCTCGCCGGGGAGCGTGCGGTAGACCCAGGTGGCCATCGCGAGCGCGTCCTCGGCGTTCTTCGGGACCGTGTAGTCGGCGCCACGGACGATCTTGTCGTCGAGGGCGATCACCACGCCGGAGCCGGTCCAGCCGCCGGGCCAGTTCTTGCTGACCGCCTTCACCGCGCTGGTCGCGATCCCGATCAGCTTGGTCGCCAGCTGCTGCTGCCCCTTCTCGACGACCACAAGCACCCGTGCGGCGCGCTTCACCAGCACGTCGCCCGTGTCCCAGGCCTCCTCGTGTGAACCGCGCGGAAGGCGTTTGTCGAGGTCCTGGTCGGAGACGAGGGTCCATTTGCCGGCCGCGCGTTCGCTGAAGGTATAGCCGAGCATCGAGCGGACGGGGACGGAGTCGATGCCGCGGATCTGGTAGGTCATCGCGACGGCCACCAGGTACGTCGAGGGGCCGTACTTGGTGGTCACGGCGTCGTCGTACTGCTGGGAGAGCTGTTGATAGGCGAGCTTGGCGAAGCCGAACTGCTTCAGGTTGGTGAAGAGGATGCGCTGGCGCGCGACCAGGCTCTGGTTGGCGGGATCGATATCGGCCAGGAAGGCCGCCTCGTCGTCCTGGAGGACGGCCGCGGAGCGGCGCTTGAGGACCTTGTCGACGGCCGCGGACCTGGCCGCCAGGTCGATGTCCGGGGTCTTCGGACCGGCCGCCGCCGGCTGTTCCGCCTCGGTGCGGGATTGGTGCAGCGCCAGGCCACCTGCGACCGCCACCGCGATCAGCACGAAGGACAGCAGGAACGGCCACAACGGCGTACGGGCCCGTCCCGCTGCCCGTCGCCGCGCCGGCGCTGCATGGCGGCCCACTTAGGGCGCCTGCTCAGGCTCCGCCGGGCTGAGCCGGCTCACCGATCTTTTCACCCTGCGTCCTGGCGATGGCCTCGATGACGTCCCGCGCGATCTGCTGGCCCGTGAGGCCGATCTGCTGCAACACCGCCGCACGCTTCGCATGATCCAAGAACTGCTGTGGGATGCCGAAGTCACGCACCGGCGTACCGACGTTGTGGTCACGCAGGGCCTGGGCGATCATCACGCCGCAGCCACCGGCGCGGCCGTTGTCCTCGATCGTGACGACGAGCTTGAACTTGGGCGCCAGCTCGATCAGCTGCGGATCGACGGGCTTCACCCAGCGCGGGTCGACCACGGTGACGCCGATCCCCTGCGCCTGCAGTCGGTCGGCGACATCCATCGCCGTGGCCGCCATCGAGCCAATGCCGACCACCAGTACGTCGGTGCCCGAGCGGTGCAGGACGTCGAGGCCACCGACCTTGTCGATCGGGTCGATGTCCGGGAACACCTCGCCCTTGGCATACCGCACGACGGTCGGTGCGTCGTTGACGTCGATCGCCTCGTTGAGCAGCTCCACCAGCCGTGTGCTGTCCCGCGGCGCGGCGAGCCTGAGGCCCGGCACGACCTGGACGATCGACATGTCCCACATGCCGTTGTGGCTCGCGCCGTCGTCGCCGGTTACGCCGGCGCGGTCGAGCACGAACGTCACGCCGCACTTGTGCAGTGCGACATCGAGCAGCAACTGGTCGAAGGCCCGGTTGAGGAACGTCGCGTACAGGCCGACGACCGGGTGCATCCCACCCATCGCGAGGCCCGCGGCACTGGTGACCGCGTGCTGCTCGGCGATCCCGACATCGAACGTGCGCTCGGGGAAGGCCTGCGCGAACTGGTTCAGGCCGGTCGGGTTCATCATCGCGGCGGTGATCGCCACCACGTCCGGCCGGCGGTGGCCGATCCGGACCAGCTCCTCGGCGAACACATCCGTCCACCCGCGTGGCTTGTTGGCCGGACGCATCTGGTGGAAGTTGTCCTCCTCGTCCTGCTCGGCAGCGGCGTACCCGAAGCCCTTCTGGGTCACCGCGTGCACGATCACCGGACCGCCGAACGCCTTCGCGTTGCGCAGCGCGTCCTCCATCGCCTCCCGGTCATGACCGTCGACAGGACCGACGTACTTGAGGCCGAGGTCCTCGAACATGCCCTGCGGGGCCAGCATGTCCTTCAGGCCCTTCTTCACCCCGTGCAACACCTCGTACATCGGAGGACCGACGTACGGCGTCCGGCCGAGGTTCTTCTTGATCAGGTCGAGGATCTTCTCGTACCGCGGATTCGTGCGCAGCGCGGTCAGGTGCGTCGCCAGCCCACCGACGGTCGGGCTGTACGACCGGCCGTTGTCGTTGACGATGATCACGAGCTTGAGGTCCTTGGCGGCGGCGATGTTGTTCAGCGCCTCCCAGGCCATCCCGCCGGTCAGCCCGCCGTCGCCGATCAGCGCGACGACGTGCCGGTCCTCCTTGCGGATCCGGTACGCCTTGGCCAGGCCGTCGGCGTACGAAAGACTCGTGCTCGCGTGGCTGTTCTCGACGATGTCGTGGTCGGACTCCGCCTGGCTCGGGTAGCCGCTCAGGCCACCCTCCTGCCGCAGACTGTCGAACTTCGGCGCCCGGCCGGTCAGCAGCTTGTGCACGTACGTCTGGTGCCCGGTGTCGTAGATCAACCGGTCCGTCGGCGAGTCGAACACCCGGTGCATGGCCAGTGTGATCTCCACCATGCCCAGATTGGGGCCGAGGTGACCACCGGTCCGCGACACGGTCTCCACCAGCACGTCCCGGATCTCCGCCGCCAGATCGGTGAGCTCCTCCGGCGTCAGCTTCTTCAGATCAGCCGGCCCGCCGACCGTCTCCAGCACGCGCATCGAGCCCCTTCCGCAGGTCGTCCTCGGACGCTTGAGTCTATGCACGCACCCGCCCGAATCCGAACTCGGTGCGGACGTGCCGATAATCTCAGTTCCTGAGACGCTCACTGACAGTGATTAGTTCGGGGTCTCCCCTACAGTGACCGCATGCAGCAGGTGACCACACTGTTCACCAAGTACGACGGCACCCCCCATCGCCTGATGGAGGCCGTCCACCTCGGCGAAGACGAACACGGCCTCTGGGTCGGCTCCGTGCCCGGCCAGCGCGCCCGCCGCGCCGACGGCACCTGGATCACTGTCGACCACCACCGCGTCCGCCTCTTCCCCCGCGGCCAATGGTGGTCCGCCCTCTTCAACGACGACCCGCACGCCACCCGCATCTACTGCGACGTCACCATGCCCGCCGAGTTCGGCGTCGACACCGTCACCCTCGTCGACCTGGACCTGGACATCCGCCTACTCCGCACCGGCGCCGTACGAGTCATGGACGAAGACGAGTTCGAAGCCCACCGGGTGAGGTTCGGCTATCCCCCGCAAGTGGTCGCCACCGCCCAAGCCACCTGCACCTGGCTAGCCGCCAACATCACACTCGCCGAGCCCTTCACCACCGCCTACCAGCCCTACCTGGCCGCCGTCAAAGCCCTCTAGACAGCAACCGGCCCCCGCCGGCTAGGAGCCCCCCTGAGCCGACAAGGGCCGATCAACCCGCGCCCTCTCGGAACGCGACCCCACCCATCCTCAACCACACTCCGCGTTCGTTCCACCCCTAACAGCAAACTTGCAGCTTCCTGCAAAGCCATCGACTCGCCTCGGGGCGCCCCGCTGCGGCCGAACACCCCAGGGCACCCAGCCTCAGCGCTCCAGTCGGCCCTACTACTTGAGCTCCCGATCGCGGAGCACGCATGAGAACCTCCCGCCTAGTGCTCTTCACTCACAGCAGTTTGGCTTTCGCCTCGGGCGCCCCGCGGCGCCGGTTGTCGGGATGCCCAAATGCCAGCGTCTGATCCACCCGAGATGCGATCACACTTCGGCATCAATGAGACTAGGACTCGCTACGCGCCACAATGCTCTGCAGAGAAGTCCTCAGATCAGCTGCAAGACCATCTGAGACCAACATTCGGGCCACAACGCCGCGGATCCTCTCCGGGTCGAAAGCCGACATTTCAGCCATTTGAAGGACCCAAGCCGACGAGTGCTGCATCCAGTACTCCCTACCTGAGTCCCAAGCTGTCTCAACAGTGAGCTCGATCAATTCCTCCGGGGTAGCCACCTTCCCACCGCCGAGGCTCGGCCAAGCCCGGGAGAACGTATCCAGACACTCGGACAATCCACGCTCCATGAACGGCCACATCGGCTGATAGTTGGAGCCTTCCAAAGTCGCCCTCCCCGCGGCCTCCACGCCGACGCCGAGTTCACCGCCCGACATGACCCCGATCCACGCACCGTCTCCTCGGTAGACCACAGGCGTCCAATCGTTCACGTTAGCCCCATTTCCTGTAGTCATAGTCAACTCCATAGTCGTCCAGGAGGCCCTGGAATTGTTGGCGAGCCTCGTCTGTCCACCTATGGCCGTAGTGCCCGCTGTTCTCGGTGAACACGAGTCGCCCTTGGTCGCGGAACAGCGTACCGCCTAGCACAGTATCTTCATCCGCACCTAGGCCCCTGGCCAACTGCTGATGCGGGCTACCTACGAGCCCTAGGTCGGACGGGTCACCAGCGAGGAACTTCCGGGTCGACGGATCGAATACGTATTCGATTTCAGGTGCCGACGGATGGAATGCCTTCAACGCATCTGCCGAATGAACTCCCGGCCCAAGCCGCACAACCCCGCATCCGGGACCGGCATTGTGAACCAGTACCAGATTCCTCCCCGCCGAAACGTAATAGGTATGGATGCCTTCAACCGTGAGGTTGTAGGCAAGCGCACCGCGAGCACTGCGCGGCACCAAGCCCACAACATGTACCGGATGACCCGTTGAGCTGAGAATTTCCTCGCCCGGTGCAAGTTCGTCCGCACGCTCAAAGCGTCCGTCTGTCGCCGACCAGAATGGATGGTCTTCCGTAGTGGTCACCTTGCCACCGTCGACGGCAAGGTCAATCAAGGTGTCATCGTGTACCCAGACTTTCTGGACGCGTTTAGTGGACGCTTGACCAGAGATTGGATCGGCGGCGATCACCTTGTCGCCCGGTTTGATCTCTTGGATGGCTTTTCGGCTTCTGTCGGCCATCAGCACGGCCGTCGCTCCAGCAAAACTACAGAAATCACCCGCAGCTTTGGCGGCATCTTCAAGAGCCTTGACGCCTTTTCGTGTTGTCCGAGCGCCAGCCGCAAGATCTCCAGCTCCCATTACCGCGGAGCCGAAGCTCCAAACTGCTTCGGTTCTATTGCCCTCCTTCAGGTACCAGCCCCCATTGAAAATGTCACAACCCATCCCAACGCCAGGCAGGAAGCCGCAGAGGTTCAGTTCGGCGTGGTGCTCCTCCGACTCTGTCATGAGCGCCGGAAGGTTGAGCGCGCCGAAGAATGCAGCGGCTGTCCTGACTGCAGGGGTGTTGCCTTGCATCGCCTGCAGAATTTGGCGCGTTGTCTCGTTGGCTTGATGCTGGTTCGACTGGCTCGATCCCGTCGACGGCGGTTTGGGCTTGTTGCCGGTGCTTGTGGACGGCGGAGTCGGAGTCGGATGTGAGCCGCACCTTGTCTCGCCCTCATCCAGTGCACACAGGCCCGTCGGATCGCTGAAGGAGGTGGGGTTGTTGTGTGCGTAGGCGTAGCCAAGAAGGGACTGAGGGTCGGAGGGATCGAGGACTGGGTCGACGCTGATGAAGCGACCCAGCGTCGGGTCGTACTCGCGGGCGCCGATGTGGGTCAGACCCGTTGTCTTGTCCTCCGGCTTACCCAGGAAGTTGTGAGTGTCGGGCCACGTGATGGGTTCGGTGCCTCTAGGGGCGCCGAAGGGGGTGGCGTAGCGCGTCGTGGGGGTGTGCGTGTCGTCGGTGATCGTCAACTGGGACGTGTTGTGGTAGTCGGTCGCCAGCCAGTCGAGCTTGTCCACGGTGGAGCGGACTGCGACATCGCGGCCGCCCACGGAGTAGGTACGCCGAGCAGAGATCGCCTTGACGCTGGAACTGGAGTCGACGGTGATCTCCAGCGAGCCGACGTAGAGGGTTGTCGCCTTCGGCGACTTCCGGAGTAGCAGGGTCCCGTCGGCGCCGTATAGGTAGTTGATGTCACCGGCCTCGCTCGTGAGCTTGGTCAGCTTGCCCTCGGGGTTCCAGTTGAGGGACTGCTGCTCGCTATCAATGCCAGGCCGGGTGCCGGTGTTGCCTGCAGCGTCGTAGGTGTAGTTTGCGTCGGGCCTTGCAGCTACGCCGGTGGTAGCGACCTTAGAGACGGCGTGGTCCTGGTTAGCCGCGTAGGTGTAGGTCGCGGTGGTGTCGCCAGCTGTGGTGTGGTTGGTCTCGGTCTTGCGCGAGCCGTTGATGTTGTAGGTCCAGGTCTGCCAGTACGGTGCCGCGCCTCCGAGGTTGGAGACCGTGGGAGCCGGGTTGCAGTTGCTGCTGGCCGGGGTCCATGCTGCGGTCAGGCGGCGGTGGCCGTCGTAGTCGAAGCACTGGGTGTCGGGGCCGACTCTGTTCTCGTCCTTGAGCAGGTTGCCAGCGTCGTCGTAGGTGAAGAGGCGCTGCGAGTGGATCGTGTCGGCGCGGGCCACCCAGATCTGCTGAAGGCGGCGAGTGCCCTGCTCGAACGGCTGCTGGATGACGAGGTCGTGATCGTCGCCGAGGTCGTACGCCTCAGGATCGCCCAGTTCGGTGTACTTGACGCTCTTCGCGTAGGTCCCGTACCCGCCGGTGAGTGACGACGGTTGACCGAGCCGGGTGTAGGTGTAATTGACCGTCTCCGTCCCGATCGGACCGCCGCCGGGAAGGTAGTTGGAACTCGGCGTCTGCGCGTCCGGTGAGTACGTCGTGTTCGTGGTGTAGGTCTTGGCGAGTTCGTCGCCCTCGGCCGCCGGGATCACCACGCTGGTCGAGGTCGGGTTGTAGAGCACGTTCCGGGACACGATGAGGTTCTTGTACTGCGGCCCCATCTTGCCGAGCGTGTATCGGATCGACCCGAGCGCGTGGCCCAAGTTCCCCGCGCCGTCGTACAGCCAGCTGGCCAACAGTTTCGCGTCGGTCTTCTCGCCATCGTGCAGGGTCACCTTGCGGTCGAGGTTGTCGTACGTCGTCAGCAGCGTTTCCTGCTTGGCATTCGTCGTCGATACCAGGCGGTCGACCACGTCGTAGCCGTAGGTCGCCGCGCCCGCGTCCGGGTCCGTCGTTCCGACCTTGTGACCGAACAGATCATAGGAATAGGACCAGGTCGAACCGCCGCTGACCAGTTTGGTCAGGCGACCGGCGAGGTCGTAGGTGTAGTTCGTCGGGATATAGCCCGACGTGACGACGTTCGAGTCGTATTCACGCCGCTCGACGACCTTTCCACGGGCATCGGTAATCTCGGTGGTCGCGGGCGCACCTACCGGGGGCAGGGTCGTGACGGCGTCGCCGCTGTACACCTTGCGCGTTGTCCACTTGTCCTGCGCCATCGACGCGAACGTCGAGGCGATCAGGCGGCCGGCTCCGTCGTACATCGATTCCGTCTCCGCCGGCGCGGCCGCATCGGCCACCGATACGAAGGTGCCGGTCGGCTCGGAGTCGTCGTCCCACATGTCACGGTTCTCGATGACGACCTGGCCTCGCGAGTTGTACTTCGACTCGCTGAGGATCCGGCCCCCGTTCACCGCGGGGATCTGGGTCTGCTTGACTCGCAGCAGGGAGTCGAAGATCGCGAAGTTCGTGTTGTAGCCGTTGGCAGTGATGTTCAGCGCGTCGGTACGGACCGACGACGGCGCAGTACTCGACAAGTTGTAGGTGTACTTTGTGTTCGGGGATTCCGGCTTGCTCTTCGAGCGGTTCGGCAGCCAGACGCCGGTTAACCGTCCCACCTTGTCGTAGGACAGATCGGTGACCTTCTGGTTGGCATCGGAAACTCGGGACGCGACTCCCCATTCGGGCAGGTACGACGTGATCGTCTTCAGCCGCGTCGTGTTCGTGCCAGAAATCTGCGGTGTCTGAACAGCGGTCTCCGTCAACGCGCCTTGGCCTGCCGGTGTGTACGCCGTGCTGGTGACGCGCCCCAGCGCGTCCGTCGTGGAGGTCGGCCGCCCCAGGGCGTCGTACGTCGTGGTCATAGTCGTGGAGTACTGCGCGACACCGCTTGCGTTATAGCTGCTCAGGCGCTGTGTCGAGCTGACCTCACCCTGTACAACGGGAGCGCCGAAGTCACCCCCGTCGTAGATAGTTCGGACGTCGGACAGCACGCGATCGCTGCCGGGGGTGTCCGAGCCGGAGTCGCACCGACCCTTCGAAGTCACGATGCGCGACGGGTAGGCGATCAGGCCTTTGACCGCGTTCGACGCGTAGCTCGTCAGCGTGCAGGTTTCGTCGGCGGACTTCGCCGCGTCGCCCTCGTCCTGGCTCGTGATCGCCAAGCCAGTTGAATCGTCGTACGACGTCGTCACCGTACGGAGCTGGGCCGGACGGCCAGCGTCACGTGCCGTTCGGGATCGGGTGGCCGAAGGACGGACGAAACCTGCTGTCAAGGTCAGGTCGTCGGTGGTTGTGGGCGTGCTGGCCCCCTCAACAGTCTGAGTTGCCGTCGGCTTCACCCAGTAGTCGGTGATCGCGCCGGAGATCTCGGTGTCGCTGCCGGCGCCTTGATAGGTGACTGTCTCCCGGACCTGGCCGGCTAGCGCAGCTACATCGGGGGTGGCGCCGTTGGTTCTGTCCTGGACAGTCTCGGACTTGGCGCCGCCACCAGCGAGCCGGTCACCGTTCATTCCACGGAAGTAGGTCGTCTCCTCGCGAGACCGCGGACCGGGTTGGGCGGGGTCGCCTTGGCTGACCGTCACTCTCTCGTAGCCTCGCCACTCCGCCCAGTCCCGCTCCTTCTTCGGGATGAAGGCATTGTCTTGATAGTGCCAGGCAGCGCCGCCGGAGTAGGTGTAGTTCGTGACCACGGCGTCGGAGTTGCCGGTCAGGTCGTTGACGCGGACCTGGTTAACGACATACCGGTGGAACCAGTCGTCGCGCTCCTCCTGCTCCTTGGGTGGGGTCCACTTGACCGGGTAACAGCGCAGCGTGTTCCGGTCGTGCGAGGTGGGCATCTTGCTGCCCTGAATGCACTCGGGACTGGAGTATTTGATCGTGATCTGAGCGCCGGTCTCGGTCCAGATGTTGCCTACCCGCATCTTGATCATCGGTGGCAGGCCGTCGCCGCCGTCGCCGTTGTCGTCGACCCGGTTAGCCAGCGGCGCTTCGCCGAAGGTGACCTTCAGCGGCGTCGCCGCAGTCTCACCGGCAGCGGCGAGCCCAGTGTGTGTGATCGACTGCAGCCACAAGGACTTGCCCGACAGGGAGTCGCCCCGGTAGTCGACCGAGGTCTGCCACCGATCGACCTCCTGGTACGACGTTCCCTTCAGGACCTTGGTCGTGATCGTGTCGAGCCGACGTCGGGTGAAGAAGGTCGGCGCGGGCTTGGTGCAGGTCGCTCCGGAGGCACAGATCTGGTCGAACGGCACGTCCGGCCAGTTCGACTTGGTCGTAGTCGTCAGCGAGCTGCAGTTGTCCTGCTTGTCGCACCGTTCCTGCGTAACGAAGTCGACCTGCATCGGGGCTGTCGTGGTGAGCGCGTCCGAGCGTTGGCCGTACTTGATCGTCTGCAGGTAGCCGCCGCGGGTGTAAGCCGCGTTGGCGGTCGTCGACCCGTTCTTGGCGTAGTAGTTCGTCTCCTTCGCGTACCACATCGTCATCGCGTTGCCGTGCGGGTCGACAACGTAGTCGAGGTTCCAGCGCCAGCCCTGGTCGCAGAAGGAGTTCGCGAACGTGGCGTTGTAGCACTCCTCCCCGGCGGTGTCACCGGACACCGGAACAGTGAACACCGAATTGGTCGGTGTGCTCACCCCGGGGACGATGTTCTGGCCGAAGAAGTACTGTGTCCCGTCCTGCGTGGTGACCTTCCAGACCTCTTTGTTGTTGTCGGGGTTGTTCGGGGAGACGACCTTCTCGACCTTCGAGCCGTCGTCGTCCTTGAGCTTCCAGCCGCTGCCCGACTTCACCAGCTCGTTGGACTTGCCGTTCATCACGAGGGTCGCATTGTCGTACTTCCAGCACAGGTCGTACTTGCCTGTGTGTCCCTCGTCGTCACAGCTGGCGTACTTGCGCTCGACATAGGACTCGCTGAGCTCGAACCCTTCCCCGACCCAGGACGGCTGATTGTTCGAGGCAACGGTTCGGCCGTCGACCGACTGCGCGGAGTATGAGAACGAGAGGCTAGGCGACGGACCGCCGGTGGCAGGCGGCACGCGAAGCGGGTAGGACCAGGTGAAGTCGCCGCTCGAACCGCCCGCCGCCCAGTTCGATGCAGGGGCCAGACTGGTGGCGGTGTAGTCACCCGAGGTCGACGAGGAGTCGGCGGTAACGGCGAGAACCCGAGCGTTCGAGTCGACCGCAACCGGTGCGGACAGCTTCTGCCGCCGCAGATCGTTGGTCGACCCGAGGTCGGTCTGCGTCAGGCAGCCCGCCTTGCTGGGCGTAGTGAGGACGCAGGCTGGCAGGGCGACCAGCTTGAGCCTGTTCCGCCAGTCACCGCCGTAGGCATCGGCGAACCTGGAGTAGTCGATCTCGATTTGTGTCGTGCCCTGCTCAAGCAGGTTGTCGGCACGGGCCGCCGTGAGGAGAACACCCTCGATGCCGATCTGCTCGGCCTCCGCATGATCGAAGATGCGTAGGCGGACCGTCGCCGGCGTCCGGCCTTTCGCGGTCCGTGCCGTACTGACACCGAACGACGAAGCTCCCGGCGCGGTCGCCGAGAGGATCTGCTCGGAAGCGGTCGGCCAGGTCGGCGCGGGGGCCGCGGCCGTCGGACGTTCGGCTGCTGCCCGCTCGGCGGTGGCCTTCTGCACCCTCGCGGTCTCCAGCTGGTGGGTCTCGACATCCCGAGCCTTGGGGAGCGGCGGCAGGACCGAACTAGCGGCCGCGGTCGGCGCGGCCCCGGGCTGAAGGCCCGAGACCAACACCGCGCCTGCTGTGAGCGCTGCCACAACCGGCCAGGAACGCCGAGGGCGTGCTGCAGTGAACTTCATCGAAAGCTTCCTCACTCGCGGGGCGGCAGACATCGATCAGCCTTCGGTGACCGGCGGGCAGACGTCCTCGCCGAGATCGGGGTATTCGGCGCAGGTCGAGCGATCGTCGAGAGCACCGGTGTACAGGCGGATGTCGTCGATCCAGCCCGCGAACTCGCCGCCGACGGTTCGGCCCTTGCCGACGACAGTGCTGCCCAGCCGGTAAGGCGAGGTGTGCCGATGCTCGCTGCCGTCGATCGTGCCCTTGTCGACACTCAGCGTGATCTTCCCGAGGGCCCCGCCGTTGACCTGGTCCGGAGCTGCAGCGTCGTACGCGCCGATCAACAGTCGCCAGTCTCCTGCCACTGCATCCTTCGACTCCGGATAGACCGCGATGTCCGGCTCTGTCGAGTTGGCTGGCGTTCGGGTGAAAACCCACTCGCCGCTGACCTCGTCCACCGGTCGCCACTCGAGTCGCCAGGCATCGCGATCCGCTCCGGCCTGGCGGAGAACGACCGAGGCCTTGTCCGGGTCGGCCAGCTTCACCCAGACACCGGCTGAGAAGCTTGTTCCGGCGTCGACGAAGGGCCGCGGTAGCGACAACGCTTCATTCGCCGAGCCGCTGAAGGACAGAACCGGTCCGCGTTCGTCGTCTGTCACAAACGCGGAGGACTGGTCGGCCGAACTTCCGAATCCGCTGATCGGCATGTTCGCGGCGTACACCAGGTCGCCCGTCCGCCAAACCTGGTCACTGGCCAGGTAGGCGCTGTCGAGGGGCCAATGCGCCGCCAGCCCGGTCACGACCTTGTCGTCCTTGCGTGGATCGGCAGCGGCCATCACCGCCTCGGCGTTCAGACCACGCTGCCAGATCTGCACCGAGTCGATAGAGCCGACGAACCGATTCGTGAAGACGCCGTTGTAATGCCCCTGACCAATACTCAGCGGACCGGTCGCCTTCCAGGCCGAATC
The DNA here is from genome assembly GCF_044453945.1 of Kribbella sp. NPDC051587. NCBI lineage: Bacteria > Bacillati > Actinomycetota > Actinomycetes > Propionibacteriales > Kribbellaceae > Kribbella > Kribbella sp. NPDC051587. The sequence goes on from NZ_JBITDE010000022.1 coordinate 54,370, forward strand.
GGGATACGGCACGTTTCCGGCGGTCTGCAACCGGCCGTTGACGTACAACTGAACCTTCCCAAGCCCCTGGTCGTAGACGCCGACAAGATGCGTCCACGCGCCGAGCACCGCGGGCTCGTCAGACTTTGCCTGTACGGCGATGGGCGTCGTTGTATCTGTCTTGGAGCGTACGAACACCCAGCGATTCAATGATTGCGAGTAACGCAACTCGAAGGCGCTGCCGATGTTGCCGGCCGACCCGATCACCACCGCCTCCTTCGTCGTCCACAGCCGGGCCCAGGCCGACACGGTGAAGCTCTTCGAGGTATCGACCACAGGTGCCGAGGTCTCGGCGTAGTCGTCCACACCGTCCAGTTGCAGCGAACCTCCCGACCGTCCGGCGTCGTCGAACTTGGCCCCATTCGACAAGGTCAGGGCGTGTGCCGGAGTGGCCTGGTCGGCGGCAGTGGTCCCTGACGGCTCGTCGAAGGACCAGTCCGCGATCGGCGGCGATGCGCTCTTCACGTTCACCACGAAGTCGGTGATTTCGCCGCTGCCGTGCCCAGCACCATCGAAGCTCTGAAAGTGCAAACGGTTGTGCCCCTCTTGAGTAGGCACAATATTGATGATGACCGTGTTCCCGGTCACAGTGGTCTTCGACGAAGCCCCCTGGAACCAGTACTCGTGTTTCACGACGTCCGCAGAAGCAGCCTTAATCGTGAACGAGATCGGTGCCCCCGGTGGCGGCAATGCCTCGCACGGGTTCTCGACGTCACAGTTCTTCACCGTGTCAGCGCCGAACTTGGCAGTCACCATCGGCGGACCAGGCGCGAACTTGTCCACCTTGAAGTAGCAGAAAGCCGAATCCACCGATTTGAGTTCAGCGCCCGTGGCATAGGGATAGATCGTTCTGGCGCGGAAATGGTAGAGGCCTTGATCGGCGAAGGTGGCGTTCGGCAAGGTCACTGTCAATGGTGTGTTCGGACTGTCGAGCCCAGTCCGCCTCGAGAGGAACGGATTTCCGGTCGTGCTGTAGAACCAGAACTCGATTTGCACGCGCGCACCAGGATCCGTGGCCGACAGCTTCGGCGTCGCGGTGAACTGAAGGTTCTTCGAGCCAACGTTCACGTACGAGGTCGCGCTGTCACAGCCGACGTTCGGGTCCTTGAGGCCGACGCTGGTCGGGATGGCGGGCGGCGAGACATAGGTGACCTCGAGCTCGCCGAGGGAGCTGAACTGCTTCCAGGCGATGCCGTCGGTCTCGTCCGTGGCTGCGAGCCGGAAGGTCGAGGTGGTGTATCCCTTGGCCGCGGTGTCGGCCATCGAGTTCGTCACCGGGAACTCGACGTACTTGTCAGGGCACGACGAGCTGTAGCCGTTCGCGAAGCTCTGGCTGGTGACCGCGAGCTGAACGCCAGGTTGGTTGTTCCAAGTGGTCCGGTCCGTGATCGTGGTCGTTCGGGTCACGCTGACCGAGCGGGCCGAGCAGCTCGCCGAGTGCACCTCGAAGGTGCGCAGCTTGGAGCTGAGGATCTTCTTGCCCCGGAAGGCGGTTGTGACGAACTGGAAGAAGGACCGGACAATCTTGTGCTGTTCGTAGTCTTCGTACCCAACGCCCAGACTGTGGGTCGTCTTGAAGAACGACGTCGTGGGGTAGAGCTGCCAGGCAGCGGCCCAGGCGGATTTGGTGGGCGTTGTGGTGACCGGGTCCAGTACGACCGGATAGACCGTCGACGGGCTGGTAAGCATGCCCGCGTCGGGGACTAGGGTCAGGCCGGATGAGTCGCCTCGAAGCTCCATCTCGGCCGCGTGCGCACCGGCCGGACCGTCGTCGACCAGCTTCGCCGACGAACGCTTCGCCACCGTCTGCTTTCCCTGAGCGGACTGCGAAGAGTCCCACATCATCGCGTCGCCGGCCGTCAGTACCAGCCGTCCGCTGGCATCAGCATACGTCGGGCCGCCCTCCCTGTCGGTCCGGAGCGAGAGGGCCTGCGTCGTCACCGGGAAGTGGATCGAGCGCAGTGCCGGGTTCGAGGCCGCCTCTCTGGTCTTGACGACGACGTTGTAGCTCAGTCCCTCCGAGGTGGACTCGACGACCAGGTCCAGTCCCTGTGCGACCTCGGCGTACGTCGCGATCGAGCCGGACAACGTCGGCCGAGGCAGCTGCCACGGTGACTTCAGCTCGAATGCGCCCTCGGGCAGTCCGACCTTGCCGATCGAACTGTTACCCCCACCGGAGAGGGTGATCTGCGAGATCGCAGCCTTCGGCCCGACCGTGCCGTCCGGACGGAACTCGAGGTTGGTGTCCACTGCTCGCCAGGCGTCGCCTTGCTTTACCCGAACCGGAGCGTTCGACAACTTTGCGGTCAGGGACCCATCCGGGTTGGCGAAGGTTTGCGACAGCTCGGTCGTCCGGTCGGCGATCTCCACTGGAGCGCCACCCGCGGCGGCGAACTTGGCCGCTTCCTGCGCGTTGCGGCCGATTTTCGGAACCGGTGGTGGCGCAGCCACCGTCGGAGTTGCCTGCAGACCTGATGTCAGGACTGCTATTGCAGCCAGTACGGCCACCGAAGTCCGGCCGCGCTCATGGCGCGCCAGAGCAGCACGAGATCCCCGCCTCACGTTCCCCACCCCACTGTTGTTCGTTATCCCGAGACCGCTAACTCTGATGGAACCGATCGGTCACCACCAGCGACAACCCATACAAACGACCCATACAGTTGCCGGTTTACAGGCCGCAGTTGCGCTGGCCTGGGTAGTCGGCGCAGGCGGTGATGGGTGAGAGGACGCCTGTGTAGATGCGGGCGTCGTCGAGTTGGCCTGCGAAGGCTGGGCTGGAGTGGCCGAGGGCTGTGGTGCCGTCGCGGCGGGGGGCTGTGAAGGTCGCCGTGTCTTGGGTCCGCAGGTCGACGCTCAGAGAGATCTCGTCGTGGCTCGGGTCTCGGTCGTTGAGGCGGTACTGGCCGACGATCAGGTGCCAGGATTGGAGTTCTGAGATATCCGTGTCGCTGGTGGCGACTACGGTTTCGGTGGTGGCGTCGGCGTTTGCGCGGGCGAAGGTGAAACGGCCGGTGGTGGCGTCGATGGGCTCGTAGGCGATCCGCCAGGTGTCCTTGGTCGAGGTGCCTTGGCGGATGAGGACTCCTGGTTTGGAGGGGTCTGTGACCTTGACCATGACGGCTACCGCGAAGCTCGCGCTGGCGTCGACGACCGCGCGGTTGAGGGTGAGGGCTTCCTTTGTCGAGCCGGTGAGGTCGAGCACTTTGCCGCGGTCGGCGTCATCCACGAAGGCCTTGGACTGGTCGGTACCGCGGAAGCCGGACACGGTGAGATCGGCGCCGCGAATGGCTTCTGGTGAGCGCCAGACCTGATCGGTGCCGCGGGTCGCGGCGTCGAGCGGCCAGTACGCCGCATTGCCGGTGATGACCGGGGTGTTCGCGCTGCCTGATTCACGGGGGTCCTGGAGTTGCAGGACTTCTTCGGGCAGCAGGACCCGTTGCCAGGTCTGCAGGTTGTCGATCGAGCCGGCAAAGTACCCGCTGGCCGCGCCGCCCAGGAGGCCCCGGCCGACGGACAGGGCGCCGGTTGCCTTCCATGCGTTGGCGATCGGGGACGAGGTCTCCTGCTGCAGGCGGCCGTTGACGAACAACTTGAGGGCACCGGTGGTCGCGTCGTACGTCGCCAGCAGGTGTGACCAGGCACCGTTGACGGGTGCTTCCTTCGAAGACGCCTTGTAGACGGTCGGTTTGCTCACATCGGCCGAGGATCGCGCGAAGACCCAGCGCTTCGTGGCCGGGTCATAACCAAGGCCGGCCGCGGCCGAGTTCGTACCGTTGACGGCAGCAACGACTCCCAGCTTGGACGCGCTGGTGGGACGAGCCCACGTAGAGATCGAGAAGCTCCGCGAGGTATCGACCACGGACTCGCTGGCGGCTGCAAAGTCGTTGGAGCCGTCCAGAGCCAAAGCGCCCTTGAGCCGCCCGTTCGCCTCGAACGCCGCGCCCGACAAAGCCAGCGGGTGGGTCAGACCGGGGCCGTCGGCGGCCGTCGTGCCGCTGCCGTCATCGAAGGACCAGGACCCGATCGGCCCCGCCGGACGACCGACGCCGACGCGGAAGTGCACGGTGGTGCTGCGCTGACCGATCTCGTTGAACGCCTGCACATCCACGAGTAGGAGGGACGCGCTTCCGACCATCACGTCGACTGTCACGGTCGAGCCCATCAGCGACGGATGACCGTTTCCGTTGTCGGAGTAGTCGAAGCCCACCACATCCGTTGAGGTCGCGGTGAACGTGAAGGTCACCTTCTCCCCTACGACCACGGAGTCTGGGCAAGAGGGCTTGTTCGCACAGTTCTCGACCGGCGCACCCTGATACACGGCGGTCACCGTCGGAGATGACGGCGGGACAGGCGGCTCCGCGGCGGCCGCACCCGGCAATCCGGAGACCAGCAAGGCAACCGCGGCCGTGACCCCCAACGTCAGACGTCGGCGGACTGACAGCAGGCGTGCGTGTTTCATGTGGTCCCTCCCCAGGGCGGCATTCTGACCAGCGAGTCATCCTGTCGCCCGGGGACGGAGCGTGTCCACAAAATTGCACGAAGTTGCAGCGAGTCGAGTCAGCGCCGATGGACGCAGTGGCCAGGCGGGGACTTCAGCAAGCGACGACGCGATCTACGACGTCCAAGTCACCTTCGGTCGAGACCACGACGATCCAGGCCCGGTCTTCGGCCAGGAAGTAGTGATGCTCCGGTATCTCCAATAGCACCGCAGCGACCGAGATTGCCTCACCCCCGGCAAAGCGCACACCGTACGGCGACAGCCCGTCCCCGACGTGTTCGACGGTAGAACTCGGCTGAACTCGCTGAGAAATCTCCGCCAATGCCGCAGCAACGAGCGACTCTTCGTCGCCGAATCTCTGATGGGTGTGTCCGGCTTCCACCGAGCGCCAGTCGATCTTCCCTCCATCGGAGAGAAAGGTGCGGCCGAGCCAGTCGAAGACGTTTGAGGTGCTCGTTCGCTCCAGGCCACTCAGCGGTGCCGCCGAGTACACCTCGTCTTCCCAGTAGTTGCCTGCCACAACAGTCCTCCATCAATGGCACCCGTGCAAAGATTGCAGTTTCGTGACCTCTGACTCGGTGGCGTCGAACGTGAAGTGCGGACCTTTCTCTTTTCCGGACCACACGTTGATGTGCGCGCCACTGCGCTGGTCGAACTCGATTCGGAAGCCGGTCTTGCCGTCGCTCGTCTGCATGCCAATGGGCTTGCCCTGGATGGTGCCGAACTTCCCGATCGTCGGCCTCTCAGCCTTGAATCCGCGAGGTTCGAGCCAGTCCAGCGCCTTGTTCATCGACTGGTTGAAATCGTCGCCGCCGCCGGCATTGTGCACCAGGACGGGCGTTGCCCCAGCCAACACATAATACGTATGGATTTCCGCGACTGTCAGGTTGTAGGCCTGCGCTCGATGAGCAGTCTCCGGGGCAAGGCCCGCAATCAGGACGGGATGCCCGGTCGAGCTGAGAATCTTCTCCCCTGGCGCCAGCTCGTCGGCTCGCTCGAACTGGCCGTCGGTGACTGACCAGAAGGGGTGGTCCTCGGTGGTGGTGACTTTGCCGCCGGCGACGACGAGGTCTGTCAGGGTGTCGGCGTGGGCCCAGACCTGCAGGACGGTTTTAGCGGCTCGTTCGCCTGTTGTGGGATCGGTGGCGAGGACTTTGTCGCCGGGTTTGATGTCCTTGATGGCTTTGGCGGAGCCGTCGGCCATCAGGACACCGGTGGCGCCTGCGAAGCTGCAGAAGGCCTTGGGCGTTTTGGCTGCTGCTCTCTCGGCGGCTTCCTTGGCTGCGGCCGCGGCGGTTGCTTTGGCTGCTGCTTCGGCGGTTTCGCGGGCAGCTGCTGCCGCTGCGGCTTCGGCTGTTTTGGCGGTGGCGGAGGCGAGGGTGCCGGCGCCGTGGGAGCCGATGAGGAGTTCTGCGGCGGCTTCGATGATGCGGCCGCTGGCCTTTTGGGTGTTGCCGGCTGCGAAGTCCTGGCCGATGGGCTCCCACATGGCTTTGGCTACGGCGGAGGGGTCGCGGACCATCGTGTAAAGGGACTTCGCCTGGGAGGCGCAGGCGTTGAAATTGGCGCTGTAGCACTGGTAGCTCTGCCATCCGGAGGTAGCGGCGCCCTTGATGGTGTCGATAGCGCCGGCGCCGATGCCGAGAGTTACCTGGCCCCAGGGGTTTTCGGGTCGGCCGATGGCCTTTTCGACCGAGTGGCCGACCTTATGGAGTAAGCCCTTCCAGCCTCCGCCGCCGGAGTTGTCGTTGTCGTTGCCGCTACTGCCGTTGTCGTTGTCGTTGTCGCCGCCCGAGGAGCCGTGGTTCGTGCCTTGCTCGTTGCCGCCGGTGGTGGTGGTGACCGTCGTAGTTGTCGTACCCCCGCCACCGCCACCGCCGTGGCAGTCGCAGTCGTTCATCAGGCCGGTGGGGTCGGAGATGGTGGCGGGGTTGTTGTTGCCGTAGGTGTAGCCGAGCATCTGGTGCGGGTCGGCGGTGTCCATCATCGGGTCGACGCTGAGGAAGCGTCCGATGGACGAGTCGTATTCGCGCGCCCCGACAGTGGTCAGCCCGGTGGCCTTGTCTTCGGGTTTGCCGAGGAAGCCGTGGTTGTCGGGCCAGGCGACCTCGGGTCCGCGGGCTTCGCCGAAGGGGGTTGTGTAGCGCTTCGTCGTGGCCAGGGTCTTGGAGTCGACCGCGACATTCGATGTGCCGTGGTGATCGGGGACAAGCCACTTGAGGTCGGTGACGCTGGCCCGAACGGCGATGTCCAGGCCGTCGATCGAGTAGGTGCGCTTGGATGTGACGGTTTTGGTCGAGGTGTCCAGAGTGAGCTCGAGCGAGCCGACGAACAGGGTCGTCTCCCCCGGGCTCTTGCGCAGGATGAGGCTGCCGTCGGCGTCGTACACGTACGACGTGTCGCCGGCCACGCTGCTGAGCTTCTGAAGCTTGTTCTCGGCGCTCCAGGTCAAGGCCTCGACACCGCTCGTCGGGTCCGGTCGCTGGGTCGTGTTACCCGCGTTGTCGAAGGTGTAGTTGGCAACCGGCTTGGGCGCCGCGCCGGTGGTGGTGATCGACTTCAGCGTGTGGGCCTGCGCGGTGTCGTAGGTGTAGGTCTCAGTGGTGTTCCCGGTCGCTGCGTGCTCGGTCTGGGTCTGCCGGAGACCGCTGGCGGTGTAGGTCCAGGACTGCCAGTACGGCGCCGGTCCGCCGAGGCCGGCCACGGATGGGGCCGCGGCGCAGTCGGTACTGGATGGCGACCAGGCATCGGTCAGCCTGGCATGCGCGTCGTACTTGTAGCACTGCGCGTCCCCGCCGACCTTGTTGTCGTCCTTGAGCAGGTTGCCGGCCTGGTCGTACTTGTACTCGTGGTTCGCGACCATCTCGACGTCGCCGGAGGTGCTCGTCAGCAACCGCCGTGTCCCCGGCTCGAACGTGTTGATGATGTCCATGTTGTGCTGGTCGCCGAGCTCGTAGCGCTCCGGATCACCCGTCGCGGTGTACTTCACGTCGTTCGCGTACACGGCGTCGCCGCTCTTCATCGAGACCGGGCGGCCGAGGTTGTTGTAGGTGTAGTTCAGCTTCTCCGAGCCGACCGCCCCACCACCGGGGACGTTGGTCCAGTCGACCGTCTCGTTGTCCGGCAGGTAGCCGATCGTCGTCTGATAGGTGCCGGCCAGGTCTCCCTCGGACGCGGGGATGACCAGGGACGTCGCCGTCGGCTTGTAGAGCACGTTGCGTGCGGTGATCTTCGACTTGTACGCCGGATCCGACTTGCCGGTGGGATAGCGGCTGCTCTGGTAGAGCTGTCCTAGCTGTCCGGTCGCGTCGTAGTCCCAGCTCAGCCGGAGGTTCGCGTCGGTCTTGGAGCCTTCGTGCACGGTGGTCTTGCGGTCGAGGTTGTCGTAGCTGGTGATCAGCTTCTTCTGGTTCGCGTTCGTCACCGCGACCGGCCGATCGACAGCGTCGTACTCGAACGACGACGTCCCGGCATCGGGATCGGTCGAGGTGATCCGACGGCCGAGCAGGTCGTATCCGTAGGTCCAGGTCGACCCGGCCGTGGTGAGCTGCGTCATCCGCCCCGCGGCGTCGTAGGTGTACTTCGTGGAGATGAACCCAGGTGTGACCGAGGACCCCTCGTACTCACGGTTCTCGATCGCCCGGCCCCGCGTGTCCTGGATCAGGCTCGTGGCCGGCGCGCCGTTCGGCGGCAGGGTGGTGACCGTGTCACCGCCATAAATCGTCCGGGTGGACCACTGCGGCTGGGCGGAGACCTGGAACTTCGACTCGGTGACGCGGCCGACACCGTCGTACGTCGTCAGTGTCTCGTTCGGGACCTCCGCGTCGAACACGGTGGCCAGCGCTCCTGAAGGCGCCGCCGAGTTCCACAGGTCGTTGTTCTGAATGATCGGGAGACCACGCGAGTTGTACTTCGTCTCGTTGATCAGGCGGCCGCCGTTCGGTGCGACCGTCTGGGTCTGCCGGCTCCGCAGCAGGGAGTCGTAGATCGCGAACCCGGACAGGTAACCGTTCGCGCTGAGGTTGAGGTCGTCGGTACGCACGTACGACGGTGCTGTTGCCGACAGGCTGTACGTGTACCGCATGTTCGGCAGCTCTTTGTTGGCCTTCGACTGGTTCGGCAACCACACCGCGGTCGTCCGGCCGAGGGCGTCGTACTCCAGATCGGTGATCTTGCCGTTCGGGTCGACGGACTGTGTCTGGGCGCCCCACTCCGGACGATAAGTCGTCTTGGTGGTGAGCGTCTTGCTGTTCGGGTCACCAGGCACGATCGGCGGCGAGGTCGAGACCGTCTGCAGCAGCGCGCCGACGCCGGCCGGCGTGTAGACCGTCGTCGACGTCCGGCCGAGGGCGTCGCTGTGCGTCTTCGGACGGCCGAGAACGTCGTACGTCGTCGATCCGGTCTGCTGGTAGACCGGGTCGCCGGCGGTGTTGTAGCCCGTAGCCCGCTCCGAGGAGGTGACGTCGCCCTTCGTCGGAGCCGATCCCGGTGTGCCGTTGTCGTAGATCGTCCGCTCGTCCGAGATGAACCTCGCCTGCGGTGGCTTCGCCGAGGTCGCGTCACACTGGCCCTGCGACACCACGACCCGCGAAACCGCCCCGCGCAGTCCGGTGGCCGCGTTCTTCGCGTACGACGTCACCGTGCAGGTGTCGTCTGCCGTTCCTGGATTCCCCAGGTCTTCGGAGGTCGTCGGTAGTCCGGTGTCCGGGTCGTACGTCGTACTCCCGACGTGCACGAGATCGGCGCGGCCTGCGTCCCGCGCGATGCGGGCCGCCACGGCAGACGGCTTGACGAGGTTTGCGCGGCGGATGATGCCGCTGTCGACGGTTTGGGTGGCGGTCTCCTGGACCCAGTAGTCGGTCAGGTTTCCGGTGACTTCGGTGTTGCTGTCGATGGCGGCGTAGGTGATCGCTTCCCGGACCAGGCCGGCCAGGGCCGGTGCGTCGACGCGGGAACCGCCTTGGGTGTCGGGCAGTGTCACGGACTTGACGCCGCCGGTGGTGCTCGCGCGGTCGCCGTTCATGCCGCGGAAGTACGACGTGACGGTGCGGGACCTCGGACCGGGCTGGAACGGGTCGCCGGAGCTCGTGGTGACGGTGCGGAAGCCGCGCCACTCCGACCAGTTGCGTTCCTTGGCCGGGACGAGGGGGTTCTCCGCATAGTGCCAGGCACCGCCGCCGCCGTACGTGTAGTTGGTGACCACCGCGTCGGCGCCGCCGGTGACGTCACTGACGCGGATCTGGGTGACGACGTGCCGGTGGAACCAGTCGTCGCGCTCCGCTGAGTCGGCCGGTTGCCAGTGCACCGGGTAGCAGCGCATCGTGTTGGTCGCCGCCGACGCCGGCATGTGGCCGGGTACGCCGGGGGCCGGGGCGATGCATTCCGGGTCGGAGTAGACGACGGTGATCTTGGCGCCGGTCTCGGTCCAGATCCCGCCGACCCGCAGCTTGTTCATCGGCGAGATGCCGTCGTCGTTGGAGTCGACACGGTTCGGGAGGCCGGTGCCTTCGAAGCTCACGGTCAGGGGCGCCGCGGCCGCGCCGGGCGCCACGCCGGTGTGGGTGATCGACTTCAGCCACAGCGAGCGGCCGGACATGTTGTCGCCCGGTGACGGGAAGTCCGGGGTGAGCTGCCAGCGGTCGACGTCCTGGGCGCCGACCTTGGTGGTGACGGTGTCGAGGCGGCGCCGCGAGAAGAACGACGGGCCAGGCTTGTTGCAGGTCGCGCCGGCGGCACAGATCTGGTCGAACGGGACGTCCGGCCAGTTGGCCTTGGTGGTGGCCGTCAGTGAGGTGCAGTTCGTCAGGCAGCGCTCTTGCGTGGTGAAGGTGACCTGCATCGGTGCGGTCGCGGACATGGCGTCCGAGCGCTGGCCGTACAGGATCTTCGTCAGGTAGCCACCACGGTCGTAGAGCTTGGTTGCGGTGGTGGCGCCGTTCTTGGCGTAGTAGTTGGTCTCGTTGGCGTACCACAGCGACATCGCGTTGGCGTGCGGGTCGACGACCAGGTCGAGGTTCCAGCGCCAGGCCTGGTTGTCGCAGAACGAGGTCGCGAAGGTCGAGCCGTGGCAGGGCTCGTCCGCATCGTCGCCCGCCACCGGAACGGTCCAGACCGAGTTGGTCACCGGGTCGGTCGCGTTCGGCAGCACGTGCTCGCGGCCGAAGTAATACTGCGTGCCGTCGAGCGTGGTGACCTTCCAGGACTCGCGGTCGTTGTCGCCGTTGTCGGTCGGGTTGGTGACCTTCTCGATCTTCGAGCCGTCGTCGTTCTTGAGGCGCCAGCCGGTGCCGTCCTTGACGAGTTCGCCGCCCTGGCCGTTCAGGACCAGGGTGGCGTTGTCGTACTTCCAGCACAGGTCGTACTTGCCGGTCTGACCGTCGTCCTCACAGGAGGCGTACTTGCGCTCGATGTACGAGCCCCCCAGGTCGAATCCTTCGCCGACCCACGAGGACTGGTTGTTCGCCACCGCGGTCTTGCCGTCGACGGACTGGGCCGAGTAGTCGATCGACAGACTCGGTACCGGACCGGCCGGCGCAGGCGGCACCCGGAGCGGATAGTTCCAGGTGAAGTCGCCGCTGTTGCGTCCTGCCGACCAGGACGCTGCCGGGGTCAGCGTGGTGGCTGCGTAGTCGCCACCACTCGAGCCGTTCGAACCGCTTGCCGCGGTCACGGCCATGACCCGCTCTTCGGAGCCTACGGCGACCGGAGCGGTCAGCGTCTGCTTGTCCTGGTTGTTGACCGACCCGACCGGAGTCGGCGTCAGACAGCCCGGCTTCTTCGGCGTCGTCAACGCACACTTCGGCAGAGCGACGAGCTCGAGACGGGAAGCCCAGTTGCCACCCACCGCCTCCGCGAAGCCCGAATAGTCGATGGTCAGGTCCGCCGGCGAGTCACCGGCGCCGCCGTCCGCACGACCGATGGTCAAGAGGAAGCCGGACACATCGGCGGCCTGCGCCTGCGCGGGATCGAGAACACGCAGGCGCGCCGCCGACGCTGCCGGAGCGCCGGTCTTGGCAGTACGTCCAGCCCGAGGCACGAGACGAATCGCGCTGTCGGCGGCCTGAGCCGTCTTGGCCGCCGCCGAGGCGCCGGTCAACTGGACGACCCGCTCCCCCGGCACCGGCCAGGTCGCCGGGCGTGGCGCGGCCGCGGGCCGCATCGCGGCCGCTCGCTCCGCATCGGACTTCTTGGCGGCGGCCGGGTCGGCCGCCCCGACCTTCGCATCGTGCCTGGCCGGCAGCGGCGGCATCTTGGATGCCGGTGCCGCTGTCGCCGCGGTCGAGCCCTGGCTGACGAGACTGCCGGCCAGGATTGCGCTCGCGGCGACGAGCGTGACGAGACCACCGAGTCGCTTCGACATGCTGCTGCTCTCCTGTCAGCCGGCCGGCGGCGGGCAGACGCCGTCGCCCAGTTCGGGGAATTCGACACAGACCGCGTTGTCCACCAGCGGGCCGACGTACAGCCGGAAGTCGTCGATCAGGCCGGCGAACTCGCTACCGGTGGTGCGGCCCTTGCCGACGACCGTGCTGCCCAGCCGGTACGGCGAGGTGTGTGCAGCCGACCCGCCGTCCATCGGGGTCTTGTCGACGGTCAGCTCGATGTCACCCAGCGGATCCTGGTTGGTCGCGCCGGCGGCGTTGGCGTCGTACGTCCCGACCAGCAGCCGCCAGTTGCTGACCGCAGCGTCGTTGTCCTCCGGGAAGATCGCACGATCCTCGCCGGTGCCGTTCGCGCGTGCTCTGGAGAAGACCCATTGGCCGCCGAGCGCGTCCAGCGGTTCCCAGGCCAGGCGCCAGGCATCTCGATCGGTGCCGGCCTGGCGAGCGATCACCGCCGGCTTGGTCGCGTCGGTCAGTTTCACCCAGACGGCCGCCGAGAAGGTCGTACCGGCATCGACCACCGGCCTCGGCAGCGTCAGCGCCTCGCTGGCGGCGCCGGTGAACTGGAGCACCTTGCCGCGGTTGTCGTCGACGTCGTCGACGAAGGCGGCCGCTTGGTCCGCGCCGGCGCCGCCGAATCCGGACATCGTCATGTTGGCGCCGTAGACCGTGTCCGGAGTCCGCCAGACGTTGTCCGTCCCGAGAGTCGCTGTGTCCAGAGGCCAGTGCGCCGCCTGGCGGACGACGACCGCTCCGTCCTTGCGAAGATCCGTCAGCCCCATGACCATCTTGGAGTCCAGCGCCCGCTGCCAGAGCTGTACGGAGTCCACCGAACCCGGAAAGCGGTTGGTGAAGACGTCGTTGTACTGCCCCTGGCCAATGGTCAGGGGCCCGGTCGCCTTCCACGCGGAGTCCGGGTAGGCGAGGTTGCCTGCGGTCTGCAGACGGCCGTTGACGTAGAGCTGGATCTTTCCGAGTCCCGCGTCGTAGACCCCGACGATGTGGGTCCAGGCACCGATCACGCCCGGTTCGTCGGACTTCGCCTGTACGGCGACCGGTGTCGTCGTGTCGGACTTGAACCGCAGGAACACCCAGCGGTTCAACGACAGGGAGTAGTACAGCTCGAAGGCGCTGCTGATGTTGCCGGCCGAGCCGACGACCACTGCCTCCTTGGTTGTGGTCAGGCGGGCCCAGGCCGAGACGGTGAAGCTCTTCGAGGTGTCGATCGGCGTCGTCGGCGTCTGCGCGGAGTCGTCCACACCATCCAGCCGCAACGACCCTCCGTCACGGCCGGCCGTGGTGTCGAAGGCCGCACCGCCGGACAGGGTCAGCGGATGTGCGGGCGTCGCAGAGTCGGCGGCTGTCGTCCCACCCGCGTCGTCGAACGACCAAGAGCCCGAAGGTGGCGACGCGCTCTTCACGTTGATCATGTAGTCCCGCGGCTTGCTGGCATGCGACGCGCCGTCGTAGCTCACGACATGCAGCACGTTGTAGCCCTCTTGCGGTGGCACCAGACTCTTGACCACGTTGAGACCTGTGATCGACCCATGGGCGGTCTGACCCTGGAACCAGTACTCGTGCCTGGTCACGTCGGCTGCGGCGCCCTTGATGGTGAACGACACCGCTGCTCCGAGCGGGGCGATCTCGTCACACCGCGTCTGGCCGATGCAGTTCGGAACGTCCTGGCCGTTGTACGACGCGGTGACGGTCGGTGCCGGCGGTGCCGATCGGTCGACCTTGAAGTAGCAGTAGATCGTGAACGCCGAGGCCAGCGACCCGGTGGACGAGTACGGATAGATCGTCCGGGCCCGGAAGTGGACCAACTGCCCGTCCGGTATGTCGGTGCTCGGAATCGTCACCGTCTGCGGAACGCCGGGCGCGGCGAGCCCGGTCCTGAGCATCCGGAAGGAGTTACCGGTGGTGCTGTACAGGTAGATCTCGGCGTAGACGTTCAGACCCTCGTTGACGTTGCCCTTGAGGACCGGCGTGACGCCGAACTGGATGTTGTTCGAGCCGACGTTCACCGGCGAGCTCGCGTCGTCGCATCCGACCGCGGGGTCGGTGAGCCCGAGCCGGCGCGGGACGTCCGGCGGCGTGACGTAGGTGACCTCGAGCTCACCGAAGGAGCTGAACTGCTTCCACGCCAGCCCGTCGGCCTCGTTGGTGGCCGTCAGCCGGAACGTCGAGGTGGTGTAGCCCTTGGTCGCCGTGTCCTTCATCGAGGCGGTCACCGGCAGCTCTTCGTAGGCATCCGGGCAGGAGGTGTTGTACCCGTGCGCGAAGCTCTTGCTACCGGCTGCCAACTGGGCGGCGGGCTGGTTGTTCCACGTCGTCGCGGTCGTGATCGGCGCGGTCCGGGTCACGGTGACGGAGTGCGCGGTGCAGTTCGCCGAGTGCACCTCGTAGGTCCGGAAGTTCGCGGTGAGGACCGTCTTGCCGCGGAACAGGGTCGTGTCGAACTGCCAGAAGGACCGAACGATCTTGTGCTGCTCGTAGTCCTCGAAACCGACGCCGAGAGTATGCGTGGTCTTGTAGAACGACGTGGTCGGGTAGAGCTGCCAGGCCGCGGCCCAGGACGCACGGGTGATCGTCTTCAGGACCGGGTCCAGAACGACCGGGTAGACTGTGGTCGGGTTCGCCAGGAGCTTGGCGTCCGGGGTCATGGTCAGACCGGTCGCGTCACCGCGCAGCTGCATCGCCGCGGAGTGGGTTCCGGCGGGCCCGTCGCTGACGAGCTTCGCCGACGAGCGCGCCGCCGCGGCTTGCTTGCCTTGGGCACCGGCCTGGGCGCCGGTCTGGGCGCCGGTCTGGGCGGCGTCCCACATGATCGCGTTGCCGGCGGACAGCACCGTGCGGCCGCTCTTGTCGACGTACGCCGGGCCGCCGGGCTGGTTCGCGTGCAGAGACAGTCCAGTGGCCGCGACCGGGAACTTGATCGACCGGAGGGCCGGGTTCGACGCGGCCTCGCGGGTCTTGACGACCAGGTTGTAGCTCAGGCCCTCGGAGGTCGAGTCGACGACGAGGTCGACGCCCTGGAGGACATCGCCGTACGTCGCCGTCGAACCGGACAGCGCCGGGCGCGGGAGCGTCCACGGCGACTTGAGCTCGAAGGTGCCTTCCTTGAGACCCACCTTGCCGACCAGGGCGTTCCCGCCGGCGGACAGCGCGATGTCGGACAGGGCGTTCTTCGGCCCGACGGTTCCGTCCGGGCGGAACTCCAAGGTCGTGTCGATCGCCTGCCAGACCCCGCCGCGCTTCGTCCGGACCGGACCGTTCGCGACCTTGCTGGTCATCGAGCCGTCCGGGTTGACGAAGGTCTGCGACGACTCCGTCGTCCGGTCGGCGACCTCGACCCGGGTGCCGCTGGCGGCGGCGAACTTGGTGGCCTCCGCCGTGTCCCGGCCCACGTTCGGGATCGGTGGCGGTGCCGCACCAGCCGGTACGGCGTGCAGTCCTGTCGTCAGGGCGGCCAGAGCCACCATCGCTGCTACTGCGCTTCGACCGCTTTGACGGCATGCCGAAGCCGCACGAGATCCCCGCACGTTCCCCACCCCACAGTTCGTTCACATCCCGAGGGGGCCAACTGTCGACTGAGCGGCTCCGCATCACCAGGTACAAACCCATACAAAGGGGCCTATTGCAGGAAGGTGCAATCGAGGTCACGGCCGGAGGACACCGGGGCGCGATAGCTTGGGGGGATGGGACGGGATGTGCGGGTGGTTTATCGGAAGTACGACGAGAGTCTGCACTGGCATCAGTGGCTGGAGTGGCTTGGGGACGACGAGTACGGCGTTTGGCTGGGTGGGCGCGTGGGGGCGGTGTCGCAGCGGGGTGCGGGGTTGAAGCTGACGGCGAAGGAAGCGCATGTGCAGTTGTTTCCGCGGGACCAGTGGTTCACGGCGATCTTCAACGACGCGCCGCGGATGACGGAGATCTACTGCGACATCACGACGCCGGTGGAGTTCTTCGAGGATCGCGTGACGATGATCGATCTGGATCTGGACGTCATCAAGCGGCGCGATGGGACGGTGCTGGTGGATGACGAGGACGAGTTCGCGGCGCACCAGGTGAAGTACAACTACCCACCTGAGGTCATCGCGCAGGCGCAGGCTTCGTGTGACTGGCTGGTGCAGGCGGTGGCGAACGATGAGCCGTTCACCACCGTCTACAAGACCTACTTGGATATGGTGCGGTAGCTGACGGTTGTGTTCTTGAGCAACAGGGCGCCGGGGAGCGGGGCTCGTTGGCCGGCGTACATGTCGGCTATGGGCGAGACCGTCAGGTAGAGGTTCTGGCCGGCTGGTACGTCGACGGCGATGGCCGGGAGTTCGATGGTACGGCGGACGCCGTGGGCGGCTCGTTTCTCGCGCAGGGGCAGGGTGTTGTTCTGGATGACGCGGGCTGTGAGGGGGCTGGCGCCGACGCTCAGGGCGAGGAATGCCGGCGTGCGCGGGACGATGGTGTAGACGTTCGCGGTGACGTGGGGGGTGCCTGCGACGGTGAGGGGGCCGGCGGCGATCTTGACGCTGACGGGGACACCGGCGCCGGTCGGGGTGGCGATCTTGCCTAGGCGCCGAACCGTGTTGGCGGCCAGGGTTCGTTGCGTGAGGCAACGGCCGTCGGCGGTGGACAGGTGGTACTGGCCGAAGCCGGTGAGGCCAGTGGACTGGCCTAGCAGGTTAAGACGAAGGAACCGTAGGGCGACGTCGGCGAAGTTGGGTGAGCCCAGCGCGATCGAGCAGGGGTCGCCGGAGGTGCCGTAGCCCGGGGGCACGACGGCGGGGAGGGCGTGGCCGCCGTTGTAGCCGACGAGCATCGAGCGGGACCGGGCGCGTCGGGTGAGGGCGCGGTCGAAGTTCGAGAGGCCCTCGTTGAGGTTGAAGAGGTTGTCGGTGATGCCTTGTTCGAACAGGACGGGGATGTCGAGCTTGCGGCCGTGGGCGACGTGCCAGGCGGGACCGTTCTTGGCGAAGAAGGCGGTGAGTTCGCGGCCGGCTTTGCCGGGAGGCCAGGCGCCGGTGGCGATCAGGGTGGCCCAGGACTTGCCGATCGCGGGCGGGAGGTTCTTGCCGCCGCTCGCGTACAGGATGCCCAGCCAGATGGTGCGCGCGGTCTCGGAGGGGGCCAGGGAGCGCTTGAGATCCCACCAGGTGATCTCGGGGGCGAGCGCGTCGAAGCGGGTGCGGCCGTGGTCGCGGATCTCGGTGAAGGCGCCGGCGAGCTGGTAGCCGCCGCCGTACGAGCCGCCGATGGCGCCGATCAGAGGGTCGCCGGGTCGTTGCTTGGTCACCCAATCGAGCGAGGCCACGAGGTCGATGAGTTTGACGACGTCGCGGCCCTCGTAGTCGGGGTTCATCACGTGAGCGACGCCGGTGCTCTCGCCGAAGCTGCGCTGGTCGAAGCTCAGGATGCCGAAGCCCGCGTCGAGGTGGGCCCGGAACTGACGGATGTCGGTGGTCCGCGAACCGCCCCAGCCGTGGCTGCTGAAGAGCAGCGGCACGGTGTGGCTCGCCGACGCGACGGCAGGCTTGAAGAGCGTGTAGCAAATCTTGACGGGCACTGAGCTGCCCGGCTCGGGGACCGACTGCACGCAGCCGGTGGTGACGGTGTCTTCAGCAGGAGCGACGGCAGCAACAGCAGGCGCCGGGACAAGCACGGCGCCGAAGAACAGGAGGGCGGAGACGACGGAGACAGTACGACGCATGTGATCACTCCCCGTAGTGGACGGATCTCGCTCCGCACACGCTAGACGACACACGCCGTCCGAGCTAGTCCGAGCTGCGACACTGTGCACCGTGCATATTGCGATCGAGATCGTCGCCCTGGTCGCCGTGGTGGCGGGCGGGGCCGCGCTGGCTCGGCGGATCGGGCTGTCGGCTCCCCTGCTGCTCGTGGTGATCGGGGTCGCCGCGTCCTATCTGCCGTTCGTTCCGCGGGTGGAGCTGTCGCCCGAAGTGGTCCTGGTCGGCTTCCTGCCGCCGCTGCTGTACTCGGCGGCGATCAAGACCAGCCTGGTCGACTTCACCAAGCACCGCCGGTCGATCGGCCTGCTGTCGGTCGGCCTGGTCGCGTTCACCGCGATCGGTGTCGGCATGGTGGCCTACTGGCTGCTCAACGTGATGGCCAAGTCCCTGGGCTATCAACCGCTCCCCCTGTGGGCCGCGTTCGCCATCGGCGCCGTCATCGCGCCGCCGGACGCCGTCGCCGCGACCGCGATCGCGAAACG
Source organism: Kribbella sp. NPDC051587 (assembly GCF_044453945.1). Lineage (NCBI taxonomy): Bacteria > Bacillati > Actinomycetota > Actinomycetes > Propionibacteriales > Kribbellaceae > Kribbella > Kribbella sp. NPDC051587. The sequence continues at coordinate 72,512 of NZ_JBITDE010000022.1, forward strand.
GGTGGGACTCCCCCGGCGCGTGGTCACGATCCTCGAGGGCGAGAGCCTGGTCAACGACGCGACTGCCCTGGTCATTCTCCGTACGGCGCTCGGCGCGGCGCTGGTCACCCCGACCGTTCTCCATGTCGGGCTCGACTTCCTCCGGGCGGCCGGCGGCGGGGTCCTGGTCGGCCTGGTCGTGGCGATCGTGCTGGCCAAGGTCCGTAAGCGGTTCACCGACCCGGTGCTCGACACCACGCTCAGTCTGACCGCGCCGTTCATCGCGTACGTCGCGGCCGAGAATCACACCATCCACGCCTCCGGCGTACTGGCTGTGGTCGTCTGTGGCCTGATCCTCGGCCACAAGGCGCCCATCATCCAGTCAGCCAAGTCGCGAATCTCGGAGCGGACCAACTGGCGCACGTTCCAGTTCCTGCTCGAGAACACGGTCTTCCTGCTGATCGGTCTGCAGACCCGCTGGATCCTCGACGAGCTGTCCGAGAGCCCGCTGCCCGGTTGGCTGATCGCCGTCGCGACGGTGGCGGTCTTCCTGGCGACGGTCCTGCTGCGGCCAATCTGGGTCATCCCGAGCACCTACCTGTCTCGCCGGATCCTCGGCCGGTCCCGCCCGGGCCCGGTCTCCTTCGGCGCTCTGGTCGTGGTCTGCTGGGCCGGGATGCGGGGCGTGGTCACGCTGGCCGCGGTCTTCACGCTGCCCGAGGACACACCGCATCGCGAGGTCCTGGTCTTCATCGCCCTGGCGGTCACCGGTGGCACGCTTCTGTTGAACGGCTCGACCCTCCCCTGGCTGGTACGGCGGCTCAAGCTTCCCGGACCGGATCCCGCAGAGGACGCGCTCCAGGAGGCCGCCGTACTGCAGGGTGCGCATCGCGCCGCGCTGGCGAAGCTGGACGAGATCACCACCCCGGACGACCCTGAGGCGGTGCTTGCGGTCCTGCGGCAGCGTGGTGAGTCACGCGCGCTGGCTGCGTGGGAGCGGCTCGGGCGTCCGGAGACGGAGTACGAGACGCCGAGCGAGGCGTACCGGAGGCTGCGGATGGCCATGCTGGAGGCCGAGCGGTCGCACATCCTCGAGGTCCGCGACGCCGGACTGGTCGCCGACGAGGTCCTGCAGCGAGCGCAGTCCGTGCTCGACATCGAGGAGTCGATCCTCGACCGCGACGAGGACGACGACGTCGGTGGCCGCTCGGAGGACCTGCGTCCGCCGGCCTCGGCGAGCGGTGGCTGCGAGCACCTCCGCGAAGCGCCGGCGGTCGTCACCCCGAACACGCCTGCGGGTTGTGAGGAGTGCCTGGCCGAGGGCGGCACCTGGGTGCACCTGCGGCTCTGCCTGAGCTGCGGCCACGTCGGCTGCTGCGACTCGTCGGAGATGAAGCATGCGAGCAAGCACTACGACGAGACCAAGCACCCGGTGATGCGCAGCTTCGAACCGGGCGAGAGCTGGCGCTGGTGCTTCACGGATGAGGTGCTCGGCTGATGGCTGACTGTCTGTTCTGCTCGATCATCGCCGGTACGACGCCCGCACACATCGTGCTCGAGACACCGGAGGTGGTCGGCTTCCTCGACATCCGCCCGGTGTTCAAGGGCCACACGCTGATCGTGCCCCGCAAGCACATCCCGACCATGGTCGAGCTGCCCGACGAGCTCACCGTGCCGCTCTTCGGTACGGCGCGATCCGTCGCGGCCGCGGTCCGGACGGCGTACGAGGCACAAGGGTCGTTCGTTGCCGTGAACAACGTTGTGTCCCAGTCCGTCCCCCACCTCCACGTGCACGTCGTGCCGCGGACGAAGGGGGACGGACTGCGCGGGTTCTTCTGGCCGCGGACCAAGTACGCCGACGATGCCGAGGCCGCCGGGTACGCCGCCAAACTGCGAGCAGTGCTCTAGGGCCGAGCGGTCTCCCAAGCGACGGTGTCCTCAACGGCAAGGGCACGGGCAGCGACGGGCGGCGTCTCGGCGGTCAGGTGCAGGCCGGGCTTGCGGTCCTCGATCGTGAACTGGGCCCGCGTGAACGCCTCCGCCTCATGGTCGCGGACCGTCCGCAGTGTGCGGAAGTCCGCGACCATCGACTCACGGGTGATCGTGGTGTTCACGTAGCCGCGCAGGTTGTTCTGGAACCGCAGATGCGGATTCCCCTTCAGCCACGGATGCGCCGTCGTACCGCCATCGGCACCGTCGCCACCGGTCGTGATCGACGAGCACACCAGCTCCGAACCGACCGTGGGCGCGTTGGGGTCGTCGTAGTTCAGCTTCAGGTCCGAAGCCCAGTGCGCGTGCACATCACCAGTCAGTACGACGGCATTGCGCACGCGCGCGTCGACCCAGCCGCGGGTGATCCGGTCGCGGGAGGCGACGTACCCGTCCCAGGCGTCCATCGAGGTGACCTTCAACGGGCCCTCGTTGTTGTCGCGCTGCGCGAAGAACACCTGCTGACCGAGGATGTCCCAGCGCGCCTCGGACCGGCGGAAGCCGTCGATCAGCCACTTCTCCTGCCGCTCCCCCGTGATGGACCGCTTCGGGTCCACCGCCGCCGGGCAGTCCTTGTACCCGTCCCCGCAGCCCTGGTCGTCGCGGTACTGCCGGGTGTCGAGCATGTGGAACGTTGCCAGCTCACCCCATTTGACCCGCCGGAACAGCTGCATGTCGATCCCGCGCGGCTTCGACGATGCACGCAGCGGCATGTTCTCGTAGTACGCCTGGAAGGCCGCGGCCCGCCGCTCGAGGAACCCCTCCTCGGGCTTCTCCGGCGTCTCGTCGGCCCAGTTGTTGTCGACCTCGTGGTCGTCCCATACAGCCAGCCACGGCGCGACCGCGTGCGCCGCCTGCAGGTCCGGGTCAGCCTTGTACTGCGCGTGCCGCTGCCGGTACGACGCCAGGTCCGTGGTCTCGGGTCCGTCGTGGTCACGGAGGTTCCCGCCGGGCGCGACGTACGTGTTCTTCGTGTACTCGTACTGGTAGTCGCCGAGGTGGAGCACCAGGTCCGGCCGGTCCTCGGCCAGCCGCCGGTACGCCGTGAAGTAGCCGTGCTCGAACTGCGAGCAGGACACGAACGCCATCGCCAGTTCGCGCGGCGTCGTACCGCGGGCCGGTGCGGTCAGCGTGCGGCCTATCGACGTGACGTAACCCTCGCTACGGAACCGGTAGTAGTACTCGCGGCCCGGCTGCAGACCCTCGACGGTCACGTGGATCGCATGCGCGTGCTCCGGCCGCGCGACCGCGACCCCGGCCCGGACGACGTGGTGGAAGCGCCGGTCGGTCGCGACCTGCCACTGGACGGCGTACGCGCGGTTCGGCATCCCACCGCGGCCGTCCTCGGCGACCGGGTTGACGGCGAGCCGGGTCCAGAGCACGAACCCGTCGGGCCACGGGTCACCGCTCGCGATCCCGAGCGTGAACGGGTCCTGCCGGACGGGCGTCGCCGCGGCGGTCGCGGGAACGGACAGGCCGGCGACCGCCGCGCTGGACGCCAGACCGGCTTTCAGGACTGATCTTCGCGAAGTCTCCATGCGGCGAACGCTTCCCAGCCTGGGCAGCCGGTGGTTGGACAGCACTTTAAGACTGGCTGAAGACGCGTCCTGAGGATGTGCTCCAAGGGGGGTTCGTCATGAGGTGGATGCTGTGTGCGGCAGGACTGTTCGTTGTCGTGTCCTGTACGACGGGGACAGGCAGCACACCCTCGACCCCACCTGGGCAGCGCGTGATCGTCACCCTGGCCGGCTCGTTCCGGCCCGAGGGTGACCTGGGGGATCAGGCGCGTCAGGAGCAACGCAAGGCGATCAGAACCGCACAGGACGCCGTACTGGCCGAGGTTCCGCGGGCCCAGCTGATTCGCCGGTACGACGCCGTACCGCAGCTGGCCCTGGTCGTCGATGCGGCCGCTCTCGATCGGCTTCGACACTCACCACACGTCGCGGCCGTGCAGCAGGACACCGCCCAGCAGTCCGGCTGAGGCGGCACCACCGTAGTTGGGGGAACCACGATGCATGTCCGAAGACTGTTCGTTGCGCTGGCCTTGGCCGGTCTGGCAGCGAGCACCACGCAGCTACCAGCACACGCGGAGTCCGGGGAAACGACCCGCGTGATCGTGCAGGTCGACCACATCAGCGACAAGCAGCAGGTGCTCGACAACATCGACCAGGGCACCGCGGAGCAGAACCGCACCTACCGGTCGTTCCCGTTGCTCGCGCTCGACGCCGACAAGGCCGCGCTGGCCGAGCTCGCCGCCGACCCGAACGTGGTCTCGATCCAGCAGGACAAGGTCGGTTCGCCGTCCCTGGCCGAGAGCATCCCGTTCATTCACGCCGACCGCGTCCAGCAACTCGGCTTCACCGGCGCCGGTCAGACGGTCGCGATCCTCGACACCGGGATCGACCGTGACCACCCGTTCTTCGGCAGCCGGATCGTCTCCGAGGCCTGCTACTCCAGCACCGACGGCAGCGCCAACGAGGTCTCGCTCTGCCCGAACGGTACGGCGAGCCAGACCGGTTCGGGATCGGCCGACGCCGAGACTGCGCAGTGCCTGAACGGGATGAGGAACATCTGCTTCCACGGCACGCATGTCGCCGGGATCGCGGCCGGTGCCGGAACCGGTGTGACCGGTGCCCCGGGCAACGGAGTGGCGCCGGGCGCGAACATCATCGCGATCCAGATCTACCACCGCAGCAACGTCGGCTGTGACGGCAATCCGCCGTGCGCGCAGTTCTACTACTCGGACTTCATCGCTGGGATGCAGCGCGTCTACGACCTGCGCAACGACTTCACGATCGCCTCGGCGAACCTGAGCGGCGGCGACGACAGCAACCACACCACCAACTGCGACGGCAGCTCGACGAAGGCCTCGATCGACCTGCTGCTCTCGGCCGGCATCACCACGACCATCTCGGCCGGCAACGAGTCGCATCCGGCAGGCGTCGGTGAGCCGGGCTGCGTGTCCACCGCCGTCACCGTCGGCGCGATCGATGCCGATGCCAGCGGCAACGAAGTCGACAGCCCCGCCGGCTACTCGAACCGCGGCCCGCTGCTCGACCTCTTCGCCCCCGGTACGTCGATCCGCGCGTCCGTACCCGACGACGCCTGGGCCAACCTCAGCGGTACGTCGATGGCCGCGCCGCACGTGGCCGGCGCGATGGCCGCCCTGCGGAACGCCTACCCGGCCGCGACCGCGGCCACCCTGCTCGGGTACCTGCGCGACACCGGCGTCGACATCACCTATGCAACCGGCCCGACAACCAACGCGACGACACCGCGCATCGATCTGCTGGCCGCCCTGCAGCAGGGCAACAACGCGCCGACCATCGGCGCCGACGCTGCGACGTTGACGGTCAACGAAGGTACGACTGCCACGAATGCCGGCGGCTTCACTGATCCCGAGGGCAAGGCGGTCGCGCTGACCGCGTCCAGCGGGAACGTCGTCGACGCCGGCGGCGGTCGCTGGTCGTGGAGTGCGGCCACGAGCGACGGTCCGACGCAGAGTCGCGATGTGACGATCACGGCGACCGACGACAAGGGTGAGACCGCGACCACGACCTTCCACCTGACCGTCAACAACGTTGCCCCGAGCATCAGTATCGCGCCGGGTCAAGCCGGTACGACGACAGAAGGAGCCTCGTACGGGGTGAAGGCCTTGTACTCGGATCCGGGCTCGCTGGACACACACTCGGCCCAGATCTCCTGGGGCGATGGGACTACGACGAACCCGCTGGCCGCTGCGGGTCAGATCAACGGCAGCCACGCCTATGCGGACAACGGAAATTACACCGTCAAGGTCACGGTGACCGATGACGACGGTGGTTCCAGCTCGGCCTCCTTCTCCGTTGCCGTCAGCAACGTAGCGCCGGTCGTGACGATCGACCCGGCGCAGGTGAAGATGATCACCGAGGGCTCGACGCTCACCGCGAAGGCTTCGTTCGTGGATCCCGGCACGGCCGACACGCACACGGCGAGCATCGACTGGGGATTCGGCGCACCGAGCACCGGTTCGTTGCTGATGACAACGGTCACCGGAAGCCGCGCGTACGGCGACAACGGCTCGTTCACCGTCGGGGTCAAGGTGACCGATGACGACGGTGGAGCCGGTACGGCGACCTTCCCGGTGCAGGTGACGAACGTGGCGCCGACCGCCGTGATCGACGAGTCCGGGGCGACGGTTGTGAACGGCGTACCGACGTTCATCGCGCACAGCGGGCAGCCGATCGACTTCAAGGCCCGATCGACCGATCCGGGCAGTGACGACCTCGCGCTCAGCTGGAGCTGGGGTGATACGACCAACTATCTGGTGAACCCGCCCGGTACCGATCCGGCGAGCAGCCCGAGTCTGCAGCCGCGTGACGTGACGGACGCGAAGTCGCATGCGTTCGGCTCGGCGTGCAACTACGACGTCGGCTTCACGGCGCGCGACGACGACGGTGGTTCGAGTGTGGATTCGGCCAAGGTCATCGTGCAGGGCAACGCGCACCTGACCAAGATCGCCCCGCTGTGGTTCCTGCAGACCCGCGCCGGGCTGCGCGTCCCGCCGGTCGACCTGCCGGTGAGCACGATCAACTGCTACCTGCAGGTGGCACAGCAGATGAGCCCGGTCTTCTCCGAGGCACGTGACGTCTCGACGATGGCGAAGGCGAACGCCGTCCTCAACATCCAGCTGCTGAACCCGAAGGCCGAGTTCGACCGGCAGGCGCTGACTGCCTGGCTGAACTTCGCCGACGGCTCGTTCGACCTCGGCACCCGGGTGGACACCAACCTGGACCTGCGACTGGACAGCACCTTCGGCGCCGTCATGGCCCAGTCCGAGGCGATCCGCCTCAACCCGGCCTCGACCAGCAACCAGATCCGGCAGCAGACCCTGCTGCTCGACAAGCTCAACACCTTGGGCTTCTAGGACCTAGCCGCTCACTGAGTCTGGCCAAGGCACGCTCGACGGCGGCCCGGACCGTGTGGTCCGGGTCGCCTGCCAGTTCTTCGACCGCCTCCACATGCTCGGACTCCCCCGCCACGCCGATCGCCCGTACGGCGGCTGCCCGCACCCGCGGCAACTCGTGCTCCAGCATCGGCAGCAGCCCGTCGACCAGCTGACCCAGCTCCCGCTGCGCGGTGATCCGCGCGACGTGCTCGCGAACTCGCCAGGCCGGGTCGTCCTCCACCGCCAGCAGCGCGTCGACCACGTCGTCGCGCCAGAGGTAGAGGAAGACGCGGGCGGCCCAGACACGGATCCAGTAGTAGTTGACCGGGTCGACCGGTGCCTTCCAGCCGCCGGGGTTCGCCGAGCCCGTGATCGCGACCAGCTTCGGGAGCTCAGCGCCGTACGCCGCCTCTCCGCTGATCTCGCCGGTCAGGAACGCGACCGCCCAGTCGATCACCGTGTCCTCGCCGTGCGCGGCGACGGCGGCCTGCACCACCTCGCGTGGATGGTCCTTGGTCATGAGCCCAGTAAATCGTGCGCCGCCGACAAAAGGTGACCTGAGACGCCGCGCATACTGCCGGACATGGACCAGGTATGACCTCGACGCCAAGTCCCGAGGACGCCTTCCGTGACCTGTTCGAGCAGAACTTCCGGGAGCTCCTCGGCTACGCCCTGCGCCGTTGCGGCTCCCCCGACGACGCGGCTGACGTGGTGGCCGACACCATGCTGGTCGCGTGGCGGCGGTTCGGCCAGGTGCCCACCGACGGGACCGCGAGACTTTGGCTGTACGGCGTCGCCCGCCGCGTGCTCGCGAATCACCGGCGCGGGATCCAGCGCCGGGACCGGCTCGGCGATCGACTCCGCGTGGAGCTGCAGGACGTCGTACCGGATCACGCCGACGGTGTGGAGGCGAACGCCGTACTGGTGGGTGCTTTGGCCGGATTGAGTGCTGACGATCGTGAGCTGATCATGCTGACCACGTGGGAGAACCTGGAACCACAGGAGGCGGCCGTGGTGCTCGACGTACCGGCTCGGGTGGTGCGGACCAGGCTGCACCGGGCACGGGCGCGATTGCGGAAGCAGCTCGGAGACGCCTTCACGGATCACGGACATGTACGGGATGACAGAGCACTGCGACCAGTTCAGGAGAAGCGATGAACGACCGCGAACTCGACCAGCTGATCGCACGGGTCAACCCGTTCGGCGACGACGCGGTCCGGCAGTTGCCGACCGCGGACGCCGAGTCCGATCTGCTGGAGGACATCTTGACCACCACCGAACCCGCCACCCGGCTGCGGCCGACCCGGCGCCGCCGGCTCGTCATCGGCGCCGCAGCCGCCGTCGGCGTGGCCGCCGCGGTCGGCGTCGTGGGCGCCGTACTGCCCAAGGACAGCCCGGTCGCGCCGTATGTGGCTCCGTTCGTGGCTCCGCAGCCGGCGTACGCGGCCGAGCTCGTCGCGGTCGCCGAGGCCAACGAACGCATCCTGATCGACGATCCGGCGTGGAAGATCACTCAGGTCGACGAGTTCACCAAAGACAGCGGCGACATGACCTTCAGCAAGGGTGACCAGACGTTCCAGCTGACCTGGTACCCGGCCAAGGACTTCAAGAACTACTTCAACGACCGGATCCAAGGCTCGGTCGAGCACAGCGAGGTGCAGGTGCTCGGGCAGAAGGGGACGCTGTTCCGCTACGCCAAGGAGAACTTCGACTCCGCGTTCATGCTGCCGCCGCGCGGCCCGAGCTTCGTCGAGACCCGCGCGGACCTCGGTTCCGCCGAGGCCTACCGCGACGTGCTCGGCAAGCTGAAGAAGGTCGACGTCAACACCTGGCTGGCGGCGATGCCGGAGGAGGTCGTGAAGCCGGAGAAGGTGCGCGCGGCCGTCGACAGCATGCTCGCGGGAGTCGCCGTACCGAAGGGCTTCAACAAGAAGCCGCTGTACCAGGAGACCGTGATCGCGCGCTACCACCTCGGTGCGCGGGTGACGACCGCAGCCTCGTGCGCCTGGCTCGACCAGTGGACCGCCGCGACGAAGGCCGGCGACAAGGCGAAGGCCGCCGAAGCCGTGAACGCCATGCAGGGCAGCAAGAAGTGGAAGATCCTGCAGGAGATGAAGGCCGACGGAGACCTGCCGGAGGCGATCTGGCAGTACGCCGACGAGATCGCCGGCAAGGTGAAGCCGGAGTCCAAGAGCGGCAAACCCGCCGCCGGCTACAAGGAAGGCCTCGGCTGCCGCTAACGTCCGAAAACACGCCGACGACGCCCGCGTGTCCTTCGGACGTTACGAAAAAGAGGGCCGACCGGAGGTGATCCGGTCGGCCCTTTCGTGCGTTAGTTGGCGATCAGGGAGCGGAGGACGTACTGCAGGATGCCGCCGTTGCGGTAGTAGTCGGCCTCACCGGGGGTGTCGATGCGGACGACCGCGTCGAACTCCTTGGCGGTGCCGTCCGGCGCGGTGGCGGTGACGTGGACGGTGCTCGGGATCGAGCCGTCGTTCAGCGCGGTGACGCCGGAGAAGTCGAACGTCTCCTCGCCGGTCAGGCCGAGCGACTCCGCGTTCTCGCCCTCGGGGTACTGCAGCGGCAGCACGCCCATACCGATCAGGTTCGACCGGTGGATGCGCTCGAAGGACTCCGTGATCACCGCGCGGACGCCGAGCAGCGCCGTACCCTTGGCGGCCCAGTCACGCGACGAGCCCGAGCCGTACTCCTTGCCGGCCAGGATGACCAGCGGCGTACCGGCGGCGATGTAGGACTCGGACGCCTCGTAGATGCTCGTCACGGGAGCGTCGTCCTTGGTGAAGTCGCGGGTGAAGCCGCCCTCGGTGCCCGGTGCGATCTGGTTGCGCAGCCGGATGTTGGCGAACGTGCCCCGGATCATCACCTCGTGGTTGCCACGCCGCGAGCCGTACGAGTTGTAGTCCTTGCGGTCGACACCGTGCTCGGCCAGGTACTTGCCGGCCGGGCCGTCGGCCTTGATCGAGCCGGCCGGGGAGATGTGGTCGGTGGTGACCGAGTCGCCCAGCTTGGCCAGCACGCGTGCGCCGGAGACGTCGGTGACCGGCGACGGCTCCTTGGCCATCCCGTCGAAGTACGGAGGCTTGCGCACGTACGTCGACTCGGCGTCCCAGGCGAAGACCTTGCCCTCGGGCGTCGGCAGCGACTGCCAGCGCTCGTCACCGGCGAAGACGTCGGCGTAGTCCTTGGTGAACATCTCCCGGTTGATCGAGGTCGCGATCACCTTCTCGACGTCCTCGGCGGCCGGCCAGATGTCCTTCAGGAACACGTCGTTGCCGTCGGTGTCCTGCCCCAGCGCGTCGGTCTCGAAGTCGAAGTCCATCGTGCCGGCCAGCGCGTACGCGATCACCAGCGGCGGGCTCGCCAGGTAGTTCATCTTCACGTCCGGGTTGATCCGGCCCTCGAAGTTCCGGTTGCCGGACAGCACCGACACGACGGCCAGATCGGCCGCCTGGACGCCGGCCGAGACCTCCTCGGGCAGCGGGCCCGAGTTACCGATGCAGGTGGTGCAGCCGTAGCCGACCAGGTGGAAGCCGAGCTTCTCCAGGTACGGCGTGACACCGGCCTTCTCGTAGTAGTCGGTGACGACCTTCGAGCCCGGGGCCAGCGAGGTCTTCACCCACGGCTTGCTGGTCAGGCCCTTGTCGACCGCGTTCTTCGCGAGCAGCGCGGCGGCGAGCATGACGGACGGGTTCGAGGTGTTGGTGCAGGAGGTGATGCTGGCGATCACGACGTGGCCGTGGTCGAGCTCGGTCTCCTGGCCGTTCAGGGTGATCTTGGTCTTCTTGACCGGACGACCCGCATCACCGGCGCCATGCGGGACGTGCGGGTCGTCGTTGGTGTGACCGTGACCGTTCGGCGCGTCACTGGCCGGGAAGCTGCCCAGCTCCGACGGGTCGACGTCGGCCTCGTCGTCGTTGCTGACGTAGTCGGCCAGCGCGCCACGGAAGCCTTCCTTGGCCTCGCTCAGCGCGACCCGGTCCTGCGGCCGCTTCGGGCCGGCGATCGACGGTACGACGGTCGCCAGGTCCAGCTCGAGGTACTCCGAGAACCGCGGCTCGACGGCCGGGTTATGCCACAGGCCCTGCTCCTTGGCGTAGGCCTCGACGAGGGCGACCTCGTCGTCGCCGCGACCGGTCAGGCGCAGGTAGTCCAGGGTGATGTCGTCGATCGGGAAGATCGCGCAGGTCGAGCCGAACTCCGGGCTCATGTTGCCGATGGTGGCGCGGTTGGCCAGCGGCACCGCGGTCACGCCGTCGCCGTAGAACTCGACGAACTTGCCGACCACCCCGTGCTTGCGCAGCATCTGGGTGATCGTCAGCACGACGTCGGTCGCGGTCGCGCCGGCCGGAACCGAACCGGTCAGCTTGAAGCCGACCACCTTCGGGATCAGCATGCTGACCGGCTGGCCGAGCATCGCGGCCTCGGCCTCGATACCGCCGACGCCCCAGCCCAGGACGCCGAGGCCGTTCACCATCGTGGTGTGGCTGTCGGTGCCGACGCAGGTGCCGGGGTAGGCCTGACCGTTGCGGACCATGACCGTGCGGGCCAGGTGCTCGATGTTCACCTGGTGCACGATGCCGGTGCCCGGCGGGACGACCTTGAACTCGTCGAACGCGGTCTGGCCCCAGCGCAGGAACTGGTAGCGCTCACGGTTCCGGCCGTACTCGAACTCGACGTTGCGCTCGAAGGCGTCCGGCGTACCGAAGACGTCGATGATCACCGAGTGGTCGATCACGAGCTCGGCCGGCGCCAGCGGGTTGATCTTGGTCGGGTCGCCCCCGAGCTCGGCGACCGCCTCGCGCATCGTGGCCAGGTCGACCACGCACGGCACGCCGGTGAAGTCCTGCATGATCACCCGGGCCGGGGTGAACTGGATCTCCGTGTCCGGAGCCGCGTTCTCGTCCCAGTTGCCCAGCTTGCGGATGTGGTCGGCGGTGATGTTCGCGCCGTCCTCGGTGCGCAGCAGGTTCTCCAGCAGCACCTTGAGGGAGTAGGGCAGCGTCTCCGCGCCCTCGATACCCGCCAACCTGAAGATCTCGTACGACTGTCCGTTGACCTCGAGTGCCCCCTGGGCACCGAAGCTGTCGACGCTCGCCATCAACCTGCTCCTCTATCCGGTCCGGTTCCGCTGAGGCCCATCCTCCCGGGCCCCGCATCTCGCCCCGAGGTCAGGTCAACCTAACTTCGGAGCGAGGAAGTCTCTCGACATCAAGATACACGACATCGAGTCACTTTCCGAGTCGAACCCGCCTCACTCCAGAGCCTTCGCCGTACCGCAACCGCCACCGTCCGACCGCCCACACCGCCCCCTGTCACAACGTCCGAAGAACCGGAGACGGGCACTCCGCTCTTTCGGACGTTAAGTGAGCGTGGTCGCTAACGTCCGAAGGATCGGAGACGGGCTCTCCGGTCTTTCGGACGTTAGGTGGCTTCGGTGCGGGCGACGCGGCGACCGTCAGTCGGCCACGTCGCCAGGCGAGCCGCCGGCGATGCCGAGCGGTGGTTTCGCCGTCCGGAAATCGCGGGGATATCCCTCCGGGTTGCCGGTTCTCCCCTGAAATTTCGGCTCTCCTGTCGTATGTGTGGGTCAGTTTCGTGCGGGGAGGGTGGGGTGGTGGCGTCCGAGGCGGAGCATGGCGAGGGCGATGAGGG
>NZ_JBITDE010000023.1:0-84339 GCF_044453945.1 Kribbella sp. NPDC051587
CAAGCTGAATACACGCCCCCGACAGACCCTGGGCTGGCAGACTCCAGCCCAAGCCCTCAACGAGGCGCTACGTGCAACAACCGGCTGAAACCACCGCCCCGGCAGTGCCTGAGCCGTGCTCAAAGTGCGCAGCCTCGTCGACGTTGAGCACGATTCACCCGTCCCGGCGGGCTCACCGCGGTTGATGCGTGCTCAAGGTGCTGGCCCTTGGTGCTCGAGTACGGCGACGCGACCGCCGCGCGTGTGCACCCGTACGACGAGTGTCGTGCTCGCGGCATTTGGTGGGTTAACCCATGGCGTTGTGGGTTCCTGAGCGGCATGCGGTGGGGGAACCCACAAGCTGATGGGTGAACCCATCAAATGGGGCTGGGGGGTCCACGAGCTGATGGGTGGACCCATCAAATGGGGCTGGGGGTCCACAAGTTGGTGGGTGGACCCATCAAATGGGGCTGGGGGTCCACACGTTGGTGGGTGGACCCATCAGATGGGGAACCGGCGGATGACGGGCGAGAGGTGTGGGTGTTAGTGGGCGGCGGTTAGGGAGCGGGCTAGGGGGCTGGTGGCGGTGATGCGGAGGTTGGTGAGGCCGAGCCAGGTGGTGATGAGGCGGAGTTCGGCGAGGAGGGGCTCGGTGAGGTCGGGGGCGCCGGGTTCGGGGAGTGACGGTGGGGACCAGGAGGGTGGAGGTGGAGCGCTCGGCCTTGAGGTCGACGCGGGCGACCAGGGTGTCGCCGAGGAGGAAGGGGAGGACGTAGTAGCCGTGGATGCGTTCGGCGGCGGGGGTGTAGATGCTGATCCGGTAGAAGAAGTCGAAGTACTGGTGGGTGCGGTCGCGGTTCCAGATCAGTGGGTCGAACGGCGACAGGAGTGCTTGCGCGTCGACCGGGCTATCCACGGTCTCGTGCCAGCGGTAGCTCTGCTTGGTGATGCCCTCGACCCGGACCGGGATGAGTTCACCGGCCTCGACGAGCTCGCGGACGATCCGGCGAGCCGTTGCTGTGGGCAACTTGTAGTGACCGCGTGCACCGCAGAGGTCGGCCGCCGTACCGATCCCGATGCCGCGCGCGGCGACCCGGACCAGCTCGCGTTGCGGATCGTCGGGCTCCGGAGCAGCCAGTACGGCGGCCGGTAGCGCGCGCTCGGTGAGGTCGTAGAGCCGCTCGAAGTTCCGGCGGCCGGCGATGGTCACCAGGCCGGCGCAGTACAGGTATTCGACCGCGATCTTGGCATCCTGCCAATTCCACATCGCGCCAGTGCTCGGGTCGGGATCCGGGTCGGTGCGCTTCCGCCGTACCTCGTCCGGGTTGATCTCACCGGCCGTCAGCGGCCCGCGCTCGGCGATCGTCGCCAGCACCTGCTCGACGAACCCGGGTCGCTCGGCCTGCAACCGCTGCATCCCGACCACGACCGCCCAAGGAGCGCTGATGTTCGGACCGAGCTCTGCACTCCAGTCCTGTTGCTCAGCTGCTCGCATCCGATGCTTGAGCAGCGGGAAGTACTCCACCGGCAGCAGCGCCGCCTTGTGCCCCCAGAAGTACTCGAACAGCTCCCGCTTCGGCCCCCAGCTCAAATCGTCAAGCCTGTCACGCGAATAGCCCCCCAACCGCGAGAACAACGGCAGATAATGCGCGCGGGTCAACACGTTGACCGCGTCGACCTGCAGTACGCCGGCATCCCGGATCGCCGCCCGCATCCGCCGTACATCGATCCGACCTACCGGTCGCCCGCTCGCGAACCCTTGCGCCCCCAGCGCGATCCGTCGAGCCGCAGCGACCGGTACGTCGTTCCCCACCACCTTCATGAACCCAAAAGCTACCGAACTCAGCCGACGAGTGTCACCGACTGCGTCGCCTTGCGCAGCACCGCGTCGAGCTCGGCCTGGTCCTTCGCGCTGCCACCCACGGTCAGCTCGAGGTACGCCCGGTTACCCCCGTCGAGCGTGTCGGCGTACCGGGTGGTGACGACGCGCTGGCCGCGGGCGCCGTCCGTGTAGCTGTACTTCACGTCGTAGAAGACGACCTTCTTGTTGTTCCATTGGATCTCCGACGGCGTGACCCCGTTGGACTGCGACAGGATCTTCAGCCCTGGCACCTTCTTCAGCTCGGCGGTCTTCCGCGCCACCTGAGCCTTCGGGCTCACCTTCGCGTAGATCCCGTCGATGCGCAGCATCTCGTCGGACTTGGTGAACTTCGCCTGGAACTTGTCGAGCTGCGTGAACTTCCACCCCTTCGGCGCCTGAACGGCCACGGTGCAGTGGTCCGCCGAAGTCCCCCAGCACTTGTACGCGTAGCTCGGCGCCGCCGCGTCACTGGGCAGCATCCCAGCGAGCACCCCCGCAACCCCAACCACCGCGGCGCTGGCCAGAACCCGAGCCATCACGTTCTTCTTCATCGTCCTACCCCCTCACGTGCCGGCCCCAGTTGGCCTGACGCGAGCTAAGACGCACCCCTCCCACCAAAAGTTGACCCCCAAAATCAACGGCCCAAAAGGGCACGGCCTGTCTCGTCAGAAGGACAGGAGCTGTCGGGGGATTCGGGGTGCTGTCGGCCTGACTCGGGCGGCTGGACGGTATGCGTAGGCGACTACGTCCTGTTCTACGGAGGATCCATCAAGCTTTGGAGGGTGGTGAAGTCTTCGGGGGTTAGGGGGACGAGGCCTCGGCGGAGTTGGTAGCCCCAGTTGGCCTGGGTGGTGAGGTGGAGGGCGTCTTTCACGTCGGTGAGGGCGACAGGGGCGGCGGCGGCGAAGGTGATGTGGCGGCGCCAGGGTTGGACGGTGCCGTGGGAGCCCATGTCCATGGGGGCGGCTTGGTAGGGCTCGGTGTCGGCGACGATGCCGAGGGCGGTGAAGGCGCGCAGTGGGGTTTTGTCGCCGTACAGGTCGGTGGGGGAGTAGATGACGAAGCCGTCGCCCTGGCGCAGGCGCGCTACGCCGGGGCGTTTGCCGTGGTTGAGCTGGATGAAGCCGCCGGCGACCGCGCGCCGCGTGTGGTCGGCGGAGACGACACCCAGCCAAGCCCTCTCGATGGTGGTCATGAGCTCAGTGTCACGCCGAATAGGTGACACGTTTCGTCATATATCTGGAGATCAGCGGCCAGCCCAGGAGCAGCAGCAGGACGGCGTAGATGACGTACGAGACCGGACCGCCGACCAGGCCGTGGAGTTCGCCGTTGGATAGTTGCAGCGACATCCGTGCCTGCCGTTCGGCGATCGGGCCGAGGATGACGCCGATGATCAGCGGCAGCACCGGGAGTCCGAAGCGGCGCATGCCGAAGCCGAGCAGGCCGAGCAGCAGCAGGAGCAGGAGGTCGAGCGGCTGGGCGTTCACGGCGTACGCGCCCATCGAGGCGAAGAAGATGATGCCCGCGTAGAGATACGGGCGGGGGATCTGCAGCAGCTTCGCCCAGGCGGGAGCCAGCGGGAGGTTCAGCAGCAGCAACATCAGGTTGCCGATGAACAGGCTGGCGATGAGTGCCCAGACCAGGCGCGACTCACGCTGGAACAGCAGCGGCCCCGGCTGGATCCCGTACGACGTGAAGGCCGCGAGCATGACCGCGGCGGTCGCGTTGGTGGGCAGGCCGAGCGCGAGCATCGGTACCAAGGTCCCGGCCGCCGACGCGTTGTTCGCCGCCTCCGGTCCGGCCACACCCTCGATCGCTCCGTGCCCGAACTCCTCCGGGTGCTTCGACAGCTTCTTCTCGGTCGCGTACGACAGGAAGGTCGGAATCTCCGCGCCGCCGGCCGGCAAGGCCCCGATCGGGAACCCGAACGCCGTTCCCCGCAGCCATGGTTTCCACGACCGCCGCCAGTCCGACCGGCCCATCCACGGCCGGCCGACGGGGATCACGGTCCCCGGCGTCCGCCGCAGATGCGCGGCCACCCACAACGCCTCGCCGACCGCGAAGATGCCGACGGCAACCACCACCACATCGATGCCGTCGGCAAGCTGGGGGATGCCGAAGGTCAGTCGCTGCTGACCGGTCACCTTGTCGATGCCGACCAGCCCGATCACCAGTCCGAGCAGCAACGCCGCGAAGCCACGGATCCGCGACGAGCCCAGCACGGACGTCGCTCCGGCGAAGGCCAGCAGCATGATCGCCAGATAGTCCGGCGCCCCGAGGCTGATCGCGAACTTCACCACCTGTGGCGCGACCAGGGCCAGCAGCAAGGTTCCGATCGTCCCGGCCACGAAGGACCCGATCGCGGCGGTCGCCAACGCCTGTGCGGCCCGGCCGGACCGGGCCATCTTGTTGCCTTCGATCGCCGTCACCACCGAGGCCGACTCGCCGGGTGTGTTCAGGAGGATCGAGGTGGTCGAGCCGCCGTACATGCCGCCGTAGAAGATCCCGGCGAAGAGGATGAACGCCTGCACCGGCTCCAGCCCGTACGTGATCGGCAGCAGCAACGCGACCGTCATCGCCGGTCCGATTCCCGGCAGTACGCCGACCGCCGTACCGACGGTCACTCCGAGCAGCGCGAGCAGCAGGTTCATCGGGGTCAGCACGTCGCCGAACCCGGTCAGCAGATTCGCGAGGTTCCCCATCACAAGATCCCTTGCAGTACGCCGGCCGGCAGGTTCACGCCGAGCCCGATCGCGAACAGGTAGAACGTGGTCAGCGACAGCGCGACCGCGATCACCAGGTTCCGGAGGTAGTTCCGGCTGCCCAGCGCGTAGGCCGAACCCCAGAACAGCACCGTCCCGCTGATCACCCAGCCGGCCGGCTCGATCAGCACGAGGTTCACCACGAACGACGCGATCAGCAGCAGGACGGTCTTCCAGTCCACCGCGGAGGTGGGGTCGACGTCCTCACCGCCCTCCGCCTCGCCGGTTCCCCCGCGCGCCACGTCGACGGCGTACAGGACCGCGATCACCAGCAGCAGGACTCCGAGCACGATCGGTACCGGCTTGGGCCCGATCGGATCGTTGCTGTTGGCAATGTGCTGGATCCGGAGCGCGTCGACGATCACCAGGCCGCCGACCGCCGCCAGGAACGCACAGACGCCGTACTGCGCCTTGTCGGTACGCCGGACCGCGACCGGTTCGTCGACCACCGTCATGCCGCCAGTCCCAGCTTGGTCAGGACGTCCACAACCGCCTTGTCCTGCTCGGCCAGGAAGGTGCCGAAGGCATCACCGGTCAGGAAGGCGTCGGTCCAGCCGTGCTTGGTCAGCTCAGCCTTCCATTCCGCCGAGTCGTGCATCCGGGTGAGCGCGTCGATCCAGACCTGCTTGTCCGCGGCACTGATCTCCGGCGGGGCGACGATCCCGCGCCAGTTGGTGAAGACCAGGTCGATCCCCGATCCCTTCAGTGTCGGCACGTCCTTCAGCGCGTCCACCGGCTGCTCACTCGTCACCGCGAGCACCCGCACCTGCCCACTCTCGACCTGGTCCAGGAACTCACCGAACCCGCTCGCCCCGAAGGAGATCTTGCTGCCCAGCAACGCCGGCAGCAGCTCGCCGCCGCCGTCGTACGAGATGTAGTTGACCTGCTTTGGGTCGATGCCGACCGCCTGCGCGAGCTGCATCGGCAGCAGGTGGTCCGGGCCGCCGGCCGACGACCCGCCACCGACCGGGAACTGCTTCGGGTTCGCCTTCCAGGCCGCGACCAGGTCACCGATCGTCCGGTACGGCGAGTTCTTCGGGACCACGATCGCCCCGGCCTCCTCGATCAGCTTCGCCAGCGGGGTCGTCTGGGTGAGCGTCGCCTTGGACTTCGACGTGTACGTCGCTCCGACCACGCCGAGCCCCATCTGGAGCGCGAGCTTGCCGTTGCCCTTCTCGTTGACGGTCCGCTGCAGCCCGACCGTCCCACCGGCACCCGGCAGGTTGAAGACCTGCATCCCGGACGTGATCTTCGCGTCGTCCATCACCTTCGCGGCCACCCGCGCAGTCGTGTCGTACCCACCACCGGCCGCGTTCGGCACCATCAGCCGCAACCCGCTCACCGGCTTCCCGCCATCAGGCGCCGCCGAGTCCCTCTTCTCCGCGGTCGCCCCACACGCCGTACCGGCCATCAGCACCAGCGCCGCACCCGCCGCCACCCAAACCTTCGCCCTCATCGCCATTCCCTTCCCGAACCACCAGCCACCGCACCCACCCCACCACCCACCCCCATTTGACTGCCTAGCCACGCGTATTGGGGGTTCTCCACCCTGAATACCGGTGCAGAACCCCCAATCTCAGTGCCTAGCCAGGGAAATGGGGGGTGGGGCGAGGGGGACGCGCTTGGGGTTGATCGTGGGGGTGGGGACGGTACGGCGTCTGCGTTGTGACCGCAGCGGTGGTTGAGTTCATTGTGGTCACGACTCGATCGGGGCTGAAGGGTGGCCTTCACGGGGTTCCAGCGGTGATCATGCGGCCGTGGCGTTGCGAATCGGGAAGCGGCCGACCCTGGCCGGTCAGCTGCTGGTCCTGCAGTTGGCGATCGTGGTGGTGGTGCTGGTCGCCGTCGCCGCGGTCTCGCTCGCCCAGTCGGCCGCCACCTTCAACCGGGTCGAGGGCCGCCGGGTCACCGCGCTGGCCGAACAGCTAGCCGGCAACCAGACGCTGCGGTTCGGAATCCGGCACCCGGTACCGGCCGAGGTGCTCGCCCCGCTGCTGACGACCACGCTGACGCAGTCCGGCGTCACCTCGATCACCGTCGCGGCGGCGGATGGCCGGATCATCGCGGCCACCAATCTGACCACTATCGACGGCGCGATGACGTTGGGTGATCCGGGGGTCGCGGATGGTCGCGGCTGGTCCGGTGAGCTGCGCGTCGACGATGAGCAGGAGCTGGTCTCCCAGGTCCCGGTGCTCAGTCAGGGAGTGGACGCGAACAACCTGCCGGACGGTTCACTCGGCGAGCGGATCGGCACGGTGATGGTCGGCGAACGGGTGCCGTCGGTCCTGGAACGGTTGCGCGGGGCATCGTCGTACCTGGCGATCTATCTCGGGATCGCCTGTCTGCTGGGGTTGCTCGGCTCGTGGTTGCTCGCCCGCCGGATCAAGCGCCAGACGCTCGGCCTCGAGCCGCGCGAGATCGTCGGCCTGGCCGAACACCGCGAGGCGATGCTCTACGGCCTCGCCGAGGGAGTCGTTGCCCTCGACCCC
Organism: Kribbella sp. NPDC051587; assembly: GCF_044453945.1. Lineage (NCBI taxonomy): Bacteria > Bacillati > Actinomycetota > Actinomycetes > Propionibacteriales > Kribbellaceae > Kribbella > Kribbella sp. NPDC051587. The sequence goes on from NZ_JBITDE010000023.1 coordinate 7,092, forward strand.
CATTTGCGGGTGACGCTGGTGAACGATGTCGGTCGGCGGCTCCTCGACCTCCCGGCCGATGCAGTCGGCCGCAGCCTGCGTGAGCTGGGCATCGAGGGTCGGCTGCACGAGGTGCTGGCCGGTGAGCAGGACAGTGTGGCCGCCCGGGACGCCGTCGTCGTCCGGCGCGGCCGGGTGCTGGTGATGAACCGGATGGACGTCGCCAAGGACGGCCGCTCGCTCGGCTCGGTCACCACCCTGCGCGACCGGACCGAACTGGCCCAGCTGGAGCGTGAACTCGGTTCCTTCCGCAGCTCGGCCGAACTGCTCCGCGCCCAGACCCACGAGTTCGCCAACCAGCTGCACACGATCTCCGGGCTGATCCAGATCGGCGAGTACGACGAGGTCGTCGCGTACGTCGGCGCGCTCAACCGGTACCGGGAGTCGCTCGACCTGACGCTCACCCGCCGGGTCCACGACACCGCGGTCGCCGCGCTGCTGATGGCGAAGTCTTCGGTCGCCGCCGAACGCCGTGTCGAGCTCCGCGTCTCCGAACGCACCACGGTGCAACGACTCGCACCGGAGCTGTCCGCCGACATCGCGACCGTGGTCGGCAACCTCGTCGACAACGCGGTCGATGCCGCCGCCCAGTCCGGTACGCCGCTGTCGCCGGCCTGGGTCGAGGTCGAGCTGCGGCAGGACGCGGCCAGTATCGAGATCGAGGTCCGCGACTCCGGACCCGGGATCGCGCCGGAACTGGCCCAGGAGGTGTTCGCGCACGGTTTCACCACCAAGGCCGCGGCCGAAGGCGAGCGCGGGATCGGGCTCGCGATGATCCGGCTGATCTGCCGGCGCCGCGGCGGCGAGGTCGCGGTCACGAACCTGGATGACGGCGGCGCCGCGTTCGTGGCCCGGATGTCCGTGCAGCCGTTGCCGGAGGGAGCCCGATGATCACGGTGCTGGTGGTCGACGACGACTTCATGGTGGCCCGGATCCACCGCGGCTTCGTGGAGCGGGTCGACGGATTCGAGGTCCTCGGTACGGCGAACTCCGGCGAGCAGGCGTTGACCGCGATCCGCGAACTCCGCCCGGATCTCGTGCTGCTCGACCTCTACCTGCCGGACACCTTCGGCATCGACCTGATCGCCCAGCTGCGATCCGCGCAGCCGGACTGCGACATCCTGGTGATCACCGCGGCGCGCGAGGCGGACGCCGTACGGGGTGCTGTTCGGCAGGGGGTGGTGAACTACCTGCTGAAACCCTTCGGTTTCGAGGATCTGCGCTCGCGGCTGCAGCAGTACGCGCGGCAGCGGGCCAGCGTGCCTGATCAGGTGACCAGCCAGGCGGACGTCGATCGCGTGCTGACGCCGACCAGACCGGCCGGGAACCGGCTGCCGAAGGGACTCAGCCAGGAGACTGCCGAGCTGGTCTCCACCGCGCTGAAGGCTGCCGACAGCCTGTCCGCGGCCGAGTGTGCCGAGCAGGTCGGGTTGTCCCGGGTCAGCGCCCGCCGCTACCTCGAGTTCTTCTGCACGCGGAACCAGGCGGTCGTCGCCCTCCGGTACGGCTCGACGGGCCGCCCGGAACGCCGCTACCGCTGGCACGCTTAGCATGCTCGGCATGCCGATGTTCGAGTTCGAAGGTAAGAGTCCGACCGTGCACCCGGAGGCGTGGGTCGCGCCGACCGCGACGCTGGTGGGTGATGTGGTCGTCGAGGCCGGGGCTTCGATCTGGTACGGCGTGGTGATCCGGGCCGATCTGGCCACGATCACGATCCGGGCCGGGGCCAACATCCAGGACAACACCGTGATTCACGCCGGGCACACCGGGTGCGAGGTCGGGGTGAACGCGACGGTTGGGCACCTGTGCCTCGTGCATGACTGCACGATCGGCGAGCAGGCCCTCGTCGGGAACGGCGCGATCGTGCTGGACGGCGCCGTCGTCGGCGCCCGCACGTTGATCGCGGCCGGGGCGACCGTCACTCCGGGTGCGGTGATCCCGCCGGAATCGGTGGCGATGGGGAGTCCGGCGAAGAAGATCGTCCCGCTGGAGGGGACGGCCAAGCTCTTCGTCGACCACAACGCGGCCGTGTACCACGATCTCGCTCGCCGGCACGCGGAGAGCGCCGTACCGGTCGACTGACCTTTGGTCGGCGGGCCCTCGGGGACGATCCTCCCCGAGGGCCTCACCGTGGGCTGTCTGCTCAACCCGTCAAAACTCAGGTACCCAAGGCCCGGTTTTTGAAAAGCCCTGCTGGTGAAAGCGCGCTGAAAGAACCTCCCGCGAAGCTACGGTGGCCAGACAACCGAGGGAGGGGTTCCATGACCGAGATCGCGAGCACCGGAGCCTTCGTCATCGACCGCGCCGACGGCCGGGACGACGGTGAGGGCTGGGAAGAAAACTACACCGAGCTACCTGGTGGTGCCGGTGTGTCACTGATTCTGGAGTCCACCAGCAAGGAAGGCGTCGGCCCCCGCCTGCATCTGCATCCGTACGCCGAAACTTTCATCATCCGGCGCGGATCGGCCACCTTCACGGTCGCCGACGAGCAGGTGGTCGCCCACGCCGGCCAGATCCTCGTCGTACCGGCCGAGACCCCGCACAAGTTCCGCACGGGGCCTGGCGGTTACGAGGCGTTGCACATCCACGCCAACCCGACCTTCGAAACCACCTGGCTGGAGTAGCTCAGCCCAGCGTGAAGGTGGCGCTGACCGGAAGGTGGTCGGAGGCGAGCGACGACGGAACCGAAGCGGCGGTCGCCTTCAGTGCGGTGCTGTGCAGCACGTAGTCGATCCGACGCGTGGGGAACGGCACCGCGCTGGTGTAACCCAGCCCGACACCGACCTCGGTCCAGGTGTCCTTCCAACGCGCGGTCAGCGTCTTGATCTCCGCAGCACTCGGTACGGCGTTCAGGTCGCCGACGAGCACGGTCGGCTCGGTGGCGCTGCCGAGCAGGTTGACGATCGCGGTCGCCTGCTGCTGACGCTCGGCGGCGGTCGCGTTGTTCAGATGCGTGTCAGCAAAGCGAACCGGCGTCCCGTCGACGTTGATCACCGTCTCCAGCAGACCGCGCTGCTCCTCGTCACCGACCTTCGGCAGCAGCGTGTTCCGGGAGTCGGTGATCGGGTACTTCGACAGCACCGCCGTACCGTACTGGCGCCGCGGCTTACCCGCCTCCGGCGGATCCCAGTCCAGGTTGGCCGCGAACACGTAGTTCATCCCCAACCGCGTGGCCAGCCACGCCGCCTGGTCCACCCAGTTGCTTCGGGCATCGAAGTTCTTGTCCACCTCCTGCAGCCCGACGATCCCGGCGCCGGACGCCTCGATGGTCTTCGCGGTCCGCTCGAGATCGAGCTTCCCGTCGGTACCGGCGCCATGATGGATGTTGAACGTGAAGGTCTTCACCGTCGTCGCCGCCTGTGCAGTCGTGGGCACGATCAGGAGCAGAGCTCCGGCCAGGGCAGTGGTGATCAAGGAGAGTTTACGCACGTCGAGCAGTATTCAGCCGCCCAGGTTCACGGCCGACTTCTGCCCGAACGCCTTTCGCCACAGACCGAAGTCGTCCCGCACCAAGATCTCGCTGATCCACTCGTCCGCCCGGTACGGCGTCCCGTCCCACGTCCCCGAGCTGGTCCGCCGGGCCGTCACCACGACCGAGTCACCGACCGGCGCGATGCGCTCCGGCCCGACCGTCTCCATCGTGTGGTGGGCCAACCGCCCGGACGCGATCCAGCCGATCAGCTCCGTCTTCGCGGTGATCCCGGACGGGCCGACGTACACCCAGTCGTCGGTGAAGAAGGTGCTGATCAGCTCGGCGTCGTTCCCCAGCAAAGCCTCATCGGCCGCCGCTCCGGCGGCCCGGATCTCATCTTCCAGTGTCACCTGGCCGATCGTAGTCCGGGTCGATGTTGTGGTTGCCGCGGAACAGATTGCCCGGGTCGTACTGACGCTTCAGTGCGGCGAGCTTCTCGTACGTCTGCGCCGGGTAGACCGCATCGACCTCGGTCGTGGACAAGAAGTTCGCGTAGGCACCGGTGCTGTGCGGCGCTAGCCGTTCCCAGAGCGCGTCCAGCGCCGGCCGCGCGGCCGCGATCGCCGGGGCCGGTCCGATGTTCGTGGTCACGAACATCAACTCAGCCTGCCGATACGGGTACGCCGTGGCGTCGGCAGCGACGCGCGCGACCGCACCACCCACACTCCGTACGGCGATGATCGGTGAACCCGCAGTCGCCCCGGTCTCGGCCAGGATCCGGAGTACCTCCGAGACGGACTCCTTGTCCACAAAGGCACTTCGGGCCACGAACTCGATGCCCGGCGGCGGTGCCTGACCAACCACCAAGGTCTCCGCGTACGGCGTCAGCGCGACGTCATCCGCGATCACCGTGCCGAGCGCGCGAATCGGGTCGAGCGCTGACGCGTCGTCACCGTCCCAGGTGAGGTGAATCTCGATCGGAGCGTCCGGCCCACCCAGGAACGGGTTGGCGAAGGTCGCGATCGACGTGAGCTCGTCCGGCGCCGTACGGGCGTAGTCGGCCCAGCCCTGCAGCACGCTCGCCGCCTCAGTCGCCGGGAACGCGATCTTCCCGTGCAGAACCTCGGTCGTCGGATGCGCCATGAACTCGAACGCCGTCACCACGCCGAAGTTGCCCCCACCACCGCGCAACCCCCAGAACAGCTCCGGATGCTCATCGGCCGACGCCCGGACGACATCCCCATCGGCCGTCACCACTTCAGCGGCGACCAACTGATCGAGCGCGAGCCCGTACTTCCGGACCTTCCACCCGATCCCGCCACTCAGCGTCAACCCGCCGACGCCCACACTCCGTGTGTCACCCGACGAGATCGCCAGCCCATATGGCGCCAGCGCATCCGCCACCTGCCCCCAGGTCGCGCCACCACCGATCCGCACCAGCCGTTCGTCGAGCACCAGCACATCGTCCAGCCCGCTGAGATCCAGTACGACGCCATCGTCGTTCGTACCGAATCGCGCGAACGCATGCCCGCCGCCGCGCACCGCCAACGCCAGCCCCGTGTCCACCGCGAACTGCACTACCGCCTGGACGTCCGCCACGCTCCGCGGCCGCACCACGCCGGCCGGTCGGCCGGTCCCGAACACAGTCCGGCTGACTGCGTCGTACTCGGCCGAACCTGCCTCAACGATCTCCCCACCGAACTCACGCCGTAGCTCATCAAAGGTCATGCTCACGTGACGCCGGCCAAGCGATCCGTGTGACAACCTTCAACTGTGACTCAGGTCACGGCAGGCGGATCGTTACCAGCTTGGTCTCGATGTTGCTGTCGACGAGGTTGCCGGCGGCGTCGAAGGCGGCCGGGCCGTCGGTCATCCCGAAGTCGTTGTCGTTGATGACCACGAGTGTGTGCTTCGACGTGAGCGCGACGCCCTCGATCTTCTTCGGAGCACCAGCGACCGTGTTCAGGTCCAGGAAGAGCTTCTTCGACAACACCGGTACGCCGGACGCTGCCGGGTCGGTGAGTGCTTCCAGCGAAGGCGCGGTCGCGGTGTCGTCCCACTTGGTCCCGAGCACGTTGTCGCGATCACGCAGTACGACGCGCTGCAGGCGAGCCGCGTTGTCGGTGCGCTCCTGGACGAGCAGGGTCTCGTGGCCGACCGCGATCACCGAGGAGATCTTCAGCTCGGTCGTGCTGTCCTCGCCGGGGTCGACGACGCCGACCGGGTCGAAGCGGTAGACGTACTCCGCGGTGACCTTGCCGCGGTGCGGGGAGAAGCGAACCAGCCGCGTGGTGAGGGACGCCTCGCCGATCTTCTTGCTCGGGTTGAGCAACGGGCTCTGCAGCGCCATCACCAAGTCGCCACCGGGCAGCTGGGCCAGACCCTCGAAGCCGCGGTTGATCTTGCGGGTCAGGAAGATCGAGGGCAGCGCCTCGATCACCGGGTAGTCGGCTCCGGTCAGGTTCAGGCCCTTCGGCACGTACCGCGCGAGCACTCGGCCGCGAGAAGAGACGTGCACCAGCGACGGGCCGTACTCGTCGACCAGCCAGAAGGTGCCGTCGTTCGCGCGGACGATGCCCTCGGTGTCCAGCCCGTTCGGGTTGACGGTCAGCCGGGTCGAGGCGTCGTACGTGTAAGGCAGTTCGTCGCGGCTCTCCTGGTTGGAGAGCCCGGTGACCGGGTCGCCGTGGCGCGTGGTGATCGGGATCGCCGACAGCACCCGAAGCTTGCTGCCGTCGACCCTCACCTTCACGATCGCCGGGTCGAACCCGGGCACCGGGAACGTGCGACGGTTGGTGCCGTCGATCTTGATCTGGCCGTTCGGGCCGCGGTCGGTGATCGTCCAGAACTCACCAGGACGGCCGGCCGGGAAGATGTCGCTGCCGATCCCGCCGAGGTCGACCTTGCGGTCGTTGCCGACCGAGTGCCGGATCAACGAGTTGGAGAACGCCCCGAGGCTGATGTCCGGCAACGTCGCTGTCCCCACCACCTTGGCCTGTACCGGCGGGCGCTCATGCGCCTGCGCCCCGCTTGCCACCAACGCCGCCGCGGTCAACGCCGCAGTCCCCACCCACGCGATCCGACTCAACATGGCCAGACCCTCGCCGCAACCGGTGAACACCGGTTGGCCTAGTGATGAACCTGGACGAAATCCGTCAGCCCTCACCAACCGATTCGCGCGCGCATCCCCATCCAGCGCGGTCTCGGGGCTCACCCGATAACTGCGCCAACGTCCGAAGGACCCGCAGACGTCGTCGGCGTGTCTTCGGACGTTAACGGCGCCGGCCGCGGTTGTGCCGGGTTTGCGGATGATTACTGCCGCTATGTGGCAGTAGGGCCCCGCAAAGGTGCGTGTACGGGTGACTCGCCCGCCTGCGGCGGTCGACTGAAGCCTTCAGGTCGCGGCCGCCTGTGGCTGAGCCGGATGGTGCGGTCGGCGATCGCGTGCACCTTGCCTGGGCCTGACGGGCTCTGGCTGAGGCCGTGGTGCCCGTCTCCGGATAGTGACGGTCGCGGGAGGCTGGGGAGTCTTGCCTGTCGATACAGGTCGGTTCCGCTCCCCGGCCCCACCCCACCACCCGCGCAAACCACCCAGCGGGGACGCCCTCGGCCGCAGGTGAGCGGCGGCTGAGGGCGTCCCCACCTAAGGCATGAGGAACTTTTGGGTGGCGGCGGCTGTGCAGGGGTTGATAACTAGTTTGGTGCCGTCGGTGTTTTTGCCGTCGGCTGGTTCTAGGCAGAGGCCGGAGCGGACGTTGAGGAGGGTGCCGTCGGCTCGGGGTGTCCACTTCTGCCCGGGGCTGCTGTCGCAGGTCCACAGGACGGCCGGGCTCAGGGGCGCCGTACTGCGGGCGTCGAGGCATTTGCCGAGGGAGGACCGCATGGTTCCGTTGTCGAGGATGAGCCACCGTTGGGCCGTCGTACCGTTGCAGGACCACAGTTGGACCTGGGTTCCGTCGGCGGTCTGTGATTGCGGTACGTCGGTGCACTTGCCGGCGATGCCGGTCACGTCGCCCTCGTCGGTGTAGACGCCCATCTCCCACAGGCCGTTGTAGCTGCCGGCCACGCCGCGCGCGGTGATGTTGATCTGTACGAACCGGGCTTTGACCGAGGTGAAGCCGAGGCTGTCGATGAAGCCGTCGCCGGTCTTGGTCGAGTAGACGGTCTTCCAGGTCCGGCCGCTCTCGAGCACCTGGATCGTGTACGCCTTCGCATACGACGTCGACAGCCAGTTCAGGAGCACCCGGTTGACCACCTGCACCCGGCCGAGGTCGACCCGCAACCACTGCGGATCGCTGCGCGCGCTCGACCAGAAGGTCGCCGCGTTGCCATCCACGGCAAGCGACCCGGGCCGGTTGCTGTAGACACTCGACGTCGTCACCGGGTGGTTCAACGCCAGGTTCCGTTTCGGCACGTACGTCGCCGTGTACGTCGACTCCGCATCCGGCGCGAGGAAGTTGTGGTTCCGGGCACCGCCATCAGACCAGGAAGCGAATTTGTACAGAACCGGCCCCACCAACTGCACCGGATCCGCCGACACCGAACCGCTCGACCCGGTGATCGTGGTCGCGGTCGCCGGGGCCTTCAGGTTCTTGTCCAGATACGTGACCTGTAGTCCGGTCGGCTGGGTCGCGAAGTTGAGCTTGGTCGTCTTCGGGTCCAGCCGGACACTCTTCACATCGGTCAAACCACCGGCGTCCTTCGCGGTCAGCCGCAGCTCCAGGTACGACGGGTATTCGTGATCCGGTGCCGCGAAGGAACCGCTCAGTCCGGTCGTCGAGGTGATTTGGTGCTCATGGCAATCACTTGGACAGTGATGCATGATCAGCGACCAGGTCAGTGCGGAACCCGGCAGTGAACCCTGCTCCGCATCGGACGCCGAGCCGGAGAACGAGATCGTGTCACCGACCTTCCATGTGACCGCCGGGCCGGGTGACGTGATGGAGGCGGTCGGTGCTGTGTTGCCGACGTTGATCTGGGTCGACGTGGTCGTCGTACCGCCCTGGCCGTCACTCACCTTCAGTCGAACAGTCACGGGACCGTTGCTCGGATAGGTGTACTGCGGCTTGGCGGCGGTCGAGTCGTCGTACTGGCCGTCCCCGTCGAGGTCCCACGCATAGGCCAGCGGATCGTTGTCGGCGTCGCTGGAGGCAGTGCCGTCGAAGCTGACCTGCAGCGGCGCGTTCCCACTGGTGCGATCGGACTGGATCACCGCGGTCGGCGGGTTGTTCGTGGCGCTGTAGACGTACCGCTTGATGGCGCCGTTGTCGTAGTCGACCGCGAACAGGTCGCCACCCGGGCCGGTGACCAGTCGAGTCGATCCGTAGCCCGACGCGAACTGCACGATATGCGCCGGGTCCGGCAGACCGTTACTGCCCTTCAGCATCGCCCAGACACACCGACGGCTGTAGTCACCGAAGAACAGCGCCCCGTCGTACTCGGCGGGATAGTTGCCTCCGGCATAGAACGTCAGACCCGAGAGCGACGAACTGCCAACCGTGCAGGTCTCATCCGGTACGACGTGCGCCGAGTGGTTGTAGGCGTAGTACGGCGCGGCGACCGCGGCTGGGCCGGCGGCGTACAGGTTCTCGCAGATGTTGAGATTGGCGGCGTCGAAGGACTTCAGCCGTCCCGCGCCCTCGTAGCAAGGCCAGCCGAAGTTCGTGACGCCGGCCGTCGGGACGGTGATCCGGTTGATCTCCTCCCAGACCTGGTAGCCGACATCGCCGGCCCACAGTTCGTTGGTGCCGGGCCGGAACGTGAACCGCATCGGGTTGCGCAAACCCTCGGCGACGATCCGGCGGGCGTTCAGGTCGGGGCTGGACAGCAACGGGTTGCCGGGCGCGGCCTGGCCGTTGTCCGGGTTGATCCGGATGATCGAGCCGTCGAGCGTGACCGGGTCACCGCTGGTGCGGAGATCCTGCGCCCGGAGCGAACCGCCTTCAGCCGTAGGAGGGGTGAGGGTGGTACCGACCGGCGCAGGCCCGTCGCCACAAGGGTTGTCCGGGGTCGGGTCGGCCGTCGCGTCGCCGTCCTGGCCGTAGTCGGCGTAGACGAAGCTGGCGCCGTCACCACCACCGGCGTACAGCATGCCGTCGGGACCGAACTCGATCGTGCCGATCGAGTGGCTGGGGAAGACCTGGCACCAGTCCTCGACCAGCACCTGCTCGGAGACCGTCGATCCGGTCTGCGTGAGCACCGCTAGCCGCGCACTTGCCTGGCAACCATCGCTGGTCGGCCCGGGCGGCGACGGACACGGGTCGTCGGTCGCATCCGCCGTACCCCACTTGGGGGCTTGGCCGCCGATCAGCGCGTCATGCGTGTACAGCACGTAGATCCGTGGGTCCGCCGGGAAGTCCGGGTGCAGGGCGAGCCCGAGCAGGCCGCGGTCCCAGAAGTTGTAGACCTCGGTCCGCAGATCGGCGTACACGCTCGGTGTCGGGTCGTCGAGCGAGTCGAAGACCTTGATCAGCCCGCTCTTCTCGGCCACGAACACCCGGCCGTCCGGCGAGAACGCGACGTTCGTCGGGTTGCTCAGTCCGCTGAACACGGTCTGCTCGCTGAACCCACTCGGCGCGGCCACGGCACGCGCCGACCCTGTCGCCACCAACGGCACCAGCAGTGACACACAGATCACAGCCAGCACCCGCCGCAGCGCATCGGCGGAAAAACGCATAACAAAAGCCCCCAGTGCACACTTAATCCCCACCCCCGTGAGCCCAGCCAGAATGCGGCTTCAGGTCCGAACTACGCAAGGGGTGCGCCGAACAAACCCCTTCGCGCTCAGTGTCGCCGTAGCGAGAATGTGAGTGTGGAGACGAAGACTGTGGTCGCGGTGGTGACCGTGGGGGATCGGTACGTCGGTACGTCGCTGCCCTTTGAGGCAGACCGGGTGTGGTGGCCGGAGATCGAGGATGCGACTGCGCAACTGGATGCGTTGCTGGGGGTCCGGACCGTCGTCCTGCGGTTGGTGCACACGGGCGAGCGGCAGAACGGCAGGGGTGGGCTGTCGGTGTACCACGTGCAGGCGGATCGCGAGCCGGCTCCCGGCGTACTGGATGCCACGCCGAACGAGTGGTCGGAGGGGCTGACGCGGCCGGAGCCGCGGCGGGCTTCGTGGGCGGAGGTGGACGGGCCGCGGCGGATGATCGAGTGGGCCTCCGAGATCCTCGGGACTTCGGACTGGGTGCAGGTGAAGACGTGGAACCTGTCTTGCCTGATCCGGTTCGACGGAGCGTGGGCGAAGGCTACGAGTACGTTCTGCAGCGTTGACGCGGATGTCATTCGACAGGTCCAGCAGTACGACGCTCAGCTCGGGCCGGCCGTTCTTGGGGTGGACCTGGAACGGCGGTGGTCGCTCCTGGCGCACGCTCCGGGGTCCGACTGTTGGGAGCCCGACGCGGAGACGGTCGACAACGTGCTCACCCGCTGGGTCGCCGTACAGGCTGCTCTACCAACAGCAGACCTCGGTACGCCGCGATTGCTACCGAACGAATTGGCCGGCCACCTGACGCGCTTACTCGCGGGCGAGGCCGGTGTGCAATTGAACGCCACCGAGCACGCACAGGCTCGTGAGCTCGTCGACCAACTCCCCGGCATCGTCGCCGAGCTGGACGAGTCCGGGCTGCCGATCACCTTGGTGCACGGCGATTTCCACCCTGGGAACTGGCGCTCGGATGGGACCACTCGGATGATCGTCGACTGGGCTGACGCCTTCGTCGGTCACCCCGCAGCCGATGTGCGCCGCCTCTACGACTGGTTGCCGACGGAGAAGCGCGAGCATGCTGCGACCGTCTGGGCAGCCGCCTGGAAGCACCACCTCCCGGCCAGCGATCCATTGCGGGCGTTGGCGCCAATGGCAGTCGTCCAGGCGCTCTACGGTGCAGTGCTCTACCAGAAGTTCCTCGACCACATCGAGCCCAGCGAACGGGTGTACCACGCAACGGATCCCGCGGCCGGAATCCGCGCCGCCTGCGTTGCCGCAGGCAACTTGTGAACCACCAGGCCGGTTACTCGGCGTGACATTCGCGGCACGGCCATCCGGGACCGGGTTGGCGCCGAAGGGTGTTCGTGGATCGATCTGACCGTTGGCGACGCGTTCCGTGCTGCGCAGCACGGCATTCTGTCCGCCGTTGCCGGTACGCTGAAGCTGGCTGCACTTCCCGGACTCCGGCGCCGCCTTGTGAGGTCAAGGCCACACGAGGTTTGTTCGTGAGGGCAGTCGATCCCGGGCCGGGCGCGGTTAGCCTGGACAGGGACGTCGTTGACCGAGCAGTGGCTGTGGCCCGAAGGGGTGGGGATCCGTCGTGGTGAATAGCCGGAACGACAACGGACGTTGGGGCTGGCAAGAGCCTGCCGGCGCTGTGGACACGCGATGACCGCCGCGGAGACCTCGCGGGTCCGGTACCGGCGCCCGCGGCACGCGGAGACCGTCGAGGCGCGGCTGTTCGAGCATGTCAACCGGCTGGGTGACGAGCACCCGCCGATCCCGTTGGACAGCGCGGACTTCAGCATGAAACGACCAGACCTGTTGGCCAGCAGGTTCGGTGGCGTGCTGGCCTACATGACCCGGGTCGAGCTCGAGGTCGAGCGCAATGTGCTCGAGCTGAACCTGCTGCTCCCGGACCCGCCGCCGGTCGACAAGCTCTTCTACGCCGACGTGTGGTCGCCGCAGGAGATCCACCACGGCCTGCTGCTGGACCGGTTGCAGACCTTGGCCGGCCTGCCGGTCTCGGCGCCGAACGTCGACAAGATCTCGTTCCAGCTGCGGTTCCTGGGGGCGCTCGCGCACCTGCCGGTGATCCAGGACATCAGCCGGATGCTCTACTACCTGACCGGTGTCGCCACCGAGAAGTCCGCGATCCTGGCCTACAACCTGCTCCACAAGGGTCTGCTGGACCTCGACGAGCGGGCGGTCGCGTCGACGATCATCGCGCCGATCCGCCGCCAGGAGCCCGGTCACTTCGCGTACTACAAGATCGCCGCCCGCGGCCTGTGGGAAGAGATGGCCCCCTGGCAGAAGTGGCTGACCCGGCTGTTGCGCAAACAGTCGTTCGAGGTCGTCGGTGCGTACAACAAGCGCCAGCGGGCCGAGTTCGGCGGCGTGATGGAGGCCCTGGGCATCACCGCCGAGGGTGACGAAGGCATCCGGAAGTATGCGCAGCAGGTCGGCCAGGTCGAGCTCGAGCTGCTCTTCGCGCAGCGACAGGGCCTGCGGCTGCCGAGCTATGTGCTCGACTCGTTCCGCAGCGCCTTCCGGCTCTACCGCCGCAGCTGACCAGTACGGACTGTTTCGACTCCGTTGCGTAGCGGAGTGGTCCCGGCGAATCGCTTGCTTTGCTCTGGACAGTGGGTGGAGGCTCAGCTATACGTTAGGCCCCCGTTAAGCTGACGCCCCCTCTGGAGTTCGTTGATGAGTTCGATCCGCCTCGACTCGATCACGAAGTCGTACGACGGGGAACACCTTGCCGTGAGCAAGCTTTCGCTGAGCGTGGCCGACGGGGAGTTCATGGTCCTGCTCGGGCCGTCCGGGTGCGGGAAGTCGACGGTCCTGCGGATGATGGCCGGGCTGGAGCAGATCACCGCCGGCGACCTGTACTTCGGCGACGAGCACGCGAACTGGATGGCGCCGGGAGATCGCGGCATCGCGATGGTCTTCCAGAACGGTGCCCTCTACCCGAACAAGACGGTCCGCGGGAACATCACCTTCCCGCTGCAGATGGCCGGTGAGACCCCCGAGGAAGCCAACGAGAAGGCGCATCAGTTGGCCGGCGTCCTGGGCATCCAGCAGACGTTGAACCGCTTGCCGCAGACGCTGTCCGGCGGTCAGCGGCAGCGCGTCGCGATCGGGCGCGCGATCGTGCGGCAGCCCTCGGCCTTCCTGATGGACGAGCCGCTGTCGAACCTGGACGCCGCGATGCGGACCGAGCTCCGCCAGGAGATCGGCGCGATGACTCGCGACCTGGGCATCACCACCGTCTACGTCACGCACGATCAGGTCGAGGCGCTGACCCTCGCCGACCGGATCGCGGTCATGCGCGATGGCCGGCTCGAGGATGTCGGCACGCCGGCCGAGGTCTTCGATGACCCCGCGACCGCCTTCGTGGCGGGATTCCTCGGCGTACCGAGGATCAACCTGCTGTCCAGCTCAGTCCGTGCCGAGGGCGGCCGCGTCAGCCTCGTGCTGGGCGGCGGCCAGGCGCTCCACCTCGACCCGGACGATCGCCGTACGACGTTGCTGCTCCGCCGCGGTGGTGAGGAGATCATCATCGGCGTCCGCAGCGACGCGCTCACCCTCGACGGTGAATCGGCGAACCGGCTCTCAGGCAGGCTGCGCACGCTCGAGTACCACGGCCACCAGTGGATCGCCTATGTCGAGGCCGGGATCGACATGGTCAACCCCGACCTGATCGGCCGCCACAAACCCGAACGACTCAGCAACCATTCCCGGCGGTCGTTCTGGCGCCGCGCCGGCCGGGCCACGAAGCGTTCCGGCCTCCTGCACCGCCGCACCTTCGCCCAGCAGGCAATGGCCGAGACCTCCGCCCCGACCCACCGTCGCGCCGACCTCGTCGTCGAACTGCACTCCAGTACGCCGCACGTCCCGGGCGACCAGGTGAGCTTCGCCGTCGACATGGACCGGGTCTACCTCTTCGACCGCCACGGCCTCCGCATCGACCGCGTCACCAGGTGAGCTAGCTTCGCACCGGGCCGGTGGAGGCTCGTTGGATGAGTTGGACGTCGAGGGTGATGGGGGCGTCGGGGTGTTGCTGTTGCTCGATGGCGGCCAGGAGGCGTTCGACCGCGAGGGCGGCCTTTTGGGGGATGTCCTGGGCGACGGTGGTGAGTTTGGGCGTGACGTACTCGCTCAGGTCGAGGTTGTCGAAGCCGACGACTGACAGCTGGTCGGGGACCGGGTGGCCGGTGTCGGCCAGGCCCTCCATGATGCCGATGGCGAGGATGTCGGCGGTGGCGAAGACCGCGGTGGCGTCGGGGTGCTCGGTGGGGATGCGGCGGCCGAGGTCGCGGCCGGTGCTGTGCGTTGTGGTCTCGACGGTGACCACGCGCTCGGTCCAGGTCAGGCCGGCCTCGGTGAACGCGGCGCGGAAGCCGTCGTACCGCTGATGGACGACGCCCGCGCCGCTGAAGGGCGGACCGGCGAAGACGATCTCGCGGTGGCCGAGGCCGATCAGGTGGCGGGCGGCCAGGAGCGCGCCGGTGTAGTCGTCGGAGCGGACGCCGGTGGTGAGCGGGTTGTCCGAGTAGCTGTCGACAGCGAGGAGCGAGACGTTGCCGACGGCACCTGGTGTCAGCCGGTCGACGTCCTCGTCGAGGAAGCCGAGCAGTACGGCGCCGTCGAGGCTCCACGACTTCAGTGCCTCGCCGACCTCACTCGGTTGCGCGATCCCGCGCAGCAGCAGGTGGTAGCCGCTCTTACGCAACTGCCGCTCGATCTGGCCGAGGATCGCCACGTTGTGCGGGCTGATCATCAGGCTGTCCTCGTCGGCGGCCGGGACCAGGAGCCCGATCATCCGCGACGACTTCGCGGCCAGGCTGCGCGCCGACGCGCTCGGCACGTACCCGCGGGCCGCGACGATGCGCTGGATCCGCTCGATCGTCTCGGCCGAGACGCGGGCCCGGTTGCCGTTCACGACGTTCGAGACCGTCATGATGCTCACGCCGGCCTCGTCCGCGATGTCCTTCAGCGTGACCCGCACGCAAGCCTCCCCTGACCTGTTGACAGTTCCGTTTCCCGGAGATTACCTTCCGGTGAAGGTGGAGCGCTAAACCTATCACGAGAGCAGGGGATTGCGGGATGGATCAGTGGTGGCGGGACGCGGTGATCTACCAGGTCTATCCGCGCAGTTTCGCGGACGGGAACGGCGACGGGACCGGCGATCTGGCCGGGGTCCGGTCGCGCCTGAACTACCTGCGGGAGCTCGGCGTCGACGCCCTCTGGTTCACGCCGTGGTACCTGTCCCCGCTGGCCGACGGCGGGTACGACGTGGCCGACTACCGCACCATCGACCCGGCCTTCGGGACGGTCGAGGAGGCCGAGCAGTTGATCGCGGAGGCCACCGCCCTGGGCATTCGCACGATCGTCGACATCGTCCCGAACCACGTCTCCAGCGAGCACGAGTGGTTCAAGGCTGCCCTCGCGGCCGGCCCGGGTTCGCCGGAGCGCGAGCGGTTCTGGTTCCGCGGTGGCGAGGAGTTGCCGACGAACTGGATCTCCAGCTTCTCCGGTGAGACCTGGACCCGCACCAAGAACCCGGACGGTACGCCGGGCGAGTGGTACCTGCACCTGTTCACACCTGAGCAGCCCGACCTCAACTGGAACCACCCCGACGTACGGCGCGAGCACGAGGACGTACTGCGGTTCTGGTTCGACCGCGGAGTGGCCGGAGTCCGGATCGACAGCGCGACCATGCCGGTGAAGGACCCTGCGTTCCCCGACCTCGGTACGACGGCCGACCACCCGTTCGTCGACCGCGACGGCCTGCACGAGATCTACGCCGGCTGGCGGACGGTCGCCGACTCCTACGATCCGCCGCGGATGCTGGTCGGCGAGATCTGGCTCGCGGACCCCGAGCGGTTCGCCCGCTACCTGCGTCCCGACGAGCTGCACACCGCGTTCAACTTCGACCTGATGGGCCGGCCGTGGGACGCCGCCGCACTCCGGGACTCCATCCGTACGACGCTCGCCGCGCACGCGCCTGTTGATGCACCGGCGACGTGGGTGTTGTCGAATCACGACGTCACCCGCCCGGTCACCCGGTATGGACGAGCGGATACGTCCTTCGCCTTCGACACGAAGCGGTTCGGCGTACCGACTGATCTTGAGCTTGGTACCCGACGGGCGCGAGCGGCAGCGCTGCTGACCGGGGCACTGCCTGGCTCGCTCTACATCTATCAAGGTGATGAGCTCGGCCTGCCTGAGGTGGAGGACCTTCCGACTGCTGCTCTGCAGGACCCGATCTTCTATCGGTCCGAAGGAACTGACCCGGGACGCGACGGCTGCCGGGTTCCGTTGCCCTGGACAACCATTGGCTCGACGTTCGGCTTCAACTCGCACGGCTTCGGACCGTGGCTCCCGCAACCGGCGGACTGGGGATCCCGGTCGGTCGAGGCGCAAGCCGGCGACCCGGAGTCAATGCTCTCGCTCTACCGCTCGATGCTTGCCGCGCGCAAGGACCTCGATGAGTCCTTCGCCTGGCATCCGCTGAACTGCGAGGACCTGCTCGCCTTCACTCGCGGCGACGTGCTCTGCCTGGTGAACTTCGGTGCCCCTCGGCGGCTACCGACCGGCTCCACCGTGCTGCTCGCCAGCGCTCCCCTGACGGGCGATCTGCCCACCGACACCGCCGCATGGGTGCGGCTGCAAGGAGAATGACCATGAAGACCATTGCAGTGGTGCTGGCTCTGGCGGCGGGTTTGACCGCGTGTTCCGGCTCAAATAAACAACCCGAAGCCGACGGTCCGGTGACCCTCAAGGTGGCCCGGGATCCCGGTCTCGACAAGGGCGCGATCGCGGCCTTCGACGAGCGGGTTGCCCAGTTCGAGAAGGCGAATCCGGGGATCGACATCGCGCCGCAGGAGTACAACTGGACCGCGACGACCTTCACCGCGCAGCTTGCTGGTGGCACGCTGCCCGATGTGTTCACGGTTCCGTTCACCGATGGTCGCGGGCTGATCGAGCGCAAGCAGATCGCCGACATCAGCGGCCTGGTCTCGACGTTGCCGTACGCAAGCAAGTTCAACGAGAACGTGGCCAAGGCCGGGAAGGCCGAGGACGGCAAGATGTGGGCCGTCCCGATCGCGGCGTACGGGCAGGCTCTGCACTACAACCGGGCGTTGTTCCAGCAGGCCGGTCTCGATCCGGACAAGCCGCCGACGACGTGGGACGACGTACGGGCTGATGCCAAGCAGATCGCGGACAAGACCGGCAAGGCTGGGTACGCGCAGCTGACCACGGACAACACCGGTGGCTGGATCCTCACCACGCTGGACTATGCGTACGGCGGTCGCACCGAGAAGCTTGATGGTGACAAGGCGACCGCGGAGCTGGACACTCCGGAGCTCGCGTCCGTCCTGCAGTGGTTGAAGGATCTGCGCTGGACCGACAACAGCATGGGCTCGAACTTCCTCTACGACTGGGGTGGCATCAACCAGGCGTTCGCCTCCGGTCAGGTCGGCATGTACGTGTCGGGCGGCGGCAACTACGGCTCGCTCGTCACGCAGAACGCGTTGAAGCCGGCCGAGTACGGCGTGACGGTGCTTCCGCTCGCGGACAAGCCGGAGGCCGGCGTACTGGGTGGTGGAACGTTGGCCACCGTCAGTGCGAAAGCCAACGAGGCTGTGAAGGCAGCTGCGGTGAAGTGGATCGACTTCTTCTATCTGAACAAGCTCACCGACCAGAACGCTGCCGCGTTGGATGCGAAGACCACGGCGGCCTCGAAGCAGCCGGTCGGTGCTCCGCAACTGCCGGTGTTCGACCGAGCGACGTACGACGAGTCTCTCGGCTGGGTGAAGCAGTACGTGAACGTGCCGCTCGAGCAGTTCAAGCCCTACACGGATAAGATGTTCGACCAGCAGTTGGTGACCGAGCCGGTGCGGTCGACCCAGGAGGTCTACAAGCTGCTCGACCCGGTCGTGCAGTCGGTGCTGACCGACAAGAACGCGGACATCGCCAAGCTGCTCAAGAACGCCGACGCCGAGGCGCAGGCCTTGCTGGACCGGAACTGACCGATGGCCTCTCGTATCCGTGGCGGCGGGCTGAGCACGCTCGTCTTCCTGCTGCCACTGCTGCTCGTCTTCGGGATCTTCTCCTGGATCCCGATCGGGCGGGCGGTCGTGATGAGCTTCCAGGAGACGAACCTGGTCACGCCGTCCACCTTCGTCGGGCTGCAGAACTTCCGGGACGTCCTGGCTGACCCGCTGCTCTGGACGGCGATCAAGAACACCCTGTACTTCGCGTTCCTCGCCCTGCTCTTCGGGTATCCGGTACCGCTGCTGGCGGCGGTGCTGATGAGTGAGGTACGGCGGTTCAAGGGCCTGTACAGCGCGTTGGCCTATCTACCGGTCGTCATTCCGCCGGTGGTCGCCGTACTGCTGTGGAAGTTCTTCTACGACGCCGGGCCGACCGGCGTGTTCAACACGATCCTCGCAGTGGTGGGGATCGGGCCGGTCGCCTGGCTGCAGGACTCGTCGATCGTGATGCCGGCACTGGTTCTGGAGGCTACTTGGGCGGCAGCGGGCGGAACGGTGATCATCTACCTGGCAGCGCTCACAGGCGTGTCGACAGATCTGTACGAGGCCGCCGAGATCGATCGTGCATCGATCTGGCGGAAGGTCTGGCATGTCACGCTGCCGCAGCTGCGCGGGATCCTGCTGATCACGTTCATCCTGCAGATCGTCGGTACGGCGCAGGTCTTCCTGGAGCCGTTTCTCTTCACCGGCGGCGGTCCCGCGAACTCGACGACCACCTTGCTGCTGCTGATCTACGACTACGCGTTCGCGAACAGCCTGGGCGGTCAGTACGGGATGGCGACGGCGTTGAGCATCATGCTGGCCGTCGTCCTCGGGCTGCTCTCCGCGGTGTACTTCCGGTTGACGCGTGGTTGGAGCAAAGCATGAATCGGGGCATCCTCTCGCCGAGTGAATGGATTCGCCCGGGCATCCGGCGGACGACCCGCGGGTTGCACGCCGTACTGCTGGCGCTGTTGTTCGTCATCGGTCTCGGACCGATGCTGTGGCTGGCGAAGGCGGCCATCACGCCGACGCAGGACACCCTGCGGTCGCCCCTGGCGCTGTGGCCGCACGGCATGGATTGGGCCAACCTCGCGACGGCATGGACTCGCGTCGAGGTGGACAAATACTTCCTGAACACTGTCGCCCTCGCGGCCGGCTCCTGGCTGGTGCAGTTGCTGGTGGCAACGACGGCTGGCTTCGCTTTGTCGGTACTGCGGCCTCGGTACGGGAAGGTGATCACGGGCGTCGTGCTGGCGACGCTCTTCGTCCCGTCGGTCGTGCTGCTGGTGCCGCTCTACCTCACCATTGTCGACCCGCCGTTGCTGAAAGTCTCGCTGATCAACTCGTTCTGGGCGGTCTGGTTGCCGGCCGGAGCGAACGCGTTCAACATCCTGCTGGTGCAGCGGTTCTTCGACAACCTGCCCCGCGAGGTCTTCGAGGCGGCGCGGGTCGATGGTGCCGGTCCGTTCCGGCTGTTCTGGTCAGTCGTCCTGCCGATGTCCCGGCCGATCCTCGGGGTCGTGTCGGTGTTCGCGATCATCGCGGCCTGGAAAGACTTCCTCTGGCCGATGCTCGTCCTTCCGGATCCTGATCTGCAACCGCTGTCGGTCCGGCTGCCCGCCCTGCAACGGTTCGTCGAACTGGACGTCTTCCTTGCCGCGCTGGCGATCTCCACGGTCATCCCCGTGGTCCTGTTCGCAGTGTTCCAACGCTTCTTCCTGAAGTCAGGTGCCCTCCAAGGCGCTGTCAAGGGCTGACCTCGGCCCATCTCTCCCGCCCCGCTCGCCCAGTAGAAGGGCCCGCCATGTCCAGATCCCGCCTCGCTCTCCTTGCAGTCCTCACGGCGATCGCCACGCTGTTGGTCGCCCCGGCCTCCGCCGCCCCCGTCACCTATGAGCTGGAGAACGGCACGCGCGCCGGTGGTGCCCTCGTCGAAACCGACCACTCCGGCTACACCGGCTCCGGCTTCGTTGGTGGTTTCACCGACACCAACAAGGGCACCGCCGCCGTCACCACGACGGTCTCGGCCGCCGCTGGCTCCTCCACTCTCACCCTCCGCTACGCCAACGGCACCGGCTCAGCCAAAACCCTCTCGCTCTACCTGGGCGCCTCGAAGGTTCGGCAGCTGAGCCTGCCTCCCACTGCCAACTGGGACACCTGGGGAACCACCGTCGAGGCGGTCACGCTCGTTGCTGGTAGCAACAGCATCTCCTACCGCTTCGACAGCGCCGACTCCGGCAACGTCAACCTGGACCGCGTCGTCGTCGACTCGGCTCCTGCCCCCACAACCGGTGTCTACGAAGCCGAATCGGCGAGCCTGTCTGGTGGAGCGGTCGCCCAATCGGATCACCCCGGCTACACCGGCAGCGGCTTCGTCGGCGGTCTCACCGACGCCAACAAAGGCAACGCCGCCATCACCTATGCCATCACCGCGACCGCCGGCCCGAAGTCCCTGGCCCTGCGCTACGCCAACGGGACCGGCGCTCCCATGACGCTCTCCCTGTACGTCGCGGGCGCCAAACTGCGCCAGATCACCCTTCCCGCAACGGCGAACTGGGACACCTGGGGAACCGTCTCCGAGGCAGTGACCCTCACGGCCGGTTCCAACTCCATCGCCTACAAGTTCGACACCACCGACTCCGGCAACGTGAACGTCGACAACGTCACCGTCTCCGACGTCACCGAACCGCCACCATCAGGCGGTCCCGCCCTGGAGAACGCGTTCCTCTCCGGCGGCGCCACCGCGGCGACCTCGATAGCGGGCTACGCCGGTACCGGCTACGTCACCGGCTTCACCGCCGTCGGTGCTCGCGCCATCCGTACCGTCAACCTCACCGCAGCTGGCGCGGCCAGCACAACCCTTCGCTACAACAACTCCACGGGCAGTGCCAAGACCCTCACCTCCTACGCGAACGGCATCAAGGCCGGCCAACTCTCCCTGCCCGCAACCACCGGCTGGGCCACCACGCAACAGTCCCTGACGCTCCGAGCCGGCCTGAACCTGATCGGCTACCAGTACGACGCCGGTGACAGCGGCAACGTCGAGCTGGACGACCTCGCCGTCACGGGCTCGGCCAATCTCGCCACCCGCGGTGCCACGGTCTCGTACACGGAGTACGAAGCAGAGAACGCCAGCACCAATGGCGTCGTACTGGCTGCTGACCGTACGTACAAGACCGTCGCCTCCGAGTCCTCCGGCCGTCGCGCCGTCCGTCTGGACAACGCCGGCAAGTACGTCGACTTCACGCTGACCAAGCCGACCAACTCGATCGTCGTCCGCTACTCGATCCCCGACAACGCAGCCGGTACCGGCATCACCGCGCCGCTCGCCATCTACACCGGCGGCTCGAAGGTCAAGGACCTGTCACTCACCTCGGCGTACAGCTGGGTCTATGGCAGCTACCCCTTCCCGAACGACCCGGGACTCGGCGGGGGCCACCGCTTCTACGACGAAGCCCGTACGACGCTCCCGTCGTACGGTGCTGGAACCGTCCTAAGGCTTCAGAACGACACGTCGACTCCGATCACGATCGACCTGATCGACACCGAGATGGTCGCCCCGGCGTACCCGATCCCCGCGAACGCGGTCGACCTCACGTCGTACGGGGCAGTCTCGGGCGGCGGTGACGACACGTCAGCGTTCAACTCGGCGATTGCCGCGGCGAAGGCGGCGGGCAAGACACTGTGGATTCCGAGCGGGACCTTCGACCTCACCGCCCGGGTGAACGTCGACAACGTCACGATCCGCGGCGCCGGCATGTGGTACTCGACGGTCCGTGGCAACGCCGGCCGTGGTGGTTTCTTTGCCACCGGCAACAACGTGCAACTCGCCGACTTCACCTTGGCGGCGGACGTTCGCTACCGCGATCCCGACGGCTCGGTCACCACGGACTCCGCGATCGAAGGCAACTTCGGGACCGGCTCGCTCATCCACAACGTCTGGATCGAACACTCGAAGACCGGCATCTGGGCCAACAGCGGCACCAACGGCCTGTACGTCGTCGGCGTGCGCGTCCGCGACATGTTCGCCGACGGGCTCAACCTGAACACCTTCAGCGGCGACGGCAGTCCGGTCCGCAACACCCGCGTCGACCAGAGTGTGTTCCGCAACACCGGCGACGACGCGATGGCGATGTGGTCCTTCAACAGCGCGGTCTCCGACTGTGCCTTCACCTTCAACACCGCAACGCTTCCCACGCTGGCCAACACGGCAGCGATCTACGGCGGCGCCAACAACCGGATCGAGGACAACCTGTTGTCCGACACGGTCTACACCGCTTCCGGCATCACGCTCAGCACCTGGCACTCAGCCCAACCCTTCGCCGGTACGACGGTTGTCCAGCGGAACACGATCACCAGGGCCGGCGGGTTCAACACCGACTGGAACAGCAGTCAGGGCGGACTGTGGATCTACGCCGAGGCGCGTGAGATCACCGCACCGATCCTGATCAAGGACGTCGACATCATCGACAGCACCTATCAAGGCATCCTGATGACCTGGCAGAAGACGGTCAGCGGCATCACCTTCGATCACGTCAAGGTGCAGAACACGGGCACGTACGGCATCGACGTACAGGTCGCCGGCAGCGGCACCTTCAGCTACGTCACCGTCAGCGGGACTCCGTCGGGCGGCCTGAACAACACCCTCGGCTTCACTCTCGACCGGAGTGCGGGAAACTCAGGTTTCTAGAAAACTTTATCCTGTGAAGTATTTACCAGAGCGGGGTGGATCTGTCACGGTTCGGGCGTTGTCATCCGCCTGAAGGAGCAACCATGACAGATCCGCTTCCACCCGCCCCTCGGACCCGGCGCCGCCTTCTCGGCGTCGCGCTCGCGACCGCGACGCTTCTGGTGAGCACCGCGGTCACGGCCTACGCCGACCAACTCCCCACGTTGCCGCAGAACGCCAACGGCTACGAGCAGTCCTTCTCGCCCGCCTACGACTACGACACCGACGGCTGTTATCCGGTCGCCGCGATCAGCCCGACCGGAACACTCAATCCCGGTCTCAACCCGACCGGTGCCGTGAACGGCAACTGTCACGACCAGTCCGACCTCGACAACTCGCAGACCTACGCACGCTCGAAGTGCAACAACGGCTGGTGTGCCGTCGTCTATGCGAGCTACTTCGAGAAGGATCAGGCGGTCGACGGCAGTGGCCTCGGCGGTCACCGGCACGACTTCGAGCACGTCATCTCGTGGATCAACCAGTCGTCCAACCAGGTCGAGTACGTGACCACGACCCAGCACTCGAGTCAGGTCACCTATCCGCGTTCGCAGGTCCTGTTCGAGGGCTCGCACCCGAAGGCCGTCTACCACAAGGACGGCGTCGGTACGCACTTCTTCCGGCTCGCCAACAGCAACGACGAACCGCCCGAGAACCACTACCACAACTGGCGTTACCCGCCGGTCGTCGGCTGGGACGGCTACCCGAACACCGGGCTGCGCGACACGCTGATGAACGCCGACTTCGGGTCGGCCACGATCAAGATCACCGACAAGGACGACCGGTTCCGTTACCTGCTCAACGTGTCCAAACCAAGTGGCATCCCGTTCGACGCGTATGCCTGAAGTTTCCTCATTTTTTCGCTGGTGAAGTATGTACGCACATGGGGATGACCTGTCATCGTCGGGAACGTTGTTCTTCCGCCCCGAAGGAGTGACGATGACAGATCATTCCCGCGCCCGCCGACGGCTGGTCGGTATCGCGATCGGTACGGCGACGCTGCTGGTGGCCACCACGGCCGCCGCCTTCGCAGCGCCGCCACCGAGTCTTCCGCAGAACGCCAACGGCTACGAGCAGTCCTTCTCGCCGGCCTTCGACTACGACGGCGACGGCTGCTACCAAGTACCGGCGATCGGTGCCGACGGCACCTTGAATCCGGGCCTCAACACCACCGGTGCGGTCAACGGCAGCTGCCGTGACCAGTCCGACCTCGACAACTCCCAGACCTACTCACGCTCGAAGTGCAACAACGGCTGGTGTGCGGTCGTCTACGCCGGCTACTTCGAGAAGGACCAGGCCGTGGCCGGCAGCGGCCTCGGCGGCCACCGGCACGACTGGGAACACGTCATCTCGTGGATCAACCAGTCGTCCAACCAGGTCGAGTACGTGACCACCACCCAGCACTCCAGCCAGGTCACCTACCCGCGCTCGCAGGTGCGGTTCGACGGCTCGCACCCGAAGGTCGTCTACCACAAGGACGGAGCGAGCACGCACTTCTACCGGCTCGCCAACAACAACGACGAGCCGCCGGAGAATCACTACCACAACTGGCGTTACCCGCCGCTGGTCGGCTGGGACGGCTACCCGAGTACGGGCCTGCGCGACATCCTGATGAACGCGAACTTCGGTTCGGCCACCATCAAGATCACCGACAAGGACGACCGGTTCCGCAACCTGCTGAACGCGTCCAAGCCGGGCGGGATCCCGTTCGACCCCTGGGCCTGACGCCTTGGCTGATTGAAGAGAGATGGGGAGGAGCCCCGCCGGCTCCTCCCCATCCCGGTCATTCGGTGAGCTTCAAGTAGTCCAGGTTGAAGCCACCGCTCTCGCAGTACACCGTGATGATCTGATCGCCGGCCGGCAGCGTCACCTGGGTGTTGACCGACTGGTACGTCGCCCATCCGCCGGTGTCCGGCACCGAGACCTTCGTCAGTACGGCGCCCGCCGCGTCCCGGATCGAGATCGCATCCGGAGCGACCGCGCCGGTGCCGTTGGCCACCCGCAGTTCGAGGTTGTAGGTCGCGGCCTTGGTGAGGTCGACGCGGTACTGCAGCCACTTGCCCTTGTCGGTCCAGCCGATGTTCTTGCCACCACTGGCCGAGGGGTTCGACTCGACGAAGTTCGCGCCGCCCTCGGTCCAGCCGCTCTGGCCGACGTACGACTCCGCCTCGATGTTCTGGCCAACCGGCGTACCGTGCGGCGTCACCGTGATCTTGATCGTCGTCTCGTCGCTGGCCGCGCCATCGGTGACGCGGACCTTGACGGTCTGCGCGCCGGCAGTGGTCGGTCGCAGTGTGAGCAGCCCCGTCTTGGCGTCGAGGCTGACCCCGCCCGGCAGGTCAGTGGCGTAATACGCGAGCTGGTCACGATCCCGGTCCGTCGCCTTGAGCTGCACCTGGGCGACGCCGTACTGGTCAGCAACCACAGCCGGTACGTCGTTCAGGGTCGGCGCGTGATTGCCATGCTGCGAAGGAACATCGCCGTGCCAGCGGTACGTCGCGAACGACTTCGCCGGAACCGTCACCGTGAACGACTTGCCGGCCATCAGGACGCGGACCTGGCTCGAGGTGGCGTTCGAGTTACCGACGATCGCCACGAAGTTGTCGCCGCGATCCTTGAAGACCACGTTGCTGATCCCGTTGGCCGTCGTACCGGACTCGACGCGGGTGTGTTCCGGGGTCAGGTACTTCGCGAACTGGCCCATCGCGTACAGCTCGTCCCGGACCGTGAAGGTGCGCGCGGTGGTGTCGACCTTGACGAGACGGTTCGGCCACTTCGTCGTCCGGCCGACCTCGTCCCAGTCGAGGTTGTTGTCGCGCGCCGGCGTCCAGTGCAGCGTGCCGCCGTCCTGATCCGTGGTCTGCGCCCACATCACGTACGACGACGCGTCCAGCCGGAAGTAGTTCAGGATCGTGGCCGGGTTGAGGTCGCTGGTCTCGGTCATGTGCACCGGCTTACCGGTCTGCTCGTACGCGTCCCGCATGACGGTCGGGTCGCCCCAGTAGGGGTGGAACGCGATCGCGTCCGACGCCTTCTTGGTCTCGGGGTTGTTGAAGATCCGGTAGTAGTTCTTGGTCTCGGTGCTGTTCGGGTCGCGCCAGTCCCAGAAGTTGAAGTCGTGCACGTAGAGCTGGGTCGACAGGCCTGCCCGCCGTACCTCCCGCTTCACCGCGATCGCGAGCTTCTGCTGCTGCTCGACGCTGATGTCCATCGCCGGGTAGACCACGTCGATGCCGGGCTCGTTGAGCAGCGTGAGTGCGTCGACCTTGATGCCCTGCTTGGCGAAAGCCTCGACGTACTTGACGTAGTAGCGCGCGAAGACGTCGATGCAGTCGTCGCGCAGCTTGCCCACCTGGTAGTACGACGTGGTGCTGCCGGGCTTGAGCGCGACCTCACCGGTGAACCGGTTGTTGGTCTTCATCCACGCCGGCGCACTCCACGCGGACGCGAAGAACGTCGCCTTCGGGTTGTAGCGCTGGATCAGCTTCACCGTGTCCACGATGTGCGCGTCCACATCCCGCTTGATCGAGAAGTACTTGAGCCCGAAGTCCTCGGTGACGCCGGCCGGGAGTTCGTCGTACGACCAGAACGGCAGGTGCTCGATCAGGTCCGGGCTGCCGATCGTCAGCCGGAACCGGCTCAGCCCCGCGCCGCTCTTCGGGTCGACAAGCAGCCGGATCGCCTTGTCCCGCTCGGCCGGAGTGAGCTTCCAGAGGTTCGAGACGCTGGTCTCGTCCAGCGAGAACCCGACCCCCGAATACTTCTGCCGCACCGTGCTCGGGTCGATCACCACGGTCGCGTCCGGCGTCGTACCGCGATCGTTCCCGACATACGCCGAAGGCAACGGTTGCCACTTCTGCACCGACCCACTCGAGTACGTCCCGGTCACCACCGCCCCGCGATCCGGCCGCCCGGCACTGGCCGGCACACCCGCCGTCAGCAGTCCGACGCCCAGCGCCCCGACCGTGACCGCCACCCCAACACTTCGCCTCACAAAATCCTCCCAGCATCCCAGGAAAGCGCTTACTAGCCGCGAACCCTACGCGCCGGAATACGCATGCACACCCCCTCACCGGTTCCGGAACTTAAAGCCCGACTCGTCGCGGGCCGACGCTCTTGCCTTTCGTCGCTGTCAGGCATAACCTGACGAATGTGTCAGGAAATGCCTGACAAGACTGGGGGTTCATGATGCCGGAAACAGCGATGCGGTGCTCGTTCTGCGCGAAGGACAAGAGCGAGGTGGAACGGCTCATCGCCGGTCCCGGAGTCTTCATCTGCAATGAATGCGTCGCGCTCAGCGCAGAGATCCTGAGCGGTCAGCCCACCTCGTCCTTCCCGCCCCTCGACGGTAAGACCGACGACGAACTGCTCGCCGACGTAGCGCGCCTCAACCTCTCCCGCGGCCAGGTCGAGACCGCCGTCCGCGACCGCGTCCAGCACCTCCGCTCCCGCTCCGTCACCTGGGCGAGAATCGGCGAAGCCCTCACCATGAGCCGCCAATCCGCCTGGGAACGCTTCTCCGGCGAAGAGTGAGGCTCACCGAAACGGTTGCCCCGTGCTCAGGTCGTTTGGGCGAGGAAGGACTTGATGGCGGCGGCCGAGGTGGTGGTTTGGTCGGTGAAGAGTCGGTGGCCGGCGTTGTCGATGATGACGAACTCGGCGTTGGGGATCGCGGCCGCCAGTTTCTCGCCGGCGGACAGGGGCACCAGGCGGTCTTCGCGACCATGGAGAACGAGAGTCGGTACGGCGAGTTGGTGGAGGTCGGCGTACCGGTCCCACGGTGTGCTGGCGAGCAACTGGCTCCGAATCCCTTCCGGGGTGGTCTGGAACGCGGCCGCGGCCTCCTCGTCGCGGGCGATCTCGGCGGCTGGCGTCTGCTCGGCGTACAGAATCGGGGCGAGGGCCCGGCTGCGTTCCCCGGGCGGGAGCGCGGCGACCGTGGCCACGGCTGAGGCTGCGACCGTCAGATGGGGGATGCCGGCGTGGGTGCTGACGAGCATCAGGGACTCGGTGCGGTCGGGGTAGCTGAGGGCCAGCTCCTGGGCGATCAGGCCGCCGAGGCTAAGGCCGAGGACATGCGCTCGGTCGACGTGAGCTGCATCGAGGACGGCGACCGCGTCGGCTGCCATCGTGGCGAGGTCGAACGGTTCCGGGGAGAACCCGGTACGCCCCACACCGCGGTTGTCGAACGTGATGACCCGGAAGTCGTGCAGCTCCGGAAGCAGTCGGAACCATGTCGTTGATGATGACCCCAATCCGTTGATCAGGAGCACCGGCGCGCCTGCGCCGGTGACCTCCCACCAGATTCCTGCCGATGTGCGCATCCAACCCCTCCAGTGGAACGCTCGTTACATTACTCTGAGCATCCATCACGCCGATGTCAAGCGCATATTCTGCTAGCTTATGGATCGATCGTTCTAAGGAAGGTGAGATGGATTCACTGCTGCCACCGCAGCTGGCGGCCGATGGCGCGAAGGGGCGGCTGCTGACGGCCGCGGTCGAGTTGTTCGCGGCCCGGGGGTATCACGGCGTCTCCGTCCGGGACCTGACCGCGCATCTCGGCGTCCAGCCGAGCTCGCTGTACGCGAAGTACGCCTCGAAGGCCGACCTGTTCAGTGAGCTGGTGTTCCTGGCCAACGAGGAGATCCGGAACCGGATGCGCTCTGAGCTGCTCGCGAGCGATCCGCGGCCCGACGCGCAGCTGGCTGCGCTCGTCCACGCCAACGTCGAGTTCCACACGACGTACCCGCTGTTCGCGACGATCGCGCACAACGACTTCGCGATGCTGACCGACTCCGCGCTGCACCACGTCACCGCCAGTCGCAAGGAGGCGATCGACCTGATGCGGGCGGTCATCGATCGCGGCAACGACCTGGGCAGCTTCGACTGCGCCGATCCGTGGACCGCGATCGCGGCGATCGCCGGCTTCGGCATTCGCCTCGCGGTCTGGTACCGCCCGCCGGACGAGACGGCCGACACGGGTGCCGGTTACGCCACCGAGGTCCAGAACTGGATGGGCAAACCCCGCTCGATCGAGGAACTCAAGACGACCTACGCGACGTATGCGCTGCGACTTGTCGGTTGGCGTGGCCATACTGGCTGAATGAGTGAGCTGAGCGTTCGGCCGTTGGACGCCGACAGCTGGCCGGCGTTCGCGGCACTGGTCGAGGCGAACAACGGCGTGTGGGGTGGCTGCTGGTGCGTGGGCTTCCATCTGAAGCTCAAAGGCCGGACGGCGGCCGAGAACCGCGCCGAGAAGGAGCGTCGGGCCCACGACGGCACGACGCACAACGCACTGGTCTTCGACGGCGACCAGTGTGTGGGCTGGTGCCAGTTCGGCAGCCCTGACGAGCTCCCCGAGATCAAGAGCAAGCGCCTGTACGACAAGGGCTTGACGACCCTCCCCGACTGGCGCATCACGTGCTTCTTCACCGGCAAGGGCCACCGCGGCCAAGGCGTCGCCAACGCGGCCCTGGCCGGCGCCCTCGAACAGATCGCCCAGTACGGCGGGGGAGTGGTCGAGGGCTATCCCGAGGAGACCGACGACCGCAAGGTCTCCGGCTCGTTCCTGCACACCGGCCCGATGGCCGCCTTCGAGCTCCACGGCTTCGAGCGCACCCGTCCCATCGCGCCCCACCGCTGGGTCGTCACCCGCACGGTCAGTCCTTCCTGACCGGCGAGTCGTCGCCGTTGCCGGTGACGACGAGGCTGAAGTCGTCACCGTGGGTGCTGACGCCTTCGATGACCGCGGCCTCCATGGCCTCGGTGCCCATCGCCTTGCGCAGCATGAGCGGATCGGTGCGCAGGTCCTTGGCGAGGGCAACGGCCAGGCCGACCATCACCAGCGCGAACGGGAGTGCGGCGACGATGGTCAGATTCTGCAAGCCCTGCAAGGCTTTCGCGCCGCCTCCGCCGACGAGCAACATCACGGCGGCGACCGCTCCGGTCAACACACCCCAGAAGACGACCAGCGGTTTGCGGGGTTCGATCGCGCCGCGCTGCGACAGCGTGCCCATCACGATCGAGGCGGCATCAGCCCCGGAGACGAAGAAGATCGCAACCAGTACGACGACCAGGATCGTGGTGACCGACGCCAGCGGGTAGGAGTCGAGCAGGCCGAAGAGCTGACCCTCGGTGGTGGACTGGCCGGCGATGTCGACGCCGTGCCGCTGGGTGTCGATCGCGGCACCGCCGAAGATGCAGAACCAGACCAGGCTGACCAGTGACGGAACCAGCAGCACGCCGGTGACGAACTGCCGGATCGTCCGGCCGCGGCTGATCCGCGCGATGAACATGCCGACGAACGGCGTCCACGAGATCCACCACGCCCAGTAGAAGACCGTCCAGCTGGACAGCCAGGTGGCCATCGAGTCCCCACCGCTGGCCTCGGTCCGGGCCGCCATGTCGGCGATGTCGCGCAGGTAGTCGCCGATCGCGGTCGGTACCAGGTTCAGGATCAGTACGGTCGGACCCACGACGAAGACGAAGGCGGCCAGCGCCACCGCGAGCACCATGTTGATGTTCGACAGCCATTGGATGCCCTTGGCAACACCCGACACGGCCGACGCGACGAAGGCCGCGGTCAGTACGGCGATGATCCCGACCAGGACGGCGTTCCCGGTCTTGTCGAGCCAGCCGAGGATCCGCACTCCGGACCCGATCTGGAGCGCGCCGAGCCCGAGCGAGGCCGCCGAGCCGAACAGGGTCGCGAAGATCGCCAGGCTGTCGATCACCTTGCCGATCGGCCCTTCGGTCCGCTTGCCGAGCAGCGGCGCGAACGCCGAGCTGATCAGCTGCGAACGCCCGCGCCGAAAGGTGCCATAGGCAATCGCTATGCCGACGACGGCGTAGATCGCCCACGGGTGCAGCGTCCAGTGGAACAGCGTCGTTGCCATCGCCGTCTGCAGCGCCGCGTCCGTGCCGCCCTCAACCGTGCCTGGCGGCGGCTTCATGAAGTGCGACAACGGCTCGCTCACGCCGTAGAACATCAGCCCGATTCCCATGCCCGCGCTGAACATCATCGCGACCCACGAGACCGTCTTGAACTCCGGCTCCTCGTCGTCCGCCCCGAGCGGGATGCGTCCGTACCGCCCGGCCGCCAGCCACAACACGTACACCACGAACCCCGAGGCGAGCAGCACGAACAGCCAGCCCGTGTTCGTCTCGACCCACGTCAGCGCCGACGTCGACGCCGTACCGAGGCTGCTCGCTCCGACGAATCCCCAGACCACAAAGGCCACAGCGATCACAGCGGTCACGCTGAAGACGACCCGGTCGAGGCCGGAGCCGGAACTTCGGCTGCCCGGCGGTGGCGGTGCCGCGAGCGCAGGATGCTCGGTTGCGTGGTCGGGGTTTGCTTGCTGGCTGTCGAAATCGATCGCCACAGCTGAATCACGCCTCGCTTCGGCGCGCCTCCATCTTCTACTCGGGTCGCAGGGGGTGCCCTCGACCATTCCGGAGATCGTGGCGAAACGCAACTATCGTGGTCTCGGCCACACCGGCGTCCGCCCCAGTGACTTTCCCTGGTGCGAAGCCCAGGCGGCCGCCCGAGGCTAGGCACATGCCTACTGACACCTCCGGCCTCGGCGACTTCGACCAGCGCATCGAGGTACTGGTCATCCCGGTCTCCGACGTCGACCGCTCCCGCGACTTCTACGTCCGCCTCGGCTGGCGCCTCGACGTCACCCCGCCCTGGGTGGTCCAGCTCACCCCGCCCGGCTCCGCCACCTCCGTCCAGTTCGGCCCCGACCTCACCCCCGCCACCCCCGGCTCCGCCACCGCCTTCCTCGTCGTCGCCGACATCGTCACCGCCCGCGAAGCCCTCCTCGCCGCCGGCGTCCCCGTCACCGACTACTTCCACCGCACCCCCGAAGGCTTCACCCCCGGCCTGGACCCCCACCGCGCCACCTACAGCACCCGAGCCACCTTCCCCGACCCCGACAACAACACCTGGATCCTCCAAGAAATCACCACCCGCCTCCCCGGCCGCGAGTAACCACAGGGTGGTCTTTCGCTGGACAAAGTGGGGGCGCAGCGCGGAGCCTGGTGGGGTGCGCGGTGGTGAGGTCGAGGTCGGTACGACGTATTTGGTCGAGGTCCCCCAGGTGCTGGAAGCGGACCATCGGCTGACCTTTGGTGCGCTGCGTGGGGCGACGTTTCCGTTGACGGTGACCACGCTGGAGGAGACCGAGGTCGAGGGGATCCGGTCGGTGCTGAGCCCGACGACGGCGATCACGTTGACCGCCGAGCAGTGCCTCGAACTGGGGTTGCCGGAGGGGGAGTACGAGATCATCGGCAACCTCAGAACTCCGGACGGTACGCCGATCGTGCTGCCGCGCGTGCAGACCCTCACCGTGCCGATCGAGTGGCTGGTGCCGTTCACGGACGACCGCCCACAAGGGCACTGGGACGCCACCGGTTCACTCTGGTAGAAAACCCCGCGCCGTCCGGACCGCCGGTTGCTACCCTCGGCGCGTGCCCAAGACAGACACGGTGCGCCGTCGCTGAGAGCGGCGGCGCATAAGAACCAGACACAAGTGTCTCGCCGTCGTTCCCGGCCTCATGTCGGGAGCGCCCTCGTGGCGCTCGGAATCTGCTGACTCCGGAGCGCATACCGTGTTTTATCTGTCTGTCCGTCATCGTCGACGTGTCCTCGTCGCCGACCTCATCTCCACCTCGGTCTTCCCGCTGGCGATCACCGGCTCGACCGCCGTCGTCCCCGCGGCGACCGCCGACCTGCGCGGGGCTGACGCCCTGGGTCCCTGGATCGTTGTCGGGTACAACGGTCTCTTCGCCGCCGCGTTGCTGCTGGCCGGTGTCCTGGCCGATCGCACCTCACGCACAAAGTTCTTTGCTCTAGGCAACATCGTGGTCGCGGTAGCCGGCGTGCTGTCCGCGCTGGCACCCGACCTCGGAACGCTGGTCGCCCTTCGGGTGCTGGCCGGCGTCGGCGCGGCGATGTGTGCTGCCGGTGGTTCGGCGATGGTGCTTGCCGTCTATCCACCTGAGGATCGTCACCGCGTCTACGGGTACGTCGGCGCCGTACTAGGCACGAGCCTTGCCCTCGGCCCGTTCGCGGCACAGGGCCTGATGGCGGTCGGTGGCTGGCCGCTGGTCTTCGTCGTACCGGCTGCGGTCGCGGGCATCGCCGTACTGGCCACGATCGGTCTGCCGAGCCTTCGCTCTACTGAGTTGCCGAAGGAGTTCGACCTCGCCGGTGCGGTGATCTTCGGGTTCACGATCGCCGCAGCGGTCACCGCTTTCGGATTCGCGCTACCGGTCTGGGCGACAGTCGGGTTGCTGCTCAGCGCCGCTGGTGGGTTCACGGTGCTTGTCCGGGTGGAACGCCGTACGGCGGATCCGGCGATCCCGCTCGACCTGCTGCGCATCCCGGCGTACCGGGCCTATGCCCTCGGCACGGGTGCCTTCATGGGCGTTCTGGTCGTCGGACTGACCGTCCTGCCCCAACTCGGTGCCCACCTGGGCGCGGGCCAAGTCGGTCTCCTCCTGAGCCTGCTCACCATCCCCTCAACCCTGCTCCCGCTCGTCGCCTCCCGCATCGCCCGCCGCTGGGCAGCACCCTTGGTGACCACCGCGCTGGTCGTCTGCGCTGCCGCGGCCTTCGCGCTCCAACTCACCGACGCCCCGCTGGCCTTGTTCATCGGCGCCGGCGTCTTCGGCGTCTGCCTGGGCCTCACCGAAGGCGTCCCCGACGGCCAAGCCCTCAAACACGTACCCGCCCACCGAGGCGGCGCCGGCGCTGCCCTCTTCAGCACCACCCGCATGACCGTCGAAACCCTCACCCTCGCCGCCGCCACCGGCGCCGCCACCCTCCTAACCCCCACCGCAGCCCTCCTAGTACCCGCCGCCGTCTGCCTCCTCTCCGTCGCCACCCTCCACCACGCCAGCCGCCCCTCTCCCAACCCCACCCCACAACCCTCCACCTGAAGGGATATCCACCGAGTTGGGGGGTTGCCCCTGTGGAATGTGAGCGGGCAACCCTCCAGGTGAGGGGTTGTCCACCGAGTTGGGGGGTTGCCCCTGTGGAATGTGAGCGGGCAACCCTCCAGGTGAGGGGTTGTCCACCGAGTTGGAGGGTTGGCCCGGCGGGGTATTCGGTCGCGGGGTGGGGGACGGGTGCTTAGGGTGACGGGATGGACGGCAAGGAAGCCAAGGAGCTGGTACGGCGGGGGTATGACGCCTTGTCGGTGCAGTACGACGAGGCGTTCGGGAGCGAGACCAAGTACGGCGACTGGCTGGGTGAGCTGCTGACTCGGATTCCGGACCGCAGTCGGGTGCTTGATGTCGGGTGCGGAGCGGGCGTACCGGTGGCGAAGGTGCTGGCCGATTCCGGACATCAGGTCACCGGCGTGGACATCAGTGAGGTGCAGGTCGCGCGGGCCCGGGAGCGGGTTCCGAATGCGACGTTCCTGCAGGGTGATGTGACGACGCTGGAGTTGCCGGCGGGTGAGTTCGATGCGGTGCTGTCGTTCTACGCGCTGATCCACATTCCGGTGGACGAGCAGGAGGCCTTGCTGCAAAGGATCGGTACGTGGTTGCGACCGGGCGGGATGTTCGTGGCGACGGTCGGCGCGACCGCGTGGACTGGTGCGGAGGAGAACTGGTTGGGCGGCGACGTACCGATGTGGTGGAGCCACGCGGACGCCGACGCTACTCGAGCGTGGATCGAGGCCGCTGGACTGGTCGTGGAGCGGGTGGAATTCGTGCCGGAAGCGGACAGCGGGCACACGTTGATCTGGGCTAGCCTGAGGGCCTTGCACAACTGACTGCGAAGGGTGCCGCCCATGCCCAGAGCTCTTGCTGTTCTGCTCGCCGCCACGCTCACCGTGCTGACTGCCGGTACGGCGACCGCGACCACGACCGCCGCATCGGATCCAGCCCGCGCCGAGTTGCGGGGGATCGTCGAGAACGTGGCCGGTGCGACCGGGAAGCGCTACAGCGCCAAGGACGACGCCGGCCACGTGATGGACACGGTGAAGATCATCCAGGACAGCACCGGTGGATACCTCGCCGTGTCCCATCACATGGCCAGTGACGGCCATTTCCGGGTGAACCTGGCGACCTCGACCGATCTGCTCAACTGGCACTGGGTGCGCGAGCTCGCCGGCAGCAACACCGGACCGGCCTCGCAACCCACGATCGTGCAGGCGTCGAACGGCGGCTTCGTGCTCGCCTGGGAGCAGGAGCAGCCCGGCGGCGGCAACAACCATCTCGCCTTCCGATACTTCGCCAACCGGGCGGATCTCCTGGCAGGCAAGGTGAATCGCTCCTTCGACGCACCTCGCCGCCTGTCGTCGTGTGCCGAGGGTACGCCGAACATCTACAGCGTCACGCTGTCACCCGACATCGACCACTCGACGATCGACATCGGCGGCCACTACTGGTGGAACTGCGACCGCGACCGCCAGCAACGCGGCACCCTGAAGAACTTCAACTCTTGGACGACCGCCGCCCAGCCGAACTTCGACAACGCCCTGCTCTACTGGAACGTCGGCGGCAACATCGGTGACCGCGACCAGACCACCTTCCGCGGCTACGGCTTCGGGCTGATCGAAGGCCAGTACACCAAGGGCGACTTCGGCTCCTGGCGCACCTTCGTCTACGACTACCAGACCGGCAACGCCGATCGGACGACGATCCGCACCAACGGCGGCAGTACGGCGTTCGCCAACCCCAGCATCACCGCTCTGAAAGCCCCGAACGGCCAGAACGCCTTCGTCATCACCCTCTTCATCCCCAGCGAAGGCGCGGCCCCCGGCGAATCCGGCCAACTCATCTACTACCAGACCTACTGATTCTCATTCGGGGTCGTTGCCGCGGAGGCCGTCGACGGCTTCGCGCAGTACGTCGGCATGTCCGGTGTGCTTGAGGTACTCCTCGAGCATGTCGACGAGGATGCGGCGCCGGCTGGTGATCCAGTCGGGGTTGCCCTCGTCGATCAGGACATCGAGGCCGTCATCCGCGCACAGCTCAGCCCAGGTCGCCTGCGAACGCTCCACACTGGAGTACCAGAGCTGGTACAGCTCCTGCGGATCGTCGGTGACCGCGGACTCCCAGGCCCAGTTGTCGTTCGCGACCCAGTCCCGGACATCCCATGGCGCCTCGATCGGACGTTGCGCGGCGCGGGCGGTGAAGCCGGCCTCGACGAACGCCAGGTGCTTGACCAGGCCGGCCAGCGTCATGGTCGACGGTGGGTGCTGCTGCCGCAGTTGCGAGGCGGTCAGGTTGCCGGTCTTCCAGGCGAACTGGCGCCGGACACGGTTGACGGCGAACTGGAGCATCTCCGCCTCGCCGCCGCGCAGGCACTCGGTCATGGGGATGTCTTTCCACTGCATGCGTCCTCCTTGAGGGTCACCTCGTTCCTACCAGGACGCGCTGACATTTTGATGACGGCCAGGAGGGCACCGGCGATGGTGATGACGGCTCCGACGATCTGGAGCGTGGTGAAGGATTCCTCGAGGAAGATGACAGCGGCGGCGGTGCCGAAGACCGGAACGGTGAACATCGCGACGGTCGCAGTACTGGGGCTGACCGTGTGCACGGCCCGGTAGTAGAACAAGTAGGCAATCGCGGTCGGGCCGATCGCCAGGAAGATCACGTTGGCCCAGACGGTCGTGGGGACCGCGCCCCACTGCGTGTCGGGAAACGCCGGGATGGCGACCAGAGTGAGGGCCAAGGCACCAACACCAGTCGCGTACGTCGTTGCGCGGAGCGGGTCGATGCTGGTCAGCACCTTCTTCGAGGCGATGCTGTAGAACGCCCAGCAGGCTGCGGCGGCCAGGTAGAGGAAGTCGCCGGCAAGGTGCGAGCCGCTGACCGCGCCACCGATCCCGACGAAGAAGACGACCGCGCCGATCACGCCGAGCGCAAGGCCGATCACGCGCCGCCGGGAGGCAGTCTCGCGGCCGGTCAGGACCAGCGCGATCGTGGTCAGGACCGGGCTCATGGTCGGGACGATCACGCTGCCGTCGATGGCCGGCGCCTTGGTCAAAGCCCAGAAGAAGAACAGGTTGTACGCGAAGACGCCGACCAGGCCAGGTGCTCCCGCCGTCCGGAGATCGCGCCAGGAGAAGCGCGACGCGTCGCGGCGGAGGATGAGCACCAGGAGCAGGACGAGTGCGGCCCCGCCGAAGCGGAGTGCGGCGGCGACCTCGTGCGGAAGCTGGCCGACGGCAACTTTCGAGCTCGGGAAGGCAGTCCCGAACAGGATCATCGTCACCAGCAGGTACAGGTACGGCTTGGTCATCTCCCCATGCTGATTTCGCGCCGGGGCATTGTCTTGTACGTTCTTGTCATGGTCGGCGAAGCGGCGATCAGTGCCTGGCATCCGGAGGTCCCCGGGATCACGGAGGTCTTCCATGCGCACTTTCTCCAGCATGCCTACCCGGTGCACACCCACAGTGTCTGGACCTTGCTGATCCTCGACGACGGCATCCTGCGCTTCGACCTCGACAAGCACGACCACGGCACCCTGCGCTCGCAGGTCCTGTTGTTGCCGCCGCACATTCCGCACGACGGCCGTACGTCGACCCCGCAGGGCTTCCGCAAACGCGTGATCTACCTGGCCGAGGACGCCTTCGGCGCAGGCCTCATCGGTCCCGCGACCGATGAGCCCAACCTGTCCGACCCCTTGCTCTGGCAGCGAATCAGCCAGCTCCACGGCGTCCTCGCCCAGCCTGGTGAGTCCTTCGAGTCCGAGGCCCGCCTGGCCCTGATCGTCGAGCGAGTCAGCGAACAACTACGCCGTACGGCGCTCCCATCCGTCGAACCGCCGCCTCGTGGGGTGGCCGATGACCTGCACGACCTGTTGGATGACCGGCTGGTCAGCGGTCTCACCCTGGAAGAAGCGGCGGGCCTGATGCAGGCGACTCCGACGAGCCT
The DNA here is from genome assembly GCF_044453945.1 of Kribbella sp. NPDC051587. Taxonomy (NCBI): domain Bacteria; kingdom Bacillati; phylum Actinomycetota; class Actinomycetes; order Propionibacteriales; family Kribbellaceae; genus Kribbella; species Kribbella sp. NPDC051587. The sequence goes on from NZ_JBITDE010000023.1 coordinate 44,921, forward strand.
GGTGCGCTCGTTCACCAAGCGCTTCGGGATCCCGCCGCACCTCTACCTGACCGGTCGACGGGTGGAGTTGGCCCGCGAACTACTGCTCGCCGGGATGCCGGCCGGCGCGGTCGCCGCCGAGGCCGGCTTCTACGACCAGTCCCACCTGAACCGGCACTTCAAGCGGATGCTCGGGATCACTCCGGCCCGCTATGCGCGAAGCCGGCGATGAGGGTGTTGATCCCGAGCCGGAACCGGCGGTTGGCGGACTGCTTGGAGCTGCCGAGCCGGTTCGCCTTCTCGGCGCCGGTCAGGCCCTCGACGACGGTGAAGAAGATCAGCGCGATATCCGTCGGGTCGCCGTGGAAATGCCCGCGCTCGACGGCGTACCGCGCGTGGTCGACGAAGATCTTCCGGACTTCGACCCCGGCCCGGACCTCGTCCTGGGTGGGGTCGAAGTCGGCGAACGGCCGGGCGAACATCACCTCGGCGAGCACGGCGTGGTCGAGGATGAACCGCCGGAAGGACTCGGCCAGCCGACGCAGCGCCTCCAGCGGATCCGGCGTCACCGGTACGGCGGCGAGCCGCTCGGCGAGCAACCGGAACCCCTCGAAGTAGACCTCGCGGACGATCCCGGCCTTGTCGCCGAACACCTCGTAGATCGCCGGCACCGACGCTCCGGCCCGGCGCGCGACCGTCCGTGTGGTCAGGGCGGTGACGCCCTCTTCGTCGAGCACCGCCAGCGCGCTGGCCAGCCCGCGCTGCTGGAGGTCGTCGGTTCGCTGCTTCACCCTTGGCACTGCCCGACGATAGCATATCGACGTTATGTAACGTTGATACGGAACAATGATACAGTTCGAACTGTGAACGATTCCGTCCGTCAGTTGCTGCTGGATCGCCGGGACCAGGGCAGCCTTCCCGGGCGTCGTACCGACGACGCCCGGCTCGTGCTGCTGATCGAGGGTGGGAGTTCGCGCGGCGCGTTCTCCAGTGGGATGACGGTCGCGATCGAGCAGCTCGGTCTGCTGCCGCTGTTCGACGCCGTCTACGGCAGCTCGGCCGGTGCGCTCAACGGTGCCTGGCTGCTCTGCGGCCGCGCCGACAGCACCAAGCACGCCTGGTGGGACCGAACCATCATGGGTACGACGATCAGCCCGCGCCGGCTGCTGCGTCGCCAGCCGGTGGTCGACACCCACTACCTGGTGAACACCGTCTATACCGAGGTGATGCCGATGGGCTTCCAGGAGGTCCTCGACAACCCCGTCGAGTTCCACCCGCTCGCCACGGACGCGCAGACCGGTGAGTCCGTCGACCTGCACCCGCATCTCCACGACCAGCGCAGCCTGCAAACCGCGCTCCGCGCCTCCACTGCGATGCCCCTCTTGGCCGGCCCGCCGGTAGAGCTCGACGGCCACACCTACGTCGACGCCGGAGTCACCGAAGGAACTCCCATTCGTACGGCGCTCGCCCAGCACGCGACCCACGTCGTCGCCCTGCGGACCCGGCGACTGAACGAGACCCAGCGCGCACCATCACCTGCCGAGCGCGCGTTCCTGAATCGCTGGTTCGCCCGCTACGCACCCGGCGCCCTCGACCCCTGGCTGCGCCGGGTCGAGATCCGTGCCGAGGAGGAGGCGTTGCTGGCCGAGCATCCGGGGACGATCCAGATCCGTCCACCCGCCGACAGTCTGAGCATCGGCCGGACCGAACGCCGGCCGCAGCCGCTTCGCGCCGCCGTACAGACTGGTCGGCAGGTTGCGCTGGAGGCGCTGTCGCTGGGCACCGAGAGTTGGCGGCGCGTATGAGCACCGTGGTGCTGCCGAGCGGCGAGGTCGAGTACGTCGAGCAGGGGGCCGGGCCCGCGGTCGTCTTCGTGCATGGTCTGTTGGTCAACGGCAAGCTCTGGCGCAAGGTCGTCCCGCAGGTAGCGGCCGCCGGCTTCCGCTGCATCGCTCCGGACTGGCCTCTCGGCGCACACCGAATCCCGATGCCGGCCAATGCAGACCTGACCCCACCCGGCGTGGCCAAGCTTATCGCCGAGTTCCTCGAGGCCCTCGACCTGACCGACGTCACCGTGGTCGCCAACGACACCGGCGGCGCCCTCACTCAGCTCCTGATGACCAATCACCCCGAGCGAGTCGGCCGAGTGGTGCTCACCCCGTGCGACGCGTTCGAGGACTTCTTCCCGCCACCATTCGACCGGATGCCCAAGCTGGCAAGCCTTCCGGGAGCGATCTGGCTCGGCAGTCGCCTGCTCCAACTCCCGATCGTGCAGCATCAACCGAGCACCTTCGGCTGGCTGGCCAAACGCGGAATCCCTGCCGAGATCCTGAAGGACTACCTGCAGCCGATCCGAGACAGCGCCGCGATCCGCCGCGACGCCACCCGCTTCATCGGTGCCGTCGACAAGAAGTACACCCTGAACGCCGCAACGGCTCTCGAAGGCTTCACGAAGCCGGTCCTCTTGGTCCGCGCTGCCGACGACCGCATCTTCAAGCCGCACCTGTTCGACCGGCTGGCAAAAATCTTGCCCGACGCAACCATCATCACGATCGAGGACAGCTACTCGTTCATCCCGGAGGATCAACCGGACGAACTCGCCCGACGCATCATCGAGTTCGCATGCTGATCATCAGGAGCGCACTCGTCATCGCCTGGCTCGCGATCGTCGCAGTCACCGTGCATGCCATCACGACGCTCGGTCTGTCGGCCGGCAGCGTGTTCATCACCGACTTCAGCCATCCCTGGCGGGCGCAGATCAATGGTGACTTCGGTCTGCATCTGCTGCTGATCATGGCCTGGATCGCCTACCGCGAACGCGGCGTACGGCGGTTGCTCGCGCTGCCCGTCGTACTCGGCAGTGTCTACACCCTGCCCTACCTGTTCGCCGCCACCTTCACGAAGAAGCGTGTCACGCCTGCCGCGTGATCGACGCGAGAATGAGAGCCTTCGCTTCAGCCGCGATCTCGGAGACCGGATAGCGAGCCGTGTGGGTCTGCCACTCGCGCAGCAGCCCGGTGATGGCGCCGACGATCATGATCGTGGTCAGCCGGAAGTCGCGCCGGGGAGCGAGGCCCAGAGCAGCGGCGCGATCGGCCTCTTGCTCGATCAGCTCGCTCCAGCGACCGACCCACTCCACGTGGAGGGCCTCGACCGCTGGGCTGACGCCGACCGCCTCGACGTAGTTCAGTCGAGCGAGTCGCGGGTCTGCGGTGACCGCGGCCAGATAGACGTCGACGAGTACGTCGATCCGCGCGGCCGGGTCCGCCGTCGCCAAGCCGGTCAGCGTCTGGCTGACGTGGTCGTAGGCGAGCTGGTTGGTCCGCACATACAGCTCGAGCAGCAGCGCTTCCTTGGTCTCGAACTCCTGGTAGAAACCACGGTTCGACATCCCGGCCGCGGCGCACAGTTCGGTGATCTTGGTCTGCTGGTAGCCGGTCGAGGTGAACAGCTCGACCCCCGCCGCGAGCAGCCGCGCGCGCCGATCCTCCCGGCGCTGAGCCAACGGCACACCGCCGTAGCTGCGCTCTGTAGACACCGAACCTCCACACGTCCAGGGGATTGTCACAGCCTAACCCGGCCCCTATATTCGGGTAATCCTCGTTACCACTCTCCCGCCCCGGAGGTACCCACCGTGTTCCGCAGACTTGTCACCGGACTGGCTGTCGCAGGCCTGTCCTGTGCGGTCATCGCCGCGCCCGCAGCTGCCGACGACCGCCCACCGACCCCACAGAACGACCCCTTCTACACAGCGCCCTCACCGCTGCCAGACGTCCGGGCCGGTGACGTCCTCAAGACCCGGAAGGTCGACCTGTACGTCGACATCCTCCGGCTCTTCCCCACCCCGATCCGCGCGGACCAGGTCCTCTACCGATCAACCTCAGCCACCGGTACGGCGAACGCCGTGTCCGGCACGGTGATCACGCCACTCACGGCCTGGACGGGACCAGGCAAACGCCCGGTCGTGGCCTACGCGATGGGCACCCAAGGGCTCGGTGACCAGTGCGCGCCGTCGTACCAGCTCCGGACCGGTACCGAGGTCGAGGTCGCCTTCATCGTCCAGGCCATCGGCAAGGGCTGGGCGGTCGCGCTGACCGACTACGAAGGACTCGGTACGCCGGGAACGCACACCTACGCGACTGCCAAGTCCGAGGGGCGCGCACTCCTCGACGTCGCTCGCGCGGCGACCCGACTCCCGGTCGCCAACCTCGATCCCGCTGCTCCGGTCGGGGTCTTCGGCTACTCCCAAGGCGGCCAGGCGGCGGCCGCGGCGGCCGAGCAGGCGGCGGCGTACGCGCCCGATCTGCACGTCGTCGGTACGGCGACCGGCGGGGTACCGGCCGATCTCAATCTGGTGGCCAAGAGCAACGAAGGTGGAGTGTTCGGATTGGTGGCAGCTGCCGCGGCCGGCCTGGCGACGGCCTATCCCGACGTTCCGCTGGACAACGTGCTGACCACGCAGGGCAAGGCGCTGTTCGCGAAGCTCAAGCAGGCTTGTGTCGCCGAGATCGGCACGACCGCGCTGGGTGGGCACCTCAACGACTACACGACGGTTCCGGATGTCATCCAGGACCCGCGCTGGCAGCAGCGCATCCACGAGAACCTGCTCGGCAACGTCAAGCCGTCCGCGCCGATCTACCTCTATCAAGGGACCGCCGACGAGCTGATCCCGTACGCCGGTGCGGTAGCGCTCAAGTCCAGGTACTGCGCGGCCGGAGCGACCCTCGAGTGGCACGCGATTCCGCTCGGCGGACACGTCAGCACCGTCTCCATCTGGGGCACGAATGCACTGAACTGGTTGGGCGACCGTTTCCAGAGCCGTCCCGCCATGACGTCCTGCTGAAGGAGCCGCCGCGATGATGCCCGACACCGTCCTCGACCTGACTGTGCTCGATCTTGTGGGACGCAACGCGGCCGAGCACGCTGATGTCGTGGCGATCGTCGACGGCGAGCGGCGGTTGACCTGGGCCGAGTACGAACGCCAGGCCCAGGCGATCGCGCTGTTACTGCTCGATCTCGGGATCGAACCGGGTGACGTGGTCGGGCTGCAGATGGTGAACCGGGCCGAGCACGTGCTGACCGATGTCGGGGTGATGCTCGCCGGCGCGACCCCGACGTCGTACTACAACACCCTCGCGGCCGACCAACTTGCTTATGTGGCTGGGGATTCGGCCTGCAAGGTCAGCATCGTGGACATGGAGTTCCTGCCGCTCTGGCTGGAGATCAGGGACCGATTGCCGCAGCTCCGGACGATCCTCGTGATCGGCCCGGGCCCGGCGCCGGTCGGCGTACTGTCGTTCGAGGTGTTGACCGCGGCCGCACTCGCGTCGTTGCCCGAGCGCCTGCCGGACGTGCGAGCTGCCGCAGCAAAGGTCCAACCGGATGATCCGGCAACAATCGTCTACACCTCCGGTACGACGGGTCCGCCGAAGGGCACGCTTGTCACCCACGCCGGGATCTCCACCGTGTTGTCCGGAGTCCTCACCCGCGTGGTCGAGGACCTGGGCGAACTCCCAAAGCCGGGGCGAACTCAGGTCTCCTACCTACCTCTCGCTCACCTCGCCGAGCGGATGATCACGCACTACCTCGGTACGGCGCTCGCCTCGACCGTCACCTACGTAAGGGATCTCCGCACCCTGCCCGACGAGCTCCCGGTCATCCAACCGCACGTGTTCCTCGCGGTCCCGCGCGTCTGGGAGAAGTTGCTCGGAGCAATCACCGAACGGGCCATCACCGAACGATCCCCAGTACGACGGGCGCTGCTGCGCCGAGCGATCGCCGTTGCCCGCAAGGGAGAACCGCGCGGGCTGGTGTTCGAACGGCTGGTCTATCGGCGGATCCGGCTCGCGCTCGGCCTCGACGAACTGATGGTGGCGGTCAGTGGGGCAGCGCCGATCTCGCCGGACGTGCTGACGTTCTTCCGCGGCATCGGTGTCACGATCGTCGAGGCCTACGGCATGACCGAGACCTCCGCCGTCCTGACCCTCAACTCGCTCAGCGAACCCCGTCTCGGCACTGTCGGCCGCGCCCTGCCCGGTGTCGAACTGCGCTTGGCTGACGACGGTGAACTGCTGGCCCGCGGCCGGATCATCTCGCCCGGCTATCTGAACCGGCCGGATGACACCGCCGATACCTTCATCGACGGCTGGCTGCACACCGGCGATCTCGGCCGGATCGATGCCGACGGCTACCTTTCGATCGTCGGCCGCAAGAAGGAGTTGATCATCAACGCGGCCGGGAAGAACATCTCGGCCGCCAATGTCGAGCAGGCGGTCTCCTCGGCCTCCGACCTGATCGGCTCGGTCTACGTCCACGGCGACAACCGCCCGTACCTGGTGGCCCTGATCACGCTCGATCCCGGTTGGCGCCAGTGGTGCAGGGCACGCAATATCGAAGCCGGTACGTCGGTCGAGGCTGCCGCGCATCCCGCCGTACGGGCTGAGATCGAGCAGGCGGTGCGCACCGGCAACGCGCGTTTGTCGAGGGTCGAACAGGTGAAACGCTGGTCCCTGCTGGAGTCCCTTTGGGGCACGGATACCGGCGAACTGACGCCTACGCTGAAGCTCAAACGATCCGTGGTGCGGGACAAATACGCTCGCTCGCTGAACACTCTCTACGCCTCGAAGGAGCTCCAGTGAAACGCCTGCTCGCGATAGTCGTCACGGCCGCCGCTCTGGTCGTCAACCTGACACCTGCGGCTCAAGCAGCCGGCTGCCCGTCGGTGAACAAGAACTGGTCGGCGCCCGGCCCGTACGCGGTCACCTCGGCCTCCAACGGCCAAGGTACGACGATCATCCGGCCGACCCAGCTCGGGACGCTCGGCTGCGCGAAGCACCCCGTGATCCTGTGGAGCAACGGCGCGGCCGCGACAGTATCGACGTACCAGCAGTTGTTGGAGCACTTCGCGTCCCACGGTTTCATCGTGGCCGCGGGCGAAGGCCGGTCGAGCTCGGGTGATCCGCTGCTCGAAGGGCTCGACTACCTGACAGCACAGAACGGTACGGCGGGCAGCGTGTTCGCGGGCAAGGTCGACCTCGACCATGTCGGCGCGACCGGTCACTCGTTGGGCGGTGGCGCAGCCGTCGGTGCCGGTGCGGACCCGCGCGTGGACACCGTGGCGCCGCTCGAGGGCGGGCCGTTCAACGACCCCGCGGACCTGCACGGTCCGGCCTTGTACTTCGCGGGATCGGCAGACCTGATCGTCTGGCCGTCGGTCGTGCACGACCGCTACACGCAGAGCGCCCAGGTACCCGCGATCTACGCCGAGCTGAAGGGCGCCGATCACTTCGTGGTCAGCCCGGACGGCGGTCAGTTCCGCGGCGCGATCACGGCCTGGTTCCGCTACTGGCTGATGGGTGACGCGCAGGCCCGCGGCGAGTTCTTCGGTCCGTCCTGCACCAACTGCACGTCAACCCTGTGGTCGAAGTTCGAGCGCAACGCGAAGGCGACCGCGCTCTGAAGATCACCAGACGAAGGTGTCCGCCAGTTCGCGCAGCTTCTGCTCGTCCGGGCTGCCCGGATCGGCGGTGAAGATGGCGAGGAACTGGGAGCGGTCCGAGTCGACGACGTAGTCGCTGTTCAGCTCCAGCCAGCCGGCCTCGGGATGGTTCAGGTGCAGCCGCGGCCAGTCCTGCTCGAACACCGGATGCTCGGCCCAGACCTCGGCGAACTCGGGGCTCCGGCCGAGCAAGGTCTCCACCAGTACGGCGGCCTGCGGGTCTGACGTGGCGTGAGTGGCGAGCACCTCGGCGACGATCGCGCGGGAGATGCGATCGTGGTCATCCGGCGCGTAGAGCTCTCGCTCCGCCGGAGTCAGGAACCACCGACAGGCCCAGTACCGCTCGATTCCGTCGAAGCGTGAGTGATCCCCGAAGACGGCGACCGAGAGATCGTTCTGCTGGAGAGTCTCACCAAGGTGGCTGCAGATCTGAGCGGGTGTGTTGTCCAACTGCTGCATTACCCGCAGGAGGTGCTGAGCCGCGCGGTCATTCAGGTGCCGCGGCGGGTTCGGGTAGCCGGCCAGCCTGAAGAGGTGCTTCCGCTCGTCCTCGCTCAGCCGCAGCCCCTCGGCGAGCGAGCTCAGGATCGGCTCGGACGGTCGCGGCCCGCGCTGCTGCTCAATCCGGCTGTAGTAGTCGGCCGAGACTCCGGCGAGCTCCGCAACCTCCTCGCGACGCAGCCCGTCCGACCGGCGGCGCCGCGCCCGCGGCAGCCCGACATCCTCCGGCTGCAGCTGAGCCCGGCGGGTCCGCAGGAAGTCGGCGAGCATCGCCCGGTTCAGTCCTGTGCCCTGGATCACAGGACAAAGTATCCCTGGTTGCCTCTGAGCGGCGTTGGTTCGGTAGGAGCATGAAACGACTCCTGACCCTGGTGGCCGCGGCGATCGTCCCGCTCGCCGTACTGGTCCCACTCCCGAGCAGCGCGGCGCCCAGCGCGTGCTCGAGCCTCTCCGTCAAGGCGCCGCAGGGCGGTCACGTCGACTCCGTGACCGGACTCGACCAGCCTGGTGGCACCGTCGACTTCCCCGCCAACCCGCCGTTCCCGGCCAGTTCGGTCGCCGGCGTACCGGCGTACTGCCAGGTCACCGTCCAGCTCAGCCACCCGGGCGCCGGGGACCACGTGAAGACCGTGGTCTGGCTGCCGAAGACCGGCTGGAACGGACGCTTCCAGGCGCTTGGCGGCGGGGGATACGCGGCCGGTGAGTTCGGCGCGCCGTGGGCGAACGCGATCAAGGCCGGGTACGCCGTTGCCTCGACCGACGCCGGCGTGGTCGGGTCGCCGTACACCGCGGACTCGTGGGCGCTCAAGGACGGCAAGGTCGATCAGGGCCTGCTGACGAACTTCGCCTCGCGCTCGGTGCACGATCTCGCGATCGTGGGCAAGGCCGTCGTGAACGACTACTACGGTCGCGCGGCGGCGTACACGTACTGGAACGGTTGCTCGACCGGCGGCCGTCAGGGGTACGTCGAGGCGCAGCAGCACCCGACCGACTTCGACGGCATCCTCGCCGCCTCACCCGCGGTCAACTGGGATCGCTGGACGGTCGGGGCGATCTGGCCGGCCGTGGTGATGAACCAGGAACACACCTACCCGACGAAGTGTGAGTTCGAGGAGTTCACCAAGGCCGCCGTACAGGCTTGTGGTCTTGAGGACCCGGCGAACTGTCATTGGGCGCCGGAGCGGTTGATCGGCAAGACGGTGTTGTGTGAGGGCAAGTCGGTGACGATCACGGCTGCCGATGCACGCGTAGTGCGCAAGATCTGGGACGGCGGTCCCTGGTACGGCCTCACCCGCGGTACGCCGCTCGACGGGCTGGCCGCGACTGACGGGCAGCACGCGGTGCCGTTCGTCGTACCGGACAGCTGGATCCGCAACTTCCTCAAGCTCGACCCGAGCTACGACACCAGCAAGCTCACGTATGCCCAGTACTACAAGCTCTTCCGGCAGTCGCACGCGCAGTACAACAAGGTGATCGGCAGCGACAACCCCGACCTGTCCGGCCTCCGACGCGCGGGCGGCAAGCTGCTCTCCTGGCACGGCCTCGCCGACAGCCTCATCCCGGCGCAAGGCACTGTCGACTACCGTCAGCGCGTCGAGCACCGGATGGGCCGCGTGGACAGCTTCTACCGACTCTTCCTGGTCCCGGGTGCTGGTCACTGCGGCGGCGGACCGGCCCCGACCGACCCGCTCGGTGCACTGGTGAAGTGGGTCGAGCAGGGCAAAGCTCCCAGGACTCTCTCCGATCTCAACGCCTAGTGCACCTGCCGAAGCTAACGTCCGAAAAACCGGAGGCGGGCCCTCCGATCGTTCGGACGTTAGCGCGGCGGACGGTTAGGTCCAGGGTTCGGTGGTTACGGCGGAGGTGAAGACGGGGGTGGCGGATTGGGTGACGGTTACGTGGACCACGCCGTTGGCGGCGGGGGTGGCGGTGACGTGGCAGGGCTGGTCGAACTCGACGTAGCGGAGGAACTGGGTGTCGAAGCGGGTGGTCGCTACCGGGGTCGGTAGGGACGCCTGTGCCGCTTGAGCGGCGGCCTCGAGGAGGACCATGCCGGGCACGTGGTCGTGCGGGTGGTCGAAGAGGACGCTGTGGGTGGTGTCCACTCGCAGCTGCCAGCTCAGTGGCTGGTTCAGTGGAGTCAGTACGACGTTGCGCGTGCTGCTGCGGCCTACCAGCGCGGGGTCGACCGGCGGGGTGAGCGCGATGGCTTTGCTGAAGGCGTCCTTCGCCGAGGAGTAGGGACCGCGGAGGCGGTCGTAGATCGCCGGCGGGTGCGCGCTGTAGCGCACCTCGGCGCCGCCGATCCGGCGGCCGTCGCTGACCGCGTCGATCCGCGACACCAGGTAGACCGATCCCATCCGGCGTCGCGTGACGCTCGGGTGACTCACCAGGAGAGTGACCTTCCGCGCGCTGCCCTGGACGTCCAGCGCGGTCGGAAGAATCCAGGAACTGATCTGTTCCCAGCCGAGTCGGTGACCCAATGGAATCGAATGAACACGGTGACTGAGTAAAGCGAGTGCTTGCCGCAGGCTTTCCGTGAACAGCAAAGGTGTGAAATGGTCGCCCTCTGTATAGAAAGCGTGACTCTGTGGCCACGTGGTGACGACTTCCTGGACCAGATCGGGGAGTTCACGCCAGTCGGTGACGAGGGCTTCCTCCGATTTGTCCTTGCGGACAAGCGTTTGGATCGGTGGAGCTATGGCGGCTGGGCTGATGGTCATGGCAGTTTTTCCCCCCTGTGGGACGACAGGTAGAGGACACGGACGGTGGATCCGCCCAGTGTCCACGTATAAATTAAATAAAGTTGTTCTTTTCGTGAAGCGATTCCGCGCAGATTGCAAGGGAGAGGTGTCCACATGGCGCAACGGGTGGTGAAACAGGCGCGGGCCGAGCGGACCAGGGCAGCAGTGATGCTGGCCGCCGCCGAGGTGTTCGCGGAGAACGGGTTCTCCGGTGCCAGCGTCATGAAGATCGCCGACCGGGCCGGGGTGACACTGGGTGGGGTCTACTTCCACTTCCGCTCCAAGGAGGAGCTGGCCCGGGCGATCGTGGCCGGCCAGCCGGAGTTCGTCGTACCGCCGGCGGACTCGCACGGGTTGCAGCGGGCCATCGACGTGACCAAGACGTGGGCGCGGCAGCTCGCGGAGAGCCCGATGCTGCGGGCGGGGGCCCGGCTGGTATGGGAGCAGGACCGGTTCATGCCCGCGGGTGAGAACTCGCATCAGCAGTGGACCACGCTGGTGGCGGCCGACCTGCAGTCCGCGGTGGACAGCGGGGAGCTGAAGCCCGAGGTCGACATCCAGTCGATCGCCCGGATGATCGTCAATGCCTGTACCGGCGCGCAGATGCACTCGTACGTCGAGACCGCTCACGAGGACCTGGTCGACCGGGTAGAAGAGATCTGGCGCTGTCTGATGCCGGCGCTGGGAGTGTCGGATCAGTGCAACGGGATCAAGGGGATCGGCCGTGAGTGAGGCTGTACGCGATGCAGTAGGAACGCTGAGTGGCAGGACGATCATGATCACCGGTGCGTCCAGCGGCATCGGTGCCGCGGCCGCCCGATGGTTCGCGGTCGAGGGGGCGGCCGTCGTACTGATGGCTCGTCGTAAGGACAAGCTGGAGGAGATCGCGGCCGAGATTCGTGCGGCTGGTGGACGGGTCGAGCTGGCACCGGGTGATGTCACCGACACCGATGCGGTCGAGCGAGCGGTCGCCACCGCGGTGAGAGCGTTCGGAGGTCTGAACGGCGCGTTCAACAACGCCGGTTGGGGGACCATCGGGACGCTCCTGCACGAGACCGACGACGCGGACTTCGAGCGGACCATGGACGTCAACGTCCGCGGGACGTGGAACTGCCTCAAACATCAGCTGCCGGTGATGATCGAGGCGGGCGGCGGCTCGGTGGTCAACACCTCCAGCACCGCCGGTGAGTTCGCCACTGGTGCAGGATCCGCGTACGTCGCCGCCAAGCACGCCGTACTGGGTCTGACCCGGGCCGCGGCGGCCGAGTACGGCCAGTTCGGCATCCGGATCAACGCGCTGATCGTCGGCACGACGCGCACCGAGCTGATCGAGAACGCGATTCGCGCGTTCCCGCCGCTCGAACAGGGATCGGTCGCCCGCCAGATCCAGCCGCGGATGGCGGACCCGATCGAGGTGGCGCGCGCTGCCGCTTGGCTGCTCAGCGATCAGGCCTCGTTCATCACCGGTGGTGCCATCCCGGTCGACGGCGGAGCCAGCGCGATCTGACGAAACCCACTGCGACTTAGCCAGGTCCGCCTGCGACTTGGCCAAGTCTGCGCTCTGTGCCCACCTGGTGACTAACTTTCGTTGACGATAAAAAAAAGATCACTATTATTTGAGTGTCCTGGGGGGACGCTGCCGGTGAGGTCTCGTATCGAGAGGCATGTGAGGTGAGCAGTGGCACAAGGGACAGTGCGCGTTCTCGTGGTCGAAGGGATCTCCGCGGAGATCGAAAACAGGCGGCAGGACCTGCGCAGGCAGGGCTACGCCGTCAGCTGTGTGGACACCGGCGCCAAGGCGTTGCGAGCACATCGGAGTGCTGATTTCGTCTTGCTGGACTTGGATCTGCCCGATATCGACGGGCTCGAGGTGTGCCGGTCGATTCGGGGTGCTGGTGACAAACCGATCATTACGGTCTCGTCTGGTGGGACGGAGACCGACCGGATCCTCGCGTTGCAGGCCGGCGCGGACGACTGCGTGGACGTCCGTTGCGGCCCGCGGGAGATGCTGGCCCGGATCGAAGCGGTGCTGCGGCGGACGCTGCCGTGCCGTCAGCCGGGCCGCGTGATGACGCTGGGCTCGTTGAGCCTCGATGTGCAAGCGCATGAAGCGCGCGTTCGCGGTGAGCCGGTGCGGCTGACCGGCAAGGAGTTCGAGCTGTTGCACAAGCTGGCCTCGCATCCCGATGAGGCGGTGTCGCGCAAACAGTTGATGGCCAGTGTCTGGGAGACCAGTTGGGCCGACTCGAGTCGCACGATCGACACCCACGTGCGGAGTCTGCGGGCCAAGCTCGGAGCCAGCTCGTGGATCATCACGGTCCGCGGCGTCGGCTACCGGATCGGCAGGGGATAGGTGAGGCCGTGTCCGTCCCAGGACGGACACGGCCTCTTCGGCGATCAGGCTGCGTTTGGTCGCCGGCTTGGGAAGCCGTGCTTGCGGGCGATGATGGCCACCAGCAGCACGGGGACTACGAGCACGAGGACGCCCCAGGGGAAGGACTTCGGGCCGAGGACTGCGAGCAGGATGCCACCGACAGCGCCGCCGCCGGCCATGAACGAGTTCCACGTGGTCACCAGCAGAGCCTGGCCCCGGTCGCCACCTGCGTCGGTGACGGCCGTCTGCAGCAGCGTGGTGACGCCACCCCAGCTGAGGCCCCAGATGATCATGGCCGCGTACACCACGAGGTCGTTGCTGGCGGCCAGTCCGAGCATCGCCGCGGCGAGCACGAACAGGGCCGCGGAGCCGATGGTGAGACCGCGCAGCTTGCGGTCGACCAGGGCGCCGGTGATCACGATGCTGATGACGGACGCGATACCGAAGACCAGCAGTACGACGTCACGCCGGGCGCCCATGTGGTACTCGTCGAGGAAGGTCGAGATGTAGGTGTAGAGGATGTTGTGCGCCAGCACCCAGGCCGCGACCGTGAACAGGACGGCGACGACGCCCGGAAGCTTGAGGGCCTGGAAGATCGGCTCACGCTGTCCGACCGGCTGGCCGGGTGTGGATGGAACCGACAGACCCATCCAGCCCAGCAGCAGCACCGAGAGTGCGGCCACGATGCCGAAGGTGAGTCGCCAGCCGAAGAGATTGCCGAGGAACGTGCCGACCGGGATGCCGAGGGCCAGTGCGAGGGGAACACCGGCCATCGTGATCGAGATGGCCCGGCCTTGCAGGTGCGGCGGCGCCAAGCGGCGCGCGTAGCCGACCAGCTCGGCCCAGACCGCGGCCGCCGCGATACCGGCCAGCAGGCGGAAGCCCATGGTCAGCACGTAGCTGGAGGAGGTCGCCGTGACGACGTTCGCGATACCGATCATCGCGACCGCGAGCAGCAGCAGCTTCTTGCGGTTCCAGGTGGCGGTCGCCACGGACAACGGGATCGCCGCGACGCCGGTCGCGATAGCATAAATCGTCAGTGACTGACCGGCGGCGGACTCGCTGACCGACAGGTCGCGGGCCATCTCCGGCAGGACGCCGGCGGGTAGGGCCTCGGTCAGGATGCCGACGAACGCCGCGGTGCTCAGCGCCAGCAAGGGTGACCAGGGCAGTGTGTTCCCGCCTCCGAGGGGCGGTGTCGAGATCTCAGTCTGGGAAGCAGCCATGGGAGATATACTCAAACCTTCTCATTGATGTGCAGGTCAAGGTCGTCGAAAGTGAGGTGCGCCACATGCGGATCGGAACCTTGGCGGACAGGACCGGGACGTCCCGGCGGTTGCTGCGGTACTACGAGGAGCAGGGGCTGATCGGCTCCCAGCGGTCCGCGAACGGGTACCGGGACTACGCCGAGTCCTGTGTGGACAAGGTGATCCAGATCCGCGGCCTGCTGGACGCCGGCCTGCCGACCCGGGTGATCCGGGAGGTCCTGCCGTGTATGGACACCCCGCGGGCCATCCGGATCTCCGCCCCCACCGCGGAGACGATCGCGCTCCTCGAAGGCGAACGGGACCGGATGGCCGAGCGCATCCGCTTCCTCGAGCGCAACCGCGCCGCCATCACCGAGTACCTGGTGGCGGTCCGGGAGGCTCAGGCAGAGGGCGCCCCCCAGACCCCGAACTCGGCCGAGGCCGTCGTCACCGCCTGAGCGGCGTACACGACGTCGTTCGCGAGGACGACGCCGTGGCTGGCGATGTCGAAGACGATCCGGTCGCCGTCGGCGATCCGGAAACCCGCGTGCCAGCTGGCCTTGTCCGACCCGAGCAGCAGGTAGTTGACCAACCCCGGTCGTCGCATCCCGGCGTAGGAGAAGAGGTTGTCGACCATGTCCGGGACGCGCTGGAAGATCGAGTCCGCGCCGGCCGAGAAGTCGCCCTTCCAGGCCACCTCACCCTCGCGCTCGATGATGATCTGCCCGGTGACCGTGGTCGGCGGCTCGCCGAGGAACAGCCACGGCGTGAGCGAGGTGTCGCAGAGCTTCGCGTACGGCGTCCAGCCCCACGGGTTCTGCAGGTGCAGCCCGATGTCGTTCAGGTCGTTGCCGAACGTGTAGCCGGCGTAGTGCGGGTTGCCGTCCTCGTCGTTGACGAAGACCAGCCCGACCTCGGGCTCCTCGAGCAGTTCCTGCGAGGTGAACGGAACGGTCAGCGGACCGCCGTTGGTCTCGAGCCAGGACCCGAAGCCCTTGATCAGCCAGTTCGGCGCCTTGAACTCCTCGTCCGGCGCCGGCGGCGCCGGGAACTTGGAGCGATGCGTGCCCATGAACCCGGTGACGAGCGAGTTGTTCGAGGCCGGCAGCAGCGGCGGCAGGAAGTGCAGCTCGGGGTCGTCGGCCGCGACCGTGACCGTGTCGGTCCCGGAGGTCAGCGAGTCGAGGAGCGCCTGCGTGCCGCCACCGGCCAGTACGGCGTTCCGTAGCTGGTCCTCGGCGACCGGGAACAGGGTGACCGGCGCATCGGACGGCAGCCCCACGCCCGCGTAGCGCTGCCCGCGGTACTCAACTTCGAAGATGACGGTGGACATTGCTCTCCTTGGTTAGTTCGGCCATGACTTCGGTCAGGCGGTCGATGGATGCCTTGATCCAGGGCAGGGTGAGGGGGTCCGGCGCGTGGAGTGCGGCGAGGCGTTCCGCGTCCGTCTCGCCGTACAGGCGGCTGGTGGCGGCCCGAATCCTCAGTGAGTGCTGGGGTTCGCCGAAGGCCGTGCCGGGGAGCAGGGCGACGCCGTACTTGGTGCTGAGTAGCTCGGTGAGTTCAGTGCCGTTGATGCCGAGCTGGAGGGGCGCGAAGTCCGGGTAGAGGTAGCAGGTGGCCTGCACCGGCGCGAGCTCCGCGCCGGCTGAGGTGAAGACCTCGGCCACTCGCCGTACGACGCGTTCGTGCAACCGGCGTGATGCGGCGACTCGCTCGACCACCTCGGGCGGTTCGGCCAAGGCGTACGCAGCCGCCGCCTGGACAGGGGCCGCCGTACTCGACCAGATCTGACTGGCGATGCTGATGAGCCGCGTGCGGAGTTCGGCGGTCGGTAGCCGGGCCACGCCGAGCCGCCAGCCACCGACGGCGAGGTTCTTGGTCAGGCCGGTGGTGACGACTGTTCGTTCCGGTGCGTAGACCGCAGGTGAGACGGCCGGGGCGTAAGCGAGGTCGCAGTAGATCTCGTCGGAGATGATCACCAGGTCGAGTTCGCGCGCCACGTCGGCGAGCTCACGAACCGTCTCCGGCGTGGCGATCGTGCCGGTCGGGTTGTCCGGCAGCGTCACTACGACACTGCGCGGATTCCCTCCAGCTGCTCGTGCCTTGAGCACCTGGACCCGAAGCTCGGCCGGATCCGGTACGCCGCCCTCGCCGGGGCGCGTGCGGACCGCGATCGACTTCAACCCGCCGAGCTGAGCCTGCGCGGCATAGCTCACCCAGGTCGGAACCGGTACGACGACGTCGCCGCCGACTGCCATCATCAGTGCGAACAGCAGCGGTTTCGTCCCCGGACCGCAGACCACGTCGGCCGGATCGGTCGGCAGCCCACGGCGGTTCCAGTAGCCCGCGGCTGCCAACCGCACGTCGTGTGAGCCGGCGACCGGTCCATAAGCGTTGCGACCGGCTGCAGCGATCAGGTGCTCGCGAAGCTCCGGCAGAACGGGTAGCCCGATCTCACCGGTAGCCAGGAACAGCACGCGCTCCCCGGCCAGCCGCCGACGTTCGAACTCCTCGTCGGCGGCCAGCGTGGCGGACATCGTCACTGTCATGCGTAGAGCTTTCGGAGCTCGATCTTGCGGACCTTGCCCGTCAACGTCTTCGGCAGCATGTCGACGACCTCGAGCCGCTCGGGGTAGAACCGCTCGTCCTGACCGGCACTCCGAAGGTGCGCCTGGATCTCCTGCAGTGTCGGCCGAGTGTTGCCGTGGGCAACGGCCACCGCCAGGATCGGGTCGTCGACCTGACCTGTCGTACCGACGAGTGCGGCCTCGGTGACCTTGGGGTGCTGGGAGATGACGGCTTCCAGTTCAGCCATCGGTACGACGATGCCGTCGCGGACGATGGTGTCCTTGGCCCGGCCGAGGATCCGGATCCCGCCGCGCCCGTCCTCACGCGCCACGTCACCGGTGTCGAACCAGCCGTCCTCGTTCACTTCGGCGTCGAAGACGTCCTGCTGCTTGAAGTACCCGAGCGCCTGGGACGCACCCCGGACCCGCAACCGACCGACCGGTGCACGCTTCGACGGGTCGTGGCAGAGGTCGATCCGAATCTCCATCGCATCGATCGGCCGGCCGTGACTGCGGGCAGCCCAGTCGCGGTCGTAGTCGAGCCGGCTGATCGTGATCGGCCCGAACTCCGACATTCCCCACACCGAGTAGGTGCGCGACCCGAAGGTCGACCGCATCTCGTCCACCAGCCCCTGGAGCACCGGCGCCGCGCCGGTGACCGTGTGCTGGAGGCTGGAGACGTCGTGAGGATCGGCCTGCTGGACCCGTGCAACACCACTGAGGGTTGGAGGGGGACCGTACAGAAGCGTGGCGCGATAGCGCTCCACGAGGTCCAGCAGGCCAGCCTTGTCGGGACCGTCCTGGAAGGCGACTGTCCCGCCGAGCAAGACGCTGGCGAGCACGCCCTGGCCGAAGCCCGAGTAGTGCACCAGCGGCGTGGTGTTCGCGACGACCAGGTCGTCACTGAGCATGAACGCGTCCACATAACCCCGTACGCCGGAATGCACGGTGTTCTGACTGTGGACAACGCCCTTGGAGAAACCCGTCGTGCCGGAGGTGAACAGGACGACGAACGGCTCGTCCGGTTGGAGCTGACGACCCGTCAGGTCGGTCGTCTCCTCCCAGCGGGTACCGATGAAATGGTCGTGGAACTCCTGGCTGTCGAGCAGGAACAACTGCTCGACTTCCAGGTCGGGACTCTCATCTGTTGCGATCAACACCTTTGCCTCGGTGAGCGCGAGCCGGTGGTGTAGTTCGTCACCCACGCATTCCGGGGCGATCGGCACGATGACCGCGCCGACCGCCATGGTCGCGAACATCAGCGGCACGATCTCCCACCGGTTCGGCGCCTGTACGGCGACCCGGTCGCCACGCTCGATCCCCAGCTGGAGAAGGGCTCCCGCGAACCGGTCCGTCAGCTTGGACAGCTCCGCGTAGTCGAGCGTGTCGGTGTGCGCCTCTTCAAGGCGGCGCCCGGCGATGGCGAGTTTGCGGGGCCGCTCCCGAGCCTGCTTGCGCAGGTCGTCGAGAAAGGTGTCGTCCCGCCACCAACCGCGACGCCGGTACTCCTCGGTCATCGCCCACGCTCCGCACGTCGTACGGCGAGGAGCTCGGGCAGCGGGTCGCCTGCGCCGGCCTTGGCAATCTCCAACAGGGCCTCGGTGTTCAGCTTGACCCGGTTGCCGATCCAGTCGAAGACCCACGCCTTGCGCGCCTCGGCCTCCAGGTCGAACGGGACCACCCGAGTGACGGCCAGCGCCGCGGAACCGGCGCCGCCGATGTTGGCGATCACACCCGGCACCAGTACGGCGCCCGCCGCGCGAGCCTTCTCCTGCGCGACCGGTGTGGAGGCGATATTGGCGCCCTCGACAACGAGTTCGGCGCGGAGCCGATGCACGTTCTCGTCGTTCAGTGCGCGCTTCTGTGCCGCGAGGATCAGCAGGTCCGCGTCGACATCGAGCCACGCATCCGAGCTGTTCGACTGGGTCACGCCGTCCGGGAGCTTCGTCCGGTCGATGCGGCCGAACTCGTCGGTGATCGCGATCAGGGCGTCGACCGGCAGCCGGTCAGCGCTGATCGTGCCGTCGATATCGGCGACGCCGACGACCACGTGACCGCGAGCCTCCAGGAACTGCGCAACCGCACGGCCGACCGCGCCGAAGCCCTGGACGACGACTCGTGCCTGCTTGCGGCCGCTGGCCTCCAACACGGTGACCGCCGCGACACCGACACCGTGGCCGGTGCAGTCGATCAGCGGCTCGTAGTACGTCCGCCAGTCGATCGGCATATCCGGGGCACCGAGGCGGTAGCGCGGGTCGTACTTCGCCTCCTCGAAGAAGATCGCCCGGTCGGCCGGGGTGACGCCCATGTCGATGCCCAGGTGGATTCCCCCGTGCAGCAAGGGTTTCACGGTCCGACCGAAGGTCTTGAACGTCGTCTCCCGGTCGGTGCCGTCGGAGACGATCCCGGCCTTCGCGCCACCGATCGGCAGCCCGGCCAGGGTGAACTTGTGGGTCATGTCGCGCGCCAGGCCGGCGACCTCTTCCTCGGTGACACCGGTGGTCATCCGGGTGCCGCCCATCGCCAGGCCGTCGTACAGGGAGTCGATGACCACCCAGCCCTGGAGGTTGCCTCCGGCACCGTTCAGGTGCACGGTGAGGGCGGGCTTGTCGTGCTCAGTCATGCCGATGTCCTTTGGGGTTAGAGGAAGGTTTGGGCGAAGCCGCGGAGGATCTCCCGGCCGTCGTCGCGGAACTCCAGGTGGGCCTGGGATCCGAAGATCCGGCCGTCGTCGGAGCGCAGGAACTCGACCGGGGCGTGCTCGGACCGGCCGATCGACCGGAAGCCGGCCGGGGCCGCCCGCAGGTAGAGGGTGTGCCGATGGAAGACCGTCACGGTCGGCTTCACGAAGGTGAACAGGGCCTCGCTCTTGTCCACCTCGGCGTCGTGCCCGCCGACCCGCTGCGGCCCCTCGGCCAGTTCGCCGCCCTGGGAGACGGCGATGATCTGCATGCCGCCGCAGATCCCGAAGACCGGGACGTCCGACGTCATGACCAGGTCGATCAGCGGCTTGTAGTACTCGGTGTCGTAGGCCCGGACCTTGGTGCCGCTCAGCACGATCGCCTGGTGCCGGCCGTCGAGCTTCGCGGGCACCTCGGTGCTGGTGACCACATCGGTCGCCGCACCGAGGTCCTCGAACCGCTTGCGCAGTTGGGGAAGCGACAGGGTCTTGTTGTTGACGACCAGTACGCGGGGTTGCGCCACGGTCACTGCTCCTTCGCTCTCGTGATGACAGTTCCGGTCCGGCCGGCCAGCAGGTCGGAGACCGGCGCGCTGCCGATGACGACCTCGGCCACGCCCTGCTCCAGGGCCTCGCCGGCGGCCCGCAGCTTCTTGCGCATCCCGCCGGTGGCGCCCTTGTCGCGGAAGGCCGCGGCCGCGTCGGCATCGATCCGGGAGACCGGCTGGTCGTCGATCAGCAGGTGCTCGACGTCGGTGACCAGGACGAGGTTGGTGGCCCCGATGGCACCCGCGATGGCGGCGGCCGCGCGGTCGGCATCGGTGTTGACCTCTTGGCCTTCGTCGTTCCTGGCCAGGGGAGTCACCAGGTAGACGTGGCCGGGCCGAAGGTTCTTGAGCACGGTCGGTTCGACCTTGGTGATCGGACCGACCAGGTTCTCCAGCTCCACCAGTTGCTTGCCCTGCCACCACCAGCGCTCGCCAGGTCCGGCGTACACGAGACCGTCGCTGCCGAGCTTCCGCTCGAGCGTGATGCCGCGGTACTCGAGCCGGGTGGCGACGTCGTCGGCCATCACCGTGCTGACCGTCTTGATGTCCTCGATCACCTCGGTGGTGGTCCAGCGGCTCTGGTTTCCGTACCGATCCCGCAGGATCGCGGACGGGTCGCTGTAGCGCGAGCTGAGCTGCTTGAGCGGCTTCGACCAGCCATGCACCAGTACGACGGGGTGCTCGGCCGCGTGCACGGCCAGGTCGTTCCACCAGTCGCCGGCGAGATCGTCGAGAACGCTCCCGCCGAGCTTGATGACAGTCGGAATCTCGTTCATGCGGGCATCACCGGCTGCATGGTCAGGCCCGACTCCTCGGGCAGTTCGAACCGCAGGTTGGCGGCCTGGATCGCTTGGCCGGCCGCGCCCTTGACCAGGTTGTCGAGGGCCGCGAGAGCGACGATCCGCTGGGCCTCTTCGTCGTACAGGACGGTCACGTCGCAGTAGTTGGAACCCAGCACGGCTTGGGGATCCGGGACCGGGATCAGCGTTTCGTTGTGCCGCCGGACCCGGACGAACTGCTTGCCCTTGTAGAAGCGGGTGTACGCCCGGTGCAGGTCGCGCTGGTTCACCTCGTCGTCGGTGAAGACGTAGCTGCTCGTCATCAGGCCGCGGACGTGCGAGACGCCGTACGCCGACATCGACAGCGAACCGATGGTTCCGGGCTTGGCGCGCTCGAAGAAGTCCCGGACCTCACCGGCATGGCGGTGACCGGTGGGGGAGTACGGGGCGATCGCGCCGTTGCGGAGTGGGTGCAGGTCTGTCTTGCGCATCGACAGACCACCACCGCTGGAACCGCTCTTGCCGTCGATCACGACCGTCTTCAGGTCCAGGCCCAGTTCGAGTGTGAGCGGGGCGAGGGCCAGGGTGATGGACGTGGCGTAGCACCCGGGCAGCGAGATCAGGCTCGCTTGTGGGAGCTGGTCGGCGATGAGCTCGGGAACGCCGTACACGAAACGGTCGGCGAGCTCGGTGCTGCGGTTGACCTTCGGGTACCAGCGATCGTGGAGCTCCGGGGTACGGATCCGGAAGGCGCCGCTGAGGTCGATGATCGTGGGGCCCTTGTCGGCCAGCAGTTGGGCGAGTTCAGCTGACACCGGCGCGGGAGTAGCGAGGAACAGTACGTCGACCTTCTCGGCGACGTCCTCCGTCACGGCCTCGACGGTGAGGCCGAGATCCATCCGGAGGCCGGGGTGCAGCTCGGCCGGGCGGCGGCCGAGGTTGGACGAGCCGCCCAGAAACGTGAGCTCCAGCTCGGGATGCTGGACGATCAGGCGGATCAGGTCGCCGCCGGCCAGCCCGGAGGCGCCGACGATTCCGGCCCGGATCATGCGCCGTGTCATGAGAGGGCCTCCTCGAGATAGTTGCCGATGGCTACGGCTACGTTGACCCCGGTCGCGGTGGCCACGCCCCGGAAGCCCGGTGCGTGGTTGACCTCGTTGACCACGTAGCCCTTCGGCGTACGGAAGAGATCGACGCCGTAGATGCCGGGGCCGAGGACGTCCAGGACGCCGCTGACGATCTTGGCGACGTACGGGTCGTCCGACGCGGCGTGACTGGTGTTGCCGAGGGCCGCGTTGTTGCGCCAGTCCTCGCCACCGGTGCTGAACTCGGCGACGCCGACCAGCTCGGTACCGACGACCAGGCAGCGCACCGAGGCACCGCCGGCCAGGAACGGTTCGACCAGGCAGGCCTGCTCGAACGCGTGGCCGAGGTCCTCGACGTAGTCGTAGACGGAGTTGGCGAGATCGGAGTCGCGAATCAACGTGACCCGCTTACCCATTCCGCCGTACACGGGCTTGAGGACCACGGGCAGCTCGAACGCGGTGAGCGCCTTGGCGAAGTCTGAGCGGGAGAACACCATCCGGAACTCCGGGACCGGGATCCCGGCTGCCCGCAGCGCGGTTCGCAGGACCGCCTTGTTCTCACACAGGTTGATGGCGTGCGCCGAGTTGATCACCCGGGTGCCGGACTCCTCGGCCAGAGTGGCGATCAGGCCGCCCCGGGTATAGCTGCGGCTGCGCAGCAGGACGGCGTCGAAGCCGGCCAGCGCCGAGGTGTCCGGATTGCCCAGGCAGAGCGACTCGTCGTTGATCCACTCGACGGCCAGGCCCAGCTCAGGCCCGGCCTGGATCAGCTGCCGCTCCTCCCAGGCGATCCGGTCCGCGACGATCGCGATGGACCTGGTCGGCATCTCACTGACCCCAGTCGCGCAACTGCACCTCGACCATCGACAGCCGCAGCTGGCCGTCGTCGATGCCCTCGACGCGCAGCGTCAGCATGCACTCGGGGCAGGAGAAGGTCTCGCCGGTGACGAGGGCCGGAACGGTCAGGTCGGTCTCACACTCGGGGCAGACGCCGGAAACGGTGGCGGTGGACATGTGGTGAACTCCAAGGGAATGAGTAGGAAGATTCAGGCGTACTGGAAATCGACGGCGGCCTTGCGGATGCCGTCGCGGTCGAGCAGGTTCCGGCCGGTCTCTTCCTGCCGGTTGATCAGCCACCGGGTGAATTCGTCGACATTCACCGTGAGGCCGGAATCGTTGAGCGCCCATTTCACCAGTGCGGGGGTGAGACGGGTCCGGACGAGCAATTCGCGGGAATTGCCGACCAATTCCGCCGGAAGCGTTTCGTAGGCCTCCGGGTTCGTCAGCTGGCCCGGCAGTTCATAGGCGAAGGCGTGCGGTGACGTCGGCCCGGACTGGAACGCCGTACCGAGGCCGGCGCCGTGCAGTGCGACCCGGGACAGTTCGGTCAGGTGCGACAGGTCGAAGCGGTGGTCGCCGTGCACGATGCGCAGTGCCATCAGCAGCTCGGCCAGGGGTGCGTTGCCGCCGCGCTCGCCGATCCCGCCGACGGTCGCCGAGATCCACCGGGCGCCGGCGCGGACCGCGGCGAGCGAGTTCGCCACGGCCATCCCCAGCATGTTGTGGGAGTGGATCTCGATCTCCGCGCCGTCGATCTCGGTGAGGCTCGCGATCTGGTCCTGCATCTGCCACGGCGACAGGTAGGCGACGGTCTCGGCCACCCGGAACCGGTCGGCGCCGACCGCGAATCCCGCGGTCACGTAGGGAACCAGGCGCTCCTTCGGCGTCCGGGCGCCGTCCTCACCGCTGAACGTGACGTGGAAACCACGGTCCTTGGCTTGCGTGATGGCGGATTTCGCGAGCGCCTCGAGGAAGCGCGGGCTGGGCGATCCGAGCTTGAGCTTGGCGTGCTGCTCCGAGGTCGGGATCGAGTACATGATGTGGTGGACGCCGAGTCGCTGCGCCTCGTCCAGCGCGGTCGCGACCTGCTGGCGGTCGCGGACCACCACGAGCGACATGCTGCGCTCCGGGCCGATCGCCGCGTGGGTGGCCTCGATCAGGTCCGCGTCCTTGCTGTTCGGGCCCGAGATCATGCCGACCTCGACGAGCTCGATCCCGGTCTTCACCAGGAGGTCGGCGATGACGGCGGCGTCCTGCGGCCCGAATTCGACGCCGGCCATGTGCGCGGAATCCCGCAAGGTGGCGTCGGACAAGCGGGGCCGGATTTCCTGCCCGTCGTCGGAATTGACTGCTGGCTCCATTGCGTTTGTGCTCCCTCGGTCCTTCGGCTGCTGATGGGCGGTGGTCGCGGGGCAGCCTCGGCTGTGGAGAGCGGGGCGGCTTCGCGAGCTGTTCACCACCTTGCGGGCGCCGGGCCAGGTGCGGCAAGGAGGTCCGTGTCAAGGATTGTGGAGCGTTGTGAGCCTGCGCGAGAGCACGTGTCGAAATTTGCCGAGCGGTGGTTTTCTGTGATGCTTCCGGGGCTGCCGGGGAATCCCGGTTACGGTTTTTCGAAATCCATTGTGAAGGGAAAGGGATGCATTGTGTTTCCGAAATTCCCTGGGACCGGTGGTGGTGACGCCGCGGTGCTGATCGAGCAGGTGCGGCAGCTGGCCGGCCATCTCGCGCGCCCGACCGTCGCTGCCCGCGACCGGCACCGCGAATGGGACGAGACCTTGTTCAAGGCCCTGACGGTTCCGGGCACCTTCGGCGGCGGGATGACCGCCGTACAGACGAGTGCGTTGCTGGCAGCGTTGGGGGAGGGCTCGCAGGATCCTGGGCTCGCTCTTGCTGTTGCTACGCACGCGGTTCTGGTGACTGTGCCGCTGCGGGTGTTCGGGACGGCTGCGCAGCGCGAGCGTTATCTGCCGCCGATCGCTGCCGGTGAGTGGATCGGTGGGTTGTCGTTGCTTGGGGGTGCGGTGAAGGTCCGGGCGGCGGCTGATAAGTGGCTGCTCTCCGGTTCGGTGGATTTGGTTGCCTTAGGCCCTAAAGCGCATCACTTCCTGGTGATCGCCGAGCACAGCACCGGGTCCCGGACCGCCTTCCTGGTTGACGCTGACACGCCGGGTCTGCGGGTCGACGAGACGACTCCGGCAGCGCTGCGCACTTGCCCGTGGGGGCGCGTCGTTCTGGAGGACTGCCAGGTGCCGGCTTCCGCCGTACTGGGTGGGGTGGGTTCTGCGGCGACGGAGGTTGAGCCGCTGCTCGCCGTACTGGATTGGGTTTTCGTCAGCGCTGCGTGGTTGGGGGTTCTCCGCGCTCTGGAGAGCGACGCACTGGAGGCAGTTCGCACTCGGGAGGTTTTCGATGCTCCGCTTGGGCATTCGCAGTCGGCTCGGTTCACGCTGGCTGATCTGGCCATTCAGAACGAACTCGTCGGCGGGCTGCTCGCTCAGGTCGCTGCCAGTCTCGACGAGCCGACCGCCAGGGTTTACGAGGACGCCGCCGCTGCCCGGCTCTTCACCACAAGCGCCGTACGGGCCGTCACTGAAGCAGCTGCCGACCTCGTCGGTCCCGCCGCTCCTGACGAAGGGCAATTGGTCGACCGCGCCCACCGCGACGCCCGCTTCTTCGTCTCCAGCGGCGCCGAGCATCTGCGCCCCACCATCGCCGCCGCCCTCCTCAACCTCGGCTGACCGTGAGGACCTCATGACCACCACATCCTTCGCGGGCATCGCTGCCCGCGCCGCCCAGGTCGACGCCACCGGCTCGATCCCCGTCGAGAACTGGCAGGAACTCGTTGCCAGCGGCTACTTCGGCGTCTTCCACCCGGCTTCGCTCGGTGGTAGCGACGGAGATGCCGCCGCGCAGCTTGCTGCCATGGAGTCGCTCGCTCGTGCCTGCTCCGGGACTTATTGGACTGCTACGGTCTCGGCTCTGTTGTGCGGCAATCTGCTGCGCACGTACGGCAACGAGAAGCACCACGACCTGGTTCGGTCGCTCGTCACCGGTGAACGCCTTGCTGCGTTCGCGATCGTCGAGACCGCGGCCGGGAGTGACGCGTCCACCTATCAGACCCTGGTACGCCGTACGGGCGACGGGTTCAACATCAGCGGCGAGAAGTCCCGCATCACCAACGCACCCCGCGCCGACATCGCCGTCACCCTCGCCCGCCGTGAACGCCTTGAGGGCGACGACGGTCCCGAATGGTGCCTGGCCTTCGTCGAGCTCGACCAACCCGGCGTCCGTCGCTACGACATCCCCCACATGGGCCTGCGCGGCATGCCCTGGGGCGGCATCGTCTACACCGACGCCCACATCGACGAGGCCAACGTCATCCCCGTCCCCTTCACCGAACTCGCCGAAGGCATGACCTGGGGCTGGCTCCTCGTCTCCGTCGCCGCCATCGCCACCGCCGAATCAGCCCTGGCCGCCTCGGTCCAGCACGCACGGGAACGCGTCTCCTTCGGTCGCCCCCTGGGCCACATGGAAGGCGTCCAAGCCCAGCTGGCCGAATCCCGCGCCCAACTCGACGCCGCCCGCGTCCTGGCCCTCCGAGCCGCCACTGAACGCGTCGCCGGCCACTCCGCCAAAGAGCTGATCGGCATGCTCAAGGTCTACGCCACCGAGACGGCGGTCGAGATCACCCAACGCGCCGTCCAGATCCACGGCGCCACCGGCGTCACCATCGGCCACGAAGTAGAACGCCACTACCGAGACGCCCAGATGAACGTAGTAGGCGCCTTCGCCACCAACCGCCTCCGCGAACAACTAGCCGAGAACCTCACCCAAACCCCCGCCACCTACCGCCCCACCCTCTGATCCAGCAGACCGGCCGAGGTCCCGCCCCACCCCCGGCCGGTCTGCTTCCCCAGCCCCGACCAGCCCCTCGCAACGTCCGAAGGACCGGAGGCGGGCCCTCCGATCGTTCGGACGTTAGTCTCGCGCTCGTCGTAACGTCCGAAGGACCGGAGACGGGCTCTCCGATCGTTCGGACGTTAGGTTGGCGATGGGTTACTGGCCGTTCCAGGTGGCTAGGACTCGGAGTTTGGTCCAGGGGATGTGGCTGAGGGCGGCGGTGGAGCCGTCGAGGCCTACTTTGTTGAGGATGCCGCCGGAGCGCATGCCGTTGCCGGGCGTTTGCCAGGGGGCGCGGTTGGGGTCGGTGAGGTCGTCGCCGGCGATGCCGATGCCGCTGATGGGGCCGGGGCCGCCGCTGTCGAGGACGTAGCCGCCGTAAGTTTGCAGGGCGACGCAGATCATCTTCTCGCCGGCTGAGGCTCCGGACAGGCCGGCGCAGTTGACGGACGGGTCGAGTTGGAGGCGGGCTCCCATCGGGACGCAGGAGGCGCCGCCGGTGCTGCCATCGGACTTGCCGGCCGGCTTGCGGAAGTTGCCGCAGGTCGTGCGGGAGGTGAAGGCGAGCGCGTGCTCGATCTTTCCGGTCGCGATCTCGCTGTTCAGGATGAAGCCGGCACCGGCCTGAACTTCGGCGCCGTTACCGACACCGGCCGTCTTCGACTCGGTACCGCCTCCACCGGCGGCCGGCCAGGTGCCACCGCACTCGCCGTTCCAGCTGCCGCCGCTCTTGCTGGCGCCCCAGATCGACTTCACGGTCTTGTCGTCCTTGTTGTAGACGACGACCCACGCATCGCCGTCGCCGGGAAGCTCACGGGTGGCGTAGTCAGGAATGTGGATGCCGTCGCCGACCGAGCAACCCCAGTCCTGGTTGAACTCCGGGTGGTAGAGCGGGTCGGAGTTGCTCGCGGTGTACAGGGTGATCTGCCACTCGGGACCGTTCAGGCGCGGGGTGTTGCTGCCCATGCTGTTCACGATCGCGGCCGAGTTCGAGTCCAGCCGCGGGTTCGCGCCGATCGCCGTACGGAAGTAGTTCACCGAGCCGTCGGTCGCGGTGTAGAGGTCGGACGGGCCGGGCTGCCGCGGGTCCCAATCACCAGGCGGGTCCGTCGGCGGGTCGGTCGGGCCACCGTCGCCGGCACCTTCGTAGGCGCCGATGTCGTACCCATTGCCCTGCGGCCGTACGACGCCGTCGCGGTCCCCGGCCGGGGCGCCGGTCGCGCTGCCGGCGTCGATCGCGGCCGAGCCTTCGCGCAGGTGGTAGTCACCGTTGCCCGGGTCAACGAACCCCGGGTCGCTGGTCAGGTTGTGGTCGGACGTGAACGGTCCGCCGATCCCGGTCGCGTTGCCGGCGAAGATCGTGTTCCGGACGACGTTCCCGGACCCACTCACCTCCGACGCACCGACGATTCCCGGCTTGGGGTTGTTCGCGATCGTGTTGTTGATGATCGAGATGCCCGAGATCGTGCCGCTGCTCTCCTTCCAGAACGAGATGCCGCCACCGGCGTTCCGGTAGGAGACGTTGTTCAGGATCTTGATGTTCTGCGCCTTCTTGGACGACGACAGGGTCTCGACGGCGACCGCGATCCCGGCCTTCGTCGACTCCTTGGCGCCGTACGACGTGTTGCCGTTCACCTCGACACCGGAGGACGAGTCGACGTAGATGTTCGGCCCGCGGTTGTCGTTCACGACGTTGTTCCGGATCACCCCGGCGGCGTTGTCGCTGTACTTGACGTCGATGCCCTCTTCGCCGTTGTCGTGCACGTGGCTGTTCCGGACCTCGAACCGGGTGCTGTACCCGATCGACAGCGCCTCGTTGTCCGCGCTGGTGCCCTTGTCGTTGTTGTTGTGGATGTCGCACCCGTCGACGACCAGGTCGGCGCTGTTCAGCAGCACCAGACCACCGTTGGAAGACGACGACACCTCGCACTTGGTGAACGTGATGTGGTTGGCCTGGTTGCCGTAGACGCCGTGCGTCGGCGACTTCGTCACCACGATCCCGTCGAACCTCAACCACGACTTCCCGTCGAGGTTGAGCAGACCATTCCCGGACTTCAGCGTCTTGTTGCCGTCCAGTACGACGCGGGCTCCGGGAGCGGCCTGGTAGACGATCTCCTGCCCGGACGCGCCACTCTTCGGCTTCAGCGCCTCCTGGTATGTACCGGCCGAGATCAGGATCGTGTCGCCGGGCTGCGACGCGTCGGCCGCCGCCTGGATCGTGCTGTACTGCGCTCCCGACTTCCCGACCGTCAACGTCCGGCCGGCGGCGTCCGCCGGTCCGGCCAGAGTGGGCGGGAGGCCAAGAACCATCAGGCCGGCGATTGCCACGCCGGCCACCTGTCGTCTCTTCATCGGATTCCTTCGCGGTTCGGGGGGCGTTAGCCGCAGGGACGGCCACCGTGCCGCACCCGACCGGGCTCCTCAGAACCTTGGCCGCTTCCTGTCATGACGTTTCCTATATGATGTACGATCAACTGTGCTTGACGTGACGGAGTTCGGGGCGGACCGATCGGGGATCGCCGACAGTACGGCGGCCGTGGCCGCGGTGATCGAGGCCGCGGGCAACATTCCGGGTCCCCGGCGATTGGTCTTCCCGAAGGGCACTTATCGGTTCTATCCAGACCGGGCCGTCCCGCACGAGCTATACCTCTCGAACACGATCGGCGCCGATCCGGCCTTCCGGGACAAGCGATTCGCCCTGTACGTCGAGGGCATCGACGACCTCACCATCGACGGTCAAGGCTCGCGTTTCGAGCTGCATGGCCAACTCGGACTTTTCGCCGTCATCGGATCCAGCCGAGTGACCCTCACGAACTTCGAGTTCGACCACGTGGCCCCGCGCATCGTCGATCTGACGGTCATCGAGACCGGCCCGGGCTACCGCATCGTGACCGTCCCCGCCGGCAGCCCGTACGTCGTCGAGGGTGGCCAACTCTCGTTCATGACGGACCCCAGCCCGTACGACGGTACGCCGTACTGGCGGCACTCGACCGACGAGCTCGGAGCCGGGCAGCAGGTGTTCGACCCCGTGGCGGGCCTGGCGAGCCGCCGGCCGGCGTGGTTGTTCGACAACCTCGTGTCGGTGACCGATCTGGGTGAACGGCGGTTGCGGATCGACTACCGCGACGAGACGACGCCGGACGGACTCGGAATGGTCTATTCGTTGCGCGAGGTCACGCGCGACACCGCGGCCGGATTCATCTGGCAGTCGAAGAGTGTCGCGGTCACCAATCTGAAGGCGCGCTACCTGCACGGGTTCGGCATCCTCGGCCAGTTCAGCGAGGACATTGTGGTCGAGGGCAACGAGTTCGCCGCCGACCGGTCGACCGGCCGGATCGCGGCGGCGTTCGCCGACTTCGTGCAGATGTCCGGTGTGAAGGGGACGGTCACGATCGTCGGGAACACCTTCGACGGTGCGCACGACGACGCGATCAACATCCACGGCACCTATCTGCCGGTCACCGCGGTTGACGGCCGCACGCTGCACCTGCGCTACGCGCACAACGAGACCGCGGGCTTCCCGCAGTTCCACGTCGGCGACGAGTTCGAGATCGTCAACCGGGCCAGTCTCCGCGCGGTCGGCCAAGCGGTTGTGACCGCCGTGGACGGGCCGACCGGCCGGGACTCACGCTCGCTGACGACCATGAGCATCACCAGCGACAGCGACGTTCCTGCGGAGGTGGTCAAGGATCCGGATGCGTTCGCGGTCGAGAACATCACCTACACCCCGGCGGTCCGGATCGCCGGCAACACGTTCCGCAACATCCCGACCCGCGGCATTCTGCTCACCACCCGCGGCCGATCGGTCATCGAGGACAACGTCTTCGACGATCTGGACATGGCGTCGATCTTCATCTCGGGTGATGCGTCGAGCTGGTTCGAATCCGGTCCGGTGCACGACCTGACCATCCGCCGCAACACCTTCCGCCGCCCGTCCCCGAACCATCCCGTCATCCTGATCCACCCCGAGAACACCGTCATCGACGTACCGGTCCACGACACGATCCGGATCGAGGACAACACCTACGAAGGCGGAGTCCTCGTCGAAGCCAAGGGAGTCCGGAACCTTGTCGTCGGCAACAACCTAATGCTCTGAACAGAAGCAGCCGACGCCTCGCTCGATCCACTCGGGCAGCCGCCAATCCGGGTGCCGCTCAATCATGAGGGCACGCACCTCCGCCGCGATGGTCTCCTCCGGTACGGCGGAATCCCGCCGTACCCAGGTCTCGTCGCGCAGCTCGATCAGGTAGTCGCGGACGTCGACGAGCAGCCGTGTGTCGCCGACGGAACCGTGGCCGGGGACAACGATCTTCGGTGCGGACGCGACCAGCTCCTGCATGACCTCGATCCACCGGATGCCGGAGACATCGGTCTCGTGCGGCGGGAACCACGGGAAGATCGCGAACTGGCCGGTCTCGACGAGGTCGCCGGTGAAGACCGCAGAGACGTCGGGGACCACGATGAGCTGGTCGCCGTTGCTGTGCGCGCGGCCGGTCGGCCGCAGCTGCACCACCCGGCCGCCGAGGTCGAGTTCGCGCACACCGTCGTAGGTCTCCGATGGCGTCGGTCGCTCAACACCGTCGAGCGCCTGGGCCACCGGCGGAGCGATCGCGGTGAACATCGCGATGGTCCCATCCCATTTCGAGGCCAGATCGGTCGCCTGAGCGGAGTCCACCAGGTACGTCGCCGCACCGGCGAAGGCGGCCGCTCCGAAAGCATGCTCCGGGTGGAAGTGAGTCGTGGTCAGGTACAGCTGCCGGCCGGCGGCGTACTCGGTGGCGAACTTCAGCACCTGCTCGCCGTTGTGCAGTCCGAGCCCGGTGTCGACGACGAGCACAGCCTCAGAGCCGCCGATCACGCCGATGTTCGGGACGAGGTCGACGTCCTGGTTGGGGATCACGACGAGGTCCCGCGCCACTTCGTGGGCGGCGGAGACGTCGACGATCGGATCGGGGAAGGGGTAGTCATCCATATGTCCATCGTCGGACGGCCAAGCTGTCGCGGTCCAAGACTTGTTCTGCGCACCCGATACCCGCTGGGTATCATCGCTGGTCATGGACCTGCGAACGCTGCGCTACTTCGTGGCGGTCGCCGAGGAGCTGCACTTCGGCCGCGCCGCGATCCGCCTGCACATGAGCCAGCCGCCGCTCAGTCGCGCGATCCGTCTCCTTGAGGCTGACCTCGGTACGACGCTCCTGAACCGCTCCGCAGCCGGTGTCTCGCTCACGCCGGCCGGCGCCACGCTCCTCATCGAGGCGCGCAACCTTCTGGAGCAGTCCGAACAGGTCCGCGCCCGCGTCACCGCGTCGGCGAGCCTGACCGTCGGAATCCTCGCCGACAGCACCGATCCGGGCATCGTCCGGCTCGCCGACAGCTACCGCCGCCAGCACCCACACGTCACCATTCACATCCGTGAAGCCGACCTCACCGACCCAACCTGCGGCCTCCGGTCAGGTCTGGTCGACGTCGCCATCACCCGCGCCCCTTTCGACCGCACCGGCCTCCAGGTCCACGAACTCCGCGAGGACCCGCTGGGCGCCGTACTGCGTGCTGACGATCCGCTGGCGGCTCGGGACCGTCTAACGCTGGCCGACCTGGACGACCATCCTTGGTTCCAGTTCCCGCCCGGTACCGATCCGCTCTGGCAGTCCTTCTGGAACGGCGGTCAACCCCGCGAGGGACCGATCGTCCGAGCCGTCCAAGAATGCATCCAGGCCGTCCTCTGGAACGGCACCGTCGGCCTGGCCCCGCTAGGTCATCACCTGTCCGACGAACTGGTCGTCGTACCGGTCACCGACCTGCCACCCAGCCGCGTGGTAGCTGCTTGGTCGGACGACAACCCATTGATCCGCACCTTCGTCGAGCTCGCGGCCACGGCGTACAGCAGTACGGCGCCCGCCCCGGAGTGAACCGGGGAGGGCGCCGCGAAGGGCTGGATCAGCTGAACAGACCGAGCAGGCCGTGACCCCAGTGGCCGCCGTGGCCGCTGCAGCGCGAGCTGATCTCGACGTAGAGGCCGATGACGATGTTCAGACCGGAGTGGTACATGTGCTTCTCCTTCGAGGAAATGAATCGCCCTCGGGTCCGGATGGCGGGTCAGGACTCGAACGATGAAGCGGCGACGGCAGCAATTGTTGCTCCCAGCCACTAATTCGGCACGGGCCGGACACTGGATGGGTGCGACCTTCGAACCATCCGGATCGGCGTCGGCTCCGAACGCAGGACATGACGACGAGATCGGTACGACTGGCCGGCCTGCTCGGCGGAGCTGTGGCGGCGGGCGCCGCACTGGCGATCGGCTATCTGGTCGCCGCGATCACCGGCGGCCCGTGGCCGGTGGACGCGGTCGGCGCCAGGGTCATCGACATCACGCCTGGTGCGGCGAAGGACTGGGCGGTGCGCGAGCTGGGGACCAGCGACAAGACGATCCTGCGGATCGGGATCTGCGCGGTGCTGGTCGTGATCGCGGCGATCGCAGGCGGGATGGCCAGCCGGGGCGGTCGACGGCGACAGCGGATCGCCGTCGGAGTTGCGGCAGGGCTGGGCCTGGTCGGGTTCGCGTTCTCGGTCATCTATCGGTCTGCCGCCTCCGGAATTGCGGAGCGGCTGCTGCCGGCCTTCGTCACGCTGCTCGTCGCCGTCCTGGCGATGTATCTGGTGGCGCGAGCGTTCGAGTCCAAGAAGCTGCTCGAGTCGCCGACGCCGCGGGAGAAGGAGCAGCCGGAGGGGTTCGACCGGCGCCGGTTCCTTGTCGCGGTCTCCGCGCTGGCGGTCGCTGGTGCGGCCGGCTGGTCGGCGACGAAGGTGCTCCCGGTCCGCGCGGGTGCCGCGCTCCGGGAAAAGTTCCGGGTCCCGGTCCCCAGTGACCCCGCGGCCGCCGTACCGGCTGGTGTGCAGGTCGACGTACCGGGAATCAGCAAGTTCGTCACCCCGAATCCGAAGTTCTACCGTGTCGACACTCTGCTCGAGGTGCCGCGGATCGACCCCGACAAGTGGGAGCTGCGGATCCACGGCATGGTCGACAAGGAGCTGCGTCTTTCCCTTGCTGACCTGGTGGACCGCCGCCTGATCGAGCGCGACATCACCCTGACCTGCGTCTCGAACGAGGTCGGCGGCCCGTACGTCGGTAATGCCCGCTGGATCGGCGTCCCGATCGCCGACCTGTTGTCCGAGGCCGGTGTCCGGACCGGCGCCGACGCGGTGAAGTCGACCAGCGTCGACGGACTCACCATCGGTACGCCGTTGGCCGCGCTGACCGATGGACGCGATGCGATGTTCGCGGTCGCGATGAACGGTGAACCGCTGCCGTTCGAGCACGGCTTCCCGGTCCGCATGGTCGTCCCGGGCCTGTACGGCTACGTGTCGGCCACCAAGTGGATCGTGGATTTCGAGGTCACCCGGTTCCAGGACTTCAAGGCGTATTGGACCGATCGCGGCTGGTCCGTCGAGGCGCCGATCAAGACCGCCTCGCGGATCGAGGTCCCGAAGGGCTTCGCCACCTTGAAGGCCGGCCCGGTCGTCGCGGCCGGGGTCGCCTGGGCGCAGCGTCGCGGCATCCGCAAGGTGGAGGTTCGCGTCGATGACGGCGAATGGCAGCCCGCCAAGCTCGCTGCCGAGAACACCATCGACACCTGGCGGCAATGGACCTTCCGCTGGAACGCGACGCCCGGCATGCACCGCCTGACCGTGCGCGCCACCGACGGTGCCGGCGAACTGCAGACCTCCGACCTGGCTGCGCCGCGCCCGAACGGCTCCTCCGGTCTGCATGACGTCGTCTTCAGCGTGGACGCCTAACAGGCCCGAAGCTGTCGCAGGGCATGGTGAGCGCGAGACTTCACCGTTCCCACCGGTACGCCGAGGGCCGTGGCAACCTCTGGACCGACAAGACCCTGGAGATGGAGCAGTGCCATCACCTCGCGGTGGGCGGGGGAGAGCCCGCGCAGGAGTTTGATCACGAGCCGCCGGTCGGCGATCTGGTCAGCGTGATCGGGTTCGAGGGTCGGGCGGTCCCAGTCCACGACGGTGAGGCCGGTCGGGGCGACCCGGCTGTGCCGGCGCCGGTGGTCGATGACCAGGTTGCGCGCGACGCGGAACATCCACATCCGGACCGGTCGTCGCCAGTAGTCGATCCGGTCGGCCGACTGCCAGGCCCGCAGGAGCGTCTCCTGGACGACATCCTCGACCGTATGACTGTCCTGCCCGATCAGACTCGCGACGTAGCGGCGCAGACTCTCCTGCTCCGCCAGGCAGTGCTCGATCACCGCCGTTCGATGCGCTGCTGTGCTCACTCCACCCCAGATGCCTCAGGCGTTGGAGAAGGTTGAGCTGAGGGGGCACACCGTTGCCGGTGCGCCCCCTGATTCGAGCTGTTCTCAGTGCTTGAAGGCGTCCTTGACCTTCTCGCCCGCGCCCTTGAGGTCGGCCGACGTCTGGTCGACCTGGCCCTCGGCCTCGAGCTTGTCGTCACCGGTCACCTTGCCGACGGCCTCCTTGGCCTTACCGGCCAGGTCCTCGGCTGCGTTCTTGGCCTTGTCCGCGAAGCTCATCGTCGTCCCTTTCGAAGGTCGGTTGTCATCGGGAAGACAAGCCGAAGCGAGCAGACGTCACGGTCGATCCGCTGTGGTGAAGCTCACCGCTCGAGCACGACCTTCCGGTGGATCCGGCCGGCCTCCAGGTCGGCGTGTGCCTCGGCGACCTTCGCCATCGGGTAGACGACCGAATCCCGCAGCCGGAGCTTGCCTGCCGCGAGCAACTCCAGCACGATGCCGACGCCGTCCGGCGCGCTGTCCGGACCTGGGGTACTGAGGAGGACGCCGTTCGGTTCGGCGTTCTTCGCGTCGGCCAGTGTCAGGACTCGGCGCGGTCCACCAGCCAGCTCGACCGCCTCGGCGAGTCCACCGAGCCCGGCCGCGTCCACCACGGCGTCCACGCTCGGGGTGATCGCGCGAACGTTGGCGGCCAGGCCCTCGCCGTACCGGACGGGGATGCCGCCGAGGTCGCGCAGGAGCCGGTCGTCGTTGGCACCGTTCGCGCTGATCACCTTCAAGCCGGCGGCGAGGGCCAGCTGGGTGAGGATGACGCCGACCGCGCCGCCTCCGCCGAGGATGAGGAGGGTCTCGCCGGACTGGAGCTTGAGCTGCCTTTGGACCCGTACGGCGGCCTCGGCTGAGGCGGGTAGGGCGGCCGCGTCGATCCAGCTGACCTCATCCGGTTTCGGCGACCACTGATCGGTGACGACGTACTCGCCGTACCCGCCGAGCGTCGGCAGCCAGGCGGCCACCCCTTGGCCGACCTCGGCTGTCGTGACGTCGGGGCCGACCGCGTCCACGACGCCGGCCACCTCGTACCCGATCACGGCGGGAAGCGGTACGAACGGCAGTTCGCCGCGGCGGATCTTGAGATCGGTCGGGTTGAGCCCGGCCGCCCGCACCCGGATCCGGATCTGCCCGGGCCCCGGCTCCGGCCGCTTGACCTCGGACTGCACCAGGACCTCGGGCGCCCCGAAACGGGGCAGAACAATCGCTGAAGACATCAGAAACTCCCGACACGCGGCATTACATGACATGTCACGTAACAGGAGTGCGGAAGAATCCATTCCCGTGGCGGATCTCTGGCTGACCCCGGACCAGCAGCGAGCGTGGCTGGCGTTCATGCGCGTGCAGCTCCGGATGAACTACGAGATCAACCGCCAGCTCCAGACCGACAGCGGTCTGTCGTCCACCGACTACGACGTACTGACGGCTCTGTCCACCGACCCGGACGGTCGCCGTACCATCTCGTCGCTCGCGAACCTGATCGGCTGGGAGCGCTCGCGCGTCTCGCACCACATCCGCCGGATGGAACGCCGCAACCTGCTCACCCATGCGCCGTCCCCGAAGGACCGCCGGGCCACCGAGGTCACGCTCACCGCCGAGGGGTGGGAGACGCTTCGCGCCGCCGCGCCCGCCCACGTGGCGCAGGTCCGGGCGCTGTTCTTCGAGGGCCTCCCGGCGGAGTTGTTGACTCCGCTCAGCGAGGCCCTCGAGAACGTCTACGCCCACATCCTCGCGAACGGGACGCTGCCGCCTCCCGACTAGCCGGCGTGGGCGGCCAGTGCGGTCGGGTCGCTGAGGGGCTGGCTCTGCATGCCCACGGTCCAGAGGCGGTTGCCGACGGCCTCGACGCCGGTCAGCGTGCCGCTCTTCGCGGCCGGGCTGCTGGTTTCGACGAAGGCACCGTTCTTCAGGCTGAGGACGAGCGGGTGCGCGATGATCGTGCTGTCGGACTCTTCGAACTTCTCACCGACCGCCACCGGCTGGCCCTTGTACAGCGCGATGTCGTAGAGCTGCGACGCATTCGCCGGGGTGGGGAGTTTGCTCCACACCTTGCCGTCGTAGTGCAGCACCAGCGGTCGCTCGCCCTTCGAGGTGTGCGCGACGCCAGAGGCCCAGATGTTCTTCGGTCCGGACGCCACCATGTCGGTGGGGATCTGCGAACCATCAGCCGGTACCTCGTCAACGAGCTTCCACGTCTTGCCGTCGAAGTGCGCCATCCCGCCGTTCAGTCCGAGCCACGCGTTGGTCGCCGAGAGCACGGTCAAGGTGTTGCCGTTGATGGAGTCCTCCAGGCCGGAGGCGAGCTGCTCCCACGCGCCCTTCACGTAGCGGTAGACGACGGCGTGTTCGCTCCCGTTCACGTTCGCCCAGCCCGACGCCCACGGCGTCCCGTCCGGCCCGATCGCGACATCGCTGAAGGATCCGGCCGGCGTCTTCGGAGCCGGTACGACCTTCCACGCCGTACCGTTCCAGCGCATCGCGAACGGCTTGGTCTGCTCCGGTACGGCGCGGTCATCGCCGACCGCCCAGACCTCCTTGGCGCTGACCACGGCGACCGCGTTGAGCGTCGCGTTCGTCCGCACCGGCTGCGGGGTCTCGATCCAGCGCGTGCCGTTCCAGCGGAACGCCAGCGGCCGGGTGTCGCTGAAGGAGTCGATCAGATCGGTGCCGACTGCCCAGGTCTCGCCGTCCTTCGCGTCGATGGCGTCCAGTGTCGACGGCTGCGACTTGGTCGGCGTTGTGGTCCAGGTCAGCGCGGCCTGTGCGGTCAGCGCCGGTGTCATCAGGACACCGGCCAGGGCGAAGGTCAGTGCGGTCTTGCGAAGGATCATCGGTTCAGGTTCTTTCCGTAGTTGGCGGCCGGGAAGACCCAGCTCTTGCTGTAGGCCATCTCCACGAGCTGGTCGAGGGACAGCGGTGGTTCGGGGCGCGACGGTGTCGCGTCCTTGTCCAGGCTGAGCGTGTTCGTGCTGGTCAGGCTGAGGCTGCGGCGGTCCGGGTACTCCAGGACGACGGAGTTGTAGACGATCGCGCCGTCCTTCATCTGGTACGTCCGGAGGAAGCTGCCGTCCGGCTGGACCTTGCAGTGCTGGGTCTTCGGCACGTCGCTGCAGTTGGGGTTGTACTTGACCGTGCTGATGCCGCTCAGCTCCAGCCAGGACTTCCCGTTCCCGTCATCGACGAGCAGACCGGCACCGATGAAGTCGTCACCCCAGGTCGTCCCGCCCGAGGTCTCGAGGTTGCCCGGAACCAGCCCGCGCAGCGTCGTCAGCGTCTCGGCAGGCGTGGCCGGACGCGGTGGCAGAGGCTTCGCGGACACCTCAGCAGTCGGCTTCGTGGTGGCGGCCGTCGGTATCGGCGCGTTGAAACCGGCCACCGGAGGCTCGGCTCGCGGCCCGACCTTCGCCTGTACGACGGCAATCCCGCCGACCGTCATCGCGACCGCTGCCGCCCCGGCCGCGACGCTCAGCACGCGACGCCGACGCCGCAGTACGACGCCGCGCCGCATCCCGCGCTCGACCAGATCGGGATACTCAGGCTCGAGCGTCTCGGTCGCGCGCCGCATCAGGTGCGGTAGCTGGTTGTCGGATGTGTCCATGGGGTCGTTCTCCTGACTCGTCACTGTGCTCACCGAGCGATGAAGGTGTCGTCGCCGAGGACCGCGCGGACCCGGACGAGCGCCCGAGCCGTCCGGTTCTTGATCGCCCCGGCGCTCTTCCCGAGATCGGCCGCGACCTGTTCGACGCTGCGATCTTCGAAGAACCGCAGCACGAGCACCGCCCGATCCAACGCCGGCAACCCCGCCAGCGCCTGCACGAGCAACAGCCGCAGCTCGTGATCCTCACCATCAACCGACCGATCCGGTACGACGTCCGTCGGCTGCTCGTGCCAGCTCCGCCGCCGTCGTTGCGAGATGAACGTGCGAGTCAGCACCGTCTGCGCATAAGCCGCCGGCTTCTCCACCCGCCGAACCCGCCCCCACACCCGGAACAACTTCCCGAGCGTCTCCTGTACCAAGTCGTCCGCCTGGTGCGAATCCGCCGTCAGCAACCACGCAGTCCGATACAGCTGATGCGTGTTCGCCCGCGCGAACGCCTCGAAGTCGACCTCAGTGGAGCTCATCGCCGTCACACCCTTACCAACGCCCTGAGCCACCCATCAGGTCACACCCAAGGGTCAGCCCGCGCCCGGCGTTCCCTCGCTAACGTCCGAACGACTGCAGCACGTGGTCGGCGTGTTTTCGGACGTTAGCCGGGCTAACCGCGGGATGCTCCTATAGATCGTCAAGTGTGGTGAGGGTGTAGTAGATCTCGCGGGCGATGAGGCGTTTGAGGCAGCGGATGATGTCTTTCTTGGAGA
>NZ_JBITDE010000024.1:0-83272 GCF_044453945.1 Kribbella sp. NPDC051587
ATCACCTCACGCTCCCGCACGTCCAACCGTTTCCCCGGCATCACTACCTCCAGTCATCACACCAGATCATGTGCAACAACCGGATGAGGCCAAGGGCCGATGGATGGCTGGGCGGTGCTCAAGGTTGGTTAGGGGACTGAGCGGACTTTGCTGACCAGTACGCCGGCTAGGGCTGTGATGGTTGCGGAGAGGAGGTAGAGGACGGGGTAGCCGCCGAGGTGTTTGACGATGGGGGCGGCGATGACGGGGGCCAGGACCTGGGGGAAGGAGTTGGCGATGTTGATGACGCCGAGGTGTTTGACGATGGGGGCGGCGATGACGGGGGCGAGGACCTGGGGGAAGGAGTTGGCGATGTTGATGACGCCGAGGTCCTTGGCGCGGTCGCGGGCGTTGGGGAGGACCTCGGTGATGAGGGCGAAGTCGACGGAGAGGTAGACGCCGAAGCCGATGCCGAGGACGATCGCGCCGGTGATCGCGCCCGGCCAGGTCGGCCAGGAGGCGAGGACTACGCCGGCGGCGGCCATCACCAGGCCTGAGGAGATCACGAAGATCTTGCGGCGGCCGGTGCGGTCGGACCAACTGCCGAAGGCGATCGCGGTGGTCAGCGTGCAGACGCTGTAGATCGCGGTCAGGATCAGTACGGCGGTCGCCGCGTCAGGAACGCCGACCTCGTCCTGCAGGTAGTAGAACAGGTACAGCAGGCCGATCGAGTTCCCCACGTTGAACAGGAACCGCGTCAGCCAGGCCCAGCCGAAGTCCGGGTAACGACGCGGGCTGATCCAGAAGCCGCGCAGGAACTCCCGCAGTACGAACGGCGGCGGTTGCACGGACAGCGGCGCGTCATGGGCACGCACCACGTACGGCACCACGGACAGCACCATGAAGACGGCACAAGCGACGTACCCGAGGGTGATGCCACCGGCGATCGTCGCGAGCGCGGTGCCGACCAGCGCGCCTGGGACCTGAGCGACTGCGACCCAGCCGCCGACGACGCCGCGTTGGGAGACCGGCACTCGATCCGGGACCGTCGCGGTCTGAGCAGCCAGTACGGCGTTGCCGAACAACTGCACGAGACACCAGCCCACGAGCATGAGCGCGACACCTTGTGCGCCGGACAGAACCAACAGACCCGCGGCGGCGCCGAGTGCACCTCCGAGTGTCCAGGGCATCCGGCGGCCGAACCGCGAGGTGGTCCGGTCCGAGACCGCACCGAAGATCGGCGCCGCGACCACCGAGACCGCCGCACCGATCCCGGTGACCAGCCCGAAGACAAACTCCTTGTTGCCAGGAGCAACCGCTTCGGACTGTTTGGCCAGCAGCACCTGGATCGGCCCGAACCACGCCGCGAATACCCCGACGTTCGCGAGCGCCACGGCGGCGGTCCAGGCGGGCCGGACCCGCGCCGTGGGCTCGGTCGTCACTTCTTGGCGATCACGTCGCGATACCAGTGGTACGACGCCTTGGGCGTCCGCTCGAGGGTCTCGAAGTCGACGTGCACGAGCCCGAACCGCTGCGAGTACCCGGCCGCCCACTCGAAGTTGTCCAGCAACGACCACTGGAAGTACCCGCGCACGTCCACGCCGTCATCGATTGCCGACCGCAACGACCGCAGATACCCATCCAGGTAAGCGATCCGACGCTGATCGTCCACCACCCCGTCGACCGGTACGTCGTTGATCGCGCACCCGTTCTCGGTGATGTAGATCGGGGGTAGGCGATCGCCGTACCGGTCCTTGAAGCTGCGCAGGACCTCGCCGAACGCGTCCGGCACGATCGGCCAGCCGAAGTCGGTCCGCTCGTACCCCTCGGTCGCTCGCGGCTCGAACGGCAGCCCCGGCGGCAGCGGGATCCCGTCGGTCGCGGCCGTGTCGCCCTGACCGGTCGCCGCACCGACCGTCACCGGTGCGTAGTGGTTGATCCCGAACCAGTCGAGCGGGGTCGAGATGACCTTCAAATCGTCCTCGACCGGACCCGGCATCGCGGCCTCGTACCCGGCCGGATACTTCCCGAGCAGGACGGGGTCAGCGAACAGCCGGTTGATCAGGTTGTCGTAGAGCTCGGCGGCCTCGACATCCTCGGCGCTGTCGCTGGCCGGCCAGGTCGGCGCGTGGTTGCTGGCGATGCCGATGTTGACCGCACCACCCGCCCGCAGAGCCTGTACGGCGCGACCGTGCGCGAGCAGTTGATGATGCGCGACCGGCAACGCGTCGAACATCAACTCCTTGCCCGGGGCATGCGCACCGAGCGAGTAGCCCAGCAGCGTGAGCACCATCGGCTCGTTGATCGTGATCCACATCGGCACCCGGTCCGCGAAATGCCCGGCCAGCACCGACGCATAGTCGGCGAACCGGTCGGTGATGTCGCGGGTCAGCCAACCGCCCGCGTCCTCGAGCGGCTGCGGGGTGTCCCAGTGGAACAGCGTCGGCGCCGGCTGGATACCGGCTCCGAGCAGCGTGTCGATCAGCCGGTCGTAGAAGTCCAGGCCGGCCGCGTTCCCCGGCCCGGTCCCGTCCGGCTGGATCCGCGACCAGGAGAACGAGAACCGGTAGGTGTCGACCCCGAGCTCACGCATCAGCGCGACATCCTCGGCGTACCGGTGGTAGTGGTCGCACGCGACCGCCCCGGTCTCGCCGTTCAGTATCTTGCCGGGCTCGGCGCAGAACGTGTCCCAGGTCGAAGGACCGCGGCCACCCTCGGCCACGGCACCTTCGATCTGGTACGCCGAGGTGGAGACACCCCAGCGGAATCCGGGCGGGAAGTTCAGCTCAGCTGGCACTCGCATCATCCTCGTCGGGGGTGGTGTCGACCGGGCGCGGCGGCTCGACCTTGTGCACGATCACCGCGGTGCCGTAGGCCGCGACCTCGCTCATCGTCTGCGCGATCTCGTTGCAGTCGAACCGCATCGCGAGGATCGCGTTGGCACCCATCTGCTGCGCCATCTGGCACATCCGCATCACGGCGACGTGCCGCGACTCGGCCAGCATCTGGGTGTACTCCGGCACCTCGCC
The DNA here is from genome assembly GCF_044453945.1 of Kribbella sp. NPDC051587. NCBI lineage: Bacteria > Bacillati > Actinomycetota > Actinomycetes > Propionibacteriales > Kribbellaceae > Kribbella > Kribbella sp. NPDC051587. The sequence continues at coordinate 3,009 of NZ_JBITDE010000024.1, forward strand.
GCCACCGAGCGACCGGAAGCTGGCGGTGAAGTTCGACCCGAAGTCGCGGCTCCGCACGGTCAGGCCGAAGACCTCACCGAAGACGGTGTCCGCGACGTACCCGGGCAGGTCGTTCATGGTCGAGACCAGCACCGGGTACGGCGATCCCTGCGGTACGACGCGCGGCGCGTTCTGCGGTGCCGGCGGCGCTGGTGCGTACCCCGGACCCGGCTGGCCGTAGCCCTGCGGCGGCCCCTGCTGATACCCGGGCGGCGGGGGCTGGTAGCCAGGGGGCGGCCCCTGCTGGTATCCCTGCTGCGGCGGCTGTGCATATCCAGGAGGGGGCTGGTTCGGGTTCGGGGGATAGTTCTGCGTCATGCACTCATCCTGACATCACTGCCGAAACACCTGGGCTTCATACAGCGAATATCCGTACGACGTCGCCCGCTGAGTGCCGGTGACCTTCACATAGCGCGCCTGGGTAGCGGGGAATCTGACCACATCCTCACCACCATTTCCGGTCGTCGTCGCATACACCTGCTTCCAGGTGGAGCCGTCCGTCGACACCTCGACGCGGTAGCCCTTCGCGTACGCCGCCTCCCAGTTCAGCACCACCCGGCCGACCTGCTGGGCGCTGCCGAGGTCGACCTGCAACCACTGCGGATCCGACCAGTCGCTGGCCCACCGCGTACTCGGGTTGCCGTCGACCGCGTTCTGCGGCGGCGAGTTGAACAGGCCGGTCTCGTGGCTGCTCGCCGTCGCCGTCTTGCCCTGGGCAACGTTGCTCACGTCGTCACCCCGGTGCGCCGGGAACTCGACCACCTGCTGGTACGTCGGCCGGTTGACCCACGCGATCCGGTCCTGGGTGATACCACCCATCGGCTGGTGCACGATCTGGTCGGCACAGAACTGGTCACCGGCCGCACAGTCCGCGGTCGCCGGGTACGTCGTCGTCGCGGGCACCTTGGTGGCCGCCAGCAAGGAGTCGGTGAGCACCGAGCGACACGCCGCCAGCGCCCCACTCCCGCAGTACGTGACCGGCTGGGCAGCCTTGACCGGGTCGCCGAGCACCTTGCGGAGGTCGCGCTGGACGAAGCCCCACCAGCCGCTCTGGAACGAGGAGCCCTGTGCACTCGGCCGCTCGTCGATCTTCAGGTTCGCGACCAGAGCGCCGTACAGGTCGGGGCCGAGGTCCTTGAACTGCGCGGGGACGAGGATCGGCCACCACGCGTCGAGGATCCGGATCGCCTCGGCGTTGTCATAGGTCTTCGAGGACGCGTTCGGCGTCTTGCGATGACTGCCGGACTGCTGCCAGGCGGTCAGCTTGGCGACCGCGTCCGCAACGGCCGGGTCGGTGATCGGCGCGCTCTTCAGCACGCGGAGCAGGTACGGCAGCACGTAGTCGGCGCGCAGGTCGACCGTGGCCGCACTCTCCATCGCCTCCACCAGCTCGCCACGGGTGAACTTCCCATCGCCGTTGATGACCGCCTTGATCCGGTCGTCGAGTGGCTGGTTGCGGTAGATCCCGTTGTAGCCCCACTGGCCGTCCGCGGCGGAGAAGCCGGGCGCCTGCTTGTTGTTCCAGCTGGTCAGGTAGTCCTGATTGACGACCTGCGGATGCTCGGCCGGCGGCGTGTACGTCGCCCGGTTGGTGGCCGAGTTCCAGCCCTTCCACTCGTACGTGCTCCAGGTCGGCAGGTTCGGGTCGGCCCCGGCCGCGCGGACCGGGTTGTCGCCGGAGTTGAAGTACGCGATCGAGTTCTTGTCGGTGTAGAACCAGTTGAAGGTGTAGCCGATGGTGGTGGCGGCCTTCTGGAAGTCGGCCGCGGACTTCATCTTCTCCGGGTCGTTGAACTGCATGAACCCGAGCGCCGAGCCCGCGTCGTTGCCGTACGTCGACCGGTTCTTGGTGAACAGCACCGGCTTACCGCCGACCGTGCCGCGATGCGTGACGATGCCGAACTTGGTACGGAGGGCAACCAACGTGTACGAGCCGGCCGGTTCGGACGAGCCGAGGCTGGAGTACCACGCGTTGTTGCGCTCGAGCCGTTCGATCGGAGTGCACTCACCGCGGAAGACGTAGTACGACGAGTTCTTGGTCGGCATACCGCCGTTCGGCTCGCAGAGCGGGACCGCGAAGGTGTCGGTGATGTCCTGACCGGCCGACGTCGCGCTCCAGGAGTAGTCCGGTCCGCGGCCGATCAGCGTGTAGAAGTTCAGGCCGGAGAACGCGATGCCGCGGGTGCTGACGCCGGGGCCTTGAAGCTCTTGCCGCATCAGCAGCTGCGGAGCGAAGTAGCCGGTCTGCGGACCGTAGACAGCGACCGGATTGCCGCTCTCGGTGTGCGCGCCGGAGACCAGCAGCGCGTTCGACATCGCCTTCTTGCCGTAGCCCTCGGGGAAGACGCCACCGTTGAAGATGCCCTTGAGACTCTCGGAGCCCTTCGGTGCCGCCTTGGGTGCCGCCGTCTTGTTGACGGTCTGGTTGATCACCTCGGGTTCCGGGGTGATCGAACCACGGTCGGGCATCGCGCGGCCGGCCGGGTTGGGACCGGTCGTGCCGTACGGGAAGGACGTGCCGTTGTGCACCGTCGTACTGGCTTCGGGGTCGTTCTGCGAGCGGAAGGACTCCCAGACCTTGGTGCCCTGGGCAACGCCGTACTTGGCCTGGGCTTCCAGCAGGGCAAGGGCGGAGGTGACCTCCGAGCCGCCGCCGGTACCGAAGATGCCGGCCACCACGGCCGCGGTGGCGACCACGTCGGTCACCTTCCACGGACTCGTCGGCCACTGCAGACCGAGCGCCACGTATTCACCGGGGTACGCGATGCCGACCGTGTTGATGTAGTGGTTCACGCCGTCGACCCAGGCCTGGATGTCCTGCTGCATCTTCACGCCTTCGGCGCCGTACAGCTCGTCGGCGTCGTCGAACTGACGCTGCAGGTCGGCCTCCGTGTACGGCGCGGTCCGCCAGAACTCCTGCTCGAACGCGCGGTTGGACGCCGCGCCACCGGCGAACGGCGTCAGCTGGCCGCGGCCGAGGTGCCGGAACACGTCCATCACGAACAAGCGGTCCTGTGCCCCGGCGAAGCCGGCGCCGAACATCGTGCCGAGCCGGGTGGTGCCGGTGATGTGCGGGATCCCGCGCGACTTGTCGCGGACGATCGTGACGTCCGCGCGCGGCTGGATCGTGCTCGCGACATCATCGGGCTTCACGCCGAACGAGGCGTCGTCGAAGTACGGCGCGAGGCCGTCGTCCTGGATGCCCTGGGAGTTCCAGACGAGGTCCTGGTAGGGCTTCACGGTGTCGCTGAAGTGCGGCGGCCGGATCCCGAACGCCTTGAAACCAAGGAGATCCGTGAACGTCGCGTTGCCGTTCTGTCCGGGCGGCAGGATGTCGCGGCACTGGTTGGCGCAATAGTCCACCGGCGCTGCGGCGGGCGCTGCCTGCGGGACGGCTTGGGTCGTCGGCACGGGCAGAGCGGCCAGTACGGCGGTGGTCGCCGCGACTGCGATCGCGGTCCGAAGGGTGCGGGTCCTGACTGCGGGGCGGGGCACGGAATCCTCCCTTGGTCGAAGAAAATGAGAATGACTCACTAGTAGCTTCGGGTCAAGACTTCGGAGAATAGGGTGGGGTCATCCACTGTTCAAGCACGGACAGTGACCACTACTGTGTCGATCACCATGAGCATTCATGACCGATATCGGCTGAGTGCGGTGATCAACGCCAGGGGCACGTACACGCCGCTAGGGGTGTCGCGGAGCTCCGACGGGGTGGCGGACGCCGTCGCACAGGCACTACCCGAGTTCTTCGTGATGGCCGAACTCGGTGACCGGGCGAGCGAGACGATCGCCCAGGTGACCGGCGCCCAGGCCGGCGCCGTCGCGCACTGCACCGCGGCCGGACTCACGCTGGCCGTCGCGGCCACCATGACCGGTATCGACCCGCGCCGGATCGCTTCGTTGCCGGACGCAACGGACATGCACAACCGGGTGGTACTGCCGGCCTGTCACGTGGTCGACTACGGCCACTCCAACCTGCAGGGCATCCGGCTGGCCGGCGCCCAGGTCGACCTCGCGGGCGCCGAAAACCGTTGCAGCATTGAAGATCTGGAGGCCGAGCTTGACGGACCAGACGTTTGTTGCCTGGTCCTCGTATCGTCGCGGCTGACCGACGGTCCCCCGATCGACCTGGTGGCGGCCGTCCGCGCCGCGCACCGTCGCGGCGTACCGGCCATCATCGACGGGGCTGCACAGTTCCCGCGGGTGGCCGATCTGATCGCCACCGGAGCGGACCTGGTGCTGGTGAGCGGACAGAAGTATCTCGCTTCACCCACGGCCGGCCTGATCGCCGGGACGTGGCCGTTGGTTCAGGCGGTTCGCGCCCAGGAGAAGGGCATCGGGCGCGGCATGAAGCCGACCAAGGAAGCGATCATCGGCGTGATCGCCGCCCTCGAGGAGTGGCAGGCGCGCGACCGGATGAAGTGGGAGGCCGACGAGCTGTCGAAGGTGACCGCCTTCGCCGAGGCGGCAGCGCGAATCCCTGGCGTGACGGCGGACGTCGTACCGGATCCGACTGGTCTGCCGGTTTCTCGTGTCGCGCTGACCGTGCCTGACGCCCATCGGGTCGCCACCGAACTCGAAGCCGGCAGCCCGTCCATCTACGTGATGACCGACCGGCTGGCCGACGACCAGCTGATCCTCGAGCTCGTCCCACTCGACAAGGACGAGGTGGCAACGATCCTGGCGAGGCTTTGGTCCTTGCTGACATAGCAAGAGCCCCGACCTCCTTCGCAGGAGATCGGGGCTCTTCGCTCTGACGTCAGTGCTGGTACGACTTGCGCGGGCCGCTGCTGCTGTCCCGACGGGGGCCGCTGCTGTCGCGACGCGGACCGCTGTTGCCACGGCGCGGGCCGCTGCTGCCGCCGCCGAAGCGACGACCGCCACCACCGCTGCCGCGCTGCGGCTTCGGGGCCGGGAGACGGACCGGGTAGCCGGACGGCGTCTTGCCGCCGGTCAGCTCGGTGACCAGCTCGTCGCCCGGACGGGCGCGGACCGGCTCGGCCTCGACACCCGCGGTCTCGGCCATCCGGATCATGCCCCGACGCTGGTGCGGCAGGAGCAGGGTGACAACCGCACCCTTGCCACCGGCGCGGGCCGTGCGGCCGGCGCGGTGCAGGTAGTCCTTGTGCTCGGCCGGCGGGTCAGCCTGGACGACCAGGCCGACGTCGTCGACGTGGATACCGCGCGCGGCGACATCCGTTGCCACGAGCACCGGAACCGAACCGTCCTTGAACTGGTCCAGGGTGCGGTTACGCGCGCCCTGGGTCAGGCCACCGTGCAGCGCCGCGGCCATCACGCCACGGTCGCGCAGCTGGGTGGCGACGCGGTCGGCGCCCAGCTTGGTACGGACGAAGACGATGGTGCGGCCGTCGCGGCTGGCCAGCTCGGCCGTCAGCGACTGCTTGTGGCCCGGCTCGATGACGAGCAGGTGGTGCTCCATCGTGCTGACCGAGGCCTGGCCGGACTCGGTCGAGTGCTGCACCGGGTCCTTCAGGTAGGTCTTGACGATCTTGTCGACGTCGTTGTCCAGCGTCGCCGAGAACAGCAGCCGCTGGCCGGTGGCCGGCGTCATGTCGAGCAACGTGGTGACGGCGGGCATGAAGCCCATGTCGCACATGTGGTCGGCCTCGTCGAGGACCGCGACCTCCACCGCACCGAGGTCGGCAGCGCCCTGCTCACACAGGTCGATCAGCCGGCCGGGGGTGGCGATCAGCAGGTCGACGCCGCGACGCAGCGACTCGATCTGCTTCGGGTAGGGCAGCCCACCCGCGATCAGCTTGAGCGTCACACCCATCACGTGGGCGAGCGGCTCGAGCGCGTCGTGCACCTGCATCGCGAGCTCACGCGTCGGGACCAGGATCATGCCGCGCGGACGACGCGACTCGGTGTGGCCACCGGCCAGCCGCATCAGGGTCGGCAGACCGAAGCCCAGCGTCTTGCCGGAACCGGTCTGGCCACGGCCGAGCACGTCGCGACCGGCCAGGGCGTCCGGGATGGTCGCTTCCTGGATCGGGAACGGCGCGGTGATGCCGTCGCGGGCCAGCCGCTGGACGAGCCGCGGCGCGAGACCGAGCGCGGCGAACTTGTTGTCCTCGGCAACGGTGCCCAGGTCCTCCGGAGCGTTGTCCTGGCTACGGTTGTCCTGATAGGCGGGGCGTTCACGATTCACGTAGGGCTTGTCCTCACGGCGCTGCTGGAACGAGGGGCGCTCGTCACGCTGCTGGTACGACGGCTTGTCGTCCCGGCGCTGGTACGACGAACGATCGTCGCGCTGCTGGTACTGCGGGCGGTCCCCGCCGCGGGCGCGGTCGTCGCGCTGCGGGTAGGACGGCCGGTCATCACGCTTCTGGTACGACGGACGCTCGTCGCGCTGCTGGTAGGCAGGGCGGTCGTCACGACGCTGGTACGACGGCTTGTCGTCACGCTTCTGGTACGACGGACGGTCGCCACCGCGGGCGCGGTCGTCGCGCTGCGGGTAGGACGGCCGGTCATCACGCTTCTGGTACGACGGACGCTCATCGCGCTGCTGGTACGCAGGCCGGTCGTCACGACGCTGGTACGACGGCTTGTCGTCCCGACGCTGGTACGACGGGCGCTCGTCGCGCTGCTGGTAGGCGGGGCGGTCGTCGCGCTTCTGGTACGACGGACGCTCGTCCCGCTGCTGGTACGCAGGCCGGTCGTCACGCTGCTGATAGGCAGGCCGGTCATCACGGCGCTGGTACGACGGACGGTCGTCGCGGCGGGGCGCCGTACTCCGGTCGGAGCGGTAACCCTTCGCCGGCGGGCGACGGTCGTCGCCGCGGGAGGCGTCGCGCTGCCCACGGTCGGAGTACTGCGAGGGTCCGCCACGACGCTCGGGGCGGTCGTCACGTGCTACCGGCGCGGTCGAAGGGGTGTCACCCATCCGCTCGCCGAACGACTGGTTCTGGAACTTCTTGTGCCGCGGCTTCTTCGAACCCGCGTCGTCAGGGTGGTGCTGAGTCACAATCTCTCTCTCGAAAATCGCGGACGACACCCCGAGTGGCCCGCACGCAGTGCCGGGCAGCATTTTGCTGACCGGACTGAACCAACAGGCAGGAGATAGGCATCGACCTGCGGGTGCTATCGCGTTGCACCCTCGGCGCCGGACATTTCAGCGGGTGCTGAAACCGACGGGTCGGAGCGCCTGGAAAGTACTCTGGTGACGCGACTCGCGCACCGACACCTGACAAGTGTACAGGAATCCGGCCGCACCCCTGACCATGAGACCGATCACCAGACCAGTAACGCAACTGGGCTCTCACCGTACTTCAAGTGAGCTTGAGTTCTTGGAGTGCGGTTCTAGGGTGGCGGTATGGCGGAGGAGAACGTCCCGAGCAAGGACCACTGGTTGTCCATCGGGGAGATTGCTCATCGGTCCGGGGTAGCGGCATCGGCCTTGCGGTTCTACGAGGACCAGGGCCTGATCGACTCCCGGCGGACGGCAGGCAACCAGCGGCAGTACCAGCGCAGCACGCTACGGCGGATCGCCTTCGTGCAGGCGGCCCAGCGGGTCGGCCTGGCACTGGTCGAGATCCGTGAGGCACTCGACTCCCTCCCTGACGACCGCACCCCGACCCGGTCGGACTGGAGCCGGTTGTCGAAGGGCTGGCGCAGCCGGCTCGACGAGCGCATCACCGAGCTCGAGCGCCTCCGCGACGACCTGGACGGTTGCATCGGGTGCGGCTGCCTCAGCCTCCAGCGCTGCAACCTCTACAACAAGTCCGACCGCCTCGCCGAGCGCGGCCCCGGCGCCCGCATCCTCAACGTCGGCATCCCGGGCGAGTAGCCGAGGTCATAGCTGCGCGGTTATGGATGACATATGACCGGGAGTGGGTTTCGCGGGTTAACCCCCGAGTATTTCCCGAACAGGTGCGGAAAAAGAGTGGGCAGGGCAGGCTCCGATTTGTAGCGATCCGTAGCCCACTGGTCGCTTTCCGCCACTGATCCGGAGTGAGGCCCTCCCATGTCGCATCGCCGTATCCTGTCCGCTTTCGCGGGACTTGCCGCCGCCGCACTCGCCGTACCGGCCCTTGCCGCCGCAGCCCCCGCCGCCGCCCCCGCGAACGTGTCGACCGAGGCCTCGCGGGCCTCCTACATCGGTTCGCCGCAGGACGAGGCCGCCACCAAGGCGTTCTACGACGCGGTCATGAAGTCCGTCCGCGCCAAGCAGGCCAAGGCCAAGGCGGCCGGCCAGAAGCTCGACTCCGTCACCGTCACCTACGCCGTCGACGCCCCGACCTTCGCCGGCCAGATCAGTTCCAGCACCCAGATCTGGAACTCGTCGGTGAGCAACGTCCAGCTCGTCGAGGGCAGCAACTACGACTTCTACTACACCGAGGGCAACGACTCCCGCGGTTCGTACGCCTCCACCGACGGCCACGGCAGCGGCTACGTCTTCATCGACTACGCCCAGGCCCAGCAGTACGACAAGACCAGGATCGTCGCCCACGAGACCGGCCATGTCCTCGGCCTGCCGGACCACTACTCCGGTCCGTGCTCCGAGCTGATGTCCGGCGGTGGCCCCGGCCCGTCCTGCACCAACCCCAACCCGGACGCCAACGAGCGGTCCCAGGTCAACTCGCTGTGGGCCAATGGCAAGACCGGCACCTCCACCGCCGCCTTCCACACCGCTCGCTGACCCACTCCCGTCTCTCCGGCTCGACCTTCCCGGCAGGGGGTAGGTCGAGCCGGAGAGTCTTTTGTTGCACGAAGTGGCAACGAGCCCCACCCAGCCACGCCAGCGCCGTACGCTGACGAAATGCGTAGCTGGGTGGGGATTTTTCTCGCAGTGACCCTCGGGGTGGGGACGCTGACGAGTTGTGGTGTGCCGGCGGGTGGGGTGTTCGGAATGCTCGCCGACGGGACTGCCGTCGTACAGATGTGTGAGGGGCAGATCGACGGGGCCACCCTGTATCTGCCGGACCCGCACGTCCCTGAGGGCGAGGAGCCGCACGACGAGATGATCGGCAAGTGGGTCGCAGATCCGGCCGCCTCCGGGTTCTCGCAGTTCAGCCTGGCGAAAGGCGGGAACGGCTGGACGCCGAGCGGCCGGCTGAAGCCACGCGATCCGAAGAAGCGCTACACGATCTACGGCTGGTCCTACGACAACAAGTGGTCGGCTGCCAGTCTCGACTTCAGCCAGGACGAACTGGCGAAGCTGAGGCCCGGCGAGTTGGTCAGCCTGCCGACCGACGTACCGGAAGAAGACGTCGAGGTACCGAACCGCGTCTGGACCTTGGCGGACTTCAAGGCCAATGCCTGCCAGGTCTACAACTGATATGCGTCGCTGGGTGGGGACCTCGCTCGCGGTGAGCCTGGGGATAGGCACACTGACGAGCTGTGGTGTGCCCGGAGGCGGCGTGTTCGGGATGATGTCTGACGGGACTGCCGTCGTGCAGATGTGCAAGGGCCATATCGACGGTGCCGAGCTTTTCCGGCCGGCGGCAGGACGAGCTGGGCCGGACGAGCTCATCGGCCGCTGGACCGCCGATCCGGCGGTCTCGGGATTTTCGCAGTTCAGCCTGAAAGACAGTCGGAACGGCTGGACGCGGAACGGCCCGCTCAAGCCGCGCGACCCGAAAGAGCGCTACACGCTCCACGGCTGGACGTCGGACTCCAGTTGGACGACGGACTGGCTGGTCTTCAGCCAGGCGGAGCTGACGAAGCTGAGGCCGGGCGAACTGGTCGCTCCTCCTACCGACTGGCCGGAGGACGAGAACGCGCCGGAACCACCGAACCGGGTCTGGACGTTGACGGACTTCAAAGCCAACGCCTGCAAGGCCTACGGCTACTAGCGCGCCGGTCCGGTGGTGTTGCGGACGACCAGCTCGGGGCGGAAGAGGAACTCCGTTTTGGGAGTCGCGTGACCTCGAACCTCTTCGAGCAGCGACTGTACGGCGGCCAGCGCCATCGACTGGACCGGTTGTCGGATCGTGGTCATCGGCGGATCGGTGAACTCCATCATCGGGGCGTCGTCGTACCCGACCACCGACAGGTCGGCCGGAACCGTGAGGCCGCGTTGACGGGCCGCGCGGATGACGCCGAGCGCCATCATGTCGGAGCCGCAGACGATGGCGCTGGCGCCGGCGTCCAGGAGCGGTTGGGCGGCCGCCTGGCCGCCTTCGACGCCGAACATGCTCAACGAGACGAACGGGTCGAGGTCCTCGTCGGTGACGCCGAGCTGCGCCTTCATCGACGTGCGGTAGCCGGCCAGCTTGCGCTGGACGACGATGAACCGCTCCGGACCGGAGGCGAAGCCGATCCGACGGTGGCCGAGGGCAACCAAATGGGAGACGGCGAGCTCCATCGCGGCGTTGTCGTCGGAGGAGACGAAGGGCGCCTGGACCTCCGGCAGCCAGCCGTTCACGAAGACCACCGGCAGGTGCCGCTCGACCAGCGACTGGTAGCGCTCGTGGTCGGCGCCGGTGTCGGCGTGCAGACCGGACACGAAGATGATCCCGGAGACACCGCGCTCGAGCAGCATCTCGACGTACTCCTCCTCCGTCGCGCCGGAGGGAGACTGCGTGCACAGGACCGGCGTGAAGCCGCGCTGCGACAGCGCGGACTCGATCACCTGGGCGAACGCCGGGAAGATCGGGTTGATCAGCTCCGGCATCACCAGCCCGATCAGGCCCGCCGAGCGGCGCCGCAACCGGGTCGGACGCTCGAAACCCAGGACGTCGAGTGCCGTCAGTACCGACTGTTTCGTGTCCTCCGCAACCCCCGGCTTGCCGTTCAGTACCCGAGAGACCGTCGCCTCACTGACCCCCGCCTTGGCCGCGATATCCGCGAGCCTCGCTCTACTGCTCACGCGGGCACGATACAGACCGGCCCCTGACATTGCAGCAAGAAGTTGCAAGAAATTGCAGGCTGAGACTGCGCGTGAGTGTCCGGTGGGTGAACAGAATGGACACGTCACACCCCGCATCCCTTGTCAGGAGGAGCCAGCCGGGCGAGGATGAGCGCACCCCCGCCCGGGGGCCTTTACTCGGATCGTCCGGCACGTTCCTGCCGGTGAAGGGATGTACCCAGTCATGGCTACTGTGTCTTTCAAGGCCGCCACCCGGATCTACCCCGGTGGTGACACCCCCGCCGTCGACAAGCTCAACCTCGAGATCGAGGACGGCGAGTTCATGGTTCTCGTCGGCCCGTCCGGATGTGGCAAGTCCACCTCCCTGCGGATGCTGGCCGGCCTCGAAGAGGTCAACGAGGGCTCGATCTACATCGGCGACCGCGACGTCACGCACCGGCCGCCGAAAGAGCGCGACATCGCGATGGTGTTCCAGAACTACGCCCTGTACCCGCACATGTCGGTCGCGGACAACATGGGCTTCGCGCTGAAGATGCAGGGTGTCTCCAAGGAGGACCGCGCCAAGCGCGTCCTGGAGGCCGCCAAGCTGCTGGGCCTCGAGGAGTACCTGGACCGCAAGCCGAAGGCCCTGTCCGGTGGTCAGCGTCAGCGCGTCGCCATGGGCCGCGCGATCGTGCGTAACCCGCAGGTCTTCCTGATGGACGAGCCGCTGTCGAACCTCGACGCCAAGCTCCGCGTCCAGACCCGTACCCAGATCGCCGAGCTGCAGCAGCGCCTCGGGGTCACGACCGTGTACGTCACGCACGACCAGGTCGAGGCCATGACGATGGGCGACCGCGTCGCCGTACTGAAGGACGGCCTGCTCCAGCAGGTCGACACCCCGCTGAACCTGTACGACAACCCGAAGAACCTGTTCGTGGCCGGCTTCATCGGCTCCCCCGCGATGAACCTGCTCAAGGGCGACCTGGTCGAGGGTGGCGTCAAGCTGGGCGACTACACGATCCCGGTCGCGCGCGACATCCTGGCCAAGGCCGGTAGCGACAAGACCGTTTCGATCGGCGTCCGTCCGGAGGCCTTCAAGGTCTCCGACAACGGCCTGCCGGTGAAGGTCGCCGTCATCGAGGAGCTCGGCGCCGACGCCTTCCTCTACGGCACCGCCGAGCACGACGGCAACCACCAGCAGATCGTCGCCAAGATCGGCGCCCGCATGAACGTCGAGAAGGGCTCCCTGATCCACCTCGAAGCCCAGACCGACAAGCTGCACCTCTTCTCGTCCTCCACCGAAGAGCGCCTCACCGCCTGACCCACAGCCACACCGAAGGGCCCCGGAGCTTCCCGCTCCGGGGCCTTTTTGTATCCACTCACAGATATTGACCACTTCTATAGTAACGTCCAGGGCGTTACTATAGAAGTCTTGAGGGGGTGAGTGCCGTGCAGTCGTTGGATGCGTTGGAGTCGTTGGAGCTTGTTGGCTCGGGCCAGTGGGGCTTAGTAACCACCAGCCAAGCCGACCAAGCTGGCGTGTCGAAGATGCAACTGTCACGTCTTGCTGAGCGCGGCACGCTACAGCGGGTGCGTCACGGCATCTACGCACTTCCGTCAGCTGACACGGGGCCTCTACTGGGTTTACGTGCCGCCTGGCTCGCGACTGGTAGTCGACCGTCGGGCCAGCAGCCATTGGCGGTAGTGTCTGGCGAATCCGCGGCGGCTGTTCATGGGCTCGGTGACCTATTGCCTTCGAAGTACGAGTTCAGCACTGCGGTACGTCGGCAGACGACCCAGGCGGACACCCGCTACCGCAAGCGTGACCTGCCGGACGAGGACGTCACCTGGGTCAATGGACTGCCCGTGACGACCGTTGCCCGCACCCTCAGGGATCTAGCTGCCGGTGGCACCGACCTGGACCATCTGGCTGTCGCTGTTCGTGATGCTGTGAGCATGAGTGACCCGGTGTCCGTCGGCCTCGCTCGGGCTCTCGCGCCGACGCCTGCGCGGTCCGGGTCTGCGAACACGAGCGCCGTGCTCGGTGCGGCACTCAAGGCATCTGGCTACCAGCCGCCGCCAGAACTTCTGGAGCTGCTGCTCCTCTCGACCCTCCCCGATACGAAGCCTCTGGCCATGCAGAGAGACGACGAAGCTTCAGATGCCGCCGGCCGACCGAACAAGGATGCAGAAGATGGCGCTCCCGATGACTCAACTGGAAGCGGCCCGATTCAGGAAGTCCCTGGGGACGAAGCTGGCTAATGAGGCCCGCAAGCGAGGGATCGCCGCCGATCTGGTCCGCAAGCAGTACATCTTCACGATCTTCCTGAGCCGCATCTTTCAGGACGCCGACGCAGGATGGATCCTGTTGGGTGGCAACGCGCTGCTCATCCGGACAGGTGGCGGCCGGTTCACCCAGGACGTCGACCTGGCCCGGCATACCCCGTGGCCGAACCTGGACGATGCAGTGGATGAACTTCGCACGCTGTCCGGTCGGCCGTACCGCGATGATCCGTTCGGGTTCGACCTGTTCTCGGTGGAGCTGCATCGAGAGGCTGATCCGTTTGGTTATGGCACAGAAACAGGCAAGGTGAAGGCTCGAGCGATGCTGGCGGGTCAGGAGTTCGAGAGGTTCAGCATCGACCTCACGACCCGGAGGCATCCTGACGGCGCGGTAGACAACGTTCCGCTGAGACCGATCATCGAGCACGAGACACTGCAACGACTGCCCTCGGTGCCGACGACACCGATCGAGAACCACCTTGCCGACAAGATCTGTGCGCTGTACGAGCGGCATGGCCAGGACGGCTCGGTGGCATCGACGAGGTATCGCGATCTTGCTGACGTGGTGCGGATCATCAAGGCGATCTCGTTCGATGCGGGTCGCCTCGCCATTGTCCTCCAGCGAGAGGCGGGGCGGCGTCGCATGGTGCTACCTACGAGGTTCCAGCCGCCGGGCGCCGAGTGGGTGTCGGCGTTTCCTCGGGCCGCCGCGGGCTACGCGGAGTATCCGCGAGAGTTGTGGAACCTGGACGCGGCGCTCACGTTCTGTGGGGCCTGTTTGGATGACGTTCTTGGTGGTCACCGAAGCAGCGGCTGTTGGGATCCCGGCGGTCGGTCCTGGAGCTAGGGCGTTATCGGCGCGGTGCCACACCAACGCGCGCGGGGCTTCGGCCGGACAACGATCCCCGGGCAAAGCATGCACGGGTGGGCGCGACCACCTCTGCACGGACACCGTGCACGGGTGGGTTCAACCACCTCGACACGGATCGCGGTTGCCGCCCGTGCACGGTGCCGGTTAGTTGACGTCTCGGCGTTGGAAGACGAGGGCGCCGAGGGTGATGAAGACGAGGGTGAGGATGCCTAGGTACCAGGCGCCGTGTTCGAAGGTGAGGGTCTTCTCCAGGTCGTCGCAGATGTAGTTGCCGTCGGGTTGGGTGGTGCACTTGGTGACGAAGTAGGTGGTGCCGTGGAGGACGAAGGCGTCGAAGTTCTTGCCGAGCAGCCAGGGTTGGGCGCTCTGGAGGAAGCTACCGAAGACGCCTTCCACCAGGACGATGTAGCCCATCACGAGGCCGATCGCGGCGGCGGTGTGGCGGAGGACCAGGCCGACGACCGCGCCGAGTACTGCGCCCATCGCGGTGGTGACGACGACGCGGACCGCCGTACCGATGATGTGGCTCCAGTCGGTGCCCGCGGTTGAGCCGAGCTGGGCGGCGACCACGTAGGTGCCGAGGGTCACCGCGGCGGTGATCACCACGCCGAGTGGGACGAACCAGAGGCCGGCGGCGGCGATCTTGCTGCCGTAGACGCGCATCCGGCGTGGTTCGAAGGTCAGCCAGTTGCCGATGGCCCCTGAACTGAACTCGGCCGCGACGAAGCTGGCACCGATCAGGAACGCGGCGAAGAGCAGGAAGTACGACGCGCCCTGCAACAGGTTCGGGATCAGCTGGGCGAAGACCGCTTGGGGCTTGCCGAAGTCCGATGCCTTGGGTTCGGGGTACGCGCAGACCTCGTCGACGTTCGCGCCGGGGTTGGCGTTCGGGTCCCAGCTCTCGCGGCAGTCGGCCTCGTTCTGGACATGATGCGCGACCCAGTCCTTGTGCGCACTCTCGAACTGCAGTTGGGACTGGTGCTGCTCGGCCGCCGAGAGCGGCCGCGACTCCTTCCAGGTGACGAACAGCAGGAACGCCGTGATCAGTACGACGCCGGCCACCCCGATCAGCGTGATCCGGCGCGCCGTCAGCCGGCGTAGTTCCACTCCGGTCAGGCGGATCACGCCAGCCCCTCCCCTGCGGTCAGCTCCAGGAACACCGACTCCAGGTCGGCCCGGATCGGGACCAGTTCGTTCACGTACAACTGCTGATCGGCCAGCCGCTTGGTCAGCTCCGCGGGGTGTTCGACCCCGTCCACGAGCAGATAGTTGCCATCGGCCCGTACGGCGAGTCCGGCCGCGGTGAGGACCCGGGTCGCCGCTTCGCGGTCGTCCACACCGACCTTCACCGTGGTCGTCGTACCGCCACCGATCACTTCGGCGACCGTGCCGGAGGCGAGCAACCGGCCGTGGCCGATGATCGAGACGGTGTCGGCGACCTGCTCGACCTCGGCCAGGATGTGGCTGCTGACCAGGACCGTCTTGCCCCGGTCGCCGAGCCCGCGCATGGTCTCGCGGATCTCCCGGATACCGGCCGGGTCGAGGCCGTTGGTCGGCTCGTCGAAGATCAGCAGGTCAGGGTCCTTGAGCAGGGTGGCGGCGATCGCGAGTCGCTGCTTCATACCGAGCGAGTAGCCCTTGAAGCGATCCTTGCCACGCTCGGCCAGCGACGTCTGCTCGAGCACCTCGCCGACCCGCTGCTTCGGGGCTCCGATCGCCGCGGCGAGCAGTTCGAGGTTCTTGCGGCCGGTGAACGCCGGGAAGAACTTCGGCGACTCGACGATCGCACCGACCCGGCCGACCACCTCCGGCAGCCTCGCCGGTACCGGCCGGTCGAAGACCGTCATGGTGCCGGCGTCGGCGCGGATCAGCCCGAGCAGCATCCGGATCGAGGTCGTCTTCCCCGAACCGTTGGGACCGAGGAAGCCGTGCACACCTCCGACCGGAACATCCAGATCGAGTCCCTGCACCGCCACTACGGTCCGGCCGCGCCGGGTCCGGTACGTCTTGCGCAGACCGCGCGTACTGATCGCCAGGTCAGGCATGCCACCCCTCTCACGTCGTCCCCTGGGCCAGGGGACGAACATCCTTGCAGAGAGAGACTCCACTCACGGGTGTTTGGTTGATTCCTCGCCGTCACGGGTCATTTGATGCAAGATTGAATGGATACAGTCGACACCTTGAGGAGCCCCGTGAACCCCCGACCTCCACTGCCGCCGTTCACCGCGGAGACCGCCGTACAGAAGGTTCGTGCCGCGGAGAACGCCTGGAACAACCAGAACCCCGAGGCGGTCTCGCTCGCCTACACGCCGGATACGCATTGGCGGAATCGGGACACGTTCGTGCACGGCCGCGAGGAGGTCGTTGCCTTCCTCACCCAGAAATGGGCGCGTGAGCTGGACTACCGGCTGATCAAGGAACTGTGGGCGTTCACCGACGACCGGATCGCGGTCCGGTTCGTCTACGAGTGCCACGACGCCGACGGGCAGTGGTACCGCTCGCACGGCAACGAGAACTGGGAGTTCGACGAGAACGGGCTGATGCGGGTCCGCCGGGCCAGCATCAACGACCAGCTGATCTCCGAGTCCGACCGACTGTTCCGCTGGGACGCTCCCGGACCGCGTCCGGACGATCACCCTGGACTGACCGATCTGGGGCTGTGACCCAATACCCCCTCTAGGTATCGTTCGCGGACTTGCGCCGGATACCTCTAGGGGGTACTTTTTTGCCTGTCGACATACCCCATAGGGGTAGCAGTACGAGAGAAGGGCCACCGCCATGACCGACGAGCACGTCCACGGATACACCTCGGAGAAGTCCAGCCACCTGAAGCGGCTGCGCCGGATCGAGGGCCAGATCCGCGGTCTGCAGCGGATGGTCGAGGAGGACAAGTACTGCATCGACATCCTGACCCAGGTGTCGGCGGCCACGAAGGCGCTGCAGTCGTTCTCGCTCGAACTGCTCGACGAGCACCTGTCCCACTGCGTGGTCGAGGCCGCGCAGAAGGGCGGCGCGGAGGCCGAGGAGAAGGTCCGCGAGGCCTCCGACGCGATCGCCCGCCTGGTTCGAAGCTGATCCTTTCGTAGCTGACACACCTTTTTCGAGGAGCCACATATGACCACCACGACCTACTCCGTCACCGGGATGACCTGCGGACACTGCACGTCGGCCGTCACCGAGGAGCTCACCAAGCTGGACGGCGTCACCGAGGTGACGATCGACCTGAACGCCGGCGGCACCTCCGCCGTCCATGTGACCAGCGAGACCGCTCTCGACGAGACCGCCGTACGCGAGGCTGTCGACGAGGCGGGCTACGAACTGGCCGCGTCGTGACCCGGGCCGTCGCGCTCCGGCTCGGCGCATTCGCCGGTGCGCTGGCGCTCGCCTTCGGGGCGGCGTTCGCGATCGGCTCCGCCGTCGACCCGGTCGCGGCGGCCGATCCGGCACCCCAGTCCGACGGTATGGCGGACATGGGCGGACACAGCGCGTCCGGTGGGCAGTTGCCCGGGCTCGCGGTCTCCGATGCCGGCTACACGTTCGCACCGGCGACGACCTTCTTCACCGCAGGCTCCAAGACCGTCCTGCGGTTCCAGATCAAGGGCCCGGACGGGAAGCCGGTCACCGGCTACACCCCGACCCACGAGAAGGAGCTGCACCTGATCGTCGTACGGCGGGATCTGTCCGGCTTCCATCACGTGCACCCGACGCGCGACGCCACCGGCACGTGGTCGATTCCGTTCACGTTCACCGCCGGTGGGACTTGGCGCCTGTACGCCGACTTCCAGCCGGCCGGGCTCGACCGCAACCTGACCTTGGGGACTGACGTCAACGTGTCGGGGCTGTATGTCCCGGTCCCGCTGAACGAGCCGGCCAGTAGCTACAGCGTGCACGAGTACGACGTGACCCTGGCCGGGAATCCCGTTGCAGGGAAGGAATCCGAGCTCACATTCAAGGTCAGCAGTGGTGGCAAGCCGGTCACCGACCTGCAGCCGTATCTCGGGGCGTTCGGGCACCTGGTGTCGTTGCGCAGCGGCGATCTCGCCTACCTGCACAACCATGCGGCCCAGCACGCCGAGGCCGGGATGAAGGGCGGGCCGGAGATCAAGTTCGCGACCACCTTCCCGACGAACGGGACGTACCGGCTGTTCCTGGACTTCCAGCACGCGGGTGCGGTGCACACGGCCGAGTTCACCGTGGAGGTCGGCGGTGACGGCACCCAGATCGTGCCGACCGCACCTCCGGTCGAAGAGACCCCACACGGCCACGGAGAGGAGCCGCAACACTCATGAGCGAATCCGTTGAACTTGTCATCGGCGGCATGACCTGCGCCTCCTGTGCGATGCGGGTCGAGAAGAAGCTGAACCGGATGGACGGCGTGACCGCGACGGTCAACTACGCCACCGAGAAGGCCAAGGTGACGTACGGCGACGGCGTCACGACCGACGATCTGGTCGCCACCGTGGAGAAGACCGGGTACACCGCCGCCCTTCCCACCCCAGCTGTTGCTGCGGGCAACGAGGTCGAGGTGGACGAGCTGCGCCCACTGCGGGAGCGGTTGATCGTGAGCGCCGTACTGGCGGTGCCGGTGATTGCCTTCGGCATGATTCCGGCCCTGCAGTTCAACTTCTGGCAGTGGGCGTCGTTGACGCTCGCCTTCCCGGTCGTGACGTGGGCGGCTTGGCCGTTCCACAAGGCGGCCTGGACGAACCTGCGGCACGCGGCCGCGACGATGGACACGCTGATCTCGGTCGGTGTGCTGAGCGCCTTCGGCTGGTCGTTGTACGCCCTGTTCCTCGGCTCGGCCGGTGAGCCGGGCATGAAGATGCCGTTCACGCTCATCCCATCGCGCGGCGGTGGCGCCGAGGAGATCTACCTCGAGGTCGCGGCCGGTGTCACCACGTTCATCCTGGCCGGCCGGTACTTCGAGGCACGGGCCAAGCGACGGTCTGGCGCCGCCCTGCGTGCACTGCTGGAGCTCGGCGCGAAAGACGTTGCTGTACTGCGGAATGGGGTCGAGACGCGAATCCCGGCCGAGCAGCTGGTGGTCGGCGACTCGTTCGTCGTTCGGCCGGGCGAGAAGATCGCCACCGACGGCGTCGTCGTGACCGGGAGCAGCGCGGTCGACGCGTCGATGCTGACAGGCGAATCGGTGCCGGTCGAGGTCGGTGCGGGTGATGCCGTTGTCGGTGCCACCGTGAACGCAGGCGGGCGGCTCGTGGTCCGGGCAACGCGCGTCGGCGCGGATACCCAGCTCGCTCAGATGGCTCGGCTGGTCGAGGACGCTCAGAACGGTAAGGCCGCCGTACAGAGGCTTGCGGACCAGGTGTCCGGGGTGTTCGTGCCGGTCGTGATCGGATTGGCCCTTGCCACGCTGGGCTTCTGGCTCGGCAACGGTTCGCCGGTCGAGGTCGCGTTCACGGCCGCGGTCGCCGTACTGATCATTGCCTGCCCGTGTGCGCTTGGGCTTGCGACGCCGACCGCGCTGTTGGTCGGCACGGGTCGGGGCGCGCAGTTGGGGATCCTGATCAAGGGCCCCGAGGTGCTCGAGTCCACGCGTCGCGTCGACACCGTCGTACTGGACAAGACCGGCACTGTGACCACGGGCCGGATGGAACTGGTCGACGTACTGCTGGCTCCTGGTCAGGATCGCGGTGAGGTCCTGCGCCTGGCCGGAGCGCTGGAGCACTCGAGCGAACACCCGATCGCGCAGGCCGTCGCCCGCGCCGCATCGGCCGCCGGCAAGCTGCCCGAGGTCGAGGACTTCGGCAACGTCGAAGGCCTGGGCGTCCAAGGCATCGTCGACGGTCACGCGGTCCTGGTCGGCCGCACCCAACTCCTGGAGGAATGGAGCCAACACCTCCCCGAGGACCTGGCCCACGCCAAAGAACACGCCGAAGCCGAAGGCAGCACAGCAGTCGCCGTCGGCTGGGACGGCCAGGCGCGCGCCGTACTGGTCGTCGCCGACACCGTGAAGCCGACGTCCGTGCAGGCGATCAAGGACCTCAAGGCACTAGGCCTTCGGCCGGTCCTCCTCACCGGCGACAACGAGGCCGTAGCCCACAAGGTCGCGGCGGAGGTAGGGATCACCGAGGTCATCGCCGAGGTCCTTCCCGCCGGCAAGGTCGACGCCATCAAACAACTACAAAGCGAAGGCCGAGTCGTCGCGATGGTCGGCGACGGCGTCAACGACGCTGCAGCCCTAGCGCAGGCGGACCTAGGCCTCAGCATGGGCACCGGCACAGACGTGGCCATCGAGGCCAGCGACCTCACCCTGGTCCGCGGCGATCTCCGGGCGGCGGCGGACGCCATCCGCCTGTCCCGCAGCACCCTCCGCACCATCCGCGGCAACCTCTTCTGGGCCTTCGCCTACAACGTAGCCGCCCTCCCCCTAGCCGCCGCCGGCCTCCTCAACCCCATGCTCGCCGGCGCCGCCATGGCCCTCAGCTCCGTCTTCGTAGTAACCAACAGCCTCCGCCTCCGCCGCTTCCGCGCCCTCACCTGAGGCAGAATGTGAGCGTACGACAACTTCCGCTAAAGTTGCCATACGCTCACATTTGACATTGTGGCCGTACGACAACTCTTGTTAAAGTGGCAGTACGGTCACATCGATTAGCGAGGCGTCATGGAGATCCGCTCGGCACGCAACCTCGGCGCCGCAGTGCGCGACGCGCGCCGTCGGCACAGCCTGACCCAGCAAGAGCTGGCTCGGCGTGCCGGGGTATCCCGGGAATGGCTCGTCCGGCTCGAGCAGGGCCACGCACGTCTGGAGCTGCAGCTCGTTCTGAACACGCTGGCGGCTGCCGGACTGGTCCTCGAAGTCAGCGATGACGATCCGGCCATCGACGATCCGGCCGCCGCCGCGTGGACAGAGGTCTTCAGCACTCTCTCCGAAGACTCAACCGGCGCCGGTGACCAGTCCGACCTGCCTCCAGCTGCCAATGGCTGACGAACGCCTTGCCACCTACCTCGACGGGGTCCGGGTCGGCACTCTTCAGCAGAACGCGCACGGCGGCCTGTCGTTCGAGTACGACGACACCTATCGGCACGACCCGTCGACCGTGCCGTTGTCCTTGTCGATGCCCAAGGCGGAGGGCACTCACACCAACAAGAGAGTTCTCGCCTTCATCGCCGGGCTGCTTCCGGACAGCGAGCCTGCGCTCCAGCGGCTCGGCCGGAAGTACGGCGTCTCCGCCAACAACCCGTTCGCACTGCTGGGTCACATCGGTCGCGACGCGGCCGGCGCCGTACAGGTCCTGCCGATGACGTCGGACTGCGACGACGCGGCAGGCCGGCAAGGGTCGATCGAGTGGCTCAGCGATGAGGATGTCGACCGAACCCTCAACGACCTCGCCCGCAGCCCGGAGAGCTGGGATCCGGGACGGTACGCCGGCCGGTGGAGTCTGGCCGGCGCACAGAGCAAGATCGCCTTGTTTCGTTCTCCACAAGGACGTTGGGGCGTGCCCTGCGACTCGACGCCGACCACGCACATCCTCAAGCCTTCGATGCCACGCTTTGCCGGGCACCACCTCAACGAGCATCTCTGTTTACGCGCGGCGCAGCTGTGCGGACTGCCCGCGGCTGACACCGACCTGCTGACAACCGATCGCTACGAGGTGCTCATCGCCCGTCGGTACGATCGGATACTCGACAACACCGGCCGCTGGCGACGGCTGCACCAAGAGGACCTTTGTCAGGCTCTCTCCGTCCCGCCTGCCAAGAAGTATCAGTCCGACGGTGGCCCCGGCATTACCCAGATCGGCCGGCTCCTCGCCACGAGCGGCCTGCCCGCGTCCCAGCAGCGGAACCTTCGGACGTTCTTCGACTACCTCGTCTACAACGTCGCCATCGCGGCCACGGATGCCCACGCGAAGAACTTCTCGCTCCTGCTGAGCGCACGCGATATCCGGCTCGCTCCGCTGTACGACGTTGCTTCGTTCCTGCCGTACGACCAGGAGTCGCGACTGCAGTCCGCGATGAAGATCGGTGAGCACTGGGACATGACGAGCGTGACCGAGAAGGACTGGGCTGCAGTCGGCACTCGCCTTGGTCTTACCCGCGATGAGGCCATCGACCGGGCTAGGACCCTCCGGGCCAAGATGCCGGCGGCCTTTGCCACCGCCGCGAGCGAGCCGGGGATCCCCGACTCGCTGCGTGATCAGGCCCAGCGGATCGCCGCGTTGATCACCGCTTAGCGGAGCCAGGCGGTGGTGTCGGGCGGGAGTTGGCCGTTGTCCAGGGGGCTGCTGGTGAGGAGGAGCTCCTGGTGTGGGGGGAGGCTGACCGGGGCGGCGGAGAGGTTGGTGATGTTGGTTAGGTGTTCGCGTTGGAAGGTCAGTACGCCGGGGGCGGAGTCTTGCCAGGTTAGGGATCCGTCGCCCAGGTGGTGGTGGCGGCGGAGGGCTAGGGCGTTGCGGTAGAGGGCGAGCATGGAGTTCTGGTCGGCTTGCTGGGACTCGACTGTGAGGTTCTTCCAGTCGGGTGGTTGCGGGAGCCATGGGGTGCCGGCGCCGAAGCCGAAGGGGGGTTCTTTGCCTGACCAGGGCAGGGGGACGCGGCAGCCGTCGCGGCCGCGGTCGGCGCCTAGGGAGCGGGCGAAGATGGGGTCCTGGAGGAGGTCGTCGGGGAGGTCTTCTACCTCGGGGAGGCCTAGTTCTTCGCCTTGGTAGACGTAGACGGCGCCGGGGAGGGCCATTGCCAGCAGGGCGGCGGCGCGGGCTCGGCGTTCGCCGAGGACCAGGTCGGTGTGCATGCCGTGTTTGCGGTCCTGGTGCGAGAACGACGTGTCGGGGCGGCCGTACTTGGTGACCGGGCGGGTGACGTCGTGGTTGGAGAGGACCCAGGTGGGCGGGGCGCCGATCGGGACGTGGGTGGCGAGGGTGAGGTCGATGGAGGCCTTGAGTTCGTCGGCTTCCCAGGGGCGGGAGAGGAAGTCGAAGTTGAAGGCCGTGTGCATCTCGTCGGGGCGCAGGTAGAGGGCGAACCGTTCCTGGTCCGGCATCCACATCTCGCCGACCAGGAAGCGGCCGTCGTACGAGTCGGTGATCCGGCGCCAGTCGCGGTACACGTCGTGCACCTCGTCGTGGTCGGTGTAGGACTCCTCGACGCTGTCCAGATCCTTGAACAGTACGGCGGCGCTGTCGATCCGGATGCCGTCGACGCCGCGGTCGAGCCAGAAGCGAAGGATGTCGTGGAACTCCTCGACCACCTCCGGGTTGCGCCAGTTGAAGTCGGGCTGCTCCGGAGCGAACAGGTGCAGGTACCACTCCCCGTCCGGGACCTGCGTCCACGCCGGGCCGGCGAAGATCGACTGCCAGTCGTTCGGCGGCCGATCTTCGCGACCGGGGCGGAAGATGAAGCGCTCGCGCTCCGGCGAACCCGGGCCGGCCTGCAGGGCCTGGATGAACCAGTCCTGCTGGTCGGAGCCGTGGTTCGGGACGATGTCGATGATGGTGCGGATGTTCAGCGCGTGCGCCTCGGCGATGTACGCCTCGGCCTCGGCCAGCGTGCCGAACGCCGGCTCGATCGCGCGGTAGTCGGCGACGTCGTACCCGCCGTCGGCCATCGGGGACGGGTACCACGGGTTGAGCCAGATCGCATCGACGCCGAGCTCCGCCAGGTACGGCAGCTTGGCGCGGAGACCGGCGAGGTCACCGATCCCGTCACCGTTGCCGTCGGCAAAGCTGCGCAGGTAGACCTGGTAGATCGCTGCGCCACGCCACCATTCGTCGGCCATCGAAGCTCCTTAACCTTTGAGGGAACCGGCCGTGAGGCCGGCCATGATGCTGCGCTGGAACACGAAGAAAACAAGGATTGTCGGCAGGCTGGCGATCACCAGCGACGCGATCAGCACGTTCTGCGGCATCTGCGCCGACAGCGACGCGATACCGACGCTGATCGACATCTTGTCGGTCTCCGGCAGCACCAGCAGCGGCCAGACGAAGTCCTTCCAGACCGTTACCACGGACAGGATCGAGACCACGCCGAGGATCGGCCGGGAGACCGGCAGCACGATCGACCAGAGGATCCGCATCGGCGACGCGCCGTCGATCTCGGCCGCCTCCAGCAGCTCCTTCGGGATCGAGTCGAAGAACCGCTTGAGCAGGAACACGAAGAACCCGTTCGCTGCCGCCGGCAACCAGATCGCCCAGGGGGTGTTGAGCAGGTCGAGGTGAAAGATCGGCAGGTCCTTGGCCACCAGGTACGTCGGGAGCAGCAGCACCATCGGCGGGATCATCAGCGTGGCCAGCATCAGTGCGAGCACGACCTTGCCGAACATCGGCCGCAGCTTCGACAGCGAGTACGCCGCGGTCACGTCGACGGCGAGGGTGAACAGCCACGCGCCCCCGGCGTACAGGGCGGTGTTCTTCAGGAAGACGCCGAGCTGGAGCTGGTTCCAGGCCTCGGCGTAGACGCCGAAGTCGAAGCTCTTGGGGAAGAAGCTCGGCGGGATCTGGGCCAGCTCGTCGGGTGACTTCAAGGCGCCGGTGATCATCCAGTACAGCGGGAAGACGAAGGCGCCGGTGAAGCCGACCACGGTGATCACGAGGATCGTCCAGTACAGCGCCTTGCCCCGCGGGTGCTGCAGGGACAGCGGGGACACCAGGGTTCTCATCGCTCCGCCTCCCGGGAGACTCGCAGGTAGATCGTGGAGAACACCATCAGCACGATCATCAGCATCAGGCCGAGGGCGCTGCCGCCACCGAAGTCACCGAAGTTGAAGGCGTACTGGTACATCAGGTACGCGACCGTGACGGTCGCGTTCTCCGGACCACCGCCGGTGAGCAGGTACGGCTCGATGAACACCTGCATGGTGGCGACGACCTGCAGGAGCAGCATCACCAGCAGGATCAGCTTGGTCTGCGGGATCGTCACGTGCCAGACCCGCCGGAACAGGCCGGCACCGTCGAGCTCGGCGGATTCGTAGAGATCGCCGGGGATGCTCTGCAGCGCGGCCAGGTAGATGAGGGTGCCGGTGCCGAGGTTCATCCAGGTCGACACGAGCACGAGGCTGATGAGCGCCGTACTGGTCGAGTCCAGCCAGCTCAGCGTCGGCAGACCGACGGAGTCCAGCACCTGGTTGAACAGGCCCGCGCCCGGGTCGTAGAACCACTTGAACAGCAGTACGGCGACCGCCGGCGGCAGCATCACGGGCAGGTACACGACGAACCGCAGGTACGCCTTCGCGTGCTTGAGCTCGTTCAGCACGATCGCGAGGACGAACGGAACGGCGTACCCGACGACGAGCGCCAAGCCGCTGAACACCGCGGTGTTCAGCCAGGCCTGCCGGAACGCGGGGTCCTCGATGACGGTGCGGAAGTTGTCGAACCCGACCCACTTGCCGGGGTCGACGAAGTTGTTCTCCTGGAAGCTGAGAACGACCTCTCGGATCATCGGGTACCAGGAGAACAGGGCGAAACAGATCAGTGCGCCGCACAGGAATCCGTACGCCGTGAGGTTCCGCCCGACGCTGCGCTTCAGGGCACCGCGGGGGTCCTCGTCCGGGCGCGGGCCCGCCGCCCTCGACTGAGGACGGCGTACCCGCTCTTGGGTGACAGTCATTACGTGTTCTTTGCCAGGATCTTGTTGGCCTTGGACTCGGCGTCGCTGAGCAGCTTGTCGATGTCGGCGTCCTGACGGGTCAGTACGGCCGACATCGCGACGTCGAGGACGGCGTACAGCTCCTGGGCCTTCGGCGGCTCGAGCTTGTTGGTGATGCTCGCCTGGGCCGTCACGTACGGCGTGAAGTGGTCGACCGGAACGGTGGCGTACTGCTTGCGCAGGGCAACGATTTCTTTCCCGGGGGCGGAGTCGCCGTACAGGTCCGGGATCGGCAGGCCGACCGGGCGGCCCTGCTCCTTGGCGCGCTGGTAGTTGAACTGGCCCTGACCCGGCGTCAGCTCGTGGTACTCCAGCCAGAGCAGACCGGCCTTGATCTTCTCCGGGCTCGCCTTCGGGTTGAACATGTAGCCGTCACCACCGCTCAGCGACGACTTGCCCTCGGACTCCGGTACGGCGGTCACTCCGTAGTCGTCGAACTTGCCCTGGAAGTCGTTGTTCACCGACTGCACGACGTCCGGTGCGCCGATCATCATGCCGAGCTTGCCGGAACCCATCATGCGCATCAGGTCTTCCCACTGCAGCAACTGCTTGCTGCCCATGGAGTTGTCGTTCCAGCGCATCTGCTTGAGGTTCTCGAGCACCGCCTTGCCCTCGGGGCTGTTGAACGCGGCGGTCTTGCCGTCGTCGCCGACCATCGAGCCGCCGCGGGCGTACAGCGACGCGGCGAAGTGCCAGCCGCCGGTGTTGCCGGCCGAGTACTCACCGAAGCCGACGTACCCGGACCCGAGACCGGCGATCTTCTTGGCCGCCGCCTGCACCTCGGCCCACGTCTTCGGCGGGCTGTCCGGGTTCAGACCGGCCTGGGTGAACAGCTTGCGGTTGTAGACCAGGCCCATGTTGTAGTTGTTGCGGGGCAGGCCGTAGGTCTTGTCGCCGTCCTTGAAGACGCCCTGGACGTCGGGGCGAAGGTCCTTGGTCGCCTTCACCGAGCCGACGTACTGGCTGATGTCGGCGGCCTGGCGGGCCTTGATGATCTTCTGCACGTCGGTGTAGTAGACGTAGAACACGTCCTCCTGGGAACCGCCGGCCAGCTTCGCCTGGAAGGTGTCCGGGTTGATGCAGGGGAACGCGTCCTTGCTCTGGATCGTGATGTTCGGGTGCAGCTTCTGGAACGCGGCGACATCGGCGTCCCAGCCTTCGCGTTCCTTCGCGTTGCTCTTCGGCGGCTGACAGCCGACCGTGATCGTCACCGGTCCGTCCGCTCCGCCGGAGCCCTGGGCCCCCGGCTTGTCCCCCGACCCGCAGGACGCGGCCACCAGCCCGAGTCCCATCACCAGCACCAGGCTGAGCCCGCGGCGCGTTGTCGTCATTGTTGAACCCTCTCCCTCGACTCTGCGCCACACCGTAGGGTTGTCGACACATGAGCGCAATACTTCAAGAGAAGATTGCAAAAACGTGACTTATGTCAGGATGTGGGCACGCCGAACGCACGAACGCCCCGTTCACCAGGCGGTGAACGGGGCGCTACGGGCAGTGAGCTAGGTGCGGGCGCGAGCTGTCGAGGCCCGGACGACAAGCTCCGGTTCGAAGAGGAGTTCATCGGCGGCGACGGCGGCGCGCTCGATCAGCGCCATCAGCATCTCGACGGCCGCGCGACCCATCGCGTCGATGGGCTGCCGAACGGTGGTCAGAGGCGGGTCGGTGCAGTTCATCATCGCGGAATCGTCGTACCCGATCACCGAGACATCGCCCGGTACGTCGAGGCCGGCCCGGCGGACCGCGCGGATGGCGCCGAGCGCGAGGATGTCGCTGGCGCAGACGATCCCGGTGACGCCGGCGGCGACCAATCGGGTCGCGGCGGCGTGCCCACCCTCGAGCGAGAACATCGTGTGCTCGACCAGCTTCGGATCCGCCTCCTCCGAGGCGAGGAAGGCGTCGAGCTTGCGCCGCGACGGGATGTGGTCGCGCGGCCCGAGGACCATGCCGATCCGTTTGTGTCCGAGCGTGCGCAGGTGCCCGATCGCCATCTCCGCGGCGACATGGTCGTCCGACGACACCTGCGGGAAGCCGAGGTGATCGACCGCCGCGTTCACCAGGACGGTCGGCAGCTTCCGCTCCTGGATCAGCTCGTAATGGGCGTGCGGCGCATCCGCCTGCGAGTAGAACCCACCGGCGAAAACCACCCCGGAAACCTGCTGCTGGAGGAGGAGGTCGACGTAGTCCGCCTCGGACACCCCACCGACCGTCCGGGTGCAGAGCAAGGACGTGAAACCTTGCTGCGCCAACGCTCCCCCGACAACCTCGGCGAAGGCCGGGAAGATCGGGTTCTGCAACTCCGGCAACACCAGACCGACCAGCCGGGCGCGGTCTCCCCGCAGCTGCGTCGGACGCTCATAACCCAGTACGTCGAGCGCCGTGAGCACCGCTTCCCGGGTCGCCTCGGAAACTCCGGGCTTGCCGTTCAGCACCCGGCTCACGGTGGCCTCGCTGACGCCGACCTTCTTGGCCACCTCTGCAAGTCGTCGAGTCATGACGCAAACTCTACGCCTATCTACGCAATTTCTTGCAACGACTTGCGTGCTCGCTGAAGCCTCAACATTCCTGAGAGACTGTCGGCTGTGCCTCGCTTCGTCGCCACTCGTCCGGACACCGGTCTGCTGTCGCTCCCGTGGGACGTCCCGCTGGAGGACTGGCCCGAGGAGCAGCTGGTCGCGCTGCCCCGCGGTATCTCGCGGCACGTGGTCCGGTTCGTCCGGGTCAACGGCACGGTCTACGCGATCAAGGAAGTGCTCGAGCACCTCGCGCTGCACGAGTATCGGCTGCTGCGTGACCTTGAGCGGCTGGAGGCTCCGTCGGTCGAGCCGGTCGGCGTCATCACCGACCGCATCGACCGCAACGGCGAGCCGATCGACTCGATCCTGATCACCCGGCACCTGCAGTTCTCGCTCCCGTACCGCGCGCTGTTCTCCAGCACGCTGCGCCCGGACACGGTCAACCGGCTGATCGACGCGCTGGTGGCCTTGATCGTCCGGATGCACCTCCTCGGCTTCTTCTGGGGCGATTGCTCGCTGTCCAACACGTTGTTCCGACGGGACGCCGGCGCGTTCGCGGCGTACCTGGTGGATGCCGAGACCGGCGAGCTGCACCAGGAGATCTCCAGCGGCCAGCGCGCTCACGACCTCTACACCGCCGAAATCAATCTGTTCGGCGAGCTGTCCGATCTGGAGGCCGGCGGCCTGCTCGACGAGTCGCTCGACCCGCAGGAGATCGTCCAGTCCATCCAGGACCGGTACGAGGCGCTCTGGAGCGAGCTGACCGCGCCCGAGGAGTTCGCCACCGACGAGATGCACCGGCTGGACTCGCGGATCCGGCGGCTCAACGAGCTCGGCTTCGACGTCGCCGAGATCGACATCATCACCGACTGGGACGGCAGCCAGGTCCGCATCCAGCCGAAGGTCGTGGACGCCGGCCACCACTCCCGCCGCCTGATCCGCCTCACCGGCCTGGACGTCGAGGAGAACCAGGCCCGCCGCCTGCTCAACGACCTCGACTCCTACGCCGCCGCCACCGACCAGCAGAACGAGGACGAAGAGATCGTCGCCCACGAGTGGCTGACCGACGTCTTCGAACCGGTCGTCCGCTCCGTCCCGCGTGACCTGAAGCGCAAGCTGGAGCCGGCCGAGGTCTTCCACGAGGTCCTCGAACACCGCTGGTTCCTGTCCGAACAGGCCGGCCACGAGGTCGACACGATGGAAGCGGCCCGCTCGTACGTCGAGAACGTCCTGAGCGCCAAACCCGACGAGAAGCTGGCCCTGCCGCCCGCCCCGATCCCCGGCAGTACCCTCGACCCGGATCTCGACTGACCCGCCATGCAACATCCAGACCTCGGCGTGCGTGCAGTGAGGTATGGAACGGCCTGAGTTCGACGACTGGGTGGCGCAGCGGGGTGCAGCGCTGCTGCGGTTCGCGTACCTGGTCACGCGGGATCACACGCGTGCGGAAGAGGCGGTGCAGGACGCGCTGATCTCGGCGTACCCGCGCTGGAAGCGGATCAGCCGCGACGGGGATCCAGAGGCCTATGTACGGCGTTCCATCGTGAACGCGGATATCTCGCGCTGGCGCAAGTTCTTCCGCCGCGAGACCGTGACGGAGGATCTGGTCGTTGCCCCAGGCCCCGATCATGCAGTGGCCCACGCCGATGCCGATGCGGTCTGGGCATTGTGCGCGACGCTGCCGACCAAACAACGAGCGGCCGTCGTACTGCGCTACTACGAGGACCTGCCGGATGGGGACATCGCAGTCATCCTCGACTGCTCCCCGGCCACCGTCCGCTCCCAGATCCACCGCGCGCTAGCCACCCTACGCGCCAACGTCACCGAGGAGGTCAACCGCTGATGGACATCAACGAGCAGCAGATCGCGGACAGCCTCGCCCGGCACGCCGCAGACGCCCCCTCCGACCACGCGCTCCTGTCGACCGTCCACGGTTGTCTGCGCCGCCGCCGTACCGGACGAGCCGTCGGCGCCGTCGTACTGGCCGCTGCCGTGGTCGCCACGGCCTTCACGGCAACAAACACGCTCCGCACCGAGCCCGAGGTCGCACAAACCAAGCCCGGCTGGCACTGGGAGTCCTACAAAACCGCCCAGATCCAGGTGCCGGACACCTGGGACAAGTACATCGCCGGTCCGGCACCCTGCGGTACCTGGGGAAGCCCGACGATCGGCCGCTGGTTCGACTGGCAGCCGCGCGACCGGTACACCTGCGACTTCGCCGTCTTTCCGTTGAAGGACCGGCAGCCGTACGTATGGTTCGGTGACGTCCAGGCGCCTGGGATCAAGCAGTACGACGGAGGCTGGTCCGAGGAAACGCGGTTGGTCAGTGGCACGAAGGTGAGCGTGCTGGCTCCGAGCGAGGCGATGCGGCGCGAGATCATGGATACCGCGCGGCCGATCGCTCGCACAGACGCGTACGGCTGCGCGCCGACCGACACCAGCCGGGCCTCCGGCACACCCGCCGGTGAGGTGGACGGTGCGGAGGTCTGCCAGTACGCCCGGGGCTCGCTCGTCTCGTCGTCGCATCTGCCGCCGCGTCTCGCCAGCCAGCTCGCGCTGACGCTCGGCGCCGGACTGCCGGGCCGCAGCTGCGACACCGAGGAACCCCGCATCTATGTGGTCACTCTGCATTCGGGATTGCACACCTGGACGGTGCGACGGGAGGAGCGGCCCTGTCAGTTGTCGGACCGGCTGGGCCTGGATGGAACGCACCACCCGTACGACCCAAGTTCGTTGTTCGACGGGCCGAGACAGATCCCCCCGCAGCGTTAGCGCGGGGGCATGCGGAGGGCGCCGTCTAGGCGGATGACTTCGCCGTTGAGGAGTTGGTTGTCGAGGATGTGGGCGACTAGGGCGGCGTACTCGGAGGGGCGGCCGAGGCGGGAGGGGTGGGGGACCTGGGCTTCGAGGACGGTGCGGGTCTCTTCGGGGAGGCCGGCGAGCATGGGGGTTTCCATGGTGCCGGGGGCGATGGTCATCACGCGGATGCCCTTGTCGGCGAGGTCTCTGGCGGCGGAGAGGGTGAGGCCGACGATGCCGCCCTTGCTGGCCGCGTACGCCGCTTGGCCGACCTGGCCGTCGTAGGCGGCGATCGAGGCGGTCATCACGATGACGCCGCGGTCGCCGTCCTCGGTGGCGTCCAGGGCGATCATTCGCTCGGCGGCCAGGCGCATGACGTTGAAGCTGCCGATCAGGTTGACCTCGATCACCTGGCGGAAGGTTGCCAGCGGCAACGGTCCCTTGCGGCCGACGACGCGGCCGGGAGTGGCGATGCCGGCGCAGGTGACGACGACGCGCAGGTCGCCGAGCGACGCCGCCGCGTCGAGGGCTGCGGTGACGGCGGCCTCGTCGGTGACGTCGGCGGGGGCGAAGACGACCCGGTCGCCGAGCTCGTCCGCGACCGCCTTGCCGGCCGACGACGGGAGGTCGACGATGACGACCCCGAGTCCGTCCGCGGCCAAGCGCCGTACCGTCGCCTCCCCGAGCCCGGAACCGCCACCGGTGACGAGTGCGACATCGGACGGGCCAAACTTCATGAAGCGCTCCTCAGCAGGTCGCGGCTGATGACGAGCCGCTGGATCTGGTTGGTTCCTTCGAAGATCTGGGTCACCTTGGCCTCGCGCATGTAGCGCTCGGCGGGGAACTCCCGCGTGTAACCGTAACCGCCGAGGACCTGGACGGCGTCCGTGGTGACCTTCATGGCGGCGTCGGTGCAGATGAGCTTGGCGATCGCGGCCTGCTGCGTGAAGGGGCGGCCGAGGTCGCGGCGGCGGGCGGCCTGCAGGTACGTCGCGCGGCCGGACTCGACCGCGGCGGCCATGTCGGCGAGCAGGAACTGGACGCCCTGGAAGTCGGCGATCGCGTGGCCGAACTGCTCCCGCTGCTTCGCGTACGACGCTGCTACGTCGAGCGCGGCCTGAGCCAGCCCGATCGCACAGGCGGCGATGCCCAGGCGGCCGGAGTCGAGCGCGGACAGGGCGATGCGCATCCCGTCACCCTCGGCGCCGATCAGGTTCCCGGCGGGGATCCGGACCTGGTCGAAGTTCACCAGCGTGGTGGTCGAGCCGGTCAGGCCCATCTTCCGCTCGGGGGCGCCGAAGCTCAGACCTTCGGCAGGCGCCGGGACATGGAAGGCGGAGATACCCCGCTTCGGGTCGGGCGACGTACGGGCGAAGGTCGTGTAGAAGTCGGCGTGCGAGCCGTGGGTGATCCAGGACTTGGTCCCGGTGAGCACGTAGGAGTCGCCGTCGCGGACTGCTTTGGTGGTCATCCCGCTGATGTCGGAGCCTGCCTGCGGCTCGGAGAGCGCGTAGGCACCGAGCAGGTCGCCTTCGACGACATCAGGCAGCAGGCGGGTCCGCTGCTCCTCGGTCCCGAAGGTCGCCAGCGCGTAGCTGGCCATGGTGTGGACGGACATGCCGACGCCGACCGACATCCAGGCGGCCGCGACCTCCTCGAGCATCTGGAGATACACCTCGTACGACTGCGCAGCGCCGCCGTACTGCTCCGGGTAGGGCAGGCCGAGCAGGCCCGCCTTGCCGAGCGTGCGGAACGCGTCCCGCGGGAACGACTCGGTCTCCTCGGCCTTGGCGGCGTACGGCGCGAGCTCGTGCTCGCACAGGTCGCGGACCAGAGCGAGCAGGTCAGTGGATTCCTCGGTCGGCAGCAGGCGGTCGACAGCCATCAGGCACCCCTCTCAACGGCTGCTGAAATGATACCAGGAACGATACTGTCGGCCCCGCCTCAGTATCGTTCTATGCTGTCTCGATATGACAACAGTCGTGCCGGGGCGCCGCACGCGTAGGCAGAGCGAACTGCTCGACCGCCTCCTGTCCCTGTTCCTCGACCAGGGCTTCAGCCGGTTCACCCTGGACGATCTGGCCGCCGAGCTGCGCTGCAGCAAAACCACCCTGTACGCACTCGCGCCGAGCAAGGAACAGCTCGCCGTCGAGGTGGTCAAGCACTACTTCAAGAACGCCACCGCGCAGGTCGAGTCGGCGGTCGCCCGGCAGACCCGGCACGACCGCCGGATCGCGGCGTACCTAAACGCCGTCGCGGACGCGCTTCGGCCGGCCAGCCGGACCTTCCTGGACGACGTCGCGACCTTCGCCCCGGCCCGCTCGGTCTACGAACGGAACACCCGGATCGCCGCCGACCGGGTCCGGACGCTGATCGAGGACGGCATCAACAGCAAGACCTTCCGGCAGGTCGACATCGCGTTCGCCGCCGAGATGATCGCGCACACGATGCAGGCCATCCAGCGCGGCGACATCGCCCGCCGTACCGGCCTGAGCGACGCCGAGGCCTACCGGGAGCTGGCGTCCTTCGTCCTGCACTCTTTGCGGCTGGACTAGTTTCTCTGCATGGAACTCAGACTGGGCCCGTTGCTGCGGTACGTCGACGAGACGCGGGCGACCGTCTGGGTGGAGACCTCCTCGGCGTGCACGGTCGAGGTGCTGGGTCATACGGCGCCGACGTGGTCAGTGCATGGGCATCACTACGCGCTCGTGCTGATCGACGGGCTGGAGCCGGACAGCGTCACGCCGTACGACGTGCGGTTGGACGGTGCGGTGGTTTGGCCGCTCGCTGACTCGTCGTTCGGGCCGAGCGTGATCCGGACGCCGCGGGCGGACGGGACGTTCCGGATGACGTTCGGGTCGTGCCGGCGGTCGGCGCCGTTCACAGCCGAGGGGTTCAAGCAGTTCGGGCCGGATGCGTTGGTGGCGCTGGCCAACGGCTTGGAGGAGTTGCCCGACGCGCTGCTGCTGCTCGGGGACCAGGTATACGCGGACGACCCGTCGGACGCCGTACTGGAGCGGCTGCGGGACGCGCATGGTGGACGGCAGGGCTCTGAGGTGGCCGACGAGATCGGAAACTTCGAGGAGTACACCTGGCTGTACGACGACGCGTGGCTGAACCCCGCGGTGCGGTGGCTGTTCTCGACCGTGCCGCTGTGCATGCTGCTCGACGACCACGACCTGCGTGACGACTGGAACACCTCACTGACCTGGCGTCGCTGGGTGACCGGGCAGCCGTGGTGGCGGGACCGCGTGGTGGGCGCCTACGCGTCGTACTGGGTCTACCAGCACCTGGGGAACCTGTCACCGGAGCAGCTCGCCGAGGACCCGACGTACAAGGCCATGCTGACACTGCCTGATGATGCGGAGCGGACGGCGTACCTGGAGAGCTTTGCGTGGGCTGCGGACGAGGACCCAGTGACGGCACGCTGGAGCTTCTACCGCGACTTCGGTACGGCGGCGCGCGGCGTGCGACTGGTTGCGGTCGACTCGCGGTGTTCGCGGCACCTGGAGCCGAGTGAGCGAGCCATGGTCGACGCACACGAGTGGTCGTGGGTGCGTCGCGTTGTGCTGGACGCTGGGCGGCCGATTCGCCATGTGCTGCTGGCGTCGACGCTCCCGTTCCTGCTGGCGCCAGGGCTGCATCACTTGGAGGGCTGGGACGAGGCGATCTCGTCTGGAGCGTGGGGACCACGTGGAGCTCGCGTGGGCGAGCGGATCCGGCAGGGGATGGACCTGGAGCACTGGGCGTCGTTCCGGAAGTCCTTTGATGATGTGACCGAGCTACTCGGCGCACTGGTGAGTGGTGAGGACCCACCGGCGTCGATTCTGATGCTGTCGGGTGATGTGCACTGCAGCTACGTGGCTGAGGCTTCCCTGCGGGATGTGGAGCACCCCGGTACGGCGATCCGCCAGCTGACGATGTCGCCGTTCCGGAACCCGGTACCGCGGCACGTGCGGTGGGCGAACTACCTGCTCGACACGCGATGGATGACGTGGTTACTGCACCGGCTGGCGCGGTCGGCCGGCGTACGGGACGTGGCGGCGGACTGGCGGCTCGCCCACGGGCCATGGTTCGGGAACGGCGCGATGACGGTACGGCTGTCGGGAGAGAACTGGGCGGTCGACGTGGACCACGCCGTACTGGATGGTGACCAACAGCGACTGGACCGCACGCTGAGTTACCCTCAGTCGGGAGCTTGAGGCCTGAAGTTGCCATTGGCGCCCGGTAGGCCCCTTGTCATGGGAGGTTGATCGGCATGAGATCTTCGACCATCCGCCGCAGTGTCGCTGCCCTCGTCGCAGCTGCCCTCGCCGTCACCGCCGTACCGGCCGCCCAGGCCGAACCGGTGAAGCCGCCGCGACTGTCCGCAGCCGCCATCACGTCCGCGCTCATGAGCCAGGTGACCACGCCGGGTACCGCGTGGCAGACCCAGCCCGACGGCACCGTTCTGGTGTCCTACGACTCGACGGTGACCGGTTCCAAGCTGACCGACCTCACCGCGAAGACGCGCCGTCTCGGGGATGGCGTCGTACTCGAGAAGCTGCCCGGCAAGCTGCAGAAGTACTCCACCGGTGGTGAGGGGATCTACGGCGGTGAGTACCGGTGCTCACTCGGCTTCAACGTGTACGGCAAGGGACGGTACTCGTTCCTGACCGCGGGACACTGCGGCAACATCGCCTCGACCTGGTACTCCGACGCCGGCCACCAGGTGAAGATCGGTACCCGCCAGAGCTCCAGCTACCCGGGCAACGACTTCGCGCTGATCAACTACCCGGTGGGCATCAAGAAGCCCGGCGGCAGCGTGTACCTGTACAACGGGAAGTCGCAGGACATCACGCGGGCGACCACGCCGGCGTTCGGGACCTACGTGTACCGGGCCGGGGTGACCAGCGGGCTGCACAGCGGGACGGTGCGCGGGCTGAACGCGACGGTGAACTACGGCGACGGCCAGATCACCGGACTGATCCGGACCAGCGTCTGCGCCGAGCCGGGCGACTCGGGTGGTCCGCTGTTCAGCGGGCGGAGCGCCTACGGGCTCACGTCGGGTGGGACCGGTGACTGTAAGACACCGGGTGGCGTGACGTACTTCCAGCCGGTGACCGAGGCCCTCGCGGCGTACGGGGTCGTCGTGTACTGACTTTTCCGCCGGAGCGTGCGGGTTATCCCTCACGCTCCGGATTTAACTGAATACTCAGCGGTTGACGCGGGTAGGAGTGCTCACGGTTGAAGTCAAGGACGCACCCGCCCCGAGCGCGTCCTCATCGTGAGGAGGCTGAAACCGTGAATGTTTCCCGCCGTACCACCGCCATCCTGGCAGCCGCCGGGCTCGCCGCCGCCGGACTGCTCGCCACCGGGCAGGCCTCGGCCGCACCCGCCCTGCCCTCCCCGGCCGCGATCACCTCGACGCTGAACTCCGAGGCCCGGATCCCGGGAACCGCCTGGCAGACCAACCCCGACGGCCGGATCATCGTGTCGTACGACGACACCGTGACCGCGTCGAAGCTGTCCGCACTGACCAAGGTCACCGACCGGTTCGGTTCCGCGGTCACCCTCGAGAAGATCCCTGGCAAGCTCACCAAGTACATCGCCGGTGGGGACGCCATCTACGGCGGGCAGTACCGCTGCTCGCTCGGCTTCAACGTCCAGGACAACGCCGGCGCCTACTACTTCGTCACCGCCGGCCACTGCGGCAACATCGCGTCCAGCTGGTACGCGAACTCCGCCAAGACCACGCTGCTCGGCACCACCTACGGTTCGAGCTTCCCGGGTAACGACTACGCGATCGTCAAGTACAGCACGTCGTACACCAACCACCCCGGCACCGTGGACCTCTACAACGGTTCCAGCCAGGACATCACCTCCGCCGGTAACGCCTCCGTCGGCCAGGCCGTCAAGCGCTCCGGCTCCACCACCGGCGTCCACTCCGGCACCGTCAGCGCCACCAACGCCACCGTCAACTACGCCGAAGGCACCGTCACCGGCCTCATCCGCACCAACGTCTGCGCCGAAGGTGGCGACTCCGGCGGCGCCCTCTTCGCCGGCACCGTAGCCCTAGGCCTCACCTCCGGCGGCTCCGGCAACTGCTCCTCCGGCGGCACCACCTACTTCCAGCCCGTCACCGAAGTCCTCTCCCGCTACAGCGTCCACGTCTACTGAGCGACCCCAAACCCCAGTAGACACAAGAAAAACCGGCGGTCAGGTGAGTGATCACCTGGCCGCCGGTCCGCGTTCGGTACCGCGCTCAGGCTTGGCGGCGGCGGGAGATTTCGTAGAGGGCTACGCCTGTGGCGATGCCGGCGTTGAGGGATTCGGTGGCTGAGGTCATGGGGATGGAGACGATGAGGTCGCAGTTCTCGCGGACGAGGCGGGCCAGGCCTTTGCCTTCGGAGCCTACGACGAGGACGAGGGGCTCGGTGGCGGCTTCCAGGGCGGGGAGCTCGACGGCGCCGCCCATGTCGAGGCCGATGACCAGGAGGCCGGCGTCCTTGTAGGACTTGAGGGCTCGGTTGAGGTTGGTGGCGCGGGCTACCGGGATGCGGGCGGCGGCGCCGGCGGAGGTTTTCCAGGCGGAGGCCGAGACGGAGGCGGAGCGACGCTCGGGGACCAGGACGCCGTGCGCGCCGAAGGCGGCGGCGGAGCGGGTGATGGCACCGAGGTTGCGGGGGTCGGTGACGCCGTCGAGGGCGACGATCAGGGGGACCTCGTGGGCGTTGTAGGCCCGGTCCAGCAGGTCGTCGGGGTGGGCGTACTCGTACGGCGGGATCTGCAGCGCGACACCCTGGTGGGCGCCGCCGGCGGTGACGCGGTCGAGCTCGGGGCGCGGGACCTCGAGGACCGACATGCCGTGCTGGGTGGCGATCAGGAGGGCCTCGCGCAGGCGGGCGTCGCGCTCGGTGCCTTCGGCGATGTGCAGGGCAGCAGCCGGTACGCCGGCGCGCAGCGCCTCCACGACCGGGTTCCGGCCGTAGACCCACTCGACGATCGAGTCGAGGTCCTTGCGGGCGGGACGGCGACGGGTCTCGCGCTCCTCGGCGCGCTCCTTGGCCTTGGCCCGCTTGTGGGCCGGGTGCTTGGTGCGGTCGACCGCCTTCGGCGTCGGACCGCGGCCCTCGAGGCCCTGGCGGATACGTCCGCCGGACCCGGCCGTCGGGTTTCCGCGCTTCTTCCGGATGGCGCCCTTGCGCTGGCTACTGCCTGGCACGTCAGTTTCCTTCGATCGTGGTCGGCGCCGCGAGCGTCCAGCGCGACCCCTGGGGTGTGTCCTCGACGACAACGCCGAGCGCCTTCAGCCGGTCGCGGATCGCGTCCGACGCGGCGTAGTCCTTGCGTGCACGGGCGGCCTGACGCTGCTCCAGCAGCGCCTGGACCAGCCCGTCGACGACCTCGGTGAGCTCGTCACCGGCCGCGGCGCGGGACGCCCACGGCTCCGCCAGCGGGTCCAGCCCGAGCACGCCGAGCATGCCCCGGACCGCCGCCAGCGACTCCCGCAACGCGGCCGAGTCGCCGTCGGCGACCAGCTTGTTCCCGTCGCGGACAGTGTTGTGCAGTACGGCGACCGCGGCCGGCGTACCCAAGTCGTCGTCCATCGCCGTCACGAAATCGGACGGCAGATCGGTTGCCGGCGAGACCCCGCCGGTCACCTCGGTCGCGCGGGTGACGAACCCGTCGACGCGCTGGAAGCTCTTCGCGGCCTCGTCGAGCGCCTCGAAGGAGAACTCCACCACCGAGCGGTAGTGCGACTGGACGAGGTAGTAGCGCAGCTCGATCGGGCGGACCCGCTCGACGACGTTGCGGACGACGGCGCTGTTGCCCATCGACTTCGACATCTTCTCGCCGGCCGTGGTGACGAGCGCGTTGTGCATCCAGGTCCGGGCGAACTTCTGCCCGACCGCGGTCGACTGGGCCAGCTCGTTCTCGTGGTGCGGGAACCGCAGGTCCAGCCCGCCGCCGTGGATGTCGAACTCGTCACCGAGGTACTTGCCGGCCATCGCGGAGCACTCCAGGTGCCAGCCCGGGCGGCCGCGGCCCCACGGGGTCGGCCAGGAGGCCGTCCGCGGCGTGCCCTCGGTGTAGCCCTTCCAGAGCGCGAAGTCGCGCGGGTCCCGCTTGCCGCGCGGGTCCGCGTCCTCGGCGGCCTCCATGTCGGCGATCTTCTGGTGCGACAGAGCGCCGTACGCCGGCCAGGACTTCACGTCGAAGTAGACGTCACCCGAGCCGTCCGGTGCGACATACGCGTGCCCGGCCTCGATCAGCTGGTCGATCATCTCCAGCATCTCCGGGACGTGCCCGGTGGCGCGCGGCTCGTACGTCGGCGGGCGGCAGCCCAGTACGTCGTACGCCCAGTGCAGCTCGCGCTCGAACTCGTACGCGTGCGCCCACCACTGGACGTCCCGTTCGGCCGACTTGGCCAGGATCTTGTCGTCGATGTCGGTCACGTTCGCGATCACGGTGACCTCGTAGCCCGAGCGCTCGAACCAGCGCCGCAGGACGTCGAAGACGACCTCCTTGTAGATGTGCCCGACATGCGGGGCACCCTGCACCGTCAGCCCACAGTGGTAGATCCCGACCTTGCCCGGATGGACCGGTACGAAATCCCTCACTGTTGCCGTCGCGGTGTCGTACAAGCGAAGTGTCACCGGTCAAGAGTACGGGAAATGGCACTTCTCCTTGACAAGATGTCCGGAGCACCCCCAGGAGGACCCTTGTCGAACCAGTACGGCCAACCCCCGCAGCAGTACGGCCCACCGCCCGGCCCGCCCCCGCAGTACGGCCCACCGCCGCAGCAGTACTGGGGACCTCCGCCGGGCCCGCCGCAGTACGGCCCGCCCATGGGCCCACCGCCGGGAGGACCGGGCTTCGGCTTCGGAGGGAACGGCTATCCGCCGCCGAAGAAGAAACGCAGCAAGGCACCGTTCATCGTCGTACCGGCCGTGCTGCTGTTCGCCGGTGTCGTCTCGCTCTATCTGTTCGCGCTGCACGCCAAGCAGGAGCGCAACAACTACTCCAGCCCGTCGCCGACGTACACGTCGTCGTACTCGCCGAGCGAGGACCCGTCGTACTACCCGAGCAGCACCCGGCCGACGGTGACGCAGCCGACCGTGGCGCGACCGACCCAGCCGCGACCGACCAAGACCACGCCGCCGCCTCCGTCGGACCTCGACGTGACCGCGCGGAACAAGTTCTACAAGACCGGTGTGCAGAAGTCGGTGAACTGCCGGGCGCCCAGCATCGCTCCGACCAGCGAGGCGAACGCCCGCAAGTACTACGCCGCGGTCATCGCCTGCCTGAACAAGGCCTGGCCGGCGCAGATCCGGAAGGCCGGCGTCCAGTGGGAGGGCGTCAAGATGACCACCTACTGGTACACGGGCTACAGCCCCTGTGGCAGCAACACCCTGCGTTCGTTCTACTGCAGCTCCAACAACACGATCTACATGGACGCGAAGTCCGATGTGGACGCCTGGAAGAAGTACACCAACTTCGCCCAGGGACGGAACTGGGTGCGCGCCGGGATGATGGACACCCCGGCCCACGAGTACGGGCACCATCTGCAGGACATCACCGGCATCCTGGACGCCAACTACCGGCTCAAGTACCAGAAGAGCGGCGACAAGGCACTCGAGCAGAACCGGCGGATGGAGATCCAGGCGACCTGCTTCGGCCACGTGTTCCTGGGCGCGAACCGCAAGACGATGATCAGCAGCGGTGTACGCAAGGAGCTCGACTACATCAACCACAACTCCGGCGACGAGTACGACACCAAGCGCGACCACGGCAGCAAGGCGATCCAGCCGTACTGGGCCGACCGTGGCTACAACACCCGGAACCCGGCGTACTGCAACACCTTCACGGCCGGGCCGCAGTACGTCCGGTAAATACTCACGGTAACTCCGATCCGAAAAGGTTGATTCTTCCGATAGCCGGGTAAACCTCTGCCGAGCGCTCTGTCCGCCCCCATCGCTCTGTGGAGGTTCACCGTGAAGTCAGTTCTCACGGGTGCCGCCGTCACTCTTGGCCTGCTCCTGGCCTCGATCGGCTCCGCCCAAGCCACCGCCGGTACGTCCGGCAGCACCGCAGCGCACCAGCCCACCCCGCAGGCCCGGCAGCACGGCATCGACCGTGCCGGTGACGCCTACGCCGGCTGGTTGCAGAACACGACCACCAGCGCCGCACCGACCGAGATGGCGCCCGCCGCCTCGGTCGAAGGCATCGACGTGTCCGGACACCAGGGCAACGTCAACTGGTCGGCCCAGTGGACCGCCGGCAAGCGGTTCGCCTACGTGAAGGCGACCGAAGGCAACTACTACACGAACCCGTACTTCGCCCAGCAGTACAACGGTTCCTACAACATCGGCATGATCCGTGGCGCTTACCACTTCGCCACGCCCAACGACTCCAGCGGCGCCAACCAGGCCAACTACTTCCTGGCCCACGGCGGCGGCTGGTCCCGCGACGGCAAGACG
This sequence comes from Kribbella sp. NPDC051587, assembly GCF_044453945.1. NCBI lineage: Bacteria > Bacillati > Actinomycetota > Actinomycetes > Propionibacteriales > Kribbellaceae > Kribbella > Kribbella sp. NPDC051587. The sequence goes on from NZ_JBITDE010000024.1 coordinate 44,388, forward strand.
CTCCCCGGCGCCCTCGACATCGAGTACAACCCGTACGGCGCCACCTGTTACGGACTGAGCGCGTCCGCCATGGTGAGCTGGATCCGGGACTTCGTGAACACCTACAAGAGCCGTACCGGCCGTGACCCGGTCATCTACTCCAACCTCGACTGGTGGAGCCGGTGCACCGGCAACAGCACTGCTTTCAACTCCACCAACCCACTCTGGGTGGCCCGCTACGCGTCAGCGCCCGGCACACTGCCTGGCGGCTGGCCGTTCTACACCATCTGGCAGTACAGCTCCTCGCCGATCGACCAGGACCGCTTCAACGGCGACATGTCCCGCCTGACAGCGCTGGCGAACGGCTAAACCGGTTGCAAGGTCTCATAGTCTCGATTGGTGACCTACAAGTTGCCAATCGAGACTGACCGGCTCACTCTGCGCCGCTACGTTGCCAGTGACTACGACGACCTGCTGAAGCTCCAGTCCAACCCGGAAGTCACCCGCTTCCTGCTGTACGACCCGAAGACGCCCGAGCAGGTCCAGGAGACCCTGGCGAACCGGATGGCCGACGTACCGATGGACGGTCCGGACCAGGCGCTGACGCTCGCCGTCATCCTGCGGGAGACCGGTCAGCACCTCGGCGAGGTGACGCTGTTCGTCGAGAACTTCGACCACCAGGGCGGCGAGCTCGGCTTCGTCTTCCACCCCGAGTCGCACGGTCACGGGTACGCCGGGGAGGCGTCGGCCGAACTGCTGCGACTCGGGTTCGAGGAGCTCGAGATGCACCGGATCATCGGCCGGCTGGACGCCACCAACACCAGCTCGGCCAAGCTGCTGCAACGGCTCGGAATGCGCCAGGAGGCGCACTTCGTCCGGAACGAGTTCCTCAAGGGTCAGTGGACCGACGAGGCCGTCTTCGCGATGCTCCGGGACGAGTGGCTCGAACGAAAGTAACTATTTGACCACTCCGCTTGGGATTGCGGCATGAGTTAACCGCAACTACCGTCGGAAGATGACCGCCCCCCGTACCGTCACCGCCCTGTTCGCCGGTGTGGTCGTGCTGACCTCGGTAGTGCTGCCGAGCGAGGCCGTGAAGGTAGCCCCACCGCGACAGATCGCTTTCCACACGTGGACGTCGGACGCCGACTTCCTCGCCGGTGCGCACTCCGGCACCACCGTCACCGACGGTTCGCTGACCTTCGGCCAGGCGACCGGCAGTACGGCGTACGTCGACCCGTTCGGCGACGGGACCGCCAAGAACTACGACCAGGCCAGTTGGGTCTCCCCACCGGTCAGCACCGGCTTCGGGGTGACCGAGCTGATCGCCTCCTGGAACGCCACCACTCCGCCCGGGACCTGGGTCGAAGTGTCGATGGCCGCCAAGACGAACCTCGGGGCGACCACCAAGTGGTACGTACTCGGTCGCTGGGCCGGGGGTGACGACACCAGCGCCGGTGACATCCACCGGACCTCAGTGCCGAGCCAGGGCGATGCCGACGGCCGCGTGGCCGTTGACACCTTCGTCGCGGCCAAGGACCGCTGGATGGACCGCTGGCAGCTCAAGGTGACGCTGTACCGCCTGAGCGGTTCGACCCAGGCGCCACTGGTCCGCTCGGTCGGAGCGGTCTCCTCCCGGCTACCCGCCGACGCGAAAGTTGCCGTGAGCCCCCTTGGCGGCGCGGAGGGCGTCGTACTGGATGTGCCGACGTACTCGCAGGAGACGCACATCGGCCACTACCCGCAGTGGGACAACGGTGGTGAGGCCTGGTGCTCGGCGACCTCGACCGCGATGGTGCTGGACTACTACGGCGCCGGTCCGACGACTGCGGAGACCAGCTGGGTCGATCCGGCCGACGCTGATCCGCAGGTCGACCACTCCGCCCGGCATGTCTTCGACTACGACTACGACGGTGCCGGCAACTGGCCGTTCAACACCGCGTACGCCGGTAGTCGCGGCGTGGACGGGTTCGTCACCCGGCTGCGGTCGCTGACCGAGGCGGAGCAGTTCATCAAGGCCGGCATCCCGCTGGTGGCCTCACTGTCGTTCAAGAAGGGCGATCTGCCCGGTGCGGGCTACGGAACCAACGGCCACCTGATGGTGATCGTCGGCTTCGCCCCGAACGGCGACGTCGTCGTCAACGACCCGGCGTCGCACCTGATCAAGAGCAACGACGCCGTCCGTACGACGTACGACCGCACTGCCTTCGAGAACGCCTGGGTACCGCACTCCGGCGGACTGGTCTACGTCATCCATCCCGCCGGTACGCCGCTCCCACCGCATGAGCCGCAGGCCAACTGGTAGAGCTCAGCGCGCGAAGAGTGCGCCGGTGAGGTTGGTGGTGAGGTTCCGCAGCGAGTCGGGCAGGTTCTGCAGGTGCCAGCCCCGCGGACCGCGGTACCAGCTGAAGCCTTCGTCCTCATCGGCGTCGTCGTCGGTCGCGACCAGTGCGTCGATCCAACGCTCCGCGCCACCGAGCACCACTGCGTACGGGAGAGCCCGTGCGCAGAGCTCGGCGTGCTGGTCGACCGGCAGCTCACTCACGTCCATCTCCGCCAGCTCACCGCGGATCGCAGCGATCTGACCGAGGACCCGACCGGCCGCCGGAGCCTTGGCCGGCATGTGCCGACCGATGAACAGCAGGCCGACGCCCACTGCGATCACCGCGAGGCCGACGAGACCCCAGCTGGAGAGCAGTGCGAGCACCAGAGTCAGCACGAGACCGGCGACGGTGGTCCCGATCCCGACAGTCGTCCACAGCGAGCGGGTGCGGTCCGGTCGCTCGTTGAACCACCCGCGCTTGACCACTCCGTCGTACAGGGCGTCCTGCACCTGAGCCAGGTTGGCCCGCACCTGGCGGCCCAGCTCGGAAACCAGCACCGAGTCGGAGTCACCGAAGACGGCGCGGATCAGCACGTTCTCGTAGCGCTGGAGCTCCTCGGACGGCGCGTTCGACACCCGGCGCAGCTCCCAGTCGGGACGCGCGTACTCACTGCGGTGCTCGAGCTCGACAATCGTGATGTGACCGCGGACGGCCAGGTCGATGATGGACGCGGTCACGTCCACCGGGTCGATCCGCTCGTCGATCAGCGTGCCGACCTCACCGGGCCGCAGGTCCGACGGCGGCGTGAAGTCGATGCGCGCGTCCTGCCCAAGGCTGAACAGCGACGCCGGTACGACGCGTCGCGGGTCGACCTCGTCACGGCCGCGGAGGCGGTAGAGGAGCAGCAGCGCCAGCGCACCCAGAACCAGCAGACCGACCGCAGTCAGCAGCTGGGCGGTGTCGGTGGAGAAGGCCCGCGAGAACGTCCGGCGGTACTCGACGATCGAGTTGGCCGCGATCTTGCCCTCGGGGAAGCCGATCGTCATCCGGACCGTGTTGCCCGGCGGCAGACTGGCCTGCTCGAACGTCGGGCCCGACACCTCACCGGTCTGGGCCAGCGTGCACGGGGTGTTGCTGTCGATCGAGCCGACGAAACACGAGATGTGACTGGTCTCGGGCACGCTGTACTCGACGTGCACGGACTGGATGGTCAGGTTGATCCCGCTCAGCGGCGAGAACTGCATCTCGGTGCCGTTCAGCGTCTTGGCGACCGCACCCTTGACCGTGTAGGTGACGTCGAGCTGGGTGTCACCACTGAGATCGCCGACGGCGATCGAGGTGACGTCACCGTCCTGCTTCTGCTCGAACTTCCGGTCGGTGCCGGCGGTCTTGACCTTGACGTCGTCGACCTTCTGCACGTGGTCGACGTTGTCGGCCAGGTGCTGCCGGGTGAGCAGGAACCGGCTGAAGGTGCCGGTCACGTTCGTCAGCTTCCAGGTCTCCGAGACCCGGAGCAGCCCGTCCTCCTCGACCCGGACCTGGGCCGCGTAACTGGTCACGACCGGATCGGCCGACGTATGGGTGGTTGCCGCGCCCGCCGGTACGCCGGTCAGGGCGGCAAGACCGAGAGCACACAGGGAAGTCCCGAGCAGACGTAGACGCATCGACCAATCACACCGTAAAGAGAGGGTCAGTTGACCCGGGCACCATACCGTGACGGGGGCCTCCGGCCGTGTTCCGTGCCGGTGGCAACGACCCCACGGCTCCGCTACCGTCGGGCGGGTGTCAGGCAATCAGTGGGGCCCACCGCCGGGCCAGTACCCTCAGCAGCCGCCACAGGGTCAGTACCTGCCGCCCGGACAGGGTCAGTACCTGCCGCCGGGGCGGCCCTGGCCGCAGCAGCCGCAGTACGGCGCTCCTCAGTACGGCGCTCCTCCTGGACAGCAGTTCGGCTGGGGCTCGGGTGGACCGCGGCCGCCGAAGAAGAAGGGTGGCGGCGCGAAGTTCGCTCTGACTGTGGTGGGCGTGATTGTCGCCGGTGTGGTCGGACTGGTCGGCGTCTCGACCTTCCTCAAGCACAACGGCAGCAGTGACGGCCCGTACACGAGTCAGCCCGAACCGACGTACACGACCAGCTACAGCCCGTCGTACTCGCCGACGGGCTACACACCGTCGGCGCAACCCTCGACGCAGCCGTCTGCCACCCAACGACCGACGACCACGAAGCCGGTCCCGAAGCCGACGGCGCCGCGCACCACCCGGCCGACCAAGAAGCCGGTGGTCGTGACGGACCTCGACATCGTCGCTCGGAACCGCCTCTACAAGTCCGGGGCGATGCGGTCGGTCAACTGCAAGGAGTCCTCGGCCCGGCTGGCGACGGCCGCCGGTGCCACGACGAACTACCGCAACCTGTGGAACTGCCTGAACCGGTCCTGGCCGTCGCTGGTCACCAAGGCCGGCGCGAAGTTCCGGCCGCCGAGCGTGCGCACCTTCACCGGCAACATCAACACCCCCTGCGGCACCTGGTACGACAGCGGCCCGCCGTTCTACTGCGGTAGCACCGAGACGATCTACATGAACCTCACCGAGGACGTCGGCGGCTACAACCAGTACCCGAACCAGTCGTCGAAGGTACTGGCCCGGATGTGGATGCTGCACCAGTTCGCCCATGAGTACGGTCACCACGTGCAGAATCTGACCGGGATCCTCGATGCCGCGCACGACATCCGGTACGACGCTCCGTCGACCGCGAAGGAGCTGGAGATCACCCGCCGGATCGAGCTGCAGGCGTCCTGCTTCAGCGACATCTTCATCTCCGCCAACCGGAAGAGCTACCCCATCTCCGGCCAGTCGGCCGTGCAGTGGCGCTGGCTGATCGGGAACGTCACCGACAAGCAGAACGACCACGGTGACGCGGTCAACCACAAGTACTGGGCGCTGCGCGGCTACAACTCGCGCAACCCGGCTTCATGCAACACCTACGTCGCGTCGCCGAAGAAGGTGCAGTAACTCACCGACCGGCCGTGGTGGCTGGCGCCAGGCCCCGCGATCACGCAAAGTATGTCCCGGGGGCGTACGGCGGCTGTCCGGGGGGACGATGGACCGTGCGCGGCTTCGGCACCCCGAGAAGCGCCGGAAGCAGTTTGTCGACGGCTACACCCAGCAAGGTCGTGAGGAGTTTCGATGTCGGACAGCGGGAACCCACCACGGGGGGACGAACCGGCGGACGGCGAGAACGCCGCTCCCCCGGAGCGCGGTGACGCGTCGTCGCCCAAGTGGTGGACCGGGAGCGAGGCGAAACGTGAGTTCCAGGACCCGTCGGGGTCCGAGGAGCCGCGCCCGGCGAACAACTGGTTCGGCGACGGCTGGACCGCCCGCCGCCCCGAGGAGACGACCTCCGGCCGCCCCACCCCGCCCCCGGCCAACCGTCCCGCCCAGCCCGCGCCCAACCAGCCGGGTCCTCCCCAGCCCGGTCTGAACCAGCCCGGTCTGAACCAGCCCGGTCCCGGTCAAGCTGGTCGGCCGAGCCAGCCCGCTGCCGGACAGCCGAGCCGCCCCAGCTCGTCGCAGCCTGCTTCCGGCCCGGCCCGTCCTCCCCAGTCAGGTCCCACCGGACCTGGTCGGCAGCAACCGCCGTACTCGGCTCCTCCGCAGCAGTCCGCGCCCCAGGCCCGCGCACCGCAGCAGCAGCCGCCCGCCCAAGGGCGTCCCGCCGTGCAAGGTGGTCCGCCGCCTCAGCAGTCCAGCGGCTCCTACCTGTGGAGCCCGCCCGAGCAGCAGGCTCAGCCGTCCAGTGGGCCGCGCCATGCCGCCGCTGGTGGTCCGGTCGGACCGATGGGTCAGCCGGTGCAGCAGCCGCCGACCTGGCAGTACCCGCCGATTCCGATCCCGCAGCCCCCGGGCGCCGGCCGCCGTCGCAAGGCGCGTAAGACACCACGCGCGCTCCTGATCGGTCTGGTCGTGCTCGCGGTCGTAGTGGTCGGTACCGGTATCACCCTGCTCATCGGCAACCTCGGCGACGACGACGCGGCCACACCGCCCGCCAACCCGCCGGTCGCCGAGACCCCCTCGACCAACCCGTCACAGCCGGCCGAGACCCCGTCCGCGGACCCGCAGCCGTCAGCGACGCCGACCGGTCCCGACACTGCGGCCGCCGACAAGGTGGTGACCAACAGCAACCTGTACGCCGTCGGTCTGCTCGCACCGTCGAAGTGTCCGGAACCCCCGTTCGTGCCGACCAACTTCGCGCTGGCCACGAGCTACTACAACCGGCTGCTGGCCTGCGTGAACGCCACCTGGGTCCCGGCGATGAAGAAGGTCAAGGTCAAGTACCGCGGCCCCAAGGTCGCCGTCTACAACGGCAAGGTCGCCACCCCCTGTGGTGTCCAGCGCAGCGTCCGTGCGGCGTACTGCGGTGCGAACGAGACCATCTACATGCCGTTCGCCGTCGACGCCCGCGCCTACAAGTCGAATCCGCTCTACGCCCGCGCGCTGATGCTGAGCACGTTCGCCCACGAGTACGGCCATCACGTGCAGAAGCGGACCGGCATCCTGGCCGCCTCCCTGGAACGCGCCCAGAGCATGAACGCCGGCCAGAAGCTCGAGGAGAGCCGGCGCCGCGAACTCCAGGCGAGCTGCCTGGGCGCGGCGTACCTGGGCATCAACTCGGGCTTCATCCCGATCACCGGGCCGCTGTTGCAGGCCTACCGTTCGCTGATCTCCAACAGCGGGGACGACTTCGCGCGCCCCCGCGTCCACGACCACGGCAACAAGGCCAGCAACTACCAGTGGAACATCGCCGGCTTCAACACCAAGCGCCCCGGCAGCTGCAACACCTTCAAGGCCGGCCAGGCCCGCGTGGCCTAGTTCGTCCCCTCGAAGGCCCATTGACCGATGTTGGCGACCGTTCCGCCCCAGAACGGCGCCACGCCCCCCACTGCGATCGACTTGCTGGTAGCCGCCACCGAGTGATCGGAGTACAGCGTGAGATTGAGCCCCTAAACGCCCCACCTTCGCGAACAATCACTGCCTCTCTATGGCAGCAGGACTCCGCTGATCCCCGCCGCCGGAGGAGCTGGGGAGTTCCACCCGCCGATTCCGGTCGGTAGCGCACCCCAGCTCGGCCCTATTAGCCTGCCGAAATTTGGCGGGATCTCCCCTCAAGTTGCCGGTTCTCCCCTCGTTTTTTGACCAGAGAACCGGCAAGTCGAGCGGAGATCCCCTCAATTTGCGCCAGTGCCCTCGCCCCGAAACCCCAGGCAACGGCCACCTCTGGTCGCCGGCCGGACCAACCGCGCAGCCACTGCCCCAGGCAAGCGTCACCTCTGGTCGCCGCCTGGACCAACGGCCTCAGCCACAGCACGGAAGCCCAAGCAACGGGCAGGTGGTCGCCGACCGCACTATCCCCCTCAGCCAGAGGACTGGCCAGCCACCCTGCTTCTCAGTAAATCGGCCGCAGCGGCGAGCAACCACCGGGTACGCCGCCGGCCGCAGTGGTTGACCGCGCGATGGGGAGTTCCACCTGTCGTTTCCGGTGCGTAACGCACCCCAGCTCGCCACTCCGCGAACCGGCAAGTGGTGATCCCAGCAGGAAGCGGCAGCCACCGGCATCAGCCCACGCCCGTCAGCCCTAGCCACCGTCCCCAGCCCACGCCCGTCAGCCCCAGGCAAGGTGCAGCCAACCGCCGGCCGAACCATCCGGCTCAGCCACAGACCCGCCCGGCCACCCGTCTCTGTCAGCCGGCCGCAGCGGCGACCGGCCACCGCGTGCGCCATCGGCCGCATGCAAGCGACCGAACCCTCCGGTCAGCACCAGGTTCGCACCGTCAATCGCGTCGGCGCGGACCACGAGAGGGCCGCGCCGAAGGCGCCGGAGGCGGTGGAGTTAGAAGAGGCGGCGGGCGGTGGCTAGGGAGCCGCCGAAGGAGGTGACGAAGTTGCTGAGGGACTCGCCGATGTCGGAGAGATGCCAGTTCTCGGGGCCGGAGTACCAGCCGATGCCGGCGTCCGGGTCGTCGTCATCGTCGGTGGCGGCGATCTCGGCGGCCCACTTCTCGGTCAGGCCGAGGACGGCGGCGTACGGGAGGCAGCGGGAGGCGAACTCGAGGCGGTGGCTCTGCGGGAGCGATGCGGACGTCTCGTCGGTCAGGTAGCGCTGCAGACCGGCTACGCGACCAAGGACAGCAGCACCACGCGCGGTGCGGGCCGGTGCGGCCTGACCGGCCAGGGCGAGCGCCAGACCAGCCAGCATCACCGCGAAGCCGACCAACCCGAACTTGCTCACCGCAGCGAGCACAATCGTCAGTACGACGCCCGCCCCGAGCAGCACGAGTCCCGCAGTGGTCCAACGACCCCGTACGGCGTCTGGCCGGCTGGCGAACCAGCCCTGCGTCACCACGTCGGCGTACAGCTGCTCACGCACCAGGTTGAGCCGCGGCCGCAGGGACGAGCCGAGCTCAGACACGATCACCGTGTCACCGTCGGCGAAGACCGCGTCCAGCAACGCCTTCTCGTACGACAGCAGCTCCGGCCCACCCTGGTGCTGGCGGCGCAGCTCCCAGTCCAGCTTGCCGAACTGGGACTGCCGCGGCAGCTCCACAATCGTCAGGTAGTTGCGGACAGCAAGGTCTAGCAGCGTCGCGGTGATGTCGACGACGTCCGCCGTCTCGTCCACCACTGTCCCCACCTGCCCGGGACGGATCCCGTCCGGCGCAGCGAACTGCGGACCGTCCGCACCATCGAGCACCGGGCGCTCAGGCGCACCCTCGCCGACCTTGGCCGCGTCCCTGCCGCGCAAGAACCACAGCGCCGCCGCACCGAGCAGTCCGATGCCCAGCACGATCACAGCAAGCCCGATGGTGCTGGAGTCGACGCTGAACGCCCGCCCCAGCGACCAGCGGGTAGCGAACACCGCGTTCGGCTGCACAGTCGCCTGGTCACTCAGACCGGTCAGGAACGTCAACCGCCCACCAGCCGGTACGCCGTTCTGCGTGATCTCCAACGCAGCGGACTCCGCCAGCTGAGACGACGTACACGGCATGCTCGACCCGACGCGGCCGGCGAAGCACGTCACCCAGGTGGCGAACGGAACGCTGACCGACAGCGTTGCCTTCGGGACCGAGGTCGAGAACCCCTGCACCACCGGCCAGCTGACCTCACGGCCCTCAACAGACTCCGCCACCACGTTGCCGACGGTGTAGCTGTAGACGACCGTCGTCTTGCCGGACGCGTTCACCGTGATCCGGCGGCCGTCGTCGATGCCCTCGTTGACCAGCCCCTGCGCCGGCTGCCCGTTCACCGTCGCGGTCACGTCGCTGACGTCGTACGTGCGGTCCCGCTCGGCGTCGGCGCGGACCCGGGTGGTCAGGGTCCGGCTGAACGTCGAGCCGCCGGCGGTCAGGTCGACGGTCTCCTTGATCTGGAGCTTGCCGTCCTTGGTGAGCGTCGCATCGGCGGAGTAGCCCGAGATCTGGTCGTCCGCGGCCTGTGCGGGCAACGTGCTCAGGGCAACGATCGGTGCGGTCAGACAAATCATCAGGGCGGCCGGGAGGACGCGGCGCTTCAGTGACATGGGTTGAGAGTAGTCTCGTGCCGGTTCGTCGAGCGAAATCAGGAGGGCAAGTCCGGTGAGCAGCCCGTACGGCGGTCCCCAGGACCGGATCGGTCCCCCACCCGGCGTGCTCCCGCCGCCCCAGGCCACGCAGTGGCAGGGCCAGCCCCAGTACCAACAGCAGCAGTACCAGCAGCCCGGCCAGTGGGCGCAGCCGTACTACGGACCGCCCGGCGGACAGTTCAACGGCTTCCAGCCACCGAAGCGCCGTGGCGGCGGACTCCGGCTGATCGTGTTCAGCATCGCCGTGCTGATGTTCCTGGGTGTGTCACTGGTCGTCATCGTGGCCCTGCTCGGCCGCGGCACCGACGCCACTGCCGACCCGGGCGTGACCGGTCCGTCGATCGTGCCGACGCCGACCAGCAAGCCGGCACAGGGCACCGCCGAGGACTTCCTGCTCAACGCGAGCATCTACCGGACCGGTCCACTACCGGTGCAGGACTGCAAGGCCGAGAACCTCGGCGACGGCAGTCTGGCCTCTCAGAAGGTCTACTACCAGAAGCTGTTCGCCTGCCTGAACGAGGCGTGGCGGCCGATCTTCAAGGAGCTCGGCAAGAGCGACCCCGACCCCGGCCTGGTGGTGTTCGACAAGCCGGTGGACACGCCCTGCGGCCGCTTCGCTCCGCTGTCCGGTCGCGTGCTGGCCTTCTACTGCTACGGCAACCACGTGATGTACACCGACGTACTGCAGATGAACAAGGCGTTCGGGTCGAAGCAGGACCTCGCGTACCTGATGACCATCGCGCACGAGTACGGCCACCACGTGCAGGGTGAGAGCGGTCTGTTCTACGCCCGTGCGGTCTACCTGCAGGACCACCCCGAGCAGAAGCTCGAGTCGTCGCGGCGCAACGAGCTGCAGGCATCCTGCTTCGCCGGTGTGTTCAGCAAGGCCGTGGAGCAGTCCTACCCGCTCACCAATCGGCTGGACGAGTTCAAGGAGCAGTCCAGCAACAGCTTCGGTGAGACCCCGGACACGCCCGAGGACGAGCGGACCCACGGTCTGGCCACCAGCCAGGGCTTCTGGATCCAGAACGGCTTCAACATCGGCGCGAACAAGGCCTGCAACACGTTCGCCGTGAACACCGACCTGGTGAAGTAGTCCACCGGCCGCTCAGCGTTCCGGCGGCGTTAACCCAGCGGCGTAACATTCGCCCGTGACGTTGCGACGCGGGGACCTGGCGCCGTCGGCGCGGACATTGGTGGACGTGCTGTCCGAAACGGCCGCCAAGTACGCCGACGAACCCGCGCTGGACGACGGCAGTGTGAGCCTGAGCTATCGCGAGCTGATGGTCCAGGTGGAGAAGCTCGCCGCCCGCCTGACCGCAGCCGGCATCGGGCCCGGTGACCGCGTCGGCGTCCGGCTCTCGTCCGGCCACAACGACCTGTACGTCGCCATCCTCGGAACCCTGCAGGCCGGAGCGGCTTACGTTCCGGTCGACGCGGACGACCCGGAAGAGCGGGCCGAGCTGGTGTTCGGTGAGGCCGCCGTCGCCGCGGCTGTCGCCGACGACCTCGAGCTCACCATCCTGCGTGAGCAGCCAGTCCCCGTAGCGGCGAACGACAACGCCGACGGGTACTACGACTACCCCTACTCGGCCCGGATGGACTCGACCGACGTCGCGCCAACCCGCCGTACCGGCGACGGACCAGAGCCCGGCGACGACGCGTGGATCATCTTCACCTCGGGCTCGACCGGCGTACCGAAAGGTGTCGCGGTGTCGCACCGGTCCGCGGCGGCGTTCGTGGACGCCGAGGCCCGGATGTTCCTGCAGCAGGAGCCGATCGGCCCGGACGACCGTGTTCTGGCCGGACTGTCGGTCGCGTTCGACGCGTCCTGCGAGGAGATGTGGCTCGCGTGGGGGCATGGCGCTTGCCTGGTCCCCGCGCCGCGCTCACTGGTCCGCAGCGGGATGGACCTCGGCCCGTGGCTGGTCGCGCAGGGCATCACGATCGTCTCGACCGTACCGACGCTGGCCGCGCTCTGGCCGGCCGATGCGCTCGACCAGGTCCGGCTACTGATCTTCGGCGGCGAGGCGTGCCCACCTGAGCTGGCCGAGCGGCTCGCCGTCGACGGCCGCGAGGTGTGGAACACGTACGGCCCGACTGAAGCGACCGTCGTCGCCTGTGGCGCGCCGTTGACCGGCGAGGGTCCGGTCCGGATCGGCCTGCCGTTGGACGGTTGGGACCTCGCCGTAGTAGATGCCGACGGCAACGAAGTACCCGAGGGCGGGATCGGTGAGCTGATCATCGGCGGCGTCGGCCTGGCCCGCTACCTCGACCCGGCCAAGGACGCGGAGAAGTTCGCCCCGATGCCATCGCTGGGCTGGGAGCGCGCTTACCGCAGTGGCGACCTGGTCAAGAACGAGGCGGCCGGGCTGCTCTTCCAAGGCCGGGCCGATGAGCAGATCAAACTCGGTGGCCGACGGATCGAGTTGGGCGAGGTCGACGCGGCCCTGCAGGCCCTACCCGGAGTGTCCGGCGCGGCCGCCGCCGTACGGGCTTCTGCTGCCGGCAACCAGCTTCTGGTCGGGTACGTCGTACCGGACGAGCCGGAGGCGTTTGACCAGAAGGGCGCGACCGAGCGGCTGCGTGAGGCTCTGCCCGCCGCACTGGTACCGCTGCTGGCGATCGTCGACACCCTGCCCACCCGCACCTCCGGCAAGGTCGACCGCAACGCACTGCCCTGGCCCCTGCCCGGCATGGACTCTGACGGCCCTGCTGCCGAGCTAGACGGTACGGCGGGGTGGGTGGCCGAGCGTTGGACCAAGGTGCTCGGTGCCACGGTCACCGGGACCGACAACGACTTCTTCATGCACGGTGGCGGCAGTCTGGCCGCAGCACAGCTGGTGTCGGCGCTACGCGAGCGCTACCCCGAGGTGACCGTCGCAGACATCTATGAGTACCCGCGACTCGGCGCACTGGCCGATCGGCTCGACGACTCCACCCAGGTGCTGGCGGAGCCGGTCGAGCTGCGGGACATCCGGCCGACACCACCGGGTACGCAGCTGCTGCAGACCGCGCTGACTCTTGTACTGCAGACCGTGGTCGGTGTGCGCTGGCTGGTCTACCTGTTCACACTGAACAACCTGCTCGACCAGTTCGCCGGTCCACTGCCGTGGATCCGGACTGTGTCGTGGTGGTGGATCCTGGCCGGCTGGCTGCTGCTGATCACCCCCGCAGGCCGGATGGGGATCGCAGTAGTCGGCGCTCGACTGCTGCTTCGCGGACTGAAGCCGGGCACCTATCCACGCGGTGGCAACGTGCACGTCCGGCTCTGGGCCGCCGAGAACCTCGCGGACGCAGCCGGTGCGGCCAACTTGGCCGGTGCGCCCTGGATCGCGTACTACGCCCGCGCACTGGGAGCCAAGATCGGCCGCGGTGTCGACCTGCACACACTGCCGCCGGTCACCGGCATGCTGACCATGGGCCGTGGTGCCTCGATCGAGCCCGAGGTCGACCTGTCCGGCTACTGGATCGACGGCGACCAACTGCTCGTCGGTGCGATCACTGTGGGCGCGGATGCGGTCGTCGGCTCGCGTTCGATGCTGCTGCCCGGTGCTGAGATCGGTCGGGGTGCCGAGATCGCGGCCGGCTCCGCTGTGTCCGGCAAGGTCCCCGCGAACGAGCGCTGGTCCGGCTCGCCCGCCTCCCGCGTTGGTCGCGCCCGGCACCCGTGGCCCGACGAGCGCCCCGCCCGCGCGCCCTGGTGGGTTGCTGCGTACGGCGCTCAGTCCGCGGTGATGTCGTTGCTCCCGGTCGCCGCTGCCGCCGCAGCGTTGGTCGTGCTCGGCCGTGCGCTCCACGGCACCGAGACACTTGGCCAGGCAGCACTGCGAGCGCTCGGCGCTGTCCCACTGATGACCCTGGTCGGCTTCGTGACGCTCGCCGTACTGACCCTGATCGGCGTTCGCCTGCTGGGAATCGGACTAAAGCCCGGTCACTACCCGGTGCGGAGTCGGGTCGGCTGGCAGGTGTGGGCGACCGAGCGGTTGCTGGACACCGCCCGGACGCTGCTGTTCCCGCTGTACGCGAGTCTCGCGACGCCATGGTGGTTGCGGGCGCTCGGCGCGAAGATCGGTAAGGACGTCGAGGCGTCGACCGTGCTGCTGCTGCCCAAGATGACCACAGTCGGCGAGGGCGCGTTCCTGGCCGACGACACGATGATCGCGTCGTACGAGCTCGGTGGCGGCTGGCTGCACGTGGCCGGCGCGAAGGTCGGCAAGCGCGCGTTCCTGGGCAACTCCGGGATGGCTGCGCCCGGCCGGAACGTCCCGAAGAACGGACTGGTCGCCGTACTGTCGGCTGCTCCGAAGAAGTCCAAGGCCGGTACGTCGTGGCTGGGCTCGCCGCCGGTGAAGCTGCGCCGGCAGGCGGTCGAGGGCGATCAGAGCCGCACGTTCCACCCGCCGTACAAGCTCAAGGTGGCTCGGGCGCTGGTCGAGCTGTGCCGGTTCGTCCCGATGATGTGCACGGTGCTGATCGCACTGGGCGTGCTGTTCGGGCTGCAGGCGCTCGACATCTGGCTGGGCCCGTGGGCGGCGCTGCTGCTCTCCGGTGCGGTCATCCTGGCCGCCGGCGCGGTGGCGGGCGGAATGGCGACGGTGGCCAAGTGGGTGATCGTCGGGCGCACCCGCGCGGTCGAGTACCCGCTGTGGAGCTCCTTCGTCTGGCGCAACGAAGTGGTCGACAGCTTCGTCGAACTGGTCGCCGCACCCTGGTTCGCCAACGCAGCCGCCGGTACGCCGGTGCTGGCGCTCTGGCTGCGGTCTCTCGGGGCCAAGATCGGCAAGGGCGTCTGGTGCGAGACGTACTGGTTCCCGGAGGCCGACCTGATCACTTTGGGCGACGGCGCCACGGTGAATCGCGGCTGCGTGCTGCAGACGCACCTATTTCATGATCGAGTGCTCTCCATGAGCACAGTCACCTTCGGGCCGGGAGCAACGCTCGGACCGCACGGCATCGTCCTGCCTGCGGCGTCAGTAGGTGCAGGGGCTACTATCGGCCCGGTGTCTCTCGTGATGCGCGGTGAAGGAGTGCCCGACGGAACCCGTTGGGCGGGCAACCCGATCGCTCCCTGGCAGGGCTGATGGTTCTGCGTGGTCATGGACAGCCAGGAGACTCGTCCGCCGGGGACCCCTACACGCCGCACCACGGCAACGGCGGGTACCACGTCGAGTCGTACGAGCTCGATCTGGACTACCGCGTCAACAGCAACCGGCTGTCCGGCAAGGCCAGCATCACTGCGGTCGCCGAGCAGGCGCTGACCCGGTTCGCCCTCGACCTGTCCGGGCTGCGCGTCGCCAAGGTGACTGTCAACGGCCGCCGGGTCTCTCGCTACACACAGCGCGCCGGCAAGCTGCACATCACCCCAGCGAGCACTCTGATGGACGGTGCCGAGTTCACCGTCGACATCCAGTACGCCGGGAACCCGAAGCCGGAGGACAGCCCGTGGGGCGGTCTGGGCTGGGACGAGCTCACTGAGGGTGTCATCGTGGCCAGCCAGCCCAGTGGGGCGGCCACGTGGTTCCCCTGCAACGACCACCCGGCTGACAAGGCGCACTACCGGATCACGATCACCACTGACTCGCCGTACTACGCGCTGGCCAACGGACGGCTCGTTTCGCGGCGCGTGAAGGCCAGCCGGACCACCTGGGTCTACGACCAGGCTGCGCCGATGGCGACGTACCTGGCGACCGTGCAGATCGGCCGGTACGACGTACAGGACCTGGCCGCCGCTCCGGTCACGACGCGGGCGCTGGTACCGCCTGGTGAGCTGCGCGAGTTCAAGCACGACTTCGGTCGGCAGCAGGACATGATGAAGCTGTTCTGCCAGCTCTTCGGCTCGTACCCGTTCGGCGGCTACACGGTTGTCGTGACCGATGACGATCTGGAGATTCCCCTGGAGGCACAGGGCGTCTCGATCTTCGGCAGCAACCACGTGGACGGACGCCGTACGTCGGAGCGGCTGGTCGCACACGAGCTGGCACACCAGTGGTTCGGCAACAGCCTCACACCGTCGGCCTGGAAGGACATCTGGCTCAACGAAGGCTTCGCCTGCTACGCCGAGTGGCTGTGGTCAGAGGAGTCCGGTGGTCTGAGCGCCGACCAGCAGGTGACCAAGGCTCACACGCGACTGCGCGGTCTGCCGCAGGACCTGCTCCTGTCAGACCCCGGTCCGGAGCTGATGTTCGACGACCGGCTCTACAAGCGCGGTGCGATCACCCTGCACGCCGTCCGGCAGTACCTGGGCGACGAGGCCTTCTTCGACCTGCTGCGCACCTGGACCAAGACCAACCGGCACGGCTCAGTCAGTACGGCGGACTTCCGGTCGCTCGCGGCCACGTTCGCCCCGGATGCCGACGTACTGGATGCGTTGTTCACGTCCTGGCTGGATGGCTACGAGCTGCCGGCACTGCCGAGGGCTGCGAGGAAGCGGCGTTCGTGAAGTACGTCCCGCTGGGGTTCTTCGCCGGTGTCACCGCGATCCTCGTGATCGCGATCATCGCCGGGAAGCCACTGCGGCGGCACGGGACTCCGCAAGGCCCGATCTGGCGCTACATCGGGCTGGGCGCGACGCTGTTCTTCCTCGCCGGTGTGCTCTACACCTTCCCGCCGCACTCGATCCTGCTCGCGTTACTGGTCATGCTGGCCGGGGTCGTGTTCTTCACGTTCGGGATCGCGATTCTGGGCGGCGGGAACTACGGGTACTTCGGTGCGCTGGCGAGCGGTCTCGCGGCGGTTCCGTTCCTGATGACGCCGACCCCGGTCGCGCTGGCCCACTTCGGGACGCGCGTCAACTGCACAGTGCGCGACTACCACCACTTCGGCGTCACCGACTTCACCGCGGACTGCCCTGACGGCCACAGCTACGACTTCAGAACCTCGACGCGGCACGAGTTCCCGGGCGGCCAGGTCCAGGTGATCGTCGACCCGCACGGCGTACTGCGGGGGCAGTTCGTCGGCCAGGAGCACGTCACGCGCGATCTGGTCGCGGGCATCGGCGGCCTGATCGTTGCCTCCGGCATCGTCGTCGCGGCGTACCTGAACCGACGACGCCTCGGCCAGGTTCACCCCGTGGCCAACCCTCGCTTCACCTCTGGCCCCTAAGACGCGCGCGCGACCTCGGTCGCGGTGCGAACGAAGCGTTCGGTGAGGGGCGTGCGGGTGGACCAGGCAGCGCCGATCCACCAGGTCGCAGCGCGACCGGGGAGTGGGACGAGGCGGACCTCGCCCGGGGCGATCCGTTCAGCAGACAGCGGTACGACGGATGGTCCGGCGCCGGCCGCGGTGAGGGCCAGCATCGTCTGCAGGTCACCCGCTTCCTGCAGCACTTGCGGGTGGCAACCGAGTTCGGCGTACAGGCCGTTGATCTGTGCTGCGAGGCCGGGACCGCGGCTCGGCGTCAGCCGGACCAGCGGACGGCCGTCCAGCCAGCTGGCGAGGTCACGGGGCACAGCCTGATCGATGGGCAACGCGAGAGCCAGGCGGTCCTTGCGCAACCGCAGGTGTTCGAGGCCGGCCGGGACCGGCAGGCGGACGAAGCCGATCTGCAGTCCGCCGGCTTGGAGGCGCTCGTACTGCTCGGCCGAGGACAGGTCCTCGAGTGACACGGAGACTCGTGGCCAGCGGCTGCGGAAGAGTGCGACTGCGCGTGGTGCCAGCTCGATGCCGGACAGGCCGAAGCCGATCGCGAGGGATCCCTCGGCGCCCGCGGCGACCTGGGCGGCACGCCGTTCGAAGGCCTCCGAACGCTCGATCAGTTGCAGAGCGTCAGGCAGCAGCAGTTCACCCTCCGGAGTCAGCCGGGCGCCATGCCGGCCGCGGACGAACAGGGCCGACCCGAGCCGGCGTTCCAGCACCTGGATCTGCTTGGTGAGGGCAGGCTGGCTGGTCGCCAGCTCGTCGGCCGCCGCCCCGAACGTCCGCAGTCTGGCGACCGTGATGAAGGCGCGCAGCAATCGCAGGTCCATAACCCCAGGATATGGAAAATCGATAAACATGGACAGGTTGTGATGGATGGCCGGGCGTGCGAAGGCCCCGTGACTGGGTGCCGTGGGCAACCGGGCTCAGTAGATCAGGGCTGTTGCCATGGCAACGATGCCTTCGCCGCGGCCGGGGAAGCCCAGGCCGTCGGTGGTGGCGGCGCTGACCGAAACCTCGGCGTCGCACGCGGCGCTCAGCACCTTCTCGGCCTCTTCGCGGCGGACGCCGATCCGTGGCCGGTTGCAGACGATCTGGACCGTCACATTGCCGATCTCGAAGCCGGCCGCGCGTACCCGCCGCGCCGCCTCGGTCACCAGGGCGACCCCGGCAGCCCCGGCCCACTCGGGCTCGGCCGTGCCGAAGTTCGATCCCAGGTCACCAAGCCGGGCAGCGCTCAGGAGCGCCGTACAGATGGCGTGGGCGGCGGCGTCACCGTCCGAGTGGCCGGCCAGCCCAGCGGGCTCGTCCGGCCAGTGCAGTCCGGCCAGCCACATCGGCCGGCCCTCCTCCAGCGGATGGACGTCGATGCCGTTGCCGACCCGGGGGATCTTCACACCACTCGCCTCTCCGCCAGCAGGGCCTCCGCCAGCAGCAAGTCCTGGGGCCGCGTCACCTTGAACGCGTCCGGCGACCCTTCGACCGTCAGCACGGTCACTCCAAGCGCCTCACACAGCATCGCATCGTCGGTCGCACCGACCACACCCGCCGCATGCGCCCGCCGCAGTACGTCGGGAGCGAAGCCCTGCGGAGTCTGCACAGCAACCAGCGTCGACCGGTCCGGCGTGGCAACAACTTCACCGGACGGCCCGACCTGCTTGATCGTGTCCGTCACCGCGACAGCCGGTACGACGGCCTGCGCGCCGGCGCGGACAGCCGCGACCACGCGCTCGATCGCGTCGACCGGGACGAACGCCCTGGCCGCGTCATGCACGAGGATGCAGTCGATCCCGTCGACCGGGACCAACTCGAGGGCGGTCCGCACCGAGTCGGACCGCTCGGCGCCGCCGGCAACCACGAGCAGTCGGGTATCCCCGACGTACGGGGTGAGCTCTTTGGTGACCGTCTCCTCGGTCCCCGGCGGGACTGCGACCACCAAACAGACGAGGTCGGCGGCGGACGCTGCCTTCAGTCCACGGACCGCGTGGACCAGCAGCGCGTCGCCACCGACCTCTCGAAATGCCTTCGGGGTCTCACCACCGAGCCTCAACCCGAGACCTGCCGCCGGAATGATCGCCGCCGTACTCATGACGGGACGGATTCGGACGACAGGATCACGGGTGCAGACTCGACCTGTGGATCAGGACGCGAGAACCTCGTCGAGGATGGCTTCCGCCTTGTCCTCGTTGGTGTGCTCGGCCAGCGCCAGCTCGGAGACGAGGATCTGGCGAGCCTTCGCCAGCATCCGCTTCTCACCGGCCGACAGACCACGGTCACGCTCACGGCGCCACAGGTCGCGGACGACCTCTGCCACCTTCATCACGTCACCGGAGTGCAGCTTCTCCAGGTTCGCCTTGTAACGTCGCGACCAGTTGGTCGGCTCCTCCGTGTGCGGAGCCCGCAGCACGTCGAAGACGCGCTCCAGACCGGCCTGATCCACGACGTCACGCACGCCGACAAGATCGAGGTTGCACGCGGGGACCCGGACGACCAGGTCGTTCTGAGCGACGATCCTCAAGACCAGATAGGTCTTGTCCTCACCTTTGATCTGACGGGTCTCGATGTCCTCGATGACGGCCGCACCATGGTTGGGGTAAACAACCGTCTCGCCGACTGTGAAAGTCATATGTCACGTGCCCCTTTCCGAGTCCTATCCTACCACGCAGTCGCTGGTCCGGTTCGGACGTTTGTGCTGGTCAGAGGCCATTTCCCGCCTTGACAAACACTGTCGGCCATGCCTTGTGCGCGCGAGAACCGTTGCCCAGGGCCCACCCGGCTGCGGGCGTTCCGGGCCCGGGCACTACGCTGTGCTGCGCCGGAGGCCGTGCACCGAATCCAGGACTCGGACACCGCCGAAGGGCCCCGAAACAGCTTGCAGGAGAGGGATTCCAGTGCCGATCACGTTGTCCGCGCGGTCCGTCCGGCGCGCCGCGCTGGCGGGCGCCGCCGCCACTCTCAGTATCGCCCTGGCGGCCTGTGGCGCGAACTTCAGCGCCCAGACCTCCCAGCCGTACCAGCCGGCCGAAGGCACCAACGCCTCCTCCGGTGGCATCGTGGTCCGCAACCTCCTGGTCCTGGCCTCCGAGGACGGCAAGGGCGAACTGCACGGCGTCGTCGTCAACAACGGCACCGCCACCGACACCCTGGTCTCGGTGACCCAGGCCGCCCCCGGCACGCCCGACGGCCAGGACGGCAGCGACCAGCCCGGCGTCGTCACCTTCGGCAAGTTCGAGGCCCTGCCCCTGCAGGTCGGCGCGGCCCTCACCCTCCCGCAGACCCCGGGTGTCGAGGCCCCCACCACGACCCCGAGTACGACGCCGACGGCCGTCCCCACGGATGCCCCGACCGCGACCCCGGCGACGCCCACGGCGGCCCCGGCCAAGCCCTTCTCGGTCACCGGCGCCAAGCCCGGCCAGATGGTCAACCTGGTCCTGACCTTCGCCAAGGCCGCCCCCATCACCACCTACGTCCCGGTCCTCACCGAGGACCACTACACCCCCAGCCCGCGCGACGACGCGCCTGCGGGCGAGCACTAGCCCCTCAGGGGTTCCTCCAGACAGGCCGAACGGGCCGCTCCCGGCGCGGGGCGGCCCGTTCGTCGTACCGGCGGGGCCTGTGGCCGAGGTCCCGTCGGACGTTCAGTTGGCGGCTTGGGCCGCCTTGGCGAGCTCGGGGATCATCTTGTCGAGGACCCACGGGACGCTCAGGACGCTGACCGAACTCATGCCGGAGATAACCTGCTGGTCGTCGAGGGCGTAGGCGCTGCCGCGCTTGACCGCGCCGAGCGAGGAGTAGATCGGGTCGGCGGCGAACTTCTGCGGGCCGAGGCCGTCGACGTACGCGATCAGGACGTCGGCATCGGCGTCGGCGATCTTCTCCTTGCTGATGGTGACCGCGAACTCCTTCTTGGCGTTCGCCTTCTCCAGGGTCTCGACGCCGGGGGCGTTCACGAAGCCCATCTGGTTGAGGATCTGCACGCGCGGGTCACCGGGCATGTAGATGTAGTTGTCCTTGCCGAACGAGCCGACCGTGATGGTCTTGCCCTTGAATTCGGGGTGCTCGGCGGCGACCTGCTTGACCTTGTCGTTCAGGCCGGTGATCAGCTTCTCGGCCTCGGCCTTCTTGCCGAGGGCCTCGCCTACCAGCAGGGTCTGGTCCTGCCAGGTGGTCTGCCACGGGGCGCCGGGGTAGGCAACGGTCGGCGCGATGCCGGACAGGGTGTCGTACGTCGCCTTGTCGAAGCCCTCGTACGGCGCCAGGATCACGTCGGGCTTCAGCGCGGCGATCTTCTCGAACGGGTACTTGTCACCGGTGTCGAGGAGCTGGGTCTTGGCCGGGTCGAACCAGTCGGCGTCCCACGCGCTCACCCCGGCCGCGGTCGGGCCGTAGGTGACCTTGGGGATCGCCACCGGGGTCTCACCGAGGGCGTGAACGATGTCCTGGGCGTTCCAGCCGAGGGTGACGATGCGCTGCGGCTTCGCGGGAACGACGGTGTCGCCGAAGGTGTTCTTCAGCGTCACCGGGAAGCCGGTGGACGCCGTACTCCCCGCTCCTTGCGGCTGGGCGTCGTCGCTGTCACCGCACGCGACGAGCAAGCTGGATGCGATCAGTACGCCGGCGGCCGCACTGATCACCCTGCCGGCCTTGATCGAAGGGAAGGGGGGCCATGCCATGGAAACTCTCCTCAGTCGGATCCTCAACTAAGGACAGCCTAAGCTAACTACAAAGGTGATGGCACCCGCGAGACCATGACCCAGGACACAACCCGGTCAGGAGTCGAACTTGTAGCCCAGGCCGCGAACGGTGACCAGGTGCTGCGGGTTCGACGGATCCTTCTCGAGCTTCGACCGCAGCCGCTTCACGTGGACGTCGAGGGTCTTGGTGTCACCGACGTAGTCGGCGCCCCAGATCCGGTCGATCAGCTGCCCACGGGTGAGCACCCGCCCGGTGTTGCGGAGCAGCATCTCGAGCAGCTCGAACTCCTTCAGCGGCAGCCGGATCTCGGCGCCACCGACGGTCACGACGTGCCGCTCGACGTCCATCCGGACCGGCCCTGCCTCAAGGGTGTCCGGCAGCAGCTCGACGTCCTGACCCCGCCGCAGGACGGCGCGGATCCGGGCCAGCAGCTCGCGCGGGCTGTACGGCTTGGTGACATAGTCGTCCGCGCCCAGTTCGAGCCCGACGACCTTGTCCACCTCGGTGTCCTTGGCACTGACGATGATGACCGGGACGTTGCCCCGGCTCCGCAGCGCCCGGCACACCTCGGTACCGGACAGGCCCGGCAGCATCAGGTCGAGCAGCACGATGTCCGCACCGGCCCGGTCGTACTCGTCCAGCGCGTCCGGCCCGGTCTCCGCGACGGCGACCTCGAAGCCTTCCTTGCGCAGGACGTACGACAACGCGTCGCTGTAGCTCTCTTCGTCTTCGACGACCAGCACTCGGGTCACGAAGCTGTCTCCTTTGTGATCTGCCCTGACGGGGTAGGCGTCAGAGTGACGGCCGGCTCCTCCTGGCTGGGGGAACCGGTCTGGCCCTCCGCGGAATCGAGCCGCAGTGGGAGTCTCACGGTGAATGTGGAGCCTTGTCCTTCGACACTCCACACCCGTACGTCGCCGCCGTGGATCGAGGCGATGTGCTTGACGATGGACAACCCGAGCCCAGTACCGCCGGTCTCCCGGCTGCGGGCCCGGTCCACCCGGTAGAACCGCTCGAAGATCCGCTCCAGGTCACTGGTCGGGATGCCGACCCCCTGGTCGCTGACCGTCACCTCGACCAGGTCACCGATCGGGTGCGCGGCGACCGCGACCCGGGTGCCATCGGGGCTGTAGTTGACCGCGTTCTCCACCAAGTTGCCGATGGCAATGGACAGCTGGTCCTCGCTGCCCATCACCTCCAGGTCCGGCTCGGTCTTCACCACGATCTTGATGTCGCGGTCCTCGGCGTCCACCCGGCACCTGTCGACGGCGGCGTCGATCACCTCGTTGATGTCGACCGAGTGCGGGTGTTCCAGCGGGTCGTCGCCCTGCAGCCGGGACAGCTCGATGATCTCCTTGACCAGGCGGCTCAGCCGGGAGGCCTCGATCCGCATCCGGTCCGAGAACCGCTGCACCGCCTCCGGGTCGTCCGACGCCTCGGAGACCGCGTCGGCGAGCAGGATCAGCGCACCGACCGGGGTCTTCAGCTCGTGACTCACGTTGACCGTGAAATCGCGCCGGATCGCCTCCAGCCGCCGTTCGCGGGTGCGGTCCTCGACCAGCACCAGCACCAACTGGCTGCCCAGCGGCGCCACCCGGGCGCTCACGTACTGCGTGGCGCCGAGCCGGCCGCGGACGATCTCCAGGTCCTGCTGGCGAATCTCGCCGTCCCGGCGGACCGAGCGGACCATGGTCAGGATGTCGTCGACCACCAGCCGCTCACCCCGGACGATGCCGAGCACGTGCGCCGGAGCGCTCGCCTGGAGCACCTGGTCCTCGGGACCCATCACGACCGCGGACGAGCGCAGTACCGACAGAACCGTCGCCACCCCACTCGGTACGGCGGGGTCCGGGGACTCGGGGATCTTGCGCTGGGAGCGTTCGGAAAGCATCATCGCGCCGAGTGAAAGGAGGGCCAGGGCTGCGCCAATGACGCCGCCCAGCACCGCAGCCAGCGTGGGATCCACAGCACCGATGCTACGCGGGCAACCAGCAGGGAAAGACCGAATGAGCACCGGATGACCGGGACGCGTCACAACTGTTCATCAGGCGTTCACCACTCGTCGCCGACCGGCAACCTCGACGGCATACCGTCACCGTTGGGCGGGTACTGGCCTGTCCGGCACCGGGCCACGGGCACTCAGAAGATCGGAAACGAACACAATGCGTGACAGTTACCACGAGCAGCTCGACGACATCCTCGCCGAGCTCGAGCGGATGACCCGGACGGTCTCGACCGCTGTCCGCCGGTCCACCGCCGCCCTGCTGGAGGCCGACATCCGGCAGGCCGAGGACGTCATCGCCGCCGACATCCAGCTCGACGCCGCCGGCGAGGGCGTCGAGGAGAAGGTCTTCGAGCTGATGGCCCGCCAGGCCCCGGTCGCCAACGAGCTGCGGATGCTGGTCGCCGCCCTGCGGATGGTCGCCGACCTCGAGCGGATGGGCGACCTCGCCGCCCACGTCTCGAAGATCGCCCGCCTGCGCTACCCCTCCCCGGCCATCCCCGCCGAGCTGCACGACGTGATCGCCGAGATGGGCTCCGTGGCCGGCCAGATGGTCGACGCCGCCGGTGACGTGATCAAGACCCGCGACGTCGACGCCGCCACCAAGCTCGAGGCGACCGACGACGAGATGGACAAGCTGCGCAGCAACCAGTTCCGTCAGATGATGGACGACACCTGGCCGCACGGCGTCGAGGTCGCCGTCGACATCGCCCTGCTCGGCCGCTACTACGAGCGCATCTCCGACCACGCCGTCTCGATGGCCCGCCGCGTCGTCTACCTCGTCACCGGCGAACTCCCCGTAGCCATCGGCGGCACCGCCGCCGGCTCCGGCGCCGGCGCCTCCACCCCCAACCCCAACGGCAACAACTGACCAAACGCCGTACAAAAAGTAGCCCTCGGCAACCACTTGGTTGCCGAGGGCTCTTTTCGTTGCGTGGACAAGTCGCCGCCCCTTCCCCCGGCTGACGTCCGAAGGCTCGCGGAGCGTGGTCGGCGTGTCTTCGGACGTTATCGGTGCGGTCAAGCCCGTACGACGTTGTGCACGGCTCGACCACTTCGGCGGTCGAAATGTGGTTGATGGGTGCACAAGGTCGAGCTCACCCGAAACCTTGAGCACGGCTCAGTCATATTCGCGGGCGGGAACTGGTTGAGGGGTGCTCAAGGTGACCCGCCGCCTCAATCCGCAGCCTCGGCAGCCCGAAGAGCCCCATTTGATGGGCTGACCCATCCCGTGAGGGGAGGGCTAGCCGCATGCGTTTGGCCAACCCGCCACCAGGCTGGCCAGCCCATCAGCTGCGGTTCTCCTGACTGGCACAGGGCGACGTGAATCACCCGTGCGGGTAGCAGGGCGGCGGGTTGTCCACAGGGGAGAAATCGGCGGCTGGGCCGGGTGGCCGGCTGGATACGTTCTTTGGCATGAACGCATCGGATATCGCCGCCCTGCTAGCCAACCCCCACGAGTTCAAGGATCCGACATCGCTGACCGGTCAGGAGCTGCTGGCCGAGTTGGACGCGCTCCACGTCCGACAGACGCTACTTCTGTGGATCCAGCTCCGGCTGCTCGAGAGCAATCCGGAGGTCGTCGCGACTCATCCCGACCTCCAGGACAAACTCGATTTCCTCCGGACGCTCGACCTCGAGGGGGTCAGCGGCCTTGGTTCTTGACGGCTTCGATGGCTTCGGCGGCGGCCTTGGGGTCGAGGTATTCGCCGCCGGGGGTGATCGGCTTGAGGTTTTCGTCGAGTTCGTAGAGGAGGGGGAGGCCGGTGGGGATGTTGAGGCCTACGACGGTGGGCTCGTCGAGGTTGTCGAGGTGCTTGACGAGGGCGCGCAGGGAGTTGCCGTGGGCTGTGACGAGCACAGTCTTGTTGGCGCGCAGGTCGGGGACGATGGCGTCGTACCAGTAGGGGAGCATCCGGGCCACGACGTCCTTGAGGCACTCGGTGGTGGGGATGATCTCCGGGGCGAGGGCCGCGTAGCGGGGGTCGCCGGCCTGGTCGAACTCGGAGCCGCGCTCGATGGCGGGCGGCGGGGTGTCGTAGGAGCGGCGGAAGAGCATGAACTGCTCCTCGCCGAGCTCCTCGAGGGTCTGCTTCTTGTCCTTGCCCTGCAGGGCGCCGTAGTGGCGCTCGTTCAGCCGCCAGGAGCGGCGGACGTCGATCCACTGACGCTCGGCGACCTCGAGGGCGATGTTCGCGGTGCGGATCGCCCGGCGCAGCACGGAGGTGTGCAGGACGTCGGGGAGCAGGCCGCGGTCGCGGAGCAGCTCACCACCGCGGTGCGCCTCCTCGACGCCCTGGGCGTTCAGGTCGACGTCGACCCAGCCGGTGAACAGGTTCTTGGCGTTCCACTCGCTGTGGCCGTGGCGGAGCAGGATCAGGCGATAGGTCATGCCCGCAGCCTACTTGGGCTCCAGCCAGCCCTTGAAGGCGTCCAGATTGCGGGTGGACTCGCCGCGGGAGATCCGCCAGTCGTACTCCTTGCGGATCGAGGTGGCGAAGCCGAGTTCGAGGATCGTGTTGAACGAGGAGTCGGCATACTCCAGTACGGCGCCGAGCAGGCGGTCGACCTCGGTCGGGGTGATCGCGTGCAGCGGGACGCGCCCGTCCAGGTGGATGTCGCCGAGGTGGTCGATCGCGAAGGCGACGCCGTACATCTTGAGGTTCTTCTCGAGCAGCCAGCGGTAGACGGCCTCGTGGTTCTCGTCGGGGTGCCGGGCCACGAACGCGTGCACCTGGACCGCCTGCGCGCCGACCGTCAGCGCGACCGTGGTCTTGAGCTTGCGCTCCCCCGGCAGGTCGGCGCTGAACACGCCCAGCGTGGTCTCGGTGTACTCGATCTCGTTCTCGGTCAGCACCTGACGGATCACATCCGCCGCGGACACTCGCATTCAGAACACCTCAGCAGCCATCGTCTCCGCCGCGGTCCGGTACGCCGCCAGCGTCTTGCGAGCGGTCAGTTCCCAGCCGAAGCCTTGAGCGTGCTTGACCGCCGCCCGGCTCATCGTCTCGCGGGTGACCGGATCCGTCGCGATCCGGGCCAGCGCGTCGGCGAAGTCGTCGACACTGTGCCCGTTGACCAGCAACCCGGTCTGGCCATCGGCCACCGCAGTCATCAGCCCACCCACGGCCGCCGCGACAACCGGCGTACCGCAGGCTTGGGCTTCTAGCGCGACCAGCCCGAAAGACTCCGAGTACGACGGTACGCAGACGACTGACGCGGCTCGGTACCACTCGGCCAAACCGCTGCGCTCCATCGGCTTCACGAACCGGGTCACGTCGTCGACCCCGAGGGCTCGCGCCAGCTCGGCATGCGCTTCCGGGTGCTCCATCCCGTTCCCAGACGGACCGCCGATGATCGCCACCACCAACCGGGAACGCAGTGACGGATCCCGCTCCAACATGCGTGCAGCAGCGCGGATCAACAGATCAGGCGCCTTCAACGGCTGGATCCGCCCGACGAACGCCAGCACGATCGCGTCCTCCGGTACGCCGACCGTGCGCCGGGCCGCGGCCTGATCACCAGGGACGAAGACCTCCAGATCCACGCCCGGGTTGACGACTTCGACCTTCGCCGGTTGGGCGCCGTACAGGCTGATCAGTTCCTGGGCCTCGTCCGGAGTGTTGGCCAGCAGGCGGTCCGCGGACTCGACCACCTGCTCCTCGCCGATCAACCGAGCGGGCGGTTCCGGTACGTCGCCCTCGGCCAGGCTGGCGTTCTTGACCTTCGCCATCGTGTGCATGGTGTGCACGAGCGGGACCGCCCAGCGGTCACGCGCGAGCAGGCCGACCTGCCCGGACAACCAGTAGTGCGAGTGGATCACGTCGTACCAGCCGGGCTCGTGGATCGCCTCGGCGCGCAGTACGGCGCGGGCGAACGTGCACAGCTGGGCCGGGAGCTCGTTCTTCGTCAGGCCCTCATAAGGACCGGCAGCCACGTTGCGAACCGTCACGCCGGGCATCAGTTCGACCCGCGGCGGAAGCGCCGACGTGGTCGCCCGGGTGAAGACGTCGACCTCGATCCCGAGCTCCGCGAGCTGTTTGGACAGCTCCACGACGTACACGTTCATGCCGCCGGCATCACCGGTCCCCGGCTGGTCCAGCGGCGAGGTGTGCAGGCTGATCATCGCGACCCGCCGCGGCGGACGGTCGACGGACGGCGGCAGACTCACTCCGCCAGCGTACGCCGGTAAGTGGAGCTACCTCCCCTATGGGAGGCGGACTGAGCCCACTGTGGTGCGGGCCGTGCGCCGAAAGCATGAAGACATGCACAAAGTCCTCGCCGAAGTACGCACGTGGCATCGCCCGTTGATGCTGATGGTCTCCGTCATGGCCGCTCTGGTCCTCGTCGCCGCCGTCGGTCTGCTGGTCGACAACCGCACCATCCTGAACGAGTCCGTCTGGCTCAAACCGTTCAAGTTCGGCCTCTCCTTCGTCCTGTACGGCGCGACGCTCGCCTGGCTGTTGTCCCGGCTGCGCAAGGCCAAGCGGTTCGGATGGTGGGTCGGGACCGTGTTCGCGGTCACCGGCGTCATCGATGTCGGCTTCATCGCGGTGCAGGCCGCACGGGGCACGTTCAGCCACTTCAACTCCAACGCCGACACGTTCAACCAGGTGGGGCAGCAGGTCTTCATGTCCGGGGTGCTCGGCCTGTTCGGCGCGAGCCTCGTGGTCGCGATCATGCTGCAGTTCCAGCGGGTCGGGGACGCTCCGCTGAACCGGGCGATCCGGACCGGCATCGCGCTGGCCGTGGCCGGTATGGGCCTGGCGTTCTACCTGGTCGGCTCCACCGGTACCAAGACCCAGACCACGGACGCCTACGGCAACCCGGTCACCCTGTCAGGCAGCCACGGCATCGGCGTCGAGGCGGGCGGTCCCGCTCTGCCGCTCACGCACTGGAGCACGGTCGGTGGCGACCTGCGCGTCCCGCACTTCATCGGACTGCACGCGATCCACGCGCTGCTGGCGGTCGTCGTACTGCTGAGCCTCCTTGCGGCTCGCGTGACCTGGCTACGTCCGGAGCGGGTTCGCGCGCGGCTCGTCGGTGCGGCTGCCATCGCCTACACCGGTCTGATGATCGCGACCAGCACGCAGGCGTTCCGCGGTCAGTCGGTGATCCACCCGGACGGGCAGACGCTGGGGATCTTCGGTGGATTCGTCGCCCTCGGTCTCCTGGTGGTCGCGGTCACGATCGCCGCCGCCCGGCGGCAAGGTGAGACGAGTTCGATGCAGATCGCGGCGGGTGAAACACTGAAGGTATGACTGCGAATCGTCCTCTTGCCGTGGTGACCGGAGCGAGCAGCGGGATCGGGGCGGCGACCGCCCGCCGGCTCGCCAAGGATGGCTTCGAGGTGATCGCCGCCGCCCGGCGGCTGGATCGGATCGAGGCGCTGGCCAAGGAGATCGACGGCCGTGCGGTCCAGTGCGACGTGACGTCCGCCGAGGACGTGGCCGCACTGGCCGCGACGGTCGGTGACCGGCTGGATCTGCTGGTGAACAACGCCGGCGGCGCGTTCGGCGCCGAGCCGGTGGCCGAGGCCGATCTGGACGCGTGGCGGCGGATGTACGAGGTGAACGTGATCGGCGTCGCCGCCGTCACCAAGTCGTTGCTCCCGGCCCTTATCGCCGGGCGGGGCACGATCATCGTGATGGGTTCGACGGCCGGTCAGGTCGCCTACGAGAACGGCGGCGGGTACGTCGCCGCCAAGCACGCCGCGAAGGCGGTCGTCGACACCCTGCGGCTGGAGCTGTTCGACCAGCCGGTGCGAGTGAGCGAGATCGCACCCGGCATGGTGAAGAGCGAGGGCTTCGCGCTGACCCGCTTCGAAGGCGACCAGGCCAAGGCCGACGCCGTGTACGCCGGAGTCGCCGAGCCGCTCACCTCCGACGACATCGCCGACATCGTCAGCTGGGTCGCCAGCCGGCCGCCGCACGTCAACCTCGACCGCATCACCGTCCGGCCGCGCGCCCAAGCCGCACAGCACAAGGTGCACCGCGTGCAGTGACGCGCTGATCATGGACTGGCAGCCGCCCGCCGGGTGACGTTTTCGTGGATACGAACGGTGACCGGTAGGATAGAGCTGCTGTGCCTTGCGTCGAGTGGCCGAGATCTCGTGACTCACCAAGACGATTCACGACACACCGTAGCCACCGCCTGACACCCAGTCTACTGCTTGGAGCGCTTCCCCATGCCTGTCCGTAACGACCTGCGCAATGTCGCGATCGTGGCCCACGTCGACCACGGCAAGACCACCCTGGTCGACGCGATGCTGTGGCAGTCCGGCGCCTTCGGCGCCCACCAGCACGTGGACGAGCGGGCGATGGACTCCGGTGACCTGGAGCGTGAGAAGGGCATCACGATCCTCGCCAAGAACACCGCCGTCCGGCACAAGATGGCCAACGGCGAGCAGATGACGCTGAACATCATCGACACCCCCGGCCACGCCGACTTCGGTGGTGAGGTCGAGCGCGGCCTGTCGATGGTGGACGCGATCGTGCTGCTGGTGGACGCCTCCGAGGGCCCGCTGCCGCAGACCCGGTTCGTGCTCCGCAAGGCGCTGGCCCGGCGGATGCCGGTGATCCTGGTGGTGAACAAGGTCGACCGTCCGGACTCGCGGATCTCCGAGGTCGTCGACGAGACCTACGAGCTGTTCATGGACCTGCTCGACCACGACGCCGACCAGAGCGCCCTGGACTTCCCGGTCGTCTACGCCTCGGCGCGGGCCGGCCGGGCGTCGCTGACCGCGCCCGCCGACGGCACCCTGCCGGACTCCGAGGACCTCGAGCCGCTGTTCGAGACGATCCTGGCCAACGTTCCGGCCCCGGAGTACACCGAGGGCGCGCCGCTGCAGGCGCACGTCACCAACCTGGACGCCTCGCCGTTCCTCGGCCGGCTCGCGCTGGTCCGGGTGCACGAGGGCACGCTGAAGAAGGGCGCCCAGGTCGCCTGGTGCCGCCACGACGGGTCGATCCAGAAGGTCAAGATCACCGAACTGCTGGTCACCGAGGCGCTCGAGCGCGTCCCCGGCGACTCGGCCGGCCCGGGTGACATCGTCGCGATCGCCGGTATCCCGGAGATCATGATCGGCGACACCCTGACCGACCCGGACAACCCCAAGCCGCTGCCGCTGATCACCGTGGACGAGCCGGCCATCTCGATGACGATCGGTACCAACACCTCGCCGCTGGCCGGCCGGGTCAAGGGCACCAAGGTGACCGCCCGCCTGGTCAAGGACCGGCTCGACCGCGAACTGGTCGGCAACGTGTCGCTGAAGGTGCTGCCGACCGAGCGTCCGGACACCTGGGAGGTGCAGGGCCGTGGTGAGCTGGCGCTGGCCATCCTGGTCGAGCAGATGCGTCGCGAGGGCTACGAGCTGACCGTCGGCAAGCCGCAGGTGGTCACCCGCGACATCAACGGCAAGAAGCACGAGCCGGTCGAGCGACTGACGATCGACTGCCCCGAGGAGTACCTGGGCACCGTCACCCAGCTGCTCGCGGTCCGCAAGGGCCGGATGGAGCAGATGACCAACCACGGCACCGGCTGGGTGCGGATGGAGTTCCTGGTCCCGGCCCGCGGCCTGATCGGCTTCCGGACCGAGTTCCTCACCGACACCCGCGGTACCGGTATCGCGCACCACGTCTTCGAGGCCTACGAGCCGTGGTTCGGCGAGCTGCGCACCCGCCCGTCCGGTTCGCTGGTCTCCGACCGCAGTGGCGCCGCGACGACGTACGCGATGATCAACCTGCAGGAGCGCGGCACGATGTTCTGCGAGCCGGGCACCGAGGTGTACGAGGGCATGATCGTCGGCGAGAACTCGCGCTCCGACGACATGGACGTCAACATCACCAAGGAAAAGAAGATGACCAACGTCCGCTCGAACGCGGACGAGTTCGAGAAGCTGGTCCCGGCCCGCAAGCTGTCGCTCGAGCAGTCGCTGGAGTTCTGCCGCGAGGACGAGTGCGTCGAGGTCACGCCGGACGCGGTCCGGATCCGCAAGGTCGCGCTGACGCAGATCGAGCGCGCCAAGCTGGGGCGCAAGAACAAGGCCTGATTCGCCTTTTCTCAACACGGTTCGGCAACGTCGGTCCCGAGGACGCGCGCGGAAATACAGCGGTGTGATACACCCTTTTTCGGCGCGCGCCGGGAAGTTTCTTCCGGATCGTTACCAACCAGACGTCCATGGCCGACGTCTGACTCTGTGAACAGCAAAACTTCAGTTGGGGGAAGGACGAACACCATGGGTATTCTGCGCAAGCTCGGCGCGACCATGACCGCCGTCGCATTCGTGGGGGTCGGCGCACTCACCGCCGCCACGACGGCCGAGGCCGCGACCGTGGCACCCAAGACCGCCGTGGCCGTGCCGCAGAAGGCAGTCGCCAAGACCAAGTACATCGGTCGCTACCACCTGGACCCGCGGTGCATGAAGGGCCGCACGATGTGCATCAACAAGAAGACCCGCAAGCTGGTCTACCTGGTCAACGGCAAGACCGTGTACGTCCTGGACGCCCGCTTCGGCACCAGCAAGACGCCGACCCGCAACGGCGCCTTCAAGGTGCAGCGCAAGTCCAAGAACCACGTCTCGACGCTCTACAAGTCGAAGATGCCGTACGCGATGTTCTTCAGCGGCGGCCAGGCCGTCCACTACTCGTCGGACTTCAAGGCCCGCGGGTACAACGGCGGCTCGCACGGCTGCGTCAACATCCGCGACAAGGCCAAGCTGGCCAAGATCTTCGCCCAGATCAAGGTCGGCGACAAGGTCGTCGTCTACAGCGGCTGATCCACAGCACTCTCACAGCGGCCGGGGCTCACGCCTCGGCCGCTGTTGCTTTCCCGAACGCCTTGTACAGCCGGGGTTCTACCAAGCAAAACGTCGCCGTGACGACACCAGACGCCGTACGACGAAGTGTCCGTACGGCGATGTCTGCCGCGGACTGGGCCGGCCAGCCGAAGATCCCGGCCGACACCGCGGGCAGCGCCAGCGTCTTCACGCCGAGCTCGTCCGCGATCCGCAACGCATTGCGGTAACACGACTCCAGCAACGCCGGATCCTGTTGCCCAGCGGTGTAATTCGGCCCGACCACATGGATCACGTACGACGCGGGCAGCCGCCCACCCGTCGTCCAGACCGCCTCACCGGCCGATGCTCCCCGGGGATAGCGCTCGATCAGCTCGGCCAGGATCTTCGGACCGCCGGCCCGGTGGATCGCGCCGTCGACACCGCCGCCACCGCGCAGGGCGTGGTTGGCGGCGTTCACGATCGCGTCCACGCGCACAGTGGTGATGTCCGCCGTACTGAGAATGATGTCCATGCGGTGCTCCGGTCACGAGTTGCACACAAAGGGTGCGGTTGGCCTGGTGGGCAATTTACGCTGGGGGGTCAACAAAATTGGCTGTGAGGACGTCCTACGGGGTAACGGGGACAAGGTCGACGGAAGGATGTCCGATGCGCGCGCTGATCATTCGCAACGTCGTGGCCGGGCTGGTGGCCGGGGCGACGGTGGTGGCGGTGGCTGGGGCCGGAGTGGTGGCCAAGGCCGCGTCCGTCGAGGTCAAGGCGGTGCCGTTCGAGGTCAGTGGACAGCTGCCGATCTACCCGAAGGCCGTCTACAAGTACGGCGCTGTCAGCGTCAGCGTGCGGAAGCTCGAAGCCCGCTTGATCCAGTTGAAGCTGCTCGACAAGCAGTACCTGGACAACGAGTACGGGACGATGACCCGGAGTGCTGTGAAGAAGTTCCAGCAGTCCAAGGGGATTCCGCCGTTGGGGTATGTCGACCAGAACACCTGGGACAAGCTCGCGGCCGTCACCAAGGAGCCGACGCAGAAGGAGCTCTACCCGCCGGTGCCGGTGGTCGACGGGCGCAAGCTCGATGCCCGCTGCTCGACCGGGGTCGCGCTGTGCATCGACAAGACCACCCGCAAACTCCGGTACGTCGTCAACGGCGTGGTGAAGATGCAGATGGATGTCCGCTTCGGGGCCGTGAAGACGGCGACCCGCGAGGGCGGCTTCACGGTCGGCTGGAAGAGCCGTGACCACGTGTCGAAGCTGTACGACTCGAAGATGCCGTTCGCGATGTTCTTCAGCGGCGGCCAGGCCGTGCACTACTCCTCGGACTTCGCGGCCCGCGGCTACAACGGTGCGTCGCACGGCTGCGTGAACGTCCGGGACCTGGCCAAGATCAAGATCCTGTTCGACGAGGTCCACGTCGGTGACAAGGTGATCGTCTACCGCTCGTAGGCATCCGTCAGAGCGGACGGGGGCCGCGCCGGCGGCGAATCCCCCAGCCGCCCCGGCCACGGCCGGTGGCGGCGCGCAGGGCGGGCCGGGCGTCGACCAGGTAGACCCCGGCGGCCGCGATCCCGATCAGGCCGAAGAAGCTGAACCAGCCCTGGAAGATCTGGCTGAGCGAGAAGACGACCAGGATCAGCACCCAGCCAGGCTTGGTCAGCTTGTCCGCGGCGATGAACACCGCCCGCGGCCGGAGGGCCGCATCGACGAGCGCGACCAGCTTCATCGCGAGCAGCACCCACCAGATGATCTCGAACGGGCCCGCGAACCCCGGGAAGAGGTTCGGGAACGTGGCGAGTGGGAGCATGCCCCGAGCCTAGCCGAAAGACCGGGCGGCCCACCCCTGTGATCCACAGGGGCGGGCCGCCCAGGCGCAAACTTCTACCGACTGACGGGTAGTTATTACGCCCCGTCATCGCGCAGCGAGACGAAAGCTCCGTCAGTCGCCGATCTTGGCGGCGGCGTCGGTGGTGGCCTTGGCGGCCGTCTTCGCGGTCTTCTTCGCGGCGGTGGTGGTCGCCTTGACGTTGCGCTGCGCGGTCTCGGCGGTCTTCTTCACCGTGGTCCGGGTGGCCTTGGCCTTGCTCACCGTGGTCTTCGCGGCGGCCTCCAGGTCCTCGGTGGCCTTCTGCGAGCGGATCCGCTCGACCAGCTCCTTGCCGCGGCCGGCCAGGTCCTCGTAGGTCTCCTCGGCCTGGCCCAGAACGGTGGTCAGACCGGCCTGCGCGACGGCCGGCAGCTCACGGAGCTTGGCCGGGGCGGTGCGGGCGTCGGCGACGAGCGCCTCGAAGCGCTTGGTCAGCTCGGCCTGACGCTTGGTCAGCTCGGCGGTGAGCTCGCTCTGCCGCTTGCTGAACTCGGCCTGCACGCTCTTCTGGTCGAGCTTGGCGAACCGGGTCGTGACGTCCTCGCTGACCGCGCGGAACTTCTCCACGGCCAGGTCGCCGGCGCCGGCGATCGCGTACAACGGGGTGACAGGGGTGCGGGTAGCCATCAGGCTTCTCCTTGAATTTTCGGCGAGTTGGTACTGCGGGGTCGTGCAGGGGTCTTCTTGGCCGTCGCGGCCGCCTTCTTCTTCGGCGGCGCTGCGACGACGGGCTCGTCGGCGGGTGTGTTCTCACGGACGAAGGAGCCGTACACGTCCAGCAGGACCCGCTTCTGGCGCTCGTTCAGCGCCGGGTCGAGCAGGATCGCGTCGACCACACCGGAGGCGCGCCGACCAGTGGCGCCGCCGTCCGAGCTGTCGTCCGGATCGAGGATGCCGGCCCGTACGTACAGGGTCTCCGCGGAGATCCGCAACGCCTTCGCGAGCTGCTGCAGCACATCGGCCGACGGTTTCCGCAGGCCGCGCTCGATCTGGCTCAAGTACGGGTTCGACACACCGGCCAGGTCGGACAGCTGCCGCAACGACAACTGCGCCTGCCGCCGCTGCTCGGCAAGGTACTCACCAACGGAGCCCACCGAACCGGCAACACGATCACTCAACCTGGCCATGTCCCCAGTGTGCTAGCAGCGTGCTTGCAATTGCAAGCAGACCCACCGTGACCTCACTCACGCACCGGGTAATGCGCCGTTAACCGAACGCCGGCGCGTGCGGCCGCACCGACCCCACCGGTACGCCGCCACCCAGCAGCGGGAACTCGATCTGCTGCTCGATCACCTCGTGCTCGATCCCCAGCTTCCCCAGTACTGCTGCCATCACCACGGCCCGTGCCCGCGGCGTACCGTCCTCGATCTTCACCGCGATCCCACGGCCGTCCTCGAGACCCACCGCATACACGGCCTCGGCACCCACCTTGCAGAACAGACCCGGAATCGCGCGCATCAGCGCGGTCTCGTCGCGCATACTCCCGCTGGCGTACTCGGGGTACGCCCGGTAAGCGTCCTTCACCTTGGCCTCGAGGGTTCCGGGCGCGGCAGCGGCGAACAGACCGAACGACCGAGCCAGGCCGGCCAGGCTGATCGCGAGGATCGGCGCACCGCAGCCGTCGACGGCGACGTACGAGACCTTCTC
This sequence comes from Kribbella sp. NPDC051587, assembly GCF_044453945.1. Taxonomy (NCBI): domain Bacteria; kingdom Bacillati; phylum Actinomycetota; class Actinomycetes; order Propionibacteriales; family Kribbellaceae; genus Kribbella; species Kribbella sp. NPDC051587. The sequence goes on from NZ_JBITDE010000024.1 coordinate 80,436, forward strand.
TCCCGCGGTGTCCTCCACCGCGGCGCGGATGACCTGCTGGAGCGGGTGATCGGGAGAGCGGTAGGTGTCGAGCGGCCAGCCGTTGACCACACAGGTGAGGAGCATCGCCGCGTGCTTGCCCGAGCAGTTCATCGCGATCGATTCCTGGCCGTGCCCGGCACGCACCCAGGCGTCCCGGACGGCGTCTTCCAGCGGGTACGCCGGAGGCGTCTGCAGCGCGGACTCGTCCAGCTTTCCGAGGGCGAGGATCTCGCGGACGCCGTCCACGTGGAACGGCTCACCCGAGTGGGAGGCCGCAGCCAGCGACAGCAGTTTCCCCTCCAGGGGAAGGCCGTGGCGGAGCATCCCGAGCGCCTGCATGGGCTTGTTCGACGAGCGGGGGAACATCGGCTGGTCGACGATGCCGACCGACCACGCCACGGCACCGTCGGGGTCGGTGACCACGACGGAGCCTCGGTGGTGGCCTTCGACGAAGCCACTGCGGACGACATCGGCCAGGATCACAGGTTCGCTCACGGCACGAACTGTACGGCCTGGATGTCAGGGGCAAAAAGTGATCTTGCGAATGATCCGGCTCACAGCCGGGAGCGGACGTGCAGGCCGACCTCGGGGTCGACCAGGAGCTCCTGGGTCGCCGTCACCGTCGGCTGGTCCTCGGCGACGACCTCGAGGATGGCTTCGGGGTCGACGTTGCGCTTGACCAGGGCAAGCGCGATCGGGCCGAGCTCGTGGTGCCGCGCCGCGGAACCAATGAACCCGATCTGCTTCTCACCAGCCCGTACGGCGTACCCGTGCGTCGGCAGGTGGTCGACCGAACCGTCCAGCAGCAGCCGCACCAGGCGGCGCGGTGGGCGGCCGAGGTTGTGCACGCGGGCGACCGTCTCCTGACCGCGGTAGCAGCCCTTGTCCAGGTGGACGCCGACGCCCAGCCAGCCGAGCTCGTTCGGGATCGCGCGCTCGTCGGTGTCCAGGCCGAGGCGCGGATGACCGGCCTCGATCCGGAGCGCCTCGTACGCCCAGATACCGGCCGCCGGGCCTTCGAGGGCGGCCAGTTCGGCGCGCGGCAGGAAGACCTCGTGACCGCCGAGCGAGTCCGCGCCGGAGCGGGTCAGGTGCTCGCCGGTAGCCGGTCCCGGCCGCCAGACGATCGCGTAGTCGTCCGTCACGTCGGTGATCTCGACGCGGGACATGAAGACCATCTTCTGCAGCCACTCGACCAGCGCCACCGAAGCACCCGGCTCGGTGTGGACCCAGAACGTCTCGCCGTCGTCGACGCCGTACATGGCGTGCTCGACGTGGCCGGTCGGGGACAGCAGGAGCGCGGTGGTCGACGTACCGGGCTTGAGTCCTTCGAAGTACTGGGAGGTGATCGCGTGCAGCCAGGTCAGCCGGTCCGGGCCCTTGATCGTGACGACATCACGGTGCGACAGGTCGACGAAGGCCTCCCCCGCGACGATCGCGCGTTGCTCCCGCAGCTCCGAGCCGTAGTGCGCCGCGACTCCGGCGTCGAGTCCATCGGCCTCGACGGCGGCGGGCCGGTCGAGCAGGGGGCTGCGGGTCCGTGACATGTCACCAGAGTACGTCGCCCGGCGTACGGCGATCGCCTCCCTCCGTGGGATGTGGACCGAACCGCCCGCGGGCCAGGCTGTGGGTAAACCATTCGGAGGGAGACAGACGATGAGCGACAGGCGATTCCGGTTCGGGGTAGCGGGCAGTCCGGCGAGCGGCGCGGAGTGGATGACGACGGTACGGCGGGCGGCTGAGCTCGGGTATTCGACCGTGCTGATGCCGGACGGGCTGCAGCTCCCGTCGCCGTTCCCGTCGCTGGCGATGGCGGCCGCGGTGGCTGACATCCGGGTCGGCACCTTCGTGGCAGCCGCGACGCTGCGGACGCCGCGGCAGGCCGCTTGGGAGGCGCACACGCTGACCTTGCTGACCGACGGGCGGTTCGAGTTCGGAATCGGTACCGGACGGCCGATCGCCGAGAAGCAGACGGCCGACGTCGGTCTGCACTGGGGTACAGCTCGTGAGCGCCGCGAGCAGGTCATCGAGACCCTGGAGATCCTGCGCGAACTCGACGGCGAAGTCCGCACGCCGATCATGCTCGCCGCCGGCGGCCCCAAAGCCCTCGCCCTCGCCGCCGAACGCGCCGACATCGTGTCACTGGCCAAGGACGCCACCACACCCCGCGAAGAGGTCGCCGCCCTGGCCGCCGAACTCCGCACCCTGGCCGGCGCCCGGGCCGACGACATCGAGCTCGCCATGAACCTCCTCGCCGCCGGCACCCGCCCCCTCCCGCCCTGGACCAAACGAGCCGCCGGCGTAGACGCCGAGACCCTCGAGTCCATGGACTCCCTGATGCTCCTCCGCGGCACTCCCCAGGAAATGGCCGACGAACTCCAACGCCGCCGCGACACCATCGGCGCCACCTACATCTCCGTCAACGCCGGCTACCTAGAAGACCTGGCCCCCGTCATCGACCTCCTAGCCGACAAGTAACCCGGTCCCCCATCACCCACCAACCCCCGCCACCACCTCAAGCCCACGCTCAGCCCCTCTCCAAATCGCGCCCCGTGCACGACTTAGACGGTGATGGAAGTCCGCCCCCCATATGGACGTCCATCCTCACTCACCAACCTCCGCCGCCACCCCAACCCCACGCTCACCCACCACCCGCGCAACCCCGCGCACACGGGTTAGACAGTGGCGGGCGTCCGCACCCCACCCCATCAATGATGGGCGGGGTGGTTTCAGCCGGTTGTTGCACGTAGCGCCTCGTTGAGGGCTTGGGCTGGAGTCTGCCAGCCCAGGGTCTGTCGGGGGCGTGTATTCAGCTT
>NZ_JBITDE010000025.1:0-8597 GCF_044453945.1 Kribbella sp. NPDC051587
AAGCTGAATACACGCCCCCGACAAAACCCTGGGCTGGCAAACTCCAGCCCAAGCCCTCAACGAGGCGCTACGTGCAACAACCGGCTGAAACCACCCCCGCCGAAACGGTTGAACCGTGCTCAAGGTCAGATCACCGACTCACCTTGAGCACCGATCAACCATCGCCCGGCGGATGGATCGCCCCAGGCGGTTGGATCGCTGACCGCGTAGCGGGGGTGTGCACCTGCTCCGGTGGGCGTGCACAAGGTATGACCTGTTCACATCCGCTACGTGGTGTTCGAACCCCCGGTGGTTGGCGTGGCTCCGGCCGCCTGCGGCGGTCGACTGAAGCCTTCGGGCGCGGCGGGGTAGATGGTTGAGGGGGATGGTGCGGACGGCGACCGAGGTGGACGTTGCCTGGGCTTCCGGGCTGTGGCTTGGGTGCGGGGTGCTCGGGGGGTCTTGCGTTATGGGTGAACTTTTCGGGTCCAGGCGACGAAAAAGTACCGAGCAACGTCATCGGGAGGCGTGGGCAAGTTGAGTGTGCAATCAGCCCACGCGAACTGCCCACACATCCGTTGTAAATAAGGGGTTATCGGCTCGAAAACTGTCCGTAGGCGTGGCTATCCTTTTCGGTATGGAGAACTTGGCGATGGCGCCGGTGTGGTCGCAGAGTGGCAGCGAACTGCTGACCACTCTCGACAACCTGTATGCCGCCAAGTCCCTCATCGACACCTACATCCTGCAAGCCACCGCACGACTCGACGAAATGGGCACCGCCCAAGAACTCGGCGCCCGCGACACCGTCGAACTCGTCGCGCAGCGGTACCGGCTCGACCCCGCCGTCGTCCGCAAAGACCTGAAGTTTTCCGGTGCCCTCGGCAAGTACCCGGCCGTGGTGGACGCACTGCCCGACCCCACCGACCCCGCACACCCCGCGGTCCTGGACCCGGCGCTGGCCAAGGTGATCGTCACCACCCTGGAGAAGGCGCCCGCCTCGGTCCCGGTCGACGTACTGGAGGTCGCCGAAGAGCAGATGGTCGACGTGGCCCGGATCTCCAACCCCCGTGAGCTAGCCAAGTTCGGTCAGGAGGTACTGGCACGACTGGACACCGACGGTGCTGAACCGGCAGAGGACGAGGCCCTCGCGAAAGAAACATTCCGGCTGCGGCAAGTCGACGGCGGGGTCAAGTTCTCCGGGTTCGTCGCCGGTGCCAGCGGCGAATTGTTGCTGACCCAGATCCACACCGGGGCCAAGCCGCACAAGACGGTCGACGGTGAACGCGACCCGCGGCCGCTCGACGTCCGCCAGGTCGACTCGTTCAAGGGCGTCCTGGATGCCGCCGCCGGCAACCCCGAACATCCGGGCGTACCGCACATCACCGTCACCATCGACTTCAACGACCTCAAAGCCGCGCTCCTCGCCAACACCCCCGAAGCCATCCGCCGCGCCGACAACGAGTCCGGTGCTGGTGCGGTCGGTGAAATGGTGCTCGGAGGCAACCTGTCCGCCTCAGCCGTGCGATTGCTGGCCTGTGACGCGACGATCCTGCCGATCGTGCTCGGCGGCGACTCACAACCGCTCGATGTCGGAACCGAGCAGCGATTCGTGAACCGGTACCTGCGTCGCGCCTTGAACAAGCGCGACAAAGGCTGTGTGGTGTGCAAGGCACCGCCGTGGATGTGCCACGCCCACCACATCATCTACTGGGCCGACGGTGGCCCGACCAGTCTTCAGAACCTCGTACTGCTGTGCGCTGCTCACCACCGCGCAGTGCACGCGGGCCAGTGGGCTGTCGCCATCACCGGCGGACAAGTCCACGTCACCCGCCCCGACTGGGCCGACCCACCACCCCACACCGACCCCGCCGCTATCGCTGCACTCCTCGCATGGACAACGTCTGCCCGCAACCCGGCAGAACCCGATGCGCGCAACCCAGCGGCATCCAGCACAAGCGACGCCAGCGCCGGTGCGAACGCCACCGACCCAATCTTTGATCCCTGGGCCGACAGCGCCACCGCCACCGCGGGCACCAGTGCACGCGCAGCTTCCACCAGCGCCTCCACGAACAGAGCCAGCGGCAACGTGGGTTCCAACGCGATCAGAACCGCTGCGAGCTCGGCTTCCAGTGTGGGCTGGCCCGATATCAGCAGCAACCCGGCTCCTGGCCAGCTTGACGGTCTCCCCGCCGCCAGTCGACTGCCCAGTCCGGAGCTGGCCGCCGCTCGCGAGGCCTTCCGAACCCGGTTGAGGGCGATGGTGCCCGACTACAGCGATCCCTGGGCGACCAACGCCATCCCAGCCTCCGGCCCATAAGCCCGAGACCCGTCCGGGCTTTACGTCGCCACTAACGTGGCGCCCAGCCCACCCCCGCATGCCCTGACCCCACCAGGTCACCACCCCGGAACCCACAACGGACCGGGGCATGCGGCATGCCCTCCACCTGGCCGCGGCCAACGGCATCCCAAACTGCAGCTCAACCGACCGGCCTACATCAGCCCGGGCATCCTCAGCCTCGCCGTCACCACCCGAGCGAGCAGACCGATCCCCCGCGCATCCGTACCGCCCACCTGATCCGCATCACACATCCGGTGGAGTATCAGACGTTCCGACCGCTACAACGGAGCCCGCCGACAGGCCACCCGACAGCGAGCACCGCTCGCAAGCGCTCCTCAACGCGGCCGCCGCCACCGTCCGGCCGCAAGGTGTGCCCCGCGACTCCCAGACGCCCGCTCGGTTGCACAGGCTTGCGTCCGCGCCGACCCCAGCTGCCAGGCAGCCTCAGCCACAAGCCGTTCCAGGCAGCACCACTCAGGCCGCCAACCGCCCTGTGGATCAGCTCGAGCCGGCTGCACGACGTGATCAGGTTATTGTCCCGGGCGGAATCGATCTTGTTCTGAGGCGCATCCCGGACAGCGATCTTGTCCCGGGTCGCGGCGCTCTGTCCTGAGGCGCAACCACAGCCCGTCAGCCCAAGCAACGAGGAAGTCAGCCGCCGACAGCACCATCCACCTCAGCCACCGCGGCACCCAGCCACCCCGCCTTCAATCGGCCGCAGCCAAGCTCAACCACAACAAACGTCCCCGGCCGAGCCGCTCACCTCGCCCGCGGGCCTGCGCCTTAGGTCCAGGTTGTGCTTTGAGCTACCGCGTGCGCCCCAAAGCCGGGGGCTCTCGGAGTCGACGTCGGCCAAGGGTCCCTCGTCGACGACCTCAGATATAGGCGGTCTCAGGTGTAGGCGGTCCCAGATGTAGGCGGTCTCGGGTGTAGGCGGTCTGAGCTGTAAGGCGGCCTTGTTCTGAGGCGCAACCACTGCACGTCAGCCCAGGCAACGAGGAAGCCGGTCGCCGACAGCACCATCCACCTCAGCCACCGCGGCGCCCAGCCACCCGCCTTCAATCGGCCGCAGACAAGCTCAACCACAACAAACGTCCCCGGCCGAGCCGCTCACCTCAGCCGCGGGCGTGTGCCTTAGGTCCAGGTTGTGCTTTGAGCTACCGCGTGCGCCCCATAGCCGGGGGCTCTCGGAGTCGACGTCGGCCAAGGGTCCCTCGGCGACGACCTCAGATATAGGCGGTCTCGGGCGTAGGCGGTCCCAGGTGCAGGGCGGTCTCGGGTGTAGGCGGTCCCAGGTGCAGGGCGGTCTCGGGTGTAGCCGGTCTGAGCCGTAAGGCGGCCTTGTTCTGAGGCGCAACCACTGCACGTCAGCCCAGGCAACGAGGAAGCCGGTCGCCGACGGCACCATCCACCTCAGCCCCAGCGGCGCCCAGCCACACTGCCTTCAATCGGCCGCAGACAAGCTCAACCACAGCGAACGTCCCCGGCCGAGCCGCTCACCTCGCCCGCGGGCTCCGGCTTTGGGGCTAGCTAGGTTGTGTCTTGAGCTATCGGCGTGCGGCCCAGAGCTGGCGGCTCCACGGGGTCGACGTCGGTCAAGCGTCCGTCGGCGACGATCTCAGGTGTGGGGCGGTCTCAGGTGTAGGGCGGTCTCAGGTGTACGGCGGTCTCAGGTGTACGGAGGCCTTGTTCTTAGGCGCAACCACAGCACGTCAGCCCAGGCGACGAGGAAGCCGGTCGCGGACTGCACCATCCACCTCAGCCACCGCGGCGCCCAGCCACGCTGCCTTCAATCGGCCGCAGACAAGCTCAACCACAACAAACGTCCCCGGCCGAGCCGCTCACCTCGGCTGCGGGGTGCGGCTTTGGGGCCAGGTCGTGTCTTGAGTTAACGGCAACCAGTCCAGCGAAGGGGACTCTCGGGGTCGACGTTGGTCAGCGATCCGTCGGCGATAGTCTCAGGTGTACGGCGGCCTTGTGTGAGGCGCAACTACAGCACGTCAGCCCAGGCAACCAAGAGCCGGTCGCCGACAGCACCAACCACCTCAGCCACCGCGGCGCCCAGCCGCACTGCCTTTAATCGGCCGCAGACAAGCTCAACCACAGCGAACGTCCCCGGCCGAGCCGCTCACCTCGTCCCCGGGGTGCGGCTTTGGGGCTAGGTCGTGTCTTGAGTTAGCGGTAACCAGCCCTGGGATGGAGACTCTCGGGGTCGACGTTGGTCAGCGATCCGTCGGCGACGGCCTCAGTTGTACGGCGGCCTTGTGTGAGGCGCAACTACAGCACGTCAGCCCAGGCAACCAAGAGCCGGTCGCCGACAGCACCATCCACCTCAGCCACCGCGGCGCCCAGCCATCTGCCTTTGGACGGCGCGGACGGGCGGACGAGTTGTGACCTTGGCTGTGGGGTTAGCGGCGGTTGGTCCAGAGGTGGCGGGATTCGGGGTGGAGGTTGGTTTGGAGGGTGTTGGCGCCGCCGAACTCCATTTCGACGCGGTCTGCGGTGTACGGCGGCCAGCCGGGGGTGCCGGTTTTGGCGAAGTCGACCCAGGCGGTGTGCATGCGGGTGGCGACGGGTTGGGAGCCGGGGCCGGCGAGGAGGCCGCGCCAGTTCGGGTCGGCGAGGTTGTCGAAGACGTAGGGGAGTTCCATGGCGTGGCTTGCGCCTAGGCGGCCGTCGTACGCCGGGGACTCCCAGCTGAAGCGGTAGACGTGTGCTCGGCCGTGAGCTTCGGCCAGGTTCAGGGCGGGGATGCGGTAGACGGCGTCGGTCAGCAGGGCGACCAGGGCCTCGTGGTCGTTCGACGTCCAGCCACGGTAGGCCGCGCGGTCCTTGCGTCCGAGGCCGAACAGCCGCGACATCAGGAATGTCGTGATCCGCGTCTTTACGCCCGAGGTGGGCAGCTCGAGGAAGAACAGGCGGGCTTCCTGGGTGTTGTAGCCGACCAGTACGTCGATGTCGCGGCCGGCGCCGTTCTCGATCGCGCGGATCGGTAGTTCCGGCAGCACGTCACCGTCGATCACCGGCTCGAACGGCATCAGGTTCGTTGCCACGTCACCCCAAGTACGCCGGAACGGCGACTTGCCGAGCTGGGCGGATACTGCCGCCTGAGCCGCGATCAGTTGAGCCGTAGAAGCCGTCGCCACTGCCTCTCGGGTCGCGGCGACACCGAGCGCCTTGGCCAACCGCTGCCCGACCTTCAGCGCCCCGGCCGGCGAGATCGCGTGGTGGCCGGCACCCGACTCCATGATCGCGCGATGGAACAGCCCCTGCGCGGCAGGCATCGTCATCAGGGCGCCGACACTCATCGCGCCCGCCGACTCCCCCATGATTGTGACGGATCCCGGGTCACCGCCGAACGCCGCGATCGAATCCCGTACCCAGGTCAGCGCGGCGACCTGGTCAAGCAGTCCGAGGTTGGCCACGCCATCGCCGTACCAGAGGAAGCCGTTGGCTCCGAGCCGGTAGTTGATCGCCACGAACACCACGCCGTCGCGGGCGAAGGCCGAGCCGTCGTACCCGGTCAGCGCGTTCGAGCCCGTGACGAACGCACCACCATGAATGAACACCACGACCGGCGCCGAGCCACCGACGTCCGGCGTCCAGACATTCAGGTGCAGAAAGTCGTCACCCGGGATCACCTCGTTCGGCAGCAGCTCCGAGGACTCGCCGGACTGTGGCGCCGTCGCACCGGCCTTCCGCGCGTCCCGAACCTCCGTCCACGGCTTGACCGGCGCGGGCGGCTGGAACTGCAGCTCCCCCACCGGTGGCGCGGCGTACGGAACGGCTCGAAAGACCGCACCATGCTCGCCGAGCTCGCCAAGCACCGGACCAGTCGGCGTGTGCACCACAGGGTCACCCATGGCGCACAGTCTGGCATTGCCGCGCTCAGCGAAGCTCGAAGCCACGCGTCCGAAGCGCTTCGCGAAGGTGCGCACGCCTCACAAGCTGGCGAACTGCTGCAGGTCTTTCAGGAGGGCTGCCTTCGGTTTGGCGCCGACGATGACCGGCTTGTCACTCTGCAGTACGACGCTGTCGAAGTCCGCGTCGGTGACGTCGTTCAGATGGTTGCTCATGGTTTGACTCCTCAGCCGAAGCTGTAGGTGAAGGCGGTGAGGCCGGGGCTGTAGGTGACGGTCATGGTCTTGCGCTGCTGGCTGGGCAGATCGACCAGCTGGTAGGCGTTCGGCGTACCGGAGACCTTGATGATCTTGTCCGGGAGACCGGGGGCGGACACGGTGACGGATCCTTCACCGGACAGGACGTGGAAGACCTTGGCGGCGTTGAAGTTCAGCCGGCTCTGGGAGCCCTGGGTGGAGGTGACACTTTGGGTGCCGACCTTCCAGTCACCGCCGAGGCTGTAGGTGTCACCGGGCTGTTCGGGATTGAGGCCAAAGGCAACAGTCTTGTTCGGGGTGAGCTTGCCGCTGCCGTTCAGGTTGGCGGCGCGGGAGTAGCCCAGGTAGGTCTCGGGCGTGGTCCCGGCAGCACCGATCGAATCGGCCTTCACCGTGCCGTCCACCGGCGCGGGCAGCTGGACGTTCGGGTTCGCGTCCTTGAGCAGTTGGCGGATCTGGTTCTCGGTCTGGGCGTAGCTGCCCTCGCCGAACTTGATCGAGCGGACGGTGCCGGTGGCGTCGACCAGGTACTTGGCCGGCCAGTACTGGTTGCGGTACTCCGTCCACGTCGCCAGGTTGTTGTCCTGCCCGACCGGATACGTGATGCCCTCCTTGCGGATCGCGGCATCGACATTCCCGGCGCTCTTCTCGAACGCGAACTCCGGCGAGTGGATGCCGACGATCTGCAGCCCCAGGGACTGGTAGGCCTTGTTCCAGGCGAGCAGGTGCGGTGTGGCGCGCTGGCAGTTGATGCAGGAGTAGGCCCAGAAGTCGACCAGCACGACCTTGCCCTTCAGCTCAGCCAGCGTCGCCGGCTTGTCGCCCGGGGTGTTGAACCACTTCTGCGTCCCAGTGAACTCCGGCGCCGCGCCACACATCGCCAGCTCAGCCGCACCCGGCGTGCACTTCACCAGCTCCTGACCACCCTGACCGAGCGCCGGAGCCAGCACACCCTGCACCGTCTTGTTCTCCGCGACCTTCTTCTCCAGACCACTCGTGTACGACGGCAGCGAACGCTGGATCACGTCAGTGATATTGAACGCCAACGCGATCGCAAGCAGGATCATCACGATCCCGCCACCGATCCGGAAACCCTTCTGGTGATCGCGATAAGCCTTCACCCGCTGCGAGATCCGCGAACCCGCCGACGCGAAGATCAGCAACGGCAACGCCGCACCCATCGCGAACGACACCGTCAGCACAACCGTCCGCCAACCCACGTTGCCCGTAGCACCAGCCACCGTGATCGCCGCCAGCACCGGACCCGCACACGGGACATACAAAGTGCCGAGCCCAAGACCCAGAACGAACGCACCGTTGTTGTTCCGGTTGATCTTCGGCAGCCGGTAGAACGGCTTCTCGATCCAATGACCCAGCGCCGGGAAGATCAGGCCGAGACCGACCAGCGTCAAAATGGTCAGGCCACCCCAGCGCAGGAAGCTGTCCGGCAGACCCAGCGCGGACAAAATCACCGAACCGGTCAGCGTGAACAAACTGAAGCTGACCACGATCCCGCCGATGATCTTCAGCGGCCGGAAATCCCTGCGGGGCTTAGCGATCTCGACCTCCTCGACCAGGACGCCGCCGCCGGCGTGGACAGTCTTGGCAGGAACAGTTTCCTTCTTACCGGCCGTGCCGGCGAAGAAGATGATCGGAAGCATCGGCAGAACACAAGGTGAGACCCCGGTGATCAGACCGCCTACCAATCCGATGAAGGCCAGTGTGAGCATCGGGAGACTCCAAGGCTGGATAGCCGAACAGGACAGCTGCTCTTCGTTCCTGCGCCCGGCGCCGGATGGGTCCCGAAACAGTTCGCGATCCGACCCATCCGCCCGCTCCACAGCCCCGAAGTACCGGTGTCGGCCGCCTTCTCACACCATGACTTCGAAAGGTAGTTCCCTCATGTCCAAGAACATCGCCCGCATCGGTATCGCGGCCGCAGCCCTGTCGCTTGTGCTCACGATGGCCGCCTGCGGCAGTGACGACAACAAGGCTGACACTCCGGCCGCGTCCCAGCCCACGAGTGCGCCGACCAGCGCCCCGTCCAGCGAGCCCTCGATGGACAACGCCTCCGGCCTCGTCGGCCCGGGCTGCGAGGCCTACGCCAAGGCCAACCCCACCGGCGCCGGCTCCGTCGACGGCATGGCCGCCGCACCCGTCGC
>NZ_JBITDE010000027.1:0-1454 GCF_044453945.1 Kribbella sp. NPDC051587
GGCTCTCCTGTCGTATGTGTGGGTCAGTTTCGTGCGGGGAGGGTGGGGTGGTGGCGTCCGAGGCGGAGCATGGCGAGGGCGATGAGGGGTTCGGCTGTGTGGAATCCGAAGGCGGTCCGGGTGAGGAGGCGGATCTTGGTGTTGACCGATTCGACTGGTCCGTTGGAGAGCTGGTGCTGGATCGAGGCCAGGATCCGGGTTTGATGGGCCTTGATGGATTTGGCCAGGTTGGTGAACGCGGGGATGCGGCAGCGGCGGGCCCAGTTCAGCCAGCGGTCCAGGGCTTCGGGGGCCTGGTCGGGTGGCAGTTGGAAGATCAGCCGTAGGCCTTCTTTGAGCAGATAGGCGCGGTAGAGGCGGGGATCGGTGGTGGCGATCCATTGCAGCTTGGCCTTCTGCCGGATGGTCAGGTTGTCGGGGTTCTTCCACAAGGCGTAGCGGGAGTTCTTCAGGCCGTGGGCTCGTTCGCGGCCGGGCAGTGACTGGGTGCGGCGGGCCCACCCGGTCAGTGGTGAGGGTTCGGTGCGGGCCAGTGCGCGGGCCTCGTTCCAGGCATTGATGCGGACCCGGCTCAACGCGTCGTTGGCCCACTTCACCACATGGAACGGATCGATGGCCCGGATCGCCTGAGGGCAGGCCACGGCCACTTCTTCGTCGATGTAGCCGGCGCCGTCGGCCGACACGTGAGTGATCTGCGCGCACCGGTCGGGACCGAGCCGGTCGAAGAACCTGCGCAAGGTCGCGCGATCGCGGCCCTCGCCGGCCCACACCAGGTTCCCGGTGTCGTGATCCACGACCACGCTCAGGTACTTGAAGTTGCGCCGGTAGGAGATCTCGTCGATCCCGATCCGGCGCAGCCTGTCCAGCCCGTCTCCGTCCCCGGCGGCTTCGGCACGGGCCTCAGCTGCGCGCCAGACCCGGGCGATGATCGTGCCCACCGTGCGCCACGCCACCCGCATCAGTTCAGTGGCGGCCGCCTTCGAGGTCCGGGTCGCCAGCCAGGCGACCTGCTGATCGAAGCTGTGAGTATGTCCCGCATCGTGGGCCGCCCACGGCACGTGAGCCACCACGACCCCGTGCTCACGACAACGAACCCGGGGCGCGTCGGCCTCCAAGAACATCATCGCGACACCATGATCCAGCGCCCGCCACCGCCGCCGCCCGCCCCCGGCGTCATAACCCGGACACCGCCTCCGGCACCGCCCACACCGCCCACGCCGCGTGGCCACCGCCCGCACATGCGCGACCAGCACCCCATCCCCGGGACCATCCTCGAACACCACTGTCTCCACGACCGTGTGCTCCACACCGAGCAGACCACGCCATAAGCTGACACCACACACGCCGTTCCTCCGCCACTGGTTCCTGTTCCTCGACAGCTCAGAAACCTAGGCAGAGAACGGCGTGTGCTCATTCAGGCACGCAACAACACCCACACATACGTCACAAGAGCC
>NZ_JBITDE010000028.1:0-1449 GCF_044453945.1 Kribbella sp. NPDC051587
TGTGATGTCTCAGGACATGGGTGACGGTTCTGCATCAGGACATCGGTGACAGTTGGTGTGTCAGGACATGGGTGACGGTTCAGTGGTCGCGGCGTGGGCCGCTGCGGTGGCCGTTGCCGACGTAGGTGGTTCCGGGCGCAGGGCGGGTGTGTTCGATGAGGACTTCGCCTTGGAGGTCGGCGACTGTGATTGTGTCGCCGGCGATGACGACGAGGACCTGCTGAAAGGCTCGTCGTCCGTCGACCTGGTAGTGAACTTTGTTGAGCATGAAGCTCCCACCGCCGGAGAGCTTTTTGACGATAGTGCCGTTAGGCAGGTGTGCGGTTTTCGGTGCGCGAGCGGGTCGGGGCGGCGCGGGAGGGAGCTGGATCAGGTCGTGGGCGGGCCGGGGTGTTTCGGTCTTGCTGGTGGCTTGCCAGGCGGCTTGGGGGGTGATGCGGCCGGGCAGTGCCTGGTGTGGGCGCTGGGTGTTGTAGATGTCGTCGAAGGCGTCGACCTGGGCCTGCAGTTCGTCGAGGGTTTCGGCGAGGGGTTGTTTGTCGAGGTAGCGGAACAGGGTTTGGTGGAAGCGTTCGTTCTTGCCCTGGGTGGTGGGTTTGTAGGGTTTGCCGGTGATCGGCTCGACGCCCAGTGCCATGAGGTGGACGACGAACTGGCCCAGGAGTCCGCGGCGCGACGGGTTGAGCGCGATGCCGTTGTCGGACAGCAGTCGTTGCGGGACGCCGTGAGTGGCCACCGCTTTGTCGAACACGGTGATGGCGGCTTGTGCGGTCTCGCTCCAGGCGACGTGGGAGGCGAGGGCGTAGCGGGAGTGGTCGTCGATGAGCTGGAAGATGACGCATTTGCGGCCGCGGGTGAGGACGTATTCGGTGGCGTCGAGTTGCCAGCAGGCGTTCGGTGCCGGATAGACGAACCGGCGCCACGCTGACCGGGGTTTCTTCCTGGGTTCGCGCCGCGCGACACCGCTCTGGCGGAAGATCCGGGCCAGCGACGCGACCGAGGGCACCGTCTGCAGGCCCATGGCGTGCATTTTGTCGTGCACGCTGATCGGCCCGTGGTCGAGCCCGGACTGCTCGAGAGCGGCCCGGACTCCGATCGCCTGCTGTTTGATCTCGTCGGTCAGTTTCGACGGGCTCGACTTCGGCCGCCGTGACTTCGGTTCCAGTGCCGCCGCGGGCCCGTCGGTCAGGGCTCGGCGGCGGATCTCGTAGAACGTCTTGCGGGAGATGGCGTGCTCGGCGCAGAAGGTCGTCACTGCCCCACGAGGCGCATCGCACGGCCACCGGACGATTGCGAGACGGATACGAGGATCAACCAGCTCGTTGTTCGGCACCGATGCAGTCGACACCCTGCTCGCGGCACCGGCTCACCGAAGTGTCACCACCAAAACCCCGAAACCGTCACCGATCTCTAGAACCAGAACTGTCACCGATGTCCTGAGACATAACA
>NZ_JBITDE010000029.1:0-1353 GCF_044453945.1 Kribbella sp. NPDC051587
TGTGTTCTGAAGGGACATGTCTGACGGTTGTGTGTAGGGACATGTCGGACACTTGATGGCTGCGGTTCGTTGGTGGGTCGTGGCGGATCTGGTGGTTCCGATGGAGGTTCGGTTCGCGATCGGTGCTTTGGTTGTGCTGGACGAGGTGCCGCGGGGAGCGGTGTCGGGGTTGTGCCGGGAGTACGGCATCAGCCGGGACACGTTCTACCGGTATCGGGCGCAGTTGGAGGCTGAGGGGTTGCAGGGGTTGCTGCCGAAGTCGAGGCGGCCGCACCGGTCTCCGAACGCGACACCGCCGGCGGTGGTGGAGTTGCTGGTGGCCAAGCATCACGAGTTGGTTGAGCAGGGCTGGGACGGCGGGGCCAGGAGTGTGCGGGACTGGTTGCGGCTGGCTGGGGTCGAGGGGTTGCCATCGGCTCGCACGGTGCACAAGGTCCTGGCCGTGCACGGCTGTGTGGAGGTGTCGCCGGCCAAGCGGCCGCATTCCAGTTATCGCCGGTTCGAGGCGATGTCACCCAACGGGATGTGGCAGATCGATGGGACCCAGTGGCGCCTGGCCTCGGGGGCCAAGGTCGTGATCGTGCGAGTCATCGATGACCATTCCCGCAAGATCTTGGCCACGGTGGCCGCCGACGGTGAGACCGGTGTGTCGGTGTGGGAGTGCATGAAGCAGGCGCTGGAGCGGCACGGCAAGCCGGTGGTGGTGCTGTCCGACAACGGCGCCGCGTTCAGCATCCGGCGCCGCTGGCCGGGTGCGTACTCGGAGTTCGAGGCGCGCCTGGCCCGGATCGGGGTCTATCACGCGACCTGCGCGCCGTATCACCCACAGACCTGCGGGAAGAAAGAACGCGACTGGAAACCACTCAAGAACTGGCTCGACGCCCGGCCACCGGCCACAGACCTGGCCGATCTGCAACGCCTGCTGGACGGCTACGACGTCATCTTCAATACCCAACGCCCCCACCAAGGCATCGCCGGGCAAACCCCGGACCAGCGCTACCACGCCACCCCCAAAGCCGGCCCAGACCCCGACCAGCCACCCAGCCCCCGCACCACCTTGACCCGCCACACCGCCTGCGCCAAAGGCCGCATCGACATCTACGGTGGCTACCGCATCGCGCTCGGCCGCGAATGGGCCGGCGCCCACCTCCACGTCCTGCACGACAACCTCCAGGTCGTCGTCTTCCACGGCCACGACCTCGTCAAACGACTCACCCTCGACCCCGACCACAAAGACACCAGCTCCGGCCTTCCCCGCAACCGCCGCCCCACCAAACCCCTACCCTCGACCTAACACACGCACTGTCCGACATGTCCCTTCACCGACTGTCCGACATCTCCCTTCACAGCACA
>NZ_JBITDE010000030.1:0-1352 GCF_044453945.1 Kribbella sp. NPDC051587
TGAACCACCCCGGGTTTGATGCGCACCTCTTTCGTTGGGAAGGTGGCATCTATGCCGAGTAAGTACGACGAGCAGACCCGGGCCAAGGCGGTTCGGTTGGTCACTGATCATGTTCAGGATTACTCGTCGGAGTGGGCTGCGATCAAGGCGGTGTCGGCGAGGTTGGGTATGACGTCTGAGTCGCTGCGCCGCTGGGTTCGCCAGGCCCAGGTCGACGCGGGCCAGGCTGATGGGGTGTCGTCGGAGTCGGCGCGTGAGATCGGTGAGTTGAAGCGGAAGAACGCCGAGCTTGAGCGCACGGTCGAGATTTTGAAAGCGGCGACGAGTTTCTTCGCGCGGGAGAGCGACCCGCGACAGCGTTGATCTGCCGGTTCGTCGCCGAGCACAAGGCTCGGTTCGGGGTCGCTTCGATCTGCCGTGCGCTGAGCGCGCAGGGCTGCAAGATCGCTCCGAGGACCTATTACGCCTGGGCGGTCCGGGCGCCGTCAAAGCGGGCATTGTGGGACACGGCGATCACCGAGGTGCTGGCCGGCTACTACGAGCCCGGCCAGCACGGCCGGCGGCCGCCGGAGGCGTTGTACGGGTCGGTGAAAATGTGGGCCCACCTCAACCGCGAAGGTATCCAGGTCGCGCGCTGCACAGTCGAGCGGCTGATGAAGGCCAACGGCTGGCGCGGTGTGACCCGGACCAAGAAGGTCCGCACCACGATCGCGGACCCGGCCGCGACCCGGGCACCGGACCTGGTCAACCGCCACTTCACCGTCCAGGCACCGAACAGGTTGCTGGTCGCCGACTTTACCTATGTGCGTTTGGCGGGCGGATCGTTTGTCTATACTGCGTTCGTCATCGATGCCTTCGCCGGGCGGATCGTGGGCTGGGAATGCTCGACCAGCAAGCACACCGCGTTCGTCGAACGGGCCATCACCCAGGCTGCGGCATTTCGTGCCAGACAGGGCAATCCGTTGCAGGCCAAGACGATTCACCATTCCGATGCCGGGTCGCAATACACCTCGGTGCACCTGGCCGAGACCCTGCAACTGCACGGCCTCAGCCCATCGATCGGGACCGTCGGTGACGCCTACGACAACGCTCTGGCCGAGACCACCATCGGGCTCTACAAAACCGAATGCATCCGCGACGACTCACCCTTTCACCGCGGACCACCGACCCGCCTGGGCAGTGTCGAAGCCATCACCGCTGACTGGGTCCACTGGTACAACACCGGCCGGCTCATGCACCGCCTCGACCGGCGCCCACCGGCCGAAGCCGAAGCTGACTACTATTCACAAACCCGCGACGACCGACCAGTCGTCCACACATAACCGAGGGTGCATCAAACCCGGGACGGTTCA
>NZ_JBITDE010000031.1:0-1181 GCF_044453945.1 Kribbella sp. NPDC051587
GGGATGCTCCTATAGATCGTCAAGTGTGGTGAGGGTGTAGTAGATCTCGCGGGCGATGAGGCGTTTGAGGCAGCGGATGATGTCTTTCTTGGAGAGGCCTTCGGTGGTTCTGCGGGTCATGTAGGCGCGGGTTCGGGGGTCCCAGCGGAGTCTGCAGATGACGATGCGGTGGATGGCTGAGTTGGCGTGGCGGTCGCCGCCGCGGTTGAGGCGGTGGCGGTGGGTCCGGCCGGACGAGGCGGGAATGGGTGCGACGCCGCAGAGCATGGCGAAGGCTGCTTCGGAGTGGATGCGTTGAGGGTTTTGGCCGGCGGTGACCAGGAGTTGCCCGGCGACGTCGGCTCCGACACCGTTGAGTTCGAGGAGCCTGGGGTTGATCGACTCGACCAGCGGGGTGATGAGGGTGTCGAGTTCGGTGATCTGGCGGGTGAGGTGCTGGTGGTCGTGGGCCAGGCTGCGGAGTGCGGTCTTGGTGGCTTGACCGGGCTGGTCGATGCGGGTGAGGTCGGGGCGGAGTGCGGCGCAGGTGGTGATGAGTTCGTGGGCGGACAGGATGCGCAGCTGTTCGCGTAGTGGTTCGGGTGCGGTGATGATCAAGGTTTTGATGCGGCGGATGCAGTCGGCGCGGTGACTGATCGCGCAGCGGCGGGCAACGCGTAGGTTGCGGAGTGCCTCGACTGCTCCGGTGCGGTTTTTCGGGGTTCCGGTCCGGACACCTGCTGCTGCGGCCCGGGCTGCCGCCTCGGCGTCGATCGGGTCGGATTTGCCGGCCGAGCGGCGGGTTTTGCGGTCCGGCCTGTCGACCTCGGTTACGGTCACGTCCTGGTCGGTGAGGTAGTTCGTGAGACCGTTTCCGTAAGCGCCGGTTCCTTCGACGCCGACCTGTTCGAGAGCGCCGAACGACCGCATCCAGGTTAGTAGTTCTTCATACCCGGCCGCGGTAGCAGCGAACGTGCGATGCGCCAGCAGTCTGCCGAGCGGATCGATCACCGCCGCGGTGTGGGTGTCGCGGTGGGTATCGACACCGCCGAACACGCCGTACTGGAGGTCGTTTGATGTTCGTGTCATGGTGATCGAGCCGTCCTTTCGCTAGGGCTAGGGCGGCACGCACCAGCCGAGGCGAGCGGGACAGAACAGTGATGGGTGCCTGCTGGCACAGGCTCCTATGAAGTCACCAACAA
>NZ_JBITDE010000032.1:0-1173 GCF_044453945.1 Kribbella sp. NPDC051587
TGGAAGCGTTGATGGCCGCAGAGACCAGGCCCAAGCGACTGTTTACTAAAAACACAGGTCCGTGCGAAGAAGTAATTCGATGTATACGGACTGACGCCTGCCCGGTGCTGGAACGTTAAGGGGACAGGTTAGCTGGCTTAGGCCGGCGAAGCTTTGAACTTAAGCGCCAGTAAACGGCGGTGGTAACTATAACCATCCTAAGGTAGCGAAATTCCTTGTCGGGTAAGTTCCGACCTGCACGAATGGCGTAACGACTTGGGCGCTGTCTCAACCGTGGACTCGGCGAAATTGCATTACGAGTAAAGATGCTCGTTACGCGCAGCAGGACGGAAAGACCCCGGGACCTTTACTACAACTTGGTATTGGTGGTCGGTACAACTTGTGTAGGATAGGTGGGAGACTGTGAAGCTCGGACGCCAGTTCGGGTGGAGTCATCGTTGAAATACCACTCTGGTTGTTCTGGCTGTCTAACTTTGGTCCGTTATCCGGATCAGGGACAGTGCCTGGTGGGTAGTTTGACTGGGGCGGTCGCCTCCTAAAAGGTAACGGAGGCGCTCAAAGGTTCCCTCAGCCTGGTTGGCAATCAGGTGTCGAGTGTAAGTGCACAAGGGAGCTTGACTGTGAGACAGACATGTCGAGCAGGGACGAAAGTCGGAACTAGTGATCCGGCGGTGGCATGTGGGAGCACCGTCGCTCAACGGATAAAAGGTACCCCGGGGATAACAGGCTGATCTTCCCCAAGAGTCCATATCGACGGGATGGTTTGGCACCTCGATGTCGGCTCGTCGCATCCTGGGGCTGGAGTAGGTCCCAAGGGTTGGGCTGTTCGCCCATTAAAGCGGCACGCGAGCTGGGTTTAGAACGTCGTGAGACAGTTCGGTCCCTATCCGCTGCGCGCGCAGGAGACTTGAGAAGGGCTGCCCCTAGTACGAGAGGACCGGGGTGGACGAACCTCTGGTGTGCCAGTTGTTCCGCCAGGAGCACGGCTGGTTGGCTACGTTCGGGAGTGATAACCGCTGAAAGCATCTAAGCGGGAAGCACGCTTCAAGATGAGGTCTCCCACCGGGTTAACCGGGTAAGGCCCCCAGTAGACCACTGGGTTGATAGGCCAGAAGTGGAAGCACTGTAAAGTGTGTAGCTGACTGGTACTAATAGGCCGAGGGCTTGTCACAC